>CAVRTB010000001.1:0-752210 GCA_963724065.1 uncultured Solirubrobacterales bacterium
GCCGTGGTCACCGAGGCGCTCGAGGTGCTGGCGACCGGCGACCGGCGGCTGGTCAGCTTCGGCTACAGCGACGACGACGCCTTCGCCGTCGGCCTGACGTGTGGTGGAACGATCCACCTCTTCGTGGAGCCGATGGACTGGTGATTGTGCTGTCCGAGGCGCTCGCCCGCTCGCTGCGAGCCGACGAACCGGTCGCGCTGGCGACGGTCGTCGACGGTCCAGGGCTGGGCGCCAAGCTGCTGGTGTGGCCAGACCGGCCACCGGCAGGGTCGCTCGGGAACCCCGACCTCGACCGGGTCGTCGCCCGTGACGCGGCGGGCGAGCTGGCGGCCGGCATCACCAGCGTGCGCCACTACGGCGAACACGGCGAGGCCAGAGAGCGGGCAGTGTCGGTGTTCGTCGAGAGCTTCGCCCCGCCACCCCACATGCTGATCTTCGGAGCCGTCGACTTCACGGCCTCGCTGGCGCGCTGCGCCAAGCTGCTCGGCTACCGGGTGACGGTGTGCGATGCCCGCGAGGTGTTCGCCACGCGCCAGCGGTTCCCGATGGCCGACGAGGTGGTCGTCGACTGGCCCAACCGCCTGCTCGACCGCGTCGGGCCGAGCCTCGGCCCGCGCGACGCGGTGTGCGTCCTCACCCACGACGCCAAGTTCGACGTTCCCGCCATCGTGGCGGCGCTGGCCACCGACGTCGGGTACCCGGGTGCGATGGGGAGCCGGCGCACGCACGCCCAGCGCGTCGAGCGCCTGCGCGACGAAGGTGTCGACGAGGCCGGGCTCGCTCGTGTCCGAGCGCCGATCGGGCTCGACCTGGGCGCCCGGACCCCCGAGGAGACGGCCGTGTCGATCTGCGCCGAGATCATCGCCTTGCGCACGGCGAGGACCAGCGCCCCCAGCCTGCGCGACACCCACCGGCCCCATCCACGCGCCGCCTTCCTGACCTTCGGCCAAATCTGCTGGGGCGCGCCGGCCTTGTCACACCCCTTGCGTACACTTGTTCGTATGCGAGTGCTCGTCGAGATCACCGGGGTGCGGAGGCAATGGGCCGGCTGGCGGCCGCCTTCGACCCGTCGCTGGTGTCGTGCGCCGACGCGGCCGCCGTGATGCGCCACGCGGCCCGGGTGAAAAACATGGCGGCCACGGTCGAGGCGCTGGCGGCGCGGCGGGCGGCGGAGGGCAACGCCTGGAGGCTCGCCGGGCAAGCGCAGCTCAGCCGAGTGGGTGGCCGGCGAGACCGGGGTGTCGGTGGGCCAGGCCCGCACGCAGCTCGACACGGCAGCGCGGTTGGCGCAGCTGCCGGTGCTGGAGGAGGCGGCGAGGACAGGTGAGTTGTCGGCTCCGCAGGCCGCGGCCGTGGCCGACGCGGCGGCCGCCGCGCCGGGGGCCGAACAACGTCTGCTGGAAACGGCCCGGAGGGAGCCCCTGAACCGGCTGCGGGAGGAGTGTCAGCGCACGAAGGCAGCGGCCGATCCCGACCGGAGGCGACCCACCGGCGGATCCACGATCGTCGCAGCCTGCGGGAGTTCACCGACGCCGAAGGCGCGTGGAACCTGCACGTGCGCAACACCCCCGAAGTCGGGGCATTGGTGCACTCGACCCTGGCTCCCCTCATCGAGGAGCAGTTCGCCCAGGCACAGCGCGATGACCGCCACGAACCCCACGAGGCCTACGCCGCCGACGCCCTCGGTGAGCTGTGCCGCCGCCATGGGGGCGCCGCGAACGCCGGCGAAGCCTCGGCTACGGCACCTCGCGCTGCTTCGCGTCGACCTTGAAGCGCTGGTGCGTGGCCGCACCGACGGCGACGAGCTGTGCGAGCTCACCGGGCATCGGCCCGGTGCCGGTCGATCGGGCGCGAGCCCTGCTGGGCGATGCCGTTCTGAAGCTGGTGCTCACCCGCGGCGCCGATGTGGCCACCACCGTCCACCTCGGCCGTGGACCCAACGCCGCTCAGAAGATCGCGCTGCTGTGGTCCCAGCCCCTCTGCTCGAACGAGGCGTGCCCTCACCGGTGGCGCACCCAGAGCGACCATCGGACCGAGTGGCACGTGTGCCACACCACCACCCTCGACAACATCGACCAGCTCTGCCCGCACGACCACCAGCTCAAGTCCACCAAGGGCTGGGCCCTCGTCGACGGCCACGGCCGGCGACCGTTCGTGTCGCCCGACGACCCCCGCCACCCCAGATTCTGGAAACCAACAGCCGACCCACCCACCAGCCGCGCCGGGTGACCGGCGGGAGCGAGGGGATCGGTCAGGGCGAGGGCGGGCGGGCGGCGGAGGCGCACGCGCGGGTGCGGGTGCGGGTGCGGGGCCTCGAGCGGCAGCGGCAGCGGGGGCGGGAGCAGCACCCGGTTCACCCGCACGCGGAGGGCGGCCGCCGCCATGCCGGTGGCGAGGATCAGGCCGCCCGCGGCGAGCGCGGGGGCCACCAGGCCGTGGCGGTCGCTGCCCGCCGACTCGACCGTGATGACCGTCGGTGCCGGACCTCTCGACGTGGGCTGTGTCGTGACCGACGACGACGAGGTCGGCACCGTGGTCGCGGTCGTCTGGGTGGTGGGCGCCACGGTCGTGGTCGGCAGCGTGACGACGGGCCCTGAGGGGCGGGTCGTGGTCACCCGAGCGGTCGTCGGTGGCGAGGTGCTGGTCGGCGGCGCGGTGGTCGTGGTCGTCGGTGGGTCCGTGACCTGCACCGTGCCCACCATGCCCTGGCCGCGGTGGAGCCGGCAGTAATACGCGTACGAACCCGCCTGGGCGAACGTGAACATGAACTGCTCACCAGGATTGAGGCAGCTCTGCTCGAGTCCCACCATGCATCCCTGGCTCGAGTCGAACGCCCCATCGGCTGTCACGGTGTGGGTCGTCAGGAAGGGTTCGCGGTTCGTCCAGGTCACGGACTCCCCGGCGACGATCGTCACCGTCGCCGGCGCGAACGCTCGAGCCTCTAGCGTGACGTCGGCATTGTCTGCGGTCGCCGGGACCGCTGCCCCCGGCCCCAGCGCCGCCGTGGCCACCAGACCTGCGACCACGACCTGCCGCAGCACCCAAAGGAGTTCGCCATCGACGGTCGAGTACCTGCCGAGCCGCCGCGACTGGGTGCGGTCGTGCTGGCGGCCGGAGCCGGGAGCCGTTTCGCGGGCCGGACCCACAAGCTGCTGGCACCGTTCCGGGGTCGGCCCCTCGTGACCTGGGCCGTCGAGCACGCGGTGGCGGCGGCGCTGGGACCGACATTGGTGGTCACGGGGGCGGTGGCGCTCGACGGCGTGCTCCCCGCCGGGGTCGAGAGCCGTCGCAATCCAGCAGTGGGCCGACGGCCAGGCGACGTCGGTGCGCACGGCGCTCGACTGGGCCGACGGCCTCGGCCTCGACGCCGTGGTGGTCGGCCTCGGCGATCAGCCGGTGGTGGAGACCGACGCGTGGCGGCGCGGTCGCGGCCGGCGACGGCGAGCATCCCGATCGCGGTCGCCGTGTACGCCGGCCGAGCGAGGCAACCCGGTCCGGCTCGACCGGGCCGTCTGGCCGCTGCTGGCGGCCACGGGCGACGCCGGGGCGCGCCGGCTCATGGCCGATCGGCCGGAGCTGGTGGGCGAGATACGGTGCCAAGGAGCGGCGCGCCGACATCGACACGCTGGAGGATCTCGAGCGATGGAGCTGACCAACGACTTCCGGGTGGGCGTTCCCGTCGCACAGGCGTGGGACGTCCTCACCGACGTCGAGCGCATCGCGCCGTGCATGCCCGGCGCCCAGCTCGAAGAAGTCGACGGCGACGAGTACCGGGGCGTGGTCAAGGTCAAGGTCGGCCCGATCACGGCCGCGTACAAGGGCGTCGCCCGCTTCATCGAGCTCGACGCCGAGGCGCACCGCGCCGTGCTGCGCGCCGAGGGCCGCGAGACCCGCGGGCCAGGGCAACGCCAACGCCACCATCACGGCCACGCTGACCGCCGACGGCGACGGCACGCGTGTGCAGGTCCTCACCGAGCTGACCGTCACCGGTCGGGTGGCGCAGTTCGGCCGGGGCGTGATGGCCGACGTCTCGTCGAAGCTCCTCGGCCAGTTCGTGGCGTGCCTCGAGGAGACCGTGCTCGCGGCCGGCCAACCGGGTCCCATCCCGGCCGCCGCGCCCGCGCCCGCGCCGGCCGCCGCGCCCCCGCGGCCGCCGGCCCGCCCCGGCCGCCGTGCCCTCCGCGGCCGACGAGGCTCCCGCCGAGGTGGCGGGCGTGGAGACGCCACCAGCAGAGTCGGTGCGCCGCATCGAACCGCGGGAGACCGCACCGGTCGACCTGGTCAGCGCCGCGGGCGGCTCCGTCGCCAAGCGAATGGCTGGGCCGGTCCTGGCGCGTGGTGGCGCTGGGTTGGCTGGTGCGTGTGCTCCTCAAGCGCCGCCGGGGCTGACGGAGCTGACGGACGTGGGCATGGTCGACGCGGTGACCGGGAGACCGTCGCCGCGCTGCTCGGGCGCGAGCCCCGAGGGCGCGTTCGATGGTCGTGGTCCGCGACGCCGGCGGCGCGCCGGTCGTGATCCGCAACGAGCCGCTGCTGGCCGACGGCACGCCGATGCCGACGCGGTACTGGCTCGTCGGCGAACACCGAGCGGGCGCTGATCGGTCGCCTCGAGTCCGAGGGCGGCGTCGACCGGGCCGAGCGCGAGGTCGACGCCGGCGAGCTGGCGGCCGCGCACCGGCGCTACGCCGACGAGCGCGACGCCGCCCTGCCCGCCGGTCACGCCGGGCCCCGGCCGTCCGGCGGGGTCGGCGGCACCCGGGTGGGCGTCAAGTGCCTCCACGCCCACTACGCCTGGTTCCTCGCCGGCGGCGACGACCCGGTCGGCCGGTGGGTCGACCGCCGCCTCAGGGGAGTCGAGCCGTGACGCGGCTCGCCGCCATCGACTGCGGGACCAACTCGACCCGCCTGCTGGTCGGCGAGACCGCCAGGCGAGCGGGCTTCGGGACGCTCGAGCGGCTCATGCGCATCACCCGGCTCGGCCAGGGGGTCGACGCCACGGGCGCCCTCGCCCCCGAAGCCATCGAGCGCACGGTCGCCGTGCTGGCGCGAGTACCGGGAGGTGATGGACGACCTCGGCGTCGAGCGCGTGCGCATGACGGCCACGTCGGCGGCGCGGGACGCCGCCAACCGCGACGACTTCTTCACCGCCGCCGAGGCAGTCATCGGCCAGCGCCCCGAGCTCCTGGCCGGGAGCCGAGGAGGGCCGGCTGTCGTTCGCCGGCGCCACCGCCGAGCTCGACCCCGCCGACGGACCGTTCCTGGTCGTCGACATCGGCGGCGGGTCGACCGAGTTCAGCGTCGGAACCGACGAGTTGCGAAGGCGCGGTCTCGATCGACATCGGCTGCGTGCGCCTGACCGAGAAGTTCATCCACCACGACCCGCCGCTGCCCGAGGAGCTGTCGGCCTGCCTCTCGGTCATCAAGGAGTACCTCGACGACGTCGTCCGCGACCTGCCGGCCGCTCGGGGCCGCGACGTTCGTCGGCCTGGCGGGCACGGTGTCGACCGTGGCCGCCGTCGAGCTGGGCCTCGCCGAGTACGACCGCGACGCCATCCACCACTTCGTGCTGACCAAGGCGGCTGCCGAGGACGTCTTCCGCACGCTGGCCACCGAGACGCGGGCCGACCGGGTGCACAACCCGGGCCTCGAGGAGGCGCGGGCCGACGTGATCGTGGCCGGCTGCTGCGTCCTCGTGGCGATCATGCGCCACTTCGGGTTCGAGGCGTGCCTGGTGTCCGAGGCCGACATCCTCGACGGTCTGGTCCTTGTCCAGCCTGACCGCAGCACGTCCGGCGTCGCTTGCCTAACCTGCCCTCGATGACCTCCGTTCGGCCGGCGCGTCGTGCTGCGCCCGCTGGTGGCGGCCGACTTCCCGGCCTGGAGCGAGGTCCGCCGGCGCAACGTCGACTGGCTCGTCAAGTGGGAGCCACGCCGCTCACCCTCGAGCCCGGACGTCGTGAACGACCGCGACGCGTTCGCCGTGCGCTGCAGCGCCCGTGAGCGGGAGCGGCAGCTGGGCACCGGCTACGGCTTCGGCATCTTCGTCGACGGCGAGTTCGCCGGCGAGATCAACCTGTCGTCGGTCCAGCGGGGCCCGTTCCAGAACGCCTACGTCGGCTACTGGATCGACGAGAAGCACGCCGGCAACGGCTACATGCCCGAGGCCGTGGCCGTCGTGCTGCGCTTCGCGTTCGAGGAGCTGCGCCTGCACCGGGTCCAGATCGCCATCATCCCCCGCAACGCCGCCAGCCGCCGCGTCGTCGAGAAGCTGAGGATCCGCGAGGAGGGCATCGCCGAGCGCTACCTCGAGATCAACGGCGTCTGGGAGGACCACGTCCGCTACGCCATGACCTCCGAGGAGTGGCACGAGCGCCGCGACGACTCTCGCCGAGTGGTCGACTGGTCCATGAGAAGGGCTCTAGCAGGCACGCTGCTGCTGATCTTGGCCTGGAGGGCGGCCAGGCGCTCGGCGAAGGCCGGCTGGCCGATCGACCAGAGCTGGGGGTCGAGCTCGCGCTCGACGGCGGCCTCGTGGTCGTCGATCGTCGCCATGTCGGCGACGGTGCGCTTCACTCGATCACCAGGTCGCGGGGCGCCGACGCCGCCCGTGCCGCCATGTCGACGGCGGCGTCGAGCAGGGCGTCGTCGTCGACGCAGCGCCAGACCAGGCCGACGCGCTCGGCCTCGGCCCCGTCGAGCACCTCGCCGAACACGACCGGCGGCCATCGTCGCCTGCGGGCCGGCGATGCGGCGGAACATCCACGTGTGGCCGCCGCCGGGGTGGAGCCCGAGCTGGAGGAAGCGGGTGTCGAACTTCGCTCGCCGGGCGGCGAGGCGCACGTCGCAGACGAGCGCCAGGTTCATGCCGGCCCCGACGGCGGCGCCGTTGACGGCCGCGATGGTCGGCAGCGGGCAGCGGCTGACGCGCAGGAACCCCTCGTAGATGGCCGCAGGCCGTCGCGCTGGCTCGACCCGAGGTGGGACAGGTCGGCGCCGGCGCAGAACGCCGGGGGCGCCCCGGTGACGACCACGGCGCCGACGCCCTCGTCGGCGTCGAGGTCGTCGAACGTCGGCGATCATCTCGTCGACCATGTCGAGGGTGATGGCGTTGCGCCGCTCGGGGTCGTTGAGCGTGACGGTGGCGACGCGGTCACCGCACCTCGGTGTCGATCAGCGCCACCTGCGTCTAGTCCTCCCGCACGACGGCGGGGGAGTGGCGGAAGAAGCTCTCGACGTCGCGCTCGTAGTGGTACTCGGGCGGCGTCGAGCCGACCGTGCGCCGCAGCCGCAGCGCCTCGGCGAAGGCCTGCACCGCGCCGGCGGAGGTGTACTGGTAGCGGAAGCCGGACTCGCTTCAGCCGGCCGGTTGTCGACGCCGCGGCCGAAGCGCAGCAGCGCGAGCACCTCGGGCGGGCAGGTCGAGACCGACCCGGGCGAGGGCGGCCAGACGCCGGCCGAGTCCGAACGGCGGGAGCGGCAGCGTGCGCTTGCCGGAGATGGCGGCCACCTCGCTCCACGGCAGCACGCCGTCGCCGGCGACGTTGTACATGCCGGGCACGTCCTGCTCGAGCACGAACATGATCGACCGGATCACGTCGTCCTCGTGCGACGAACTGGAACCGCGGGTCGAACCCGAGCAGCTGGGGCACGAGCGGCAGCTCGAGCAGCTTGGAGAGCGGCGTGGAGATGTCGGGCCCGAGCACGTTGGAGAAGCGCAGCAGGCTCACGGTGACGTGCGGGTTGTCCTCGGCGAAGTCGCGGACGTAGCCCTCGACCTCGAGCAGGCTGCGCTCGACGGTCGTGCGGGCCGGTGCGTGCGGGCCGAGCCCTCGTCGAAGAACACCGGGTCGCGCTCGCCGGCGCCGTACACGAGCGTCGACGACTTCACGACCACGTTGCGCACGCTGCTCGCCGGGGCCGACGCCGCCGCGAACAGGTTCATCGTGCCGATCACGTTGATCTCGTGGATCGTGCGCGAGCGCATGGTGGTCGAGTCGACGACCAGGAACGTGTGCACGATCGTGTCGACCTTGGTGGCCTTCACGATGCGGGAGAGGATCGAGTAGCTCTCGTCGGTCCGGACGTACTCGGTGCGTTCCAGCTCGACCGTCGGCTCCTTGCGGTCGAGGCCGACGATGACCTCGACCGTCGGGTCCTGCTCGAGCGCCTGGGCGACGCGGCCGCCCCAGAACGTCGACAGGCCGGTGACGAGGACGCGCTTGCCCACGCCGCTACCCGAACCAGACCGACGCTGCGCTGCTTCAGCATGTCGTGCAGCGCGGCCTGGATGCGCTCGCGGATGGCCTCGGCCTCGTCCATGATCCGGCTCCTGCGAGTACCGCGGCTGGTCGGGCTCGACGTCGAAGTGGATCGGGTCGAGCACCCGGATCTTGAACTTGGCCGGGAACTACAGCACCGTGCCGAGCAGCGGCCCGAACACCAGCATGTTGGCGGTGATCGGGGACGTAGGGCACGCCGAGGGCCCGGGCCAGCGACGGGACCTTGAACAGGATCGGCATGGCCTCCTCGGAGCCGACCACGGCGATGGGCACGACGGGGACGCCGGCCCGCATGGCGATCTCGACGAACCCGCCCCGCCCGAAGCGGCGGAGCTGGTAGCGCTCGGTGTAGGGCTTGCTCGTGCCCTTGGTGCCCTCGGGGAACACCAGCGCCAGCTGCTGCTGCTCGCGCAGGAGCCGGTAGGCGTTGTCGGGGTGGGCGGTCACGCCGCCGGTGCGGGCCCACAGCGTGCCGACGACCGGCATCGTGCGGAAGACGTACTCGGCGAGGCCGTACACCGGCCGCTCGAGCTCGGTCTCGATGCCGTGCATGATCACGGGGGCGTCGGACGGGATGGCGCCGGCATGGTTGGCCACGAGCAGCGCGCCGCCGTCGGTCGGGATCTTGTCGAGACCCTCCCACTCGACCCGGAACCAGTTGCGGTAGAGCGGGTCGAACGCCCGGCGCACGAGCTCGCGCATGTGCTCGGAGCGACCCCACTCGTCGACGTCGCTGCAGGCGCGGGTCGACGAGGGGATCCGGCCGTGGCTCCGGCGGGCGCAGCGGCACCAGCGCGGCTCGAGGTGGTCGACGCGTCGGATCCCGGCGCTGTGCCGGCCGTGGGCCGCGTGCGGACGCGAGGCCGCGGTGCGGGCGGGCCGGTTGCCCCCGGAGCTGGGGTGTCTGCCGCGACGAGGCCACGGCGGGCGAGACTAACGCGCCCGGTGCGGTCGGCTCCCCGCCAGACTGGCTGGATGCTCGACCGGACCGCCCGAACGGCCGAGCCTGCGGCAGGCGGCGGCGGCGTTCGGTCACCGCGACTTCGCCATCTTCTGGTCGGCGGCGCTGGTGTCGAACACCGGCAGCTGGATCCAGAACGTCACGGTCCCGTTCGTGCTGTACCACCTCACCGGCAGCGCGGCGTGGGTCGGGTTCGCCACCTTCGCCCAGTTCCTGCCGGCCGTGCTGGTGGGACCGCTCGCCGGGTCGCTCGCCGACCGCTTCCCGCGCCGGCGGCTGCTGCTGGTCACCCAGTCGCTGATGGCCGTGGTGGCCACGACGCTGTGGCTGGTGTGGAGCGCCGGGGTCGAGTCGCCGGTGGTGATCACCGATCATCGTGACCGTGGCCGGGGTGATCGGCGGCCTCAACATCCCGTCGTGGCAGGCGTTCGTCACCGAGCTGGTGCCCCGCGAGGCGCTGCTCAATGCCGATCACGCTCAACTCGGCCCAGTTCAACGGCGCCCGCGCCTTCGGTCCCGCGCTCGGCGGCGTCGTGCTCGCCACCCTCGGGCCCGGGCTGGTCGTTCCTGCTGAACGCCTGCTCGTACGGCGCGGTGATCGCGCGCCCTGCTCATGATCCGGGCGCCGACCAAGGTCGTGCGCCGACGACGCGGCCGCGCCGCGGATCCTCGCCGAGTTCGCCGGCACGTTCCGCTACGTGCGGGCCCGGCCCGGCATCTGGGTGTGCGTCCAGGTCGTCGTGTGCCTCGGGTTGTTCGGCAGCCCGCTGTTCTCGCTGCTCGTGGTGTTCGCCGAGGACGTGTTCGAGGTCAGCGGCGGGCTGTACGGCCTGCTCGGCGCCGCCCTCGGCATCGGGTCGGTGCTCGGGCACGCCGTTCGTCGCCGGGCGCGGCAACGACGTGGCCAGGGGACCGCTGACCGCCGCCGCCCTGCTCCTGTACGGCGCCGCCGTCGCCGCGTTCGGCATGGCGCCGGCGTACGCGTTCGCCGTGGCGGTGCTGGTGGTGGCCGGCGCGTGCTACCTGGCGCTGGCGTCGACGCTGAACACCACCATCCAGCTCCAGGTCGACGAGACGATGCGCGGCAAGGTGATCTCGCTCTACCTGATGGGCCTGACCGGTTCGGTGCCGCTGGGCGCCCTCGCCCAGGGCTGGCTGGCCCAGCACGTCGGCCCCCGACCGACGGTGGCCGGCGCCGGGCTGCTGCTGGTGGCGGCGGCCCTGTGGCTGCGGGCTGGCGACCGCTTCGCGGCCGATGGACGACGAGACCGGTGGCTACCAGCCCGCCCGCTCGTCGGCTTCGGCCAGATGAGCCTGCCCTGGCGGGCACTCCGGTCGAAGAGGGCACCAGCGGCACGCCGGTCCCGGGCGGGTGACGGGCTCGACGGCGCCGGTGCGCAGGGCGACGACACGGGTCGGCGCCGTCGACGACCCGTGCCACCGTGGAGTCGCAGCATCGCCTCGGTGACGTCTTCGGGGACGAGGCGGCCGGAGTCGAGGTAGTAGGTGGCCAGGCGCCGGGGTGGGACGCCGATGCGCAGGGTCTCGACCAGGGCATAGAAGCGGAGGTCGTCGACGTGGGCGGGGGCGAAGCCGCCGGTCTTGAGGTCGATGATCACCTTGCCGGCGGTCGTGCCCGACGGCGTGGCCGATCGTGATGTCGGCCCGGCCACCGAGCACGACCCGGTCGCCGCACAGCTCCTGGCGCATGCGGGCCTCGCACACGGGGCGCCAGCGCAGCTGCAGCGGGGGGAAGCACTCGAGGAACTTGGTGACGTGGTCGCCGGCCTGCGCCCGCAGCTCGGCCCGCTCGACCTCGCTGGTGCGCTGGAGCCAGTCGCCCAGGCCGCGATCGGACTCGCCGAGGCGGGCCAGTGGCCTCGTCGACCAGCTCGAGCGGCGCCGGCGCCCCGCGCCAGTTGAGGGAGAGCTCGATGGCCTTGTGGGCGACGGTGCCGCGGGCGGTGGCCGTGCTCCACGCGAACTCACTGTCGGCGAGGAACCGGAGCTCGCAGCCGTGCACCGATGACAGGGCGTGCTTGCTCAGCTACAGGTCCTCGCCGTCGGGCAGCCGCTCGACGGCGGGGGTCAGCCCGTCCTCGAGCTCGTCGCGCAGCTCGTCGCGCAGCCCGGCAGGGAACGTCGGCCACGTCGAGCCGGCCGCCCCGAGCATGTCGATGACGGCCTGCTGCGCCGGGTTGAGCTGATCGTCCGCGAGCGCCACGACCCAACCGTACGCACGGGGTGTGACACCACCGCGGACCCCCCAACCGCCCGAATGTTGGAGGATTCGTTGCGCTGTGCGCAACAAATCCTCCGAGTTCGGCACTGTCACACCCCCGGGGCAGACTGCGTTCGATGCAGTCGCCCGCGCTCCAGTTCGCCGAAGCCGTGCGCACGGTCGCGCAGGAGTGCAGGAGCCGGGGCTACACCGTTCCCGGCTACCGCAGCCCGCCGCGGGTGCCGGGGGTCGACCGCACGCTGCGCCGGCGCGGCCGACGGCGGGACGACGGTGGCCGTCGTCGTGAAGGGCCGGCCGTGGGCCGCGGTCCTGGCCGACATCATCGACGGCGTCGTCGCCGCCAACCGGCTCGACGGCACGGCGGCCGACCGTTGCCGCGCCGCGCTGTGGCGGGTCCTCGGCCACGGCGGCGAGGTGGCGGCGTAGCCTGACGAGCCTGCCCCCGTATCCCAACTTGGCAGAGGATGGGCCCTTAAAAGGCCTTCAGTGTGGGTTCGACCCCCACCGGGGGCACTGCGGGTCGATACGTTGAACGGATGCGGTCCCGTCCGGCTCGGCGGCGCACAGCGGCGGCGCTCATCGCCATCGCACTGCTCGCCGCCGCCTGCAACGACGACGATGACGGTGGCACGACGGGCACCACGGCGGGCGGCAGCACTGCGAGCACCACAGCCGACGACCTGCAGCCGGGAGACGACGGGTTCTACGTCTCGCTCGGCGACTCGTACGCGGCCGGGTTCCAGGTCAACGCGGGGAGCACCGTCGCGACCGCCACCACCAACGGCTACGCCGACCAGGTGATCGATCTCGCCGCCGACGCGCGGGCTCGACTACACGCTCGTCAACTTCGGCTGCGGCGGCGCCACCACGGAATCGATGCTCACCGCCACAGGCTGCACCCGCCCGCCCGTAGGCGGCTCGCGATACCTCGACGTGTCACAGGTCGAGTCGGCGACGACGTTCATGCGCGACCACGAGGGCGAGATCGGCCTGGTCACGGTGATGATCGGCGGCAACGACTTCTTCGGCTGCGTGACCGACTCCCAGCCGCAGGAGTGCTACGAGACGGCACTCGAGGCATCGGGACCAACCTCGACGACATCCTTGGCCAGGTGCCGCGACGCCGTCGGTGCCGACGTGCCGGTCATCGGGCTCACATACCCGAACATCCTGCTCGGACCCTGGATCACGAGCCCGAACCGCCCGGCCGTCGCCGAGGCGGGCGCGGTGTTCGAGTCGACGTTCAACCCGGCTCTGCGCTCGCACTACGAGGGCGCCGGGGCCCAGTTCGTCGATGTCACCGAGGCGACGGGCGGCTACGGCTCGCTCGACGAGACCACCGTGGTCGAACCGTATGGCGAGATCCCGGTGCCGGTGGCCAGGGTCTGCGAGCTCACGTTCTTCTGCGAGTTCTCCGACCCCCACGGCACCACCGAGGGCTACCGGGTGATCGCCGAACTCGTGGTCGACGCCATCGGCGGCTGACCGGCAGCGGCACGCCTCAGCCGATCGACTTCGGCCACGGCCACCAGGTCGGTGGCCGAGAGGTTGCCGGCGACGGTGAACACGAGCCCGTCGCCGATGCCCCACAGGTGGGGGACGAACGGGGCGGTCAGCGACCGCTGCGCGTCCGTCGCCGCGAACCGACCGGCCTCGAGCACCACCGGCTCGTACTGCTGCAGCGTGCCCTCGCCGGCGATCGGGTCGCTCCAGACCGACTCGGGGTCGCCGGCGACGTCCTCGCGCCGGGTGCTGACCGTGAACCACTCGAACCCGCGGGTGTACAGCAGCGTGACCACGTCGACGCTCGGGCGGGTTCATGCCCTCTGCCCCGGTGCCCTGGGCCTCGGCGGCGTACGCGACCCCGCCAGCACGAAACCGTCCGGCACAGCACCGTCCGCCGGCACGGGCGCCGGGTAGCCGGCCGCGGCCGCGGCGTCGGCCGGCGTCACCAGGCGCACGAATCCGTCGTCGACGAGCGCCGCGCCGGCGCCGACCGGAGCGGTGAACGTCCCATCGGGCGGCACGTCTCCGGTGCGCAGGTCGGTGAAGCGGGCGCGGTGCACGACGCGGTCGCCGGCGAAGCGCGTCACGTCGACCGGCACCCGGAGCCGGCGGTCGATGACGACCTCCATGCGATCGGGGCTGCCTTCGCCGAGCAGGTCAGGCGAGACGGGCAGGTCGACGACGTACACGTCGCGCCCGTCGACGATGGTCCTCGGCGACCGATGCGTCGGGCTCCGCGGCCAGGGCCTGGACGGCGGTCGTCACCTCTTCGTCGAGCAGCGCCGAGCCGAACACCCTGCCGTCGGGCGGGCCGATGGGACGGCCGGTCTCGACGAGCATGCTCGTGGTCAACGTGCCCGTCGCCGGCGTCGTATGCGCGCGATCTCGCCGTCGGGGTACTCGATCCGGTAGGAGCCGTCCGATGCCCGCCAGAAGGGTACGTCTGCTCGAGCGGGCTCGCCCGCCTCGTCGTAGTCGGTGGTGGTGAGCGTGCCGCGCAGCGTGTCGACGGCCGCCAGCGCGTCCGAGACCTCGCTCCGCCACTCGCCCGCGGTGGTGAGCGGCCTCGGGCGCGGGCGCAGCGTCGCGACCGCCAGCGATGCCGCCGGCGAGAGGCCGCGGCCGCCGCCAGGACGGCGGCAGCTGCCAGCGACCGCCAGCGACGCGCCGGCGGGGAAGCCGGACGATCGGGCTCGCGCGACGCGGGCTGCGCGCGAGCGGGAGGTTGTCGTCGATCGGCGGTCCGCTCGACGCCGGTGGGGGACCAGCTCGGCCTCCAGCGCCTCCCAGAACCCGGGGCGGTGCTCGGGCACGTCGAGCGTCGCCAGCGCCCGCGCCAGGTCGAGGTCGCGGTCAGCGTTCATCGTGACCCTCCTTCGGGGTCGGCCAGGGCGGCTCGCAGGGCGGCCCGGGCTCGGGACAGGCGCGAGGCAACGGTGCCGGGCGGCACGCCGAGGACGGCGGCGGCGGCGGGGTAGTCGAAGCCGTCGCCGTCGACCAGCAGCACGACGGCCCGGTGCTCCGGGGACAGCTCGGCCAGGGCGGCTTCGAGGTCGGTCGCGCAAGGCGGTGCGCTCGCCTGGCCCGGGCTCCGGGCTGGCGCCCTCGTTGGCCTCGTCAGCGGCACCGTCGGCCGGCGCCGCGCCCGCCGCAGGTCGTCGAGGCAGGCGTTGTAGACGATGCGGTACAGCCACGTGCCCGGCTGCGGCTTCGCCGCGGAACTTGGGGAGGGCCCGGTACGCCTTGACGTACGCGTCCTGGAGCACGTCGTCCATGCGGTGGCGGTCGCCGAGCAGCCGGTACGCGAGGGCGCGCAGCGGCCGGTCGTAGTGCCTGACCAGGGAGGCGAAGGCCCGATCGTCACCGGCGACGGCGCGGGTCATCAAGGCGGTCATCGTCGGTTCGACGCCGCCGGGCTCCGTATCCTTCCGCCACCGGTCCGCCAACCGTGTCACCCTTTTCCCGCCCTGGTGGATCGAACGGGGTGTCCCCTGCGTCTGAGAGGGAACACCAGTGACAGGAGAGACCCTATGTCCGCCACCCCGACCCGCCGCCGGCTCACCGCCCTGGCCGTGCTCGCGCTGACGCTCGTCGGCGCGGCGTGCCTGGGTGACGACGGCGCGGACGGAGCGAGCGCGACCACGCCGTCGTCGACGGCGTACTCGACGTCGACATCGGCGCCCAGGACGACGACGACGACCGCGCCATGACCACCACGACGGCGCCGGCGACGACCACGACGGCTGCGCCCCACCACAACGACCGCGCCCGCGACACGACCACACCCGAGCTGCCGGCGGAACCCGAGCCCGACGTGCTCGGTCCGGGCGTCGAGGGCGCGCGGACGCTCGCCCTGCAGGAGCGCCTGGTCGCCATGCACTTCGACCCGGGCCCGCTCGACGGCCAGTACGGCACGAAGACCCAGCAGGCGGTGTGGGCGTTCCAGCACACGTACGGCTACGAAGGCGACGGCGTGGTCACGCCCGAGCTGTGGGCCGCGATGCAGAACGCCGGCCCGGCCGACGCCCTCGTGCCGGGCGGCGCTCCGAACCGCACCGAGATCTCGATCGAGCGCCAGGTCCTGTACGTGTACACGGACGGCCAGGTCGCGCTCATCACCCACATCTCGACCGGGAACAACCTGCACTACTGCGAGAACGGGTCGTGCGGCACGGCGGTGACGCCCACCGGCGATTTCACGTTCGAGCGGCGCATCTCCGGTTGGCGCGAGTCGACGCCTGGGGCGGCTGTACAACCCGGTGTACTTCTACCGGGGCTGGGCCGTCCACGGCTCGGGATCGGTGCCGAACCACCCGGCGTCGCACGGCTGCGTGCGGATCCCGATGCACATCGCCGAGTACTTTCCCGGACCTGGTGAGCAACGGCGACGCTGTGTACGTGCTTTGAGCCGGCCGATGGCGGTGGTGGCCGGAGCGGTGGCCATGGCCGTCGTGCTGGCCGCCGTGCTGCCCCGCGATCCCGGCGGGTTGAGGATCGCAGCCGGTCCTTCGCCGACGACGACCAAGCACCGGCGACGACCACCACGACCGAGCCCGGACGGCGCATCGACGACGACGACCACGAGGCGACGGTCCGACGCGAGTTCGACGCGGCGGTCGCCGACATCTCCGACGTTCGTCGAGCAGGAGCGAGGACTCGAGTTCCTGCGCCCGGTGGTCGTCGAGCTCGCCGACGACGAGGAGTTCGAGACCCGGCTGCTGGAGGACTTCGAGGAGGACATCCCCGACATCGAGGCCAACGGTGACACGCTCAAGGCGCTGGGCCTCGTTGACGCCGACGTAGACCTCGTCGATGCGTTCCGACGCTGCTCGGCGCCGGCGTCGTCGGGTTCTACGACTCGGCCACCGACGAGCTGGTGGTCAGGGGCGCCGAGCGCTGACGCCGTACGTGCGGGAGATCATCGCCCACGAGCTGGTGCACGCCATCGACGACCAGCACTTCGAGCTGGAGCGGCCGGAGCTCGACGATAGCCGACGATGAGCAGGGCTTCGGCTTCACGGCGCTGGTCGAGGGCGACGCCGTGCACGATCGAGAACGCGTTCGTGGCGACGTTGAGCGACGAGGAGCGGGACGAGGCCATCGACGAGCAGTTCGAGGCAGCCAGCGACCCTGCAATCTTCACGATCCCGCCCGTGCTGATCGACCTGCTGGTCGCGCCGTACACGCTGGGGCCGGATCTCGTCGCCGCGCTGCTCGACGCCGGCGGTCAGGCCCGGCTCGACGCCGCCTTCGCGTGCCCCGCCGACGACCAGCGAGCAGGTGCTCGAGCCGGAGATCGTTCCTGGACGGCGAGGGAGCGGTGCCGGTCGCGGCGCCGGTCGCCGACGGGACCGAGGTCGAGCGCGGGGTGCTCGGCGCGTTCGGCTTCCAACTGCTCCTCGACACATCGACGACGAAACCGCCGACGATGCGGTCGACGGGTGGGGCGGCGACGCCTACGTCACGTGGCGGGCCGGCTATGACGTCTGCACCCGCCTCGTGGCCGTCGGCGACACTGCCGGGCGACACCGGGTGAGCTGGAGGAAGCGCTCGTCGAGTGGGCCGACGGCGACGCGACCGTGGTGCGCCGGAGCCGACGGGGCGATCACCGTCACGTCGTGCGTGGCCGTGGGCTGAGCACGAGGGCAACGGCCTCATCGGGCGACGCGGCCGGCACCACGTCGGCCGGTCCGTCGAATCCGAGGCCGATCACCGGTGTACCCGCGAGGAGCGCGAACGCCACCTCGGACAGCGTGCCGTAGCGGCCGGGGAAGGCGATCACGCCGTCGGTGTCCATGACCACCAGTGCGTTTCGGGTCTCGCCCAGCCCCGTCGGCACCGCCACCTGCACCCACTCATTGGCTTCGGCGCGGGAGCGGCCCGGGAGGATGCCGACGGTGAGCCCGCCCGCGGCCGTTGCACCCCGCGAGGCGGCGGCCGCAACGCCGGTTCGACCGCCGGTCACCACGACGGCGCCGTGCTCGGCCAGCAGCCGGCCCACGGTCTCCGCGGCGGTGGCGACGGCTTCGGCGCACTCGTTGCCCCCGACCACGGCCACGTACACGGGCATGGGCCGACACTATGGCGGTCAGGGCGCCGCCGGGCGCGCGTCAGGCGGCGGGATCGGCGAGGGCGTGGAACTCGGCGAGGACGTCGGCGGCGTCGGGGCGACCGTCGAGTCGCCCGCTCCACCTCGTCGCACCGTGAACGCGATCTGCTCGTCGGCGACGGGGCCCGAGCGACTCGGCGAGGCTCGGTCCCAGATGCTGCCGATCAGCTCGGCCCCGGCGTGCCGCCGGCCGGAAGTTGCCGACGAACGTGCGGTCGCGCATCTCCGACAGCACGGTGCGCAGGTACTCGACGTGGGGCGTCTCGTCGGCCCGCACGTAGCTGACCAGCCGGCCGGCCTCGCCGTCGCCGGCGACCAGGTCGGTGTCGGACGAGCACCGCCTCCGCCCAGGCGAAGACATGGAAGGCGGAGATCTCGATCAGCAGCAGCCGCACCATGCGCTCGACGATCGACTCGAGCTCGAACTCGACGTCGTCGGGCCAGACCGGTTGGCGATCGCCTCGGCTCGCAGCCGGGCGGGGTCGACGGCAGCCGCCAGAACCCGGGCGCGACAGCCGAGCCGCTCGAGCATGCGCACCGTCTCGTCCTCGGTGACGGGATCCTCGAAGGCGATGTCGCGTGCGGCCCACCACATCTGCCGGTGCCCGCCCTCGTCCTCGTAACCCGCCTCGTCGCGGGCGTGCGCCTCGTACAGGCCGCGGTCGAGATGCAGCCATGGCCGTGCCATCGACGTCCTCGCTGAAGCACCGGCGCAGGTCGGGGATGCACCGACAGGCGGATCAGCGCGCCGAACCCCTCGACCGTGCCGATGCGCGTGAGGATGGTGACGATCGGGTCGCGGACGCCCTACCGGAGGAGGAACCGCGTCTGGTCGAGGTTGGGGTAGTGCCCGGGCCACGTGTCGAGCGGCAGGTCGAGCACGTCGGTGCCGAACCGTTCGCGGTGGGCTCGCCTGCCACGCCCGGATGGCCGGGACGCGGTGCTTGGTCCGCGGGCGACACGTACGTGCCGTCGGCGCAGGAAGCCGCCGTGGCAGCGGACGCCACCCGCCACCAGCGGGGCGGCCACGTCGTCGGTGGCCAGCAGCTCGTCGGCGGTGTACTCGAGCTGGAGCGTGCTCATGTTCTTGCACTCTACCTGCAAGAACCGGCGTGTCACCCGTTCGGCAGCGTCGGCCATGAGGGCAGCGAACGCCCGCTCGGCGTCGGCGCGGATGAACCGCTGGCACGTCGAGTACACCAGCCCGGCCACGACGAACAGACCGGACAGAGCGGCGATGGCGAAGCGGTAGCCACGCTCCCTCGCCGATGCCGCTCACGATCGGCGTGACGACGATCGCGCCGAGGCCGACGAAGAACACGAACCAGCCGAACGCCTGCGAGCGCAGGCGAGGCGGGGCGACGGCCGCGCGCGATCGGCAACGCGTACGACGTGAAGCCGGCGCCGGCGAGACCGACGACGAACACGAAGGCGATCGACAGGCCGATCCACGGCGCGGTGGCCATGACGAAGAGCGCCAACCCCACGCGATCAGCGTGCGGCCGCCGAGCGTGGCGAGGCGCGGGACGTCGCCGGCCATGATCGTGCGCGTCGACAGGCGCGAGGCGACGTGGAGCCCGGCGAACGAGCCGGCGCCGTACAGCGTCAGGATCGCGCCGCGAGCCGTCGTGCTCTCGACGCCGTACTCCTGCTCGAAGAAGAAGTTGAAGAACACCGCGATGGGGATCAGCCCGGCGCCGATGAAGAACGCCGCCACCCACGAGCGCCGGAGCGTGTCGATGCCTCGTAGCCGGCGCCACGCCTCGCGGAACGACGCGCCTCCTTCGCGTGCTCGGCGGCGCGCACGGCGAGCGCCGAATTCAACGACGCCCCCCGCGGCGGCTCCCGCAGCCGGGGGACGAACAGCAGCGGCGACCAGCGTCGGGATGGCGAGCAGGACGAAGCCGAGGCGCCAGCCGACGAGGTCGGCGACCGCGCCGCACACCAGCACGAGCATCAGCCCGACCGGGCTCGCCATGCGGTGGATGCTGAACACCCGACCATGGTTCGCCGGCGCGTAGTAGTCGGCCAGCAGGCTGGCATGGACGGGTTCGTTCATCACCCGCCCGAGGCCGGCGCCGACGCGTGCCAGCACGAGCAGGCCCAGCACGCCGGTGAAGCCGGACAGCCCGGTGGCGATCGTCATCGTGCCCCACGCCAGGGCAGCGACGAACGTCATCCGCACGCGGTTGTACCGGTCGGCCAGCACGCCGACCGGGACGACGAGCATGATCACGAGCGCGGCGGCGGCCGCCGAGATCGTGGTGACGGCCGTCTCCGATATGGCGAACGTGTCGCGGATCTCCGGGGCGACGACCCCGAAGGTCACCTGGTCCAACTCGTCGACCGCATTCAACGCGAACAGCACGGCCAGGGGCGTCGACGTCCTGGGTGCCAGCGGCCTCGTCGAGCCGAGCCCGCAGCGACGTCAGCACGGTCGGGTCCGGCTACGCCTGCAGGTCGAGCACGCCGTCGGCGACTGCGGCCAGCTTCCTCGTCCCACTCCTGCGGGCTCGACGACCGGCACGAGGACGAACTTCGATGCTCCGGCGTCGACGAACCGAGCCAGCGTGGTCGCGGAGGGCAGGGAGGCCGACCGGGACGACGGCGGCGGGGTCGAGGTCGGGGCGCCGGGCGGCGATGATCGCGGCCACGACATCGGGGATGCCGTCGCCCGCGAGCAGGTAGGGGACCAGCGCGCCGAAGTGCTCGGTGTCGATCTCGCGATCGTGCTGCGCGGGCCGAGGCCTCGATCGCCACCGGCCCGGCCCGCACGTCGTCGGGGGTGCAGAAGCTCGGGAGCCAACCGTCGGCCAGGCGGCCGACGCGCCGCAGCTCCGACGGCGACGTTCCGCCGAGCCAGACATCGGGCGGGCGCTGCACGGGCAGCAGTGACAACGACACGCCCTCGACTTCGTGACCCTCCCACAGCCGGCGGATCACCGGCAGGGCGGCGTCGAAGCGGGCGCCCCGCTCGCCGCGCTCGACGCCGAACGCCAGGTGCTCCTTCGGGTCGGGAGCACCGAGCCCGAACGCCGGGAGGGTGCGCCCGCCCGAGAGCACGTCGAGCGTGGCCCACGCCTTGGCCACGTCGACCGGGTTGCGGCCGGGGAGCACCTGGACGCTGGTGCCGAGCTTGAGCTTCCGCGTGCGTCCGGCGGCGACCGCCAGCCCGACGATCGGGTCGGGGCACGGTCCCGTGAGCCGCTCCGAGAGCCACAGCGAATCGAACCGCAGAGCCTCGAGCCGGTCGACCAGTGCGGCGAACCGGCCGGCGTCGGTGGCGTGGCGCACGCCCAGCCCGTAGCCGATGCGTACCTTCACCGACCCATTCTCGATCCAACATGGTGGCCATGTCTGCCTCGACCGTCCCGTCGTCCCCGCTCGACCTGTTCTCCCTCGACGGTCGCGTCGTCATCGTGACCGGTGCGTCCAGCGGGCTCGGCCACCGCTTCGCCCGGGTCTTGCACGCCGCAGGGGCGACGGTCGTCGCCGCCGCCCGGCGCCGGGACCGGCTCGCCGCCCTGGCCGAGGACGTGCCCGGGGCTGGTGGCCGAGACGTGCGACGTCACCGTCGTGGAGGAGTGCGAGGCCCTGGTCGGCGGGGTGGTCGAGCGCTTCGGGGCCGTGGACGTCCTCGTGAACAACGCCGGCATGGGCGACCCCATGCCAGCGGAGGACGAGTCGCTCGAGCACTTCCGCGGCCGTCGTCGACGTGAACCTGACCGCGCTGTTCCACCTCTGCCAGCTGGCCGGGCGCCACATGCTCGCGGCCGGCAGCGGCTCGATCGTCAACGTGGCGTCGGTCCTCGGGCTGGTGGCGTCGGCCCCGATCAAGCAGGCGAGCTACTGCGCCAGCAAAGGCGCGGTGGTCAACCTCACGCGCGAGCTCGCGTGCCAGTGGGCGCGGCGCGGGGTGCGGGTGAACGCCCTCGCTCCCGGCTGGTTTCCGTCCGAGCTGACGTCCGACATGGTGCAGCGACGACCGATCGAGCGAGTTCGTGCTCCGCAACTGCCCGATGGCCCGCTACGGCGAGGAACACGAGCTCGACGGCGCGCTGCTGTTCCTCGCGTCGCAGGCGTCGAGCTACGTCACCGGGCAGGTGCTGGCCGTGGACGGCGGGTGGACCGCCCGCTGACCGCCACCATCACCAGCCCGGCGGCGATCAGGGCGATGCCGGCCGCGCTCGCTGCCGACAGCCGTTCGTCGAGCACGACGATGCCGAGCAGGGCCGCCGTCGCCGGTTCGGCGAGCGTCAGCGTGCCGGCGGTGGCCACATCGACTCCGGCGAGGCCCCGTCCGAACAGCAGGTAGGCGACCGCCACCGTCACGACGCCGAGGTGGGCCGCCAGCGCCGGCGCCGCCGGCAGTCAGCAGCGGCCCGACGCCTGCGAGCGCCGCGACCGGTACGAGGAGCACGGCGGCGAGACCGAACGTGACCGGCACGACGGCATCGGCCGGGTGCACGTCGAGCGCCACTTTGGTGCCGAGCACGTACACCGCGTACGACGCGCCGGCGCCCAACGCCAGCACGACGCCGGTGGCGTCGACCTCGGCGGACGACCCGGCGGCCAGCAGCACGGCCGTTCCGCCGACGGCGAGCCCGGTGGCGACCGCCCACGTCGGCCCCGGGCCGCTCGCCGCGGAACGCGGCACCGAGGATCCCGGTGAACACCGGCGCGCTGCCGATGCCGACCACCGTGCCGATGGCCACGCCCGTCCGGGCCACACCGCCGAAGAAGCACGGCTGGTACGCCGCCATCGCCACCGCCGCGGCCAGCGTGGGCACCGGAGGCCACGACCGCAGCGGCCGGCCCCGAAGGACGCCCGTGGCGACGGCATAACCGACCAGCACGGCTCCGCCGACGATCAGGCGTACGGCGCCGACCGCGCTCGGGTCGGCGGCGTCGGGACCGAGCGCCCGCGCCGTGCCGGTCGTGCCCCAGAGCACGGCGGCGAGCACGACGAGCAGCCGGGCGGGCATCCCGGTGAGGCTAGGACGGCGACGCGACGGGCAGGATCGACCCGTGCCGTCGGCGAACCCACCCCTGATGCCCATTCGGCGAAAGCTCTCCATGTTCGGCGTTGCGCTCCTGGCGGCCCTGCTCACCACGGCCGTCGTGCCCACCTCCACCCCGGCCGCCGCCCAGGAGGCGGTGCGCATCGAGGACCCGATCGTCGTCACGTCGTTCGACGGGACCCCCATCGTCGCCACGCTGATGCTGCCGCCGTCGGCCGCACCCGAGAGCCCCGTCCCTGTGGTCCTCGAGACGCACGGCTGGGCGGGGACGCGCCGCACGACCGCGGGCGGCATCGCCGGCCGGTTGCTCGACCGCGGGTACGCCCTGCTCACGTGGGACTCGCGGGGGTTCGGCCAGTCGGGCGGCGTGGCCGGCCCTGGCGGCCCGCCGGAGGTCGGCGACGCCATGGCCCTGATCGACTACCTCGCGACGCGGCCGGAGATCCTGCTCGACGGCCCCGGCGACCCGCGGGTCGGCTGGATCGGCGGATCGAATGCCGGCGGCGTGCAGATCAACACGGCGGCCGTCGACCATCGCATCGACGCCATCGTGCCCGAGATCGCCTGGGGCGACCTCCATCGGGACCTCTGGCCGGCGTGGGCGCCCAAGCTGGCCTGGGGCGAGGCCCTGTACGCCGGTGGCCTGGCGACCGCCCTGCTGTACGGGCTGCAGTCGCCGGCCGGGCCCCAGCTCGGCGCCTTCCCACCGCAGCTCCATCTCGCCCAGGCCGAGATGCTCGCCGTCGGCCGCCTCGACCCGGCGACCGAGCAGTGGTTCACCGAGCGGTCGACGACGCTGCACAGCGGCGCCGTCACCGCGCCGACGCTGCTGATCCAGGGGAGCATCGACACGCTGTTCCCGCTGGAGGATGCGTTCGACAACTACCGCAACCTGACCGCGGCCGGAACGCCGCTGAAGCTGGTGGTGTACTGCTCGGGGCACAGCCTGGTCGGCTGCCGCTACGGACCGAACGGCAACGCCGACGACGCCGTGACCGGTGAGGCCGTATCCGCCGAACGCATCCTGGCGTGGATGGACCGCTGGGTGCGCGGCGACGGGTCGGTCGACACCGGCCCTGGTGTCGAGTGGCAGGCGCAGGACGGGCGCTATTACTCGGCGGCGTCGTGGCCGCTGCCGGGCACGGTGGGGCGTGACCGGTACGCCGATGCGCACCGGGCTGCTCCCGGGGCCGGGCCTCACCGGCGGCGACGGTGTGCTCAACGCCGCGCCGGCGTCGGCCCTGGAGCTGGCGCTCACCGCCCGCCGCGCCGTGGTGCTGCCGGCGTCTGACCAACCCCGGTCGATGCTCGGCGTGCCGACGGTGCGGCTCACGGGTTCGGCCATCGGGCTCGAGGCGCAGGTGCACTTGGAGCTGGTCGACGTCGCCCCCGACGGCACCCGCGTGACGGTCGACGACCAGACCATGCCGTTCCGGTTCCGGGGTCGCATCGCCCAGGACGTCGCCCTGCACGGCGTGGCCTGGCGGCTGGAGCCCGGGCATGCGATCGAGCTCGAGATCAGCACCGGGTCGTTGATGTACGTCCCGCCTCGTTTCGGGCCATACGTGGTCAACCTGACTGCCACGCCGACGTTGCCGCTCGCACCCGCCTGAGAAATCGGCGGTGGAACCGCCGCCCGAACGCGAGAGACTCGTCGATCGTGCTGGCAGCCCGTGAGCTCTCCGTGGAAGTGGGTGGCACCCTCGTGCTCGAGGGCGCCAGCTTCACGGTGCGCGCCGGCGAGACCGTCGGGCTGGTCGGTCGCAACGGTGCGGGCAAGACCAGCCTGCTCCGGGTCCTCGGTGGCGTGGCGACCCCAGCGGCCGGCGTGGTGCACGTGTCGGGCGGGCTCGGCTACCTGCCTCAGGACCCGCGGGTCGCCGGCGTCGACGACGGCACGCCGGCGCTCACCGTACGTGCTGTCGGGCCGCGGCCTCGACGAGGCGCTGGCCCGCATCGAGAAGCTCAGGTTGCGCATCGAGGAGCATCCGTCCGACGACAACATCGGCCGCTTCTCGCGGGCCGAGGAGCGCTTCCGGCTCGAGGGCGGCTACGCCGCCGATTCCGAGGTGCGGCGGCTGTGCGCCGGGCTGGGCCTCGGCGCCGACCGCGTCGATCTGCCGATCGGGTCGCTGTCCGGCGGCGAGCGGCGCCGCGTCGAGCTCGCCCGCATCCTGTTCGCGGGGAGTGACGCGCTGCTGCTCGACGAGCCGACCAACCACCTCGACAACGACGCCAGGGACTGGCTGCTGCGCTTCCTGCGCTCGTACCGCGGCGCCCTGGTGGTCGTGAGCCACGACCTCGAGCTGCTCGACGACGCCATCACGCGTGTGCTGCACCTCGACCGCAGCGGCGACGACGGCATCGGCACGCTCGTGGAGTACAAGGGCACGTACTCGCAGTACCTCGGCGCCCGCCGGCGCGACGAGGAGCGTCAGGCGAAGCTGGCCGCCCGTCAGGCGACGGAGATCGCCCGGCTGCAACGGCTCATCGACCGCTTCGGTGCCAAGGCGACGAAGGCCGCCATGGCCCACAGCCTCGAGAAGCGCATCGCTCGCATCGAAGCCGCCGGGATCGACGCCCCTGCCGCCCGCCGGGCGCTGAAGCTGCGCTTCCCCGAACCGCCGCCCGCGGGGCGCACCGTCCTCGACGTGTCCGAGCTCGACAAGTCCTACGGCTCGCTGCGGGTGTTCGACGACGTCACGTTCGACGTCGGCCGTGGCGAGCGGCTGCTGATCCTCGGGCTCAACGGCGCCGGCAAGACCAGCCTGTTGCGGGTGCTCGCCGGTGTCACCGACGGCCGACGGCGGGCAGGTGCACTGGGGGCACAACGTGTCGGTGGGCTACTACGCCCAGGAGCACGAGGGCATCGTCACCGGGCGGACGCTGCTCGAGCACATGCGCGAGGGCGCCGTCGACGCCGCGACGAGCGACGAGGAGCTGCGGCGGCTGCTCGGCATGTTCGGGCTCACCGGCGACAAGGCGAACCAGGACGCCGGCACGCTGTCCGGTGGCGAGAAGACGAAGCTCGCCCTGGCGCAGCTGGTCGCTGGACGGCACAACGTGCTGCTGCTCGACGAGCCCACCAACAACCTCGACCCTGGTGCCCGCGAGGCGACCGCCACCGCGCTCGGGGCATGGCCCGGGACGATGCTGCTGGTGTCCCACGACACCCCGTTCGTGCGCGACCTCGCGCCCGACCGCGTGCTGCTCATGCCCGACGGCGACCTCGACTACTGGTCCGACGCCCTCCTCGACCTCGTCTCGATGGCCTGACGCGTCCCGGACGCCATCACCGCACGCCACGCGCCGTAACTCCGTCGAGTTCGAGAAGCTGCGAGCCGCTAGGCGGAGCAGCAAGGAGCGTGCGCTCCGCGTGCGTTCGACGCACAGCCGCGAGCCTGCGAGCGGCGCATGTCAGGTGATGATGGGCCAGCGGCCTTGGAGGTAGCGGCGCATTTCGCGTGTCGGGGGGACGTACTTGGCGAGCTTGTCGAGCCCCTCCGGCGTGGCCGACACCACGAACCCTTCGCCGACGTTGAGGACACGGTCGGCCGGCGGGTGCACCTCGAAGCCCTTGGTGCGCAGGGCGATGACGTTGACGCCGAACTCGTCCTCGAGCTGCCTGACCGTGTACCCGGCGAGCTTGCACCCCTCGACCAACGTGAACTTGGTGATGGTGACCAGCGCCTGGCTCGATTCGCCCTCGTGCTCGGTCTCGTACGAGAACGCGTAGTCGACCGGCGCGTGCACCGCCGCCGCGGCGAACGCCGGCGCGGCGAGCGCTGACGTGCTGTATGCCCGATGGATGTCGAACCCGGATTGCAGGTTGGCGGCGAGGTTGTCGTCGAACGTGCGCAGCACGACCCGCATGTCGGGCCGCAGGCCCCGGGCCGCAACGGCAATGGCGAGGTTCGACGAGATCGTCACCGCTCACCGGCACGATCGCCGAAGCGGCGCTGCAGCCCGGCCTGCTCGAGGATCTCGGGACGGCGGGCGTCGGCGACGATGATCGGGACGCCCCACGCGCGGACCTGGTCGTACATCGAGTCCTCGTCGTCGAGGTCGACGACGACCACCTCCTCGCCGAGGTCGAGCAGCCACCGGCACACCCGGAAGCCGACCCGGCCCGAGCCCGCACAGGATCACGTGGTCGTTGTAGGTGGAGGCCTTCGCCATCTCCCATTTCTCCCGGTTGAGGACGGTGGTGCCGAGCCTGACGAACAGCTGTCCGAGCGTGAAGATGCCGACGACCGGCACGAGGAAGAACAACGTGGCGCTCACGGCGTCGTTGGGCAGGTCGAACACGTGCTCGAAGAACAGCATCCCGAACACGGCGTAGATCGCCTGCAGCGTGCTCGAGGCCGTCGGGGTCGTCCGGGCGCGCGTAGCTGGTGTCGAGCACGATGACCGCCACGAGGAGCAGCAGGAGGAAGACGATGAGCACGATCATGAACACCTGCGACCCCGGCAGCGAGAAGAACGCCCGGAACGTGCGAGCGATCCGCGTTCGTCGTGAGCGCTGCACCATGGAAGTCGACGACTGGCGTGTCGACACCCTCGCACGGCGCTCGCCGATCGCCACCGGCGTCGACACCTCGGTGAAGAAGTCGTTGCCCTTGTCGTCGACGACGATGAACGCGGGGAAGTCCTCCACCTCGATCCGCCAGACCGCTTCCATGCCGAGCTCGGGGTACTCGAGCACCTCGATCCGGCCGGATGCAGTCCTGGGCCAGTCGGGCGGCTGGCCCGCCGATCGAGCCGAGGTAGAAGCCGCCATGGCGCCGGCAGGCCTCGGTGACCGCCGCCGACCGGTTGCCCTTCGCCAGCATGACGAAGCTGCCGCCCGCCGCCTGGAACTGCTCGACGTAGCTGTCCATGCGCCCGGCCGTCGTGGGGCCGAACGACCCGGACGCGTAGCCGGCGGGCGTCTTGGCCGGGACCGGCGTAGTACACGCAGTGATCGCGCAGGTAGGCCGGCATCGGCTCACCGGCGTCGAGGCGCTCCTTGATCTTGGCGTGGGCGATGTCGCGGGCCACCACCATCGGCCCCGACAGCGAGAGCCGCGTCTTGACCGGGTAGTCGGCTGAGCTCGGCCCGCAGCGCGTCCATCGGCTGGTTCAGGTCGAGCCGCACGACGTCGCCGGAGAGGTCGTCCGGCTCGACGTCGGGCAGGAACCGGGCGGGGTCGCGCTCGAGCACCTCGAGGAACACGCCGTCGGCGGTGATCTTGGCCTTCGCCTGACGGTCGGCCGAGCACGAGACGGCGATGCCGACCGGGCACGAGGCGCCGTGACGCGGGAGGCGGATCACGCGAACGTCGTGGCAGAAGTACTTGCCCCCGAACTGGGCGCCGATGCCGAAGCCCTGGGTGAGCGCCAGCACGTCGGCCTCGAGCTCCCGGTCCGCGGAAGCCGTGCCCGAGCGGCGAGCCCGGACGCGGGCAGCCGAGTCGAGCTCGTGGGCCGAGGCCAGCTTCGCCACCTTGAGCGCGTGCTCCGCCGACGTGCCGCCGACGACGACGGCGAGGTGGTACGGAGGGCACGCCGACGTGCCGATGGTCCGGAGCTTCTCGTCGAGGAAACGCAGGAGGCTCGTCCGGTTCAGCAGCGCCTTGGTCTCCTGGAACAGGAAGCTCTTGTTGGCCGACCCGCCGCCTTTGGCCATGAACAGCAACTTGTACGTGTCGCCGGGCACGGCGTAGATCTCGATCTGGGCCGGCAGGTTCGTGCCGGTGTTGACCTCGTCCCACATGGTGAGCGGCGCCATCTGCGAGAAGCGCAGGTTCGACGTCTGGTACGTGTCGTGGATGCCGCGGGCGATCGCCGCGCTCGTCGTCGCCGCCGGTGAGCACGCGCTCGCCCTTCTTGCCGACGACGATCGCCGTGCCCGTGTCCTGGCACATCGGCAGCACGCCGGCCGCGGCGACGCACGCGTTCTTCAGCAGGTCGAGGGCGACGAAGCGGTCGTTGGCCGACGCCTCCGGGTCGTCGAGGATGCGGCGCAGCTGCGCGAGGTGCGCCGGGCCGCAGGTAGTGGGCGATGTCGCGCATCGCCTCGGCGCTGAGCCGTCGCAGGACGCTCGGGCTCGACCCGGACGAAGCGCTCGCCCGCCAGCTCGACCGCGGCGACGCCCTCGGCGGTGACCAGGCGGTACTCGGTCTCGTCCGGCCCGACCGGGAGCAGCTCCGTGTACGGGAAGTCGCCCACGCCGAACGGTACTCAGCGGACCGGGATGACGTCACTCGCGGCGGGTTCGGAACCGCACTCGGAAGGCCGTAGTCGTCGAGGCGAGCGTCGATGGCGGCGAACGGGTCGGCCGCCGGCCGGCCGCCGTCGCCGGGTCGGCGGCCACGGCGTCGACGACGTCGGCGTACGCCGCCGAGCGAGCTCGGCGAACACCTCGACCTCGCCGTCGGGGACCTCGAGGGCGCGCAGCCGTGCCAGCCGGTCGCGCAGTTCGTCGGCGAACGGCGCCGGCGAGGAAGGCCTCGATCTCGGCCGCGGTACGGGTCGGCGCCCAGCAGCGCGTCGGACGCGGCGTGCGACCCGCGCCTTGGACGCCGTGCACACGTCGGCGGCGTCGTCGATGAACCGGTCCTTGGCCGACGTGCGCCCGCCGAGAGCACCAGGGCGGTACCCGACGACGAACAGCACGGCGAAGCCGGCGAGCACGATGGGTCGGCCGAATCGACGCATGGGTAGCGTCGAAGCATGGCAAAAGCGCCGGACGGGTTCCGCATCGAGCACGACACGATGGGCGACGTCCTCGTCCCAGCCGATGCCAAGTGGGGCGCCCAGACCCAGCGGGCGGTCGAGAACTTCCCCGTGTCGGGCGAGCACCATCGGCCGGTCGATGATCGGCGCGCTGGCGTCGATCAAGGGGGCGACGGCCGCCGAGAAGGGGCGACGCAAGCTGCTGTCCAAGGACGAAGGCGGCGGCGATCCACGACGCCGCGGCCGAGGTCGCCAGCGGGGCCCACGACGACCAGTTCCCGGTCGACGTGTTCCAGACCGGCTCGGGCACGTCGTCGAACATGAACATGAACGAGGTCATCGCCACCCTGGCCGCCGAGCGCCTCGGCGAGCCCGTCCACCCAACGACGACGTCAACGCGCCGTTCTCGTCGAACGACGTCTTCCCCTCGGCCATCCACGTGGCCGCCGCCCGCGACGTGCGAGCACGACCTGCTGCCCGCGCTCGACCACCTGGCCGCCAGCCCTGCGGCCGCAAGGCCCGCACAGTTCCGCACCAGTCGTGAAGTCGGGCCGCACCCACCTGATGGACGCCACGCCCGTGACGCTCGGCCAGGAGTTCGGCGGCTACGCCGCCCAGGTCGAGCAGGCCGCCGAGCGCATCGCGCGCCGCGCTGCCCCGGTCGGCGAGCTGCCCCTCGGCGGCAGCGCCGTCGGCACCGGCATCAACGTGCCCAAGGGGCTTGCGGCCCGGGTGATCGCCCGCCTGGCCGACGACCTGGGCCTCCCGCTCACCGAGGCCCGCGACCACTTCGCCGCCCAGAGCGGCCGCGACGCCCTCGTGTCGCTCTCCGGGCGAGCTGCGCGCCCTGGCGGCAGCGCTGGTGAAGATCGCCAACGACATCCGCTGGATGGGCTCGGGGCCCCGCACCGGGCTGGCCGAGATCCGCATCCCCGACCTGCAGCCGGGCAGCTCGATCATGCCGGGCAAGGTGAACCCGGTGCATGGCCGAGGCCGTCACCCAGGTGGCGGCCCAGGTGTTCGGCAACGACGCCGCGGTGGCGTTCTCCGGCTCGCAGGGCAACTTCGAGCTGAACGTGTACCTGCCGGTGATCGCCCGCAACCTGCTCGAGTCGATCCGGCTGCTGGCCACCGTTTCCCGGCTGTTCGCCGACCGGACCATCGCCGGCATCGAGGCCGACGTCGAGCGCTGCCGGGCCTACGCCGAGTCGTCGCCGTCGATCGCCACTCGCTCAACCCGGCGATCGGGCTACGAGCGGGCGGCCGAGGTGGTGAAGGAGTCGATCAGCACCGGTCGCTCGCCCCGCGAGATCGTGGTCGACCGGGGGTGGATGACCGACGACAGAGGTGACCAGGGCCCTCGACGTGCTCGCCATGACCAAGGGCGGGTCGTCGGCTGATCGGCGGGTCAGACCAGCGCGGGAGTGCCGGCGTAGGCGGCCGGGTCGCCGGCCACCGGCAGGTTCGGCTTCGACCAGCTCATCACCCGGGCCAGGTTGGCCAGCACCTTCTCCCATGCCGCCGGATCCCAGCCCTCGGCGACACCCTCGACCTGGATGCCGAGGTTCAGGTGCACGAGGGCCGGCAGCTCGGCGAGCTCGACGGCCTTGACGAAGGCCCGGTCGGGGTCGGCGAAGGTGAGGAGCCGCTCGCTCCACGGCCCGAGGAACTGGCGGGCCTCGTCGTCGGTCCCGGTGACGACCCAGCCGACCCGGCAGTCGGCAGCGCTGAAGTGCTCGAGCAGCCGCCCGGCAGTCTCGATGATCCACGCGCTCTCGTACGTGAACGGGTCGAGCACCACGACGGCCAGGTGGAACGTGGTCAGCCAGTCCTTGACCGTCCGTGGACTCGCCGCCGACGGCAGTCAGCGTCACGTCGGGCGCGGGGTTCGTCGCCATATCGGGGAGGGAAGCTAGTGCAGGCGGTTCGCGGCTCCCCAACCCCGGATATCGTCGCCGGCGGTGCACCCGATCGAGCGTCTCCGGTACGTCGCCCGGTCATCGGGGGCGTACCAGGGCGAGCTCGTCCACGAGACGGCGACCGCCCTCGCCGGCTTCGGCTTCGAGCCCGCCGGTCTGGTCACGGCCTGCCGGCGGGTCATCCAGCGCCACCCGCTGTCGGGACCGCTGTGGTGGCTCGCGTCGCAGGGTGCTGACCGCCGGCGACCCGCGCCGCGAGGCGTGGGCGGTGGCCGAGGACATCGCCGACGACCCGACGTCCGTTCGAGCTGGCGGCGGCCATCGCCGACGACGCCATCGTCTTCGTGCTCGGCTGGCCCGAGCTGGTGAGCGAGGCGCTGCCCGCGGCGCGGCGACGTCGAGGTGCTGGCCGTCGACGTGCTCGGCGAGGGCGTCGGTCTCGTCCGCCGGCTGCGGCGAGCCGACGTGGCGGCCGTCGAGGTGCCGACCGCCGGCCTCGGCGAGCGCGGCCGCCCGGGCCGACATCGTGCTGCTCGAAGCGAGTGCCGTCGGACCGACCGGGTTCGTCGCCGTCGGCGGCTCGCGGGCCGCGGCCGCCGTCGCCCACCATGCCGGCGTGCCGGTCTGGGTGGTGGCTGGCGTCGGGCGGGTGCTGCCCGACGCCGCTGTGGCGATGCGCTCACCGCCCACCTGTGCGGCGACCACGATCCCTGGGTGCTCGACGACGAGCTGGTCCCGCTCGACCTGGTGACCACCGTGATCGGTCCGGCCGGCCAGCGAGGCGATCGGCGAGGCGCTCGCCCGGGGGCGGTTCCCGGTGGCTCCCGAACTGCTCGGCCGGCGGAATAGCCGAGCGGGTCAGGCCACGGGGGAGGTGCGACGGCCAGGCGGCCGCGCAGGAACCGGTGGCGCCGTCGACGCGCCCGGTGGCGAGCAGCAGGGTGCCGAGCAGGCCTGAGGTCTCGGCCACTTCGCCGGGCCGGCGCCGAAGCGCCGCGTGCGGTTGGCGAGCGCCTGGCGGAAGTGAGCCTCGGCGATCTGGACGTCGCCGCGTGCGGCTGCCAGCCGGGCGAGGTCGGAGTGGATCTCGGCGAGCTCCGGCCCAGGGTCGGCGCTGCGGACGACGATGCCGAGCGCCTCGCGGAGCTCGCGCTCACCCCGGGCGAGCGTGGCTGTCAGCGTGGTCATGCCCAAGAGCATCCCCCGGGCGCGCCATCCGAAGTCTGTCGTAGCAGCCGACACTCTGAATGTCAGCACGTGACACATTCGGACGGCGCTAGCATCGTCCCGTGCCGGCGAGCACGTGGCCGCTGCTCGAACCGTTGGCCGCGACCGATCGCCGTCGACTGCTCGCCGCCGGTCGGCGGCGCCGGTTCGCCAAGCGGGAGGTGGTGTTCCACGAGGGCGATCCAGGCGACACTGTCCACCTGGTCGAGCGGGCCACGTCGCCGTTCGGGTCACGACACCGATGGGTGACGTGGCGACGTTGCTCGTGTCGGGCCGGGGGGCGCGTTCGGGGAGCTGGCGCTGCTCAGCGAGCGGGCCGTGCGCACGGCGACCGCGGTGACGCTCGAGGCGACCGAGACGTGGGCGCTGCACCGCAACCAGTTCGAGGAGCTGCGCCGCGACCACCCGGCGTCAACCAGTTCCTCATCGACCTGCTCGCCGGGTACGTGCGGCGGCTCACCGAGCAGCTCTCGGAGATGCTGTACCTGCCGGCCGACAAGCGGGTCGTCCGCCGCCTGCTTGCCCTGGTCCCGCTGTACGGCGAGGCCATCGACATCCCGGTCACCCAGGTCGACCTCGCCAGCCTCGCCAACACGTCGCGGGCGACCGCGAACCAGGTGCTCGGTCGCTGGCGGCCGAGCGGCGCCGTCGGACTGCGGCGGGGCGCCGTCACCGTCGTCGACACCGAGCGCCTCGCCATCGCCGCGGTGCGCCGCGCAGTAGAACGTCGCCCCATGCCGAGCCGCCGCGACCTGATCAAGATGACGACCGAGGAGGTCGACGCGTTCCTCGTCGACGGCAAGACGATGAACGTGGCCACGCACAACCACGACGGCACGATCCACCTGGTGGCCATGTGGTACGGCTTCGTCGACGGCGACCCGGCGTTCTGGACGTACGGCCGCAGCCAGAAGATCCTCAACCTCGAGCGCGACCCGCGGATCACGGCCCTGGTCGAGACCGGCGACCGCTACGAGGAGCTGCGCGGGCGTCGAGTCGTGGGCCGGGGCGAGGTGCTCCGCGACCGTGACGAGGTGATGGCGGTCGGGGCGAGCGTGTACGAGCGGTACTTCGGCCCGCTCACCGAGGAGGCCGTCCCCGCCCTCGAGATCACCGGTGCCAAGCGGCTGGCGGTGCGCATCAAGGTCGACCGCATCGTCTCGTGGGACCACGCCAAGCTCGGCGGTGGGTATTGCACGGGCTAGTTCCGAGCATGGGTGAGATGGTGGAGTTCCCGAGCAATGGCGGCACCGCATCCGGCTATCTGGCGTCGCCCGATGCCGGGGCCGGCCTGGCGCTGATCGTGATCCAGGAGTGGTGGGGCCTCGTCCCGCACATCAAGGACGTGTGCGACCGCTTCGCAGCCGAGGGCTTCACCGCGCTGGCGCCCGACCTCTACCACGGCGAGGCGACCACCGAGCCCGACGAAGCCGGCAAGCTGATGATGGCCCTCAACGTCGGCCAGGCTGCCAAGGAGATGGCGGGCGCCGTGGAGTGGCTGCTCGCCAGCGACCGGACCCGGGGCGGCAGGGCGGGCATCACGGGCTTCTGCATGGGCGGGGGGCTCGCCTGGGTGTCGGCGTGCGATCACCCCGACGCCTACGCCGCCTGCGTGCCGTTCTACGGGCTCATCCCGTGGGCCAACGCCGAGCCCGACTACTCGAAGCTCCAGGCGTCGGTGCAGGGCCACTACGCCGAGGACGACGGCATGTTCCCGCCCGACAAGGTCGCACGATCTCCAGCAGCGGCTCGCTGGCGATGGGCAAAGCACGTCGACCTCCACATCCACCCCGGCACCGACCACGCCTTCTTCAACGACACCCGGCCCGAGGTGCACGACCCCGACGAGGCCCGGGTGGCGTGGACCGAGACGCTGAGCTTCCTGCGTGAGCACCTCGGCTGACCGGCCCGTCACCCGCTACCTCGAGCTCGGCCTGCGGCTCGGCAAGCTGCTCGACGGATTCGTCGACGCCTACTACGGGCCAGCCGAGCTGGCCCGGCGTATCGACGACGAGCCGCCGCGCGCGCGCGGCCGAGCTCGCCGGCCACGCCCGGGCGCTGGCGGCGTCGCTCGATGCCGGCGACGGCGACCTCGACGCGCATCGTCGGGCGTGGCTGCGCGGCGCAGGTCGTCGGTTTGCGCACCAGCGCCCTGAAGCTTGCCGGCATCGCCATCCGCTACACCGACGAGGTGCGGTCGTGCTACGGCGTCGAGCCCAAGCGGGTGCCCGAGGACGACATCGCCGCCGCTCACGCCGCGCTCGACGAGGTGCTCCCCGGGCGGGGCGCCCCCTGCGCGAGCGCTACATCGAGTGGCGCGAGGCGCAGGCGGTTGCCGTGCGCCGTCCTCCCCGCCGCCATCGCCTCGATCGCCGAGGACTGGCGGGAACGCACGCAGGAGCAGTTCGGGCTCCCAGAGGGCGAGCACGTCGACTTCGAACTGGTGACCGACGAGCCGTGGTCGGGGTTCAACTACTACCTCGGCGACCTGCGCAGCCGGGTCGCCATCAACACCGACCTGCCCGTGCTGGCCACGACGCTCGGCCACCTCGTCGCCCACGAGGCCTACCCGGGCCACCACACCGAGCACAGCCGCAAGGAGGCGGGGCTCGTCCGCCGGCACCAGCGCCTCGAGGAGACGATCTTCCTGGTCGGGACACGCCGCAGTGCCTGCTGGCCGAGGGCCTGGCCGACCTCGGGCTCGAGGTCATCTGCGGGCGAGCGACCCGAGTCCGTGGTGGCCGCCCACCTGCGCCCGCTCGGCGTGCCGTACGACGCCGACGTCGCGGCCCGGGCCGGAGTCGCCGGCGAGGTCCTCGGCGCGGTGCGGGGGAACCTGGCGCTGATGCTGCACGAGGACGGCGCCGACGTCGACGACGTCATCGCGCTACGCCGAGCGCTGGATGCTCGCTGCCCCGCAACCGCGGCCGAGAAGGCGGTGCAGTTCCTCACCGACCCGACGTGGCGGGCCTACATCTCGTGCTACGTCGAGGGCCTGCCGCTGTGCCGGCGGTTCGTGGCGGGCGACCCGGCCCGGTTCGAGCGGCTGATCACCGAGCAGCTGATCCCGGCCGACCTGGAGGGCGAGCCGCATGGCGAGCCCGTGGCCCGAGCGGCCCGGCCTCGCGTAGCGGGCCAAGAGCGGGAGAGAGTGCCCGGCAACGGACGCGCTCTGACGTCCGTACGTCGCCATTGGAGGCCGCCGCGGCCTGAGCCGTACGATTCGGCCATGTCCGAGCGCACCCGCGACCTGCCCCGCCGGTCCTGCCACGCCGTGCCCGGGTCCAACCCTCGGTTCCTCGAGAAGGCCCAGGACCTGCCCGCCGACATGGTGTTCCTCGACCTCGAGGACTCTGTCGCCCCCAAGGAGAAGGAGCCGGCGCGCAAGACGGTCGCCGAGGCGATCCGCGACGGTGAGTGGGGCGACAAGGTCGTCTGCGTGCGCGTCAACGACTGGTCGACGATCTGGACGGTGTTCGACATCATCGAGGTCGTCGGCCACGCCGGTCCCCGGCTCGACGAGATCATGCTGCCGAAGGTGGAGAGCGCCGCCCAGGTGGTCGCTGCCGACATGGTGCTCGCGCCAGGTCGAGATCGACGCCGGGCTGCCGGTCGGCCACATCGGTATCGAGGCCCAGATCGAGACGGCCCGCGGGCTGATCAACGTCGAGGAGATCTGCGCGGCCTCGCCGCGGCTGGAGACGATCATCTTCGGTCCGGCCGACTTCGCGGCGTCGATGGAGATGCCGGTGCTCACCGGCGGCGTGCAGGTGCCCGAGTACCCGGGCGACCACTTCCACTACGTGTTCTCGAAGATCCTCATGGCCGGTCGGGCCAACGGCCTGCAGGTGATCGACGGCCCGTACCTCAAGGTCCGCGACCCGGAGGGCTGCGCGACTACACCCAGCGCGTCCGCATGCTCGGCTACGACGGCAAGTGGACGCTGCACCCCGACCAGATCGGGATCGTCAACGAGATCTTCTCGCCGACCCAGGAGCAGTTCGACAAGGCGTGGGACATCCTCGACGCCTACGAGCGGGCGACCGAGGGTGAGGGCAAGGGTGCGGTGATGTTCGGCGACGAGATGATCGACGAGGCATCCCGCAAGATGGCGACCAAGTTCGTGCGGCGCGGCGAAAGGGCGGGTCGTTCTCGCTCGAGTGGGTAGACAACGAGTGTGACCGTCGATGCCGTGATCGCCGCTCGTGACGAAGTACTTCGGTGCGGCGCAGGGTGTGTTGATGATCGCCGTGATCACGCTCGGCACCGGCGAGTCGATGCAACGGGCAAACGCCGCAAAGAACCTCCTCGCCGGGTGCGTCAACGGCGTTGCGGCGATCGTATTCGTCGTAGCAGCTGACGTGGACTGGGCGGTGGTCGGCCTGATCGCTGGCGGATCCATCGCCGGTGGTTTCATCGGCGCGGCCCTCGGCCGGCGGATCCCGGTCCCCAGTGCTGCGCGGGCTGGTGGTGACGATCGGTCTGGTCGCGGTCGCCGTGCTTCTATTCTGAGCAGGTGCCGCCCACCTGCTACCTCCACGTCGGTGGGTACAAGACCGGCACGACCTATCTCCAGCGCCGGCTGATTGACGGGCGGGCCGCGCTCCGGTCGAGCGGGGTGCTGGTTCCGGGCAGCAAGGACATAGGTGAGCACGTCCGGGCCGGCAAGGTGATCATGGGTCGGCGCGGACCTGCGGGGCCACCCATCCCGGAGCGGGCTTGGTACGACCTTCGCGACGAGATGCTCCGAGTTCGACGGGCACTCGGCGGTGTACACGTACGAGGAACTCTGCGCCGCGACGAAGGAGCAGGCTCGCCGGATGGTTGACGACCTGGCCCCGGCCGAGGTGCGCATCGTGCTCACGGCCCGAGACCTGGTGCGGGTCATCCCGGCCGCGTGGCAGGAGCTGATGCAGGGCGGCCAGCAGTGGACATGGGACCAGTACGTCGCAACGATCACGTCGCCGGCCGGCCGGGCGATCCCGCCGGGCCGGAAGTTCTGGCGGAACAACGACCTGCTCGCGGTCGCGAAGCGGTGGGCGGATGCGGTGGGACCAGACGGCGTCACCGTGGTCACCGTTCCGCCGCCTGGGGCCGCTACCAGCTTGCTGTGGAACCGCTATTGCGCTGCCGTCGGAGCCGATCCGGATGTCGTCCCGCCCGACCGCGGAGCGGCGAACGAGTCCCTCGATGTCGCCTCCGCCGAGCTGTTGCGGCGGTTGAACCTCCGCGCGGCGGATTCCTTGCCGACCCACGTGTACGACCGCGAGGTCAAGTGGTTCATCGCCAAGGAGGTGCTGGCCGCGAGGAGCGGGCCGGACCGGTTGCAGCTCGACGGCCCGCGGACCGCGTGGGCGCAGGCCGAGGGTCAGCGCGTTGCCCAGGGGCTGCACGACCTCGGCGTACGAGTCGAAGGTGATCTCGACGAGCTCATCGGGTCAGGCGCCGTGGCCGACTCGGTCCCGACGCCGAGCGCCGACGAGATGCTCGACGCGGCGCTGGACGTGATTGCGGCGCTGGTCGGGCGTCTCGGCCGCCGCGACGCGCGCGGCGCAGCTCGACCGGGTCAGCATGAACCGGAGCCGATCGTGGCGGCCACCGCCACGGCGCGGGCCCGCAAGTTCGCCGGGCGGCTGCTGCGCGACTCCTACGACCGCACCCACCGCTGATCCGCCGCCGACCGGGCTGCCGCCGCGATCGCCAGAGCGAACTGCTCGACGGCTCCAGAGGCGTGGGTGAGGAACAGCGACGGCTCGGTGAGCTCGACCTCCAGGACCCGGGCCGCGCCGTCGGCGTCGTCGATCAAGTCGACCCGGGCGTAGAGCAGTCGGTCCGGCCCGCCGGGCACCGCAGCCAGGGCGCTCAGGCCCAACGTCACCTCTGGCTCGGTCGCCGTACGCGGCGCGATCGTCTCTGGTCGGTACAGCTCGTCCGTCGTCTCCGCGGGACCGGCGAGCATGGCGCTCTTGGTCACGCTGTGGCTGTAGGCACCGCCGACGAATAGGAGTGAGCGCTCCCCGTCGATGTCGACGGCTGCGAGGTACGGCTGCACCATCACAATGCGGCCGGCGTCGAGCATCGCGGTGGCATGGGCGACGGCGAGCTGTCGATGATCACCGCGTGCGAGGTCGTACCTCCCGGTGTCCAGCGAGCCTGCACTGATCGCCGGTTTCAGGACGATCTCGCCACGGTCAGGAAGGTCGACGGTGTCGCCAGGCTCGAGCCAGGCCGTCTCGACCACCGGGATCCCGGCCGAGCCGAGATCGTGCAGATAGCGCTTGTCGGTGTTCCACGCGATCACGTCCGCGGGATTGGCGAGGCGGTCGACGGACCGCGCCCACGCGACGAACGCGTCCCGCCGGTCGATGTAGTCCCAGGTCGACCGGATCACGGCGAGATCGAACGTCGTCCAGTCGACGGTCGGGTCGTCCCAGACCGCAGGTGTCACGAGGACACCGGCAGCGGCCAGCGGCGCGATCAGGAGTTGCTCGTCGGGATCGAGGCCGGGCAGCTCTCGGCAGGTCACGAGCGCGACGGTCGACGGTGCAGGCATCGAGCGAGCGTACGGGCGACGGCTGGGACGATGCTCAGGTGCTGCCGCAGTTCGAACCGGTTCGGGACGCCGGCGACCCTCGCCTGGGCGACTACGTCGCGCTCACCGATGTCGAGCTGCGCAGCCGCACCGAGCCAGCCGACGGACTGTTCATCGCCGAGGGCGCAAAGGTGATCCGGCGCGCCGTGGCGGCCGGGTATGACGTGCGGTCGTTCCTGATGGCACCGCGGTGGCAAGCGGGCCTGCTGGACGTGGTCCGGGCCAGCCGGGCACCCGCGTACGTCGCGGAGGAGCCGTTGCTCGAGGCGATCACTGGGTATGGCGTGCACCGGGGAGCGCTGGCCAGCTGTGCCCGCCGTCCGCTGCCTGACCTCGACGACCTGTTGACCACCGCACGCCGGATCGTCGTCCTGGAAGACCTCACCGATCACACCAACGTAGGGCTGGTGTTCCGATCCGCAGCCGCGCTCGGGATCGACGCGGCGCTGCTCGCACCACGGTGCGCGGACCCGCTCTACCGCCGGGCGATCAAGACCTCGATGGGGGCGGTGCTGACCCTGCCGTACACGCGCCTGCCGAGCTGGACCGATGCGCTCGGCCAACTGCGGACAGCTGGGTTCTTGGTGCTCGCGCTGACGCCGGACCCGACCGCCGAGCCGCTCGACGCCGTCCTGCCCGGTCCGACGGATCGAGTAGCGCTCGTGCTCGGCAGCGAGGGCGACGGGTTGTCCGGACGTTGGCTCGAGGGTGCCGACCATCGGGTCCGGATCCGGCAGCGGAGCGAGATCGACTCACTCAACGTGGCGGCGGCGGCGGCGATCGCCTGCTACGCCCTCGCCGCCAGAGCCTGACGGTTCGCTCAGCCGGCGAGGGGAGACGGCGGCGTGCCCGGCGCGGCGGGCCAGTGCGCGGGATGCTCGTCGGCGTGCTCCGCGGCGTCGGCCCGCAGCTTGCGCCGGGAGCGCGCGGACAGCCGGTCCTCGAACACGATCCCGTACAGGTGGTCGGTCTCGTGCTGCAGGCAGCGAGCGACCAGATCCTTGCCCTCGTACGTGACCGGCGCCCCGGTGTGGTCGACACCGACCACACGCGCGTAATCCGGGCGGGCGCACTCCGCGTACCCGCCGGGGAGGGACAGGCAGCCTTCGTCGGCCTCGTCGAGGCGTCGCTGCGGACCGGTCGGCAATTCGATCACCGGGTTGCACACCACCCCGCGGTGCCGGACATCGTTGTCGTCAGGGCAGTCGAAGACGAAGACCTTGAGATTCACGCCGATCTGGTTCGCCGCGAGCCCGACCCCCGGTGCCGCGTACATCGTGGCCACCATGTCCGCCACCAGCGTCGCCAGATCCGCGTCGAACGACGTCACGTCGGCGCACTCGCGGTGCATGACCGGCTCGTCCCACCGCGTGATCGGACGCACCGTTCCGCCGTCGGGAAGGCCGTGCCCGGGTGACCCGGTCCGCGACGCCTCGCCAAGTACGTGCTCGCTCATCGGCGAAACGGTAGTCGACCGCCCCGAGCTACCCCGCGAACGCGTCCACCGCAGCCTGGCAGAAGGCCGGCAGGTCGTCCGGCTTGCGGCTCGTGATCAACGTCGACGGCCCGGTGGTGTCCACCACGAGTTCCTCGTCGACCCAAGTTGCACCTGCGTTGCGCAGGTCGGTCTGCAGGCTCGGCCACGAGGTCATCGTGCGACCCCGCACCACATCGGCCTCGATCAGCGTCCACGGCGCGTGGCAGATCGCCGCGACCGGCTTGCCGGCCGTGACGAAGCTCTTGATGAACTCGACGGCACCGGGTTGCGTCCGCAGGTGGTCCGGGTTGGCAACGCCGCCCGGCAGGACCAGTCCGTCGTACGAGGTTGCGTCGGCGTCGTCGACAGTGGAGTCGACAGCGAACGTGTCGGCCCGGTCGAGATGGTTGAACGCCTGCACCTTGCCCGACTCAGTCGAGATCAGGTGCGCAGTGCCGCCGGCCTCCTCGACCGCCTGCCAGGGCTTGGTGAGCTCGACCTGCTCGATTCCCTCCGGTGCCACCAGGAACGCGATCGTCTTGTCCTCCAGCCGTCCAGCCATGGATGCCTCCTCGCCGATCTCGATGTCCGTCGACCGGCGGGTACCCGGGCCGCGCAGGCTCGATGCGAGCCACTGCTTGTGGACGAGCGGCCCGTCTCGTCCGGGGCACCTCTTAGAGTCACCCGGGTGACCGCGACCAGCCTCAGCACCGACCGCATGGGTGTCGCGGCGGGGGTGATCACCGCCATCGCCGGTCCGGACGCGGTGCTGCGACCGGACCAGGAGACCGCGGTGGCCGCGCTGTGCGAGCCGGCGTCGCGGGTTCTGGTCGTGCAGGCGACCGGATGGGGGAAGTCCGCGGTCTACTGGGCGGCCACCGCGATCCGCCGGGCCGAAGGCGCTGGACCGACCCTGGTGGTCTCTCCTCTGCTGTCGCTCATGCGCGACCAGGTCGCGGCTGCGGCCCGGGCCGGGTTGCGCGCCGCGACCTTGAACTCATCGAACCTCGATGAGTGGTCCGCAATCGAGGCCGACCTCGCCGCGGGCGCGGTGGACGTGCTCCTGGTGTCGCCCGAGCGGCTGGCCAACCCCGGATTCGGTCGACGGGTGCTCGACCGACTGGCCGGGCGGATCGGGCTGCTGGTGATCGACGAGGCGCACGCCGTGTCCGACTGGGGCCACGACTTCCGGCCCGACTACCGCCGGGTGTCCGACGTGCTGCGCCGGCTCAACCCGGACACGCCGGTCCTCGCCACCACCGCGACCGCCAACGCCAGGGTCACCGACGACGTGGCCGCGCAGCTCGGCGACGTCGACCGCTCGTGCTGCGCGGGCCGCTGGCCCGGGCCAGCCTCCAGCTCGTGGTGGTGGACCGGCTCACCCCGATCCAACGGTTCGCGTGGGTGGTCGACCATCTGCCGCGGCTGCCTGGATCGGGCATCGTCTACACGCTCACGGTTGCCGATGCCGAGCGCCTCGCCGGGGCGATCCAGGAGGTGCACGGGGCGCGGTCCGGGTCGCGGCGTACACCGGGGGCCTTGACCCAGACGAACGATCCGGCTCGAGGACGACCTGCGCGCCAACCGGCTGAAGGCGCTGGTCGCCACGTCGGCGCTGGGCATGGGGTACGACAAGCCGGACCTCGGGTTCGTCGTCCACGTCGGGTCGCCGCCATCGCCGGTGTCGTACTACCAGCAGGTCGGCCGAGCCGGGCGGGGCATCGACCATGCCTTGGTCGTGCTGCTGCCGTCGGATGCGGACGCCGGCGTCTGGGACTACTTCGCGACGGCCACGATCCCGGATCCCGATCAGGTCGCCCGGTTGCTGGTCGGCCTGGAGGGGTTCGGACCAGACCAGCCCGCGTCCATCCCGGCACTCGAGGCAGAGACCGGTCTGCGGCGCACGAGGGTCGAGCTCATGCTCAAGCAGCTCGCGGTGGACGGCGCGGTGGAGCGGGTCGACGGCGGCTGGCTCCGTACGGGGGAGCCATGGTCGTTCGACGCGGAGCACTACGACGGGATCGTCGCCGTTCGACGCCGCGAGGCCGAGATCATGCGCGCGTACACACGGGGTGACCGTTGCCTCATGCAACTGCTCCAGGAGTCCCTCGACGACCCGAGCGCGGCGCCGTGCGGCCGGTGCTCGGTCTGCACCGGGTCGTTGCCGCCGCCCCTCGAGGCGGCGCCGGCGTTGGAGGTGGCACGCGCCGTGTCCACGGCGTTGCGCCGCGAGACATACGTCCTCGAGCCGCGCAAGATGTGGCCCGGTGGTGCGTTCGGGAGCCGCGGGCGGATCCCGCCCGGCCAGATGGCTGACCCCGGTCGGGCGTTGGTGTTCGCGGACGCCCCCGAGTGGCGTGACCTGGTCCGGGCGACGTTCGCCCGCGACGCACCGGCCACCGACGAGCTCGCCACGGCGACCGTCGATCTGCTTCGCGGCTGGAGCGCGACCTGGTCGGAGCGACCGGAGGTGGTGGTCGCCCTGCCGGCCGCGGGCTTCCCGAGACTGACCGCGTCAGTCGCTGATCACCTGGCAGCCGTCGGTCGCCTCGATCGGGCGGAGCTTGAGCTCGCTGGCGTCCCGGCCGCGTCGGCCGACGTGACCTCCGCGGCCGAGGCAACGGCCTGGCGCGACGCGATCGCGGTGCCGCCGGACGCGGAGGCGGCGATCACGGGCCGCGTCGTGCTGCTGGTCGTCGACGCGTCGTCGACGCAATGGCCGATCACGGTTGCGGCGAGCGTGCTCCGCGAGGCCGGCGCGAGCCGGGTGCTGCCGCTGCTGTTGCATCGCAGACCCTGACCGGACGCACTCAGACCGTCGAAGGCGCGGAGCCCGCGAATTGCCGTGCTCCGTCGACCAACGTCTCGATGGCGGCAGCGCGGTCAGACCAGTCCGGCGGCGGCGCGCCCATGATGTGCGACATCAGCGCGGGGGAGTGCTCGGGCAGATCGGGATCGTTCGGACCCGGCGCGGTGGGACGCGTACCGATCAGTGTGAGCGAGGCGACCCGCTCGCCGTAGTCGAGAGCCAAGAGCTGGGCGATCCATCCGCCCACGCCCCAACCGGCCATGTGTGCGCGGGAGATGTCGAGTGCGTCGAGCAGGCCGGCGGCGTCCGCGACCAGGTCACGCAAGGAGTACTCCGGCGCGTCCGGATTGGCCGTCGTGGAACGGCCGGTGTCTCGCAGGTCGTACCGCAGCACGAAACGCTCCCCAGCAGCGAGCCGTTCGCAGAGCTCGTCATCCCACGTCAGCATGGAGTTGCCGATCAGCAGGATCGGCTGGTCGGCTCGGTCACCGAACGTCTGGAAACAGAGCTCGACGCCGTTCACACGGGCGACGTCCTGGTTGTGGTGCGTCATCTGCGCCGCTTCCTGGTTGGGGAACGGACGTCAGGACTGACCGCGGCTACCGGAGAAGCTCATCGGGAGCGGTGCCGTACAGTTCGCTGAAAGGGATCGGCTCGGCCGGCGGGACGCCGGGTCGGCCAGTGGTCGGCTCCACCACTGGACATCCAGCCAGGCGCCGAGCTTGTAGCCGACCTCGCGGTAGGTGCCGACCGGTGTGAAGCCCATCGCCCGATGGAGCGCAACACTGGCGTCGTTCGGCAGCGCGATCCCGGCGTACGCGCGATGCAGACCCTGTGCCTCGAGCAGCGGCAGCAGTCGTGCGTAGAGAGTCCGGCCGATCCCTCGCCCGGTGGCGGTCGAGGCGACGTAGACGGCGACGTCGACCGACCACCGGTAGCCGGCCCGCTGGCGATGCTGCGCCCCGTACGCGTACCCGACGACCGCATCGCTGGTGTCGACGGCGACCAGCCACGGGTAGGTCGAGCTGGTTGCCCGGACCCGTTCGGCCATCTCCTCCGCCGTGGGCGGTGTGCTCTCGAACGACGCCGTGCCGGTGGTGCAGTGTGGCCCATAGATCGCCACGAGCGCGTCCGCGTCAGATGGGGTGATGAGCCGGACGCGCACGCGCGACAAGCCGTCGTCGGGGACGGCATCCTCGGTGCCCACGTGATCATCATGCCTACCGGCGTCGACCAGGCGAGCTGGGGATCCGGGCCGACTAGCGTCACCCGCATGTACGAGGTTGATCGACGAGACCGGGTCGTCCCGCTGCCCGACGTACCGCAGTCCGCGATCGGCGCACCGCTGCCGGTGGTTCTTGCCGACGAGCACACCGCGATGGTGGCGTACCTGCTTCACGTCCACGACCCCACGTGGGACGGCACGACCATCCAGATGGTGAGTCTCGAGACGTCGGCGCCATGCGCGCTGGTGACATTCACGGGCGTCCATGCGATGTACCTGGGGATGCCCAACGACGAGGCGTTCTCAGGTCATCCGCTGGCCAGCCGAGGGCTGAGGCCCTACAGCGCGTCAAGGATCGAGGGCTCGTCGTGGATCCGCCGGCTCGAGCGCATGAACACGGTTCACGAGCACCACCGACCCGAGACGTACGACGCGCTCACCCACATCGTGCTCGCGTTCCACGACTCCACGTTCGAGTGCGTTGCGAACTCGTACAGCGTCGAGACGATCGCCGGGCCGCTGTCGTCAGTCATGGCCGAGATGCACCAGCGCGTGATCTCTCGCTGATGACAGAGCCCGCCGTCTGGCATCCTGAGGGCCCAGTCGACGTCCAGGCGGGGAGCAGCCACATGGGGATCTTCCGCCGCCGCGACGAAGAGTCGATGGACCCGCAGGAATTGCTGGCGCGTGGCCACGCGGACATGGCCGAGTCATCGGCGGCGCGGACTGACTCGTTCCCCGGCGGGCATGTCGGGGTTTCGACTCACGGTCGCGGACGTGTTCATGATCAGGGGCCGCGGGACGGTCGTCACCGGCGTGGTGGAGACCGGCGTCGTCCGGATCGGGTCCTCGGTGCTGATCGAGCGGGCCGGTGTGGTCGTCGCGCAGACAGTCGTGGCGGGAATCGAGAAGTTCCGTGACACCGTCGACACGGCGAGCGCCGGCGACAACGTCGGGCTGCTCGTCCCAGAGCTCGACCATGCCGTCGTGCGGTCCGGCGACGTGATCATCGGCTGAAGAAGCGCTCGCTCAGACCCGCGCCGGCTTGTCGATGCTGGCGATGATCTGCCGGGCCAGATCGCGGAGCTTGATGTTCCGGTTCTGGGACGCCGATCGCAGGATCTGGAACGCCTCGTCGGCGTCGCAGCGGTTCTCCGACATGATCACGCCGACCGCCTGGGAGATCGTCGATCGTGACTCGAGAGCCAACTCCAGTTGCCAGGCCATTCGCTCGGTCGCAGACAGCCGCAGCGCGAGAGCGACCGACCGGTCGGCCTCCTCTGCGTACCGTCTCGCGTCCCGCTGCTCAGCCGGGCCGAACGCATCCGGCAAGGGTGCGTAGAAGCTGAGCACCACCATCACGTCGTCGTCGACGACGGCGGGCACGGTGAACGACGACCGAACGTCGTGGGCGACCGCGTGCTTGCTGTAGGCGGGCCACCGGTCGTCCGTGCAGACGTCGGCCACCGCGACGGATTCGACGTGTTCGATGCTCCAGGTCAGCGGGCCACCGTGCTCGTGCTGCAACCGGGCGAGCGCCGCAGCTCGCTGATCGCTGCTGCTCACCAACAAGGATCGTCCACCGTCGACGAGCGTGAGCCCGCACGAAGCGTTCGCCGCCACCTGCTCCGCGGCGACTACCAACTCGGTGAGGAAGTCGCGCACGTCACACGAGCCACGGTGCGCCGAACACCCGTTTCATGCCGAGGATGTTACTGATCCAATGGCAGAACTGAGGCGACACGGCGGATCAGTTCCGTCGACGAGATTGCTGCGGTGCGCGAGGACCTGCCGCCGGCGCATTACCGTGGGGCCGTGAGCAGTCAGCAGGTGCCGGGTGGGGTGGTGCACAAACTCCCCGCAGACTTGCGCAAAGAACTGATCGCCAATGTCCCGGCGCTCGAGGCGTGGAAGGACATCACTCCGCTGGCGCGCAACGAGTTCATCTGCTGGGTCGAGGATGCGACGAAGGCGACAACCCGGGAACGCCGCATTCGCCGAACTCAGGAAGAGCTCGAGGAAGGCCAGCGCCGGCCATGCTGCTGGCCGGGATGCGAACACCGCGAGCGCACCGGCAGCCAGCACGCTGTGGCGCCATCGTCGACCCGCGCGCAGGACGGCACGCATGCCCGCACGCTCTCCTAGTTGGTGATGCTGACGTTGAAGTTGGCGGGGTAGGCCAACGACGGGTCGTGACCTCGGGCCTCCATGTCGGCCTGGATGCCGCGCAGCCGATCGAGCCAGGCGAGCATCACGTCGCGGCCTGCGGCGTCCGGGGCCAGGTCCTCCACATGGGACTCGAACAGCATGTTGAACGGGCGCCAGGTGACGAACAGGACGGCGATCATGTCCACCGCTCGGAGCCGGTCCATGTGCTCGCCGGAGACCGGAACGACGCAGGGCACGACGAAGCCGAAGGTCGTGTAGTCCCACGTGACGTTGTTGAGGATGTCGTGCTCGACCGTGGACAGGTGGATCACGGTGGCGCAGACCCGAGCCACCCACTCGCGGGTGAGCCCGTCCGGCCGTTCGGGCGGGTTGGGTAGCAACCGGTCGAGCTCGTCGGCCCACCGCGCCAGATCGGGGTCGGCGCGAACGGCGTCGTCGTCCGAGTAGTAGACGGCGAGATAGTCGCGAACGTAGTCGAGGTTCGCCGCCCACAGCTCCAACATGTTGTCGCGGTAGGGGTACGGGAACAGCGTCGATGTCGTGCCGCGCCGCTCGAACTGGAGGTCGGGGCTGAGGTCCAGCAGGTCGAACTCCCGCAGGTGTCGGGCGGCGAGCGCAGCCACCTCGGCCGGACCGTGCGAGAAGAGCGTGACCGAGAAGCTCTTGGCCCCGGCGAAGTGGGCGTTGCAGTTCTCCAGGTTGCCGATGAGCAGCGTGTGGAAGGTGTGCTGAAGGACCCGGCGCACCGGGTGGCTGGCCGCCAGTCGGTTGATCGTGGCGATGGCGACGTCGGTGAGGGCGACGTTGTGGGTGCCGAGGTTGTGCCGGAAGTTCGTCATGTCCTCGGTGAGTCCGGCGACCATCGCCCGGCGCGCCAGGTCGGGCGCCACGTCGTCGTCGCGGATCACCGTACGGGTGCGTCAGCCCCGACCCGGAGGCGGTGAAGACGGCCTTGCCCCCGGGCCGGAGCAGCCCGGGCTTGGCGGGGAGGTCGAGGTAGTGCGACAGGTCCACGACGTACTCGTCCTCGGCGGCCTCGCCCGCCGCGACCTCCTCTGGTGTCGGGCGCCGGAGGAACGAGCCGAAGGGTCCGCGGACCACGAGCTCCGCGAGCACGTCCGCCGGCCCGTCGGGGCCGTCGCGCAGCTCCGGAGGCAGCGCCGGGCGCCGTACCCCGGCCCGGTCGAACGCGGTCGGGTAGACCGCCTCGAGGAACGCGTGCTCGTCCGAGGGCACGGGCGCGGTGTCCTTCGGGGCCAGGTCGACGAGCAGACCCCGCAGCCACATCTGCAGCCGGATCTTCGTACGCCGCTTCTCGGCGTGGTCGGACGGGATGAACGAGGCAGCGATCCGGACGCCGGGGAGCGGCAGGTCGGGCCACAGGTCGTCGTGCGCGACGTGGTCGATCTCGGTGTCGACGGGCTGGGCCACCGGCTCGATCGGGTAGTCCTGAAGCCGCGGCTGAGGAACCCGGCCAGGATCATGCGGTAGAGCGCGAAGCGCGGCCCCGTGAGCATGGGCCGACGGTAGCCCCCGGATATGAAGCGAGTGCGCGGGGTCAGTGCGAGATGCGCTGCCAGCCTGCCGGTCGACGCCGACCAAGCGCCCAAGGCCCCGTTCAGGGAGAGGTGTCCGGTTGGGGCTCGAGTGCTCGGCGATCTGACGGCGGCGTGCGAGCATCTGCTGTCCACGTTGGCCAGGGCCGAGGAGGTCCACGCCCTCCCGTCAAAGGCATACGTGCTCGCCGAGCTCGCCGCGTCGAGCCGCCCGCTCGTGCGCCCGCCGCGAGCACGCCCACGGCCCCCGAGCTGGCGCGCGCCCCACGTCTGTGGGCGTCCGCTCGGAACTGCGCCGGCTCCGAGCGTAGAGATCAGCACGGCGCGGTCCACCCCTCGAGGTCGACGAGTCCACGCTTGGTCGTCACAGAGTCGGCCCGCGCAGGCGGGACCAGGCGACCCAACCGGAGGTGAGGCGACGGAGGAGGCCGACCCGCTCCTCCTCGGCCATGAGCGGCTCAAGACGACCGGCCAATGCGGGACTGTACGTTCGAGCTCGGCGTAGGCCCAACGCAGCCGTCCGAGGTGCTCCTCGAACGGATCGGGATCCGGTGGTCCGAATTGGGGAGTCGTGTACGGGCGTTCAAACTTGAGATCCCACCAGTGCTTCAGCCTATGGAGATCGTCGGACCACTGACCCTGACGGCCGCTGAAGTCGAGCGTCGCGCTGCCGCTCACATACGCCGTCGCGTGCGCGATGCAGACCAGCCCCTCCTCGAGCGGGTCAGGGTTCCACACGACAAGCGCATCCGGCGCAGTAGCGCTCGAGCTCGCTTTCGCCCGCAGCCGGAGCCCGCCCGGCAATGGCACGTCGATCTCGGTGCCGTTGTCGGGCACGTGCGTGCCGTCGACCATCCAGTAGAAGTCGAGGTCCTCGGCACCTTCCAGATCGCTGATCGAGCCCTGGCCCAAGCTACGTGCAGAGATCGTCCAGGTCGTTGTCGTGAGCCAAGATCGGTACTCAAATGACCAATCGTGTGACCAATCGGAGCAGCCAGGCAGCTGATCAGCTTGGCTACGACGGGGGAGTGACGCACTTCGTGTTCCAACAACGCGTGCCCGGTCGTCGACTAGCTCGTTCCAAGGGCGTCATCCTCCGACAACCATGCCTCCGGTGTAACACCGACCCATGCGGGTGATACACTCGCGCTCATGCCGACCACTCGCCCTCGACACTTCATAACCGAGACGGACGACCTCGCGGCGGCACTCAACGCCGCCGGCTCTCGGTGGCCAGGCCTGAGCCGGCCTCAGCTGCTCGTGCGACTCGCGCTTGAGGGGCATCACGCGGCCCATCAAGCGCACGAGGAGCGTCGACTTCAGCGGCTGGCCGCCGTGCACCGCCACAGCGGACTGCTGACCGGCGCGTACGGGCCCGACTATCTGGAGCGGCTCCGCGACAACTGGCCGGCATGATCGTCTTTGACGCCAGCGTGCTTATCGCGTATCTGGACGGCGACGACCAACACCACCCTCTGGCGGAAGAGCTGCTGGCGCGAGAGATCGATGACGATTTCGCAGCCAACTCGCTCACTCTGGCGGAAGTCCTGGTCGTACCCGCTCGCGTCGGCCGGTTGGCGCAAGCGCAGGCGGCGCTCCAGGAGCTCGATGTTCAGGAGTTGCCGTTTCTCGTCGACAGCGCCGAGAAACTCGCGCTCCTGCGTGCGGACACCGGGCTGAAGATGCCGGACTGCTGCGTGCTCCTCGCAGCCGAGGCCGCCTCTGCACGCATCGCGTCCTTCGACGACCACCTGATGCATGCCGCCAGGGCGCGAGACGTTGCAACCGTCCAACAGTGATCAGAACCGCTACGACCATCGCCGTCACGGATTTTGTCGGATCGAGCGATTCTGTCCGGGCGGGACAATCGGCCGGTTGGGGACCCCGTCGAGCGCGTGCGACGGACACCTACTCGGGCTTGGCAACGCGCTGCTCCGCCGCGTTGGCGGCTCGAGAGGCGCTAGTCACAATCGAACCTGGTCGACCCTGGTCGCCGCAGCTCGGGTGCGCACCTGAAACACGCGGGCAAGCCCGCACCCCTGAACTGTCTCGAGAACGCGTGGCTCGCACTGCTCCAGCACGACACGGCCGCCGCGGGCCCGACACGCTCTGTGGGCGCCGAGCAGGCTGCGGAGCGCGGGGGGTGGAAGCACTGAGACGTCAGCGCAGTCGACGACGAGACTCCTCGCTCCGCTGGTGAGGACATCGACAATCTCCCACCGCAGCGAGCTGAGACCCTCGTCAAGGTCCAGCTCCGCCAGCGCGAGGCTCGCGTCTCGACGCGTCAGCTCGATCGAAGGCCGGCCACCATGGCCCATCTCGTGTTCCCTCCTCGTCGCGCTTGCGCGCTGCTCGGGTTGGACGTGCACGGCGGTGTCGGATATGCGCCGTCGGTCGTCGGGGTCGTCCAGGCTCCGACGCTCCGGCTACTGCCTCCTGTGCTCGACGACCCGAATGGTCGCGGACGGAGGGGACGAGCTCCACACAAGGCCCACCGTGATCAGGCCGGCGAGGCCGGTCAGCATCGCGAGGCATCCGGCCACCCGGGCGCCTCGGTCGACGCTCGCCAGCGCGGCCACGATCCCGAGTGTGAAGAGCGTGAGGCTCAGCAGCCCCGCGGTCCCGGTGCGCGCGGTCACGGCACGCAGAGGATCGGCGGTGCGCTCACGTGTTCAACCAGTTCGCTCAGGTCGAGCATGCGTCCGCGCGCGGCCGTGGCGGCTGGCTCGTCGCGCAGCTGCATGGCCGTGGCGAGATCGCGCTCAGCCCGACGCATCTGGTGGTCCACTTCGGTCAGGAAGTGCGTGCAGGTGATCATTTCGTCTCCTGTCAGGATGAACGGCGCTTCGCGACGACGGCGCAACCGTCCCCGCCAGCGGTGAGGTTGTGGAGTGCTTCGAGGAGGTCGCGACCGGCAGGCGGCTTCGAGCCGGCAGCGAATCGGCTGAAGCCGGCGGGCAGCTGCTCGAGGACGCACACCGAGCAGAGGATGAGGAGGTCGTCGGGACCCATCGTGGCGATCTCGTCGATGCCCGGGACCGACGGGATCAGACGCGCACCGGACGAGGTGAGCAGCAGAGCGGGCGGTGCCACGTGCGCCTCGAGTCGTACCGTGCCGTCCGCTGAGAGCCGCGCGCGCGTCTCGGAGGCCGCGTCGAGGTCACCAGAGGGCTGGTCGCACATGCGGATGCGGACATCGGGCCAGGCGTACGCGACGTCGACCCGCGTCGATCCTCGCTGGAACCCATCGAGCTCCCACGGACAACCGGCCCGACGGAGTTCGTCGTGCATCGTCATGGTCATGCTGGCGTCCTGACGGGGTGGCCCTGCGCAGCCGGGCTTGCGCCCCGGATCGTGATGCCGGCCCGACCCAGCACCCTCGCGTGTGAGGCGTTCGCGCTGCGCACGACGAGTCGCCCGTTGAGAAGACGCTCGGTGCTCAGGAGCGCCTCAAGCGTCCTTGACGTCAGCCGCCGGAAGCCAGTCACATCCACGAGGACACACATGCCGAGCCCGGCGAGCGCTGCGGCCCCCGCATCGAGGGCGCTGTCCAACGAGTCGTCGTCCCAGGCGACCACGACGACGCACGCGTGATCGGCGCTGCCTTGCCGGTTCATCGCGTTGCCCCTCACGTCATCGTGGTCACCTGGTCCGCACCTCACTGTGGACGAGCTCCATTGCGGTGATCTGTTCGTCACTTTGCGGTCGTGTGACGATCGCGGGGGCTGGGGCTGACGCCTGGCACGATGCGTGGCATGCCGCCCCGCATCCTGATCCTTGAGGACGACGACCGGATTCGGGCGGCGCTGCGCCTGGCGCTCATGGACGAGGGGTACGACGTGCTCGACGTGGCGTCGGCCGAGGATGCACTCGAGGTGGCGGCGAGCGAATCGGTCGATCTCATGCTGGTCGACCTGATGCTCGGCGGGATGGACGGCTTCACATTCATCCGGACGGTTCGGCCCACGACGGACGCGCCCATCATCGTGCTGAGCGCACGTGCCGACACCCACGACATCGTGGCGGCGCTCGAAGCGGGCGCCGACGACTATGTCACCAAGCCGTACGAGGTCAAGGAGATCACTGCGCGACTGCGAGCGTTGCGACGTCGCAGCGAGCGGGCCGCCCCGTCGGCGATCCGGAACGTCTGGTCCTTGACCATGCCAACGGGCCGTTGTTCTTCGACGCCGGCGCCGGCCAGGTGGTCCGCGGGACCGAGCCGGTGCATGTCACGATCACTGAGTTCCGTCTGCTCACCGAGCTCGCCTCGCCCGCTGGCCGCGTCCGAAGTCGGCAGTCCTTGCTGGAGAGCGTCTGGGACCGCGGCTTCTTCGGGGACGACCGGATCGTCGACGTCCACATCCGCCGGCTCCGGACGAAGATCGAGATCCAGCCGAGTGCTCCTCGCCTCATCGTCACAGTGCGCGGGCTCGGCTACCGGCTGGACCCGCAGTGACCGACCGCCACCAGGGCCGGGTCGGCACAGCCCGCGGTGGCCTCGGTCTGCGGTCCACGGTCGCGCTCGCGTTTGCAGGCGGCGCCTTCTTGCTGTCGGCTGTGCTGTCGCTCGGCACCTACCTCGTCGCGCAGGAATACCTCGTGAGCCAGCGGGAGCGAGGCGCAACAGGGGCCGCGTACGCGGACGCCTCGTATGTCCGTGAGGGACTGCTCAGCGGGGACCGACCTGTCAGCGACGTCCTCGGCGAGGTCGCGCCGCCCGCGGGCAGCACCCTGTTCGTCGAGCTCGACGGCGACTGGTACTCCACCTCCCTGTCCCTCGACGACGAGGCGGTGCCCAGCGAGATCAAGACGCTCGTCGAGCCAGGGGGCTGCCGGAGTGGGCTGGACCAGCATCGACGGCGTGCCGGCCGTGGTGGTCGGCCTGCCGTTGCCAGCCCTGGGCAGCGGGTCGTTCTACGAGCTGACCGAGACGGCGGAGCTCGATCAGACGCTCGGGACCATCGCCGTCGTGCTCTTCGGCTTCGCGGCGCTCACCGCGCTGGGCGGGGCGGGCCTCGGGAGCTGGGCCGCCCGACGGGCGCTCGCGCCGCTGAACACGATCGCCGGGACCGCCGCGCGGATCGCGGCCGGGGATCATGGAACGCGTCTGCAGCGGACTGACGATCCGGACCTGGTGACGATCGTCGGGTCGTTCAACAGCATGGTGGACGCGCTGCACGAGCGGATCGAGCGGGACGCTCGGTTCAACGCCGACGTGAGTCACGAGCTGCGGTCCCCGCTCACGACACTGACGACGAGCGTGCAGATCCTCGACCGGCGACGCGACGAGCTCACCCCGGTGTCGCGCGAGGCGTTGGACTCGTCGTTGCTGAGCTGCGGCGCTTTCGCACCGTGTTGGAAGACCTGCTCGAGCTCGGACGGTTCGACGCGGACGTCGGCCCCCGCGAGCACACTCCGTTCGCGACCGATGAGCTCGTGCGTCAGGCGCTCACGGCCAGCGGACGCTCGACCGATCTGCTCACGGTCACCGACGAGGCGGGGCGAGGGCTCGCGGTGGAGGGCGACAAGCAGCAACTCAATCGCGCCCTGGTCAACCTCTTCGGAAATGCCGACGTGCACGGCGGAGGACTCGTCGCCGTCCGGGTCCGATCGGAGGGGACGGCTGTGATCATCGACGTCGACGACGACGGTCCCGGCGTGCCGGAAGTGGACCGCGAGCGGATGTTCGAGCGCTTCGTCCGCGGCGGCTCGCGGCGATCACTCCCTGGCGCCGGGCTCGGGCTGAGCCTCGTCGCCGAGACGGTCCGCACCCACGGCGGCGGCGTGTCGTGCACCACTCGTCCAGGCGGTGGGGCTCGATTCACGCTCTGGCTTCCGCTCGCTCAGGCGGGGTACGCGGAGCCAGTCGGATGAAGCTGACATCCGCGCGCCGCATCCTTCTCAGCCTGGGTTGCGCCGTCGCTCTGCTCTCCGGGTGCGGCGCGCCGACCAGCGGCACGACCGAGATCGACGGCGAGTCGATCCCGTACGGGTTGTTGAGCCCGTCACCCGCGCCCACGCATCCGACCCAAGAGCCCTCGACGGAGCCGGGAGAGAGCGACGCCGACGTCTTCTTCGTCGGAGACGGTGACCTGCTCGTGCCGGTCTCCATCGCTCTCACGCCGGTCCCGGTCATCGACCGGGTGGAGGCGATCTTGACTCGATTGGAAGAGGGCCCGATCGATGGGGTGGACGACGCATCCGAGTCGCTCAGCACGGCGCTCGGGCCGGACGTCAAGCTGCGCGTCGCAGAGATCGTTGACACCACGGCGTATGTCGACCTGGTCCTGACGGACCGGGAGCCGGCGGCAGACCAGATCCCGCTGGCGATCGGTCAGATCGTGCTGACAGTCACGTCGGTCGTCGGCGTCACGTCGGTCGCGCTGCTCATCGACGGCCAGCCGGTCGACGTTCCACTGCCGGGCGGCCAGCGCACGGCGGGTCCGGTCACGGCAGCCCAGTACCAGGAGCTCGTCGCGCGACCCCCGCCCTGAGGCTGGCACAGGGCAGCATCGTCACAAGGCTGCAAAGTCACGGTCGTAAGGGTGCAACACCACCCTGCCAAGGTTGACGACGGAGGAAGTCGACCATCCGAGGAGCTGACCGTGCGCACGAATTCCGCCTCGATCGAAGTGGACGTGCCCGTCGAAGTCGCCTACGGGCGATGGGCGATGCTGCCGGGCTTCCCAGCCTTCATGGATGACGTCGACAGCGTGACCCGGCTCGGGGAAGGCCACTACTGCTGGGTGACGAGGATCGCCGGCGTGCGGCGAGAGTTCGAGAGCAGGGTGGACGCGCAGGGACCCGGCGAGATCGTCTGGACCAGCGTCCACGGGTTGCCGCAGGAAGGGTCGGTGACCTTCGAGCCCGTCGGACTCGGCCGCACCGTGATCACCGCACGGCTCGACCTGAATCCAGGCACGGTTCTCGAGAAGGCCGCAGACCGGCTCGGGCTGGTTCGTCGGCGCCTGCGGTCGAGCCTCCTGGAGTTCAAGCGGCACGTCGAGGCTCCACCATCAGGGCGCGTCGATAGCAGCTGGAACGTCGCGCGATGACGTCCGCGCCCGAGACCCGGGCGGCTCGGCACGCCAAGACCAACGAGTCCCACACCGAACGCACAACAAGGGAGACAGCCATGAGCACGAACCTCGCGACGATCGACATCGACGTTCCGGTCGAGGTCGCCTACGACCAGTGGACCAACCTGCAGCTGTTCCCCGCGTTCATGGAGGATGTGGAGCAGGTCACCAGGGTCGGGCATGGCCACCACCGCTGGCTGACCAAGATCGCCGGAGTCCAGCGGGAGTTCGAGACCCAGGTCGTCGATCATGTACCGGCGGAGCGGATCGTGTGGACCAGCACCGACGGAGTCGATCACGAGGGCCAGGTGACATTCGAGCCGGTCGCCGATGATCGCACCGGCATCACCGTCCGTCTCGACCTCGACCCGGCCACGATGGTCGAGCAGATTGCCGACCAGCTTGGCGTCGTGCGACGTCATCTGCAGGCGAGCCTCGAGGAGTTCAAGCTGAACGTCGAGGCGCGGCCCACCGGCGCGCACCTGAACGCAAGCTACGACCCGTACGCTTGATCACATCGCCGATGAGATGACGCAGCCGCGAGGCCCGACCGTTGGCGGACGCGGGTGGCGCCTCCCCGGACACGACCGGGTTCGGGCTGTGGCCGAATCGCTGCGGACCGGGTTCTGGGCCGTCCCGGCGGTGTGTGTGGTGGTCGCCGTTGGCTTGGGTCTCGGCGTCGTCGAGCTCGACCGTCGGAGGACCGAGAGCCTGCGCTTCACCTTCGGAGCCGGTCCGGACGGCGCCCGAGAGGTCCTGTCCGCGATCAGCACGTCCATGATCACCTTCACCGGACTGGTGTTCTCGATCACCATCGTCGTGCTCCAGCTCACCAGCAGCCAGTTCTCGCCCCGGGTGCTGCGGACCTTCCTGCGCGACCGGGTGTCGCAGCTGTCGCTCGGTGTGTTCGTCGCGACCTTCGTCTACGCGATGACCGTGCTGCGGACGGTCAACAGCACCGACGACTCCACCTTCGTGCCCTCGATCGCGACGACCGTCGGGCTGGCCCTCCTCCTGCTCAGCGTCGCGGTGTTCGTCGCGTACATCCATCACATCGCCACCGCCATCCAGGTGTCCTCCATCCTCACCGCGATCGGTGACGAGACACGAGACGGGATCGAGCGGCGCTACCCGGCCGACCGTGGCTCACCAGACAGGTACGTGCATCCGCCCGAGCCGGACGAGCTCGCCCAGGTCATCGCGACCCCGCGCTTCGGCGTGATCGTGCGCGTGGACGAGGAGCGCCTCGTCCGGCTGGCCGCCGAGCAGGATGTCGTGCTCCGCACCGACCGCCGGCCGGGCGATTTCGTCCCCGAGGGTGCGCCGCTGCTCCAGGTCGTCGGCGACGCCGAGCCACCGGACGTGGACGCGCTCGCGAGGTGCTTCACGTTCTCCCGCGAGCGCACGATGCAGCAGGACGTCGCGTTCGGGTTCCGGCAGCTGGTCGACATCGCCGAGCGCGCTCTCTCGACCGGGGTGAACGACCCGACGACGGCGGTGCAGGTCCTCGACCAGCTCCACGACCTCCTGCGTCGATTGGCCACCCGTCCGCTCCGAGACGGTCTGCACGCCGACGACCAGGGTGTCGTCCGGTTGGTGACGCCGCCTGAGACCTTCGCCGACTACGCCCACCTGGCGCTCGACGAGATCGACGCGTACGGCAAGGACTCCGCGCAGGTCGCGAACCGCCTGGCCGAGCTCCGCCGCGACGTCCGGTCGGTCGCCTGGCCGGAGCATCGCGGCCGGACGCTGGACGCGCAAGAACCAGGGACCTGAGCCTGCCACCGGTCCGGCAACCTCGCACCGACCTGGACCGGTCAGCAGTGGATAGGACCGACCGCTCAGCCGGGTCGCTCTGGTGCAGGTCCGGCGAGCGGCACACTCAGTGGCTGCAGTCGCTCACGGTTGGACGTCTGCTCCTGCGACGCCGCGAAACGCCGACCAGCTCCCGACCTGCTGCGTGGACACGACGCTCAGCGATCCGTCGCTCTCCAGCACCACGGCTGCCACGCTGCCAAGGTCGCCGATTCCTGACGCGCGCACCGCCTGACGCACCTCGTCGAGCGTGACGCGCTGGTCGAGCAGCGCATCGCCAATCGGCTCGCCGTCTCGGAGGAGGAGCCTGGGTCGAGCGGCGACGATCGACCGCCCCTGCGGGAGGCGAGTCGTCGTCCAGGCGACGAGGAACTGCAGCGCCGCCAGCAGGGCCAAGGCGACGGCCCCCTCCGCCCACGACACGTCGCTGTTGAGCAGGATGGTCGCGAGCGTGGAACCGAGCGCCACCGTCACGACGAGGTCGAAGGCGTTGAGCTTGGCCAGCGTGCGTTTGCCGGACAGCCGGAGTACGAGCTCGAGCGTGACATAAGCGGCGGCGCCGACCGCCAGCACCCGGCCGAGGTCGGTCCACGAGTCAAACCACATGGCGCCCCGCGGCCGATGTAATTCCGGAGAGTTGCGTTGTCGTCGGAGGCCCGGGCCAGGACCCGCTGATGCTCACCAGGACCTGGGGAAGCGCAGCTGGTTGCTGACGTCGCGGACGCCGGGAACAGTCCAAGCCACCAGACTCGCGGCTCGAGCAGCGGTGGGACCGGCGCTGGTCCCGGTGAGGATGACGACCCCGTCGCTCACGCGGACGGTGACCTCGGTGCCTGCCACGCGCAGTTCGCCGCGCAGACGTTCTTCGACAGCCATCTTGACGACAGATGACGGATCGGACCGGCCACGCGACCGGGGAACGACAACATCGGTCTGCTGGGACCGCTCGGCCACATCCGTCGGGTCGTCGTCGACGACGCGCTGGTAGTAGGCGTACCAGAAACCGAACATCGCGCTCGCCCACCTTCCATGACCACGGCTTCTCCCGGCAAGGCTCACGCCCGGCGGACCGCCTTCGAGGCGGACTGCCCACCAGCGCGCGTCGGTCCGGTTCCGGCGCGACGTGATCCTCTCGATCAAGTCTCCGGACCCCACATTGCGACGGTCAGGCGAAGGCGTGTCAGTCCCGTGACGACGCGACACAATTGCAGCCGCCGACGCGACCTGCTGGGGTATCGCCTCGCGCGCGTGCGAACGGGTCATCGACACAGCATGCAGAGCGTCGTCGGCCCCGTCGCTTGTCCCTCCGCGACCGAACGTCGTGAGACCGCTGTCGCCGCCCGCGGCGGGACCCCACGTGCTTCTCCGGCGGCTAGCCGCTAGCGGTCCGTACCGAGCAGCACCTGGACAGGCCAACGGACATGACTCGTCTTGCACCTCACGGGTGCTCCCTGCCGGCTGCCGACAAAGGCCGGTGACCGAGGGTCGGCCGCAAGTGCGCCTTGGGTGCGCGCGCCGGGTGCTCTCTGTGGTGTGAGGCGACTTTCACCGGACCGAGTTGACCGATGCCGCATGTGGGCTTGGCGTCATGCACAGGGAGCGGTTGCGCGCGACTTGTGCACATGCGCTCGTGAGGAGTGGCATCGGCGCCCGGCAGCCGGATCGTGATGTCGATGGCGCGGTTGTCGGCGGGTGCGGGGTACCGCTATCTGCTTCGGCACACCGCAGCCGGCGATGCCGCGCGCCCAAGGTCGACGCCGCTGGCGGAGTACTACGCAGCGACCGGGTACCCGCCGGGCCGTTGGCTCGGGTCGGGGCTCGCCGGCCTTGCCGACGGTGCGGGCCTGGTCCCGGGGTCGATCGTCACGGAGGAGGCGCTCGCGGCACTGTATGCGGGCCAGGACCCCGTCACGGCACGGCCGCTTGGCCGGGCGACGCCGACGTACGCCGCGACGGACGGTCGGCGGGCGCGGCATGCGGTGGCCGGGTTCGACCTGACGTTCACCGTGCCGAAGTCGGTGAGCGTGCTGTGGGCGATGGCCGGCGAGCCGAACCCGCATGTTGATCACGCATGCGCACCACTCGGCGGTCGCCGAGGCCTTGGCGTTTCTCGAGCAGCGAGTGGCGAGCACCCGGGTCGGCCACGCGGGCGCGCAGGGCATGGCCGTGAGCGGTCTCGTTGCCGCGGCATTCGATCACTGGGACACCCGCGCGGGCGACCCGAACCTGCACACCCACCTCGTGATCGCGAACAAGGTCCAAGGCGTGGACGGGAAGTGGCGCTCGCTCGACGGGCGGCGCTTGCACAAGGCAGCGGTCGCCGTGTCTGAGCTCTACGACGACCTGGTCGCTGACCGGCTGGCCGAGGTCCTGCCGGCCGGGTGGTCCCACCGTGACCGCGGCCGTGGCCGCACCCCGGCGTTCGAGGTGGACGGCATCGATGACGGGCTCCTGGCCGAGTTCTCTCAACGCTCCACCCAGGTCACCGCCCGCACCAGGGAGCTGGCCGCAGCGTTCCGGACCGAGCACGGTCGCTGCCCGTCCCGGGTCGAGCAGACGCGGCTCGCGCAGCGCGCGTGCCGGACACCCGCCCGGCCAAGACGCCACATGCGCTGCCGGACCTGCTGACCGACTGGCGGCACCGCGCCCGTGTCCGGACCGGCCGGTCGCCGCACGAGCTGACCGCCGCGGCCATGGCCGGACAGACTCCCGGCCACTGCTGGCCGTGACGTCGGATGAGACGCTGCACGGCTCGCCCTCGACGCCGTGGCTGGCGTCGAGTCGCGCCGGGCTACCTCGGACAGTGAACCTGCACGCGGAGGCATCCCGGGTGACCCGCGGATGCGGATGTCCTGCCCGCCGACCGGATCCGGCTCACCGACATGATCGTCTCCGCGGCCGGTGGAGCAGTGCGTTCCCATCGACGCGGCACCGTCGGCCCATGTCGCGCCCGGGCCGACCTGGTCGGAGGCCCGCTACACCAGCCGCGCCGTCCTCGACGCCGAGCAAGCGTTGCTGATCGGCAATGAGCTCAGGTTGTCGAGCCGGCCGGAGGCGAAGAACTCCTGCTCCGCCCCGAACACGGCCGGGGCGGCGGTGTCGTAGGCCACCAGATCGAGTCCGAGCACCTCGTCCGGCTCGCACCCGTCGAGCCCGGCCAGATGTCGCTGGATGCTCCGCGGCCCGCCACCGATGCCCCAGACCGGGTTGGTGTTGAACTGCCGGTCCAGCTTCACCCCGTCCTCGTTGACACTGCGGTCGAGGTGGATCGCCAGCTGCGGGATGCGCATGATCGGACCGGTCCGGACCAGCTGCCGGCTCCCGTCGGCGAGCACGAGCCGACCGGCCAGGCCCAGCTCGCGGTCCAGCCAGCTGTTGAGCAGCGGACCGCCGTACACCTCGGTGTTCAGCTGGTGCCAACCGGCGCTCTGCACGTCGGGTCGCGGTTTCAGGACGAAGCCGGGCGAGTCGGTGTGGGCGCCGAGGATGCGGAACGCGGTCGTGGGTCCGGCGTCGGCCGGGACCCGCCAGGCGAGCACGGCGCCGTCACGGACGAGGAAGTGGCCGCCCGGACCGACGTCCAGCGGGTCCCGTTCGTCCTGTTCGGCGAAACCCGCATCCCGGAGCCGGTCCGCCGCAGCGGCGGCGGCGTGGAAGGACGACGGCGCGGCGGTGACGAAGTCCGCCAGATCCGTCATGTGATTCGCGAGGACACCGGGCATGTCTGCCCATCCAAGCGCATCCGGGTCAGGCGACGGGGCGCAGGTCCTCGTCGGTCCGGGGCATGGTGGCGGCGAGTCCCACGATGCCGGCGCACAGCACGGCCGGGACGATCATCGCGTGCTGCAGCCCGAGGTGGTTGATCAAGAACCCGACGGCGGCGGGACCGGACAGGAACGACGCATAACCGAAGGTGACGACCAGGGCCAGCACCCGACCGCCACCGGCGTGTCCGGCCGCGGCGTAGACCTGCGGCGCGATCATGCCCACGCCGAAGCCGACCAGCGCCCAGCCGAGGACCAGCAGGGGCAACCCGGAGACCAGGCTCACCATCAGATATCCGACGACGCCGGTGGCACCGCCGCAGCGGACCACCGCGCGGCGGCCGAAGCGGGCCACCAGGCGGTCCCCGAGCAACCGGATCAAGACCATGGAGCCGCTCACCGCCACCAGGCCGAGGGCCCCGGTCGTCGAGTCGATCCCGGCCACCTCGGTGACGTGCAGGGCCGACCAGTCGGTCGCCGTGCCCTCCGCCAGCCCGAAGGCCAGCGCCATGATCGCCAGCAACCAGGCCGCCCGCGGGATCTTGGTCCGGACTCCGTCGACCCGGTGCGCCACCACGGCCGTACCCGGTGTGATCCGGACGGCCACGACCAGCACCGCCGCGGCGATGCCGGCGAGCATGATCATCAACGGGAAGACGATCGCCGCCCCGGAGATCCCGAGCGCGACCGCGAGCAGCAGCACGCTGCCGGCGCCGACGAAACCGCCGACCGACCAGAGCGCGTGCAGGGTGCTCATGATCGGTTTGCGCCGGGCCGACTCGACCTGCACCCCGAGAGCGTTCATCGCCACGTCCATCGACCCGTTGCCCAGCCCGAGCAGCACGGCCCCCACCACGGCGGCGGGAAACGCCGTGGCCAGCGCGAACGTCGTCGCGGCGGCGATCAACAACGGCAGCCCCGCCAGTGCGACGACCCGGGCGCCGATGGCGTCGGACAGCCGACCACCGACCTGCATCGCAGCGATGGCGGCCACCCCGGAGACGAACAGCAGGACCGCGATCGAGCTGGCGTCGATCCCGAGCCGTTCCCGGATCGACGGCAGCGAGCCGCCGTAGCCGCCGATGATCAAGCCGTTGACGGCGAACAGCAGCGCGACGGCGAGGGCCGAACGCGGCTGCGCCAGCCGGGTCTTCGGGTCGTGCGGGGTCAGGGTGGACGTGGTCAAGATCAGGTCCCGATCGTGAAGCTGGTGGTGAGCTCGGCGGTGGAGCTGCCGCCGACGAAGAGGTCGATGGTGGTGGTGTCGATCACCCAGTCGCGGACGGCGGCGTTCCAGTAGCGGAGCTCCTCCGGCCCGAGCTCGAAGGTCAGGGTCTGCGACGCGCCCGGCGTCGAGCGAGATGCGCTGGAAGCCCTTGAGCTCCCGGACCGGCCGCGACGCGGTGCCGAACCGCTGGTGGAGATAGAGCTGCGCCACCTCGTCGGCGGGGCGCTCTCCGGTGTTGCGTACGGTCACCGAGACGGTCACGCGCTCCCCCGGTGCGATCTGGTCCCGATCGACCTCGAGGTCGCTGTAGGCGAACGGCTGTAGGACAAGCCGTGGCCGAACGGGAACAGCGGGGTGCTCTGCTCGTCCCAGTACCGCCGACCCTGGTTGGCCGGCTCGTGGGAGATGGTGTGGCTGTAGATCATCGGCACCTGGCCGACGGTGCGCGGCCAGCTGAACGGGAGCTTGCCGCCGGGCGCGACGTCACCGAAGAGCAGGTCGGCCACGGCCGTGCCGCCGGAGGTGCCCGGGTACCAGATGTCGAGGATCGCCGGCACGTTCTCCGCGGCCCACCGCAGGTCGACCGGTCGGCCGTTCATCACCAGCAGCACGACCGGGGTGCCGGTGGCGACCACGGCCTGCAGCAGGGCCAGCTGACCTCCCGGCAGCTCGAGACTCGACCGGGACGCGGCCTCGCCGATCATGTTCTGCCACTCGCCCAGCACCAGCACTGCCACGTCGGCCTCCCGGGCCAGCGCGACCGCCCGCTCCAGCTCGGAGTCGTCGTCGAAGTCGTCCGGATCGACCGGTGCGTTGTTCCCCCACATGTCGAACATCGACGGGAAGGTCCGCTGCGCCGACCGGATGCCGGGAGCGAAGTCACCGACGCCGACTCCCCGACCCGATCCCGGATCCCCTGCAGCACGGTCACGGTCTCGTCGAGGTCGAAGTCGAAGACCCACGGGCCCAACGTGTCGCGGCGCGAGTCGGCCAACGGCCCGATCACGGCGATCGACGCCTGGTCCGACAGCGGCAACAGGTCACCCTCGTTGCGCAGCAGCACGGCGGTTCGCTGGGCGGCCGTCCGGGCCACCTCCCGGTGAGCCGGATCGGCGAGGACCTCGCGGGCCCGGTCCTCGTCGACGTACGGCTGGTCGAACAGGCCGAGCCGCACCTTGGCGGTGAGGATCCTCCGGACCGCCGCGTCGATGGTCGCCTCGTCGACGAGGCCGGCCGCGACGGCGTCCGGCAGCTGGGCGTAGGCCGGGTCGGCGAACGTCATCTCCAGATCGACCCCGGCGCTGACCGCCCGGGCTCCGGCCTCGGCCAGATCCGCGCGAAGCCGTGGGTCCGCAGGTTGTGCACGGCCTGCGCGTCGCTGACCACGAAGCCCTCGAAACCCCAGGTCCTGCGCAGCACCTCGTCGAACAACCAGCTGTTGCCCGTGGCGGGTACGCCGTTCAGATTCATGTACGCCGTCATGATGTTGCCCGCGCCGGCGTCCACCGCCGCCTTGAAGGGCGGCAGGTACACGTTCCACAAGTCGTAGTCGGAGAGCCCGACCTCGTCGTAGTCACGACCGCCGATCGCCGCGCCGTACCCCGCGAAGTGCTTGGGGCCGGCGATGATCCGCTCACCCGAGCCGTAGTCGGCACCCTGGAACCCGCGGACCTGAGCCACGGCGACCGCCGCCCCGAGGTAGGGATCCTCCCCGGCACCCTCCACGATCCGACCCCAGCGCGGGTCCCGGGCGATGTCGACCATCGGCGCGAAGGCCCAGTGGATGCCGACGGCCCGGGACTCGCGGGCGGCGACGGCCTGACCGGCCTCGATCGTTTCGGGGTCCCACGACGCGGCCATCGCGATCGGCACCGGCAAGATGGTGCGCAGGCCGTGGATCACGTCGAACCCGAACAGGGCCGGGATGCCGAGCCGGTTCCCCTCGACGGCCAGTCGCTGCAGCCGGTTGGTCTCGGCCGGGTCGGTGACGAACAACAGCGACCCGACGGCCCCGCCCGCCAGGCAGGCCTCGACCATCGCGGGCTGCTGGGCGAAATCGGTGTTCAGGGTGGCTTCGATCTCTTCCGCCGGCGGCAGGTTGAAGTAGAAGTACTGGGTCAGCTGGCCGGCCTTCTCGGCCAGGCTCAGTTGCGCCAGCAGCTCCTCGACCCGTTCGCGGACCTCCGCCGCTCCGGGTTGCGACACCTGCTGGTCGACCGACGACTCCGGCATGGGTTCCTGCTCCTTCGGCTCGCGATTGCTGGCTCAGGTCACCCATCGCTTGCACGTTTAAGTGACTCGTGTAAGCTACTATACATGGCTGGTCCGGACCGTCAACCGCGAGGTTCTCGTGGCTGCCTCGCGTAGAGCCACCAGCGCCGACGTCGCCCACCGGGCCGGGGTGTCCCGGGCCACGGTGAGTTACGTGCTCAACGACGTCGCGCACCAGTCGATTCCGCTCGCGACCCGACAGCGGGTGCTCGCGGCGGCCCGTGAGCTGGACTACACCCCGCACGCCGCGGCTCGGGCGCTCCGGGCCGGACAGTCGCGGCTGGTGCTGCTGATCAACACCGGCGTCCCGTACGGCACGAACCTGTCGGTGATGATCGACGCCCTCGCCTCCGAGGTCGCGGCCAGTGGCCGGTCCCTGGTGATCTGGCAGCAGCGCGACGCCGACGACCTACCGGCCACCCTGGCCCACCTGCAACCCGCCGTCGCGCTGACCCTGGGCCGGCTGACCGTCGACCAGCGGGCGGCGTTGATCCGAGCCCACATCCCGCACGTCGAGTCCGACGCCGATCCCCCGGACGCCGTCGACGTCGGTGCGGCCCTGCAGGTGAACCATCTCGTGGCGCGCGGCCACCGGCGGCTCGGCTGTCTCACCACCACCGACCCCCGACTGGCCGCGTTCGCCGAACCCCGGGTCCGCGGTGTCCAGGCGAGCTGCACCGCGCAGGGCCTGGCTCCCGCGCTCGTCGCCGAGCTGCCGGACCTGGCGGCGATCTCGGTGGCCGACCTGGCCGAGGTGTTGCGGCGGTGGACCAGCGGGACCGATCCGGTGACGGGCATCGCCTGCTACAACGACGTCTGCGCCGCCGCGTGTCTCGCGGCGGCGGACCGGGCGGACATCGCAGTACCGGGTCGACTCGCGGTCGTCGGCATGGACGACGAACCCATGAGCGCCTTCAGCCGGCCGGCGCTGACCACGGTCCGGTTGCCCATGGTCGACCACGCCCGAGCGCTGTGGGCCGACGCCCGCGCGCTGCTCGAGGGGGAACCGGCTCCGCCCCGGTCCGACGGACCGCCGTTCAGCCTGATCGAGCGCGCCAGCAGCTGAGCTCGGCGGTCGGATGCGGGCTGAACGGATCGCTGCCACACTGTCGCCGTGCTGACCACGGAGGGCACCTCGCGTCTGATGGCCTTCGCCGATGCGGTCGTCGCCATCGCGATCACCTTGCTCGTGCTGCCGCTCGTCGACATCCCCACCGAGGTCTCGACCACCTCCCTGGCGGAGGTCTGGGCCGACCACAGCAACCAGCTGGTCATGTTCTTGCTCAGCTTCGCCGTGATCGCGCGACTGTGGCTGACCCACCACGACCTCGGTGAACGGATGGGTCGGGCGGACTCCTTCACCCTGATCACCACGTTGCCCTGGCTGCTCACCGTGGTGTTCCTGCCGTTCCCGACCCAGATGCTCGGGCAGCTCGGCAACACCAGACCGGTGGCCGCGCTCTACATCGCCACCTTGGCCGTCAACATCACCGTGGTGGCGGTCCAGGGATTCCGTCTGAGCCGACGCCCGGCGATGTGGCGCGAAGGACTGAATGCCGAGCAGATGAAGCACTGGAGCATCGGCTGGCTCTCCAACCCCCTCCTCGCCGGGCTCGCCCTGATCCTCTGTCTGGTGTTCCCGAAGCTCGGGGTCTGGGCGTTGATGGTGTTGTTCCTCGATCCGATCCTGACCAGGCTGATCGAGCGGGGTGCCGGCCTCGATCCGAAGCTGCTCAGGGCCGAGCGGGCCGCCGGTGCGAACGCCGTGGACTACGCCCGCGACCGGGCGGACGAGGACTGAGTCGGACTGAGCGGTGGAGCCGGGCTCAGGCCCGCGTGGTGACGTTCGCGGTGGTCCGGGCGAGGAACTCGAGCACCCGGCCGGTGGCGTCACGCTGCGCCGCCGCCTGCCCCTCCCGGCTGCCGCCCAAGACGATGCCGCCGGTCCACTGAGCGTCGGTGGGCAGGATGCCGAGCCGAATCAGGTGGCCGGCCCCGTCGTAGTGCTGGTGGGCGTCGCCGGCCTCGGCCGGGCGGGCCGCGAGCAGATCCCGAGCCATCCGCTCCGAGGGCCAGACCGCATCCGCCCCGCCGGTCAGGACCAACAGCGGCCCGGCGACCCGGGCGACGTCGATGGTCGGATCACCGCCGGTCGACTCCTGCTCGTGCATGCCGGCCTCGTACGCGGTGCGCAGGGTGAGCAGAGTCGGGCGGTGCTCAGCGGTGTCCCGCCCGATCCGCCAGGCGTTCCGGATGATCTGTGGCATCAACACCCCGGTGGGGATCCGCAGCCAGGGCGTCGGGCGGCCCTCCCAGGTCCATGCCCCGGTCTCGGGGATGCTGCCCTCCGCGCCCATCCCCTGCCAGGTCACGCTGCTCGGGCTGACCGCGACGATGCCGCGACAGAGGGCTTCGCCGCGCCGCGACAGGGCGGCCAACAGACCCTCCGCGCCGCGGGACACCGCCATCGCGGCCAGCCGACCCGCGTCGACGTCATCCCGGGCGGCCAGCCACTGCAGGGCCGCCGGGAACCGTTCGAGCGGGATGTTCGCGATGCCCGCCGCCTCGCCCTCGGGCAACCAGCACCCGGCCAGGGCGACGTAGCCGTGGGAGGCGAGCAGCTGGGCGTGCCCGACTTGGGAATCGAAGCCGCCTTCGGAGCCGCCGAAGCAGGCGACCGCGGGCCAGCCACCTGCCGGTGCGGCGCCGGCCGGACTGACGACCAGCCCCGGCTGCCCCTCGATGTCGACCTGCTCGGCGTGCAGGTCCGACGACGCGGCCCGGCGGTGCACGGTGTGCTGGGCCGTACCGACGCCTCGGACCTCGGCCCGGATCGTCAACGGCCACGGATCGGCGGGGGCGATGAACAGGTCCGGGGTCCGGTCCGGTTCGGCGAAGCGCATCGACCACAGCGGTGCACTGGCATCGGCACCGGACCAGTCGCCGCCGTTCGGAGCGTCCCGCGCCGGGTCGAGGGTCCCGTCGGTCGTCGTGACGAACGAGGCCGATGACCGCCACTGACGGCCGAAGAGGTCGAACCCGGTGGTCGTCAACTCGACCTGCTGCCCGGCCGAGACACCCTGCACCTGGATCGGCAGCAGCTCGTCGTGCCGGGTCTCCAAGGGCGCGGCGATGGTGACGGCGCCGGCGTCCTCGTCCGCCGGGGGCGCCGCGGCGGCTGCCACGGTCGGCACCTCAGCCGCTTCCCGCTGGTCGATCTGGGCCGTCTTCTTCTCGAACCACTTCGGGAAGAACATCGACACCGCGGCGGCGATCCCCAGCAGCGCGTACGGCAGCACCCAGTAGCAGAGGATGGACAGGGTCGAGAACTGGTCGTCGATCGTCGCGGTGCCGTCCACCAGCGGCGGGATGGCGGACACGATGGTCATCAGGGCGAAGGCGCCGGCCCAGAGCCACGTCATACCGGTCGTGATGTAGCGGAAGCCGTCCGTGCGGGCCGTCTCGGCGTCGACGCCGGCCGCGGCGTACTCGCGGACGAACGGCCGCCCGATGAGGATCCCCACCAGGGCCACGAGGAACAGCCCCAGGTTGCTCAGCGGCTGCAGCCACTGGGACAAGAACGCGTCACTGGCGACGAAGGCGGCGATCGCCAGCAAGACGAAGATGATCAGGCTGCCGACGTCGAGACTGCGCCACGGCTGGTGCCGGATCCTGGCGATGACCTGGAACAGCAGCGCCAGTCCGGGACGTTCGGTGGGGATGTGAGAGAACGCCTAGGTCCGCACGCCGAGCGACAGCTTGCCCACGTACCCGCCGGCGCGCTTCGTGAGCGCGACCGTCGACTGCTTCCCGCCCTGGCCGTAGATCGAGTCGGACGCGTTCGTCGTGTCGGGCTCGCCGCGCGTGTCGTAGGGCGAGGAGCCGCGGTTGACCGACGCGGTGATCGAGTCCTCGAAGTAGAGCTGGCCGGTGTGGACCTCCTGCCCGCCGACGTGCACCTTCACGTGGATGTGCGTGGTGCGCCCCCGGTACCAACCCGGATAGATGGTGCGGAAGCGGGTGAGCCCGCGTGCGCCGGCGCGCTGCCCGCCGCGCAAGAAGCTCCCGCTCGCCCCGCCGACGCCCGAGTACTCGCCGAGCGCGTCGCAGTGCCAGACCTCGACGGTCGCGCTCTCGATCGGCTCGCACGACGTCGCGTCCAGGACGGTCAGCCGCAGGTCGAGCGGCACGCCGTCCTTCCCGTCCGTTATGTCCCGGCGGATCAGGTCGTTGTCGATGTAGTAGGGCCCCTCGGTCTGCTCCGGGGACAGGACGCAGTCGGCGGCCGCGCCCGACGATGGCGCGGTCGCCGCCGTCGTGGTCGACGGATCGTCGTCACCGCATCCGAGCAGCACGTAGGCGCCCGCGGCGCCCGCTGCGACCATCATCTGCCGGCGGGTGAGCGCGGCGTCCACGGCGTCAGGCGGTGGCGGTTGCGCTCACGTCCTCGTCATGCGCGCGGCGCAGCGCCTCGCCGAGGCCGATCGGCTCGATGTCGAACAGCGCGGCCCCCGACGGGTCGGTCACGACGGTGGGCGTCGAGAGGCCTTCGATCAACGGCCGTGCGATGCCCGCGTCGACAGGAGTGACCAGCCCGATCCAAAGGGAGGAGAGCCGTGGCGTCACGAACGGCACCGGGATCTTCGGGCGCCGGTGGCGGCCCAGCACGTCGGCCATGCGGTCGAGCATATCGCCGTAGGAGAGCACGTCGGGGCCGCCGATCTGGATCTCGCGCCCGACCGATTCCGGGACGCGCGGCGCCTGCTCCATATAGGAGAGCACGTCGTCGATCGCGATCGGCTGCGTCTTCGTCGACAGCCACGACGGGGCGATCATCGCGGGGAGCCGCTCCACGAGGTAACGCAGCGTCCGGTACGACTCGCTGCCGGCGCCGACCACCATCGCCGCGCGCAGATAGGTCAGCGGCGGGCCGGTCGCGCGCAGCGCCTCGGCGGACTCGTGACGGCTGCGCAGGTGCTCGGATCGCGGGATGTCGCCGAGCCCGCCCAGGTAGACGACGCGGCCGATGCCCTCGCGCGTCGCCATCTCGGCGAAGGCGGTCGCGCCGTCGCGGTCCTTCGTGCGGTAGTCGCCGCTGCGCCCGCGGCCCATCGAGTGCACGAGGTAGTAGGCGACGTCCACTCCGGTGCCCGCGCCCTGCATGCTCCACGGCTGGAGCACGTTGCCCTCGATGACCTCGCATCCGAGCTTTTCGAGGTTGCCGGCACGGCGGCGATCGCGCACCATGCACCGTACGTCGTTGCCAGAGGCGACCAGGCGCTCGGCCAACCGTCGGCCGACGAACCCGGTCGCCCCTGTCACAAGCATTCTCATATCGTGGATTCGTGCCCCAGCGGGGCGCGGATCACACCTCGGCGGTCAGCCGGAGACGACGCTCGACCGCGCGGAGCCGATCCGGATCGCGAGCAGCTTCGCGTCCGACGTGGTCCACAAGCCGGCGGCGGCGCGGCAAGCGAGCACGGCCGTGCCGGTGCCCCCGAAGCTGTGGACGAGTTGCAGGTTGTGGCCCTCCGGCGTTCCCTGAGGGCGCAGTCCGCGGTTTGAATCGTCAACGTCACTCTCGGCCTGGATGCGACACCGGCCCTCGGTGAAGGTGTTGGCACTCTGGTTCACCTTGGCGAGCAGCACGTAGGCGCCGGGCTCGAGCCCGCTGAGCGTGGCGACGGGCGTGTAGCTCTGGGAGGCCCCAACGCCCGTGGGCCCGGTATCCCGCACGGACTGCGCGGCCGAGGACTGAAGCGTCGCGCCGATCACGCCGCGCGCGATGTCTCTCGACTTGATCGTGCGGTTCTTGATGTCAACGCCGCGCACGGAGTTGTTCTTGATCTGCTTGCTGCCGATCTTGGTGACGGCGTATGAGGTGCCGCCGAGCGCCACGAACAGGGCGCAGAGAGCGATCACGTTCGAGAACGTGGCATACGAACGAAGCCTGAGCACGTTTGGGATTCCTCCTATGGACGGCGACCGGACGGGGCCGCCTTCGGGGCCAAGACGAAGGTCATGCTAGATGAGAGTCGCGGACACCGCCTCACTTATTGAGGCGGTGTCAGGTCGCGTCACTACCCGTCCGACGCGAACACCGAGAGATTCGCCCGGACCGCGGTGAGCGGCTGGCCCGCGCTCTCCTCACAGGCAAGTCGCACGTTGTACGTGCCGGCCGGCTTGCTGGCCGCACCCTGGAGCGACGCGGTCAGGTCGTATCCGTCCTGGGCGGGGAGGTCGAACGCATAGGTCTGGCTGATGTCGCTGAGGCCGGCGGCAGGGCCGGTGCCGTCCGAGATGCGCAGGACGCAGCGGCCCTCGCGCGGGGCGGGATCTGGGTTCCGCACCTGGACGGAGGCGAACGCCATCACGCGGGCTGGGAAGGCGATGCTCACCTGCGCGTCGGCGCCGCCGACGTGGACGGACTCGAGGTCGATCACCGTCGCCTCGGCGGCGATGTCCTGCGTGCTGCCCTCCGTGACGCTGCGGGAGGCGGTGGGGCCGGGCGGTCCCGTGGCGCCCGTGGCACCGGCCGAAGCCGCCGGGCCCTGAGATCCGGTCGCTCCCTTGGAGCCCGCCGGGCCGCGCTCGCCCGGCGCTCCGTCGAAGCCCTCCGAGCCGCGCGCTCCCTGTGGGCCGGCCGGTCCCTGCGGACCCGGCTTGCCGGCCCGGGCGAGCGCCCGCTTCGAGCGCTTGTCGGCCGCCTTGGCGACGCCCAGGGCGCGCTTGGCGGTCTTCAGGGCGTTGGCTGCGGCGCCCGTGGCGGTCGGCCCGCCGAAGGCAGGGCTGATGGTGCCGGCGAGCAGCACGACGAGTGTGATGCAGAAGAGGGTTGTGAGGTGCTTGCCCTGGGGGCGGGCGGGCTTCCGTGCCATCGGAACCTCCGAGTCGGTTTCTCCAGCGTAGGCGAGAAACGCGCGTGCTGCGCGAGAGATCGACCGGCTGGTCTACGCGTGCGCGACGTCGTCGGAGACCCGCAGCCGCAGGTCATCCACCTCGTCGGAGTAGATGGAGGGCATCAGGAGTAAGCCCTATGTCGCTCGCCCCGGACCGCGCGCAAACGCACGTCTGCGAGCAGGCGTTACGCGACGGTTTGGTGGCGGGGGACAGTCGCTATTCTGCGCCGAGCGCCGACGTAGCTCAGCTGGCCAGAGCACTTCACTCGTAATGAAGGGGTCCCCGGTTCGAATCCGGGCGTCGGCTCCTCACTTTGGCTCTGTAGAGCCAAATCTGTGCTGCCTCCAAATCAGCGGAAACGTCGTGGGCCGTGTATGGGCCGCACGCGCGACAGTGTGAAGTGGTCAGAGTGGGTCTTGTTGTCCCGAGGAGTCCACACCAGTGCCTTGGTGAGACAGGGAGCTTTCTCTATAGAGGACTCTTGCGGACTAGTAGTTGGGACAAATGCGCTTCAGTCGTAGTGAAGGGGCCGCTGGAGGTTTGAACCGGCGATAGCGGATGACATCACGGACGGGATGCGGCTGTAGCGCGCTGAGCGCTCTAACGCCAGCCGGCTTGAAGGGGATGGTCCGTCGCTCCTCACCTGAATGCGCTTTCGCAAAGGTGGGACTCCTCCATCCAAGGAGTTCGGTGCCCTTGCTGTGACCACCGGCATTGGTCCCCTGCGCAATCGCGACGTCGACGCCGAGCTCGATCGCACGGTTGGCATCGTCCACGGAGCCGACCTGCATCCAGACCTTCGTGCCGGCGCCGTGCAGGCGTTCGACCCGGCGTCGTGGGGGCAGGTCCCAGTGAAACCATACGACTGGAACGCGTTGGCGGGCACAGATCGCCACGTGAAGTCCCGTCGTGAAGGGGACGAACCCGCCCGGAAACCCCTTCGTGTTGATCAGGTTGACGCCGAAGGGCCGGCTGGTGAGCGAACGCGTCTGCCGGATCATCCGCAGCAGGTGCGGCGGGGGCAGCGGGCTCGCGCCGAGCATTCCCAGCCCGCCGGCGTTGGACACCGCGGCGGCGAGGCGTGGCAGGCCGACGAATGCCATCCCGGCGCTGATCACCGGGACATCGATCCCGTAATCGTCGGTGAGCCCGCTCACTGGGCCAGCAACTTCTCCGCGTCGACGACCATCTGCAAGACGATCTCCGCGGCGGGCCGGACAGATTTGATCATGCCCGCTGTCTGGCCGGTGAAGGGGACGAGCTCGTGGCCGCGGCCCGACTTGACTGCCTCCACGAGCTCCGCCGCGAGCCGCTCGCGCTCGGCGGCCACGGCATCCGGATCCGCGTTGTAGCGGTCGACCCACTCGGTGCGCAATACACGCGGTGTCTTGCCCTCATAGCCGCCAGTCCCGACCGGGGGAAACACCTGCTCTGCGAAGAGCGCCCGCACCGTGTCCTCCGAGCGCGCCTCGATGATCCGCTGCTTCCACTCCTCGGCAACCTCGGTCTCCTCGGCCGCCAAGAAACGCGTGCCGATGTTGACGCCGGCTGCGCCCAAGATGAGCGCGGCGGCCAGCCCCCGTCCATCGACGATGCCGCCCGCGGCGGCAACTGGGACCGGCGCAACAGCATCAACCACCTGCGGAATCAGGGCCATGCTCCCAATTCCGCCGCCGAAGCCTCCGGCCTCCTCACCCTGGGCGATGATGACATCGGCGCCCTGCTCCACTGCCACGGCTGCCTGGTCGACGCTATGTATCTGGTTGATGAAGAGGCAACCGGCATCGTGAGCGCGCTTGGCAAGATCGCGAGGGTCTCCGAGCGCCAGCGAGACCGCCTTCGGCTCTTCACGAAGGGTGAGCTCGAACGCCTCTTCGTTGAGTGGGCGACGGGTGTGGTTGACGATGAACGGCTTGTCCGTCAGCTCCCGCGTTCGTCGGATCTGATCGACGACTCGGTCGGGAGGCATCAACGCTGTTCCCACGCTTCCGATCCCGCCTGCTTCCGACACCGCCGCTGTGAGTGCCACGGAACTCCAGGGCCCGAGCGAGGCCTGGATAACCGGATGCTCGATCCCGAGCAGTTCAGTAAGTGGCGTTTTCACGGGCCGTAGCCTAGTCCGGCCGAGATCGGGTTGCTCCGGGTATTCTCATGCCCGCAAATGAGCGAGCGCCAGGTAGTAGTCGTCGGGGCCGGACCTGCGGGAATAGCGGCCGCCGTTGCCCTCAAGGATGTGGGAATCAGACCACTCGTGCTGGACCAGGCGGCCTCGTCGTGGCACGGGCGCTACGACCGGTTGCGTCTGAACAGCAGCCGTTGGCTCTCGCACCTGCCTGGAAGACCCTTCCCGAAGGGCACTCCGATGTCCCTACCCGGGACGAGATGGCCGAGCACATTGAAAGCCATGCGAGCGAGAACGGGATTGATGTCCAGGCCCGCGAGGTCGATCCCGAACGCGCTGCTGCGGCGGACGAAGGGGTCGTAATGCGCTGGTGTGCCGATGGTGAGCTTGCAGACCTGTGGGGTACCGTGGGGTTGCGCGACGTGCACTCAGGCGCGCTGGTGGTCAGCGCGACTTACACCGACTTCGAGGACCTGTGGTCGCCGCTCCCCACAGGCGTCGCCCCGTCTGGCGCCTTCTGCAAGTCGCTCGACGAGGACCGCCGTGCTGCACTCCACGACGCATACCGCCGCCGCCTAGGAGTCGACCATGGCCCGTTCGAGTTGACCGCGCGCTCCTGGGCGGTCGTCGGCCCAGTCCGCTCCTGACTCCAATTACCGACCCTGCTCGAATAGGGCCCTAGTTAGTTGTCGGAGCGGTGGCAACTCAGCCGCTGGTGGGTGAGTCGCCGGGGGAGTCGCACCCCCCGGCGCTCGCAGAACCCGGCGTGAACCTCTCAGCTCACCGGGCTCCCACCGTCCAGCCGTCAGGGGGTGTGCCAATCCGCCAGTGGGCGAACAGACCCGGCTCGCGTCGGTAGACGGCGACCAGGAATCTGCGTGCTTTGGCGGGATCGGGGGCCGGGCGCCGGTCAGGTTGGCCGGTGTGAGACATGGACCGCACCGTAGCGATCGGGCTTCGGGGGCGCACCGGGAAGTTTGCTCGTGCAGTCCTGAGGCCGCTGCTAAGTCATCCTGATTTCGCAACGAGGCTCAGGTTCACCGCTGCTGCGCGGGCGAGCGTCCCAGGGCTCAAAAACCTGCGAACCGGGATGCTCCGGACGAGAAAACGTTCGAGGTGACGGGCCAGCCCCGCATCCTTCGCTGCCGCCGAGAACATCAGCCGCTCGATCGGGTTCGGTGGCTTGGCGAGGGCACCGGCGTTCAGCATCCGCACGTGCCCCATCAGCCTGCGCCGGTGCGTACGCCGGTAGCGTCGCAGCCCGCGCTCGATCGTCTCCTCGCCTCGCAGCCCGGAAGTCGTGGCATCAACGAGCCACTCGGCGCTCTGCAGGGCAAACCCGCAGCCGATCGCAAGCAGGGGGTCGCAGGTGATCGCCGCGTCGCCGACGAGCGCGACGCCGTCCCGCGGCACCGCCCTACGCACTATGGGCGCGTAGTCCGTGTAACCGACGTGCTTCGAGACGCGGCGCGCGGCGCCAAGCAGCTGCTCCTCAGCCAACTCCTTGACGTACGTGTCGAACGCCTGCGCGCGGTCGCGCTTGAACTCCTGGAGGCGCTCTTTGTGAGGAAACACGGCGACGAGCGTGATGCCTTCGTCGTTCGGCGACAGGAACAGGACGTCCCGCCCCTTTATCCAGCCGTGGGCACGGTTGTGGCCGAGTTGAATCCCCTCGTAGTAGGCCATGTAGCAAAAGCGGTTGTTCTCGCTCCGGCGCTCGCGCGCGTCGGCGAGCTTGGCGATCGTGGAGTTGCGGCCGTCCGCGCCCACCACGAGCCGCGCGTCGACCCTGGTCTCGCGCCCCGCAGGGTCGCGGACGACGACGCCGTGCACCGAGCTGCCCTCTTCGATCAGCTCAGCCGCCGTGACACCGCCGAGGTATGAGACCCCATCGGCCTCGCGGGCCAGCGTCCGAATCATCGGGTCGAGCTTTGAGCGGCGGATGCTGTACCCATGGGGAGTCTCCTGACCATCGCCCGGCCTTGCACGAATCCACCCCCACTGCGTGCTCAGGTCGGCGCCGTTTCGCACCGCGCCGGCGGACTCGAGCGCCGCGGTCAATTCGAGCCGCTGAAACACCGGGACCGCGCTCGCCTGGATGAAGTGGCCGCAAAGCCGCTTGTAAGCGCCGGGCTCCGACCGTTTTTCGATCAGTGCGACACGCACACCGTTCCTGGCATACATCGTGGCTGCCGCACAGCCCGCGAGGCTCCCTCCGATGATTGCGACGTCCGCCTGAACTCGATTGCTCATCCAATGGCTCCTTTGGGGTCGGTGACCCTGCCATCATTCGCCCAGGGACCGGAATTCGCATCGTGCGGAGAGACGAAGACTTTTTGGCCCACCCCCGAAAGGCGAGCGTCCTGCTCGAGCGCGACGCAGAGCTCGCACGCCTGCGGGCGCATCTCGAGGCCGCGACGACCGGGCACGGGGGGATGGCGGCGGTCATAGGCCCGGCTGGAATCGGCAAGAGCAGCCTCCTCGCCGCCACCCGTGAAGCGGCGGTTGAGGGCGGCTCTCTCATCCTCGAGGCGCGGGGCGGCGAGCTCGAGCGTGACTACGGCTTCGGCGTCGCACGCCAGCTGTTCGAGCGGGTCGTCACAGAGCTGCCCGCAGCAAGGCGGCGGACGGTCCTGAAGGGCGCTGCGGCCCGTGCGGCGCCGGTCGTCGGTGCCGGCGAATCGCACGCCTCGGCGGAGTTCGAGGACAGCTATGCCGTGTTGCATGGCTTGTACTGGCTCACGGCGGGCCTCTCCCAGCGCGTGCCATGCGTAATGGTTGTCGATGACCTGCACTGGGCGGATGCCGCATCGCTCAGATTCCTCGCCTACCTTCAGCGACGGCTCGAGTCGCACCAGATTGCCGTTGTCGTCGCGAGCCGTCCCGCGATCGAGTCCCCGGACCCCGTTGCGCTCGAGCGGGTGATCGCCGCACCCGGGGTGGCGAGCATCAGTCCGCCACCGCTGAGCGAGCAGGCGGTCGAAGCGCTGCTCGCAGCGGTGATCGAGAGAGGCGAGGATGAGCTGGTCCGCTCCGTGTTCGACGCCACTGGCGGCAATCCGTTCCTGTGCCGGCTTGCGGTCGCCGGGATCGCGGAGGGTCGAAACTTGACAACCGACTCCAGCGCGGAGCTCATAACTCGCCGGATCGGGCCGCTCGACGAACACGCCGAAACGCTGGTACGCGCCGTTGCCGTGCTGGGGACCGATGTTCCGCTGCGCCGAGCATCTGCGCTCGCGGGCATGGACGAGACAACCGCCACGATCGCGGCCGACTCGCTTGCGGCACGTGGAATATTCGTGCCCGGTGCGGTGCTGGAGTTCACGCACCCGCTCGTGCGCGAAGGCGTGCGCGAGCGAATCCCGGCGATGGAACGCGCGCAATTGCACGCGAGGGCAGCGGAGCTATTGCGAGCCGAGGGAGCGCCCGGGGAGGTCGTCGCCGTTCACGTGCTTGCGGCTCCCTCCGGTGCCCCGCCGGGTTCCGTGCAGCTGCTCCGTGACGCCGCCCGTTCCGCGGCAGCGAAGGGCGATCCCACGTCGACCGCGACATACCTGCGCCGTGCGCTCGCCGAGCCGCTTTCCGCGGATGAGCGGGTAACCGTGCAGCTCGAGCTAGGAGAGGCAGAGCTGCGCGCAGGTGATATGCAGCAGGCGATCGAGCATCTCGAGGAAGCGCAGCAGCGCGCCGGCCGGCAGGACGAACGCCTTCGAAACACCCGGCTGCTTGCCCTGGCATTGATGTCGAGCGGCAGATATGAGCCGGCGGTCGAGCTCTTGCGCGACGCCGTTGACCGCATGGGTGCCGAGGATCCCGAGCTCGGGAAGCTGTTGGAGGGAGAGCTTTACCAGGGCGGAATGATGCTGCCGGCCACGTATCAGGAGGTGAGCAGGCGACTCGAAGGCAGACCCACCGACCTCGACGGCGACACGCCAGGAGAGCGCTCGCTCCTCACTGCCTTCGCCACCGAGGCATGCATGCGCGGGGAGACTGCGGAGCGTGTTCGCCGGCTGGCGAGCCGGGCGTTCGAGCGCGGCCTGTTGGACGACAGCGGACCGTTTTCCGTGAGACCGTCCTCCTCCGTCTGGGGAAATGCTGCGTTCCCGCTGATTTTCGCCGAGGGATTCCCGGTGATCGAGCAAGTGGTGCAAGCCGCCTTGGAGCGCGGTGCGAAACGCTCGGATCCGATTCAGTTCGTGCGTGCTCTGACCGTCTCCGCCCTGTTGCGAATGAAGCAGGGCTTGATGCGCGAGGCGGAGGCCGATGCAAGGCGCGCCATCGAGCTCGGCAGTGAGATCGGCAGCCCGATCACGCTCATGGCCACGTGGCCGCTGGCCGAGGCGCTGATTGCGCGTGGAGCAATCGAGGAAGCCGACGACGCTCTTGCTCTGACGTCACGAGCGGACAGCCAAATTTTCATGGCGGCCTTTGCCGAGCTTGCGCGCGCCCGCGTGCGATTCGCCGAAGGCCGCTTGGACGAGGCGATCGGCGAGTTACGGATGCTCCAGGAACGGGAGGCGGGATGGCGCTCGTGGAACCCGGCGATGTTTCCGTATCGTTCCCTGCTCGCCATCGCTCTGTGGCGGACCGGAGAAGTCGAGGAGGCGCGTGATCTCGCGGCGCACGAGCTCGAGCTCGCACAGCGCTGGGGGGCGCCCGGAACGCTCGCGGCCTCACTGCGGACGCTGGGCATGGTCAGCGAGCAGGGCGGCGAGCTGCTTCGGCAAAGCGTTGCAGTGGCGGAGACGTCAGGCGCACAACTCGAGCACGCGGAGTCGCTCTACCAGCGTGGTGCCGCCGCCCGGCGCGAGGGACGCAGAGCGGAGGCACGCGAGCCTCTCTATGCCGCGATGGAGAAGGCCCACCGCTATGGCGCGACAGTTCTGGCCGCACAAGCGCGCGAGGAGCTTGTCGCAACGGGCGCTCGTCCCCGCCGCGCGGTCCGTACCGGCGTCGACGCTCTCACACCGAGCGAGCGGCGAGTCGCGCAGATGGCGGCCGCGGGGATGACCAACCCGGCGATAGCGCAGGACCTATTCGTGACCGTCCGGACTGTTCAAGTCCACCTCACCAACTGTTACCGAAAGCTCGACATCGCGTCGCGAAAAGAGCTACGAACGGCTCTCGAGTCGCAAAGTCCGACTGCGCAAATCGACCAAGCACAGCCGATCACCGATTCGGCTCTCCTTGCTGACCGAGCAAGGGGCGGATGAACAGTCGCCGTGCGGCGTGCATGCCGCGCGGCCGAACCATTATGGCTCCCATGCGTAACCCTTGTGACCCCATCGCTCGCGGGGTCCGTTTGGGGTCCACAAACTAGTCCGTCGGAAGCACGAGCCGTCCACTCGAGTCACCGCTTTCCAGCCCTTTCCGCTCTCGAGATGACTGCTTAGAACCCCCAGGCTTCACTCGTAATGAAGGGGTCCCCGGTTCGAATCCGGGCGTCGGCTTGGCTTGGGGAGCCGGATCGAGCTGGTCTAAGTGCCCTGAAGAGGGCCGATGGGCAAGGTTTTGGGCAATGGGTGCGGGGTGAGCGCCGTTCTCAGCGGCGTCGCAGCTTTCGCAAGGGCCGCCCAGTCTCTCCATCCAACACCCGCCGACCCGCAAGCGGCTCAGCTAAAGACACGATTCGGCTTCGCACGGCAGGGACCAGCGTGATCGGTCCGACGGGTGCGCGGGCGATCACGCCGCAGACACGGTCGACGCCGTCTCACGAACCTCGAGCCGTCCGAATCTGTGGGCGCGAAACGTCCGCCACGAGACCCTCAACGTGCGGCCGCTGCGACCGGTGCGGTAGCGATCCGCAGCGATGCACACCGGCGCGACCATGGGGTCGAACCGCTGCTCCACAACGGCTGCTGCGTCCGGCCGGCGCGACACGATCTCGACGTCGACATTTGCGGTGGTATCCGTGGAGACCGACTGAATTGCAATCCCTTGGGGCTTGAAGAGGTCGAAGTCTCTGGCGACCTCGTCGGGGCGCTTGGCCTAACGGAACCGTTTGCGTTCCTCCGAGCGCGCGGTACCTGGCTTTCACGGCGCGCAACAGGGTAGGCACGATCGTGCACCGGCGGTACCTGGGCTGTTTTCTGGGACTGCGCTGCGACGGTGAGAGAACGCCCCAGTTAGGGGCGAGGATCGCGAGGTAGCGCACACTCCCCGCTGCCGCTTTCGGCTAAGCGAGTGAGGATGCCGCCTAAGACTGCATCGGGATGCGTGTTTGTCCTGCACGGGCTCGGATGCAACTGTGCCTGTAACGGCGTTGGAAGGTTTACCGGCCGCTACGCGCTGCTGATCATCGCGGTGGCGACGGCGGCGGTCGGCCTGTTGTTCCTGCCGGTCTACCGGAGGCTGCTCAGGGCAGACTAGGTGCGCCGTGTCGAAGCCGCGCGGGGGGACCATCCTCGATCGCGAAGGTCTCCTGCGCTATGGCCCGAGCGCGCGCCGTGCCGCTCGGGGCTTAGAATCGCCTTATCCTAAGACGACGCTCACGTTCGACGACCAACATGAAGCTGACGGCTTCGTCGTTCGGATGTTCTGGATGGACTTAGTCGGAGTCTCAGTCCCTGTTGGACTCATAACTGAGTCGACCTGGTTAGGACTCGGGGCAGGGGTCGGCGGCGCTATCGTCGCGGCGACTTTCGCTAGCCGTTTCGCCAAACCCTCTTAGTGGTCCGACCCAGGTCCATTCGGTCCATCGCCACCCTGCTGGGTCGTCGGCCGTCCTCGCGTGGGGCTGCCGAGAAAGATAGGAACGCTCACAGGGCTGCCGCGCTGATCCGATCGCAGGACCCAGCTCATAGCGGGATCGACCTGAGCGCGCGCGGAATCGAGGAATAGCCGCCGCCGCCTCTTGCGCCAGCTGCCAAGTGCCATACTGCGCGGGCGATGTCGCAGGAGAGCATGCGCCCGACTCTGATCAGGCCGCTGCTCCTCCTGCTGTGGTTTCTGTTCATGGCGACGGCCTCTCTTTGGCTGCCTGCCCACGAGGGCGACATCGACCGGAGCGAGACCACCTTTATCCCGGCGTATGCCGTCATCGCGGCCGTTGCCGCGTTCACGGTACGAAGGCGCACTGGATCGGTGCGCGAGGCGCTGGTTTCGGCGCTCCCCGCCCTTGCCATACTCGGCGCGACGGCAGTGTGGGGTGTTCTGTTGAACGAGCAGGATCAAGTCGGGCGTGGCGGACCGCTCTACCTCTACTTCGGTCTCGCGATCTGGGCATCGTGGGCGACGCTGATGCTGGTAGCTGCGCTGCTGTCCCGAGCAAAATGGAACGGTGTCGCAGGAATCAGCGTCGGCGTATTAGTCGCGATACTCGGTCTTGCATTGTTCACAGCACAGGTCGATTAGCAGGCCGTGGCCCTTGTCGGAGCAATTCGCTCACGCCGACTCCTGAGCCTCGCGATACTACGCGGGCGAGGGGTACGAGCGGCGCGCCCTAGTGGACCTGCCCCGTTTCGGTGGACACATTGATCTGACCCTGGTTTCTCGGAGTCGGCGGTCTGGAATCAGGCGGAGGCCCTCGAAGCCGTGGGGCTGTCGGAGCAGTAGAAGCCCGCCTCTTTAGGAGCGTGTGCGGTCGGGGGACCAACCCCGCGCCGCGCAGCGCCGCGCAAGAACCCTAAGGAACGAACAACCCCTGAGTCATGAACAGCGAGTTGTCGCCCTCCGTGTCGGCGTCCTCGTCGGGGCCGCCGTCGTGGACGCGCAGCTTGTCGAGTGCCCAGATCGCGCGGTGGGTGTCCTCGACCGCGAGCGGGACCACGGCGTTCACCGACGTGAGCGTGTCGCAGGTGGAGGCGTCGAGGCTCGACGATGGTGTGGGGGCGCATGGCACCGTGAAGGCGAAGGGGAAGTCCATCGTGGTGGAGTGCGGTGCCGCGCCCGGTGGGTCGCGGTCCGTGCGGCGCACGCTCAGCGCGGTGCGCAGCTCACCGGTGTACTCGGAGAGGTCGGAGGCGCGCATCACGTTCGTGAGGTTGAAGCGGATCGTGACGTCGGAGTCATCGGGCGGGCCGGGCACGCCGACCTGCACCGCCAGCCGCACGAAGCCGCTCGAGCGTGAGAACGCGGGGCTGCCGTCGCCCACGCCGACCGTGAGGTGGGTCGAGCCCGGCTGCACGGGGTTGCAGGAGCCGAACGCCAGTGGCGGGCCGTGCTGGCGGTTCGGGGCGGTGCAGGGCTTCGCCGCCGGCACGAGCGGGACGCGGAAGGGGGTTGCGCTCTTCGGGCGGGCGTGGGGGTTGAGGGTTTCTACGGGGAGGGGCTGCCAGTCGGGTACGTCTCCCTCGGTGACCGGCGCGGGGCCTGAGCCGTCACTGGAGCTGATCGTGCGCATCCCGAGCGTCGATGGCTGGCTATGGACGATCCGCGCTCCGTCCGGCGACCAGGCCGGTTCCGGGTCCCAGCCCCCGTAGAGCTCTTCGCGCAGGATCGACTGGCCGGTCCCGTCGGGCCGGATTGTTTCGATCCGAGTGGGGATCGTGTCGAGCTCCCCGCCGCAGTCCGATCCCGCGTTCCAGCTAAAGACCAGCCGGTCGCCCGAGGGGGACCAGTCCGGACTGCTGTGCCTGGGACCCAGCCAGCAGTCCGGCGCGTTGGAGATCGGCACCTGCGTGACATCGGACCCGTCCGCATCCATCACATAGATCGTGTACACGCAGTTGACGGTGCATGAAGGATTCGGGTCGTTGCGTGTGCTGGTAAACACGATCTTTGTTCCGTCAGGCGAAAACACGGGCTCGAAGTCGGTCGCCGAGCCGCTGGTGAGCGGGGTCGGGTTACTGCCGTCGCTGTTCATCGACCACAGGTCGAAGGTCCCCGAGCGATCCGACGAGAACGCGATACGCGCACCGTCTGGTGACCACGCGGGGGTGGTGTCGATCGCTGGATTGGTCGTGAGGCGGACCTCGCCGCCCGAGCCGTTGCCATTGATCTTGTAGATGTCGCGGGGGGTGCCGGGTCGATCGGCCGCGTACACGAGGCTTGAGCCGTCCGAAGACCAGCGCGGCTTTCCCTCCCCACCCGGGGCGTCGAGAATCCTGGTGCGGCCGCTTCCGTTGGGATTGACCGTGTACAGGTTTAGTTCGCAGGCACCTGAACACCCGAGTTCTGGGCCGACGAAGGCGATCTTCCCGTTCTGCCCAGGGAACGCGGCCTGCGCTGGGGACGACAGGGCAGCGAGCGCGACCAATAGAGCCACACCGTTAGCGATCCACAAGCGGCCCCGCATGACTGTCCCCTTCGGTTGCTTGGCGCTAGCTTAGTCTGTCAAAGCCAGCCGATCAACCGCACCGGCTCCGGCCTCATCTCGGCCCGCTCCACCGCCATCCCGAGCGCGATCACGCAGGCGACTCGCCGGCGACCGTGCCCGCCTCTAGTCGCCGACGAATGAGCTGTCCGGTGCCATTGTCACCGGGTCGAGATCCCGAACGGGAGCCAATTCCTCGAGCCACCGCAAGCGCCCGCAAGCCGGGGAGCGTTCTCGTACTGAAGGGGTCCCCGGTTCGAATCCGGGCGTCGGCTTTCTCCCAGTCTCGCGCCGACGCAAGCGGTCCCCGCAGTTTCGACGGCGCACTGCGACCGGTCCCCTCCGGCAGCGGCTAACGGGCCAAGCGGGGATCCATCTTGCTTGTCGTCGCGCTGTCCATCTGTGGGCAGCGGCGCTAGCCGCGGACGATCCGGAAGCTGGTGCGTACCGCCTTGCTCTTGTTGCCCGCCACGTCACGGGCGGTGCCGACCAGGCGGTAGCGACCCGGCCTCAGCGGCCTTTTCACCAGGCGGCCGCTGAAGCGGAGGCTGTTCGCTCCGGCGCCGCCGGCGTGGGTGAAGCTGCCCTTCAGCGCCTTGTAGCGCTTGCAGGCCTTGCCCTTGCGCCCGCCCACCACGCAGCGGCCCTTCTTCTTGCGTCCCTGCGCCACGCGCTCGACCGTGAAGGTGACCGTCGCTGCTTCCGACAGCCGGTACTTGACCGTCGCTCCCTTCGCGGGCTTGCGCTTCGCGCTGACCAGGCTGGACCCGCGACCGCTGAGCGCGGCGAAGGCGCCGGGCTGCACGTCGAGCGCAGACGCGACCGGCTTCGTCTTGTCCGCGGAGAGCGCGCCCCGGACGACGTTCCCGATCCCGCGGAGCCCTGGCCGGCGACGGGGACCTCAAACGCTCCAATGTCCGTGCTGGCGCCCCTGCGCCCGCGCTCGTCCGTCGAGGTCCGCCACTCCGTTGGCGGCGCTCGTGATGCCGGCGTCGATGGTCGCGGAATCGGGCCGCGGGTGGAAGTCGCGGGCGGTGACGTTCACGAAGGCCGCCTGGTCGTCAATGTTCGTGGGGCTGCCGGGCGGCGTGATGAGGCCGCCGTCCAAGACGTTCACCCAATGGAAGATGGAGTAATCGAGGGCTCTGATGACGAGCCGCGCATAGGCGCCTGCGTCTACGACGATGCCGTAGCCGAACTGCGCGAAGACGGTCACGTTACGAAGCATGCCGGTTTCGACCGGCAGCTGTGAACCGGCTCCGACCGCATACGACACGCCGAAGCTCCCGTCTCGGTGGTGAAACAGACGCTGTTGAGGATCGATGGTGAGGATCTCAGGCGGCGCCGCGAGGCACTACTACGACCGGGCACTCAGCGCCACGAACGACATCATTCGCGACGCTGCCCAGCAGCACGGTTCGGACAGGCCCGTATGCGCGGGAGCCGGTCACCAGAAGTCCGAGTTCCGCGCTTTCTCGCACCAGTGCCGACGCCGCATCTCCATCACGCAAGTGCTGGGTGACTTCCACGTCCGAGATTCTCGCCGCGGCGCTCTCAAGGTCCTTGCGCATCTCCTCTTGGAGTGCCGCATTGACAGAAGACACTTGACCGGGGCCTCCAACAGGGAGGTTCCCAAAGGCAATGCGAGAGTGAACGGCGATCAGGCGCAGTTCCGCTTTGAGCCCCTCCGCAATCCTGACGGCCCATTGCAGTGCTATCTGCGACTCCGATCCGGCGTCATATCCGACACCTACAGGACTCAAAGGGCGAGGCTCGGTCGCATAGCCGCGCGGCGCCACGGCGACCGGGCACGGGCTGCCCGCCAGCAGCGGTCCGCCGACACCCCCTGGCGTCACGCGCCCGCGGCCGCCCCGTTTGGACGAGCCGACCACCACTACGCTCGCCTGCTCGGCGGCGGCAAGAGAATGAAGTCCATTGCCCGGCGACCTACCGCCGATCACTCGCATCTCGCGTGGTTGGCTGCCCGGCCCCTCGGCGGGAAGGCCTTCCACGGTCGCATTGGCGACCTGCTTGACGAGCTGGTCGTACTCGGACCTGGGCATCTTCTTGGCAGCCCGTTCGAAGGGATGCACAAAGGTCAACACCACCGTGCTCTCGAGAACAGAAGCCAGTCTGTCTCCGAGCGCGATCGCGTCGAGAGCTTCGGCCGATCCGTCGACCCCGACCACGACTGGGCCGCGGCTGCCATCTGTGTGTGCATCAGCGATAGATGGATCCTATGGTTTGGTCGCCGCACGCCTAGTAGGAGGAACAGGAGCGGCATGCGGACGGATCTTGCTCGGACAAAGGTAGGCTGTCCAGCCATAGCAAAGCGAGGTGGTGATGTCCGAACGCGCGGGTGAAGAGAACGCGACGACACCTGCCGATCGCTCGCGACATCTCCGCGGTGAGGCAGGATCGACGGGCCGAGCTATAGATCTGACGACGAGCGAACTGTCCGATCCGGAAGCCCTTCTGGCGCTGGCGCAGCGGACGCCCCCCGATGGTGTGCTGTCGATCTATGCGGCGGCTGACACCGGGACGGATCCCGGCATGCGGGGCGCCGCGATCGACATCAAGAACCGGCTCACGCAGCTCGAACGCAACGTCGCGTCCGATGGCTCCCCGGACCGGGCACGGGCACAGGCGCTGCGTGACGGCATCGAGCGCCTTGCCCCTGAGATCGAGCGCCTCACAGACCCGCAGACGCCCGGGCGCGCGCGAGTCCTGTTCGCCCCGCTGGGGGGAGGGGAGGTCGTCCGGTTCTCGAGCCAGATGCCGGTCGCCAATCGTGTGGTGCTCGACGCGGGGCCGTTCATCCATCCGCTGCTCGAACTGCTCGACGAGGGGCGCCCTGCCGGTCTGCTGCTCGTCTCGCAGGACGAGGCCCGGCTGATGGACTGGCGGTTGGGCGAGCTGGCCCTGCTCGAGCGCGCCGAGCCCGACGTCCTCGAGGCTCCGCACGAGCGCTCCGGCCCGGTCGGGTCAACCCCGGGCGAGCACCGTGGGACCCCCAAGCGCGAGCAGCGTCAGGCGCGCGAGCGAGACCAGGCACGTCGCTTCCTCGACAGCGTGAAGGACATCGCCTTGCGGCTGGCCCGCGAGCGGGGCTGGGAGCGGATCCTCGTCGGCGGCGGCGACCGGCTGACCGAGCCGCTGGCGGCAGGATTGACCGGAGCGCCGGGCATGGAGATCATCCGTGATCCGCGCGTGCTGACGCATCTCGACCAGGCGAGCCTGTCCGCGGCCGTCACCGGGCGCCTGCACGCGGAGCACGCCGAGCACGAGGCTCGACTCGTACACGAGGCGCGCCAGGCTGCGCTTGGTTCGGGGACCGGGGCGCTCGGCCTGTCGGAGGTGGTCGGCGCCCTCAACGACGGCCGCGTGGCCCACCTGATCTACGACCCTGAGGTCCGCTACCAAGGGTCGGTCGGCGCTGACGGGCGGCTACTCGCCGGGGATGAGGTCGGGCCCGGCGGCAGCCGGCAGTCGTCCGAGCCGCGTCTTACGGAGCGGCTCGTCGAACGGGCGCTCGAGAGCGGGGCGCGCATCACGCCGGTGGAAGGAGCGGCGGGCGCCGCGCTGGCCGAGGCCGCGGGCATCGCAGCGCTGCTGCGCTGGTAGGCAGCTCTGCGCGTTCCGTTCCTTAGCCTCAGGCTCCGGAGTCGGCACCCGACGGCACGACCACCACCGGCCGGTCGGCGGCGTTCAGAACCTGACGGGAGATGCTTCCGATCGGCGTCCACGCTCGCCCTGCTCCGCGTGAACCAATCACGATCTCGGCCGCGCTGTGCGGCGATGCATGGAGAGGTAAGAGATCGGAGCTGAGCGACGCTAAGCCTCACATGACCCCATCAGGCCCGCTGGCGCTCGGCGCCGAGCCGTTTCAGGCGACGACCTTCTTCCCAAACGACGACGGCTATGACCAGCTCGTGGTCGCGCGGGCGATCCCGCGAACGCGAGCTGCGGCCCAAGGGCGTGGGCGTGGTCCTGAAGCCGAGCACATCGGCATGTCGCCGCACCCGCCAGGAGTTCCTGGCCCTGACCACGAGGAGATCGCATGACCACTGAGCAGACATTCGTCATCGTTGGCGCCAGCCTGGCCGGCGCCAAGGCCGCGGAAGCCTTGCGCGCCGAGGGATTCGACGGGCGCCTGGTCTTGATCGGCGCCGAGGACGAGCGGCCCTACGAACGGCCGCCGCTGTCCAAGGATTACCTCCGTGGCGAGGTTGGCCGTGAAAAGATCTATGTCCATCCGGAGGGCTTCTACGCCGAGCACGACATCGATCTGCGTCTCGGCCGCACGGCTGTGCACCTGAACACGTCAGCCAAGGAGCTGACGCTCGACGACGGCGAACCGTTGCGCTATGACCGGCTGTTGCTGACCACCGGTGCGGAGCCACGACAGCTGCGGATTCCCGGTAACGAGCTCGACGGGGTGCTTTACCTACGCAGCGTCAAGGACTCCGACGTCCTGCGTGAACGGCTCGACCGTGGTGGCACGGTCGTCGTGGTCGGCGCCGGGTGGATCGGCGCCGAGGCCGCTGCCTCGGCCCGCCAGCGTGGCCTCGACGTCACTCTCCTCGACCCGAACGAGGTCCCCTTGGAGCGCGTGCTCGGCTCCGAGGTGGGCGCCGTCTACCGCGACATCCACGCCGGCCACGGAGTGCGGATGCTCATGGGGACAGGCGTCGCGGGATTCGAGGGAGACGAGGCCGTCGAGCGCGTCCGCACCAGCGACGGCCGGGAATTGGAGTGCGACTTCGTGGTCGTCGGAGTCGGTGTGCAACCGCGCACCGAGCTTGCTTCACGGGCCGGGATCCCGGTGAATGACGGGATCCTCGTCGACGACCACCTGCGGGCCGGCGCGTCTGGCGTGTTTGCCGCGGGGGACGTGGCCCGGGCGCACCACCCGTTCTACGGGCAGGGGATCCGGGTCGAGCACTGGTCCAATGCACTGAACCAGGGCCCGGCCGCCGCCCGGGCCATGCTCGGTCACATGGACGCTTACGATCGCGTTCCGTACTTCTTCTCGGACCAGTACGACGTCGGCATGGAGTACTCGGGCTTCGCTCACACGTGGGACCGCGTCGTGTTCCGCGGCGACCCCGCGAGCGGAGAGTTCATCGCCTTCTGGCTGACCGGAGACCACGTAGTGGCGGGCATGAACGTAAATGTCTGGGGCGTCACCGAACCGATCCAGCGACTGATCCGCGAACGAGTGTCCGTCGACGACCGGCGTCTCGCCGATCCCGACGTCGCGCTCGAGGAGCTTGCTCCGATCAGGGAAGGCAGCGCCCGATGAATCGCCTACGGCAGCTGCACGACGCCGGCGTCTCGATCTGGCTTGACACGCTCTCGCGCGAATTGGTGGACGATGGCGGATTCGCGATGCTGATCGCCGACTGTGCCGTAACAGGCGCGACCTCGAACCCCACGATCTTCGCGAAGGCCATCACGGGCTCCGATCGCTACGACGACCAACTGCGCGCCGCCGTCGCCGCCGGAGTGCGCGAGCCACAGGAGCTGTTCTTCGAGCTCGCGCTCGAAGACATCCGGCGGGCCGCAGACCTGGTGCGCCCCACCTACGAGGCGAGCGACGGGCGCGACGGTTTCGTCTCGTTCGAGTGCACTCCCGATCTCGCCGACGACACCGCGGCCACGATCGAGCAGGCGCTCCAGCTTTGGGAGCGGCTCGCACGGCCCAACGTGATGATCAAGGTGCCCGCCACCGCGGCCGGCATCCCCGCGATCGAGGAGCTCACCTTCCGTGGCGTCAATATCAACATCACGCTGCTCTTCTCCCTCGCGCGCTACGAGCAGGTGATCGACGCCTACGTCGCGGGCCTCGAGCGTCGTGTGAAGGCCGGACAGCCAGTCGACGCAATCGCTTCGGTCGCCTCCTTCTTCGTCTCGCGCGTCGACGCGAAGGCCGACCCTCTGCTGCCTGTTGGCTCTGACCTGCGCGGCCGCGTGGCCATCGCCAACGCCCACCGCGCCTACGCCCGCTACCGCGAGCGCTTCGCGGATGCGCGGTGGCTCGCGCTGCGCGACGCTGGGGCCCGCCCACAGCGACCGCTATGGGCCAGCACCGGCACCAAGGATCCCTCCTACTCGGACGTGCTCTACGTCGAGGAGCTGATCGCTTCCGACGTCGTCAACACCATGCCCGAGGCCACGTTGCGCGCGTTTGCCGACCATGGCCACGTGACCCCCACGCGAAGCGATGCTGACACGGCCGAGGAGACCCTCCGCCGTGCGGAGGAAGCGGGCATCGATCTCGTCGCAATCACCGCCCAACTCGAGCGCGATGGCGTGCGCTCCTTCTGCGACTCCTACCACGATCTGCTCAGCTGCGTCGAGAAGAAGGTTCAGCACCCGTGAGCGAGTTGATCGGTCTCAGCGGCGCATCACTGGCGGGATACGCCTATCTGCCACAGATCACGCACTTGATTCGCGAACAATGCTCGGCAGGCATCAGCCGATGAGCATTCGCACTCTGGCTCCTGGCCTCGATCCTCGACATCCACGCGATCCTGCTGCCGGCGTTGGTGTTCATCGTGCTGGGCGTAGTCCAATTTGGCGCAATCAGCACGATCCTCGTCTGCAGCGCGAGATATAGGGGCCTGGTCTGTCCTACCCATGCTCTGAATCCAGCCCGTGACTCGCTGCGTCGTCCCCTGACGTAGGCCTCGGGTAAGAAACTGCGTCGACGCGGACGCCAATCAAAAGAAGGCGCTCGATCGTGCGAGCCAAATGCAACCTCCCACAGAGAGGAAGTCCCCAATGTCGGTCCGCGACGAACCAACCGTGAGGAGCCAGGACAAACCAATCCAGCGGCTCCTGTTTGTGTCCGACGCCGCAGTCGCTGACGTAGATGAGCTGCCGAGTCCGGTGCGGGCGGTGATCGACGATGCAGCTGAGCTTTACGTGGTAACGCCAAGCCTCCCTGGGCGACTTGCCTGGCTGGCCACTGAACTCAATCCGGCCCGACATGCAGCCGATGAGCGCCTCGACACGGTGCTGGACCACATGCGCTCGGTGGGTGCCAAGGCCCGTGGGACGCTAGGCGACGAGGACACCATGACCGCCTTCGAGGATGCCGTGGCGGAGTTCCACCCCGATCACATCCTGATCGCGCTCCGCAGCTCAGAGCACGCCGCTTGGCAGGAACGAGGGCTGATCAAGCATGTCCAGGACCGCTTCGACCTGCCGGTGACGACATTCGCCGTGGACCAGCAAGGGCACGTAGAAACCGCTGATGGCCCACTCCTGATCTGCTACGACGGATCTGAGGACGCCAAGCACGCGATCGAACGGGCAGGGCGCCTGCTCCCCGGTAGGCATGCGCTCGTCGTGACGGTGTGGCAGCCAGTCGCGGCGATGGGGAGTTTCGCTTGGTCGGGCATGACCGCCAGCAGGATGTACTTCACGGAGCTGGATCGATCTGCTGCCGAAGACGGTCAGCGCATCGCGGACCAGGGAGTTCGGATCGCGAAGGAGGCGGGTTTGGAGGCCGAGTCCGGCCGCCGTCCAGGCAACCGGGCCCGTGTGGAAGACGATCATCGACATCGCCGGCGGTCGTGGCGCGGCGATGATCGTCATGGGTTCGCGAGGACTCACGGGCGTGCGGTCGATGCTGCTGGGAAGCGTCTCCGACGCTGTCGTGAACCACGCCGACCGGCCCACATTGGTCATCCGCAAACCCGGCGATGTCGACTGACACGCGACGAGATCTGAGCTGGGAGCAGGTCCGCGATGCGCTCGGGGCGATGGCTGGATCGCGCGTGTCGTCTTTCCCGGCGACGACGTGGGCGCACACAACAAGCTCAGGCGCTACTTCGGCATCGACACTGAACTGGACTACGACAGCGTGCAACGGCTGGTTGCCCCCTGGCAGCCCTACGCAGGGGTTGTCTACTTCCACCTGCTGCTTGACTCGCTGGCGCTCGTTTAGGGCACTACCGGGTACGTGAGTTGGCCGTCGGCTCCGACCCTCGCGAACGACGTCAACTGGTGCGCTGAAGCGCGCCCGTCCGAGCCGATGTGGCAGACGGTGTCCCCCGCGACGATGAGGCGATCGGCGACCAGGCGGCGGTGACAGCGCCACCACAGCGCCTCAGAACACATCATCGCCGTCGGCCGTGCCGTCGCAAGCTCACGAAGCTCTGCCAGCCCCTCGGCGAACTCATCGCTCATCGCGTAGTCGGCGTATCCCCGAAACGACTCATTGCGCCAGCCGTCGTTCACCGAGTCCGCCGCCGCGCGCCGCCAGCCCCCCAGGCGGGGCAGATGCACATAAGCCATGCCGTGGTCCGGGAGGCTTCGCGCCAGCGCGTCGGCGTGGAAGTGCGGATGACGGCGCGACTTCGGCACGGTGCGGATGTCCGCCAGCAGCGCGATCTCGTGGGTGCCCAGCAACGCTACGAAGGCGTCAAAGCTGTGCGTGGAATGACCTACTGTCCATGTCTTCATTGCTCCATGGTGCCCTAGCAGGTAAGAACTTTCAGCGTCCCGGACGCGAACGTTGAGAAGCCCCCGTCAGCAGCGGGCGGCGCGTCAAGGACAAAGGAGGTTTTCAGTGCCCAGCGGAACCACACTCGGGACACATACGTCGAAGTACGAGCACGCCACGCCTTCGACCAATGGGAACGCGAGGGTCGCTCGAGCCGACTGGCGCGACCCTCGCTATCAGGCGTTCGCCATGCTGCGCCTGGCGTTCGTCGTCGCGCCGATCGCGTTCGGCATCGACAAGTTCTTCAACGTGATGGTCGACTGGCCGCAGTACCTGGCGCCCTGGATCAACGACATCGCACCGGGGTCGGGGCAGGACTTCATGTACTTCGTCGGCGGCACCGAGATCCTCGCCGGCCTGATCGTCGCGCTGAAGCCTCGCTACGGCGCGTACGTAGTCGCCGGCTGGCTGGGTGGCATCGTCATCAACTTGCTCACCCACTCCGGGTACTACGACGTCGCCCTGCGCGACTTCGGGTTGATGCTTGCCGCGCTGACACTCGCTCGTCTGGCATCCGTGTATGACACGCCGCTGCGGCTCCGCCGCCACTGAGGCGACATGTCACGAGCAGGTGCCGGGAGCGGCACCTGCTCGTCGGATGAAGTGGCAAGGATGAGCGACGGTCACGAGTGCGTCGTATTCGTGGACGCGACCGGCTCGGCGTCGCTCGACGACTTCATCGAGCGACGGCCGGGTGGTTGACGTGGCCCGAGTCACGAAGGCGGCGGCCTCGACGGTCTCGAAGAACCTCATCGCGGTCCTGTTCGACATTGATGGCACCCTGCTTTCGAGCGGGGGAGCCGGCGCGGCATCGTGGCGGATGGCCTTTGACGATCTGTATGGGATCCCGGCGGACATCGGCAACTACACGGATGCGGGGATGACGGAGCCGGACGTGGCTCGCCTCACGTTCGAGAACGTGATCGGCCACACGCCCAGCAGGTTGGAACTCGCGCGGGTCATGGCGAGGCGCCTTCACTACCTGCCGCGGACCGTCGCAGAGTCGAAGAGCTTCACGGTCCTGCCGGGTGTCGTTGAGACGCTCGACCGCCTGGGCGCGGATGGCTACCTGCTCGGAATCACGACCGGCGGGATGGAGGCGGCCGCTCATATCAAGCTCGCGCGGGCAAAGCTGAACCACTACTTCTGTTTCGGCGGGTACGGGTCGGACTCCACCGATCGGACCGAACTGACACGCAGGGCGCTCGAGCGCGCCGGCACGCTGCTTGGCGAGCCGGTCGACCCCAAGGAGGCGCTCGTGGTGGGAGACACGCCGCACGACATCGACGCCGCGCACCACGCGGGTGCCTTCGCCGTGGGGGTGGCGACCGGCCACTTCACGAAGGACGAGCTCCGTGATGCGGGCGCCGACTACGTGCTTGGCTCGCTCGAGGAGGAGCTTCCGCTGGATGCGCGGACGCTCGCTGCGACGCGACAGCAACGATCGTCTTGAAGGTTCCGTCAGCCAGCGCCCGAGGTATCCCGTTTCACCAAGGTCCGGAGGCTTTCATGGTCGTCGCGACAGGCGGGGCATCCCTCGAGGTGCGCACGCATACCCGGAATCGCATCGTCCGCATTCACGCCGGCAAGCTCCAGTTCGACATATCGGTCGAGCTCCTCGAAGCACTCGTCGCAGCTCAGTTCGGGCCCCTCGGGCCCGAGTAGCGCGCGGAGCCAGGCGTCATCGCCGCGTGGGGTCATGCTTCCTCCTTTCCTTCGCCGATCGTCATTCCATGGGTGGCGTTGCCCTCGCGCCACGCGACGTGGGGGGAGGTCGGGGGTTTGGTCTGCCGGCGAAGCGTGCGGTCGTTCATGTCCTATAAGCGCCTTCCGGGCCCGATTTCTTACCCCTGATCAGCGTCGCGATGCAAGCGCATCTTACGAACCTGAATGGGCACTGAACCCGTCCCGGATGGGCATCGAACCCCATGGGCCGGAAGGGGCCGAACGGCCAAGATGCTCCTATGAACGCGGCTTTGGCCAATCCAGCCTCACCGAACCCGACCGCCACGCTCGATGCCGCCTCGCAGGGCTGGCTCGGCGGATTGCGGGCGGACGGAGCAGAGCGCGATCGCGCCGTGCAACGCTTGCACGAGTTGCTGTTGCGGGCCACGCGCTTTGAGGTGCGCCGCCGCGCGGCGGCGTCGCCGTGGCTCGGAGCCGAACGTGAGGACCTCGCCCAGCAGAGTGCCGACGACGCGCTGATGGCCGTCCTCGCCAAGCTCGACGACTATCGGGGTGACAGCAAGTTCACGACCTGGGCCTACAAGTTTGCCCTGCTCGAGGCGGGCGCCAAGACGCGCCGGCGAGCCTGGCACGGCCGCCAGATCGCACTCGACACTGAGGGCTGGCGACGGATCGCAGACCGTGGGGTGGCCCCGGATCGCCAGGCTGAGACGAACGAACAGCTCGGCGCCGTGCGGGATGCCATCGACGAAGAGCTCACGGACCACCAGCGCGAGATCCTCGTGGCCATCACTCTCAATGATGTGCCGATCGACGTACTTGCCGAGCGCCTGAGCACGACGCGCGGTGCCCTCTACAAGACCCTGCACGACGCGCGGCGTAAGTTACGGCGCCGGCTGACCGCAGATAATGGGGAGGACATGAGCTCGTGGAACGCGACAGGGACGCAGACACGGTAGGCAGCCCACGGCGCGAATACGCGCCGTTGCGCGACTACGGGGCGATCGGCGACGGTCGCACGGCAGCTCTGGTCGCCCGCAACGGTTCGATCGACTGGCTGTGCCTGCCCGATCTCGACTCGCCAAGCGTCTTTGCGGGCATCCTCGACCGGGATCGAGGCGGTCACTTCGCGCTCGAGCCCGAGGCGCCGTACGAGGTCACACGCCAATACGTGCCCGACACCAACGTGCTCGAGACGACGTTCACCACCGCGGACGGCGCCACGCGCGTCACCGATGCGATGACGCTGCCCGGAGACGGCCTCGCGCCAGAACGGGAGCTTGTGCGCAAAGTCGACGGCCTGTCGGGTCGCGTGCCGATGCGCTGGCGCGTGAAGCCTCGTTTTTCCTACGGTGCCCGGCCGCCGCGCATCGAACGCCGCGGCGAGATCCCGGTCGCAACCGTGGGCGGCGAGGCGCTCGCGATCTGCCATTGGTCGGCGGGCCGGCCCGACTACGGCCGGGATTCGGTGTCGGGTCGCTTCGAGGTCTCGATGGGCGACCAGGCGCTGATTGCGATTGCGAGTGCCCACGGAGCGCCGCTCGTACTTGCGGGGCGGTCGCAGGTAGAGCGGCGCCTCGCGGACACCGAGCGTTTCTGGCGCACCTGGTCTGCCGGCAGGATCTATGACGGCCCATGGCGAGAGGCAGTGCTGCGTAGCGCCCTCGCGTTGAAGCTGCTCGTGTTCGCGCCTTCGGGAGCGATCGCCGCCGCGGCTACTACATCCCTGCCCGAGTCGATCGGTGGCCAGCGCAACTGGGACTATCGCTATTCCTGGGTGCGGGACTCGGCCTTTACCCTCGAGGCGTTTCTCGGGCTCGGCTGTCCGGCGGAGGCCACCGCGTACTTCTGGTGGCTCATGCATGCCTCTCAGCTCACACATCCGCGGCTGAGCGTGTTGTACCGGCTGAACGGCGGCGCCTCCGCTACCGAAACGGAGCTCGACCTGAGCGGGTACCGCGGTTCGCGGCCGGTCCGAGTGGGGAACGCGGCTGCCGAGCAGCGCCAGCTCGACGTCTACGGAGAGCTCTTTCAGACGTGTTGGCTCTTCACACGTGCGGGGGGCAAGCTCGACCCGGACATTGGGCGCAGGCTCGCGGGGATAGCGGATCTCGTCTGCCGGCTGTGGCGCGAGCCGGACTCGGGGATCTGGGAAGTCCGCAGCGAGCCGGTCCACTTCACGCAGTCGAAGATCGCCTGCTGGGCAGCGCTGCGGCGAGCGGATCAGCTTGCCGGGGAAGGACAGATACCTGCCCGGGGAGCCGACCGCTGGCGCGTCGAGATGGGCGCGATCCGCAAGTTCGTAGAGGAGCGCTGCTGGTCGGACGGCAAGCAGAGCTATATACGTTCCGCGGGGAGCGAGGAGCTCGACGCGAGCCTTCTGCTTGCGGTCCTGATGGGATACGGCGAGCCCACTGCGGACCGGCTCCTGCGGACGATTGAAGCAGTGCGGCGCGAGTTGGGAAGCGGGCCGCTGCTCTACCGCTATACAGGGGAGGACGGGTTGAGCGGAGGAGAAGGCTTCTTCCTCGCGTGCTCCTTTTGGATGGTCGATGCGCTGGCGCGCGTCGGACGCCGGGAGGAGGCGGCCGAGACGATGGCGGAGCTGCTGGCTTTGGCCAATGACGTCGGGCTCTACGCGGAGGAGGTGGAGCCGCGCACCGGCGAGTTCCTGGGCAACTTCCCGCAGGGCCTCGTGCACCTTGCCCTCATCAATGCGGCTGTGTCGATCGCAGACGCACAGCAACGATGATCTGGGCCGCGATCGCAGGTGGATTCGTGGGGACTCTCCTGCTCACCACCGGAATGGTTGCCGCGAGCGAGCTGCGGCTCACGCGGATGGACCTGCCCTTCCTGCTCGGCACGATGGTGCTCGCAGATCGAACGCGTGCGAAGGCGGTTGGCTATCTGCTGCACTTCCTCGCCGGGCAGTTGTTCGCGCTGGTCTATTACGCCGTCTTCATGGCGATCGACGAAAGCGGCTGGCTGCTCGGCGGGCTCTTCGGCCTGCTGCACGGCGCGGTTGCCGTCGCTGTGGTGGTGAACACGCTTCTCCCAGCCATGCACCCGCGCATGGGAACGTCCGACACCGCCGCGGACGCGAGCCCCTTGCTCGAGGCACCCGGTTTTCTGATGCTGAACTACGGCCGCGCGACACCGCTGGTCACGGTCGGTGTCCATGTGATCTACGGCGCGGTCGTCGGAGGCTTCGTCTCGCTGTCCAGCTGAATGCGATCGTCGTCGGCCTGTCGGCGGATCGCGGCGTGATCCCTCAACACCGCCGCGACGAACGGGTCGTGAGTGTCTCCATGAACCCGGTAACAGGGAGCAGGACCGTCACACGCGCTCGGCGCTGAGGGGATGCGCGCGCTGAACCGGTGCGCGGTGGACGTGACCGAGCTCGCCACGTCGGAGGCGTTGGAGAATCGCGCGCCGCCGGTGTGCCAGCCGGGATGGTGCGAGGTCGAGCGTCAGGGCGATGTCATCTGCCGGCACGCCATGGATCAGCATCCCGAGGATCGGAAGGTCCTCCGGAGGGAGGCTCGAGCCGCTCACCGCCAGCGTGGGCGGCGCGACGTTCGGCAGGAAGGTCGCGCCTGCCGCGATCGCCGCGACGGTTTCGCTCAAGTTGGCCGGCGCTGCTTTGCTCATGACGCCATCGGCACCTGCGACCACGGCCATCACGGCGAGTGCGTCATCCACAAACGCGCTGAGGATCAAAACGCGCGGAGGAGTCGGCAAGCTCTTCAAGCGAGCGCAGAGTGAAACGCCGTCCTCTCCCGGAAGGTTGTAGTCGAGGATCGCGACGTCGGGCTGCTCCCGCTCGATCTGCTGATAGGCCTCGACAGCGGTCGTGGCCGTGGCAACCACGGCGATCCGTGACTCGTCGCCCAGAATGGCCATGAGCCCGGCTCGAACTGCGGCATGATCGTCGACGAGTGCCACACGGATCGTGGCCTGAGGCTCATCGACCGCTGAGAATTTCGCGGGATCGAGGTGCATGTCCATATTCTTCTCGGCTCCTGACCTTTCCGAAATGGGGTCGACTACCCATCCAGGGTGGATGCAAGGGCCGTACGTCCGACCCGGGCGACCGCTCCGGCTCGGGAGCCCTTGATCGGGGTGCGCTTGGGCCTCGCCCTCCTTGCATCTTTGTGCACGCCCAGGATCCGGAAGCGCATCGTCCCTCGGGGCGCATTCACGTCGAGGATGTCTCCTGCACGCCGGCCGAGCAGGGCTTGTCCGACGGGCGACTCCGATGAGAGCTTGCGCTCGAACGGATCAGCCTCGATCGAACCCACGACGAGGTACTCGGTCGTATTGCCGCCGTCGATGTCACGGAGTCGCACGCGTGAGCCCACCCCAACTGTGCCATCGCGCGGAGGATGGTCAACTACGCGTGCTGCGGCGAGCACAGCCTCCAATGTCGTGATACGGCGCTCGAGGAGCTCTTGATCCTCCAAAGCGTCGATCAGCTCGAGATTGTCCGTGAACTCTCCCCCTTGTTCACGGGCGTCCCGCAGTCGATCGCTGATTTGCGCGCGACCGATGCTGCTAAGCGCGCTGAGGTCGTTGCAGAGTCGCTCAAAACCCTCCCGAGTGATGGCGGAGTGGCGCTCGCCAGGGACTTGGGCCATGGTGGTCATCTCGTCTCCTTCGGATTGGCCGGCTAGAACTTGGGACGCCGCGCTCGGCGCGGCGTCGCTGCCCTCAAGATTGGCCCTCGGGCAACAGGCTCTCCATGGGTTCATGTCTCCATTTCCACCGAGCGAACTACCCATCGACGAGGCGTTCGCCAATGGGTGCTCGAGCCGATTGCGGATGCGACGTCGGCCTCGCATGCTGGACCGATCATGCAACGAAAAACGTGGCCAGACCTGAGCAGCCTGCGTGAGGCGCTCTTCCGACGCTCGCATCCAGCCAATTTCTGCTGGACTGTCACCGACGGTCGGAGGGCCGTGTGCAAGTGACTTCGGCGCGACCAGCAGGCAGATCACCGCTAGACACGCGAGCGAGCACCGAGCCTGCGGAGGTCAGCGGGCGGCCCGAACCGAGGCCCCAGCGGCTATCGCTGCTTTGGTGGGCGTTTCTCCCCGAGGTCGTCGTACTCGTCGTCGCGTTTCTGCTGCTCGCATTCAGTCCGGTCACGATCAGCGCTCCGATCTCGGACGGACAGCTCGCGCTCCTGTTGACCGGCTTGGCGGCGTTGCTCACGTTGAACCTCCTTCTGTTGCGACGCGTGCTGTCGCCGCTCTTCAAGCTCACCGCGCTGATGACCGCGATCGACCCGGGCCGCCCCGGCCGCCGGCTATCCCTTGCGGGTCTGCGCAGTGCTGAGGGCACAGCGCTCGCGGAGGCCTTCAACGCCATGTTGGACAGGCTTGAGACTGCCCGGCGAGAGGCAGCCCGCACGGCGCTGGCGGCCCAGGAAGCGGAGCGGCTCCGGGTTGCCCGGGAACTTCACGACGAGATCGGGCAAACGCTCACCGCAGTCACTCTTCAAGCCGAACGAGCAGCAGACGGCGATCCGGCTCTGGCGCCTCAGGAGCTAGGTCGAGTGGCGGATGCCGTCCGGGAGAGCCTCGACGAAGTGCGCCGGATCGCCCGCGAGTTGCGGCCGGAGGCGCTCGACGACCTCGGCCTGATCAACGCGCTGATCGCGCTCTGCTCGCGGGTCGATACCCAAGGCGGGCCTCGGGTCAGGCGAAGGCTTCAGTCCGCGCTGCCAACGCTCGGGCCCGATGTCGAACTAGTGATGTACCGCGTCGTCCAAGAGAGCCTGACCAACGCGCTGCGTCACGCTGACGCGGATATCGTGACCGTCTCGGTCATGGTGGACGCAGAAACGGTCACCGTCTCGATCGCAGACGACGGCAAGGGCATGCCGCCCATGGTGTTGGGTGACACGGCAGGCATCGCCGGCATGCGCGAGCGCGCGCTGCTCGTCGGGGGCCTGTTCTCGATCGAGTCACGGCCCGGCGGGGGAACGGAGGTCCGGCTCACGGTGCCCCTCGACGGGCAGAGGGCATGACCGTCCCACTGAAGACGCGCATCCTGCTCGCCGACGACCACACGGTCGTGCGCGACGGCCTTCGCATGGTGCTGGACTCGGCGCCGGATCTGGAGGTCGTGGCCGAGGCCGGCGACGGCGCCGAGGCGGTCGAAATCGCCCTCTCGCAGGACATCGACCTGGCCGTGCTGGACGTGTCGATGCCGCGCATGACTGGGCTACAGGCCGCCCAGGAGCTCGCGCGCCGCAAGCCCGACCTGCGCGTGCTGATCCTGTCGATGCACGACAACGAGCAATACTTCTTCGAGGCGCTCAAGGCCGGCGCGTCGGGCTACGTGCTCAAGAGCGTCGCGAACCGGGACCTGATCGAGGCATGCCGGGCGACGATGCGGGGCGAGCCGTTCCTCTACCCGGCAGCGGTGAGGGCGCTGGTACGCGACTATCTCGACCGCGCCAGCCGCGGCGAGGCAGCGCCCGAGGACCCCCTCACCCCGCGCGAGCTCGAGGTCGTCAAGCTGATCGCTGAGGGGCTCACGAGCGAGGAGATCGCCACGCAGCTCTTCATCAGCAAGAAGACGGTCGACCGTCATCGATCGAACGTGCTCGAGAAGCTCGGCATGCGCAATCGGGTCGAGCTGACCCGCTACGCGATCCGTCGCGGGCTCGTGGAGCCGTAGCCGTCCTCCTTGCACATCGGGGATTGCCCGAATGCGTGGCGACACCCATTCTCCCCGGTTCGATCTGCGGCGACAATGCACCCATGGTCAAGCTCACGATCCGTTGTCACCCAGATGTCCCGGTCGCCGCGGACGAGCTCGAGCGCTGGCTCGAGCTCGAGGTGCACGACCTGCGGGCGGATGCACCGCACGGCACGGTCAGGCTGTCGCGCCTGACGCAGGGCCTGCCGAGTGCAGATGTCAACATCGGATGGCTGCTCGAGCTCGAGCTCGAAGAGGATGAGCCGCTGCTCTCCCGCGATCGCCTCGCCGAGGCGCTCAGGGACATGCGGCTGCTCGGTCTCGAGCCGACCTTGCTCACCCCCGTGGAGCTGTCCCACTGGTCGGCGGGGAACGACGATTCGGTCGTCGCGGTCTCATCATCGACCTTTTCGACGAATGGGACCGAACGGTGACCATGGACCCGCAGCCGCTCGAGCGCATATTCGCGGACAGCCGCGCGACGGTCGATCAGATGGGCGAAGGCTCCTTTCCTGCGAGTGACCCGCCGGCAGTCTGGACTTGGGACGTCGGCCGCGCGGCCGACGAGGAACCAGAGCGCGCGGTAGGGAAGAGCGACGATCACAGCCGGTCGGACTGATCCTCCTTTCCATGACGGTCTTGCCTGGCTGCACGGGTACCGGGCGGTCGCGACACGCGGCAGCGGCTCGAGCCGAGATAATCAACTCATGTCGGAGTTCGCAGCGTCCGTGCGGCACCGGGACGCTCCTGGGTAAGGGGCTGGCGGTCCTCCCATGCGCGTGCTCTTCACCACGACCCCGGGCCGCGGGCACTACCACCCAATGCTCGCGCTCGCCGACGCGCTGGCCGGGCGCGGACACGAGGTAGCCTGGGCGGCCGCCGATCCGGTGTGCGTGCGGTTGCGCGAGCTTGGCTTCACAGCGATGCCGTCCGGCAACCCTGAGCCGCCCGCCGGCCTTTCCCTGCTTGACCGCTATCCCGAGTTCGCGTCGCTCCCGCCGGCGGAGCGTCCGAACTACCTGTTCTCGAAGATCTTCGGACCGGAGCGCGCCGCGCCGATGCTCGAGGATCTGCTCCCGCTCGCGCGCGAGTGGTCACCCTCGGTGATGGTGTGCGAGCAGGCGGAGCTCGCCGGCCCGATCGCGGCCGCGGCGCTCGGGATCCCGAACGTCACGACCGGCTTCGGCCATCCGCTGCCGGCGGCTCGTGTGGCGCGCGCGGAGGAAGCGATGCAGCCGCTCTGGCAGGCGCACAACCTGACCGTGCCGCCTTTCGCCGGCACGTATCAGCATCTCTACGTCGACATCTATCCCGAAGCACTGAAGGCGTACTCGAACGAGCACATCCCGGACATCGTCAACCTGCGCCCGCACGACCGGGCGCCGGCGATCGCGTCGGCCGGCCCGCCGCTCGTCTACGTCACCTTCGGCACCGTCTTCAACCGCGACCTCAGCCTGATCGCGACGGTCGTCGACGGCGTCCGCGCCCTGCCGGTGGACGTGGTCGTCACGCTCGGGCCGGGCAACGGCCCGGCCGGCCTGGGGGAGCAGCCGCCGAACGTGCAGGTTGCGGCGTACATCCCGCAAGCGGATCTCCTGCCGCGCTGCGCCGCCGTGGTCTCCCACGCCGGCTCGGGCACGTTCCTCGCCGCACTCGCCCAGGGCCTGCCCCAACTCGTGCTGCCACAAGCCGCTGACCAGTTCCTGAACGCGACTGCGGCCGCGCGGGCCGGCGTTGCGCGCGAGGTTCCGCCCGACGAGGTCACGGCGGAGCACGTGCGTGACGAGCTCGGGCAGGTGTTACACGATCCCGCGATCGCCGCGGCTGCGAGCGCGATCAGCGCGGAGATAGCTGCGATGCCGGCGGCGGGCGACGTGGCGGACGAGCTGACGCAACGCTACGGGTGACGCAACGCAGGATCGAACAGGCAGTCCTACGGACCCGGCGGGCCCGGCCACACGTCCTTGACGAGGAGCATCCCCCGCTGGCGGAAGGACGCCGCGGCGCGCGGGCCCGTGAGGTACTTCATGAAGGCGGCGGCGATCGGGGCCACCGCGCGCAGGCGCCGTAGCGTCACGAACGAGATCGGGTAGGCGTCGCGGTGCGACAGCGCGCGCACGGACGCGTCGCTTGGCGCCGCCCCGCCGACCGGGACCGCGCATGTCGTACTTTGGAACGCACGGGCTCGCGACCAGCTCGTCACGGCTGCGATTGCGGGATTGCCCGATGCGGCCTCGGACAGGCCGCCGTCGCGCGCAGCACGTGCCCCTTGGGGCAGTCGGCTGCCGGCGCGGAATCGGGGCTCTACGAAGCGATCGACTCCGTCGCCGGCGCGGCGCAAGGCGATCGCGTCCCCGCTGGCCGGGGTCGCAACGCCGGCCCCCGACCACGTACGGATGGTCCCTGCGGCGATCCCGCGGGCGGCAGCACGGGACACCCCGGAGGCGCACGCGGGATGCCCGCTGCTGACGGCCAGCACGTCCGCGTCGCGGCCGAGGTCCGCGCGCACCCGCACGTGACGACGCTCAGAGGCCTTCAGCGGGCGGTCGAGAAAGATTCCCTGCGGGCTCGGGAAGCGCCGCGCGCGGATCATGTTCCTCATGTAGATGTTGGCCGACGGGCCCACGGCCGCGGAGGCGTTGCCGAATATGTACCGGTACTTCCGCCCCCCGACGCGGACCGTGATCGGCACGACCCGCTGCCCGAGCGGGTGAATCGCGAAGGTGGTCGGTGTGAAGCCGATCAGGTGGTCGACTCGGCTCGGGATGACCGAGTTGAAGAAGGTGTCCTCGACGCGCTGCGCGGAGGCGGTCGCGGGCGCCATCAGGAAGACGGCGATGAACAAAGGGGACCAGCGCATCAAGTCGAGTAGACCATCGAGTGAGCCTCGGCGCAATCAAAGTTGTTGACGGACCGGCGCGAGCGCACCGGAGGATGCTGCGATCTGCCCGATGGACCATAGTCTCGTGGGGCGTCCGCCCCGTCACTTACCGCTTGCAGATGCGCAAGCGACAGCGTCGCTCATGAGATCGGCGGCGGTCTCGTCGTCGAGCCCTTCATGGTCGAGGCGGCGCCAGGTCCAGAAGTCCAGCGCCAGTCGGATGAGGGTCCGCTGCCTTTCTGCTCTCCGCCCGCGGGAGCGGAAGCCTTTCGCCAGCGCCTGCGAGAGCTCGGCGAGCTCCGCGTCGGCGGTTCGCTTCATCAATGCATCCAGAGCAGGGATTGCGCCGCGATCACGCTGAATTTTCTCCGACATGGGCGCTGCCTCTCGGTACCAGTCATAGAACTCGCGCAGGACCGCATGCAATCGCCCGGTGGGACTGGATAGCGCCAGCGCCGAGGAGAGATCCGGTAGCGGGTGAAGGCCCATCCAGTGGGCTTGGCAGGCACCGAAGAGCTCGACTTCCTCAGGGAAGTGGTTGTACACGGTGAGCCGTTGGACTCCGGCTCGCCGGGCGATTTCAGCGATGGTCGTCTTCGCCGGCCCAACTTCCTCGTGGAGCTCCATCGTCGCCTGGACGATGCGCTCGCGCGTTCGCCGCTGGCTTTCGGCGCGGGCTTTCAGCTCGTATCGACGCTTTTCGGTTGACATGCTGTTCATCAATGATAGATTCGACCGGCCCTGAACGGGGTGTTCACTGAAATACTCTATGCGAGCAAGAGCAGCCCGCCGACTCGAAGGAGGTAGTGATGGGATCCAGCACAACGAAGGTCGTGGGACCGCGGGATGGCAAGGCAGGGTTCCTGGGGAGCATCGGGGTCAGGTTCATGATCGACGGGGCTGAGGCCGGGGAGAGGTTCTCCCTGGTCGAGCACCCGATGGCCCCGCGCGCACTGGCTGCGCCACTTCATCGGCACAATCGCGAGGACGAATACAGCTACGTCCTGGAAGGGCGCGTCGGCGCACTGCTGGGGGACGAGGTGCTGGTCGGCGCCCCCGGCGACCTCATCTTCAAGCCCCGCAACCAGTGGCACACCTTCTGGAACGCGGGTGACGAGCCGGCGCGGATCTTGGAGATCATCTCTCCCGCCGGCTTCGAGCAGTTCTTCGGCGAACTTGTCGACATGGGCGGTGTCACAAATATCGAGCCGGCGACGCTGGGCGATCTCTGCTCGCGCTATGAGCTAGAGATGGATCCCGACAGCGTCCCCGGGCTGGTCGAGCGCTTCGACCTTCGTTTTCCCGGAGAACCGACCTCCGCTTGACCCAGGTCTGCTCAGAACACTATGGTCGATATCGACCGTGGTCGGCGGACTCCGCACTTTGAACCGCGTCGGCCGTACCGAGGAGGTCACGAACGGATGTCGAGCCAGGAGGGCGCTTATCGGCTGAGGGACCTCGGCCCTGTTCCGCCCATGCCTGGTAACTCGCGTGCGCCCGCCCGTGTCTCGTGGCTGCTCGCCATGTTCCTTGTGGCGACGGCGCTGGTGTTCGCTTCGCCCGCTCGCGCGACGCACGGCCCCAACGCCTTCAGCGGAACGTGGACGACGAATATCGGCGGGGTCAGCTTCCGCGTCGTGAGCGAGAGCGCGGGCGCGCCGGCGCTGCAAAAGCTGGCAGGTCAACCCTGTGGGGCGCCGACGACCTATTACCGCGGCGACTACCACGACAAGTTCCACACCGGAGCGATCTTCGCCTGCAACCGGAGCAAGGGTCACCTCGTGGGGCGCTACGTCGCCGATGGATCCACGTCGGCCAACGGCGACGGGGGCATCGACCTGAACTTCGTGACCCCGAATCGGTTCTCGGGCTTCTATACAGGGGACAACTTCCCGGGCACGACCTTTCCCTATACGGGCGCGTTCCAAGCGCACACCGCGGGTGACGGCTGCTGCAAGAAGGCGCCGGCCCCCAGGGCAAAGAGAAAGCGGATCAAGGGCTGCCCGGCCGCACGTGCGAGCAGCGCCGGCGCGCGCGCGGCGGCTTCCTGTCACTGGCAGGTGCGCTTCATCATCAACCAGAAGGGCCTTCCGGCGGATTCCTTCCCGGATCCCGTGGCCGGATACGTCGAGAGCGAAACGACCTTCGTCGGGAAGGTGTTCTTCAGCGCCAAGCCGAAAGCGGGCCGAACCTCCACCGGGCGGGCCGCGGGCGTCGCCGTGCACACCGACACGTATCAGTCCTCCATCAACCCCTTCCTGTTCCCCGAGGGAGAGGTCAGGATGACGCCTCTCACCGCCAGGTACACGCCGGGGAGGGGGGAGGTCCGGCTCGATGTCTCCGGCGTCGTGAGCAGGGTCGCGGGCCCCGCCTACAGCCAGGACCCGGGTGGGCACAGCACGCAGGGCGGTGATGGCGCCAGGATCCTTGCCACCTACGACTTTCCGCTCCACAGGGATGACTCCCTCCAGACTCTCTTCGGCTGCTCCCAGTGCAAGGGCGGCTCATCCTCGCTCCGGGGAGTGCATACCCACCGCTTCCGGGCCGGGCCGGAGGACGCGCTGCGAGTCTCGATCGGCGCACCAAGGCAGCTCGCCGGTTCGTGCCGCTGTCTCGGCACGACCAAGTAGGGCCGCGCCGCAACGGTCCGGCCGCTAATTCGGATGGCGCGATCGTGTCGGCGTGTGTACGCTCGAATCGTCGGCTGCTTCTCCCGCTGTCTGACACGCCGCTTCTCCCGCGGTTAGAACGGATTCGCAGTACCACGGCCAGGAGGGCCGCCCCCCATGCCCCACGCACGTTCGGCTGCAACCTATTTCTGCAGGATGCTCGCCACGACGGCGCTCGGACTGGTCGCGCTGCTTCTCGTTGCCCCCGCGGCGCCGGCGGTGACTCTCCCGCCGGGCTTCGAGCAGAGCACGGCGCTCACCGGTCTGGTCAACCCCATGGACGTCGAGATCGCGGCCAACGACCGAGTCTTCGTGGCGGAGAAGAGCGGCTTGATCAAGACGTTCCAGAACCTCTCCGATACGACGTCGACGACGGTCGCCGACCTGCGCACGCAGGTCCACAACTTCTCCAGCCGCGGCCTCCTCGGACTTGCAATCGACCCAGGCTTTCCGGCCAAGCCGTACATCTATCTGTATTACACGCTCGACGCCCCGATCGGGGGCACCGCGCCGACGTGGGGAGTCGCCGGGCAGACCACCGACCAGTGCCCGGGCGACACCGATCAGGTCAACTGCGTCGTGTCCGCACGCGTTTCCCGCCTGCGGGTCGAGGGTGAGCTGATGTCGGGGACCGAGCAGGTCCTGATCAACGACTGGTGCCAGCAGTTCCAGTTCCACACCGGCGGCGGCCTCGAGTTCGGCGCGGACGGGTACCTGTACGTGTCCGGCGGTGACGGCGCGCGCTGGCAGATCTTCGACTACGGCCAGCTCGGCAACCCCATGAACCCGTGCGGCGATCCGCCCGGTCCGATCGGCGGCCCGCTGTCGCCTCCGACGTCGGAAGGCGGGCGACTGCGCGCGCAGGACCTGCGCACGAGCGGCGACCCGCTGGGCTTGGCGGGCTCGCTGATCCGCGTCGACCCCAACACTGGCGCCGGCGTTCCCGGCAACCCGATGTTCTCGAGCGCCGACGCGAACGAGCGGCGCATGATCGCCCACGGCTTCCGCAACCCCGCGCGTCTCGCGATCCGGCCCGGCACGAGCGACGTCTGGGTGGCCGATCGCGGCGGCGGCTACTGGGAGGAGCTCGACCGCGTGCAAGGCGGCGCCGACCCCGTGCGCAACTTCGGCTGGCCATGCTACGAGGGCGGAATGGACGCCAACGGGATGCCGTACGCCCGGATACGTCCGCGCAGCGTCGACCAGGGACTGGACGTCTGCGAGAACCTCTACGCCGAGGGCGGCGCGACGTCGTCGCCCTACTGGGCCTACGACCACGAGAAGGCGGTCGTCGAGGGTGAGACGTGCCAGATCGATCCCGTCAGCGGGAAGCCCGCGGGCAATCAGATCTCCGGCATCAACTTCTATCCGCAGTCCGGCTCTTTTCCCGCGGCCTATCGCAACGCGCTGTTCTTCGCGGACCGCCTGCGCGACTGCATGTACGCGATGCTCGCGGGGCCGGATGGCGTGCCCAGCCGTTCACGCGTGATTGCGTTCGCGCAGGGCGCGGAGAGGGCGATCGACATCGAAACCGCCCCGAACGGAGACCTGCTCTACGTCGACCAGTCCGCCCAGGCGGTGCGCCGGATCGCCTGGACCGGCAACGCCTCGAATCACGCTCCGACCGCCGCCGTGAATGCCGACACGCTGACGGGCAACAGCCCGTTGACGGTCAGCTTCACCTCAACCGGCACGCAGGACGCGGATCCGGGCGACCTTCTGACCTACGAGTGGGACCTCGACGGCGACGGCGAGTTCAACGACTCGGCTGGGACGAGCGCGACGCGTACGTTCCTGAACGCCGGCACGTACACCGTCACGCTGCGTGTCACGGACACCTCCGGCGCGACCGCCATCGACGCGATCACGATCTTCGCGGGCGGCCCGGCGCAGCCGACGACGCTCACGTTCTTCCCGGTCGCCGACGCGCGTGTCGACGAGGCGAGTCCCGAAACCAACTTCGGCACCTCGACCCGGCTGCAGGCGACGGGCAGCGTGCCGCGGCGTGAAAGCTATCTGCGCTTCAACCCCGCCGGCATCAACGGCCGCATCCTCAGCGCGAAACTGCGCCTCAGCTCGACGACGGACGGAACCAAGGACGGTCCCGCGCTCCACCGCGCGGACAGCTCCTGGAGCGAGAGCGCCCTAACGTGGTCCAACCGTCCCGCGTACGATTCTCAGCCCGTCGCCGACGTGGGCGCGATTCCGCTCGGGACGACCGCGGAGTACGACGCGGGCGCGCTCGTGAACGGGGACGGTGAGGTCAACGTCGCGCTCGTGTCGACCTACAACGACAACGTCGACTTCGGGTCGCGCGAGTTCACCGATCCCGCGAAGCGGCCGCAGCTGGTGGTTACCTACGACGCCGCGCCGCAGGACGCGGAGGCGCCCACGGCGCCGTCGAACCTGGCAGCCACTGCGCCGAGCCACGACCGTGTGAACCTGTCCTGGAGTGCCGCGACCGACAACGTCGGCATCGCCGGGTACGAGGTGCTGCGCAACGGCGAGCTGATCGCCACGCTGCGCGCCGTGACCGGCTACGCGGACACCGGCGTCGACCCGGAAACGCACTACGAGTACGCCGTGAGGGCGCTCGACCCCTTCGGGAACCGCTCGAGCACGAGCGCTCCCGCCGCGGTTACCACACCGCAAGCACCCGACACGCAGGCTCCGAGCGCGCCCACCGGCCTGCAGGCGCAGCCGATCAGCCCGCGCCGCGTGGACCTCTCGTGGTCGCCGGCGACCGATGACCGGGGCGTGACCAACTACGAGATCATCCGCGACGGCCAGCTGCTCGCGACGACGGGCGCCGTGACGAGCTACTCGGACACGACCGCCGCGGCCCAGACGACATATGAATACGCCGTCCGGGCGCTCGACGCGGCGGCCAATCGCTCAGCCGCGAGTGGGGTGGCGCGGGTCATCACCCCTGCGGCGCCGACGTCCACCCTGACCTTCTCGCCGGCCGCGGACGCGACGGTCGACCAGGCAAGTCAGTCGGCCAACTTCGGCTCCTCCAGCGCGCTTCAGGCGCTGGGCGGCAACAAGGTGCGCGAGAGCTACCTGCGCTTCCAGATGGCGGGCATCGGCGGGCGCGTGGTGGCAGCGAAGCTGCGCCTCACCGCGACCGCGGACGGCACGACCGACGGTCCCGCCCTGTACAGCGCGGGCGCCACCTGGACGGAGACGGGCCTCACTTGGGCGAACCGGCCGGCACGCGGCACGGTGCCCGTCGCCGACACAGGCGCGGTCCCGCCCGGCACGGTTGCCGAGTACGACGCCCGCACGCTCGTGAACGGCAACGGCACGCTCAATCTGGCCCTTGCAACGGCGATCAAGGACAACGTCGACTTCGCGTCGCGCGAGCACGCCAACGTCACGGCGCGGCCACAGCTGCTGGTCACCTTCGAAAGCGAAGGGTCGGACACCCAGCCGCCCTCGGCTCCGGCGTCGCTGTCCGCGCAGGCGTCCGCTCCCGATCGAGTGGACCTCTCGTGGAGTCCCGCGACCGACAACGTGGGCGTGACCGGATACGAGGTGATGCGCGACGGCGTCACGATCGCGACCCTGGGAGCGGTGACGAGCTATGCAGACACCTCGGTCACCCGCGGCACCCGGTACGAATACGTGGTGAAGGCGGTTGACGCGGCCGCCAACCGCTCAGCGGCGAGCAACACCGCGATCGTGACCACCCCGACGCCTGCGACGAACACGACCGTGCGGTTCGACGTGGTCGCGGACGCACATGTCGGGGAGGCCAGTCCCGCGACCAACTTCGGCAGTGCGTCGAAGCTCGAGGTCTTCGACGGGACCAAGCGCTCCGAGGCCTACCTGCGATTCACGCTCGCGGGTCTCAGCGGGACCGTGAAGGCCGCGAAGCTGCGCGTATACGTCTTCAACGACGCAAGCAACAACGGCCCGGCCGTGTTTGGAGCGGGAAGCTCGTGGGGCGAGTCCACGATCAGCTGGTCGAACAGGCCGAGCCGCACGGCCGCACCGACGGCGAACGTCGGGGCGATCGCGGCGCGCACGTGGGTCGAGTACGACGTGCTGCCCCTCGTGACGGGCAACGGCGAGCTGACCTTCGCCTTGGTCGGCGACTCGACCGACTCCGCAAACTTCTCCTCCCGGGAGAGCTCGGACGCGACCAGGAAGGCCCAGCTCGAGGTCACCTACGCGGGCTCGTAGGTGGTCAAGCGCCCACGCCATCGCTCATCCGGTATGCCTAGATGCAGATTTACGTCGCGCCGATCCTGCCCGGCGTCACGCATCTGAGGTTTCGGCGGTGCTCGAAACCCGCAGTCCGAAAGCCGGAGTGGTACGGTGGACATGTAGTTTCAAGTGCTCGCCGGGTCTGTCTCTCTTCCTTTCGCGCGCCAGGAACCAATAGAGAGGCAGAGGGGCCTCATGGCAGAGCGGGACCGACCGGCGCAAACGGGCAAAGAGCGCAGCCGCGCACTTGCGCGCCTGAAGGAAGCGGTGTCGTCACGCAGCCGGTCAGGTGACGAGCCCAAGCCGGCGAAGCGCAAGCCTCGCAAGGCCTCCGTGTCCGCGGCGCGGCGCAACGGTGACAAGCGCGCGCGTTGAAGAACTCGTGGCCGAGGCCCAGTACCGGCGCGAGCGCCTCGCCCTGTACCGCGCGAGGGCATACGGCTCGCAGGACACCAGTGCGGAGCGCCTGAGGAAGCTCGAGCAGGCATCCGACCATGCGGACCGGCGCCTGGCAGCAGCGCGGCGTGTGCCGGTCAATTCAAGGGAGGAGCGAGATGGCTGAACAGGCAGAGGGCAACGAAGACTGGATGAAGAGGGAGAGGGGCCGGATCGCGTCCAAGGGCGCGATGGCCGCCGAGCGCGCGTCAGCCGGGCTGGGGACGAGTCATGACGACAACGGCCTCGGGGGAGTGCTCACGACCCGATCGCCCGCATGGCCGAAGGCGCCCGAGAAGAGAGACGCCACGTCGAAGCAGAGATAGCTCGGGGGCGCCGTCAGGCCGCTTCGACGCGCGCCGGCACGTGCTTGTGGTGTGGGGTGCCCGCGAGCCAGTCGCGATCCTCGGAGGCGGTCAGCTCGTTCGGCGCGACACCGTGGACCCGGTCGTTGCCGTCCGCGCCGGGATAGGCGAGGCCCAGCCCGTTGGGGATCGTCACGTAGCCCGGCTGGAGCGTGTCGGTGACCTCCACGACGGTCTCGACGCTGCCGCGCTTCGTCGTGAGGCGCGCGCGGCCACCGTCGGCGATCCCGAGCCGATGCGCGTCGCCGGGGTGGATGCGCAGCGCACCCTCGGCATCGGTCTTCCGCCAGGCCGGGTCGCGGTAGATCGTGTTCGCCGTGTGCGCACGGCGCTCGCCGGCGGACAGCACGAACGGGAAGTCGATGTCACGCACCACGGGCTCGTCCTCCAGCCGGCCGAGCTCTGCGAGCAGCTCCGGGACCGAGAGGCTCACCTTGCGGTCCGGGTTGGCGACGCGCTTCCAGGTCTCGTCGTAGTCGTCGAGCGTGAAGACGAGACCCGACTCGCGCTCCATGATCGCGTCGAACAGCGCCTCACCGAGCGCGAGCCCCTCGCCCTCGAAGCCGGCACGGCGGACCGAGTCGGGCATCATTTGCGCGACCCCGTGGGCCTGTAGCCACAGGAAGGACGCGCTCGCCGCTCCGTCGGGCAGCGTCGGGCCGAGCGTTTCGTGCACGATCACCGGGAGCAGGCGGCGCAGCTCCGGCCGCTCCGCGACCAGGCCGAACAGCGCCGCCGCGAACTCGCCTCGATCCCGCGCGGCGGCCGTGCGCAGGCCGTCGAGGGCGATGTCGTCGAGCGCGCCCGACGCGCGCACGATGCGCGCGTGGATCTCGCTCTCGGGCAGCAGCCCGGGCGGCCCAATCGATGACCGGCCGGCGCAGCTGGAAGGCGTTCGACGGGAACTCGAAGCAGAAGAAGCTCGCCTCCCATTTCTCGAACTGGGAGGGGGAGGGGAGCACGTAGTCGGCCAGCCGCGCGGTCTCGGTCATCGCGATGTCGAAGACCACGAGCAGGTCGAGTCGCGAGAGCGCCTCGCGCATCCGCTGCGAGTCCGCGAGCGAGTGGGCCGGGTTCGAGCTCTCCACGATCATCGCGCGCTGGCGCTTGGGGTGATCGCCGAGGATCTCGTCCGCGATCGCATTGCCGGGTGTCAGCCCGATAATGATCCGCTCGCCGGTGACCGGCGTCTCGGTATCGCGCGGGAAGTCGCCGCCGAGCTTCGCGATCCCCGTGTGGAGGTTCATCGCGCCGGCCTTCCCGAAGTTCCCGGTGAGCAGGAAGATCAGCTTCTCGAGGTACGAGTTGAGCGTCGAGTGCGGCGCCTGCTGGATCCCGAGGTCTTCGAGGATCGAGACGCTCGCGGCCTCCGCGATGCGCCGGGCGACGGCGCGCACGAGATCCTCGTCGACGCCCGCGCGCCCGCAGTACTGCGCGACCGGCACGCGCTCGAGCTCGGCGAACAGCGCGTCGCCGTCGCGCGCATGGGACTCGAGGAACGCGCTGTCGAGCAGTTCCTCCTCCACCAGCACGGCGAGCAAGGCGGCGAGACAGAACGCGTCCATGCCGGGCCGTACCTGGAGGTGGAAGTCAGCCATCGCCGCCGTCTTCGTGCGGCGCGGGTCGATCACGATCAGCGCGCGCGCCGGGTCCTTCGCGATCTCCTTGAGGACCACGCGAGAGCGCGGGAAGCCGTGCGAGTGCCACGGGTTCTTGCCGACGAACATCGCGACCTCGGCGCGCTCGAAGTCCGGCGTCGTGTGACACCGGGGTCGGCCGAACAACTGCCCGTCGACCCACGACTCACCGGTCTTCTCCTGCGCGAGCGCGTTCGACATGTACCGCACGCCGAAGGCCGCTCGGGTCGAGCCCGCGAACGCGCCCCCGAGGTGGTTTCCCTGACCGCCGCCGCCGTAGTAGAAGATCGTGTCACCGCCGTGCTCGTCGCGGATCGCGCCGAGCCGCGCCGCGACCTCGCGGACGGCCGTGTCCCAGCCGATCTCCTCGAACGTGCCATCGGGCCGCCGCCGCAGCGGCGCCGTCAGGCGGTCACGGGCGTTCTGGTAGTGGTCGAGGCGCTGCGCCTTCTCACACGCGTATCCGTGCGAGCGTGGCGACGCCTTGTCGCCGCGGACGCTGACGAGGTGCCCGTCCTCGACCTTCACCTCGATCCCGCAGTTGAGGCTGCACAGGATGCACGCGGTCTTCTGCCACGGGGCGCCCGTGGGCTGCTCGGCAACCAGGGTCACAGGGCGCGACCGTACACTATGACGCTTGTCATAGCAAGGCCCCCGTCGCGCCCCGGTGTCAGGTCGCGGCCGGCACCGCGCACAGCTCCGGGCGGTCGGGGTCGTTGAGCCCGCGCCGCAGCGACGCGAACGCGGCCGCGCCCACCAGCAGCGGAAGCCAGAAGAGGATCACGCGGTAGGCGAGTACCGCGGCCACCGTCACCGCCGCCGGAGTTCCGTAGACCACGAACGTGCCGATCAGGCCTCCGTCGATGCCGCCGATGCCGCCCGGGATCGGGAGCAGCCCCCCGAGCTGCCCGATCAGGTAGGCCATCAGCAGGACCGTGATCTCGGGCGAATAGCCGAACGCGTTGAACGTCGCCCAGAGCACCGCGTTGTCGAAGGCCCAGTAGCCGATCGACCCGGCGATCACCTGCCGGTCGCGCGAGCGCAGGATCTCGACCGCCTCCCCGGTGCCGCCGATCAGCGCCTTGCGCGCGTGCGCGACCGCGCGCGGGACGCGGCCGGCATCGGCCGGGGGCGGGTCGCCCGGGCCGAGCCTCGGCACGAGCAGCACGACGCCGATCACGGCGATCGCCATGGCGGCGGGCACGGCGGTCAGCCACAGCGGCTGGTCCGTCCCGAAGATCCCGATCGCCATCAGGGTGCCGATCACGACGACGGCCACGAAGTTGACCGAGCTCTTGATCAGGAAGAACGCGACCGAGCGCCGCGCGATCCGCTCCGCCGGCATGCCGCCCTCGTGCAGGATCCACGCGCCCAGTGCGAGGCCCCCGGCGCCGCTCGCGGGAACGATCGACCCCATCGCCAGCTCGGACCACCCGATCTCCGAAGTCGTGCGCCAGGGCATGTGCCGGCAGAAGATCGGGCGGAACATGACCACGTAGGAGACTCCCGACAGGAGCTCGAGTGCGACGCCCAGCGCGATCCATGCCGGGTCGGCGCCGGTGAGCTTGTCGCGCACCTCGCCGAGGCCCGGCGCCAACACGACGACCAGCCCGATCACTCCCAGCGCGAGCACCACCTGGAGCGCGGCGCGCAACAGCCGCCGCGTCTCGAACTCCCGCGGCATCGCAACCGGGCCGCCCTCGGTGAGCGGCCTCGCCCGCAGCTCGAGCCCGTCGCTTGCGCTCATCCCGTCAGGAAAGCAGAGCGGGGCCGGCGACCATGGCCCCGTGGTGGGGAAAGACGTCGGCGGGCCGTAGGTTCGCGCGGCTACGGCCCGCCGCCCCGGGTGCGCGCGAGGCGCTCCCGAAGATGAAGCGGCCTGGATTCAGGCCGCGCGTGCGAGCACGGTCGTACCCTCGTCGCGCGCCGCCGAGCCGTCCATGGGTGACGCGGGCGCGAGTTCGCGCACATGTTGGCTCGGCGGCGCGCTCCACCGCAACCGGAGGAGATCGGCTGCGGTTGGGTTCACCCAGAGCAGGCGGGGAGCGACTCTGGGCAGCTCGGCGGCAGGCACCTCGCGGGGACCCCTCAACACGTCGAACTCGGCGCGGGCCACGGCCCTGCAGGTCGCGTCGAAGACATCGTCGCTCGACCGGAAGGCAATCGCGCCGTCCAGCTGTGGAACGAAGACGACGTCGTACCCGGTTCCGGGCTCGAGCCGGTTCGCGTGATGGCGGGGATAGGTGTCGTACCGCTGTCGCATGAGGAGGCATCGGGGCTGACCCGAGCACCGAAGACGACGGTACCGGCGCGATCGCCCCGGAGCATCGGGCGCGAGGCCGATCTTTGGCCTCCTACTGGAGGCGGAGGAGCGTCCGCTCGTCCTACTCAGGTAGGAGGGCGACCCGTGTGGCGGCCGCGCGAGTGCGCGGCCGGCGTGACGACACCGGACTCGTAGGCGATCACGACCGCCTGGGCGCGGTCGCGCAGCCCGAGCTTCATGAGGACATTCCCCACGTGCGTCTTGACGGTGGTCTCGCCGATCACCAGCTCGCGCGCGATCTCGGCGTTGGAAAGGCCGCGCGCGACCAGGCGCAGGACCTGCATCTCGCGCTCGGTCAGGGACCCCAGCTCACGCGTTTGCTGGCGCGGTTGCATGCGCGCGAACTCCTCGATCAGGCGACGCGTGACGGAGGGCGCAAGCAGTGCCTCGCCCGCCGCGATCACCCGCACCGCGACTGCCAGCTCCTCGGGAGGCGCATCCTTGAGCATGAACCCGCTGGCTCCGGCCCGCAGCGCGGCGTACACGTACTCGTCGGCGTCGAAGGTCGTCACCACGAGGACGCGCGTGCCGGCCGGGACGTCGCCGTCCGTGATCAGCTCGGTCGCCTGGATGCCGTCCATCCTCGGCATGCGCAGGTCGAGCAGTGCGACGTCCGGGGCAAGCTCGCGTGCCATGTCGACGGCCTCCTGGCCGTCGGCGGCCTCGCCAACGACCTCGATGTCGCCTTCGGCCTCCAGGATCATGCGAAAGCCCGATCGCACGAGCTGCTGATCGTCGGCTATCACGATCCGGATCACAGCGGGAGCCGCGCCCGCACCGTGAATCCACCGTCGCGCCGCGGTGCGGCGCTCACCTCGCCGCCGAGGAGCGATGCGCGCTCGCGCATGCCGATCAGGCCGTGGCCGCCGGTTGAGCTCACGCCGGTGCTGCGGCCTCCGGCGTCGGTGCATTCGACCTCGAGCGCGCCGGGCCCGTAGCGCAGCACGACCTCGGCGCTCACCGGTCCCGCGTGCTTGAGCGTGTTCGTCAAGGCCTCCTGGACGATCCGGTACGCCGACAAACCGACCGCCACGGGGACCCGTCGGCGCTCGCCCTCTATGCGAACGGCTATGTGGAGCCCAGCAGCCTCCATCTGGTCGACGAGCGTCGAGAGCTCGTCGAGGGTTGGCTGCGGAGCGCGCATCTCGCCGGCGTCCGGCTCGGGCCGGAGCACCGAGACCATCCGCCGCATCTCGCCCATCGCCTCGCGCCCGGTGCGCTCGATCGCCTCGATCGCCTTCGCGGCGCGGGCGGGATCGCCGGCGATCACGCGCCGTGCGGCCGTCGCCTGCACCGTCATGACGCTCACGCTGTGGGCGATCACGTCGTGCAGCTCGCGCGCCAGCCGCTGACGCTCGATCGCCGCCGCCTCGAAGTGCTCGCGCCGCTCGAGCGCGAGCTGTGCGACGCGGCGCTCCGAGCTCACTACGGCCTTCTGCGCGTTGCGCAGGCGATCCGCGAACGAGCCGACGATCAGGCCGGCCGCGAAATAGGTGACACCACGCGAGAAGTAGCCGAGTGCGCTCAGGGTGATCTCGTTCCATACGATCACCCAGGTGAGCGCGATCCCCGCGGCGAGGGCGCCGCCGCGCCACCCGAACTCGAACGCGATCATCACCACCGGGATCGTGTTCAACGCGAGCACAGCGTCGGCATTCGAATCCGTCGTCGTGCGCAACGCGATCGTCCCGGCGAACACGGTGATCGCCGCCGCTACAACCCGGGTGCGTTGCCCCGACCAGCTCATGGGCCTACAGTAGTGGCGCTCGCGGCGATCCGCGCAGACGGCATACTGCGGCCATGCCGGCCAAGCGCAAGCTCGACCGCTATCAGGCGAAGCGCGACTTCGAGCGCACGCCCGAGCCGAGCGGTGGAGGCGGCCGCGACGCCGCCACTGCCGGCCGCTTCGTGATTCAGGAGCACGACGCGACCCGCCTGCACTGGGACCTGCGCCTCGAGCGCGACGGCGTGCTCGTCTCGTGGGCGGTCCCGAACGGCATCCCGATGTCGCCGAAGGAGAATCGCAAGGCCGTGCACGTCGAGGACCATCCGATCGACTACATCGACTTCGAGGGGGTGATCCCGGAGGGATACGGAGCGGGCACCGTAAAGCTCTGGGACACGGGCACCTACGAGTGCGAGAAATGGGAGCCCAGGAAGATCATGGTCACTTTCCACGGCACCAGGCTGACCGGGCGTTACGCGCTTTTCGAGGCGGGCTCGCCGAAGGACTGGATGATCCACCGCATGGACCCTCCCGCCGACCCGGCGCGGGAGCCGATGCCCGCACATCTCCCTCCGATGCTGGCGAAGCTCGGCACGCTGCCCGTGAACGAAGAGGCCTTTGGCTTCGAGGTGAAGTGGGACGGGATCCGCGCGCTCTCCTACTACGAGCCCGGCCGTTTCAGGATCGAGAGCCGCAACCTGAACGACATCACGGCGCAGTACCCGGAGCTGCGCCGGCTCGGGCGCCAGCTCGGCTCGCGCGACGCCGTCCTCGACGGCGAGATCGTCGCGCTCGACGACCGCGGCCGGCCGAGCTTCGAGCGCCTCCAGCAGCGCATGCACCTCACGCGCGACGCGGAGATCAAGCGGCGCGCCAAGGAGGTCCCGGCCCAGTACCTGCTGTTCGACGTGCTCTACCTCGAAGGTCGCTCGACGATCGCGCAGCCGTACGAGGAACGCCGCGCGGTGCTCGAGTCGCTCGGCCTCGAGGGGCCGGCATGGCGCGTTCCGGCCTACCACCGCGGAGAGGGGCACGCTCTGCTCGACGCCAGCGCGAAGCAGGGGCTCGAGGGCGTGGTCGCAAAGCGGCTCGACAGCACGTATTCGCCCGGCCGCCGCAGCCCCGCGTGGATCAAGGTCAAGAACAAGCAGCGCGCGCGCCTCGTGATCGGTGGTTGGCTTTCCGAGAAGGAACGCGCCGGCCGCCTCGGTGCGTTGCTGGTCGGCTACTTCGACCCGCACGGCAAGCTCCGCTACGCGGGTCGCGTCGGCACCGGCTGGAACGCCAAGGAGCGCGCCCGGCTCGAGAGGCTGCTCGCCGCGCGCGAGCGCCAGGGCTCCCCGTTCGAGGGAAAACGGGGGCCGCGCGGCGCGAGGTACGTCGAGCCGGACCTCGTCGCCGGGTTCGAGCTCACCGAGTGGACGAACGAGGGGGTGCTGCGACATCCTTCCTACAAGGGCCTCGTCGACGAGGAGCCGGAGTCGATCGTGCGCGATCTCGCTTCCGGCGACGCTGAGGCCGCCGCGGCGCTCGGGCCGCAGAAGGAGCTTGGCCGCAAAGCGGTCGAGGTCAGCGTCGAGGGTCGGCGTCTGCGCCTCACCAACCTCGACAAGGTCATGTATCCGGCGACAGGGTTCACGAAGCGCGACCTGATCGACTACTTCGTGCGGATCGCCCCTGTGCTGCTGCCTCACCTTCATGACCGGCCTCTGACGCTGAAGCGCTATCCCGACGGCGTCGAGGGCCAGCACTTCTACGAGAAGCAATGCCCGGCCCACCGCCCGGACTGGGTGCAGACGGAGGCCGTCAGGAGCCGCCGGAACGAGCGCGACATCGACTTCTGCCTCGCCAACGACGTTCCGACGCTCGTATGGCTCGCCAACCTCGCGGACATCGAGTTGCACACCTCGCTCGCTCTTGCCCGTGACGTGAAACGGCCGACCATGATGGTCTTCGACCTCGACCCGGGGCCGCCCGCCGACATCGTCGCGTGCTGCCGCGTCGGGCTGTTGCTACGCGACCTGTTCGAGCAACTGGGCCTCGAGTGCTTTGCGAAGACCTCGGGCTCCAAGGGCCTCCAGGTCTACGTGCCGCTGAACGTCCCCGTCACCTACGACGCAACCAAGCCGTTTGCGCGCGCGGTCGCCGAGTTGCTGGAGAAGCAGCACCCCAAGCAAATCGTCTCGCGCATGACCAAGTCGCTGCGTGAGGGCAAGGTGCTGATCGACTGGAGCCAGAACGACGAGCACAAGACGACCGCGTGCGTTTACTCGCTACGCGCGCGGGATCGCCCGACGGTTTCCACGCCGGTCACCTGGGAGGAGGTGGCCGCCGGCTCGAAGCGCCGCCGCGGGACGAAGACGCTCGCCTTCGAGCACGTGGAGGTGCTCGACCGCGTTGCCCGCGACGGCGACCTGTTCGCCCCGGTGCTCACGCTTCAGCAGGAGTTGCCGCGTTTCGGCGAGACCTGAGCCGCCGCGGCGCTAGGATGCTCGATCGGACCATGCTTACCCTGGAGGCTCAGTGAAGATCGGCATAGCGCTTCGCAACGCGGACGCCCATACCCGTCTGTCGACGTACCTGAACGACCACCTCGGCGGCGCCTCGGGCGGCCTCGAGCTCGCGCGGCGCCTGGTCAAGGCGAACGAGAAGACCGAGTATGCGCCTCAGCTACGGCGTGTTGCGGGCGAGATCGAGGAGGACATCGCCTCACTGCGCGACATCATGGCCCGCATGGGGGTGGAGGAGGACCGCGTCAAGCAGGCGGGGGCCTGGACGGCCGAGAAGGTCGGGCGCCTGAAGCTCAACGGCCAGCTGCTCGGCTATTCGCCCCTCAGCCGCATGATCGAGCTCGAGGGCATGATGCTCGGCGTAAGCGGCAAGCTCGCCCTGTGGGTCGCGCTGAACGAGTACTACGGCGAGGACCCGAGGCTGGCAGGCGTCGACTTCGCCCAGCTCATCGCCCGTGCCAAGGACCATCGCATCACGCTCGAGCGCCAGCGCCGGCTTGCGGCCGGCGATGCGCTGACCTAGCCAGCCGTCCCGGCGGGCCGCACACCCCGGGCCAGCGCGGCCTGAGGCGGATTAAGAGCCATCCCTCCCTTGCCGATACGGTAAGGATGCCACTGAGGGGCCACTCGGAACAGATCCTCATAATCGAGGACGATCGGCAGGCGCAGTCGCTGCTCGCGCAGGCGCTGGAGCGCGCCGGCTACCGCTGGGACGTGGCTACCGATGGGGCCGCCGCGCGCAAGACGTGCGCGACGCACGAGTACGACCTGCTGCTCTCCTCGATAAGCCTGCCCGACGAGTCGGGCCTCGACGTGGTGGAGTCGGTGTTGAAGCGCTCCCCGGACACGGCCGCGGTGATGGTGACCGCGATCGACGATCGCGCGGTTGCCGAGCGCGCCATTGAGATCGGCACGTATGGATACATCGTCAAGCCCTTCAGCGACACAGAGGTGCTGATCTCGCTGCGCGGGGCGCTCCAGCGTCGCCGGATGCTGATCGAGAACCGTGCGCAGCGCGTGACCCTCGAGGAGATCGTGCGCGCGCGCACCGCGGCGCTCGAGCGCTCCGCCACTCGCCTCAAGCTCTCACGCGAGGAGACGGTGCGACGCCTTTCGCGCGCTGTCGAGTACCGCGACGAGGAGACCGGCGGCCACACCGAGCGGATGGGCGCGTATGCAGCCCTGCTCGCGGGGAAGCTCGGCCTCGACGACGAGTCGATCCGCATCGCCGCTCCGATGCACGACGTCGGCAAGGTGGCGCTGCCCGACCACATGCTCCTGCGCCCCGGGTCGCTCTCGACCGATGAACGCCTCGAGATGGAGCGCCACACCGTGATCGGCTACCAGATCCTCGCCGGCTCGGGCAGCGCGCTGCTCGAGTTGGGCGCGTCGATCGCGCTCACGCATCACGAGAAGTGGGATGGGACCGGCTATCCCCGCGGGCTTGCCGGCCCGGCGATCCCGATGGAGGGCCAGGTAGCTGCCGTCGCGGACGTGTTCGACGTCCTCACGAGTGACCGGCCCTACCGCAAGGCCTTCCAGCTCGAGGAGGCCGTGGAGATCATGAACGGCGAGCGCGGCAAGCACTTCGACCCTCGCCTCGTGGACCTGTTCTTCGAGCGCATGGATCAGATCGCGGAGATCCGCGATCGCCGGATCGTCCCGGTGCTCGCGCCCGAGCCGCCCGCCCTCGTCGGCTAGGGCGGAGCGTCGAAGAACTCGCGCCGGCCGTGCCCCTCGCGGCTGAGTTCGAACCACACGCGCGTCTGCGTGCCCGAGTCGACGCCCCAGTCGTCGGCGAGGCGGTCCACCATGAAGAGCCCCCATCCCGAGGCGTCGCCCGGCACGGGTGCGCCGGGCACGTCGAATCCATCTCCGTCGTCGGCGACTTCGACGCGGATGACCCGGTCGGAGGCCCAGACCTCGAGCCGGATGCCGGAGGTGCCGGTGTGGCGAAGGCTGTTGGTGACAAGCTCCGACACCAGCAACCGCACGTCCTCGCAGCGCTCGCGGCCGACATGGCCCGTGAGCGCTCGAAGAGCCAGTCGCGCCTGGCCCGGGGCTCCACGGTCTGCCGCGAAGCTGCGCGTCAGCAGGCGGTCTAGCTGGGTGTCGCCGGGGCCGATCCTACGCGTCACGGTCGTGCCGTCCGTTGCCCGGGGAGGGGCTGGAAGCATGCGTGGGTCGGGGGCGTATCAGGCGTGACCTACTTAGGTTTCCCTCAGGGCGACAGCCCGAAACCAGGTCCGCTCATCGTCCTCAGGGACGCAGGCGGATGGTGGCGTGCCGCGTGGTCGTGTTGCCGGCGCGGTCCGTTGCCGTGACCGTCACACGCGCGCGCAGCCGCTTCCCTCTGCGCAGCGCTCGCTTCAGCACGCGCTTTTTCTTCGCGGACAGCTTCGGCCGCAGTGTGGTGAGCACGCCGCCCGTGACCTTTCGCTTTGTGGCCTTGAAGTTGTAGATCCGCGCGAGCAGCCCCCCGACGTCGACCAGCGCGCGTGCTGTGAGCGTGCCGGCCTCGCTCATGCGCGCCCGCACGCGGACTTTGTCGATGTCCTGTCTGCGGGAGTAGCTGAGCGTGGTCGTGGGCGCCGTCTTGTCGCCGGGAATCGCGCCCCCGCTCCCGCCGCCCGCCCCGGGCAGCGGGCAGACGCCCGTCCCCGGTGCGACGACCCCCGCCGACGTTCCGTTTCCGCCGGCGTCGATCGTGACCTGAACAATGTCGGAGAACTCGATCTGTGCACAACTGGTGTGGATCGCGTCGTGGCCGGCGATGTGCACGTAGTAGGTCCCGGCCTCCAGCGGCGGCTCTGGGTCGCTCGCAGTCAACGATGTCTGGCTCGTGCCGAGGACTCCAAAACGGACCTGACTGTCCGCACCGTTTTCGGGCGCCCCCGGCCTGACGAGCTTCTGACGGAAGTATCCGTACACGTTCACGTCCGGGTACCTCGCGATCTCGAAGAAATCGGACCTCACGCCGGGCGGCAGTGACCACGAGGCGGTCACGAGGCCGCCCGCCGCCCCGGCGCTCTTCAGCGTGGGCGCGCTTGCGGCCGCCGGAGACACGGGTACGAGCGCGGCGGCCAGCGCCGCCAGCGGCACGATTGCGGCGATCAGCCGCGCAACACGTTTGCGTTCCCCCGTCCTCATCCCCGTCGCCCGATCGTAACAGTGCCCCACTGACTAGCCGCCGGTTCCGTCGCCGCTGTTGCGGTTCTTCTTCGCGCGCTGCTCGAAGCCGGCGAGGCAGCCCTGCTGGTACGGCAGGACCAACGAGGGGTTGCCCTGCTCGTAGAGCTCGGCGTACTCCCTCGCGACGTCGGCGGGCCTGGTGGCCTGGATGTTGTACTGCTCGGCCAGCTGAGCCGGGGTGTACGCGCCGCAGAGGTTCTTCCCCTGGGTGTAGAGGTCCTTGTGGAGTGCCTTGCGCTGGGCCGGGGAGAAGTCCTCGATGGTCTTGGGGGGAGCGGACTTCTTGCGCGATGCGGGTTTCTTGCGAGGCTTGTCGCGCTTGGCGGCATCCTGGTTACCGGATCCGGCGCTCGAGTCGTCGCTCGGCGTGGACGCCTTGCCACTTTCGCTCTTCGGCTGCGTCGAGCCCCCCGTGTCAGCGGTCGTGTCGGACCCTGCCTTCGAGGGACGCTTCGTGACCGGCGCCTGTGTGGCGCCCGTTGCTCCCGTCGCCGCGGACCGGTCTGCGGAAGGCTTCTCGTTGTCGTCGGAGCCGCACGACGCAAGTGCAAGTGCGAGCGCGACGAGCAGTCCCGCTGCCGATTTGATCCTCAAGGTTCCCTCGTTCCCCCGTTCCGCGGTCAGTCTCCCACAAAGACGGCGGGCAAGCCACCAATTCGGCCCGCCGGGGGGATCCCAGAAAACGAGCGCCGCCCGGGGGGCGGCGCTCGCAATCCGATTCCTACGTTGCTACGAGACTGGACCTGTTAGATCCCGTCGTGAGCGCTGATGTTGCCCGACTCGATTGGCGTCGTCGAGAACGGAGTCGTCGTGCACGCTGTCCCTGGCGGTGCCAGGAAGCCCGTGCTCGAGTCCTCGGGGTCGTTCACGCCCTCGCCGTTGTCGATCGCACGATCGATGATCGTGAAACCAGGCGGTGCGAGGCCTGTGCTCGACTCGTCGATCCTGAGTCGGGTCCAGACGCTGTTGCCGATTGCGTTCAGGCAGACGACCGTACCGCTCAGGTCGACGAGGTCCAGACCGAGGACTCCGCCGGGGTAGATCCTGATCCACCAGTGCCCTGAGGCCGGAATGCCGGTCCCCGTGGCGTCCCTGCTCTGGCCATTCACGTGCACCTGGCACGGGAACGTCCCGAACGGCGTCGGGCAAAAGCCCTTGTGGGTTCCGTTCCGGAAGTCCTTGTTCGGTCCTTGGCCGTTCGAGTGCGTGGCCGATGCCGTTGCGGGCACCAGCATCGCCGCTACGGCAAATACCGCGACAAGGCTTCCTACCATTTTCCGCATACTGCCCCCTCCTTGTTGCATCGATCAGCTGATCATTCCTGCGTTCGCGACCCTCTCACATGGAGGACCGCGAAGTCAAGCAACGAGCAACGCGGCAGATCGGAAAAAGAGAGTCCCTGCTCAGGGGATGAAAACGCCGGGCCGCAAGAAGGTGCCCTCGTCCCCGTCGCCGCATGACATCGGGCAGCCGGCGCCGAAGCCGGTCCCGTTCGGGCCCGGATCGAGAGCAGCGACGCTGTCGAGCGCATAGATGCTGCGCTTGGTGTCGAGCACGGCGCCCGGGATCAGGGTGTTGATTCTCGTCGTCAAATTGCACGCACCGCCGATCGTCGTCGAGGCGGTCGCGACGCACGAGACCGGAACCGCGAGCTCGAAGTCCTCGACCGTGGCGGCGTCGACAGCAGGGCTGCCGTTGAGCTTGTCCGTGAGGCGCACGGTGGCCTTCACCACGATGCTGCCGGTGAAGTCGGCGCCCGGGCCGCCGGGGCACGCGGCGTTGGTGACGTTGCACCGGATGTCGGTGATGCCGATGATGAAGTCGATGTCGGAGTCGTCGGGCGGGCCGGGGAGCCCGATCACGCTGCGGTACTTGATGCGTGCCAGCGAGTTCGAGGAGAAGCCGTTGAAGTCCGGTGTCCCGACCGTCAGCATCGGCGATGTCTGCACCGGCGGGTTGCAGGACGGGGACGCGAGTCCCGGCCCGTGGATGCGGTTCGGGCTCGTGCACTCCGTGAATGCCGGCACGAGCGGGATCGTCGACGGTGTCGCGCCCTTGGGACGGGGGTACCCCGCGATCGGCGCTTCACGCGAGTAGACGTCCACCTGCCCGTCGGTGTCGCCGCTGACGAGCGTCTCGGTGGTGTGGAAGAAGACGCGTGTGCCGTCGAGTGACGCCCCGCGCCAGACGGCCAGCGCGTCGGCGTTGGTCGTCGCCGGCCCGGTCGAGATGAGCGTCGTCGCGCCCGCATTGCGCTCGTAGATGTCGAGCCAGGTGTTGTCGGTGTCCGCGCCGACGAGCTTCTCGTAGGTCTGGAAGAAGACCCGTGTGCCGTCCGCGGAGGCCCCGACGAAGGTGGCGGCGTGCGGGCCCGTGCCGCCGGCCGGCCCCTGCGAGACGAGGTTCGTCGCACCGGCGAAGCGCTCGTAGAGGTCCCCCGCCCCGCTGTCGGTGTCGAGGCCGGACAAGGACTCGGTCGTCTGGAAGAAGACCCTCCCCCCCTCCTGGGAGATCTCGGCGAAGGTCGTGTTGTGCGAGCCGTTGCCACCTGTCGAGATCCACGTCGTGACGCCGTTCGTGCGTTCGTAGGTGTCGAGGCATTGCAGGATGTACAGGGGTGGCTCGGAAGTGTCCGCGCAGGCGCCGTCGGTGTCTCCGCTGACGAGTGCCTCGCGCGTGTCGAAGAACACCCGCGTCCCGTCGAGCGACGCTCCGCCGAAGAAGACCTGGTAGGCGCCGTTGCCTCCGTTGGGGCCCACCGAGATGTGGGTGGTGGTGGTGCCGTCCTTGCGCTCGTAGACGTCGCGCACCGTGTCAGTGTCTGAGCCGAGGATCGGCTCGTTGGTGCTGTAGAAGACACGGTTGCCGGTCAGCGACGCTCCCTCGAAGAACGCCGGGAATGCCCCGTTGCCCCCTTCCGAGATGTGCTTTGTGACGCCGGCCGTGCGCTCGTACACGTCGGTCGAGCTGTCGGTGTCGCTGGACGTCAGCTGCTCCTGAGTGGTGAACCAGAGCGTCGAGCCCTCGGGGGTGGACCCGGCATAGTTGGCCTCGAACAGGCCGCTGCCGCCGAGCGGGCCGGTGGAGATCATCGTCGTGATCCCGTTGAAGCGCTCGTAGACGTCTCTGCGGCCCGAGTCGGTGTCACTGCCGACGAGCGCCTCGTACGTGTAGAAGAACACGTGCAGGCCGTCCTGAGAGATCGCGGCGAAGAAGGCGTCCTGCGCCCCGTTGCCACCGGTGGGGCCCGTCGAGATCAGCGTCGTGGTGCCGCCGACACGCTCGTACACGTCCCTGAACGAGTCGGTGTCCCCACTGACGAGCGATTCGCCGGTCTCGAATACGACGCGCGTGCCGTCCTTGGAGGCGTCGAAGAAGTCCGCGTTGAAGGCACCGTTGCCTCCCGCCGGCCCGGTGGAGACGAGCGTCGTGGTCGTACCCGCGCGCTCGTAGATGTCGATGCTCGCGTCCGTGTCGCCGGCGACAAGCGCCTCGTCGGTTGTGAAGAACGCTCGCGATCCGTCGTCCGAGAATCCGTCGACGTTCGCCTCGAACGCGCCGTTTCCACCAAGCGTGCCCGTCGAGAGCCAGCTCGTCACGCTGTGGCTGGCGTATGCCTGCGCGGCGATTCCCGCCAGCGCCGTGACGACGACGGCCACGGCCAAAGCTACCCGCCCCCTGCTGCTCAAAGAACCTCCCAGCCCCCCGGTATCCGTGCCACGCCAGCGTGACCGTGGCCGATCCTACCAGCAATAGCGCGCTCAGATCCGATCGATTTCGACCCTCGCTGGAGGCGGCCTCCCCCGATCCGCTACGTCGGCGCCGATCGCCCGTTAACGAAACCGGGCGGCTTGCGCCGCCCGGTCTCTGGTCACTACAGGTGTGTCCTGGGACTGCTTAGGGCCCGTAGACCTGCGAGCAGGGCGTGAGAGGCACGTTCTGGTCGTTGATCACCGTTCCGGTGCTGTCCCTCGAGGACACGGTCGCCGTGTCGGCTGCCGCGTTCACGTCGATGTGTCCGTACGAGTACTTGTCGAGGTGACGACAGTCGATGTTCACCAGGTTCAACGTGGTGTTGAACACGAACAGGCCCAGTGGGCCGGCCACCGCGATCACCTCGTTCTGGAAGGTGTTCGTGGCGATCGGACCGGTGATGGTCTCGTTCGCGATCGGCGTGTTGTCGGTGAACCTGTCGATCGACACCTGGTTCTGCAGGGTGCCGTGGTTGTCCGTCGTCAGGAACGCGACGTTGTCGATGCCGTTGTTCCGGATGAAGTTCAGCATCTCGGAACGCTCGGCGCCGTAGCCCTCCCAGCGGTCGTAGGGCAGCGCGTAGAACTGCTGCCATGCGAGCTCGCTGACGATCACCTTGTGCGTCGCGGTTGAGTTCAACAGGTCGTTCTTGAGCGCAGCCTTCTGGACCGGTCCCAGCATCGTGCGGCTGGGGTCGTTGATCGCCGTGAGGCAACCTGCAACCGGGGCCGGAGACAGGAACAGGCTGAACGGGAACGAGGTCCGCACTGCCGTCGGCAGTGTCGGGCCCAGGTCGCCGGCGCACGAGGGCGCGGCGTCTGGGCTGCGGCACGAGCGCTGGTCCGTGATGAACAGCTCGACCTCGCTACCCCACTTGACCGTGCGGTACAGCGGGTCACCGGCGCACGACGGGTCGTGCGGCAGGCCGGTCTCGCGGATCGGGTTGTTCTCCATGAACGCCTGCCGTCCCGCCGCGTAGCGGGCCGGGTTGACGGTCTGGCCGTCGTAGTCGTTCTGGATCTCGTGGTCGTCCATCAGCGGATACGTGGACGTTGACTGCTGCAGGTTCGTCAGGTTCGAGTACGTGCGCTGGAGCCTGTAGTCGCTGCGGTAGTCGTCCAGCGTGATCGCCGGACCGCCCGTGCGGTTGCTCGAGTCCGAGTAGATCGTGTCGCCCAGGTAGATGAAGAAGTCTGCGTTCTCTCCCTGTGCGGCAGACAGCGTCTCCCAGTTGTTGAACGGGTTGACGCCGAGGACCTTGTGCGGGTCCGAGTCACCGCTGTAGGTGAACTCGACGTTGGACGACTGGTTCGCCGCCGGCGCCGTCTTGAACGTGCCGACGGGCGCGACGTCGAGGTCCTTCTTGAAGCGGTACCAGTACTGCGTGTTCGGCGTCAGGCCGCCCACGTCGATCTTGACCGTGTAGTCACGGTCTGCCGAGGTCTTCATCTTCGCTATGAAGGCCTTCGGCCCGCTCAGCGAGGCGTTCGTCCAGCCCTCGACCTTGATGTTTGTCGCCGTGTCCGTCCGTGTCCACAGGACTGCCCTCGTGGACGTGACGTCGCCAGAAGCAACGCCGTCGGGGAACGTGACCGCCCCGGCCTGAGCCGGAACGACCATTGCGGCAAGCGTGAGTGCCAGCATTGCTGGAATCCACAACCTCTTCACGTTGTGCCCTCCGTCAGTAGAACCTTGAAACCGCGCTCCCGACGCGGCCCCCCAAAAAAGCGCTGACCGGTTCAGCAGTCTTGCGCTAGGGTGCGACCCTAACAGGAAACTCCCAATCGATGTTGGGGATTTCTTGACCGCAGAGTCAGTGGTGGCGCCCGGGAGGCTGCCTCTACTTTTGGGGGGAAATTGAAGAGGGCGAATACCGGGGTGCTCGCTGGCACGGCGCTCTGCTGGCTTCTCATCTGCGTAACGGCGTGGGGGAACCACAACACGACAGATCTGGTCTCGACCGGCCCTAACGGCGGCAACGGCGCGATCAGCAGTCAATTCCGCGGAGCATCAGCCGACGGCGCGCGCGTCTTCTTCCAGAGCAACGAGCAACTGGTCGTGGCGGATACCGACACGCGCATGGACATCTACGAGCGCGCGAGCGGTGTCACGACGCTGCTCACCACCGGCCCGAACGGCGGCAATGGCAACTTCAATGCATCCTTCAGCGCGGTCTCGGCCGACGGCTCCCGCCTGTTCTTCCGCACCTCCGAGAGCCTCGTGGCGGCCGACTCCGATACCGCCCAAGACATCTATGAGCGCGCGGGCGGCGTCACGACGCTGATGTCCGGAGGGACAGGGAGTAGCGCCTCGGTAGTCATCTTCGACGCGATCTCGCCCGACGGGTCATCGGTCCTGTTCGACACCTACGACCAGCTCGTCGCGGCGGACACCGATACCTCGAGGGACGTCTACCGGCGCTCGGGCGCCACGACAACCCTCGAATCGGTCGGGGGGCCGGACGGCGATGCCGTGTACGCCGGCGCGTCCGGGGACCGGTCGCACGTCTACTTCCACTCCGACTTCTCGTTCGCCGCCTCCGATTTCGACACGACGCAGGACGTCTACGCGCGCAGCGGGGGCGCGACGACGCACCTCTCGATCGGGCCCGCGGGCGGCAACGGCAACGACGACTTCGATTACCACGCGTACTTCGACGGTGCCTCGGCGAACGGCTCAAAGGTCTGGCTGCACACGGACGAGGCGCTGGTCGCGTCCGACACCGACACGGCCAACGACGTCTACGAGCGTGTCGGCGCCGCGATCACGGCGATCTCGACGGGCAACGCCGAGACCGGGGCCTACTTCGACGGCGCCTCGGCCGACGGCTCGCGGGTGTTCTTCGACACGATGGAAGCGCTGACCGGGGGCGACACCGACGCGTCGACCGACATCTACGAGCGCGCCGGCGCGGCGACGACCCTCATCTCAACGGGTCCCGATGGCGGCAACGGGGCCTTCTTCTCCGCATTCCAGGACGCGACGTCCGACGGCTCGAAGGTCTTCTTCCACACGTCCGACTCGCTCGTCGCCTCGGACACGGACGGGGCGCAGGACGTCTACCAGCGCGCGGCGGGGACCACCACGCTCATCTCCACAGGGCCCCTGGGGTCCAACGCCCCCCTGCCCGCGGCGTTCAAGGGCGCATCCCAGGACGGCGCGCGTGTCTTCTTCGACACGCCGGAGAACCTCGTGGCCCACGCGACCGGCGTGTACCCGGACATCTACGAGCGCGAGGGCGATGTCACGACCTTCCTTTCGACCGGCCCGGTGGGCGGCAACGGCGACTTCTACGCCTTCTTCATGGGGGCATCCGACGACGGGTCGCGCGTCTTCCTCGAGACCGACGAAGCGCTCGTGGCGGGCGACACCGACACGTCGCAGGATGTGTACGTGTCCTCGATCACGAACCACGGCGCTTACGTCCGCCCGAAGGGCGCGACCCCCCTGACCGTCTCGCTCGTCCCTGCGTACAGCGAGTGCACGGCTCCGAACCGCACACACGGCCCCGGGCTGGCGTTCCCGTCCTGCAACCCGCCTGCGCAGGCCTCGCCGCATCTCACCGTTGGGAGCCCCGACGCGAACGGCAAGGCCGCGAGCTCGGCGGGATCGGTCAAGCTCCAGGTCCTCGTCGGTGTCCCGTCCACGCCGGCCGACGAGGCCGACGTGCGGTTCACGATCTCGATCGCCGACGTGCGCAACAGCGCGGACCTCTCGGACTACACCGGCGAGCTCCAGCTGGACGCGACGCTCAGAACCACGGACAGGCTCAGCGGGTCCGCTCCGGTGGACACCGGAACCGTCACCGACATGCCGTTTCCCGTGACCGTGCCGTGTGCCGCGACCGCCAATACCGCGATCGGAGCGTCCTGCGCGGTCACCACCACGGCGGACTCACTCGTCCCCGGCAGCGTGCGCGAGCTCAAGCGCACGATCTGGCAGATCGCGCGCGTCGCACTGCTCGACGGTGGCGCCGACGGCCTCGCCGCGACCGCGGACAACAGCACGTTTGCAACCCAGGGCCTGTTCGTTCCGTAATCACCACTTACTCGGCACGGCGGGATCCGAGGCACCGTTGCTGAAGTCGCCCGTCGGCGGGCGCGGCTATATGTAGGGGGGTGTGGATCCGCAACACCAGTCGGCACCCGGATGACGAGGTGCGGGAGTGCGTCGAGTTCGCCGTCCGTGACGTCGACATGCGGCGGGTGTGCGTGAACGTGAAGAACGGGGCGCTCGGCGGTGCCGCCTACAACGGCGTGCCCGGCGTCAGCAACGCCCCGCGGGCAGCGCGGTATCTGGTGACGCTGAGGCTCGGCCGCGGGAGCGAGCGCTGGCCGCTCGGCCCGGTCAACTATCACTTCAAAGCACCGCACGAGGCGGGCCCGCGGAACAGGTTTCCGTTCTTCGTCTGCAGTGACTGGCGCGAGTGGCTCGTGAAGCTCGCTGCTCACGAGGCTCATCACATCGAGCAATTCCGGGCGCGGGCGATCTGCAGCGAGCTCGCCTGCGAGCGGGTCGCGATCGATCGGCTGGACCGCTGGCGGGCATCGCGATCGGGCGCCGCCGCCGGCGAGCAACTGGTCATACCGGGCTTCGGGCAGCAGCTCTCGACACCGTGGAGCACGACTGACCGAGCGTTCAGTCGTCGTGAATGGGCCGCATAGGCCCTAGTAGGTAGGGTCCGGCTGTACAAGATGGACAAACGGCTCGTCGATGTTGTGCCATCTGATAGGCGCATGTCTCAAATCGCGATGCTAGGTTCAGTCGCGTCAACCTGGGGGCGAACCGAGGTAACACTCTGGTCAAACCCGAGCAGGGATGCTCACAAAGCATTTCCCCTTTTTTACAAGGGGAGGGAGGCGTTATATGTCGATCAGGAAGAGGATGGTGCTTCCCGCGGCTGTAGCCGCGGCGGCACTGATGATGATGATGGTGGCCTCGATGGCCTCCGCCACGCACCCTCGGCCCAAGGGCGCCACGCCGCTGCGCGTGTCGCTCGTGCCCGCGTACAACGCGTGCACGGCACCGAACCGGACCCACGGGCCGCCGCTGGCGTTCCCGTCGTGTAACCCGCCGGTTCAGTCCTCCGGCTCAGTGACGATCGGATCGCCCGACGCCAACGGCGCCGCGGCGAACTCCGAGGGCAACGTGAAGCTCTCAGTGTTCGTTGGAGTTCCGGGTCCGCCCGATGACTCCGACGTATTGATCACGGCAAACATCACGGACGTGCGCTGCAAGGCCGGCACGACCGCATGCGGCAGCGCGAACGCTGCTGACGGTGCGGACTACACCGGTGAGGTGCAGGGCAACGCGACGATCCGGATCACCGACCACTTCAACGCAGTTGTTGCAGGTGGCGGAACGGACCCCGGAACAGTCGTGGACATCCCGTTCCCGGTCGCGGCGACCTGTGCCGCAACCGGAAGCACCGCGATCGGAGGCACATGCACGGCGAACACGTCGGCAAACGCCACCGTTCCGGGCGCAGTGAAGGACGCGAAGCGCGCAGTCATCGAGGTCGGTCAGATCACCATCACCGATGGTGGCTCTGACGGCGTCAACGGCACGCTGCCGAACACCCTCTTCGAGGTCCAGGGAATCTTCATTCCTTAGTCCGTAGAGGCATTGCACCCTCCGGGGTGCTGTGAGTGAGAGAGGCCGGGAGCGCACTGCTCCCGGCCTTTTTCCGTTTCGGGGCCCGCTTTTGGCCGTCTCCGGCGGCATGCTGGACGGGGTCCTCAAACTCGGACATGCGTCCGGGGATGTCGATCTTCCTGGTGGGACCCCGTTGACTCGGTAGATATTGGCCTTGGAGATCGTCGCGGGTGCTCCTCCGGCGGCGGCTCCGACAAGGGAAGACGGCAAGGAAGCCATGCAAACCTCCACGCCCGCGCGAGCGGACTCCCGACGCCCCCATGCCGGGATGCTGTCCGGAGCCTCGCTCATGCACCAGAGCGACGAGTGTCTCGTCGCACTGGCCCGATCCGGGTCGGAGCGAGCCTGGTCGGAGATCACGCGACGCTACCGCCGCCAGTTGCGCAGCTACTGCGAGCGCTTCGTCGGCGCCAGCCGCGCCGAGGATGCGGTCCAGCAGACCTTCCTTCAGGCATTCCTCGCCCTGCGCGACGGCGCCGAGCGCGAGATCGCGCTGCGCGCGTGGCTCTACAGGATCGCCCACAACTGCTCGATCGACCTTCTTCGGAAGGGCTCGCCCGACTACGACCAGCTCGACCTCGAGTACGACGGCGTCGCCCAGCCCCCGATGCTGTTCGAGCAGCGCGAGGACATTCGCCGGCTCGTCGCCCGCATGCGGGACCTTCCCGATGCGCAGCGCCAGGCACTGGCCCTACGCGAGCTCGAGGGGCGCAGCTACGAGGAGATCTCGGCCCAGCTCGGACACTCGGGCTCCGGCGTGCGCCAACTGATCTTCCGGGCTCGCACGACGCTGCGCAACGGCGTTGCTGGGTTGGTGCCCTTCGGGCTGCTCAAGGCACGGCTGCCGCAGCCCTCCGCGTACGACCTCCACCATGTCGCGACGGCCGCTGCGGTTCCGGCGTCCTCGGGGAACGGGTTCGAGACGGTCAGCGCCGCGACCCTCGCGGTGGTTGCCGTCCTCGGGGGCGGTTTTGCCGCCACCGACGCGAGCTCGCGGCGCCCGAAGCCCGCTCCCGCGCAGATGACCGGGACCGCTCCGGCGCCGGCCGCGCCGCTCGCCGGGGCACCGCCCGCCACGAGTCCCGGGCGCGCATCCGACCTTCGCGGGGTTCGCGGCGTGACCGTGCGACTGCCGGGCAGGAATGTCGCCAGGCTCGGAGCTGCCCCCACGCCGATCGCTGTCCCCGTCGCGGGAGCGCAGGTGCCAGTGCCGATCGTCCCCACGGCCGTGGCGCCCGCCGGCGCTCCCGTGCAGGCGCCCGTGCCCGCGGCGGTCGCTCCCGTCGCTGATCCGGAGAGCGTGCGCCTGCAATCGGGCCCGCCGACCGGTCCCGACGCAGGCAGCTTCGCGTCGGGCTCCGGCTCTCCGGCACCCCCGGCGCCGCGGGCCAAGGAGGGCACGACCGTCGGCGCCCCCGCCGCACCCGTGAGCGCTCCGAAGCAGCCGGGCCCGGGCAGGCCGGTTCCGAAGCCGGCGACCCCAGGTGGGGTGACGCCCAAGCCGAGCAGCGCGAAGGCGCCGGCGAAGCCCGGGCCGCTCGCATCCCCCCCGAAGTCCCAGGCCCCGAAGACCGCGACGCCCCCGAAGTCCCAGCCCCCGAAGCTGCAGCCCGCGAAGCGGCCGCCTGCGAAGGCGCCGCAGGTCGTCGCGCCCAAGCGCGAGCGCCGATGACCCGCGCGTGGCGCGTGCGTGTATGCGTAGTGATGGCCTGCGCGGCGGGTCTCTTGGTCCTGTCGGTGGCGGCCGCGCCTCCCGAAGCGCCCGGCGCCTCGGTATGCGCGCAGAAGGCGCCGAGCAAGCTGAGCTTCGCGCGGCGCGTGGGCAGCCGGCACGGACGGCTCTCGTGGCACGCGCGGCGCGCGGCCGGCGCACGCTTCCGGGTCTTTCGCGACGGAGTCGTGGTCGGCCAGACGACACGGAGGTCCATCCGCGTCGCTGTCAGCCCGGGGCTGCGCTACACGTTCAACGTGCGCCGGGTCAGCGCCGCGGGGAGCGTGTCGGATTGCTCGGGCGAGCTGGTGCGCGAACTGCACTGGCATCCGCCGTTCAAGGTGCGCCACCTGTCGGTGAAGCGCGTGCGCAAGCTACGCGCGACCCTCTCGTGGGCGCGGGTGCGCCGCGGCGACGGCAAGCTCGCCGGCTACCGCGTGTACCGCGACGGCCGGGTCTACAGGCAGGTCAAGCCCCGGCGGCGCTCGGTACGCGTCCCGATGGCGCCGGGCGCTCACGTCTTCCGTGTGCTTGCCGCGGACACGCGAGGCTCACTCGGGAAGCCGAGCCGCACCGTGCGTGTCCGCGCCAACCATCGCGCGCCGGGAATCCCCGGCAGCCTGCGCACCGGGCGGGTCACCGACACGAGCGTCGAGCTCGGCTGGGGCAACGGCGTCAGGCGCAGCTCGCGGATCGTCGGGTACAGGATCTTCCGCGACGGCCAGCCCGTCGCCCAGGTCCGCGCGCTCACAGCGGACATCGGGAACCTCGCTCCCGTCACCGAATACAAGTTCTCCGTCGCCGCGGTGGACAGCTGGGGCTACCTGAGCCGGCCCGTCGCCGCGCAGGCCACGACGGCGATGCCGCCTCCCACGCAGGGGCAGCTCCACGCGTTCATGCTCGCGACCACGGACGAGAGCTTTCTCGACCTGCAGCGCCACTACCGCCAGATCGGGACGGTCTATCCCACCTATTACGACTGCCGGCGCAGCGACGGCGGCATCATCGGAAAGGACGACCCGCTGGTGACGCGCTGGGCCCAGCTGCGGAAGATCGTCGTGATGCCGCGCTTCAACTGCCAGAGCGGCCCGACCCTCAACATGATCCTGCGCAACCCCGCCGTGCGGCAGGCGACCCTCGCCAACCTCGTCGACCTCGTGCAACGTCACGGCTACGACGGCCTCAACCTCGACTTCGAGGCGGGCTACGAGAGCGACCGTGACGTCCTCACGAGCTTTGTCAGCGAGCTCGCGCAGCGGCTGCACGCGCTCGGCAAGCGCCTCTCCGTCGAGGTGTCGGCGAAGTTCTCCGGCAGCCAGACCGGACGTGCCGGGTTCTATGACTACCCGGCGCTCGGCAGGGTGGCTGACACGGTCTTCGTGATGGCGTGGGGCTGGCATTGGACGACGTCGGCGCCCGGGCCTTCCGACGAGATCGCCAACGTGCTGAAGGTCGCCAACTACACCGCGACGATGCCCAACAAGCGGCGCTACGTGCTCGGCATGCCGCTCTATGCGCACGACTGGCCGAACGGCGGCGGGCCCGCGAACCCGTCCATCCCGAAGGAGTACGGCGAGGTGATGGAGATCGCCGCGCGTCACGGGGTCGTCCCCAGGTTCGACGAGACCTCTTTCACGTGGACGTTCGACTACGTCGAGAGTGGCGTGCCGCACGAGGTGTGGTTCGGCGATGCCACATCTCTCAGCCGCCGGTTCAAGGTCGCCAAGGTGCGGGGCCTCGGTCTCGGCTTCTGGCGTCTCGGCCGTGAGGATCAGCGGATCTGGGACGACCCCCAGATCGCTCCCGGCACCAGCTGGCCGTAGTAGCTCAGCGCGCCGGCACGGTTCCAAACCTCAAACGGACACGCGTACGAGTGAGCATTGCGTCGTCCAGCCGTTGACCCCACATAGCCATGGGAAGCGGATCAGTCACGACACCAGATGCTCTTGCGCTCGGCGCCCAGCCGGCTGTCACTCCCTCGCGGGACGCGACACGCACGGTCGCGGTGCTGGGCCTCGGGTACGTCGGCCTGCCGACGGGCATCGGACTGGCCGCAGGGGGAGTGAAGGTGACCGGAGTCGACGTGAGCGAGCGGCGGCTGCAGGACATCCGTGAGGGCAGCGTGGACCTCGCGGAGGGAGAGAGGGAGAGCCTGCAGTCGGTGCTGGAGCAAGACGAGCTCCTGCTCACGTCGAGTCCCGGCGCGATCGCGGCGGCCGACGCCGTGCTGATCTGCGTGCCGACGCCGGTCGACGAGCGCCAGCAGCCCGACCTGCGCCTGCTGGTCGCAGCGTGCAAGACGGTTGTTGCGCAGGCGCGACGTGACCAGGTGATCGTGCTCACGAGCACGACCTACGTCGGGAGCACACGCGAGCTGCTCGTGCAGCCGCTGCTCGACCGCGGCCTGCGCCCCGGGCGCGAGATCGCCGTGGCCTTCTCGCCGGAGCGCATCGACCCCGGCAACGGGCGCTGGGACCAGCGCGACGTTCCGCGAATCGTGGGCGGCGTGACCGAGAGCTGCGCGCGCGCCGCGGTAGAGGTCGTCGGCGCCGTGTCCGCCGGAGTCCACGTGGTCTCCTCGTGCGAGGCGGCGGAGATGACGAAGCTCTACGAGAACACCTTCCGCGCCGTCAACATCGCCTGGGCGAACGAGATGGCGGGCGCCAGCCGCGCGCTCGGGCTCGACCCGGTCGAGATCACCCGCGCCGCGGCGACGAAGCCGTACGGGTTCATGCCCTTCTGGCCTGGCGCCGGCGTCGGCGGCCACTGCATCCCCTGCGACCCCCACTACCTGCTGCGCGGCCTGCGTGAGGTGCGCGCTGACGCGCCGCTCACGCGGCGCGCGATGAAGGCGATCGAGTCGCGACCCCACGTGGTCGCCGGGCGGGTCGTGGAGATCCTGGAGCAGGAAGGAGTGGAACCGGCAGAGGGACGCGTGCTCGTGGTGGGCGCGTCCTACAAGCCGGGCGTCCGCGACGTGCGGGAGTCGCCCGCCCTGCGGATCATGCACAGCCTTGCGGGAGAGGGCGTCACGGTCGCCTACCACGACCCACTCGTGCGCTCCTTCGAAGCCACTGACAAGCTCGCGATGCTGTCCGTCGCGCGGCCGCGGCCGTCGGACTACGACGTCGCCGTGATCGTCACCCTGCACGACGGCTGCGACTACTCGTGGCTCGCCGAGTTCGAGCAGGTGCTCGACTGCACCTACCGGACGGCGCTCGGCGTCGAGAGGTCACTGATCTAGTGGCGGTCACCGCGAGCACGGGGAGGCTTGCGCCGCGGCGCCCGCCGATCCCGTGGTTCAACCACGCCCTGCGCGCCGTCTGCGCGCTCTACCTGGTGGTCATCGTGCTCGCGGTGATCACGTACAAGACGATCTTCATCGAGATGATCGTGGAGGACCCGTACTTCGGCGTCTACAGCGTCGCCGTGTGCCTATTCATCCTCAGCAGGTTCTTGTTCAGCCTCTTCTACCGCGCGGCGCCAGACCCGCCGGTGCCGCTGGAGCCGACGATCGCGATCGTGATGCCGGCATTCAACGAGGAGGAGGCCGTCGCGGGATCGATTCGCTCGCTGCTGGCCAGCGAGTACCCGGCGCAGAAGCTCGAGATCGTGGTGGTCAACGACGGCTCGACGGACGGCACTCTGCGCGAGATCCACTCCGTCGCGGACGCGAGCTCCGCGGTGCGCGTGATCGACTTCCCGGAGAACCGCGGCAAGCGCGCCGCGATGGCGGCCGGGATCCGCTCGACCAGGGCCGAGGTGATCGCGTTCGTCGACTCCGACAGCGCGCTCGAGCCCGACGCGCTGCGCCAGATCGTGCGCGGGTTCGCCGACCCCCGCGTCGGGGCGATCGCCGGCCATGCCGACGTCGAGAATGCGCGCGAGACGTGGATCACCCGCATGCAGGCCGTGCGGTATTTCGTGGCGTTTCGCGTGTGCAAGGCCGCCGAGTCCATCTTCGGTGCGGTCACGTGCTGCTCGGGCTGCTTCTCCGTCTACCGTCGCGCCGCGATCGCACCGGTGCTCGAGCGTTGGGAGGGGCAGCAGTTCCTCGGCCGGCCGGCGACCTACGGCGACGACCGCTCACTGACGAACTTCGTCTTGCACAACTGGAAGGTGCGCTACGACGAGACCGCGCGCTCGGTCACGATCGTGCCGGCCCACTTCCGGCTGTTCCTGCGCCAGCAGCTGCGCTGGAAGCGGTCGTGGACGCGCGAGTCGCTGATCATCAGCCGCTTCATCTGGCGCAAGAGCCCGCTCGCGAGCCTGTGGGTGTACCTCGGGATCGTGCTGCCGCTGCTGGCGCCGATCGTCGCCGTGCGGGCGATCGTCTGGCTCCCGCTGTTCGGCGGAGGCGGCGCGCCGCTCATCTATCTGATCGGGATCTACGCGATGGCGCTCGTCTACGGGCTCTACTACGGGCTCAAGCACGGCCGCTACGACACCTTGTGGGTGTTCGGGGTGATGTTCGTGTTCTTCTACATCGCCTTCCTGCTTTGGCAGACGTACTACGCGATCCTTACTTCGCGCAACTCGAGCTGGGGCACCCGCACGGCCGAGGCGGCGCGGTGACCGCCCCCGCGGAGGCCCTGCGCGGCGCGATCGCATTCCTGCTGCTGCCGCTGTCACTGGTGCCGCTCTACTTCGCGGTGCCGCGGATCCGGGCCGAGGTCGGGCCCGGGCCCGACCGCGCCGCGTTCGCCGCGCCAGACCTCGAGCCCACGGACGCTCAGCTCGCGCGCTGGCGAGCGCTGCCCCCCGCGCGCGGCGCGATCCCCGTGCTGGCATACCACGGCGTGAACGGTCGCCCCGACCACTATTCGGTGACGCGCAGGCAGTTCGCCGAGCAGATGACGATGCTGCGCAGTCTGGGGTTCGAGTCGATCAGCATCGCCGAGTACGCGCGCTTTTTGCACGGAGCAACCGAGCGCCTGCCGAAGCGGCCGGTCCTGATCACCTTTGACGACGGCCGGCTCGACTCGTACCGCGGCGCCGACAAGATCCTGGCCGAGACGGGCTTCCGCGCGACGATGTTCGCGATCGCGGGCCACATCGAGCAGGACAGCCCCTTCTACAGCACTTGGGACGAGCTGCGGCGCATGGCGAAGAGCGGGCGCTGGGACGTGCAGGAGCACGCCGGCATCGGCCACGCGAACGTTCAGTACGACGCCGCCGGCCACAAGGGTCCCGCGTACGCCTACCGGCAGTACACCGAGGGCAAGGGCCTCGAGAGCTTCGCGGAGTTCAAGCGCCGCGTGCGCCACGACATCCTGTGGGCGAAGCGCACGATGACCGCGCAGCTCCCGGGCTTCGCGCCATGGGGCTTCGCGGTCCCCTTCGGGAACTACGGGCATGACGGGGACACCAACGACGAGCGCATCGCGCCGTTCATGAAGGGGTTGCTGGCGAAGCACTTCCAGGCCGTGTTCCTCACGCGCCCGTCCGTGTACACGACGCCCACCAGCTCCCGCTCGGGGCTGCCCCGGATCGAGATTCACTCCGACACGAGCACGGACGAGCTCTACCGGCGGCTGCGAGACGGGATTCCGGCGCCGCCGGCGCCCGTCAGCCCGGCCGGCTGACGTCCAAAGCGCGGCTGATCGCTTCGAGCTCCTCGCGGAGCGTCATGCCAGGCTTGGGCGCGGGTTTGAAGGCGCGCGCCGTGACCGCGCGCGCACGGCGCTCGTCGAGCCCCGACTGGCGCTTCAGCAGCGCGACGATCGAGTCATAGTCCCAGCCTCGGGCCACGAGGTTGCGGGCAGCGCGCAGGGCCTCATGCCCGTTATGAACAGCCTTTCGTGGCATAGGGAGAGCATCGGTGGGATGGGGCGGTGCTTGAGTCTCGGTCCGCAGTTCGCAGTTGCGAACTGCTATCCGCCCTGCGCGGTCGGGCGGATCAGCACCTCGTTCACGTCAACGTGCTCCGGCTGCTGCACCGCGAACATCACCGCCCTCGCGATGTCATCGGCCTCGAGCGCCCCCCGGGGCCGGTTGTCGAAGAACGGCGTGTCGACCATGCCGGGCTCGATCAGCGTGACGCGCACGCCGCTGCCGTCGACCTCCTGGCGCAGGCTCTCGCCGATCGCCGTGACGGCCCACTTGGTCGCGGAGTAGAGCGACCCGGGAAGCGCGCGGCGGCCGGCCACGGACCCGGTGAGGAGCATGTGGCCGCGCGACTCGCGCACTGCGGGCAGCGTCGCGCGGATCGTGAGCGCGGCGCCGTAGACGTTCGTCAGGACCATCTCGCGCCAGTGCTCGGGCGTCGACTCGAGAAAGCCGCGCGGCGCGCCGAACCCGGCGTTCGCGAACGCGACGTCGAGGCGGCCGAACTTCTCGAGCGCCGCTGCCGCCATGCGCTGCTGGTCCTCCCAGGACGTGACATCGCACACGACCGGCAGCGCTCCCAACTCCTCCGCGAGCGCGTTGAGCTTGTCCTCGGAGCGCGCGGCGAGCACGAGCCGGTAGCCCTCCTTCGCGGCATGGCGCGCCGTCGCCGCGCCGATGCCGCTCGACGCGCCGGTGATCAGGAAAACGGGGTCGGGCATGTGGCTCCTATCTGTTCTCTTTGCGGATCACGAAGCGCAGGCCCGACCACGTATCGTCGATCGCGCAGACTTTCGTGTCGACGAGTCCCTGCGGGAGGATGACCTCGCGCAGCCCGTCCTCGGTGAGGTCGGTCTTCACGCCAGAGGCACGCTTGGGCCAGGCGATCCACAGTGACCCGGCCGGATCGAGTGCACCGGCGAGCTTGCCGAAGCGGCGCTCGAGGTCGGCTCGGGACTTGGTGAAGAAGATGATCGTGTCGAGCGGGCCCCGCGCCCGTGCGCGCACCTCGACCGCGTCGGGGAGTGGCGCAAGCGCCGAATCGAGAAAGTCAGCGGGCGCGCCGACGAGCGCGAGGCGGGCGCCCGGCTTGATGCCGAGCTTCTGCGGCAGGGGCGTGCCGGAGTAACCGGCCATGGTGCCCGGAGTCGCCTCCTTCCCCACGGGTGGAGCCTACTATCGCAGGCCCTCCAGCGCGCGCCTCGCGCGTGGCGCGTGCAGCGGCGAGAACTGCGCGTTGCCCGCGAGTGCTCGGGTCAGGTGCCGGCGCGCGAGGTCGGGGCGGCCCGCATCCCGCGCCGCGATGCCGGCGTGGTAGAGGAGCAGCGCGTCGCGCGAGCCGAGGCGCAGCGCCTCGGTCGCGTAGCGCAGCCCTTCGCGCGCCTTGCCGGCGCGCGTGAGTGACCAGCCGAGCGCGTCGGCGCTGCGCACGCTCGGGGCCGCTCCGTAAGCCTGCCGGGCGAGCGTGACGGCACGCGCCGGGCTCCCGTGGTCGGCCTCGATGACCGCCGTCTCGGGATTCACGTTGACGGCACCGCGCTGCTCGAGCCGCTGCTGTGCCGCGGCGAGCGCCAGGCTCTTGCGGGCCGCGCCTCGTCTGCCCGCTGCCAGTTCGGCCTCGGCGAGGCCGACGACGTAAGCGGTCAGTGGCAGCCGCGCGACCACCCGGCGGTGGAGCCGGATCGCGCCGTCGAGGTCGCCACGCGCTGAGGCCACGTGCGCCAGGCCGACCTGTGCCGGAATGTAGCCGTCGAACCGCGCGGCGGCGAGGCGGTAGGCGCGCTGCGCGTCCGCGATGCGGCCGCGCGCCATCTGGAGATTGCCGAGCAGGGCCTGCACGTATGCGGAGTTCTCACGCGCGTCACCACCCGCCGATGCGGCGAGGCGCATCGCGGCGACGGCCCCCGGGAGGTCGCCGTGCAGCTCGCGGAAGTAGGAGACCCGCGAATAGGAATCGAGGTTGGGCTTCAGATCGACCATGCGCTGGAGCGAGCGCTCGGCGGCCTCGTAGCGGCCGAGCTCGACCTGCGCGTCGACGATCACGCCGTAGGGCTTGACGACGCCCGGCGCCGCGGCACGCGCGCGCTCGCCGTAGCGCAACCCGGTGGCGAAGTCATGGCGTGCGTTCGCGAGCGAGCCCAGGACCGCGAGGGCACCGGCATCGCCGGGCTCGCGCTTGAGCGCCGCGCGCAGCGCCGACTCGGCACGCACGTAGTTCGAGGAGTCGGCGGTTTCGCGTGCCTTTTGAAGGTACGCGTCGCCGAGCGACGCGTAGGACTCGGCGGAGGTGCTGTCGTTGCCGACCGCGGCCTGCAGGGAGCGGATGCGCTCGTCCGTCGAACGGGCATCCGCGAATCCCGGCGCGGCGCCACTCGCGCCCGCTCCTGCATCGCTTCTCCCGGAAGGGCTGTCGTCGATGAACTTCACCGCCATGAAGGTGGCGGCGAACGCGACCAGCGGGACAAGGAGCTTGATGATGCTTGGTCTGGAGAGAGTCATGTCGTGGTGGGTGTCGGAGAGCTCCGGTTGGGGGCCTCTATGTGAGAGGCCCCCGCCCGGATGCCCGTCCTAGGGCCCGTAGTCCTTCTTGATCCTGGCGGCGAAGCCCGAGTTCGGCTCGGCCACGTAGGGGAACGTGCTCAGGAACGGCTTGTCGTTCATGGGCACGTTGTCGCCCAGGTCCGTCGGGTTCGGGCACTTCGCGGGCGCCTTGCAGGCTTCCGCACCCAGCACCTTCGGGTCGGCGAGCTCGCCCGCCACGACCTGGATTGCGATGTCGACCACGTCGTCGGTCAGCCTGCGGCCGTTCGGGTAACCGGCGAGGTCGCCCGCAAGGGCCCCGAGGGGCTTGGGGTCGGCCGCCGGGGGAACGCCGAGGTTGAGCTTGATCGTGTCGACCGGCTTCGCCTTCTTCGGGTCGGAGCCGTGCTGGTTCAGGCCGGGGAGCCCCTGGAGCACTGCCTGGACGATGTCCAGGCGGTTGGTCTCGGGTGCGCCGACGTTGAACAGCAGGTTGAGCACAGCCGCGAGCTCCGGCTTGACCACGAAGCCGCCGTACAGCTCGGCGTCACGGTCGGGAGTCGTGCGGTTGAACTGGTCCTTCTTGTTGACCGGGATGATGACCTCGTTCACGAGCGGGTTCCCGAGGCGGGAGACCTGCACGTAGTCGTCGCCGTCATCACGGTTGGTGGAGGCCAGCACCGAGACGCGCTTGCGCTCGGTCGAGGCCCAAACACCGACGACGGCGTTCTTGTCCTTTGCGGAGTCGACCTCGTCGCCGTCCTTGGTGACCTTCTCCTCGGGCACCTGGAGGACGATCGAGTGGACTCCGTAGCCGGCGAGGTCGTCGACGCCCTTGCCGGCGCGTCCCTCGAGGTTGATCCCGTCGAACGTCATTCCGAGGTCCACGAAGAACGGGTCGTCACGCTGGCCGGCGAACACCTTGCCGCCACCGGGGAGATCCGTGATCGCCTGGTTGGCGACCTTCGTGTAGTCCGGGATCGTCTTCGGCCCAACGTTGTTGGGCGCGACCGGGATGTTGCGGGCAACCGTGCGCACGCTGCGCAGCACGCGCTTCGAGCGGTGCTTGCCCCTGGACTTCTTGTGCTTGCGCGAGTGCTTCTTCCCCTTCTTTCCCTTCTTCGAGGAATGAGCGCTCCGCGCGTACCCGTAGCTCAGCCGTTCCACGTCGTAGAACTGCTTTTGGAGCAGCTTCGGGTCATCGATCGACGACACGCCCGGGAGCGCGTACAGGAACGAGCTTCCGCCGTTCTCGTACTTGTCCCGGAACTTGAACCGGTAGCGGACGTCGTACTTGCCGTCCCCGGTGTTGTCGACGTTGATGTAGTACCGCGCCTTCTGGTCGAACCTATAGAAGTTCGGGCCACCGGCTGGGTCCTCGAATGGCACCCAGTTGGCGACGACAGTCAGCGAGTCCTGCGCGTCTTTCGCCGTATAGGCGTAGACGTCCGTGTCGTCAGCCGTCGGGTCAATCGATGTGAGCGGTGCCTCTCTATGGCTCGAGCCAATGCTGAGCGGCACGGCTACAACGATTGCCACCAACGCGGCGACGATCGAGAGCCTCTTCATCCGTCCTCCTTTGAACTTCCATGGCTTGCGACGGGCGGCGCCTCCCGGCTCCTCCGTCCTCAGCAAGCCCTTTACGTGGGCCCCTCCCAGGTGGATCACCCGTCCGTCGATAGGCTGATCCACGCAGGCAAAGGTCACGTAGTCATGGAGGTCTATAGGTAGTGCCCACGGGAAGGCCGAGATTGGATGTCGATTCATTACAAAGGCTCGCTGACGAAGACCTCATGCCGCTCGTCGAGCGCAAGGAGCCCGCTGCGTTCGAAATCGTCTACGACCGCCATGGCGGCGCGGCCTACTCGCTCGCGTATCGGATCGTGGGCAACCCCAACTCCGCCGAGGACGTCACGCAGGAGGCCTTCCTGTCGGTGTGGCGCAGCGGCGCGCGCTTCGACCGCACGCGCGGCAGCGTGCGGACATGGCTGCTCGGCGTGGTGCGCAACCGCGCGATCGACGTGCTGCGCCGCGACTCAGGCCGCGCGCCGGCGGTCAGCCTCGACCTCGAGACGGTCCCCGAGCAGGAGTCGCAATGGGAGCGCACCGACGCGGAGGCGCTGCGCAACGAGGCGGCGCGGGAGGTGCGCGGCGTGTTGAGCGACCTCCCGACGGATCAGCTTCAGGTGGTGCAGCTGGCATATTTCGGGGGTCTCACCCATTCGGAGATCTCGGAGGTATTGGACATGCCGCTCGGCACCGTGAAGGGTCGGATGAGACTTGCGATGGACAAGCTGCGGGCACAGCTCGCAGAGGGCCTATGAACCAACCCGACGACCACACCCACTTCCAGGACGACCTCGCCGCGTATCTGCTCGACGCGCTGACGGGTGACGAGGCGCGCGCCTTCGAGCGCCACCTCGACGGCTGCCCACGCTGTCAGGAGCGGTCTCGCTGGTTGCAGGGCTCGGTCGACCTGCTGCCCGCGACGGTCGAGCAGGTGGAGCCCCCGCAGGCGCTGCGCGAGCGGCTGATGCGGACCGTGTATGACGAAGCGGCTCCCGCGCCGGCCCCCGCGCCGGCACCGCGCAGGCGCCGGGCATGGCGCGAGCTGCTCGCGATCCCGCGACCCGTGATCGCAATGGCAGCGGCCGTCGTGGTCGCCGCCGCGATCGGCGGCAACGCGCTCGGCTCCGACGGCGATGGGCAGGAGACGGTGACCGCGCGCGCCGAGGCGCCCGCGGGAGTCACCGCCACCGTCGAGCGCACCGGCGACGAGGGCATCCTGCGGGTGTCCGGCCTGACGCAGCGCACCGACGGCATCTACGAGGTCTGGATCGCGCGTGACGGCAACGTCGAGGCCTCCACGCTCTTCCAGGTCCATCGCAACGGCAGCGGCGCCGCCGCGATCCCGCGCGGCCTCGACGATGCCGATCAGGTGATGGTCACGTTCGAGCCACGCACCGGCAGCGTGAAGCCCACGCGCGCTCCGATCATCGTCGCGAAGGTCTAGCGGCGCCGGTCTAGGCGCCGTTCACGAACCGCACCGCGAGCAGGGCGAGGTCGTCGGCCTCCTCGCCCTCGAGGCGCAGCGCGATCGCGTTCTCGACGCCGGTGACGATCTCGTTCGCGCTCTGACCCGCGCAGCGACCAAGGATTCTCGCGAGGCCCTCGGAGCCGAGGCGCCCCCGGCGCGTCTTCGTCTCGGTGGCCCCGTCCGTGTACAGCAGCAGCGTGTCGCCCGGTTCCATCGTGGCCTCGACCTCATGCAGGTCGGGAGCCGGCACCACCCCCAGCAGCGAGCCGGGCGTGCCGATCGCCTCGACGCGGCCGTCAGCGCGCAGCACCAGCGGGCTCGGATGTCCGCAGAGGGTGAGCGAGAGGCGCGCCGATCCCTCCCCGCGCTCGACCATGCCGAGCGCGAGCGTGCAGAACTGACTCCCGCGGAAGTTGCGCCGCAGCGCGTCGTTGACCGTCTCGAGCATCTCGGCGGAGCCGCGATGCTGCAGGGCGGCCGCGCGCAGCGTGTGGCGCGCAAGTGCCGTGACCGCGGCCGCCTCCACGCCCTTGCCGCAGACGTCGGCGATCGCGACTCCCCAGCTTCCGCAACATGTCTCGAACACGTCGTAGAAGTCGCCGCCGACCTCGGTGCCGCCGATCGCCGGCCGGTACACCGCCGCGAGGTCGAATCCCTCGACGCTCGGCAGCGCGGCGGGGAGGAGGCTCCGCTGGAGCGTCTCGGCGATGTACGTTCGCTCGGAGAACAGACGCGCGTTCTCGATCGCGGTCGAGGCGCGCCGCGCCAGCTCCTGGACGAGCGCGACCTCGCGCCGGCCGAACTCTCCTCGCCCACTGAGCTGCGCGATCGACAGGGTGCCGAGCAGGCGCTCCCCCGACCTGATCGGCGCGACCATCACGAGTTTGCCCGGGAACCGGCGCAGGTCGTCGCGGTGCTCGTCACTGCCCGCCCACGGTGCGCGGTCCTCGTCCTCGATCCGGTCCGGCAGCTGCGCCTCGCCCGATCGCATCGCCCGCGCGATCGGGTGCTCGCCCGCGGGATCGATCGGATGGCGCTGGAGCCGCATGAACGCATCCCGCAGGGCGTCGTCGGTGGCCGCCAGCGCAAAGCGCTCGATCGTGCCGTCGTCGCGGCGCACGTCGACCATGCAGCCGTCGCCGATGAAGGGAACGGCGAGCTCCGCGAGCTGCTGGAGCGTCACCGGGAGCTCCAGCGACGAGTCGAGGATCGCGCTTGCCCGCGCGAGATACCCGAGCTCCTCCTCGTTGCGCCGGCGCTCGGCATCGCGGCGGCGCTCCTCGGTGACGTCGCTGGAGAAGCCGACCATCGCCACCAGCTCACCGGGCGTGTCGTAGACCGGCACGATGCGGGCATGCACCGTGCGCGCCGACCCGTCGCGGTGGCGCACCGGGAACTCGCCCGTCCACGTCTCGCCCCTGCCCACCTGGTCGAGCACGGCCCTCGAGAGGCGCACGTCCCTGGGGGCGATCGCGAGATCCTGGAGCCCGCGGCCGACGGCTTCGCCGGCGGGCCATCCGTAGATGCGCTCGGCCTCGCGATTCCAGCGCAGGACGACTCCGTCCGGATCGACGGCGATCACCGCCACGCCGACCTCCTCGACGAGCCAGCTGTCCAGTCCTTGCGACACGATCCCGATGCTCTGCGCTGCGGTCACTCTCTACCCCCGGGTTTGACCCTATCCGCAGTAAGGAGTCGCTGCGGCCATATCATGAGCGGGTGGCAGGTCAGGCCCAGGCTGACGGCAGCGACTCGCCGGCTGCGCTCGGACAAGCGATCGAGCGCTACAACGGCGCCTGGAACGACCACGACGCCGACGCGATCATGAGGATGCACGCGCCCGGCATGGTCTTCCACAACCACACGGCCGGGGAGCGCGTTGAGGGGGAGGAGGTGCGCGGCCACCTCCAGTCGATCTTCGGGACCTGGCCCGACCTGCGCTTCGAGACGCGTCGCCTGTACGTCCGCGACGGCCTGGTCGTGCAGGAATGGACGGCGACCGCGACCCATACGAGCACGATGCGCCGCGGCGAGATCGTCGCGGAGCCGACCGGTGCCGAGGTCAGGTGGGACGGGATGGACGTGATCCCCTTCGAGGACGGCCTCGTGAAGCGCAAGGACGTCTACTCGGACTCGGTCTCGATCCTGCGCCAGCTCGGGTTGCTCTAGGCGTGGTCCGGTGGCCAAAAGGGAAGGGTGCCCCGGCCAAGCATGCCCTCCCGCCGCCGCCCGGGATTCCGCCGGCTAAGGAATCCCGGCCTACTGTCCGAGCTGGTCGACGGTGCACTCGCGCGGGTCCTTGTCCTCGCGCCAGTGCTTGAGCTTCGCGCCGTGGCGGATCCGGCGCCCGCTGACGTGGTCGAACGTCACCTCCGCGACGAGCTCCGGCCGCACCGATCGCCACTCGAGCTCGCGGCCGGCGTCCCAGCGGCTCGGGTCGCCCGACCCGCGCTCGCCGGTCTCGTATGGCGCGAGGAACGCGGGCAGCTCGCGCTTCTCCTTGGCCTTGAAGCCGGAGGTGTGGCCGACGACCTGTAGGTCGCCCTGCTCGTCATAGAGGCCGAGGATCAGGGAGCCGAGCGTGCCCTCCTCCTTGCCGGGGCGCCACCCGACGATCACGGCGTCGATCGTGCGGACGCGCTTCACCTTCACCATGCCCTTCCGCTCGCCCGGCCGGTACGGGGCGTCGAGCTGCTTCGCGATCACCCCCTCCGCGCCCTGGAGCCACGGCTCCGCCTCGGCCCTGTCACGGGTCCACGGCGTGAGGTCGAGCGGCTTGCTCACGAGGGCCTCGAGACGCTCGCGACGCTGCGCGAACGGCTCGTCGAGGAGCGACTCACCGTCGAGCGCCAGCACGTCGAACGCGACGAAGCGCACCGGCGTCTCCTCCGCGAGCCTGCGGATTCGCGACTCGGCGGGGTGGATGCGCTGCTGGAGCGTCTCGAACTCTTGTCCGCCGTCGGGGGACAGGATCACAAGCTCGCCGTCGAGTACGTAGTCGCCGGGCGGGAACTCCAGCTCGGGGAAGTAGCGCCCCAGCGGCTTGCCGTTTCGCGACTGGAGGTAGCTCTGATCCCCGTCTACAAAGGCGATTGCGCGGAAGCCGTCCCATTTCGGCTCGTACGACCATTCATCGCCCTCGGGGAGGGACACGCGCGAAAGGGCGAGCTGCGGCATGACTGGCGGGGACAGCGCGGGCACCGCCCCATGGTATTGAGCGGCGAAGTCCCTGTTTCGCTCGTTGAGCACGGGCAATACAAAGGTCTGTGGCCTACGCCCCTGCGCTCGAACCCGATTCCCTCCAGCTCTTCCTCGGCGAGGCGAGCCGCCACCGCCTGCTCACCGCCAGCGAGGAGGTCGAGCTGGCCCAGCGCCTCGAGCGCGGCGACTTCGAGGCGAAGGAGCGGATGGTCAATTCGAACCTGCGGCTCGTCGTCTCGATCGCGAAGCACTATCGCGGTCAGGACGTGCCGCTCGTCGACCTCGCGCAGGAGGGAATCCTCGGCCTGATCCGCGCCGTCGAGAAGTTCGACTGGCGCCGCGGCCTCAAGTTCTCGACCTACGCGACGCCCTGGATCCGGCAGGCGATCGAGCGTGGCATCGCCTACAAGGCGCGCACGATCCGGATCCCGGTGCACGTGCTCCAGCGTGAGCGCAAGATCAAGCGCACCGTGCCGGAACTGACGGCGCGCTTCGGGCGGGAGCCGACGGATGAGGAGGTCGCGTCCGAGGTCGAGCTGCCGGCGCACCAGGTCCGCGAGGTGCGCGAGGCTGCGCGCACGGTGACCAGCCTCGATCGGCCCGTCGGCGACGAGCAAGGCGTGTCGCTCGGCGAGCTGGTCCCGAGCGACCACGAGGAGCCGGGCGAGGAGGTCGACCGCGAGACGCGCGAGGAGATCGTGCAGCGCGCGGTTTCGGAGCTGCCGGCCCACGAGCGCGAGATCCTGCGCCGCCGCTACGGCCTTACGCACGACCGCCGGCCGCAGACCGTCGAGCAGGTGGTGCGCAGCCTCGGGGTGTCGCGCGCCGAGGTGCGCCAGCTCGAGCACTGCGCGCTCGAGCGGCTTGCTCACGCGCAGGAGCTCGCGGCCGTGCGCGAAGTGGCCTGACGGTACTCTCGAGGAGCGCTCGTGCTCCCGCTGACCGTCCCCAACATCCTCACCTTGCTGCGGATCGTCCTGGTCCCGGTGATCGTCGTCGCCCTGCTCGAGGAGACGCCCAACGCCGACACTGTTGCGGCCGTCGTCTTCGCGTTCGCGGCGTTCACAGACGGCCTCGACGGCTACATCGCGCGCTCGCGCGGCAGCATCACGACCTTCGGCAAGCTGATGGACCCGCTCGCCGACAAGCTGCTGATCATCGCGCCCTTGATCTCGCTCGTTTCGCTCAACCGGATCGCGCCGTGGATCGCAATGGTGATCATCGCGCGCGAGCTCGCGGTGACGATGCTGCGGATCGTCGCGGTCGAGCGCGGGGTCGTGATTCCCGCATCCGTGCTCGGCAAGGCCAAGACGATGCTCCAGGTCGCGGCGATCTTCGGCGTGATCGCCTTCCCGGGCTCGGTCGCCGTGGACGCGCTGCTCTACGTGGCGGTCGCGATCACGGTGGTCTCCGGCGCGGACTACTTCTTCGGCGTGAGGCGGCACCTCGAGCAGGCGCGCCGCGAGGCGTCAGCCAGACGCGGGAGTCTCTAGCCACTCGCGCATCGTGAGATGGCGCTGCGAGTGGCGGTCCGTGTCGAGCTCGGCGCGGATCTCGTCGAGCTGCCCGTAGCGCTCGGCGACAACGTTGTGCTGGTGGATCGTCTCGAGGTTCTCCTGGCGCGCGAGCACGAACGTGTGATCCTCGAGCGTGGGCATCTCGGCGATCAGCCCGCGCAGCATCTCGCGCACGCAGTCCTCGACGAAGCGCGGCCGGCGGTGGGCCTTCTCGACGACTGCGCGCTCGTCCGGGCGCTTCATCAGCTCGAAGATCTCCGAGCTCATCGACTCCTCGACGACCCGCAGCAAAGTCTCGGCGCGGACCTCCACCTCGCAGCCCTCCGGGCAGCCGACGTAGAGGCTGCCGATGCCGCGCTGGTTGTGCGTCGCGACCGGTACGGAATCGAAGACCCGCTCGATCTCGTCGTCGGTGAAGCCCTGCTCGACGAGCCGCTCCCGTGCGGCGTCGGCGACCAGTTCCTGCGCGCAAGGGCACGCCGTCATGCCTTGCGCCTCGACGCCGACGAGGTGCCGCACCCCACGCTCTGAGGCCACGGCGGTCCCGATCAGCGTGTACAGCTCCTGCGTCGCGAGCCCGGTGACCGGCGTCTGCTTGTACTCGGGATAGCGGGCCCTGATCGTCACCTCCGCGCGCAGCCCGTGCTGTCGCTCGCGCACCCGCGTGGCGATGTGCGCCGCGAGCGTCTCGGCCTTCAGCGCTTCACCGATCACGACCGCGTCGACCGCCTCGTTCACGATCTCCTCGAAGCGCGACATGTGCACGCCCGCCTGGAGCGGGTTGAGGTCGACATAGCACTCGAGCGCGGCGTGGTAGAGCTGCTCGTCGCCGCTCACCCGAACGCGCAGGATCTTCTCGACGCCGGTCACGCCGACGCGCGACAGGCTCACGCGCGTTGCGGGCGTGCGCGCCTGCACATCGGCATGAGGCGGTGAGATCCCGGTTCGCGTGGAAGGTTCCATAAACAAGACGAGAATACCGATTGGGTCTATACTCAATCCCGGCTCAGGAGCTGTCCGATCGTTGTACGGGGGAGACAAGCCCAGCCACTCGCGGCAGATGCCGCGGATTGACGGGACATAAATTGGAGGGTACGTGCCTGGGACCCGGATCGGTGGGTCGTGGCGCGGGTTTGTAGCTACAGCGAGGGGATACGCTGGCAGCACGTGAGGAAACGCTTCTTGCCGAAGCGACGCTGGAGGCAGAGGAGCTTCGAGACTTGGTCACGGAGGGTCAGGAGCGTGGTTACCTGACCCACGAAGAGCTTGCTGTGCGCCTCGAGGAGTTCGACCTGTCCGAGGAGCAGCTGCGCGAGTTTCACGGGCACCTGCACGAGGTCGGGATCGAGGTGATCGCCGCCGACCCGGAGGCCGTGCCCGTCGCGACGCCCGACGTCAAGCCCGCCGACCCGGTGGCCGAGGTCGAGGCCGCTCCGAAGCGCCCCGAGATCGACCTCACCGTCGAGCCTAGCCTCGACTCGCTGCGTCTCTACCTGCGCTCGATCGGCAAGGTCGAGCTGCTGACCGCCGATCAGGAGGTCTCGCTCGCCAAGCGCATCGAGCGCGGCGACATGCACGCCAAGGAGCAGATGGTGAAGGCCAACCTGCGCCTCGTCGTGTCGATCGCGAAGGGCTACCTCGGGCGCGGCCTGACGTTCCTCGACCTGATTCAGGAAGGATCGCTCGGCCTGATCCGCGCGGTCGAGAAGTTCGACTACCGGCGCGGTTACAAGTTCTCGACGTACGCGACCTGGTGGATCAGGCAGGCGGTCACCCGCGCGATCGCGGACAAGGCGCGCACGATCCGCATCCCCGTGCACATGGTCGAGAAGCTCAACAACGTCGTGCACGTCGAGCGCCAGCTGGTCCAGAAGCTCGGGCGCGAGCCGACGGCCGAGGAGATCGCCGAGGAGCTGCGCTGCTCCCCGCGCGAGGTACGCGATGTCCTGCGGATCTCACAGCTGCCGATCTCGCTGGAGAAGCCGATCGGCGAGGAGGAGGATTCGGCCCTCGGTGACTTCGTCGAGGACGAGACCGCGGAGTCGCCGTTCGAGTCGGCGACCGTGATCATGCAGCGTGAGGACGTGTGGCGCGCCCTCAACGCGCTGCCCGAGCGCGAGCGCCAGGTGATCGAGATGCGCTACGGACTGACGGGCGAGCGCCCGTACACCCTCGAGGAGGTCGGCCAGGCCTTCGGCGTGACGCGCGAGCGCATCCGCCAGATCGAGAACAACACGCTGCGCAAGCTCCAACGGCTGCCCGAAGCGCAGCCGTTGCGCGATATCCAGTAGCGGCGCGTCCGGCCCCTCTCTAAAATGCCCGACCGCGGGGGAGTGCCCGAGTGGTCAAAGGGAGCGGTCTGTAAAACCGCCGGCTCAGCCTACGTAGGTTCAAGTCCTACCTCCCCCATAGTGGCGGCATCCGGCGCTCTTCGCGGAGGAAGCTGTGAAGAGCGCCTGCAGGGTGGCGGTTTCGGCCGTGACCGCGACCCTGCGGCCTACGCCCGCGGCGAAGGACGTCGCACCTAGCGGTCCTCCTCGCGCGAGGGCAGCGCCGACTCGATGCCGTAGAAGCGCCACAGCGCCACGCGGACCTCCCATCCGTGCCGGCAGCCCGAGCAGATCAGGTCGGCGATCACCGCGGCGCATTCGGTCGTCGCCCCCTCGGGCGGCGGATGCGTGCGACCGCACACGGGACAGTCGAGGCTGCCCCAGTTGCCGGGCATCAGGCCCTCCTTTCCCGGGCGCCGCTCATCGCGCCTCCGTCGGGTGGCCCGCTTCGATCCAGGCGTCGAGCCCGCCCTCCAGCGCCCAAGCGTCGTACCCCTGCTTGCGCAGAAAGAGCGCCGCACGGGCGCTCACCTCGTCGTGCGGTCAGGTGCAGTAGGAGATTGCGCCGCGCTCGCGCGGCAACTCCGCCAGCCGGTCGGGCAGCTCGGCGCCGGGGATCCGGATCGCGCCGGTGACCTTGCGGGTCGCGCTCAGGTCCTGGCTGGTGGTGAGCTGATCGATCACCGTCACCTCGCCCGCCTCGTACTTTGCGAACGCGTCCTCGACCGAGATGCGGATACGCATGGACCGACCTACCGTCCCAGCCGCCCGACGAACTCCACCAGCTCCGGAACGATGCGCTCGTGCGCGTCCTCCTGCAGGTAGTGGCCGGCGTCGTCGAGCTTCGTGACCGTCGCATCCGGGAACGTGTCGAGCCACAGCGTGTCGAGGTAGGAGGGCAGGAACGCGACGTCCTTCATTGCCCAGGTGATGTGGACCGGCTTGGAGCGGAAATCGCGCTTCATCCGCTCCTCGATCTCGGTGGTCATCGCGACCACGGGCCCCTCGCCGGTGACCGGGATCTCACGCGGGAACACGAGGATCGGCGTGCGCTCCCCCCAACCTTGGTGCACGTCGCGGTAGGCGCGCTTGATCACCGGCGTGAGCCGTTCCTTGTGCATCACGCCTTGCCCGAACAGGAACCCGCGCTTGAACATGTCGAGCCCCTTCACCATCACATCGCCCACGCCCGGGGTGCGAAACAGCCGAATGGGCAGCGGCAGCGGGATCTTGTCCTTGCCGGGCGGCAGCGTCTCCCGCCGGAACCCGTGCGCGAACGTGTTGAGGATGAACAGCCCGTCGACGCGCTCCGGGTGCTGCGTTGCCCAATTCAGGCCGATCGGCCCACCCCAGTCCTGGGGCACGACCACCGCGCCGCGCAGCTCGAGGGACTCCAGCAGCGCGTCGAGCCGCCGCGCGTGCCGGGGCACGCGGTACAGCTCCGGGTCGCGCGGTTTCTCCGAGCGCCCGAACCCCAGATGATCGGGCACGATCGCGCGGTGCCCGGCCTGCACCAGCGGCCCGATGAAGTTGCGGTACAGGTAGCCCCACGTGGGGTTGCCGTGAACCATCACGACGGGCCGCCCGTCGCGCGGCCCCTCGTCGACGTAATGCATGCGCCCGTCGGGCGAGTCGAACCAGCGCGGCTCGTAGGGCCAGGTTCCCTCGAACGTCCAATCGGCCACCGCGCCCACGGGCCGAAGCCTACGGGGAATGGCCATCACAGGTCAACCGGCGGCGATCGGCCGGTCGCGCCCGGCGCCGCCGCCTAGCTCGGCTGCTAGCGCGGACTAACCCCAAGTACCCCGGACACCCCGGGGTTCGATAGCAACGCTTTGAAGTCCCGCGCGTGCGGTCACACCTCGGGGTCAGCACGACCCATAGCCCGTGGCCGAACGTCCCGCGATACCGCCCAGAGCACGCAGTCCGGGACGTTCGGTCGGGATGTGGGAGCCCGAGCGATGGGCGACGGTCACATGAGCGCGAGTTGTCGTGATAACTCGGGGTTAGCACGGGCTAGCGGCGGGTTCTCGGCCCGGCGAGCAGCGACGGTTCCTCGCTCGCCTACGATGGCGACCGCACGCCGCCGTGATCGTCCAGTTCCCCACCCCCCCGGTGAGCCCCGCGCGCCAGATCCGCTGGCGGGTGGTGATCGGGCTCGCCCTGATCCTCGTCGGTGCCGTGACCGCCTACGCGGATCGCCATGGATACCGGGACTCCGACGGAACCGGGATCAGCGTGCTGGACGCCTTCTATTACTCGACCGTGAGCGTCACGACCACGGGCTACGGGGACATCACGCCCGTGTCGAACAGCGCGCGCCTGCTGACGACGCTCGTGATCACACCGACCCGCGTGCTGTTCCTTATCCTGCTCGTGGGCACGACGGTCGAGTTGCTTGCCGCGCGCACCCGCGCGGGGTACAGGGAGCGGCGCTGGAGGAGAGGCTTGAAGGACCACGTGATCGTCTGCGGATTCGGGACGAAGGGCAGGAGCGCCGTCGCGGCGATGGTGGGGTCGCGTGTGGAGCGCGACAGGATGCTCGTGATCGACCAGACCGACTCCCATGCCGCCGATGCCACGGCACAGGGCCTCGTGGCGGTGAAGGGCAACGCGACCAGCGCGACGGTGCTCGAGCAGGCCGGCATCCGCACCGCTGCCTCGGTGATCGTCGCGGTTGACCGGGACGACACCGCCGTGCTGATCACCCTCACCGCGCGCCAGCTCAACCCCCGCGTGTACCTGGTCGCGGCCGCGCGTGAGCTCGAGAACGCGAGCCTGCTCAAACAGGGCGGAGCCAACCTCGTGGTGACCTCGTCGGGCGCGGCGGGGCGGCTACTGGGCCTCGGCACCCAGGCGCCGCGGGTGGTCGGCGTGCTCGAGGACCTGCTGTCCGCCGGGCACGGGCTCGACGTCGCCGAGCGCGCGATCACCGCGGACGAGGTCGGCCCCCTGTCCGCGGTCCGCGCGCGGGTGCCGGTGCTCGGCGTGGTGCGAGACGAGACGATGCTGCGGTTCGACGACGCCGGGTGTCAGAACCTCCGCGAGGGAGACCGGCTCGTGTACGTGAAGAGCAACCCGACCTGAGCCTGTCGGAGCCGGCCGCTCGACGTCGAATCGCCGGTGCTCGCGGACATACCGGGAGAGGCGCGGCCGAGCAGCAGCGAGGTCAGCGTCGCTCCCCGCGCCGAGACGGTTACGTGGATCGCGTTCGGCTCCCGCACCCATGTGATCAGGTCGAGCGCCTGGAGGCGATCGAGCCAGAACTGGAAGGCGCGGGCCTGGCCGTTGCTTCGATAGGACCGCAGCACGTCGAACGCATAGCCGGTCGTGTGCAGCGAATAGCCGAGTGTCGCCTGATCGTTCCTCTGCGCCACTAGTCGCTGATAGGCGCGGTCGCGCACCGCGCTGGTGACCGTCATTGGGCTTTCGCCGCTGATCGCCTCCACGCCCAGCCCGAGGTAGACGAGCACGGCGAGCGCCGCGGGCCGCAGCGCGCGGTAGGTCGCCCGCCGCGCGCCGAGCCGGCCGGCCAGCTCGCCCACGCGCGGGTCGACCGAGATGTAACGGCCCGTGATCGCCGGCACAAGCGGGACGAGGTCGCCTGCGCTTCGGGCCCGCGCGACATCGGTGGGCGAATCGAATACGGCAGTGCGTCCCGGTGGGTGAAGGACCTCTTCCGCGGAGGCCTTGGCGGCGTGCAGCATCTCGAGCCGCGCGAGCATCGCCGGGTCCTCGCGATGCAGGCGCAGGATCTCGCGCGCGGCGAGCACCCGCCACAGGTATGTGGAGGAGTCGTCTCCGAGCCGGGCCAGCCGATCGTAGGCGGCGGCATGAAGCAGCGGCGTGGAGTCGAAGAAAAGGCGCGTGTAGGTCAGGCCTTTGCCCCTGACCACGTCGCCGATCGGCGTTTCGGAGTCGTCCGCGTAGGCGCGCAGCGCACCCTCGAGGTTGCCGATTCCCATGTGGTAGGAGACAACGGCGAGATCCGTGCGGCCGAAGCGTTCGCGTGCGATTGTCAGGTACCGGCCGGTGGCCGCCAGTGCCTTCACCGGATCGAAGCGCTCGTCGGCGCGGCGCCGGGCAGCCTCGAGACGTTTGGCAGCGGCTGCGTCCCCGCGCCGGGTGGCGCCGGCAATCTGGCGCGTGAGCCGGCGGCTTGCGGGCAGGTCCACCCGCATCCCGAGCAGGTTGACCGCGGTCTCCGCCAGGATCTGCGTAAGGCCCGCTGCCGAGGCGAGGTTCGTGCCCGCGACGGCGTCGGGGCGCCCGGCGCTCTCCAGGAAGACCATCGCCTCGAGCCAGTCGGGGTCGATGCGCGAGCGCGCCGCTGCCACCTCGACCTGCGGGCGCCAGGCCCCGGTACGGGTTGCGGTCGCAGCTGCGCCGCCGGGGCTCTTTGAATAGAGCACGTGACTCGATCCCGCGGCGGCGCGGTCTTCGAACTCCGCGCTGCGCTCAGAGCTGAATGCGAGCGGGTCGAAGTGGTCGTCTGCCGTGCCGGCGCCGGGGACGAGCGTCGGCGTCGCAGTGTCGCCGGAGAAGAGCACCGCGGCCAGCACGACCGCGACGATGAGCCCCGCTACCGCAGCGACCCCCACCAGCACCTTACGGCGGCGCCGGTGAGGGACCCCACCAGATTCGCGCGAGCGGGGCCGAACAGGTTCGGAGGCCACCCCGACACGCTGACAGATCGCCGTCGTCAGCTGCGAGATGCGCGAGGGCTCAGCGCGCGGCGTTCTCGCCGACGTACTCCGACTCGAGCACGAGGTCCTTGAGCAGGGACTGATATTCGACGTGGGTCTCGTGCTCGGTGGTGCTCCATGCCGTGCCCTGTCGCGACTGCATGTAGGCGCGGTACGCGGGCGCGCCCGGGAACTTCACGTTGTCGGCGACGACGATCGATCCGGGATGCAGCCACCGCTCCGCGAGCATCAGCTCGAGGTCCGGAAGGTAAGCCTCCTTGTGATGGTCGATGAACACGAAGTCGACGGCTCCGTCGTCGAACCCATGCTCGCTGCGCAGGCGCTGGAGCGTCGCCCCGCCGTCACCGAGCCTCCCCACGACCACGGTGAGCTCGCCTCCGATCCCGGCGTGCTCCCAGATGCGACGTGCGATCGCGGCGTTGTCGGCGTTGAACTCGATCGAGCACAGGCGTGCGCCGGGGGGCATCACGCGCGCGATCCGCAGCCCGCTGTAACCGCAATAGGTACCGAGTTCGAGCAGGAGCTTCGGCGACGCCCTGCGCACCGCGCGGTCGAGGATCTCGCCCTTCTCGTCGCCGACGTTGATCATCACCTTGCGCGTGACGCAGAACTCGTCGATCACGCGGATGACGTCGTCGAGGTCGCCGCGCCGGGCGTTGGCCGCCACGTACCGCGCCAGCTCCTCCTCGCGGCCGTCGCCGACCTGCCACGTCGTCTCGAGGCGGCGCCGGTTCAGCATCATGCGCAGCACCGACCAGCGCAGGAACGGAAGCCGCCTGCCGCCGATCTCGAGGACGCTTCTCACGGGCGCGATTCTGACACGGGCAGGGCTGCGCGCAACCCCCGTCTCCACAGAGAGCGATCCGTATAGGGTTGGCGACGCTCATGGGGTTCATGCAACCTTCACCGCCTCCGTTCGACCTCGAGGAGTGGAACTCCAGGCCCTATCTCTCGCGCCTCAAGGCGAATGCCCAGGACTGGGCGGTCAACGGGTTCGGTACGCCGCACGTCGTCTATCTGCTCTACATCGTCAAGCTGATCGTGTTCAGCGTCGGCGCGCTGTTGCTGATCTCGGCGACCACGCCCGGCATCGGCGGCCTCGGCGACTTCGGGGACTGGTGGGCCGAGCCGATCGTCTTCCAGAAGCTGGCCGTATGGACCCTGATGTGGGAGATCATCGGGCTCGGGTCTGGCTCGATGCCGCTCACCTTCCGCTTCTCACCGATGATCGGCGGGATCCTCTACTGGCTGCGCCCCCGCACGGTCCGTCTGCCGCCGTGGCCCGACAAGGTGCCGCTGACGGCGGGCACACGGCGGACGGCGGTCGACGTGGCGCTGTACGCGGGCGTGCTCGGCGCGGCCGGCTACCTGCTCTTCTCGGACGGCCAAGATGCCGCCGGGATCGCCGCCGGTCGTCTCGACCCGCTTGCGATCGCGGTGCTGCTCGGCCTGCTGGGACTGCTCGGCCTGCGCGACAAGGTGCCCTTCCTCGCGGCGCGTCCCGAGATCTACGGCTTCGTGCTGGTCGTCTCGCTGTTCCCGATCGAGAACCTGATCGTCGGCTGGCAGCTGGTCTTCGTCTGCATCTGGTGGGGGGCCGCGGCGTCGAAGCTGAACCGCCACTTCCCCTACGTGATCGCCGTGATGGTCAGCAACACGCCGTGGAACCGCTCACGCAAGGCCAAGGCGAAGCTCTACGAGGACTATCCCGACGACATGCGCCCCTCACGCTACGCCGCGCTCGGGGCGCACCTCGGCACGGCCGTCGAGTTCGGGCTGCCACTCGTGCTGCTGCTGTCGAGTGGCGGCACGATCGGCAAGGTCGCGGTGATCGGGATGATCATGTTCCACGTCCACATCACATCGACGTTCCCGTTGGGGGTCCCGCTCGAATGGAACCTCTTCATGATCTTCGGGATCCTCTTCCTGTTCGGGCACAACGGCGAGGTGCCGCTCTCGAACCTCGACCAACCGCTGCTGTGGGTGGCGATCGCGGTGATCGGCGTGCTGATCCCGGTCATCGGCAACCTGCGCCCGGACAAGATCTCGTTCCTGCCCTCGATGCGCTACTACGCGGGCAACTGGGGAACCAGCACATGGCTGTTCCGCAAGGACGCCGGGGCCGAGGAGAAGCTCGACCGCGAGGTGTACAAGGTGGCGCAGAGCCCCGTCGCGCAGGTGACCAAGATCTACGGGCGCGAGATCGCCGAGTACCTGCTGGCGAAGGGCCTCGCGTTCCGCGCGATGCACAGCCACGGCCGCGCTTTGACCGGGTTGCTGCCCCGTGCCGTGGACGTGGTCGATGACTACCACGTCCGTGAGGGGGAGTTCATCTCGGGCATCGTCACCGGCTGGAACTTCGGCGACGGGCACTTCCACAACAAACAGCTGATCGACGCGGTCCAGGAGCAGTGCCGGTTCGAGGAGGGGGAGTTGCGCGTCATCACCCTCGAGTCGCAGCCCGCTCACATCCAGCGCCAGCGTTACCGGATCTACGACGCCGCGACCGGGCTGATCGAGGAGGGCTCGGTCGACGTGGCCGACATGGTCAGGCGCGGTCCATGGCTGGAGGAGTCCTGGGACTTCCCGGTCGAGGTCACGCGACGCAGCGAAAGCAGGGCCGCGCCCACCGCGGCGACATGAGCGAGGCGATCGTCGTCGGCGCCGGCCCCAACGGGCTGGCGTGCGCGGTCGCGCTTGCTCGAGAGGGGTTGGCGGTGACCGTGCTCGAGGCCGAGGAGACGATCGGGGGCGGCACCCGCAGCAGTGAGCTCACGGTTCCGGGACTCGTGCACGACCACTGCTCGGCCGTGCATCCGATGGCCGTCGGGTCGCCGTTTTTGAACTCGCTGGGTCTCGATCGGCACGGGCTCGAATGGCGCTGGCCCGAGGTCGACCTCGCGCATCCGCTCGATGACGGCGGCGCCGGTGTGATGCTGCGCTCGATCGACGACACGGCGGCAGGACTGGTCGAGGACGGCACCGCCTGGCGACGCGTGTTCGCAGCGCCCTCACGCTCCTTCGACGTCCTTACCGACGACCTGTTTCGACCGGTCCTGCACCTCCCGCGGCACCCACTCCGGCTGGCACGCTTCGGAATGGCCGCGGCGCTGCCGGCGACGGTGCTCGCGCGCGCGTGGAACACGGACCGAGCCCGCGCGCTGTTCGGCGGCGTCGCGGCGCACGCGCTAAGCCCGCTCGACCGGCCGATGAGCTCCGCGGTGGGGGTCGCCCTGATCTGCGCCTGCCACCGGTTCGGATGGGCGGTCGCACGCGGCGGCTCGTCCTCGATCACCAACGCCCTTGCAGCAGTGTTGCGCGAGCACGGGGGCAAGATCGAGACCGGCGTGCGCGTGAGATCGCTGGCCGAGCTCCCGACAGCGGACGCCGTGGTGCTCGACCTCTCGCCCCGCGGTGTCGCGGACCTCGCCGGCGATCGCCTTCCGCGCCGGGTCGAGCGCGCCTACCGGCGCTATCGCCACGGTCCCGGAGCTTTCAAAGTGGACCTGGCGGTGGAGGGAGGCGTGCCCTGGGCGAACGAGGCCTGCCGCCGCGCGGGCACCGTGCACGCCGCGGGCCCGTTCGAAGAGATCGCCGCCGCCGAGCGCGACATCAACAACGGCCGGATGCCGGAGCGCCCGTTCGTGCTCGTCTCCCAGCAATATCTGGCCGATCCCGGGCGCTCCTCCGGCAACGTCCATCCGGTGTGGGCCTACGCCCACGTTCCCAACGGGTACGACGGTGACGCCACGCAGGCGCTGATCGACCAGATCGAGCGCTTCGCTCCCGGACTGCGTGAGCGGATCGTCGCCACGGCCGTGCGATCGACCACGGAGATCGCCGCCCGCAACGCGAACTACGTCGGCGGAGACATCATCACCGGCGCGAACACGCCGATCCAGGTTCTGATCCGGCCACGCCTTGCGCGCGACCCCTACAGCACCGGCATACCGGGCGTCTTCATCTGCTCGGCCGCCACGCCTCCTGGCGCAGGCGTGCATGGGATGAACGGGTACAACGCCGCCCGATCCGCGCTGCGGCACCTGCGCACCGTCGGCTACTGAAAGGCGGTCGCGCTGACCCCACCGACGCATCCGACGCATGGACCTGGCGAGACGCGTGAGGCAAGCTCAGCTATGTCAGAAGGCGTGACGGACTCGAGCGCTCGCATGTGGAGCAGCGGGTCGATGTCGTGGTCGCCGTACTCCATGATCAGCTCAACCGCGTGGTCCGCGCGAGCCGCGGTCGACTCGAAGCTCAGCGCACAGGTGCCGGTCGCGTAGGAGCGCGCTCTGAGCGACTCCTCGTCGGTCGGGCCGTTCTCTGAGAGCTCGGCGATGATGGCGTCGATCCGCTCGTAGGTCTCGGCGATGTTGGAGGCCCGGAGGTTGCACTCAACGGACAAGAACGAGGCCTCGCGGTACCCCCACGCCCAGCCCTCGATCGAATAGCACAGGCCGCGCTGCTCGCGGATCCCCTCGAAGAGACGCGATCCCGCCGGGCCTCCCAGTAGATCGGAGTACACCTCCGCGACGGCTCGGTCTCGAGGCTGGCCGAGGTCGAGTCCCGGCAGGGCATAGGCGAGTCGAAGATGGGCGACGTCGCTGTCGCGCTCCTCCACCTCCACGCGTCGCACGAACGGCCCGACCGACGGCGGCGAAGGCGGCGCCGGACGGGCTGGGAGGCGGAGGAGATACTCGCTGAGGAGCTCTCGATCGAGATGCGCGAGGTTGCCGGCCAGCACGACCACGCCGGCCTCGGGACTCCACTGTCGTTCGCGATAAGACAGCAGTTGAGCGTGGGTGAGACGCTCGACGGCGGAGGCCTCGCCGGCCGCGCTGAGTGCGAGGCGATGACCGTCGAACAGTGCCGCGCTGAGCCGGTCGTCGGCAACGGTGCCAGGATCCTCCCTGTCGTCGGCGATCTCCTGCAGGATCACCGCCCGCTCCACCTCCAGATGTCCCTCCTCGAGGAGGGCCCGCCCGCTGATGTCGGTGAGCAGATCGATCGCCGGCATCGCTGATTCGGCCCGTACCAGGGCGGAGAACTCGACGTAGTCGCTGGTCGTGAGGCCGTTCAGGTCGGTGCCGAGATGCTCGGCGGACCTGTTCAGGATCGTCGCGGTGCGATGCTTCTCGGCGCCCTTGAACACCATGTGTTCGAGAAAATGTGCAGCCCCGACCTCTTGCAGATTCTCGTGGCGTGCTCCGCCAGGGAACGCGATCGCAATCGCGGTAGCCAGTCTCCCGGACACCGGCATCTCGATCAGGGATAGCCCGTTGGCGAGAATCATCGCCGCCGCGCCGCCGGCAGCGTGAACTCCATCGCGGTTGCCGCCGGGCGGAAGCCCAACCGGGCGTAGAGTTCCTTTGGCCGGTCGTCATCGTCCGCGCCTATCCAGAGGTCCCGGACATCGCCGGCCGCCTCGATCGCCGCGCGGGTTATGGCCGTGCCGCGCCCACGGCCACGGTGGTCAGGATGGACATAGACCTGGGTGATCTCGGCTGCCGCACCAGCGCGCTCGAGCTGCGCGAAGGCGACGGCCGCGCCGTCCTCCCGCACCGCCAGGACCTGTGCGTCGCGGCGCAGCGCGACCTCGCGGGCCTGTGCGTGGTACCCGGCAGGATCCTGCTCGGGGAAGTCTTCCCGGTGCCAGGCGAGACGCAACTTCTGAACCGAGTCGTAGTGGACCTCCTCGACAGGGATGTCGGGTCCAGCGGGCAGTGGGGCCTCGTGGCGCATCCACAGCAGGCGTAAGGCGCGCCAGCCCCTGGACTCGAAGCCGGCCCGCAGCGGCTCAGCGGCGCTCGCCAGGTCGAAGTCCACCCGCCGGTGCGCCAGTCCGGCGAGCGCCTCGTCCGCAAACGCCGCGAGGGACTCCACGCTCATCCCCGGGTCGTCCTCGACCCGTACGGCGTTGAAGTCGTAGTAGCTCGGAAAGCGCGTGGCACGCACGACGGTGCCGTGCTCCCACGGCTCGAGCACGTCGCAGACGGCGGCGTGCGCGGCGTGGTGCCAAGCGCGCGCGCGAGCCGCGTCGTTCGTGCCGACGCTCACAGAGGCCTTGCTCATAGCTCATTATGAGCAAGGCACTTGGACGCTCGGCAAACCGGCGCAACGCCACCCTCGGGCCGCTACTTGTGCGGCACGCCCCGGCTCCCGTAGTGTGCGCCCACCACCGGCAAGGGAGGAAGGAATGAGGAGAATCGCTGCACTTTCGCTTGGCGCGGCTTGCGTCGCGCTCGCCTTGGCCCCGGCGGCCCAGGCGCATACCTTGACCAAGAAGAAGGCGCAGGCAACGCTGAAGCCGCTGGTCGCCGAGGTTGTCCCGACGGTGGCGCCCTTGATCGCGGCAAAGCTCCCCGGCGCGACCATCTCGAAGTCCCAGGTGAGCCTCTGCGAGATCACGAAGAAGGGTCATCGCGCGGAATGCATCCTCTCGTTCGCGATCCAGGGTGCGTCGACCGGCGAGACCGAGTGCGCCCTCGACGCCCGCGTCGAGTTCAAGAGCAAGAGGTCGAAGAAGCTCAAGCTCTCGGTGGGGTCGGTGCTGGTTTGCCTGTTCCCCGTGCCGCTGGAGTAGGCGGAGCCGACACATGGGACGAAACAGCTAGACTCGCGCAATCAAGGCCGGGCGATTGCCCGGTGACGCAGTGCAGGTTGGCGCAGTTGCTGTTCAGTGAGCATCCTCCGCGTAGCCAGCACCTACTGTGGGAGGCAAATATGCCCACTGGAACCGTTAAGTGGTTCAACGCCGACAAGGGCTTCGGATTCATCACGCCCGAGGACGGCAGCAAAGACCTGTTCGTACACCACACCGGCATCGAGGAGGACGGCTACCGTTCCCTCGACGAGGGCCAGAAGGTGACGTACGAGTCGCAGTCCGGCGACAAGGGCCCGAAGGCCGTCTCGGTCCGGCGCGCGTAACACAGGATTGAATGGAGGAGGGCCCGCCGTCAGGCGGGCCCTCGCTTCATGCGCTTCCTATGACGCGGGCGCGCTGTCGCCCCCGTCCAGCTTCGAGCCCATCCTGTCGATCGCCTGGACCACCTCGTTGGGGATGATCCACAGCTTCGACGACTCTCCGGCTGCGATCTTCGGGAGCTGCTGCAGGTACTGGTAGGTGAGCAGCTCGCGGTCGGGCTTCCCCTCGTGGATCGCGCCGAAGACCGTGATGATCGCCTGCGCCTCGCCGGCTGCGCGCAGCACCTGTGCCTCCTTCGCGCCCTCGGCTTCCAGGATCACGGCCTGACGCACACCCTCGGCGCGCAGGATCGCGGCGCGCTGCTCTCCCTCGGCCGTGAGGATCTCCGCTTGCTTCGTGCCTTCGGCGGTCAGCACGGTCGCGCGCTTGTCGCGCTCCGCGCGCATCTGCTTCTCCATCGCTTCCGTGATCGTGGGGGGCGGGTCGATGCCCTTCAGCTCCACCCGGTTGACCCGGATGCCCCAGCGCGCGGTCGCCTCGTCGAGCACGGTGCGCAACTGGACGTTGATCGTGTCGCGGCTCGTGAGCGCCTCCTCGAGGTCGATCCCGCCGACGATGTTGCGCAACGTCGTGAGCGTGAGCTGCTCGATCGCCTGGATCGGGTTGGCGACCTCGTACGTGACGTCCTTCGGATTGATGACCGTGTAGTAGAGGACGGTGTCGATCTGCACGTTGAGGTTGTCCTCGGTGATCACCGCCTGGGGATTGAAGGAGACGACCTGCTCGCGGAGGTCGATCAGCGGCCGCACCCGGTCGATGAACGGGATGACGAGCGCGAGCCCGGGCTCAAGCTGGCGGTGGTAGCGGCCGAGCCGCTCGACGACACCTGCGCGCGCCTGCGGAACGATCCGCACGGCCCTGATCAGGAGGATCATCGCGAGGATCGCCAAGGCAATCAGAACGATCAGCGCCGCGGACGGCGTGGAAGCTGCAAGCGGCACGATCAACGACATATCTCCCCCTCGATCACTGGTGTCACTTCGAAACGTGCAGGATCGTGCGATGTACCGATTGCACGATCACGCGCTCGCCCCGTTCGAAAACCTGTTCGGGAGCAGCGCTGCGCGCGCTCCACACGTCGCCACCGACCTTGACCTGCCCGCTGTCGCGACCGATCGGCTCGAGCACGAGCGCCTCCTCGCCCACCAGCGCCGGGGCGTTCGTGCGGAACTCATGCGCCTGGGGCTCGCGGTGCCGCCTCGCGAGTGGCCGCGCAAGCGGGATCGCAATCAGCGTCAGCACGATGAAGGAAGCGATCTGGAGCTCCTTGCTGCCGTCGAGAGCGGCGACGATGCCGGCACCGAACGCGGCGAGGCCGACCGGGCCCAGGATGGCCGCCGTGACGAGCAGCTCGCCGGCCAGCAGGGCGGCGCCGATAACGAACCAGATTGCCCAGTCAGGCATACGTGGACAATAGCCTTGACTCGTGACCGGTTCGAATTTTCCCGCGACCCAACCGCCGGAGCCCAGCGTAGATCACGTGCGCGGCGATCCCGCCGGCCGGCTGATCCTCATGTACGGGGACTACGAATGCCCGTATACGCGTCGCGCCTACAGGGAGATCGAGCAGGTCGAGTCGCGCCTCGACGGCGGTGTGCGCTTCGCCTTCAGGCACTTCCCGCTGGAGGACAAGCACCCGCACGCGTTCGCGGCGTCGGCCGCGGTGGAGGCCGCTGCGCTGCAGGGCCGTTTCTGGGAGATGCACGACCTCCTGTTCCACCGTCAGAAGGCGCTCGGCGGCGACGATCTGCTCGGCTACGGAGCGGATCTTGCACTGGACGCCGATCGATTCGACCGCGACCGCGCGAGCGCCGCGGTCCGCGAGCGGGTGCACAGGGACGTGGGGCTGGGGACGGACGCGGGCGTGCGCGGCACTCCGGCGATCTTCATCGACGGCTCCGCCTGGAGCGGGTCCTACGAAGCAGCCGTCCTGCTTGCCGAACTGGACGCATGACCGAGTAGCCAGGATCGCCACGCGCCCCTAGCTTGGATGTTGCAGGCGCGCACACGAGCCTCATATCCCCCGGCTCGTGACCCCGTCCGGGTCTCCCTCCCACGAGAGCTGCGCACCCTCATCAGGGCGAAGGGCCTTCCCCAAGGCCCTTCGCCCGCCTCCCTTTGCGGACCGATCGTGATCCGTCTCACGTCCCGCTAGCTTTTGGGGACGACATGTGTGGCCGCTACAGCAACACCGCGAAGCGAAGCGACGAGTTCCAGGCCAGGATGGCCGAGCTGCTGGGCGTGTCGCTGCCCGACAGCGGCGCGGGCTTCGAGCGCTTCAACATCGCCCCCACGCAGGAGGTGCCCGCCGTCGTCGACGATCACGAAGGGCGCCGCATCCAACAGCTGAAGTGGGGCCTCGCTCCCGCTTGGGCGGCCAAGCAGAAGGCGCAGCGCTTCAGCATGATCAACGCGCGCGCCGAGACGCTGCTCGGGAAGCCCGCATACCGCGATCTCGTGCAACGCTCGTCCGGCCGGTGCCTCGTGCTCGCCGACGGCTGGTACGAATGGCAGAAGCCCGAGGACCCGAAACAGCCGCGGCGTCCCTTGCGCTTCACCCTGCGCAGCGGGGAGCCGTTCTGCTTCGCCGGCCTGTGGACGGCCGGGACCTTCACGATCGTGACCTGCGAGGCCAACGAGCTGGCACGCCCGATCCACGACCGCATGCCGGTTGCGATGCCCGACCCGGCCGCCTGGCAGGCGTGGCTCGACCCGCGGCTCGACGGCCCGGCCGCCGCCGAGCTGCTGCGGGCGCCCGCCGCGGACCTGCTCCAGGTGCGCCCCGCGAACCCGCTCGTCAACTCCGTGGACAACGACGGCCCGGAGTGCCTGGCCGAGGGCACCCCGCCGGCCGAGCAGATGGCGCTGCTCTAATCTCGCCGGATCGACCCGGCACTACTCGAGAAGGCGCTCGCAGAGCGCGGTGAGCCGCACTTCCGTGCCCGCCAGGCGTGGCAGTGGGCGGCCCGCGGCGCGCGCGGATACGAGGAGATGACCGATCTGCCCGCGCCGTTGCGCGCGGAGCTCGACGAAGAGGTGCCTTTCTCCTCGCTCGCCCTCGACCGCGAGGCCCATGCCCGCGACGGGACCGTCAAGGCGCTGTTCCGCACCCACGACGGACTCCCGGTCGAGGCGGTGCTCATGCGCTATCGCGACGGGCGGCGCTCCGTGTGCCTCAGCTCGCAGTCGGGCTGCCCGCTCACGTGCACGTTCTGTGCGACGGGCGCGATGCGCTTCGGCCGCAACCTCACGGCCGGCGAGATTCTCGACCAGGCGCTGCACTTCCGCCGCGTCGAGCAGGTGAACCACGCGGTCTTCATGGGGATGGGGGAGCCGTTGATGAATCTCGATGCGGTGCTCGCGGCCTGCCGCCGCCTGCCGGACATCGGGATCACGCACCGCCGCACGGGCATCTCGACCGTCGGTTGGATCCCGGGCATCGAGCGTCTCACACGCGAGCGGGCACCGGTGCGGCTCGCGTTGTCGCTGCACGCGCCGGAGGATGCGCTGCGCTCGCAGATCATGCCCGTCAACGAGCGCTACCCGCTCGCGGACGTGCTCGCCGCGTGCCGCCGCCACTACGAGCGAAAGCGCCGCCGGGTGTTCGTCGAGTACGTGATGCTCGACGGGGTCAACGACCGCGTCGAGCAGGCACGGGCGCTGGCCGGCCTGCTCGACCCGCGGGTCTTCAAGGTCAACCTGATCCCCTTCAACCCGAGCGGATCGTCCTTCAGCGGCTCGACCCGTGGCGCGATCGCCGCGTTCCGGTCAGCGCTCGAGCGCGGCGGAATCGAGGCGACCGTGCGCCTCACCCGCGGCCAGGACATCGATGCGGCCTGCGGGCAACTCGCCGCACGAACAGGGTGAATGATCTTTCAAGAGTTGGGGTATGGTCAGCCCGACGCCGTCAATCTGAGGGGGAGCGGGTGCAGCGAGTGATGAGGCGAACGGCAATTCTGGCCGCGGTGATCGGCGTATTTGCGGTGCCGGCGGCGGCGCAGGGAGCGATCCCGAACATCCCCAACGGCGCGGGCGGCGACATCACCTGCACCGTGCAGGGCGGGGCGAATGCCGGTCAACGCCATTGCTCAGGCATCTTCACGACCTTCGACGGCGCTCCGATCGACATCAACGTCGGCTTCCCGCCCGCGCCCGCGAGCGGCCCGGACGGCAATTTCCCGATCGTCGGCATGTTCCACGGCTGGGGTGGCTCGAAGCTCGGCCCGACGTCCGGCGGCTGGATCGCCGACGGCTACGCGACCTTCTCGATGAGTGCCCGCGGGTGGGGCAACTCGTGCGGTGGGACGGACCCGAAGCGCACCCAGCCCGTATGCGCCGACGGCTACAACCACCTGATGGACACCCGCTTCGAGGTGCGCGACGCGCAGGAGATCCTCGAGGTGCTCGCCGACCGCGCCGCGACCGGCGCGACCGCGGGCGAGGGGTTGATACATCCGCAGAAGATCGGCGCGACGGGCGGCTCCTACGGTGGCGGCCTCTCGATGGCGCTGGCGGCGCTCAAGGACCGCAAGATGATCGAGGCGGGCGACGGGACGCTGATCCCGTGGGTCAGCGACGGCGGCAAGTCGATGCGGATCGCCGCGGCGCAGCCCGACATCCCGTGGACAGACCTCCCGTACTCGCTCCAGCCGAACGGTCACACGCTCGATTACGTCGTCGATGCGCCGTACATGCAGCGCGGGCGGATCGGCGTGATGAAGCAGTCGTTCGTGTCCGGCCTCTATGCGACCGGCCAGGCGACGAGCAACTACGCCCCGGCCGGGACCGATCCCGACGCCGACCTGATCAACTGGTTCGCATCCATCAACGCGGGCGAGCCCTACGACCAGAACCCGCTGTCGCAGGACATCGTCGCCGAGCTCACGACGCACCACTCGTCGTACTACATCAACGACGCGACCGCTCCGGCGCCGCTGCTGATCTCGAACGGCTGGACCGACGACCTGTTCCCGCCCGACGAGGCGATCCGGTTCTACAACCGCACGCGGGCCACTCACCCCGGCACGCCGGTGTCCCTGATCTTCAATGACCACGGCCACCAGCGCGGGCAGAACAAGAGCGCGGACGCGACCTTCCGCAGCCGCCAGTTGCACAATTGGATGGACTACTACGTGAAGGGCACCGGCCCGGCGCCGGTCGCGGGCGTCCAGACCCTCACGCAGGCATGCGGCGGGCCCTCGGGCGGCGCCACCGGCGCGTTCGACGACCCGAACACGGACGTTCCGTTCCGCGCTCCCACGTGGGCAGCGCTCGCGCCCGGCGAGGTGCGACTCTCAGGTCCCGCGGCCAAGACGATCGCTCCTTCGGTGAGCGATCAGGCGGGCCAGGCGTTTGACCCGATCAGCGGCGGCGGCGCATGCGCCACGGCGCCGGGAGCCGACCAGGCGGGCACTGCGACGTACAGGCTCGATCCCGCCCCGGCCGCGGGGTTGACGTTGATGGGCTCGCCCACGGTCGTCGCCGACATCAACTCGCCGAGCCCGACCTCGCAGGTGGCGACGCGGCTGCTTGACGTCGACCCGGTCAGCGGTAACGAGACGCTCGTCGCGCGCGGCCTCTACCGGCCCGAGATCAGCTCCGGCACCGAGGCGACGCGGCAGGTGTTCCAGCTCCACCCGAACGGCTGGAAGTTCGCCGCCGGCCACATCGCGAAGCTCGAGATGCTGCCCGCCGATCAACCCTACGGGCGCAACTCGAACGGCCAGGGGCCGGTGACGGTCTCGAACCTCGAGCTGCGGCTCCCGGTCCTCGAGTCGCCCGGAGCGCTCAGCGGGCTGGTCGACGATCCCGCTCCCAAGGTGGTGCCGGGTGGCTACCAGCTGTCGGCCGACTACCTCGCGAGCGGATACCCGCGGCCAAAGGGCGCAACGCCGCTGCGCGTCCCGCTCGTGCCCGCGTACGCGCAGTGCACGAGCCCCAACCGCCAGCACGGCCCGCCCCTGGCCTTCGGGTCCTGCAACCCGCCGCAGCTCACCTCCGGTCAGCTGACCATCGGGACGCCTGACGCCAACGGCCAGGCCGCCAACTCTGCCGGCTCCGTGCGGTTCGGCGTCGTCGTCGGTAATCCCTCGACGCCCGAGAACGAGGCCGACGTCGAGGTCGTCGTGTCGATCACCGACGTCCGCAACAAGGTCGGCCTCTCCGACTACACCGGTGAGCTACGAATGGACCCGGGCGTGCGCATGACGGATCGCTACAACGGTCCCTCGGGCACCGAGCCCGCAACGGTCGTTGACATCCCGTTCCCGATCGACGTCCCGTGCGCGGCGACGGCGAGCACGTCCGTCGGTGCGACCTGCGCGGTAAACACGAGCTTCAACGCCGTGTCGCCGTCAGCGGTCGTCGACAGCAGGCGCGCGCGCGCAGTGCTCGAGCTCGGAGCGGTGAGCGTGTACGACGGTGGCGCCGACAATCAGGTGTCGACCTCCCCGAACACGCTGTTCGCGCGGCAGGGAGTCTTCGTCCCGTAAGCAAGTGAGGTTGAGGTCGATCGCCGAAGCGGCTAGACCGCGCGGCGGTCGATCTCGAACCAGAAGCGGCTGTCCTCTGGCTCGAATCCCCACCGGTCGGCGAGCTGGCCGACGAGGAAGAGGCCGAAGCCGCCGTCTGGACCGGCCTCGTGACTGCGGCCGGGGTCGAATCCGCGGCCGTGGTCGATGACGTCGACCCTCACCGTGGCTTGGCCCGAGGAGACCTGGAGGTCGATTTTCTCCTCCTCGCGCAGGCCTGCGTGGCGAACTGAGTTCGTCACAGCCTCGCTGACCAGCAGCCGGACGGGCTCCCGGACGCCATCCAACTCCCCGTTCAGGCTGTCCAGCGCCCGTCTTGCGAGGCCGGGGGCCTTGCAGTCCACCGGCAACTTCACGATCAGCGCGGTGTCCAGGGAAGAGTCCATTTAAGGATCGTGCCCGTACGCGGATGGACCGAAACGGGCAACTGAGTGCGTTTGGTCCCGTTGATCCGTCGCTAAGATCCCGGCGGCCCGGGTCGCCAGCTCCGAGGAGGAACCGGGATCAGCGTCGAAACACATTGCGTCGGATCGGAGGCGGAGGTAGCGATGTCGGCTTTGGATGGGTTCGAAGGACCTCTCTCGGGTGTGAGCCGGGTGCGGGTCGACCCGCAGGAGGACGCGGTGTACGTCCGGATCTCCGGGGAGCTCGACCTGGGCCTCCAAGAGTCGGTCGACACCGAGCTCTACAAGCTCCCGGAGCGGGGCAGTCCGCTGCCGGTGGTGGTCGACATGCGGGAGGTGACGTTCGCCGACTCGGTCGGGCTGCGGGTCCTGCTCAAGCACGAGGTCCGCTCGCGCGAGCGCGGCTTCGAGTTCGCGCTGATCGCGCCGCGCGGACAGCCCGGCAAGCTGTTCGAGATGACGGGGGTCGGGCAGATCTTCAAGCTCCGGCCGGACCCCGAGCCTCCGAGCGACGGCTCGCAGGCCGCCGATCGGGCATCCGCCGGCCTCGGGACGGACGAGCCGGACCCGGCGGACTGGCTTTCGCGCGAGAAGGATCAAGGATAGGGTCGCCACATGCCGCGCCGAGACGTCATCTTCACTTCCGGAGGCAACCGTTGCGCGGCGTGGCTGTATCTCCCCGAAGGCGTCGCGGAGCGCGCGCCGTGCGTCGTGATGGCGCACGGGTTCGGCGGCACGCGTGCAGATGCTCTGCCGGGCTTCGCCGAGCGGTTCGCCGACGCCGGCATCGCGGCGCTGGTGTTCGACTATCGCCACTTCGGTGACAGCGAGGGAGAGCCGCGGCAGCTGCTCGACATCGGCCTACAGCTCGAGGACTGGACGGCCGCGATCGCATGTGCGCGCACGCGCCCGGAGGTCGATCCGAGCCGCATCGCTTTGTGGGGATCGTCTTTCTCAGGGGGACACGTCGTCGTGGCTGGGGCGCGCGACGGCCACGTGCAGGCGGTGGTCTCGCAAGGGCCTTTTGCCGACGGGTTGAAGCAGATCGCGTCGTTCCCGGTTCCTTACAATCTCAAGCTCACCGCGCATGCGCTGCGCGACCAGATCGGCGCGCTGCTCGGCCGCGCGCCGCACTACGTGCCGGTGGTCGGGCCGCCCGGGTCGGACGCGATGCTCCAGTCTCCGGAGACGGAGGCCGGATACCTCGCGATCGTGCCGGAGGGCTCACGCTGGCTGAACGAGGCCACCCCGCGCGTGATGCTGCGCGTGCCGCGGTACCGCCCGTTCCTGCGTGGCCCGGACCTGCCGTGCCCATGGCTCGTGTGCATTGGCGACCGCGACGACCTGACCCCGCCGAAGATCGCGACGGAGCTCGCCGAAGCCGGCGGCGCCGACGTCCGCCACTACGACCTGGGGCACTTCGAGATCTACGTCGGAGCGGGATTCGAGCAGGTCGCGGGAGACCAGACCGCGTTCCTCGTACGTGAGCTGGCCGAGCGCAGCGTCCCCGCCGCAGCCTGACTTTCCGGCCGCTACAGTGACGGCTGTCCGCCCGGATAGCTCAGTTGGTAGAGCACTTCCATGGTAAGGAAGGGGTCGTCGGTTCGAGTCCGACTCCGGGCTTCGACAGGAACCCCTGCTGCGGCGGGGGTTTCTTGGCCGGTGGCCTGGTACCCGGGGCGGCAGCGGGGATGGGCAATGGCTTGCGCAACACCCCCGGGCCACCCTTGCCGCTGGTCCGGCGGGTAGGGGAGGGTCGCCGCCGCGGACAGCCGCTCGGCCTCTTCGGCGCGGATCCGGCTCTCGAATGAGGTCGCGACGTCGCCCTCAACGAAAGCAGGCTCCCAATCTGCGGCTTGAGCCTCGACGTCAACGATTCTGTTAGGCGGAGCGGCGATCCATCCAACGCCCTCCTGCTCGCGCGGCGCATACGGGCCGAGCAAAAGTCCGACTGTAGGAGGAGGCGAATCTCGTCGCGCAGGAGGATGACAGCCCGCGGGCCGTCTCGTATGGTGCTCAGGAAGTACTTGGCTGGCTGAACGGCGGCTGAGGTCCCGTCCCCTACGGGGGATCGAGAGGAGAGATCATGGACGAATTGTTGACCCGGCGTGTTCGTGCGCTGCTCCGTGAGCACGCCGTGCCCTCGATTTTTCGCTGCCCGGAGTGCGGCTCGTTCTTCGACGCCCCGCGGGAGAACCCGGAGACCGGGAGCATCGCCCGCAAGTGCCTCGCGTGCGACGACTGGTACCCGGTCGTCGGCGCGCGCCGGAGGGAGGCCGCGTGAACCATCGGCGCGTGCCCGAACTGAGACACCGGGACGTCGCAGGTTCACCTCCAGCCTGGACGGGGTCGCTGGCGGTGGTGGCACCGGAGCGCCCGAGCGCCCGCCCTGCCGTTGCCAGGCAGGCGGCATACGGAGTGGAGCAGCGGCGCAAGCTCGAGCAGGCCGGCGACCGGCTGGCCGAGCAGGTCGAGAACTATGCGCTGCCGCCGTGGCCATGGCGGCGCAAGCTGCGCTCCGCGGTCAAGGAGTGGCAGCGGGCCCGGCTCGTCATTCCCCTGGACTGAGACTTAAGGGATAGGACACGGTCGCAGGGGCGTAGGGTGCGAAAAACCCGGCTCCGCCCTCAGGACGCCAGACGGCAGGCGCGCCGCGACCGATTACATGGCCCGTCTGAAGGAGCGCACCACGCGCTCCTCCAGCTCTCCGAGCCGCCCGGCAAGGAGGTTCGTCCCGATTCCCGGAAGGGCGTCCAGGAGATCCGTGCAATTTTCGTATAGTGCTCGGTAGGTCCAAAGAACGCGATCGGGAAGGAAGCGCAGCTCATGGGACAAGCGGTCGGCTGGTTCGAAGTGATGGGCAAGGATCGCGAGAAGCTTCAGCGCTTCTACTCGGGCCTCTTCGAGTGGAAGATCGACGACAACCCGGAGATGAAATACGGGATGGTGCAAACCGGGGAAGGCATCCCGGGAGGCATCGGCGAAACTCCTGACGGCAGCCAGGGTCACGTCACGTTCTATGTGAACGTGGACGACGTGAGCGTCGCGGCGCAGAAGGCGGAGCAGCTGGGCGGCACGACCGTGATGCCGGCGACAGACATGCCGCAGGTCACGATCGCGCTGGTTGCCGACCCGGAGGGTCACGTCGTCGGCTTGATGAAGATGCGCCAGTAGCGAAGACGCCCTCGCGCAGGCGTCGTCCGCTGCGCCACCGGCCATGTTCCAGCCTCATAAGTGATGTCGGTCGACGTGCAGACCCAGGTCGAGATCGAGCGGCCTCGCCACGAGGTAGCCGCATACGCTTGCGACCCCGACAACGCAACGTCCTGGTACGCGAACATCAAGGCCGTCGAGTGGAAGTCCCCGAAGCCGCTCGCCGTCGGCTCGCTGATCACGTTCGTCGCTGAATTTCTCGGGCGCCGCCTCGTCTACACCTACGAGGTGAACGTGATGGTTCCCGGCGAGCGGTTCGTGATGAGCACCGCCGAGGGGCCGTTCCCGATGGCGACGACCTACACCTGGGATGACACAGGCAGCGGTGGCACCAAAATGACGCTCAGAAACCGAGGCCGGCCGTCGGGCTTCGCCCGGATTGCCGCGCCGATGATGGCAAGCGCCATGAGGCGCGCAAACCGAAAGGATCTCGACAGGTTGAAGGCGGTCCTCGAGGCGAGCGTCTGATCGGAAGCAAGTTCGTTACGCGGCTGCGCACCCGGAGGTGTTCGTCGCCGATGTCGCCCGATCGCACGGAATCAGCCATCCGCGCCGGGGTCTGCCGCACGCACGGTGACGTCCTCTGTGCGGGACGCGATCTCGATGCCGGCCGCGTCGAGCCGGTCCTTCACCGCACGGGTCAGCTCCGACTTCTTGGAGCGGGCCGTACGGACCGGAACCACGAACCGCGCTCGCAACTCCATCCAGTTGTCCGTCGCCTGCAGGAACACGCGCGGCTCGATCTCCTCGCGCGGCATCGGGTACTGGCGTGCCATCCGGTCGATCGCCTCGCGCGCGCCGGCGGACGCCGAGATCCGCACCACCTCCTCCAGCAGGATCTGCTCCGCCGCGCGCCAGTCACCGCGGTGGGGTATCGGCAGCATCAGCTCCTCCCAGATGTATTCGAACACGGCGGAGAAGTTGTAGACCGGCAGCGTGAACGTGGCCTTGTTGGAGACCGTCACGATCCGGCCGGTGTACTGCCGCCCCCGCACCCACGATCCGGCCGACCTCTCGTCGCGGGCGTCGTCACCGCTGGTCGCGCCGATCTCCATCATCTTGGTGCGCAGGGGCGTGATGTCGAGCACGTCGCCCTCCACGCCGCCCATCGAGATCCTGTCCCCGACGCGGAAGATCCGGCCCGACACGATGTTGAACCAGCCCGCCACCGCGCCGATGACCTCCTGCATCGCAAAGGCCACCCCCGCGGTTGCGAGGCCGATGACAAGCGCGCCGCGCCCGGCGAATGCCTGCCACGTGAGCGCGATCGCGACCACTGAAACGATGATCGTCAGGTTCCTGAGCGCCTTGCGACCGTGATAGGCGGTGAAGCGATCCTCGATCCGGCGCGCGATGATCGCCCGCCCGATCACGACGATCAGGAGGGCGGCGAACACGATCGCGGCGGTCGCGATCGCGCGGGTCCCCATCTGGCTGAGCGCGAGCGGCAGCACGCCCCGGGTTATACCCATCCGCCGCTCCGCCCAGCCGCCGGCGCGTAAGCGTGCGTTACGCTCGGGAGGGTTTCACGTGAGCGGCTTGCGGCTATCGGTGTTTTGGGACGCGCTGCGCAGGAGCTTCTGGTTCCTGCCCGCGGTGGCCATGGTGGCCGGCGCGGTGCTCGGCTGGGCGATCGGCAGTCTCGACGACAACGTGACGCTGCGGCTGGGGGTCGTCTCGTTCAGCGACCCGGGAAACGCCCGCGAGCTGTTGCAGACGATCGCCACAGTGACCGTCACGGTGATCGGGATCAGCTTCTCGGTCACGGTCGTGACGCTGCAACTCGCCTCGCAGCAGCTCGGCCCGCGGGTGCTGCGCACGTTCCAGGCCGACGCCCTGAACAAGTTCGTGCTCTCGCTGTTCCTGGGCCTCTTCGTGTACTGCATCGTCGTCCTGACGACGCTCGACACGGGCTCGCGGGACTCGGCGCCGGAGTTGGCCGTGGCGCTCGCGATCGCGCTCTCGATCGTCGCCTTCGGGTCGTTCGTGGCGTTTATTCACAACATCGTCGAGTCCCTCCAGCCCTCGAGGCTGATCAGGCGCATCGCCACCGACGGGCAGCGCACGCTGACGCGGCCGTTCCCGTCCGGCATCGGTTCGGAGCCGCGCGATCCCGCGGAGGCTGCCGCGGAGGTGGCGCGGCGATCGAGCACAGGCGTGCGGCACGTCGTGCACGCGCAGGGACCGGGCTTCCTGGTCACGATCGACGGCCGGCGCCTGGTGCAGACGGCGGCACAGGAGGACGCCGTCGTGTGTCAGAGCCTCGCGATCGGGGAGTTCGCCGTCACCGGGATGCCGCTCGCCGAGGTCTGGACAGCGCGCCCCGGGGCCGACGCCGCGACCGAGCGGCTGGCCGCGGCCTTCGGGCTCGAGAACGAGCGGACCCTGGTGCAGGATGCCCTCTTCCCGATCCGCCAGCTCGCCGACGTCGGGCTACGGGCGCTCTCGCCCGGCCTGAACGACCCGACCACCGCCGAGAACGCGATGGGCACCCTCGCCGACCTGAGCGTCCGGTTCGCGCGCAGCCGGCGGCCTGCGGCGATCCGGGTCGATGATGATGGGACGCCGAGGTTCGTGGCGATCGTTCCCGACCTCGATGCCCTCGTCCGGCTCGGGTTCGACCAGGTGCGGGTGGCGGCGGCCGGCCATCCGGTCGTCGCGGCGCGGTTGATCGAGCTGCTGGGCGTGGTGGAGCATGCAGCAGCCGAGCACGGACTGGACTGTGCGGAGGCGCGCCGCCAGGTGAGCCTCCTGCGCGAGGGAGTCGCCGGGGAGGTGCCTACGGCGAGCGACGAGCGGCTCGTCCGGGGCGGCACCGAGCCGGCTTCCGCGAAATAACAGCCTGCGCATCACTGTCGACCGTCTGCACCTCGCCCGAGGCTTGCGTGCTCGCCCGCCCCTGCAGCGCTGCACCGACCCCGGTGACGTGAGCTATCGCGGCGCCCGGGCGGTCACGGCCCAGGTTGACGCCGGGGCGACGACGGCGCCACCGTCCGCCACGTAATCCGAGAGCGCAGCGCGCAGGTCGGCGGCGATCCTCGGCCTGATGTCGTCCACGCGCTCGCCCCACATGCGCAGCACCTCCGCCGCGGGTCCGAGCGCCATGTTGAATGCGACCGCGTGATCGAGGTCGTTGCCGATCTTGTACGGCAGGTCCTGGCGAGCGAGGCGGATGTCCTCGTAGCCGGCGCTCTTCAGCACGTCCGTGACCGTGTCGGCATTCGCCATCGAGAACGGCCCGGGCCCACAGCGCGGCGCGTCGGACTCCTCCGGCTCCTCGAGGTACTCCGCGACGACCAGCTCAGCGCGGTGCATGAACTCGTTGTCGAGCTTGCGCCGCCACACCACCATGTTCAAGAGCCCACCTTGCGTAAGCGCCTCGCGCACGTTGCGAAGTGCAGCCACGGGATTCGCGAAGAACATCGTCCCCATCCGTGAGTACGCGTAGTCGAACATCTGGTCGAACTTCGTCACCTCGACGTCGCAGGTCGCGAAGCTGGCGTTAGTGAGCCCGGCCGCGGCGGCTTCCTCGATCGCCGTCTCGATCATCCGCTCCGCCACGTCGACGCCGTGTGCGTGGCCGGCGGCGCCGACGAGGCCCGCGAGCCGGACCGTCGTGTCGCCGAGCCCGCAGCCGATGTCGAGCACGCGGTCGCCCTCGTGCGGCGGGTTGGCCGCGAGCGCGCTCTCCCCGTGATCGCGCAGTCCCTCGGCGACGATGTCGCGGTACTCGATCCAGGTGTCGAACAGCGGGCCGTTCCAGGCCTCGGTGGCCTCGACGTTGTCCTCGACTACGCGGATCGCGTCCCCCACGATCACTGAGTCTAACTCGATCGCGGAGGCACCCAATCGCTGACCCTCCGACGAAGGCCGGACCGATCGGACTTCGCACGAGGACCTATCATCCACGGCGCCCACCTCGAGATCGGCACACGCCTGAGAGTCACATTAGGGCGTGGCGCCGGCAGGGCGAGCTACCTACCGCACACGCAGAGGAGGGGAACCGGCATGTCGCAAGCGCAACTCGATCCGTCTCACATCATGCAGGTCGGGATGGGGTTCTGGCCGTCGAAGACGGTGCTCTCAGCGGTAGAGCTGGAGCTGTTCACGCATCTCGGCGCTGAGTCCATGACCGGTGAGGAGATCGGCGAGCGGCTTGGCCTCCACCCCCGCGCGATCGATGACTTTCTCGACACGCTCGTCGCGTTGCGATTCCTGGAGCGGGACGGGGACGGGCCGAATGGGCGGTATCGCAACGCGGCTGACAGCGCGGCGTTTCTGGACAAGCGGCAACCCGCCTACATCGGCGGAATCCTCGAGATGGCCAACGCGCGGCTGTATCGATTTTGGGGCGATCTCACCGAGGCCCTGCGCAGCGGCGAGCCGCAGAACGAGGTCAAGCACACCGGCAAGCCGATGTTCGACGAGCTCTACAGCGACCCCGCGAGGCTCGAGCAGTTCATGGGCGCGATGCAAGGCATCTCGGCCGGCAACTTCCACGCGCTGGCCGAGAAGTTCGACTTCTCCAAGCACAAGACATTGTGCGACGTCGGAGGTGCCACCGGACAGCTCTGCACGATCGTCGCGACTCACCACCCGCATCTTCAATGCACGAGCTATGACCTGCCGGTCGTCGCGCCGATCGCCGAGAGGGCGATCGCCGCCGCCGGGCTGTCCGACCGCGTTACCGCCGCGTCGGGCGACTTCTTCGCGGATCCTCTTCCTAACGCGGACGTCATCACGATGGGCCTGATCCTGCACGACTGGAACCTCGATCGGAAGATGGAGCTGATCCGGTCGGCTTACGACGCACTCCCGGAAGGAGGCGCGTTCGTCGTCATCGAGAACCTCATCGACGACGCTCGCCGCGAGAACGCGTTCGGTCTGATGATGTCGCTCAACATGCTGATCGAGTTCGGCGATGCCTTCGACTTCACCGGCAGCGACTTCGCCGGTTGGTGCCGGGAAGTGGGCTTTCGCGAGGTCGAGATCGTGCCGCTGACCGGTCCCGCGAGCGCCGGTATCGCCTACAAGTAGGGCGGGACGTCATCAGGTGAGCTCGTTCAGCTCCCTCTCCATGTCGGCCTCGGAAGCCGGCTGGACGGTGATCGTCTCGGCGACCAGCGGCACGCGCGCGTCTGGCCCGAGCGCCAGGCGCGCAGCCGTCAGCTGCGCCATCCGCTCGCACGCCCGGCGCGCGAATCGGATCTGCTCGCGTCGGCCGAACAGGCGAAAGCCGAGGCGCATCAGGTGGTTCGCCGTGCGGGCGCGGCGGGAGACGACGTGGATCCGGAACTCGACCTCGCCGCTGTCGAGCCATTTCAACACCTGGTAGTCCATCTGACCCATCTCAACGTGCCCCTGGAGGGTCCGGTAGCTCCATCCCCACATTCGTACCCGCCGACCCCCCAGCTCGCGGACCTCGTCGATCACGTCGCCCACGCGCACCCCGACGTGGAATCGCAGGCCATGGAAGCGGAGCTCGAGCAGCATGTCGCGTTCCTCGAGTGGGCTATCGGGGTGATACACGGCGCGCACGATCGAGGGATCCGCAAACTCGTAGTTGCGCATGAGATCCTGCGCGACCTCCCAGCTGCCGCCGTTCACCGGCGCTCCGGGCGCCTCCGCGGGCAGGGGTTGGCAGTAGTCGTCGGTCAGCCAGCCGTCCTGGGTGGGAAAGCGCTCGGCGGCGCCCACTTCGAAGTTCGGCGTGAGCCGGTGCAGCTCCTCGAGCGCCTTACGCGCACGAAGATGACCCAACGGCTGCTCAGCACCCTCGCGCGGCGACTCTACGCGATAGGTGCGGAGGTGGAGGCCACCCGTGAGGCGTCCCCCGGACAGCTTCACAACACGCTCCAGAACGGAGGTCCACATGTAGAGCTGCACCTCCTTGGATATGCGCAGCCGGTCGTACATCAGATCCGACCAGCGATCCCCGCTGCGTGCCCACGACTCGATCTCGAACTCGAGCAACTCTTCGCGTGAGACCCTGAACTCGATCTGGCCGGCCTCCAGATGCTCATCGAGCGTCGCGAATCGAAAGGACGTCGGGGTGCGATCGACGACGCGCACGGGGCCGTCCCACGGACCGGGCATCCGCACCACGAACTCATCGCCCATCCTCAGCGGTCCAGGTTCTCCATGCACCTTCTCGAAGCGCGCGAACCCACGCGGAGCGACCTGATTCAGATCCGACGTGAACCGCTCGAACAACTCCTCCGGCGAGAGGTGCGCCTCCCTGATCCGGGCGCTGTAGATCCGATGGAACAGCGCGCCGTCGCCATCGGCAGGCCGCTGGATCTCGCGCTGGTCGACGGTCGCCGGGATCGGGGGCGGTGCGTCTTCGGTCGACGACCCGGTGACCTCCGTCTTGTGCAAGGGCGTCGTCCGCCACATGTAGCGCCATGATGCCAATGCCACACCGGCCGGCCAAGAGGCTGCCGTGGCAAGCAGGCGAGAGCGTCTGGGTCGGCGTGGCATGCAATGTTGCATACCCGACCCGCCCCGCGGGTACGCCCATGACATGCTGACCAAGGCCATGAGCAAAGTCGGACTTCGCGGCTGGACGATGCATGCGGCGTCGATGGGCTCGGTGGGACTCTGCATCGGCCTCTGGATCCGGGCGAAGACCGTGGATCAGGACGAGCGGGGCAACGCCGAGCGCAGGGCGCTGTTCGTAGGCCTGTGGGCCCCGACGCTCTGGCTGATCGGGGACTCGCTCGAGCGCCACGAGTGAGATCCCGCTCCGGCGCGCGGCTCCTTTCCTTGTCCGAAGAGTCCGTGCTCGAGACAAGCGGGCCGGTTCGCTCGATCCAACGCGCGGTCTTCTGCATCAGTTCAGCGGACCTTGCCAGCAGGTGGTCTCGCGACGGTCTCCGGTGCCTCGCGCGGCAATACTGGCGTGTGCTGCCCCAGCGCTCCCGTCGCATTCTGCGACTGCTGACTACCGATCGCGGCCCGCGATTGGTGCTGGGCCTGGCGCCACTGGTGCTGATTCGCTTCGAGCCGCCTCGCTACTCACTCGATCGTGACCACGGGGAGGTGAGTTGGCAGATCGGCTCCGGGCTCCTGGTGGCACCGGCCTCGGTCTCCGACCGAGGGTGCCTGCGCATCGGGGTGCGCCGAGAGCAGAGCCTTCGCAGCCCTGACGACGCGCGGCTGCATCTCAGCGTTCAGGTCGAGGGTTATGCGCCGCGGCTGCGAGGCAGGGGCCGCTTCGCGCGGGCCGGCGCCTGGATCTATGCGCACACGCAGCTTCGGGTGCACGCGTGGCAGAGCCGAGCGTTCATGCAGTCGCTCGCGCGAGACGCGGACGGCCATGAGAATGTTTCGTGAAAGTGTTAGCTTTTGCGTAAATGGCCGGGCATTCGCCCGGTGGAGAGAGTGCAGGTTGGCGTAGTAGTAGGAGGGAGGTTCCTCCGCGTGGCCGAGCACATAACCCTGGAGGTACCGCAATGCCAACCGGAACCGTGAAATGGTTCAACGACGACAAGGGCTTTGGCTTCATCACGCCCGACGACCAGAGCAAGGACCTGTTCGTGCACCACAGCGCGATCGACGGGAGTGGCTTCAAATCGTTGACCGAGGGCGCCAAGGTCTCCTATGACGCCGAGGCCGGGGACAAGGGCCCCAAGGCAGTCAACGTCAAGCCCCTCTAAGCAACCCTCGCATCACTGCGCCGCGGTAGCGATTCGCCGCGCCGCCCAGCCGGCTAGTCGGGGCGAGACCCGCTTGATCGCATAGGCGATCCATGCCTCTGCGGCGATCGGCGCTACCGCGCGGTTGCGCTCCACCGCTTTGAGGATGTTCCGCGCCACCCGTTCCGGCCCGTAGTTGCGCTTCTTGTACAGGGCGACAAATCGCTCGCGCACCTGCGGGTCGGACGCGGTGCCGCGCGCGCGGGTGTTCGTCGTGATCGGCGTGTTGATGACCCCCGGGCAGATCGCGCTCACCCCGATGCCGTGGGGCCGGAGCTCCTCGCGCAGGGCTTCGCTCAATCCCAGCACGGCGAACTTGGTGGTGGTGTAGGCGACGAGCGCCGGGCTCGCGTGGAAGCCGGCCATCGACGAGAGGTTCGCAACGTGGCCGCCCATTCCACGCTCGACCATCTTCGGCACGAAGAAGTGGCAGCCGTTGACGACGCCCATCACATTGATCGCCACGATCCAATCCCAGTCCTCGGGCTCGGTGTCCAGAAAGCCCGCCGCCAAGCCGACGCCCGCGTTGTTGACGAGCAGGTCCACGCCACCGGCCTGAGCGTGGACGCTCCCGGCGAAGTCGCGCATCTGATCGCGCTCGGCGACGTCGACGTGCCGGGCAAGCACGCTGCGACCGAGCGCGCGGGCGCTCGTCTCGACCTCGGCGAGTCCTGCGTCGTCTACGTCGCAGATCGCCAGGTCGGCTCCGCGGCGGGCCGCCAGCAGCGCGGTCTCACGGCCGATGCCGCTGCCCGCCCCGGTCACGAGGACCGTCCGTCCGTGCAGGTTGGAGGTGTCCATCAGTCAGCCTTTCTGGATCGCGGTGTGAGCAGAGCGACCATCATGGTCAGTTCTCCGCGACCGCGTCTACGGCAGCCGGCCGCTCCAGCGCACCGACGCCGTCGCCGCGCCGAGCAACAGGATCGTGCCCATGATCGCGAAGCCGCTCGTGATCTCCCGCTTCTCCTTCTTGGTGCTGAGCTGGGACCCGAGCGCCTTGTAGATCTCCGAAAGCTCGCGCGAGTTCTCGGCGGTGAAGGCGCGACCGTCGGAGGTCTCCGCGATCCGCTCGAGCGTCTCGGGGTCGGGCGCCGCGGCCAGTGGAGGCCCGAAGCCGGGATTCGGGACGGTCGCCTCGCGCGTCCCGAGGCTGACCGTGAAGATCGGGATCTTCAGGCGGCGGGCCGCTCCGGCGACCTCGACCGGATCGCGGCCCGCCGTCGTCTTGCCGTCGGACAGCAGCACGACCGCCGCCGGGGCGCGCCTGCCGTTGCGCCGGTCCTGCTGGAGCGTGTCAACCGCGACCTGGAGCGCCTCGCCCGTGGCTGTCGCCCCGTCCGCGGCCTGCTGGTCGATCACCGCGCTCGCCAAGTCGTGCTCCGTGGTCGGCGCGTGCACCGCGTCGGGGGCGTCCGAGAAGGTCACGACGCCCACGCGCACGCGGGGTGGGACCTCTTTCAGGAACGTGCGCGCGGCGGCCTTTCCGGCGGTCAGGCGGTCCGGGTCGACGTCGGTCGCGAGCATCGAGCGCGAGTGGTCGGTAACGAGCATGATCGAGGCGCGCTCGAGCGGCACGGCCACCGTGCGCTGCGGCTTGGCGAGCGCCAGCGCGAGCGTGGTGAGCGCGGCAACCGCGAGCGCGGGGGGCAGGACCCTGCGCCACGCCGGAACGGTTCCCGCGGCAAGCTTGAGCGCCGGGATCGCGGTGAAGCGCACCGCGTGCCGGCGCCTGCGCCGCGCGGCGAGGATCTGCGCGGCCACCGCGAGCGGGGCCAGCATGAGGGCGATCAGCAAAATCGGGTTCGCGAAGCTCATCGCAGCGTCCGCCCGAGCTGCCTGAGCCAGTCGTCGCCGGTGGAGAGCACGACGTGCTCGACGCGGAGCTTGCGCAACTCACCCGCCACCTCGGCGCGGGCGGCGGCCTCTATCCGCGCGAACTCCTCACGAAGCCGGTGGCTGGACGTGTCGACCTCGACGAGCGCGCCCGTCTCCGGATCGACCAGCGCGAGATGACCGACCGCCGGGAGGGCAGCCTCCCGTGGGTCTCTGGGCTCCACCACGAGGACCGAGTGTCGCGCTCGCAACGCGCCGAGCGCCGCGACCCAGCCTTCCTGGTCACGCAGGTCGGAGACGAGCACGACGAGCCCGGGCTGACCGGCGATCTTGCGCAGGTGGACGAGCGCGTCGGCAAGCGCCGTCGGCTCATGCGTGCCGTCGGGAGCGACGCCTCCGTCGAGGGCTGCGCGGACCGCCGTCCATCCGCGGCGGGAGGCACGCGGCGGCAGCAGGCGCCGTTCCCCGGCGCCGAAGGTCATCAGGCCCACGCGGCCCGCACGCCGCACGCCGAGTCGCGCGACGACGAGCGCGACGCCTTCGGCGACGTCCGTCTTCAGCCGGTCCGCCGTGCCGAAGGCCATCGAGGCCGAGACGTCGAGCACGATCCACGTCGTCAGTGTCCGCTCCGGCACATGGATGCGCACATGTGGCTCGCCCGTCCGCGCGGTCGCCGCCGGGTCGATGTGACGCACGTCATCACCGGGCTCGTAGGGGCGCAGCAGCGCAAGCTCGGTGCCCGAGCCCACGCCCGCCGCGCGGCGGTCGCCCGGCATCACGCCCGCCGTGCGCCGCGCGACCACGAGGTCGAGGGCGTCGACGACCTGCTGCGGGACCGAGCCCGGGCCCTGTCGCGCGGCCGGGATGGTCAATGCCGGATCGCTCACGCAGCGCTCCGCAGGCTCATGTGGTCGGAGGCCGGCTCGGGGACCGCCTCGAGCACCCGCTCGACGAGGTCGTCGGTGCTGACGTTCTCGGAAAGCGCGTCGTAGGACGGCACGATCCGGTGCCGGAGGACGTCGGCGGCCAGATCGTGGACGTCGGCCGTCGACACGTGGCCGCGGCCGCGCAGGAGCGCCAGCACGCGGGCGGCCTGGACCATCCCGATCGGTCCGCGCGGGCTCGCGCCGTACTCGATCAGATGCTCCAGCTCGGGCAGCCCGTACTGCGCCGGGTGGCGGGTCGCGTCGGCGAGCGCGACGGCGTAGCCGATCACCTCGCGATCGACGAACAGCGAGCGTGCCACCGCGCTGTAGCGCGCGATGTTCTCGAGCGACAGGCACTCACGCACGTCAGCGGGGTCGCCGAGCGACCGTCCCACGACCGCGGCCTCCTCGCCGAGGCTCGGGTACCCAACCAGGATCTTCATCAGGAAGCGGTCCACCTGGGCCTCGGGCAGCGGATAGGTGCCCTCGGCCTCGATCGGGTTCTGCGTCGCCATCACGAGGAAGGGCGCCGGCACCGGGAACGTCTGGCCCCCGATCGTGACCTGTCGCTCCTGCATGACCTCGAGCAGCGCCGACTGCACCTTGGCCGGCGCACGATTGATCTCGTCGGCCAACAGGAAATTGCCGAACACGGGACCGAGCTCGACGTCGAACGTGCCGGTGCTCGGGCGGTAGATGCGGGTCCCGACGAGGTCGGCGGGGACGAGGTCAGGCGTGAACTGCACGCGCTTGAAGCTCCCGCCCAAGACCTCCGCGAGCGTCTTCACGGTGAGCGTTTTGGCGAGGCCCGGGACTCCCTCCAAAAGGACGTGGCCGCCGGAAAGCAACGCGACGACGAGTCGTTCCAGCATCCCGTCCTGTCCGACTATCACGCGCTTCACCTCGTGCAGCGCGTCCTCCAGGCCCGCGCGCGCCTCCTCGCGGAGGGCGGTCGACTCGTCGTAGGGCATGTTCATCAGTTCTCCTTTGCGTTAGATCAGCCGGTTGAACCAGCGAAGTGACATCACGACGCCGACGAGCATCAGCACGAGTCCCCCGCCGGTCACGGCAGAGGTGATCTCGCGCTTGCGCTGCTCGTGTCCGAGCTGAGACCCGAGGGACTCGTAGATCTCCTTGAGCCCGCTCGCACTCTGCGCCGTGTACGCCTTGCCGCCGGACACCCGCGCGATCTCGGCCAGCGAATCAGGATCCGGAGGGACGTTACGAGTGGCCGTGCTGCCGTCGGCCCGTGGCACGGTGATCGTGCCCTGCTGCGTGCCGAGCACGACCGTATAGACGGGGACTTCGAGCCGCTTCGCGGCGCGCGCCGCGGCAACCGCATCCCGGCCGCTCGTCGACTTTCCGTCCGAGAGCAGCATGATCGCCGCCGGTGGGCGACGGCCCTCGTTGCCGCCCGCTGCTCGCACCACGGACGTCGCGGTCGCGATCGCCTCGCCCGTCGCCGTGCCCCCGCTCGGCTGCATGCTGTCGATCGCCGCCTTCACGACCTCCCGGTCGCGCGTCGGGCTCTGGAGCACACGGGGCGTGCTGTTGAAGGCGACGAGGCCCACGTTCAAGCGGTCGGGGACCTCGTCCACGAACCGTCGCGCCGCGCGCTTCGCTGCGACGAGGCGGCTCGGCTGGATGTCGGTCGCCGTCATCGACCCCGAGACGTCGGTCGTGAGCATCACCGAGGCGCGCTCGACCGGGACGGCCACGGTGCGCTGCGGCTTCGCGGCCGCGACCACGAGCAGCGCGAGCGCGAGCGCGAACGCGGTCATCGGCGCGTGGCGCCGCCACCGCGGGCGCCGCGGCACGACCGAAGGTTGGAGCGCCGGCGATGCGAACGCCGCCGCGGCCGCGCGCCGGCGGCGCTGCTCGCCCAGGTACAGGACGGCCAGCAGCGGCAGCACGACCAGCGCGACCAGGACGCCGGGGGCGGCGAAGCTCATGGAGTGGCGGAGGCCGGTCGTGTACCGAGCGTCGCGCTCACGGTGACCTTCGACCCATCGCGCTCGAGCTCGATCGTCACCACCTTGCCGGGACTGTCGTCGGAGAGGTTCTGCGTGACGTCCGACGGCTCGCCCACGGCCTCTCCGTCGACCCGCGTGATGACGTCGCCCGTGCGAATCCCGGCGCGATCGGCAGGGCCGCCGGACACGACGTCCTGCACCTGCGCGCCACTCTGGTTGGAGGTTGACGCCGGCGATGTCTGTATCCCGAGGTAGGCGCGCTCGATCTGCTCGCCGCGGGTAAGGACAGGCACCACTTCCCGCACGGTGTTGGACGGCACCGCGAAGCCGATTCCCACGTTGCCGCTCGAGCCCCCGGTCTCGATCTGCGAGTTCACGCCGATCACGCGCCCGCTCGCGTCGAGCAGCGGCCCGCCGGAGTTGCCCGGGTTGATGGGCGCGTCGGTCTGGATCACCGAGTCGATGGAGAAGCCGTTGGGAGCACGGATCTCGCGGCCGATGCCCGAGACGATGCCCTCAGTGGCGGTGCGGTCGAGGCCGAACGGATTGCCGATCGCGATCGCCGCGTCGCCGACCTTCACGTTCCGGGAGTCGGCGAGGCGCAACGGGCGCACGGCGGCGGGTACCCGCCCAGGATCGATCTCGACGACCGCGAGATCGCTCGACGCGTCCGCCCCGCGGACCTCACCCTCGATCGAGTCGCCGTCGGATCCGAAGCGCACCTCGACCCGGTCGCTGCCGTCCACCACGTGGGCATTGGTCACCACTCGGCCCTCGCCGTCGATCAGGAACCCGGTGCCCGTGCTGTTGCCAGCCTTGATCGAGACAACAGCCGGGCTCGCGCTTGCGTAGACGGCGCCCGCGCGCGTCTGTCCCTTGCGCGGTGTGACCGGCTGGTCGGACGCAGCCGGAAGCGGGGTGCTGTCACGGTCGCCCTGGGTGAGCGCGCCGGCGAATGCCCCGGCTGCGATCAGGAGGATCGCGCCGCCGGCCGCAACCAGGAGCCGCGGGCCGCGAACGCGCCGGCGGCGCGGCGGCGGGGGCTGCGGCGCGGTGGGCTCCGGCGCTTCGGCGACCTCATCGATGGGCCGCGCGGCGCGTCCTGCCGCGCGGCGCGCCTCCTCGGACTGCTCCTGCCAGTCGCCCGTCCAGATCCGTTCGGGGGCCCGCGTCATGTGCCGCTCCTCCGCTCGCTCGTTGTGCGCATGCGGTGATGGAAGCAGCCTTGCCTGAACGCGAGGTGATGTTTCCCTGAGAGATGTGTAAGACGGGGCCGCGCGCGGCGCTTGCTTTCAAAGCGGACGCGGGGAGCGGGTAGGGTCGCACGATCGCTCATGAAACCTAGGCGCCTGGGATTGCTGTTCCTCTTCACAGGGCTCGCCGCGGCAGCGGCGGCCTACGCGAGCCCACAGTTCTCCTCGACTTTCGAGCTGGCCTACCTGCCGACGCAGCCGGCGGCCTCGGGCGGCATCCACACCTTCATGACCTGGAGCGATCCCGGCGAGCCGAACGGCAAGCCGAAGCGCATCACCAGGATCCAGTTCCGGTTTCATCCCGGCACCAGGATCGACACCCGCGCGCTGCGGCAATGCCGCGCGTCGGACGTCGACGTGCGCATCCAGGGTGCGCGCGCGTGCCCGAGGGGCTCGCGGCTCGGCTTCGCCACGAGCCGGGTGATCACCGCCTCCACGCCGGCGGACCGGACCAATGTCACGTTCTTCAACGCACCGCGCCAGATCATCGTGCTCGTGCGCGTCGAGGGAAGGACCTTGGCCGTGTACCGGGACGACATCAAGGGCCGGGTGGTGACCGTGAACCTCGACCTGCCCAACGGCCTGTCACTGCTGGAGCTGGACGCCACGATCAAGCGCCACGCGAAGGGTCACGGCAAGCAGCGCCGCGTCTACTTCCGCACGCCTCCGGTGTGCCCGCCGACCGGGGAGTGGACGACGACCGTGGTCTTCACGTACATCGACGGATCGAGCGAACAGCGCGCCGACGGCTCGCCGTGCCGGCCGGAGTGAGCGGGTTGCTCTAGACCCTGCCCTGCTTGCGCGCCGCCTTGGTCTTGCTCGCCGCTCGGCGCAGGCGCTCGGCCTCCTTCTTCGCGGCCAGCGCGTGCTGCTTCGTCGCCAGCGCATCGGACTCCCTGTCGAGCTGCTTGAGCCGCTCGCGCTTGGAGCGATCGGCGACCGCCTCCTCCCTGGTGAGCGCAGCCTTCTCGTTCGCGCGCCGGCGACGCGCCTCGACCTCGGTGATCCGGCGCGTCTTCGCCCGCTGTCGCTCGTCCGCGTCCTTCTTACGATCCGCGGACCGGCGTGCGGCTTCGCGACGCTGCTGCTCCGCCGCTCTCTCCTTCTGCGAGAGCCGCTCCTCAGCCTGCTCGGATCGTTGCTGTGCCTCGGCCCTCAAGCGCAATGCCTGACCGCGCTCGATCGCGGCCACGCGGCGGCGCTCGCCATCATGCACCAGCTCATCGTCGCGCAGTGCCCGGCCCATGATCGTCCGCAAGCGCGCCTCGAAGCGGTCGAGCGCGATCGTCCCGCCGGAAGGGATCGTGCCGTTGCGCGAGCGCAGCCCGACGGCGGCGTCGAAGGGCAGTCGCACCAGCTTGACGTAACCGCCGACGGCGGATCGGGAAATCGTGCGTAGGGTCATCGTGTCTCCTCAGGGTCGATCGAATCGGCTCTCGCTTCAGCGCGGCGCGCCTCGTCCTTCAAGCGTCTCGCCGTCTCCTCCTCGGCCAGGCGCGAAGCCTCGGCCTGCCGCTCCGTGGTCGCTGCTGCCGACTCCCTTAGCCGTCGCTCGCGCTCGGCTGCGGCCTTTTCGTGCTGGGCCTGCTCCGAGGCTTCGCGCAGGCGCGTGGCCTCGTCGCGGTCGATTGCGGCCTCGCGGTCCTCGGCGGCAAGCTCGGTACGGAGTCGCTCGCGCTCGAGCTCGTTCTCTTTCGCGGCGCCCTCGACCGCGGCTTCGGCTTCGCGCTGACGTGCCTCCACGTCAGCCTGCGCCGCCTCGGCCTCGGCGTCCACCTGGGCTTGCTGGAGCTGGCCTTCCCGAGCCAGTGCTTCGTTGCCGAGCACCGAGCCGGCTGCCTCTTTTGCCTTGCCGGCGAGCTTGCCGAGCGGGCCGCCCGTGGTCTTTTCGGGCATGGTGGGATCAGTCATCTGTCTCCTTTGGGTGTTTCAAGTCGCCGGCTCCTAGAACAGGCGGATCAGAACGTTGATGAGGATCGTGAGGCCCACCGACAGCAGCAGTGACCACACGAGGCAGCCGGGCATGAAGCGAACCTGAACCCGGCTCCCGGGCCGCTTGGACATGAACATAGTGGTCCGGTCCTAGCTTCTGGAAGTGTCGCCCGCGAGGGCGGGGGTGGTAGCGATGAGAACCTCCTGAACGTATTGCGAGGCGGGAGGTTCGCTTGCCGTGGAGGCTCGCGGATCCAGCTCGATCGAGGTAAGAACGAGGGTCTTCTCCCCTCGATGCGCCGCGCCCAAACGGACCGCCCGCGGACGCTGACCGGCAACGCAGCTCGCGCTCACCGGATTCGAGGAAGTCCTACGGAATGCGGCGCTGCCCGTCGGGCCCGTGCTCCTTGACGCCCGCCACGTCGAAGTCCTTGCCCTGTGAGTTTGCCGAGAGGCGGTCCACGTCCGTCGCAGCGCCATGAAGCAGGAGCTTTTCGTACCCTTACGCAGGTGAACCTCAGGGAAGCCCAGCCCGACGACGTCGAGGCCTGCGCAAAGATCGTCTACGACGCCTTCGCCAGCATCCACGACCACCACCGTTTCGCGCGGGACTTCCCTGTCCCGGAGGCGGCGGTGGGGATGATGAGCGCGTGGATCCCGCATCCGCGCGTGTGGGGCGTGGTCGCCGAGGTCGACGGCCGCGTCGTGGGCTCCAACTTCCTCGACGAGCGCGACCCGATCCGCGGTGTCGGCCCCATCACGGTCGACCCGGCGGGCCAGAACGCCGGCGTCGGGCGCAAGCTCATGGAGGCCGTGCTCGAGCGTGGCAAGGATGCGCGCGGCATCCGACTCTTGCAGGACGGCTTCCACATGCGCTCGCTCTCCCTCTACCAGTCACTCGGCTTCGACGTCGTCGCCTCCTGCGTCGTGATGAGCGGCAAGCCGCGCGGCGGCCCAGTGGACGGTGTCGAGGTGCGGCCGCTGGCCGACGGGGACATCGACGAATGCGAGGCGCTGTGCAAGGAGGTCCACGGCGTCGAGCGAACGGGGGCGCTGCGGGACGCGACCGAGGTCTTCACGCCGTTCGTGGCGATCCGCGACGGGCGGATCGTGGCGTACGCGACGACCGTCGGCTTCTGGCAGATGGCCTACGGGGTGGCCGTCGACGAAGACGGGATGAAGGCGCTGCTGCTGGGAGCGGCCGCGACGGGCGACGACCCCATCGCGCTGCTGGTGCCGTTGCAGTCGGGCCTGTTCGGATGGTGCCTCGAGCAGGGAATGCGTGCCGTCAAGCCGATGAACCTGATGGCCCGCGGCGAGTACCAGGAGCCGCGCGGGTCCTACTTCCCGTCCGTGATCTACTAGGCCCTACCGCGCTAGGCCCTAAGCAATAGGCTAGGCGCGTGGACGAAGAAGCCATTCGCGCCCTGCTGAAGCGTTTGGCGCGTCCTCATCCCTCTGGCGGCGTGGTCATCGAGCGCGCCGCGATCCTCGCCGAGGGCGACCACTTCACGGAGATCATGACCTGGGTCATGGCCAACGGCGGGAAGGCCGAGCAAGCCGTCGCCCCCGCGAGCAGCGGTGGCCTGCACGGGTCGCGGATCACCGACGGCGGCTCGATGGAAGCCCGCGCACCGCTGCGTTTCGTGCTGCCGCCCGGCACGCTCAACTAGCGCCGGCCCCTAGTACGTGCTAACCCCGATTTGTCACGACAGCTCGCGCTCAGCTGACCGTCGCGGTCATTCGGGCTCTCACATCCCCACCGAACGTCCCGGACTGTGTGCTCTAGGCGGTAGCGCGGGACGTTCGGCCGCGAGCTCTGGGCCGTCCTAGGCCGTTAGCGGGCGAGTACCTCGCCGGCCGCGCGATCGCCGGCCTCGATCGCGCCGTCCATGTAGCCGTTCCACTCGCTCGCGGTGTCGGTGCCCGCCCAGTGCACGAGACCCTCGGGGCGGCGCAGCACGTGCCCGTAGCGGCCGAGCGTGCCCGGCCCCATGAGCCCGACCGGCCCTCCGCGGCTGTAGGGCTCGGCGGTCCAGTCGCACTCGGCGTATGCGGTCCACCGCTGCGCTCGCGGGCCGAACATCTCGACCAGCGTGCTGCGCACCGCGGCCTTGCGCGTGAGGAGGTCGAGGCGCGCGTAGCGCTCGACCGCGCGGCCGGTGATGAAGCATGCGAGCACTCCGCCGGGATCGCCGTCGTTGGTCGCGTCGACGACCATCTGGAGCGGACCCGTGTCCGCATAGGCGATGCCGCAGAGGCCGGCGTCGCGCCACCAGGGACGGTCGTATGCGACCGCGACCTTCATGTACGCGCCCATCGGCATCCGCTGTGCGAGCGCGTCACGATCGGCCGAGAGGTGACGCCCCCAGTGCCAGCGGCCTGCGAGCACCGGCGAGACGGCGACGATCGCGTGACGGGCGCGGATCGTCCCCGTCGCGGTGTGCAGCACGACCTCTTCGCCTTGGTGCTCGACGGCCGTGACGGCGCTGTGCAGGCGCACCGTCGTGCCGAGGCTGTCGGCGAGACGGTCGCAGACCTGCTGGCTGCCGCCGACGAAGTGGTCCTGCTGGGCTCCGCCCTCGAACTCGGTGAGCGACTCGAGGCCGCCACCCGACTGTAGGTAGAACAGGAAGTAGAGCAACGAGAGCTCCTCCGGCTCGGCGCCGAAGACCAGCTCGGTCGTGAGTGCGAGGAACATGCGGGCGTCCCTCGTGCGCAGGTTGCGCCGCGCGAAGGCCTCGAGCGTCTCCGAGTCACGCCCTCCGCCGGCGGCGAGCAGCCACGGCTGATCGACGCGCACCTGGCGGCGCATCCGGTCGAGCTTCACCTGCGCCACGCCCAGCTCGGCAAGCGCCAGCGGTGACAGCGGCGGGATGGAGCCCTTGAAGGTCCGGCGCCGGCCGCGCGACAGGAGCACAGACTTGCCCTCGAGGTGCTGGGGCTGGGTCCGCACGCCCAACTCCTGCGCGAGCGCCGCGATGCGGTCCTGGGTCGGCCCGATCCAGTGCGCCCCGAGGTCGAAGCGGTGCCCGCCGACACCCTCGGTCCACATCTTTCCCCCGACGCGGTTGCGCGCCTCGAGGACGACGACCGAGCGGCCCCCCGCGCGGAGCCGTCTTGCGGCGGTCAGCCCGCTGAGGCCGCCGCCGACGACGGCGACGTCGAACGCTTCGTGCGCTTGCGATGCGTTCACTGCGCGCGACGGACGGCGGGTCAGTCGTCCTTGGGGGGCGGGCGGAAGACGATCCGCTTCAGCTCCCCGAGCGATCCACCGCCGAGACGCAGCGCGGTCTGGAAGCCCTCGGCTCCGAGCTCACCTGCGTCGAGGCGGCGGCGAAGCTCGTTGAGGGCGGCGCGGTGCTCCTCGTCGATGCCCTCGCGGCTGGCATCGATCAGGATCAGGTGCCGGGGGCGGCGCAAGCCGGCCGCGATCCGCACGTAGCGCTCGCGCTCCTCGGGGTCGAAGCCCTCGAGGCCGAGCACGACGGTGTCGTTGCCCTCGATGCGCTTGAGCACCGCGGATTCGAGCACCTCCTGCGCGCGTGCCTCGACGTCCTGCTCGGCCACCTGACCGGCGATCAGGCCGCGCACCCTGTCGAGCGACATCAGCGACGCCCGGTTGTCGAGGCGCTCGGCGAGTCGATCGCGCTCGACCGGCGAAGGCGCGGCGATCATCAGAATGCTTCCCGGCGAGTAGCGGATCTCGGTTGCGGGCTTGAGCACGCGGCAGCGAACCGAGAGGTTGGGCTGGCGCGGCGCCCCGTCACGCCGCGGACGGTCCGAGGACCAACCGCCGCGCTCGTCCTCGGGGATCTTGACGCTGCGGGTCGGGGGCTGGTCTGCCATCGACACATCCTCCCTGATCGAGCGTCCCGGAGCGTCCACGTCCACGGCGGCCCTCGGTTCAGGGTGCCGGCTCTCGGCGGCCCCTGATGTGCGCAGGGGCCGCCGAGAGCAGGATTCCACCCACGCGGACCACGCCCCGACCCGCTTGACCCATACCGGGCCAGGTGGCTAGGGTCGCCTGGACGGACGGCTCGGGTACCGAGCGATTGTCAGTTCATCCAAGGACGGGGCACGGAGGCAAGCATGACCGGTGGTCACGGAAGCGTCGGGGAAAAGTGGCGGCTCGCGATCGGGTCGCTCATGGCACTGGTCGTCCTGCTCACGCCCGCGACCGCGCTCGCGGTCACGGAGTTCCCGGTCCCCACGCCGGTGAGCCAGCCGGCGGGTATCACGCTCGGCCCTGACGGAGCCCTCTGGTTCACCGAGGAGAACGGGCACCGGATCGGGCGCATCACGACAGCAGGGGAGATCACGGAGTTCCCGACGCCGACTCCGGTGAGCGGACCGGCCGAGATCACCACGGGCCCCGACGGTGCGCTGTGGTTCACCGAGTTCGCCGCCAACCCGCCGAAGATCGGGCGCGTGACCACCGCGGGCGCGTTCACCGAGTACGAGTTGCCCTTGGGCAGCGGGCCGGACGGGATCGCGGCGGGCCCGGACGGCGCCGTGTGGTTCACCGAGAACGGCACCAGCATGATCGGCCGGATCACGGTTGACGGCAGCATCACCCATTACCCGCTTCCCGCCGGGTTCCGTCCCGGCGACATCACCCCGGGCCCGGACGGGCGGCTGTGGTTCACGGAGTCGGAGGCGAACAAGATCGGGGCGATCACGATGTCCGGCAACATCACCGAGTACGACCTCCCTCCCGGGAGCGACCCTTCGGGCATCGCCGCGTCGGGCGGCGCGATGTGGTTCACGAAGTTCGGCGCGAACGCGATCGGGCGGATCCCTACGGTCGGGCTGCCGATCACGGAGTTCGGCCCGACCGGGAGCGGTCCATCTGGAATCGCGCTCGGGCCCGATGGCGCGCTGTGGTTCACGGAGACCGGCACGGACAAGATCGGCCGGATGACGACGACCGGCTCCATCACTGCGTTCACGATCCCGACTCCCGGCAGCGAGCCCGGATCGATCGTCGCGGGGCCTGACGGCGCGCTGTGGTTCACCGAGTTCATCGGGAACAAGATCGGCCGCATCGAGGCCGGCGGCACCTTCGTCGCGCCGGCGGCCACCCCGTCGCTGCCGGTCGCTCCCAAGTCGTCCACATCGAAGCCCTCGGCCAAGCCGTCCTGCCGGGTGCCCGCACTGCGCGGCCTGAACGTGCGCCAGGCGAGGAAGAAGCTGCGTCGCGCCGGCTGCCGTTACCGCCTGCGGGGGAAGGGCAGGGTCGTCTCATCCCGGCCGCGCGCGGGAGTCCGCACGCGTCAGGCGGTCCAGGTCAGGGCCAAGCGGTCGCGGGCGGGTTAGCGCCGGCCGCTCAGGGCACGAAGATGCCCTGTACGGCAAACCGGCTGTTGGGCGTCGTCGACGCCTGTCCGTCCGCTCCGCCGTCCTGCAGTTCGAGCTGACCGAGCTGCCACGTGGCGCGCCGCCCGTCGAGGACCGCACCCGGGCGAAGCGCATCGAGCGTCGTGGAAAGCGCGCAGGTGGCCCCGACCGCCGTGGACGCGGTCGCCGAGCACGGCACCTGCACGATGCCCGCTAGCGTGAAGGCCTCGACCGTGGCGGTGTTCGTCCCGCCACCCGCTGCGACGGCGTTGAAGTGGTCCGTCAAGCGCACGTCTGCGTTGGGCGTCAGCTCTCCCGTGTAGTCGGCGCCGCCCGCGCTGTTGGCGGCCCCGCAGGTCGCCACGACGCCGTTGCAGCGCACGTCCGCGATGTTCACGTCGATCGCGATGTCCGAGTCATCGGGCGGACCCGGAACTCCGACGACGGCCGTGAGCCGGATCGACCCCGTCGAGTTCACCGCGGCACCGTTCGACTCAGGCGTGCCCACGGTGAGCCGGCTCGACGTCTGCACGGGGGGAGCACATGAGGCGTTCGACGCGGCTCCGCCGAGCGCGGGAGGGCCGTGTATGCGGTTCGGCGCCGTGCATGCCGCATATGCGGGCACGAGCGAGACGCGGACCGGAGTGGCGCCCTTGGTGCGCGGATAGCCGTCGCCCGCCGACCCGAGCAGGATCGCGACATTGTTCGACAGCTCGTTCGTGACCGCCAGATCGGCAAGCAGATCTCCGTTGAAATCGGCGACGGCGACGGCCGTGGGGTTGTCGCCCGCGAGAAAGGTGGTGGGCCCTACGAAGCCGCCCGTACCGCCCGTCAGGACCGACAGGTTGTCCGATCCCTGGTTGGCGACCGCGAGGTCCGGCTTCGCGTCGCCGTTGAACTCTCCGATGGCGACATCGTCGGGCAGGTTGCCGACCGGGAAGTTGGACGGTGTCGAGAAGGTGGAGCCGGTCGCGCCCGTCAACACCGAGACGTTGTGGCACAGCTCGTTGACGACGGCCAGATCCGGGTCGGCGTCCCCGTTCAGCTGCCCGACCGCCAGCGCGGTCGGGCCACTGCAGACGCTGAAGTTGACCGGTCCGGTAAAGGTCGCCCCCACGGCACCCGTCAACACCGAGACGTTGTTGGTCGCCTCGTTCGCGACCGCGAGGTCGGGGTCGGCGTCGCCGTTGAAGTTGCCGACGGCGACCGCTCTGGGGAGGCCGCCGACGCCGAAGTTGGTCGGCGCGCTGAAGGTCCCGCCGACCGCGCCGGTCAGTATCGAGACGTTGCCCGAGCCCTCGTTGACCACCGCGAGGTCCGGGTCCAAGTCGCCGTTGAAATCGCCGATCGCCACTGACTGCGGCGTCGCGCCGACGAGGAAGCTGGTGGGCGCCGTGAAGCTCCCTCCGGCGGAGCCGAGCAGGATCGACACGTCGTTGGTCGCCTCGTTCGCGACCGCCAGGTCGGGGTCCGAGTCGCCGTTGAACTCGCCGACGGCCACCGACAGCGGGGTCGTCCCGACCGCGAAGTTCGCCGGCGCCGTGAACCCTCCGCCTGCCGCGCCGAGCAGCACCGAAACGTTGTTGGAGCTCTGGTTGACGACCACCAGGTCGGGATCGCTGTCCCCGTTGAACTCGCCCGAGGCGATCGCCTGCGGTGCGGATCCCACCGCATGTGTGGTGGGACCGGAGAAGTCGAGCGCCTGCGCCGCAGCACAAGCCCAGAGAAACACGGCGCTGATCGCAGCGACCACGACCGGTTTCGCGATCGGTGCTCGAGATGAAAGCCGCGTACGGCGTTGTGGAGGCATCTTCCTTGACTCCTCAGGCATTCGTGCCGGCGACCCCACGCCACCGTCGTGTGGCGCGACCCTAACCCGACCGCCATGAGCGTGTCAATCCAGGCCCGTGGCCGACGCCCGCCCGACCCAGTCGTCGACCCGCTGCCACTGGCCCAGCAGCCAGTCCACGCGCGCGTGGCGCGCAAGCGGGATCGTGGCGCGCGGGCATCGCCAGAAGCGCACCTTGACCTCGCGGCCCACCAGATCGCCACTCCATAGGTCCGCGACCCGCGCGAGCCCGTCCAGTCCGTGATGCGCGCAGACGACGACGTCGACGTCAGGCGCGCCCTCCAGGAGCGCGAGTGACCCGCCGAGGCGAGGCGGCAAGACATTGGTCATGCCGCGCACTCGCTCGTAGAGCTCGCCGCCGCGTGCGGCGATCCGCTCCAGCTCGCGTCGGCGCACCGCGGTGGTGAAGCGCTTGCCCTCGGGGTAGAGCAGCACGCCGTCCCGCGGGCCGAGGCCGCGCGTCAGGGCGCGCACGCGCGCGATCTCGCGCGCCGGGTCCCCCGAGCCGCGGCCCACGAATGCGTTCGGCAGCCGCCCGCCCGCGATGTCGAGACAGGGATCCCACAGCAACTGCTTCTTCAGTACGTATCGAAGCCGGGTGCCGTGCCCGCGCGTCACGAGCGCCGCGGGCAGCAAAGTGTCGACGATGCTCGCGTGGCGCATGAAGACGAGCACCGGCCCCGGTGTGATCACCTCGTCGCCCTCGACCTCGAGGCGCAGCGAGAAGACTCGCCGCAGCGCTCCAAGGAGCACCGCGGTCCAAGCGCTCTGCACGGCGTACGTCCAGTCCACGATCCGCCGCCGCCGTGCGTCGCCGGGCGGTCCTGCCACGAGCCAGATCGCAAGCAGGGCGAGGATGCCGGCGGCCTCCGCCGCGAGGTAGACCCAGAGCATCGCGACGAGGCGCAGCGCCACCCACCGGCGGCGGCGCAGAACGTCGGCCGCGAACGCGGCGACCACCAGAGCGGGCAGGGCAACGGTCGCAACGATCAACCCGAAAAAGATCATCGGCACAGTGCGCACGCGGCGCCCCAGGGCGCCATCGCCGCCGGTCGCCGCCGGCACCGACGCAACACGCCCGGCCGCGCTCGTCATCGCTTCGCTGAACAGGTGTGATGATCCATACGTCTCTTCTATTCGCAAACCGAGCGTGATCGGCTCACTGATCGACACCATTCTCGATCGCGTGGTCGCCCCCGGGTATACCCGGATCGGCTACGCGGCGCGCAGACCCATGTGGGACGCGGCCGACCTCGACGTGTCGATGGAGGGCCGCACGGTGCTGGTCACGGGCGCCACCGCGGGGCTGGGCGCGGCGGCGGCCGAGGCCTTCGCGAGCCGCGGCGCGACTGTCCGCATCCTCGCCCGGGACGCCCACCGGGGAGAGCGCGCGCGGGCCGCGATCGCGGCACGGACCGGCAACGACGACGTCGACGTGTGGATCGGCGACCTCAGCTCGCTCGCCTCCGTGCGTGAGGTCGCCGCGCGCTTCCGGGCGACCGGGCAAAGCCTCCACCTGCTGGTGAACAACGCGGGCGTCCTGCTGGGCGAGCGCCGTGAATCGGTCGACGGGATCGAGTTGACCTTTGCCACGAACGTGCTCGGGCCGTTCCTGCTGACCAATCTCCTGACCCCGGTGCTGATCGACAGCGCGCCCGCCAGGATCGTGAACGTCTCCTCAGGCGGCATGTACTCGCAGCGCATCGACGTCGACGACCTCGAGTCCGAGCGCGGCGACTACGACGGGCCGCGCGCCTACGCGCGTACCAAGCGCGCCCAGGTGATCCTCACCGAGCTCTGGGCGCAGCGCCTGGGCGACACCGGGGTGGTCGTGCACTCGATGCACCCCGGGTGGGTTGACACCCCCGGCGTGGAGACGTCGCTGCCGCGCTTCTATCGCGTGACGAAGCCTTTGCTGCGCTCACCGCGGGAGGGAGCGGACACGATCGTCTGGCTCGGGGCAGCGCCGGTGGCCGCACGCTCGACCGGGGGGTTCTGGCACGACCGCCGAGTTCGCCCGACGCATCGGGTCCCGTGGACCAGGGAGAGCGACGCCGAACGCGAGCGCCTCTGGGAACGATGTGAGGCACTCAGCGGCTGATCGCGCGGTGCGACGGTCACAGCTCCGCGGCGCGCCCCACGAACTCTCGCCACTTCGCATGTTCGCTCGCGCGCCAGGCCGCGTCGCGCGCCGGCTCGAAGCGCTCGCCCGTGGGAATGTGCCCGGCGATCGCGGCGGTCGAAGGCCACAGGCCGGCGCCGACGGCGGCCAGCGCTGCGGCTCCGGTCGCGGTCGCATCCACCGCTCCGCGCTCGACCGGCACGCCGGTGAAGTCGGCCTGCATCTGGAGGAGCAGTGGCTCGCGGGTCAGCCCGCCGTCGACCCGCAGGACGTCGACCGGCGACTGCTCCCCGATCACGGCGACGATGTCGGCGACCCGCCACGCGATCGCCTCGAAGGTCGCGCGCGCCACGTGCGCCGGTCGCGCCGCGGCGGTCAGCCCCGCGAGGGCCGCATGGGCGCCGGGCCGCCACCACGGCGCGCCGAGCCCGGAGAGGGCCGGCAGCACTCGCACGCCGCCCGCGTCCTCGACCTCCCGGGCCATCTTGGCGAAGGAGCCCGCGTCCGTAGCCAGCCCCAGATCGCGCGTGAGCCAGTCGAGCAGCGCGCCGGCCGTGAACACCCCGCCGTCGAGCGCCCACTCGACCGCTCCGCCGACCTGCCATGCGACGGTCGGGAGCAGGCCGCCCACGGCGGCCGGCCGGTCCGCGCCGACGTTGGCGAGCACGAACACTCCCGTGCCGTATGTCGCCTTGGTGCGGCCGGGCTCGACGCAGCCGGCCCCCGCGAGCGCGGCCTGCTGGTCGGGGCAGCGCGCTCGCAACGGCAGCTCCACCGGCCACGAGTCATGTCGCAGCGTTCCAAGGTCGCCCGCGGTGTCGAGGATCCGAGGCAGGACCTCCTGCGGGATGCCGAACACCTCGAGCAGGCGCGCGTCCCACTCCGGGGCGCCGAGCTGGGTGCGGGACGCGGTCGCCGGGTCCGTGCAGAAGCCGGCCCCGAGCCGGTCGCTGAGGAACGAGTCCACCGTGCCCATCCGCAGCGTCCCGGCCGCGTGCGCACGTTCCACCTGCTCGTCGTGGTCGAGCAGCCACGCGAGCTTCCCCGCGGAGAAGTACGGGTCGAGCGGGAGGCCGCTGCGCTCCTGGATCTCCTCGGCGAGCCCGTCCTTCTCGACGCGGTCGAGGATCTCCTGCGAGCGCTTGTCCTGCCAGGTCACGACCGGCGTCAGGGCCTGCTTGGTTTCGGCATCCCACGCGAGCACGGACTCCCCCTGATGGTCGAGCCCGCACGCCACGACCTCTCCGGGCGCGCCTTCGAGCACCTCGGCGACGGCCTCGACGACGGCGCGCACGATGTCCTCGGGATCCTGCTCCACCCAGCCGGGACGCGGGTGGCGCAACGGCTTCTCGCGCCGTGCCTCGCGCAGCGGTCGCAACTCGGCGTCGAACAGGATCGCCTTCACTGCCGAGGTGCCCTCGTCGATGCCGAGCAGGAGGGTCATGCGGCGCGATGCTCCGCGACCCGTCGCCACCACGGTGCTCCCGGCGCCGGCGCCGGCGCCTGGACCGGGTGAAGTGGGCGCTGGTCGCCGAGCCGTACGCCAAGCCCGCGCACGATCGCGCAGACATGCTCCGCGATTCCGAGCGAGGCGGTCAGCCCCGTCGAGCGGATTCCCGCGACGTTGACGAGGCCTTCGCAGGCGCGCGACGGTGCGATCAGGTAGTTGAAGCCACGTCCTGCGGGCCGCAGCCCCGCGTACTCACCGATTTGCTGCGCCCCCTCCAGCGGTGGCCACATCGCGATCGCGCCGGGAAGGACGTCGCGCCGCGCCGCGGGTCTCACGGACCAGTCGTCCTTGTCCTCTTGGTCCACCGCGGTCGGCCCAGCCACCACCTTGCCGTCGATCGTCGGGAACACCAGCACTCCCTTGGTGCGTTTCGTCGGAACGGGTAGGAGAATCCGATCGAGCGACGCGTCGAACACGAGGAACTCTCCCTTACGGGGGTATATCGCGAACGAGTCGTCTCCCGCAAGGCGCGCGACCGTATCCGCATGAAGGCCCGCGCAGTTGACGACCGTCCCGGCCCGCAGGCGATCGCCGCCGGCGCTCTCGATCGTGAAGTCGCCAGACTCGCGCCGCAGCGCGCCCACCGCGAACCCCGTGCGCACCTCGGCGCCGTGGCTGCGCGCGGCGGCCACGAGCCCGAGGGTGTACGCGACCGGGTCGGTGACGGACTCGCCCGGCACCTCGAGCGACCCGTCGCGGGTCACCGAGATCGGCACTCCGTTGCGCCGGGCGTTTGCCACGACGGCCACGGGCGCGTCGCGCATCAGCGCGCCGCAGTGGAGGACCGGCAGCCCGAGGGCAACGAGGACCGGGTCGCGTAGCTGCGCCGAGCTCAGGATCAGCTCCGTCTCCAACTCCCCTGGAGCGGAGTCGAACCCCGTGTGGAGGATGCCCGAGTTGGTCCCGCTCGCAGCCAGCCCGGGCTCGGGCTCGGCTTCCAGCAAGGCCACCGACACGCCTCGCCGCGCGAGCGCCAGCGCAACCGCCGAGCCGGCCACGCCGGCCCCCACGATCGCGACCTCGGTGTGGACAGATGCATGCAAGGTTTCTTGGACAAAAGGTCCTATTGACAGTGGCCCGCCCGAAAGCGTAACTTTTGTTGCAAGAGAGGGCCGTGTCGCGGGCACCGTGGCCGGCTGGGCGACTTGAGGGGAGATGGTTGGTTCGATGAGTACATCTGAGATGCCGGGCCGACCGGTCGGCAGCGCCGATCAGGACGAGCGCCAGCTCGCGGAGCTCGGGTACAGGCAGGACCTCTCACGGGCCTGGGGCGGGTTCACGAACTTCGCGATCTCGTTCACGATCATCTCGGTCCTGGCCGGGACGTTCACGACGTTCGCCTTCGCGTGGCAGAACGGCGGCCCGATCGCGGCGTCGATCGGGTGGCCCGTGCTGTGCTTCTTCGTGCTGATGGTGGCGTTCTCGATGGCGGAGCTGACGTCGAGGTATCCAACCGCGGGGGGCCCGTACTGGTGGGCCCATGACCTCGGCGGCAAGGGCTGGAGCTGGATGACCGGCTGGTTCAACATCGTCGGCCTCGTGGGCATCGTGGCCTCGGTGGCGTACGGCGCAGCCTTCTTCCTCTATTTCCTGCTGGGCCTCTATACGGTCGATGTGCTCGGCGTCAACTTCGGCGACACCGTGCACGCCCTGCCCGAGACGTTCCTTCTCTTCCTGATCATCCTCGCGTTCGTCACGACGTTGAACATCTTCGGGCATGGAACCCTTGCGGTGCTCAACAACATCTCGGTGGGCTGGCACGTCCTCGGCGTGGCGGTGATCATCGGGTTGCTGGTGTTCGTGCCTGACAGCCACCAGGACGCCGGCTTCGTGTTCGGCGAGCGCATCAACAACAACGGCGCCTTCGATGGCTCCACCAGCAGCTTCGGCTTCTGGTTCCTGGTCCTGCCGGTCGGATTCCTCCTGGCGATGTACACCCAGACCGGCTACGACGCCTCGGCGCACACGGCCGAAGAGACCCGCGATGCCGCCACGGCGGCAGCCCAGGGTGTGTGGCGCTCAGTCTTCTTCTCGGCCCTGATCGGCTGGTTCGTGATCCTGGCCTTCCTGTTCGCGGCCACGGACGTCGAGGCCATCAACGAGGGTGCCGGGTTCGTGGGCACCATCTTCACCAGCGCATTGGATCCTTGGGCGGCGAAAATGGTGATCCTGATCGCCACGATCGGCCAGGTCTTCTGCGTCGCGGCCGGACTGACAAGCGCTTCACGGACCTGGTACGCCTTCTCGCGCGACCGGGCGATTCCAGGGTGGTCGCTGTTCGGCCGGGTCAATCGTGACCGGGTGCCGATGTACGCGGTGATCGCGGTGTCGTTCTTCGCCTTGCTGATCACCATCCCCGCGCTCTGGGGGTCGAAGGACATCCCGTTCGCGTTCTTCGCGATCACCGGGATCTGCACGGTCGGCCTCTACCTCGCATACATCATCCCGGTGTATCTGAGGCTGAGGGCCGGTGACGCGTTTCAGCCGGGACCGTGGACCCTGGGCGCCAGGTACAAGCTCGTAAACGTGCTCGCGATCCTGTTCGTGATCGTGGTGGTGTACAGCCTCAACCTGCCGTACACGCCCGCGGGCCTGCCCTGGAACTCGGACTTCGACTCGACCGTTGTCAACTACACGCCCCTTGCGATCGTGATCCCACTTATCTTCGGCATCTGGTACCTGGTCTCCGCCAAGAACAAGTACCAGGGTCCGGTGCGGACGCTCGAGGAGGATGAGGTCACACGCGATTGATCGCCATGGGCGATGCGACTGAGACGGAGTGATGGCGGCCGATAACTCGCAAGGGGTGAATGCAGGGGCACCACGCCCCGGCGGCCCGGGCGGGACCGCCGGCATGCTGACGCTCGACGACCTGCGCAAGGACGTGAAGGACGGCGCGATCGACACGATCGTCACGGCATTCACCGACATGCAGGGCCGCCTGTTCGGCAAGCGCATCCAGGCCGAGTACTTCCTCGCCGACGTGGTCGAGCACGGCGTCGAGGGCTGCAACTACCTGCTCGCGCTCGACATGGAGATGGACCCGATCCCCGGCTACGAGATGGCCAACTGGGAGGACGGCTACGGCGACTTCGCGATCGTGCCCGACATGGGAACGCTGCGCCGGATCCCCTGGCTCGATCGCAGCGCGCTCGTGCTCTGTGACGTCGCGAATCACGACGGCTCGCCGGTCGTCGCCTCTCCCCGCCAGGTGCTGATCGCGCAGTACGAGCGCGCGCATGCGATGGGCTACACGCCGATGTTCGCGTCGGAGCTCGAGTTCTACCTCTACAAGGACAGCTACGCCGAGGCGCACGAGAAGGACTACAGCGGCCTCACGCCCACGATTCCCTACATCCTCGACTACCACATCCTCGCCACGACGATGGACGAGGCGTACCTCGGGCCGATCCGCCGCGGCATGCACGAGGCGGGGATCCCGGTCGAGTTCTCCAAGGGCGAGGCGTGGTACGGCCAGCACGAGGTCAACACCCGTTACGCGGATGCCGTCACGTCGGCGGATCGCCACACGATCTATAAGAACGGCGTCAAGGAGATCGCCTTCCTGAACGGCATCTCGGCGACGTTCATGGCGAAGCCGTCCGAGAAGGACATCGGCAGCTCCTGCCACATCCACTCGAGCCTCGTCGGCGCGGAAAGCGGGGAGAGCGTCTTCGTTGACGGCCATGAGGAGACCGACACCTTCCGGCACTACCTCGGCGGCATGCGCGCGCGGATCAGGGAGCTGGCGCTGTTCGTCGCGCCTTCGATCAACTCCTACAAGCGCTACGCGACCGAGAGCTGGGCGCCGACCTCGATCTCGTGGGGGCGCGACAATCGCACCTGCGGATTTCGCGTGGTCGGGCACGGCGCGTCGCGGCGCGCCGAGTGCCGCATCCCGGGCGCGGACGTCAACCCCTATCTCGGCTACGCCGCACTCCTGGCGGCTGGTCTCGACGGGATCGAGCAGAACACCGACCCCGGGCCGGAGCTGAAGGGCAACGCCTATGCCGAGGCGGGGGCCGAGCCCTTCCCCTCGACGCTGCGCGAGGCGGTCGACCTGTGGGAGCAAAGCGACTTCGCGCGCGAGACGTTCGGCGAGGCGGTCTGGCGCCACTACCTCAACTACGGCAAGACCGAGCAGCGCCTGTTCGACGAGGTCGTCACGGACTACGAGCGCCGTCGCATGTTCGAACGCGGCTAGCCTCTGACCCGCCGAGCCGCGATTGACTCGGCGCCGTGGCCGTTTTTGTACAGGCCCTGCCGGTAAAAGTGACCACGACGAAGCCCATCGCCCGCTTGTGGCTACCCTCAGTCCCGTGATCCAGGTGGTTGAGCCCGCGACCGAGCAGGTCATGGCCGAGGTCCCGCGCGCCGGCGCCGAGGAACTGGACGCCGCGGTTGCCCGCGCCAAGGCGGCGTTCCCGGCGTGGCGGGCCGTGTCGCCCGGCGACCGGGCCGCGCTGCTGCACCGTCTCGCCGGCGCGCTCGAGGCGCGCTCGGGTGAGCTCGCGACGCTCGAGGCGCGCAACGCCGGTAAACCGATCGCCGACGCGCGCGGCGAGATGGAGATGGTGGTCGCCACCTACCGCTATTACGCGGGCGCGCCCGAGCGCCTGCTGGGACAGACGATCCCTGTCGCAGGGGGCGTCGACATGACCTTCCGCGAGCCGCTCGGCGTGGTGGGCCTGATCGTCCCGTGGAACTTCCCGCTCGTGATCGCATCGTGGAAGGTCGCGCCCGCGCTCGCGGCGGGCAACACGATCGTGCTGAAGCCGGCCGAGCTGACGCCGCTGACCGCGCTCGAGCTTGAGCGGATCGCACTCGACGCCGGCCTTCCCGAGGGAGTGCTCAACGTCGTCGCCGGGCCCGGCAGCGTCGTCGGCAGGCGGCTCGTCGAGCATCCGGACGTGGCGAAGGTCGCGTTCACCGGCTCGACGGAGGTCGGGCGCGGGATCGCGCAGGGCGCCGCCGGGACGATCAAGCGGGTGACGCTCGAGCTGGGCGGCAAGTCCGCGAATGTGATCTTCGCCGACGCCGACATCGAGCGGGCCGCGGCGGCCGCGCCGATGGCGGTGTTCGCCAACGCCGGGCAGGATTGCTGCGCGCGCTCGCGCATCCTCGTCGAGCGCTCCGCCGTGGACAGCTTTCTGGAAGCCCTCGAGCGCGCGGTGGACGAGCTGAATGTCGGCGACCCGCTCGACGAGCGCACCGACATGGGACCGCTGATCTCGGCGGGCCAGCGCGACACCGTCGCGTCGTACGTGCCGGACGAAGACAAGGTCGCGATCCGCGGCTCCGCCCCGGACGGGCCGGGATACTGGTACCCGCCGACGGTGCTCGCGCCGATCGCGAACACCGACCGCGCGGCCGTGGACGAGATCTTCGGTCCCGTCGCGTGCGTGATCCCGTTCGCGGACGAGCACGAGGCGGTCGCGATCGCCAACGACACGATCTACGGCCTGTCCGGCTCGATCTGGACCCGCGACGGCGCCCGCGCGCTGCGCGTCGCCCGCGCTCTCGACACGGGGGTGCTCTCGATCAACTCGAACAGCTCGGTGCGGGTCGCGACGCCGTTCGGCGGCTTCAAGCAATCGGGCGTCGGGCGCGAGCTGGGGCCGGACGCGCTCGAGCACTACACGGACGTCAAGAACGTCTTCTACGCGACCGAGGAGGACTAGGCGCGAAATGAGCAGGCTCGACGGCAAGGTATGCGTGATCACCGGCACCGCGAGCGGCATCGGCGCCGAGGCCGCGCGACTGTTCACGCGCGAGGGGGCGAAGGTGGTGGGCGTCGACCTCGCCGGGGGCGCGGAGGGCGACCTCACGATCCAGGCGGACGTCACCGACGAGGACCAGGTGCGCGACATGTTCGAGCGCGCGAAGGCCGAGTACGGGCGCATCGACGTTGTCTGGAACAACGCCGGCATCAACCCGACCGACGACTCATCCGTGCTGGAGACGCCGGCCGAGGCGTGGCAGCGCGTCCAGGACGTGAACGTCCGCAGCGTCTTCCTCGGCTGCAAGCACGGGATCCCGCACCTGCTCGACTCGGGCGGCGGCTCGGTGATCAACACGGCCTCGTTCGTCGCGGTGATGGGCGCGGCCGTATCGCAGATCTCCTACACCGCGTCGAAGGGCGCGGTGCTGGCGATGTCGCGCGAGATGGGAGTCGAGTTCGCCCGCCGCGGCGTGCGCGTCAACGCGTTGTGCCCGGGCCCGGTGAACACGCCGCTCTTACAGGAGCTGTTCGCGAAGGATCCGGCGAAGGCCGCGCGGCGGCTCGTGCATCTGCCGATGGGGCGCTTCGCGGAGGCGCACGAGATCGCGAACGCCGCGGTCTTCCTCGCAAGCGACGAGTCTTCGTACGTGACCGCCTCCACCTTCATGGTGGACGGCGGCCTGTCCGGCGCTTACGTCACGCCGGAGTAGCGGCCCTCACTGGCAGTTCGGGTCGTCCCCGTCGATCAGATTCGGCACGCCCTCGTTGTCCAGGCCATCGCTGCATTCGGGACGGGCCTCTGGGGGGGTCGTGGGTGTCGGCTCGGGATCCGGGACCGGCGTGTTCTGCGGGGTCTCACCTCGCTGAGCTGCGCACTGCTCGGCCTCGAGCTGTGAACGTGGGGGATCGCACTGCAGGCCGCCTGTTTGGGGCGCGGGCGCGGGCGCGGTCGTGGTCGGGGGCGGCTCTGGATCGGGCTCCGGCGGCGGCGCGCGGAACACGTTGATGAGCGTCACGGTCGGTGGATCCGGATATGCCTCGTAGCAATTGCTGTAGCGGCCTCGCCGCGTGCGCCTGATGAAGACCTCGTCGTAGTCACCGTTGCTGTAGTAGTCGCGGCGATAGTAGGTCTCGTCGTAGTCGCCTGAGCGCCGGTACTTGCACTGTCGCGGCGGCTTGTACTCGGGTGGGCAGCCGTTGCACTTCGCGCTCGGCGTGAACACCGCCGGCCCGAGCGGGTTCCCGCAGAAGCAGCGAACCACAGGCGTGCCGTACTTGTCGACGAGCACGGCGGTGCCGGCCTGGAGGATCGCCTGGAACGGCACGGCCCGGCCGTTCTTGTAGCCGTGGTTGGTGACCTGCGTGTCGCGCGTGAGGGTCACGGGATGCAGCTTCGCGATGTACTTGCGGACGGCGCGGAAGGTCGGCCGGACCCCGAGCACGCGAGCCCACTCCCTCATGACCTCCGGGTTGCGCTTCAGGAAGCGGATCAGCTTGTCGCGATCGCAGACCCGGTTGGAGCCGCTGCCGCCGAAGGGCTGCTTGCTGCCGCTTCCGCTCGCCGGCAGGTCGACCTCCTCGTCGCCCTCGACGTCGGCCGGCTTCGTGAACGGATCGGGCCCCGGATCCTCAGGCTCCTGGAAGCTGACTGTCTGGAGGTCCGCCTCGCCCGTGTTTGCAGCGTTTTTCGAGTCCTCGCCGCAGGCGACCACGCCGACGACCGCGAGCGCCCCCACGAGCAATGCGGCGACTAGGGCGACCCTGGCCAATGTGATCTTCGGACGGGACATGCCGACGTAGGAAGCAACCTAACGCGGGCGCGGGACGGCGTCCAGAAAACGCGCGCAGAAGGCGCGGCCGAACTCGTTCCATGGGCCGATCGACGCCCGCGTCTCGCGCCGCAGCGCGTCGGGGTCGACCCCGATCCGCACCGCGTCCTCGTCGCTGCGGTAGTCGTCGATCCAGGCCTCCGCGTCGGCTGCGCCGACCTCGGCGTGGAACTGGATGCCCACGCCGCTCCCGGCTCGAAACGCCTGAAGGCACACGGCGCTTCGCGCGAGCGCCGTCGCCCCCGCAGGCAACGGGAACTCGTAGCTGTGCCACTGGAACGCGGTGAACGCAGGGGCGACGGGGGCGAGCAGCGGGTCGGCGCCGCCCTCGGGCGTGACCTCGACCTCGTGCCACCCGATCTCCGGCTCGCGCGCACGGCGCGCCGTCGCGCCCGCCGCCTCGGCGAGCAACTGGCCGCCGAGGCACACGCCGAGCGTCGGCACGCCGCGCTCCAGCAGGCCCCGCAGCAATGCCTTCTGGTCGCGGAGCCAGGGGTGCTTGCGCTCGTGGTCGGCGTGCATCGCGCCGCCGAAGACCATCACGGCGTCGTAGCGGGCCGGCTCCGACGGCGGCGATCCGGACTCCGCCCTGAACCAAATGTCGAGCAATCCCCCGTGCGCACGCACCGCATCCGCGAAGACCCCCGGCCCGGCATCGCGCTGGTGGACGATCGCGAGTACGCGCACCGCGGTGTCAGCCGACCATCTAGGCGGCGGCCATCCGCCGCCGCACCGAGCGACGCGCGATCACCGCGCCCCACTCCGCATCGTCCATGTGGACCGGCTCGGTCGTCTCGATCCAGTCGCGCAGCACCTCGGCAAGGCCCTCGGGATCCTCGAGGTTCGGGAAGTGCGCGGCCCGCGGGAGTGTCTCGAACCGGCTGCCCGGCACCCGTCGGTGGGTCCAGCGGCCGTGGGCGAGCGGAATCGTGTTGTCGCGCTCGCCCCACACGACCAGCGTCGGCATCGATCCCAGAAGGTAGAGGCGGTCACGCGCGCTCACGCGCTGTCCGCGCCCGTCGATCACAGCGCGCAGCGTCTGGAGGAACGCGCGCCGCGCTCCCGGATCCTCGAGCGGGCGCAGCGCCCGCGCGATCGCCTGGAGGTACACACCGCGCGGCGACCCGCGCCGGCGCAGCCGCTCGCCGCCGGCGTCGAGTGCGATCAGCACCCGCCTGTGCGCCGCAAGCGACAGCAACGCGGACGCCCCCGGCAGCGCGGCGGTGCGCAGCAGTGGGCTCACCTCGCGGCCGAGCCCGCCGCTCGACACGAGCGCGAGGCGCTCCGTGCGCTGCGGGAACTGATAGAAGAACTGCATTGCGACCCCGCCGCCGAGCGAGTGGCCCACGATCGTCGCGCGCTCGACGCCGATCGCGGTCAGGAGGTCGCGGATGCTGGCCGCGTGGGCGCCGAGCGAATAGTCACCGCGCGGCGTCGCCGAGTCGCCGTGGCCGATCAGGTCGGGTGCGATCACGGTGTAGGAGTCGGCCAGTTGCGACGCGACTTCCTGCCAGTGACGGGAGGAGTTGACCATCCCGTGGATCAGGACCACCGGCGGCCCGCTCCCGGCCACCCGGTAGATCGCGCGGTGGCCGTGCAGGTCTATCTCGCGGGCGTGGAATCCGGGCGGAGCGTTCACCGACTCACCTCGGCGCGCACCCTACCGATAACCTCAGCCGGGCCGGTCCCAACCAAGAACGAACATCATGGGCTTCGCCCATCTAAGGAGAAGGCATGGCAAGCGTCGAGCAGCGTTCCCGCCCCGCCCAGTTGTTCAACCCTCGGGGCTACGATCCAGCGGACTTCGACGAGGCGACCCGCCGCGCGTTGACGGCGACCATCGACTTCTTCGAGTCCCGCGGCAAGGCGACGCTCAAGGAGCACGACCACGAGCGCACCTGGTACGCGGACTTCCTCGAGTTCGTCAAGCGCGAGCGCATCTTTGCGACGCTGCTCACGCCTGCCGGTGAGGCGGGCGGCGACCCGGACAAGCGCTGGGACACGGCGCGCATTGCCGCGTTCAGCGAGATCACCGGGTTCTACGGTCTCGCGTACTGGTACACGTGGCAGGTCACGATCCTCGGCCTCGGCCCGATCTGGCAAAGCGACAACGCAGCCGCGCGCCGCCGCGCCGCGGACCTGCTCGAGGACGGAGCGATCTTCGCCTTCGGCCTTTCCGAGCAGGAGCACGGCGCCGACATCTACTCGACCGACATGGTCCTCACTCCGGTTGCCGACGGCGGCTTCACCGCGACCGGCAGCAAGTACTACATCGGCAACGGCAACCTCGCCGGCATGGTGTCGGTCTTCGGCCGCCGCGCGGATGTCGATGGCCCCGACGGATACGTCTTCTTCGCCGCCGACAGCGGGCACCCGGCCTACAGGCTCGTCAAGAACGTCGTGAACTCGCAGAACTACGTCAGCGAGTTCCGCCTCGGGGCCTATCCGGTGGGGCCGCAGGACATCCTGCACACCGGCAAGGCCGCCTTCCACGCCGCGCTCAACACGGTCAACGTGGGCAAGTTCAACCTCGGATTCGCCTCGATCGGCATCTGCGAGCACGCCTTCTACGAGGCGATCTCGCACGCCGACGGCCGCATCCTCTACGGCCACAAGGTCACGGAGTTCCCGCACGTTCGTCAGCTGCTCTCCGACGCATACGCTCGGCTCGTGGCGATGAAGCTCTTCAGCGACCGCGCGGTCGACTACTTCCGCTCCGCCGGGCCCGAGGACCGGCGCTACCTGCTCTACAACCCGATCACCAAGATGAAGGTGACCACCGAGGGCGAGCGGGTGATCGACGACCTCTGGGACGTGATCGCCGCGAAGGGGTTCGAGAAGGACACGTTCTTCGAGATGGCCGCACGCGACATCCGCGGGCTGCCGAAGCTCGAGGGCACGGTGCACGTGAACATGGCGCTGGTCCTCAAGTTCATGGCCAACTACCTGTTCAACCCGGCCGAGTATCCGCCCGTCCCCACGCGGCGCGGCGCGGCCGACGACGAGTTCCTGTTTCGCCAGGGCCCCTCCCGGGGTCTCGGAAAGATCCAGTTCACCGACTGGCGAGCCGCCTACGCACCGTTTGCCGAAGTCCCGAACGTGGCCCGCTTCATCGAGCAGGCGGAGGGCCTGTCCGCGCTGCTCACCGAGGCGCCGCCGAGCGAGGAGCAGCAGCGCGAGCTCGGGTTCCTGCTGACACTGGGCGAGCTCTTCACGCTGGTGCCCTACGGGCAGCTGATCCTCGAGCAGGCCGCCTTGACGGGGGTCGGGGCGGACGTCGTCGACGCGATCTTCGACGTGCTCGTGCGCGACTTCTCCGCCTACGCGGTCACGCTGCACGGGCACTCGTCGTCGACCGAGGCCCAGCAGGCATGGGCGCTCGATCACGTCCGCAAGCCCGTCACCGACCCGGATCGCTTTGCGCGCGTGTGGGACGAGGTCGAGGGCCACGCCGGCGCTTACGAGATGCAGCCGTGAGCACTGCGCGTCGCTCCAAGGGACTCACCGTCGCGATCACCGGGCCGACCGGCGACATCGGCCGCTCGGTCGTCCGCGCGCTCGAGAAGAGCAAGGAGGTGGGTCGCATCCTCGGCATGGCCCGCAGCCCGTTCGACTCCGCCGAGCACGGGTGGAAGCGAACGGAGTACCGTCGCGGCGACGTCCTCGACCGCTCTTCGGTCGACGCGCTGGTCGCGGATGCCGACGTGGTCGTCCATCTCGCCTTCCTGATCTTCGGCAGCCACGACGAGACCCGTGACGTCAACCTCAGGGGCTCGCGCAACGTCTTCGAGGCGACGGTGGCCGCTGGCGCAAAGCGACTTGTCTACACGTCCTCGGTCGCGGCCTACGGCTTCCATCGCGACAACCCCGACGTGCTCACCGAGGACACCGCGCCGCGCGGCACGCCCGACTTCTACTACTCCGCGCAGAAGGCGGAGCTCGAGGGCCTGCTCGAGGAGGTCACCAGGGGCGCGAGCACGGACGTCTACATGTTTCGCCCGTGCATCGTCGCTGGCTCGGACGCGCCCACGCTGGTCGAGGGCTTCACCGGCCAGAAGGTGTTCGGCCGCAAGGTCCGGCACGTCTGGCGGCTGCTCGAGGCGCTGCCGATCATCTCGCCAGTGCTGCCGGACAGCGGCGTGCCCTTCCAGCTGGTGCACCACGACGACGTCGCCAACGCCGTGCGGGCCGCGATCCTCGGCCGCGGCACGCCGGGCACCTACAACCTCGCCGCCGACGACGCGATCCGGGTGCGCGACGTCGCGCGCGCGCTCGGGTGGCAGTCGGTCCCCGTGCCGGGCGTCGCGGTCGGCGCGGTCGGCGAGGTGGTTTCGCGCGTGCCCGTCGCGCCGGCCGAGGCCGGTTGGGTCGACGCCCTGAGAAAGCCCGTGCTGATGGACACCGCCAAGGCGCGACGCGAGCTGCGCTGGCGCGCGCGCCACGACGGCCACGCGACGCTCGCGCAGACCGTCGAAGCCGCGCGCGAAGCCGGCATCGTCTGACCGCTTGACACAGGCAACCGGCGACCACCTCGAGCCCTACGGCTCGCCTGGGCACTCGGCGTGGCTGGACGTCGACTGGGACGCCCACCGTCACGAGGCGGTGGTCGGCGGCGCGCGCGTGAACTACGTCCGGATGGGCACTGGACCGCCGCTGCTGTTGATCCACGGGCTCTCGGCGTCCTGGGAGAGCTGGCTCGAGAACATTCCAGCGCTCGCGCAGGCGAACACGACGATCGCCGTCGACCTTCCCGGCTTTGGGCGCTCCGAGATGCCCGCGGGGAATGTCAGCATTCCCGGCTACGCGCGGTTCGTCGTGGCCTTCCTCGACGGTCTCGGCATCGCGCGCGCGGCGCTCGCCGGGAGCTCGATGGGGGGCCTGATCGCTGCCGACGCGGCGGCCACCTACCCGCGCCGGGTTGAGCGCCTCGTGCTCGTTTCCGCGCCGGGCCCCGCCCGCCGCTCGCTGCCGCCCGAGGAGGTGGGAGCGCCCGGGCTCGCACTGGCGATCGCGGGTGCGGCCGCGCGCCGCTCGGGCGGGCTGATGCACAGCGCCTTCTTGCGCCGGGCGTTGCTGAGCAGGCTGATGAGCCATCCCGATCGCATCTCGCCGCGGCTGATCGCGCGACTCGCGGCCGGCGTCGCGCGTCCGGCCTCGGGGGCGGCGCGACGCGCGACGGTGCGCAACGACGTGGGCCTGCGCATCCACGCGATCGCCGCTCCGGCGCTGCTCGTATGGGGGGAGCGCGACCAGGTCGTCCCTCCGTATGTCGCCGACTACTACGAGCAGGCTTTGCCCGGCGCGCGCAAGGTGATCTTCCCCGACACCGGGCACGCCCCGATGATCGAGCGACCGACCCGGTTCAATCGTCTCCTGACCGACTTTTTGGCCGCCACCTGAGGACCCGGGCGCGGGATACTCGAAGGGAGCCGATGTCAGCACAGGATCTCGACGCGCTGCGCAGCATGTACGAAGCCTTCAACCGTCGTGACCTGGCGGCCTTGCTGGAGACCATGCACCCGGACGTCGAGGCCTCCTCGCCCGACGACCTCGAGTTCGCAGCGTTGATGCTGCGCCTGCTCGGCCCGCGGTTCGTCGTGCTGCTCGGCACCTCCTACCGCGGCAAGGAGGAGGTGCGGCGCCTTTTCGAGGCCATGTGGGCGATCTCCGAGCGCTTGGTCGTCGAGCCGCAGGAGTACGTGGAGCTCGACGAGGGCGTCGTGGCGCCGATCATCTTGCGCGCGAGATCACTCGACGCGGGTATCGAGTCAGAGGTCCACATCGCTCACGCCTGGACGTTCTCCGAGGCGAAGCTGGCCACGCTGCGCGCCTTCGCTGACCGCGAGCGTGCAGTTTCCGCCCTGCGCCAAACTGGGAAAAGAGAGGGGGAGTAGCATTGACCCGGCCTACCTGCATGGGCAGGCCTCCCAAATGGGCACGGGGCGAGTAGTTCGATCGTGAGCCCGGAAGCGCCCGGTGTCATTTGCCGGGCGTTTCCTTTTGGCGAGGCCTAGTGAAGTGCCGCGACCTCTGGCGTGCGCGCGAGCAGCGCAAGTCCGCGGGCTTGCAGCCGGCGCACCTTGTCGCGTGAGATCCCGAGGCGATGCTCGACCTCGTCGAGCGTCCTCGCCTCGCACCCGATCCCGTAGCGTAGCCTGACCACCTCGCGCTCCGCCAGAGGGATCCGCTCGAGGGCCGCCCGCAGGGCCTCGCAGCGCATCGAGCGCTCGACTTCCTCCGCCGGCTCCCACGTGTCGCCTTCGAGCAGCTCGCCGAACGGCGTCGGGTCCTCGTCGCCGATCGGCTTGTCGAGGCTGGTCACGGTCCGGGCCAAGGTGCGGACCTCGCGCACCTGCTCGAGCGGCATCTTCGTGATCGCGGCGACCTCGTCCTCGGTGGGCTCGCGCCCGAACTCGGTCGTCAGCGCGCGCTCCACCCGGGCAATGGCGCGCTCGCGCTCGACCATGTAGACGGGCATGCGGATCACCCGCGCGCGATTTGCGATGCCGCGCTCGATCGACTCGCGGATCCACCAGCTCGCGTAGGTCGAGAACCTGAAGCCGCGGCGCCAGTCGAACTTCTCGGTGGCACGGATCAGCCCAAGGATGCCCTCCTGGATCAGGTCGAGCAGCGCGAGATCGCGTCCGCGGTACTTCTTCGCGATCGAGATCACGAGGCGCAGGTTGGAATTGATCAGCAGCTCCTTCGCGACCCGGTCGCCCCGCTCGATCAGCTTCGCGAGCTCGATCTCGGCCGCCGGCGTGAGCAGCTTGAAACGGGCGACCTCATTGAGGAAAAGTTGCAGCGCCTCGGTGCCGCCGCCCGCATCCTGAGCGATCTCGACGTCGTCGAGAGCCGTGGCCTCGTTCTCCTCCGACACAATCCCGATCGTGTCCGCGGCGCTTCCGGTCAACCTGCCGCCCTCTCACCCCGCTTCGTGCCCCATGGACCAGCTGGGCACAAGGCAGACACTACTCCTCCGTGCCGCTGGTTTCAAAGCAGTGCGACGCGCCGGCCGCATCGCGCTAGGCGAGTGCGATCGGCTCGAGCCGAGCCTTGCCGCTGGCGGCGCCGGCGCGGGAGGTGAACGTCAATGCCGTGCAGATCGGCCGGCCGGCCCGGATCTCGTCCCCGTCCTGCTCGCGTGGGTGGTTGACCATCCGCATGCCGCACACCTGGGTCGCCGAGCCCCCGCCGTCGAGGTTGAGAGCAGCGTGTGCGCCGAGTGCGGCGAGCAGCTCCGCGAGCTCGCCGAGCGTGAGCCCTGCGTCGTGCGCGCTGCGACCGTCGCATGTCATCGACAGCGCAATGCCGTCCGCGACGCCGAGCGCCGCGCGCGGATGACGACCGGCGGTGATGTCGGAGTCGAACTGCTCATTGCCGGCGGAGAAGCCCTCGGGATCGACGCCGTCCACCACCACGGGGCGTCCGTGCTCGACAAGCAACGGCCCGGCCTGGAGCAGGTCCCCGCGCGGGGCCGGCTGGAGGTCCGGTCGCCGGGCGAGCGTCAGCGTGCCGCCCTCGACGTGCACGCACGCGCGCAGGTCGGCCCACGGAGACGAGAACGGAATCGATACGCGCTCGGTCCCCGCGAGCCGCAGCTCGCCGAGCGGCCGTCCGAGATCGCGAATGAAGAACCCGCCGACGAGCGCGTCGGCAACGGCCGAGCGCCGGCACCAGGACAGGAGCGGCTCCATCTCGCGTAGCGCCACCACGCGCACCTCGGTGTTGGCAAGGTCATACGCCGCCAGATGGACGGTCGTGGCGAGGCCGTCGGAGAGCTCCACGCGGAAGCTCGCCGGAGCCGAGGAGGCCTCGTGCGGTCGGCCGGGCAACGAGTGGGTCCGGATCGCGGCCACACTTCCAAAGTACGGAAAGTGCAGGCTTTTTCCAGTGAAAATCGCGCAACCATCGCGTGAACATTCCGTGATCCGCGCTCAGGTAGGGGAGATCAGCTCCTCATATAGAGCCTCGAACCCGCGCGCGACCACGTCCCACGAGTGCGTGGCGCGCACCTGCCGATAGCCGTTCGCCCCGCGCGCGCGCCGCGTCGGCTCGTTGTTCACCGCGTCGACGAGCGCCTCGACGAGTGCCTCGATGTCGTCGGGGGGAATCATCCAGCCGTTCGGGCGCGCCGGGTCTGTGTTGACGAACGAGACCGGTCCCCCGCTGCGCGTCGCGATCACCGGCACGCCGCAGGCCATCGCCTCGATCAGCATCTGCCCGAAGCCCTCACGCGCGGACGGCGCCACCATCACGTCCGCGCAGGCAAGGCCCTCCGGCAGCTCGGTGTGGCCGCGCCACCCGACGAAGAAGATCCCCTCCTCTCCGACCTCGCGTGCGACCGCGTATGGATGCTCGCCCTCGTACTCGCCGGTGAAGCCCCCCCAGATGACGAGCGGCGCGGGCATCGCGAACCGTTCACGTGCGCGCGCGTACGCGCGCAAGAGCAGCGGCACGCGCTTGACCTCGGTGAAGCGCCCGACGAAGAGCAATACCGGCGCGTGGTCGTGGTCACCGTCCGGGGCGTCGAACCAACGGAGGTCCTCATCCAGGTAGCGGATCGTGCCGGGCTGTCCGGACTCGTCCCACCCGAGCGGGTCCTCAACGAGCCAGCGCCGCCAGCGGCGCATCCGCTCGGCGCGGTCGAGCGGGACGCGGTCGAAGCGCTCCACGTCCACGCCGTTCGGAATCGACTCGATCGTCTCGGGCGGGACGTCGAGCAGTTGCCGGGCCTCGTCACGCAGCGCGGGCGAGATCGCGACGATGCGGCTCGACATGCGCGCCGCCTGTCGCAACCGCCGCGCCCAGTGGTCCCCGTGGCGCCACTGGTCCCAGCGCGTCTCGCGCAACAGTCGCCGCTCCTCCGTGTCCAGGTCGGCCGTGGGCGTCGCGGTCCCCATCTCCGCCATCCCGGCGAGGTCAGTGCCGAGTACTCCGGCCACGCCGCGCAGGCGGTCGATGTGGTCGAGCAGCAACAGTTCCGTGCCGTGCAGATGGGTGACGATCGGCACGCCGGGAAATCGGCGTCCGGCCGCCTCCTGCATGTGCGTGAGGTGGTGCAGGTGGATCACGTCGGGCGGCGTCGGCCATGCGTGCGCGAACACCTCCTCCCAGGCGGCGGCCAGATGGTCGCCGGTCTCCGGGGGCACGGCGGCGAAGACCGGGTCAGCCGCGCCTTTGCGGTCCTCGAAGGATGGGTGCATCGGGGTCGGAATGGCGAGCGGGTCGAGCCCCTCGGCGTGCGTCGCCAACGCGGGTCCGTAATCGACCGTCGTGAGGCGTGGGTGCTTGAAGAAGCTTTCCGCGTGTGTGCGGTCCCCGGGGCCGCCCAGCGACCCGGCGACGAGCGATACCGGCCACCCCGAGTCCTCGAGCGTCGGAACGAGGTAGCGCACGACCTGTGACGAGCCGCCGCGCGGGTAGAACAACAGGCCCATGCCGACCAGTCGCGCGATGCCCCCTCCCCTTGCCTTCCCTACCGACGGGTAAGTTTGTTACTGATTTCTGGACTCCCTTTACAGGTTTCGGGCCTCATGTTAGGGTCAGGTCGTTGTCGCGACAAACGCGCCTTTTGGGGAAGGCGCAGAAGAGGGGAGAGGTATGCCGAGCAAACGCTTTGCCGTACTACTCGTGGCCGCGCTGGCAGCGGTCGGGGTGATGATCATCGCATCGGTGGCTTCGGCCACGCACCCGCGTCCAAAGGGTGCAACGCCGCTGCGCGTCTCGATCGTGCCCGCGTACAACGCGTGCACGGCACCGAACCGGACCCACGGGCCGCCGCTGGCGTTCCCGTCGTGTAACCCGCCGGTTCAGTCGTCCAGTGCAATCACGATCGGATCGCCCGACGCCAACGGCGCCGCGGCGAACGCCGAATCGTCCGTGAAGCTCTCGGTGTTCGTTGGAGTTCCGGGTCCGCCCGATGACTCCGACGTATTGATCACATCGAGCGGGACGGACGTGCGCTGCAAGGCCGGCACGACCGCATGCGGCAGCGCGAACGCTGCTGACGGTGCGGACTACACCGGTGAGGTGCAGGGCAACGCGACGATCCGGATCACCGACCACTTCAACGCAGTTGTTGCAGGTGGCGGAACGGACCCGGGAACAGTCGTGGACATCCCGTTCCCGGTCGCGGCGACCTGCGTCGCAACCGCGAGCACCGCGATCGGAGGCACATGCACGGCGAACACGTCGGCAAACGCCACCGTTCCGGGCGCAGTGAAGGACGCGAAGCGCGCAATCGTTGAAGTCGGTCAGATCACCATCACCGATGGTGGCTCTGACGGCGTCAACGGCACGCTGCCGAACACCCTCTTCGGAGTCCAGGGGATCTTCATCCCCTAGGCGCGGAGGCGATCCGCCCACGCGATCCTCCCCTACTACAGCGCCGGCGGATCAAGAAGCAGAGCAGCGAGGGCCGGGACTTGTTCCCGGCCCTCGTCTTTCTCAGAAGGCAACGGCCTCGATCCAGTCGAGGGACCGGCCGCACAACGACTGGGCCACTTCGGGCGAAATGCGCTCGATCGCCTGTGAGGAGGCTGGAGCCAGCACGATCGGCCCGAGTGCCGCCTCGACGCCGCCGCCGCCGGGCGGGAGCGTGCCCTTCTCGTACTCGATCTCGACCGCGTGCTTGCCGGCCGGGAGACGCACGGATCCGAGCGGCTCGTACACGCCCGCGTGGCTCAGCTCGTGCCGGCGCGATGAAGCCTCGCGCCCGCCGATCGCGACACGCAGCTTGCCGCGGTAGGAGCCCGCGATGAATACCTCGTAGCGACCGGTACGCGCCACCGTGACGTCGCTCGTCGTGTTCACGTCTCCGTTCGGGTACACGCCCCCGGGCACGTTCGGCACCGCGGCCCAGCCTGACCCGGGCGGGGCGGGCAGGCCCGCCGCCACGGCTGCGGGTCGCCGCGCGATCGCAAGCCCCGCGCCCGCGCGCCGCGCCGCGCGGGCGATCCGCTTGACGCTCGCACACTGGGCGGGTCCCGTCGCATGGGCGGCGTCCCCGATCGGAAGGTGCTGGATGACCGCGCGCTCGGAGCCGACGGGGCGCTGCCAGACGTCGTAGAAGCGGCCGCTGCGGACGCGCGTGTATATGGAGGGCGGTCGGCTTGACACGGGCGAGCGGCGAATCACGAGCGTGCGGTACACGAGCAGGCCGTCGAGCGCGAGCTCGTCGACGTCGGCGACCTCGAGCTTGTCGAGCACGCGGCCGTCGCGCAGCGGGATCGCGCGGCGACGCAGCTCCGACACACCCTCGGGATCCCCCTTGCGTAGGAAGTGCCGGACGCCGTACGGCTCGTACTCGGTCATCAGGGTCGGCCCCTCGCCGTCGATCTCGTTGCCGATCTTCTCGAGCTCGGCGTGCCGGTCCCGGGGCGCGAGGTTGACCTCGTGATAGGCCAGCGCGTTGGACCAAGCGACGCCCCCCACGATCAACAGACCGAGCACCGCTGCCTCGGCGCGGCGGCCTCGCGTCAGCAGGGCGGCGGTGCCGACGCCTGCCGCGAGCAGGAGCGAGGGCGCGCCTGTGGCAAGTGCCTTGGTCGCGACCCAGGGCGACCCGAACGCACTGATCGCGAGCGCACCGGCGATCGACGCGAACGAGTACACCAGCAGCTCCCACGCGCGCCGCCGCCACGCCCACGCGATTCCGCCGAGCGCGGCCACGGCGACGACAGCGATCAGAAAATAGGTCGCCGCGAGGTCGTCAGGATCGAAGCGGAAGTCTCCTGTCGGCCAGATCCCGAAGAGCTGGAGGCGACTCGTCGGCTCGACCAGGTTGCCGAGGTCCGTCGCACTGCTGAGGGCTGTGCTCGCGGGCTTCAGGAACACTGTCGCCTGTTCCAAGGTGGGTATCGCAAGCAGCGTGGTGACGACAACGAAGGAGGCGACCGCGGCGGCAGCCATGCCGATCCCCTGCATGCGCGCGAGCAGCACGACCATTGGGATCAGCAGGGGCGCAAGCCAGACGACTCCGCCGAAGCTCAACACGGCGAGCAGCGCGGCGCTCGCAAAGGCGATTGGGAACAGCGACCAGGCAGTGACCCGCTCGTACAGCAGCGGTCCGGCGAGCGCCGCGAGCAGGGCGATCGCCCACGCCGCGGCAAGCTCCTTCACCCCGCCCCACAGGGAGTAGGCGAACAGCAGGGAGGGCTGCGTAGCGACCAGGGCGACCGCGGCCCGGATGGGTCGCGAGTCGAGCGCCCGGGCGGTCAGGATGTAGAGGGCCATGCCGGTGTAGGCGGCCAGCAGCGCCTGGTAAGGCTGGAACACCCAGGCGGGATCCTCGCCGACCAGCTTCGCGCCGATTCCGAGCGGAGGGAAAGCTCCCACGGGGTAACCCACCCTGAGGTTGACATCGAGCGTCGCCTCGTACGACGAGGGGACGAGTCCGCTCAGGTCACGACCGTGCTCCATCAGGCGGTCGGTCATCGCGAGCCAGGTGGCGGTGTCGTCGAGCTTGATGTAGCCCGCGAAGGTCGCCTCGCCGGAGAGGAACACGGGCGCGGCGAACACCGCGAACACCCCGCATCCCACCGCGACGCCCCACCAGTCGATCACGCGTTCGCGCAGCGGCCACGAGATCGCGAGGCCGGCTGCCGCGAGCGCGAGCACCGCCGGTACGGCGAACTCCGCCGTAGCGTCCCAGGCGGTCGCGATGTGACCAGCGACGAGCACAACGGCGAAGCCCGCGACCGGAAGCAGGCCGCTCGGCATGCGGCGATTCGCGAGCTGCTCGAGCAGCAGGCCGCAACCGAGCGAGATCGCCGTCATGACGATCGGGAAGAGAATCCAGCAGACGAGCAGGGCGGTCATCGGTGAGCCTCTCGCCTCCCGTCGGAGCGCGTCCGGTTCGAGGCCGCGTTAACGGACCGGCCGCAGGCGACCCTCGCCGGCGAGTCCGCGCGCCCTCTGGGCGGAGGGGTCATAGACCTCCACCTGCACGGGTTCCCCCGGGTATGCGACATAGACGCTGTTCGGCCGGCCCCGGCTGTAGACGCCCAAGCCACCGCTCTCGACAGGAAACGACACGTTGTCGCGCCCCCTGGCGAGGCGGCGCAATCCGTTCAGCGCCTTGGAGCGCGGGTATGTGCCGATCGTGAGGTAGTCCGGCTGTCCGTCGCCGACGGGGACGCCCGGCGGCAGGTACCGGATGTAGACGTTGCCGTCGGTGGTGCGCGTGAGCTCGTACGTGTAACCCTGCCGGGGCCCGACCCAGTAGACGGGGTGTCCCGTCTCGTCGGGCAACGTGCGCAGCTGCGCGACGGTTGCCGACGAGGAGGCGGGGCGCTGCGGCCCTGAGTTGTTGTCGTCACCATCGCGAAAGATGAGCCACGCGGCGAAGGCCACGACCAGGGCCACGGCGATTGTGGCGCCCACGCGCATGCGGCGCACGCCCTGCGGGGGGCGGGCGGCATTGGGCCGGGGTGATTGAGGTGCCTGGGTCATCTCGGAGCGACTCTACAGCGCGACTCTATATATGAGGCGGCTCGAACGCGCGTCAGCATTTCCCGGCAGTCCATCGCTGGGCCGAACTTCAACGGATAACGGTGGGCCCCCCGAAGATGTGTTAAGTTGCCCACCAGTTCGCCCCATAGCGGAAGGGCACGGAGGGATCTTGGCTACAACGGATTTGCGAGGTCGGGAACGGACGTCCACTTTTCTGAGGGGCGCGCTTATCGGCGCGGCTCTTTTCATGCTTGTCCTGGTTTGGGGCGCTGTTCCCGCGTCGGCGACTCACAAGGCCGATCACCAGTGCACGCCGTCAGACAACCACCAGGGTTGTCTGGGAGCGACGGGCCCGACTGGTCCGCAGGGCCCGACTGGCCCACGCGGCGCGACCGGAGCGACCGGCCCAAAGGGCGCGACGGGCAACACCGGCCCGGCCGGCCCGGCCGGCCCTGTCGGCCCAGCTGGCCCGCGCGGCGCGACTGGAGCGACTGGACCCAAGGGCGATAAGGGTGCGACCGGCGCCAACGGCGCAACCGGTACCAACGGAGCGACCGGCGCCAAGGGCGACAAGGGCGACAAGGGCGACGCCGGAGCAACTGGCGCCAAGGGTGATCAAGGAGACGTAGGCCCAGCCGGCCCGCAGGGCGCAACCGGAGTCCAGGGCGTCCAGGGCGACACCGGAGCAACTGGCGCCAACGGCGACAAGGGCGACACCGGCGACGCCGGAGCAACCGGCGCCCAGGGCGACACCGGCGACACCGGAGCGACCGGCGACAAGGGTGACACCGGCGACAAGGGCGACACGGGCGACGCCGGAGCAACTGGCGCCAAGGGTGATCAAGGAGACGTAGGCCCAGCCGGCCCGCAGGGCGCAACCGGAGTCCAGGGCGTCCAGGGCGACACGGGCGCGACCGGAGCGAAGGGCGACAAGGGCGACACCGGCGACGCCGGAGCAACCGGCGCCAAGGGCGACAAGGGCGACACCGGCGACGCCGGAGCGACCGGCGACAAGGGGGCGACAAGGGCGACACCGGCGACGCCGGAGCAACTGGCGCCAAGGGTGATCAAGGAGACGTAGGCCCAGCCGGCCCGCAGGGCGCAACCGGAGTCCAGGGCGTCCAGGGCGACACGGGCGCGACCGGAGCGAAGGGCGACAAGGGCGACACCGGCGACGCCGGAGCAACCGGCGCCCAGGGCGACAAGGGCGACACCGGCGACGCCGGAGCAACCGGCGCCAAGGGCGACAAGGGCGACACCGGCGACGCCGGAGCAACTGGCGCCAAGGGTGATCAAGGAGACGTAGGCCCAGCCGGCCCGCAGGGCGCAACCGGAGTCCAGGGCGTCCAGGGCGACACGGGCGCGACCGGAGCGAAGGGCGACAAGGGCGACACCGGCGACGCCGGAGCAACCGGCGCCCAGGGCGACAAGGGCGACACCGGAGACACCGGAGACACCGGAGCGACCGGCGACAAGGGTGACACCGGCGACAAGGGCGACACCGGCGACGCCGGAGCAACTGGCGCCAAGGGTGATCAAGGAGACGTAGGCCCAGCCGGCCCGCAGGGCGCAACCGGAGTCCAGGGCGTCCAGGGCGACACGGGCGCGACCGGAGCGAAGGGCGACAAGGGCGACACCGGCGACGCCGGAGCAACCGGCGCCCAGGGCGACAAGGGCGACACCGGAGACACCGGAGACACCGGAGCGACCGGCGACAAGGGTGACACCGGCGACAAGGGCGACACCGGCGACGCCGGAGCAACTGGCGCCAAGGGTGATCAAGGAGACGTAGGCCCAGCCGGCCCGCAGGGCGCAACCGGAGTCCAGGGCGTCCAGGGCGACACGGGCGCGACCGGAGCGAAGGGCGACAAGGGCGACACCGGCGACGCCGGAGCAACTGGCGCCAAGGGCGACAAGGGCGACACCGGAGACACCGGAGACACCGGAGCGACCGGCGACAAGGGTGACACCGGCGACAAGGGCGACACCGGCGACGCCGGAGCAACTGGCGCCAAGGGTGATCAAGGAGACGTAGGCCCAGCCGGCCCGCAGGGCGCAACCGGAGTCCAGGGCGTCCAGGGCGACACGGGCGCGACCGGAGCGAAGGGCGACAAGGGCGACACCGGCGACGCCGGAGCAACCGGCGCCCAGGGCGACAAGGGCGACACCGGCGACACCGGAGCGACCGGCGCCAAGGGCGACAAGGGCGACACCGGCGACGCCGGAGCAACCGGCGCCAAGGGTGATCAAGGAGACGTAGGCCCAGCCGGCCCGCAGGGCGCAACCGGAGTCCAGGGCGTCCAGGGCGACGCCGGCGCGACCGGAGCGAAGGGCGACAAGGGCGACACCGGCGACGCCGGAGCAACTGGCGCCCAGGGCGTTCAGGGCGAGGCCGGACCCACGGGTCCCGCCGGCCCCACGGGCGCTGAGGGCGCGACGGGAGCGACCGGCGACGAGGGTCAGACGGGCCCGACAGGGGGAGACGGACAAGCCGGCGCGTCCGGGCCTGCAGGCCCGACGGGCCCCGCGGGCGCCACAGGGGCGACCGGTTCGCAGGGGGCAACCGGTTCGCAGGGTGGGGCCGGGGCCACCGGCGCTGAGGGCCCGACAGGCGCCACGGGCCCTGCAGGCGCAGGGGGGCACGTCCCGACGTTCATGACCACGTCCGACGCGACCGACCTTCAGTGCATCGGAAACGTCTACTTCGGCACCAACAAGCACGCCAGCTGTCCAGCCGCTACGCCGGCCAACACCTACTCGGCCGAGGTCGAATTTCTGGATGGGCCGGTTCCTGCAGGCGGCGGCTCCGTCACGAACCTGGAGGCGGTGGTGAACACCGCGCCGACCGCGGGTCAGAGCCACGTCGTCGAGGTGATGAACAATACGACCGGCACGACGCTTCTGTCTTGCACGGTCACCGCCGGCAATAGCTCCTGCCAGAACGTCGGATCCGCGGCGGTGCCGGCGGGTCATTACCTCCAGGTGAGGATCGACAACGTAGGCGGCGCGTCCAACCGGAAGTGGAGAGTGACCTTCCGGTACTAGGCCCCTCGATGTCGGTGGCGCGATGCCGGACGACCGCGAAACGGGCGACCGGGTACGGGTCACGGGCAGGGGTTCTCACGGTCGTCGCCGGTCCCTCTCGTCAGCCGCAGACACGGCGGAGCACAGCTTCACGACGCCGTTAGGCACGGCCCGCCTCCTCCGCGCGACATCTTTTACTGACTAGACGTTCAGGAAACGCGTCGCGCGGGTACTAAAGACGCATTCATCCCCGATCATCGTCTCGCTATGGGCGGCGAAATGGGGGTTCTCGGTAATTGATGCGTGAGAGGGAGGATGCGCTGATGGCGCTAAGACTGCGTACATTCGTACCGCTTTCGCTTGCAGTAGGAGCCCTTTTGATGCTGGTCGCCGCGGAGATGGCTTCCGCGACGCATCCACGTCCGAAGGGTGCAACACCGCTCCGGGTTCCGCTTGTGCCCGCATACAACGCGTGCACGGCACCGAACCGGACCCACGGGCCGCCCCTGGCGTTCCCGTCCTGCAACCCGCCGGTCCAGTCGTCGACCGCGATCACGATCGGCTCACCTGACGCGAACGGGGCGGCGGCGAACGGCGAAGGCTTCGTGAAGCTCTCCGTGTTCGTTGGAGTGCCGGGACCGCCCGACGACTCCGACGTCCTGATCACGTCGACGGGCACGGACATCCGCTGCAAGGGCGGCACGGCCGCCTGCGGTAGCGCAAATGCCGCTGACGGCGCCGACTACACCGGGGAGGTACAGGGCAACGCGACCATCCGGATCACGGACCACTTCAACGGCATAGCAGCCGGTGGTGGCACGGAGCCGGGCACCGTCGTCGACATCCCGTTCCCGGTGAACGCCAGCTGCGCGGCGACGGCCAGCACGGCGATCGGTGGAACGTGCAGCGCCAACACGTCCGCGAACGCGACCGTACCGGGTGCCGTCAAGGACGCCAAGCGCTCGCTCGTGGAGATCGGTCAGTTGACGGTCACCGACGGTGGTCCTGACGGCCTCGTCGGGACCAGCCCGAACACGCTGTTCGCGGTTCAGGGCATCTTCATCCCGTAAACCGGGAGCCCACCTGGGCGACCAGGGCCGGGAGCGGGCGTTGGCCCCGCTCCCGGCCCGTCGTCTATCCGGTCGCCTCTGGTGGTGGTCCCCGAGCGCGATGTCCGCTTCACGCTCCCGCCCCGAACAAGCTGCTTGAAGTACGCGGTGCGTGGGGATAAGGGGCCTGAGGTGGGGAGCGCACACGGACAGGCCGGCACGCCCGTACGCGACGAGCGCGGGCGCATCGACGCCCTTTTGGAGCACGGGGAGCTGGAAGGCTGCATCGAGCTGTCCCAGGTGAACGAGGTGGTCGACGCACTCGACCTCTCTGACGCGGACGTCGAGGAGCTGCTGGATCGCATCGACCGGAGCGCGATCAAGCTGCGCGACGACTGCGGTCGCGAGGTGCCCGAGCAGGTCTCCTACGAGAACGAGGCGCTCGCGGCCGTCACCACCGACGCGCTCCAGCTCTTTCTACGCGAGGTCAACAGGTTCGAGCTGCTGAGCGCCGAGCAGGAGGTCGACCTCGCCAAGCGCATCGAGCGCGGCGACCGGCAGGCCAAGGCGCTCATGATCAACGCGAACCTGCGCCTCGTGATCTCGATCGCGCGTCGCTACCAGGGCACGCAGTTGACGCTCCTCGACCTGATCCAGGAAGGCATCCTCGGCCTGATCAGGGCCACCGAGAAGTTCGACTGGAGGCGTGGCTACAAGTTCTCCACTTATGCGACGTGGTGGATCCGTCAGGCGGTCGACCGCGGCATTGCGAATGGGGCCCGCATGATCCGGCTTCCGGTCTACGCCGTCGAGCGCGAGAAGCAGATCGCGCGCGCACAGCGGCGCCTCGTCACGCGCCTCGGCCGCCAGCCGAGCGAGGAGGAGATCGCCGAGGAGGCCGAGATGACGGTCCAGCAGGTGCTCGACCTCCAGGGCGCGGCGCGCACGGTGACGAGCCTCGACAAGCCTGTCGGCGCCGATGGAGAGACGCCCTTCGGCGATCTCCTCCCGAGCGACGACCGCCAGCCTGCCGAGGAGGTGGAGCTGAGCCTGCACCGGGATGTCGTGCGAAAGGCGATGTCGGAGCTGCCTGACGAGCAACGCGCCGTGCTCGAGCTGCGATACGGGATGGCGGCCAGCGCGGAGCCGCACACGATCGACCAGGTCGTCGCCCAGCTCGGCTTGTCACGCAACCGGGTGCGACGCTTGGAGGCCGACGGGCTGGCACGGCTCGCGCGCAGGCGCGAGATCGCAGCGCTACAGGACTGAGCGAGCGCCGTCCGCGTCAGCGCAGCGGCACGCTGCCGGCGCCCTGTTCGGTCCCGATCTTTCGAGCCGACCGCGCGGCAGCGGCCCCGAACTCCATCTGGCGCTCGGAGGCGCTTCCCTCGACGTGTCCGACGACATCTCCCGTCGCGGAGATGAAGAAGGTCTCGGGAAGTTGCTCGACCCCATAGGCCCTCGCGCTCCGGGCGACCGGGTCGTGGACGACGGGATGCGTCAGCCCGTACTGGCGCGCGAAGCGCAGGGCGTCGCGCCCGCGTGCGTCGACGCTCAGCCCCACGAAGGCGACGCCGCGCCTGCCCCATCGCTCCCACGTCGCCTGCCCGAGACGCGCAGCGGCGCGGCATGGCGGGCAGTCGGACGACCACACCTGGAGCACGATAGGCGTGCCCGTCAAGACGGAGAGGTCGAGATCGCCCGTCCTCGTCGCGCGCTCGATCGGCGCGCGCGCCTGCACAGGCGCCTCGCCGTCCTGGATCACCGCGAGTGAGAACGCGGGCGCGCGCACCTGCTTGCGCTCGCGAACCCGTCTCGCGAGGGAGTCACCGCCGGCGCCGGCCGGCAGCGGGGATCGCGGCTCGCCCGCCGAGGGGTTGCCGGTCCCTGTCCCGGCCCCGGGGCTGTCGTCGCCTCCGGACATCGCCACCACGGCGACGACGATCGCTGCGAGCCCGGCGACGACTGCGGCCGCTCCGAGCACATATGTATTTCGCCTGGAATTACGCATGTTTTGCAACGTCGCCGAGGTCGGCGGCCGACCCTTGGGATCACCAAAATTACCTGGGCCGCGGAATGAGAACCGTGTTAGTATCCGCCCGTTGGTGCAGGGGGATCTAACCGGGAGGATCATCGTGACCGTATCGCGGGTCGCAGTACGCTCGCTGTTCGCCGTGTTCGCATTTGCGCTTCTCGCATTTGCTTCACCGGCGCAGGCAACACCCACCTTTTTGTCGGCGATCAACATCTCGGACCCTGGGGAGGACGGGTTCGAGCCGGACGTGTCCGTGGACCCGTCGGGGAACGTGATCGCGGTCTGGACCCGTTCTGACGGGACCAACTTCCGCATCCAGTACTCGACCCGCACCGCCACCGGCTCGTGGGCCCCGGCGACAACGATCTCCGACCCGGGCCAGAGCGCATCGAACCCGGACTCCGCGATCGACAACTCCGGGAACGCGCTCGTCACCTGGTCGCGCTCGGACGGCACCAACATTCGCGTTCAGGCGTCGTACCGGCCCTTCGGGGGCAGCTTCGCGACGCCGACGACGATCTCCGACGCCGGGTTCGACGCGACCAAGCCGGTCACCGACTTCGACAACAGCGGCAAGGCCCTGATCACCTGGCAGCGCTTCGACGGCTCGAAGCTGCGTGTGCAGGCCACGACCCGCACCGCGGGCACGGGTGGGGTCTTCGCCAACGAGGCGACGCTGTCCGCGAGCGGCCAGGATGCCTTCAACCCGCAGGCAGACGCCGGCCCGAACGTCGATGCCAACGGCGTCGTCGTGTGGACCCGCTCGGACGGCACCAACCTGCGCGTGCAGTCATCCCGCCGCGCGGATGTGGTCGGCTTCCCGCGTCCCAAGGGGGCGACGCCGAGCACCTTCCCGCTGGTTCCCGCGTACAACGCATGCACGGCACCCAACAGGACGCACGGCCCTGGCCTCGCATTCCCCTCGTGCAACCCGCCCGTACGCAACTCGAGCACCCTCACCGTCGGCACGGTCGACGCGAACGGCGCTCAGTCGAACAGCGACGGGCGCCTCAAGTTCCGGACCGTCAACGGAGTCCCCACCACCGAGGCCGATGAGGCCAACGTCGACCTGCTCTTCACGATCAGCGACGTGCGCAACTCTCCGGCACTGACCGACTACACCGGCAGCCTGATGGTGGAGGCCGACCTCCGGATAACGGACAACCAGAACTCGTCGGAGCAGCCGGAGCCCGGCACGATGCAGAACTTCGCATTCAAGTGGTCGGTGCCCTGTGCGACCACGGTCGACGCGACCCGCGGTTCCACGTGCGTCCTGAACACGACGGCGGACGCGCTCTACCCGGGCGTGGTCGTCGAGACGAAGCGGACGATCTGGGAGGTCGGGCAGATCGTGGTGAAGGACGCCGGACCCAACGGGACGGGCGTCTCCAGCTGCCCGCCCACCTGTGGCGATGGCGACGAGACCACGTTCCTGCGCCAGGGCATTTTCATCCCTTAGCACCAACGGCGACGGACCGGCCGGCACCGCCTCGCGGTGGCCGGCCGGTCCTTGTCGCGTCGTGACAGTCGCTATCCTTCGCAAATCGCGCCGCCGTGGCGCGGTCTTTCTTTTGTCTACCCCGGCCGAGCCCCGGCCCTCCTGAGATATGGCACGCGGAGACGTTCGAATCGCGGTGACCCTCGCTTGCGAGGAGTGCAAGCGCCGCAACTACCAGACCAACAAGAACCGGCGCAACGATCCGGAGCGCATCGAGATGCGCAAGTTCTGCCGGTGGTGCGGGCATCACACCCCGCATAAGGAAACGCGCTAGCGCGCCTCGAGGGACCGGATGGCGCGTACACGTCAGAAGCGCAAGGCCAAGCAGCGGCGCGAAGAGCAGCTCAAGGCGACCCGCCGCGATGCGACTGCTCAGCCGCAGCCTTCCAATCCCGCCGAGCAGGCGGCGATCGACACCGCCGAGGCGCTGGAGGCGGCCGATGAGCTCGAGGAGATAGCGCGCGGCGAAGAGCCGGTCGCCGAGAGCGCGGCACCGGAGGAGCTCGAGGAGGAGCCGCCGCGCCCCGACGCGGCCCCCGCGAAGCGGGATCGGCAGCGCAAGGACCCGGCCCGGCGCAAGCCGGCGCCCGAGCGTCGCAAGGAGCCGCGCAAGCGTGGGCGCGTCCTGACCTTCTTCGTGCAAGTATGGGCGGAGCTGCGCCGAGTCCAGTGGCCCGACCGCAATCAAGTCACGCAGGCCACCAGCGTCGTGGTCATCTTCTGTTTTCTCGCGGGTGCGTTCCTCGCCTTGTTCGACTTCATCTTCGGCGAGCTGATCACCCGAATCCTCTGAACCGCTAGGACGAAATGTTTCGCTGGTACGTCATCAACACATATTCCGGTCACGAGAACAAGGTGAAGCACAACATCGAGCATCGCGTGACGACGATGGAGCAGCAGTCCAACATCCGTCAGGTAATCATCCCGACCGAGTCGGTCTCGGAGATGAAGAACGGCCAGAAGGTGCAGACCGAGCGCCGGACGATGCCGGGCTACGTGCTCGTCAACATGGAGATGACCGACGACACCTGGCAGCTGGTCAAGAACACGCCCGGTGTGACGGGGTTCGTCGGCTCCCGCGACAAGCCACTGCCGCTCAGCAAGCCCGAGGTCGACCGGCTGATGCACCGCGAGACGGCAGAGCGCCCGCGCACCCGGGCCCAGTTCTCGATCGGCGAGTCCGTCAAGGTGATCTCGGGTCCGCTCTCCGACTTCTCCGGCGAGATCGCCGAGATCAACGAGGATGCCGCGAAGCTGAAGGTGCTGGTATCCATCTTCGGCCGCGAGACTCCCGTAGAAGTGGGATACGACCAGGTGAAGAAGATCTGATGGCTCGAAAAGTCCTGACAATGATCAAGCTCCAGATTCCCGCCGCGGCAGCGAATCCCGCGCCCCCGGTGGGTCCGGCGCTGGGCCAGCACGGGGTCAACATCATGGAGTTCTGCAAGGCGTTCAACGCGCAGACCCAGAGCGACGCGGGGACGATCATCCCGGTCGAGATCACGGTCTACGAGGACCGCTCGTTCACCTTCATCACGAAGACTCCGCCCGCCGCCGTCCTGATCAAGCAGGCGATCGGCATCGAGAAGGGCTCGGGCGAGCCCCACCGCGAGAAGGTCGGCACGATCAGCCGCGACCAGGTCCGCCAGATCGCTGAGACGAAGCTTCCAGACCTGAATGCCCACGACGTCGATCAGGCCATGAAGATCATCGAGGGCACGGCACGCTCGATGGGGGTGGATGTCAGATGAAGCACGGCAAGCGCTATCGCGCACTACGTGAGTTGATCGATCGCGAGCACCACTACGAGCCCGCGGAGGCTGTTTCGCTGATCAAGCAGATGCAGTCGGCGAAGTTCGCCGAGTCCGTCGAGGCCCACATCCGCCTCGGGGTCAACGTGCGCCACGCCGACCAACAGGTCCGCGGCACGATGACGCTCCCCCACGGCCTCGGTCGCGACATCACGGTCGCGGTCTTCGCCCAGGGCGACAAGGCACGCGACGCGGAGGCCGCCGGCGCGGATGTCGTGGGCGGGGATGATCTCGCCGAGCGCGTACAGGGTGGCTGGACCGACTTCGACGTGGCGATCGCGACCCCGGACATGATGCCGGTGGTCGGCCGCCTCGGGCGTGTCCTCGGGCCGCAGGGCAAGATGCCGAACCCGAAGGTGGGCACGGTCACGGAGGACGTCGGTCGCGCCGTCGAGCAGGCAAAGGCCGGGCGCGTGGAGTACCGCACGGATCGGACCGGGATCATCCACATGGTGATCGGCAAAGCCGACTTCGACCAGACCCGGCTGCTCGAGAACTACGCGGCCCTGATCGACGAAGTCGTACGCGCCAAGCCCGCGGCCGCCAAGGGTCGCTACATCCAATCGGTCACCCTGAGCACCACGATGGGCCCGGGCGTCCATGTCGACCCGACTCGTACCCGCGACCTGATGGAGGAAGCGGCGGCGTAGTACCATCGCACGCCTAAAAGCGAAAGCTTGCTCGCCAAAGACGGTCGGCAGCCATTCGGCGTGAGTCCGGCCCAGGCGGAGGAAGCGGAGAGTAGATCCGTGTTCCTGCCCGCCCGTGTGCGGGTTTTTTCATGGGAGTTTTTGGAGATGCGCAAAGAGCAAAAGTCACAGGTGATCGAGGATCTCGCCGCCCAACTGGGCGAGGCGGACGCGATTTACGCGGTCGACTACCGCGGGCTGAGCGTTCCCCAGGCGGCCGAGCTGAGGGCGAACCTGCGCCAGCACGATGCGACGTTCCGGGTCGTCAAGAACACCCTCACGCTGCGCGCGGCCGACCAGGCCGGGGTCGCGGAGATCAAGGACCTGGTGGCCGAGGGCCCGACCGCGCTGACGTTCGTTCGCGGCGATGCCGCGCTCGCCGCGAAGGCGCTCGACACCTTCTCGCGTCAGGCCAATGTGCTCGAGCTCAAGGGCGGGCTGATGGACGGTCGCGTGCTGGGCGCCGACGAGATCCGCCACCTTGCCCGTCTGCCCGCCCGCGAGGTGCTGATCGCGCAGTTCGCCGGAGTGGTGGCGTCGCCGATCACCGGTCTCGTGCGGGGCCTCGGATCGATGATCTCCGGGCTCGCCCTGGCGCTCGGCCAGGTGCGCGACCAGAAGGAAGCCCAAGCCCCCGTCCCCGCCCCCGCTGAGCAGGCCCCTCCCGCCGAGCAGGCCCCGGCTGCCGAGGAGGCCCCGGCTGCCGAAGAGGCCGCTGAGGAGCAACCACAGATTTCGGATGCACAGGATTCAGATGCCGAACAGGAGGCGCAATAGAAGTGGCTACCAGTACGCAGGAATGGATTGACGAGTTGAAGGCGATCTCCGTGATGGAGCTCGCCGAGCGCATCAAGGCGCTCGAGGAGGAGTTCGGGGTGTCGGCGACCGCGGTCGCGGCAGCCGCCCCGGCTGCCGCGGGTGCCGGCGACGGCGCCGGCGCCGAGGAGGAGCAGACCGCGTTCGACGTCGTGCTCAACGCGGCGGGGGACAAGAAGATCCAGGTCATCAAGGTGGTGCGGGCCGCCACCGGTCTCGGCCTCAAGGAGGCAAAGGCGCTCGTCGACGAGGCGCCCAAGGCGGTCAAGGAGGGCCTGGAGAAGGACGAGGCTGACAAGCTCAAGGGTGAGCTCGAGGAAGCCGGCGCCCAGGTCGAGGTGAAGTAGCCTCGGCGCCCGCGGCGCGGAGGATGGCTTCCTGGGCCGTCCTCTCGCGCGAATAGCCTGTGTCCAGCCATTTGTCAGGCTGGGTAATGGGTTTGGTACTATTTTCGGTCGCGCGTTGTTTTGCCTGCCCCTTCGCCCAAACGCACACCTCCGTTTGAGCCGACCTAGAGGAGCCGCCAGTTGGCACGTCTGGACCTTGCACGCCAGCGTAGAAGTTTCGCATCCCTTGAAAACGCCCTAGAGCTTCCGAACCTCATCGACATACAGCGCAGGTCCTTTGAATGGCTGACTGACGCCGCGAAGGGCGGCTTGCGCGAGACGATCGACGACATCTCGCCGATCACTGACTACACCGGCAACCTGGCCATCGTGTTCGGGGAGCTGTGGTTTGACGACCCTCCGGCCTCGATTCCGGAGTGTCGCGAGAAGGACCTCATCTATTCGCGGCCGCTGAACATGAAGGTCGCCTTCCAGAACCGCGACACGGGCGAGATCCGTGAGCAGACGGTGTTCATGGGCGACTTCCCGTGGATGACGGAGTGGGGGACCTTCATCATCAACGGCACCGAGCGCGTCGTCGTGACGCAGCTCGTGCGCTCGCCGGGCGCCTACGTGATGGGGCCGAAGGACCGCGAGAAGCAGGTCCTGATCGCCAACCTGATGCCGGCCCGCGGCTCGTGGCTCGAGCTCGAGATCGACAAGAAGGGCCGGGTCTACGTGCGCGTCGACCGCAAGCGCAAGCTTCCGGTCACCGTTCTGCTGCGCGCGATCGGCCTGGAGAGGGACGGCAAGCGCCTCGAGACGGACGAGGAGATCCTCTCCGTGTTCGACAACTCCGTGTTCATCAAGAACACGCTCGACTCCGACCCCGAGAACATCAAGTCCGAGGAAGGCGCGCTGATCGAGCTGTTCAAGAAGCAGCGCCCGGGCGAGCCGCCTTCGCTCGATGCCGCGAAGAACCTGCTCAACCAGCTCTTCTTCGACCCCAAGCGCTATGACCTCACGCGCGTCGGTCGCTACAAGCTGAATTCCCGGCTCGGCCTTGATGTCGACCTCGACACCCGGGTCCTCACCCGGGAGGACATCATCGCGCTCGTCCGCGAGCTCGTGACGGTGCCCCGGCTGCTCCAGGGCCGCCGCGGCCAGCCGGCCCTGTCCGAGGAGCAAGAGGCGATCAAGGACTACGCCGCCGAGGCGCAGGACGCGTCCTGGGTGTCCATCAAGGACCACCTCGACGAGTACGAGCACTTTGGCAACCGCCGTCTGCGGACGGTCGGTGAGCTGATCCAGGAGGCATTCCGGATCGGCCTCTACCGCATGGAGCGGGTCGTGCGCGAGCGCCTCACCACCGAGGACGCCGACACGATCACCCCACAGACGATCATCAACATCCGCCCGGTCGTGGCGGCACTCAAGGAGTTCTTCGGGTCCTCGCAGCTCTCGCAGTTCATGGACCAGACGAACACGCTCGCCGGGCTGACCCACCGCCGGCGCCTGTCGGCGCTCGGGGCGGGTGGCCTGACCCGTGAGCGGGCCCCGATCGAGGTCCGCGACGTGCACCCGACGCACTACGGGCGCATGTGCCCGATCGAGACCCCCGAGGGACCGAACATCGGCCTGATCGGGTCCCTGTCCTCCTACGCGACCGTGTCGGAGCACGGCTTCGTCCAGACGCCCTACCAGGTGGTCGAGGACGGCGTCGTCACGAGCAAGGTCGTGTGGTACGACGCCACGCAGGAGGAGGAGCGCGTCATTGCACAGGCGAACGCCGAGGTCGACCCCAAGACGCACAAGCTCAAGGGCCAGATCCTCTGCCGGTCGCGCGACGGCGACCTCGTAACGGCTGCGCCCAAGCAGGTAGACCTGATGGACGTCTCGCCGACGCAGATCTGGTCGGTGGCGACCGCCCTGATCCCGTTCCTCGAGCACGATGACGCGAACCGCGCCCTGATGGGCTCGAACATGCAGCGCCAGGCAGTTCCCCTGCTGCGCCCGCAGTCACCGCTGATCGGGACGGGCATGGAGGCACGCGCGGCGATCGACACCGGTGACGTCGTGAGGTCGAAGGAGGCCGGCGAGGTCACCTACGTCGACGCGCAGCAGATCACCGTTGGCAAGACAGAGCACGGGCTGGCCAAGTTCATGCGGTCCAACCAGGGCACGCTGATCGACCAGCGCCCGCTCGTCAACGTCGGCGACAAGGTCCAGGAGGGCGCGGTGCTCGCCGACGGATCGTCGACGTCCGCGGGAGAGCTGGCGCTCGGCAAGAACGTGACGGTCGCGTTCATGTCCTGGCAGGGCTACAACTTCGAGGACGCAATCGTGATCTCGGAGCGGCTCGTCAAGGACGACGTCCTCACCTCGATCCACATCGAGGAGTACGAGGTCGACGCGCGCACCACGAAGCTCGGCGACGAGGAGATCACGCGGGACATCCCGAACCGCTCGGAGGAGTCTCTGCGCAACCTCGACGAGCGCGGCGTCGTGCGCGTCGGGGCCGAGGTCGCCTCGGGCGATCTGCTGGTCGGCAAGGTGACCCCGAAGGGCGAGACCGAGCTGACGGCCGAGGAGAAGCTGATTCGCGCGATCTTCAAGGAGAAGGCGCGCGAGGTCAGGGACACCTCGCTGAAGGTCCCGCACGGGGAGGGGGGCGTCGTGATCGACGTCAAGATCTTTTCCCGCGACGGGGGCGATGACCTGCCGCCGGGCGTGAACGACCTGGTTCGCGTCTACGTGGCGAGCAAGCGCAAGATCGCCGAGGGCGACAAGCTCGCCGGCCGTCACGGGAACAAGGGCGTGATCTCGAAGATCGTGCCCGAGGAGGACATGCCGTTCCTCGAGGACGGATCGCCGGTCGATGTGATCCTCAACCCGCTCGGCGTGCCGAGCCGCATGAACGTCGGGCAGATCCTCGAGACCCACCTTGGGTGGGTCGCCGCCAACGGCTGGTACGACGACGGCTCCGAGGCCTACAAGCAGTCACGCAACGGCGGCCGCGACCACGGGAAGGTCTACGTGGCGACGCCTGTCTTCGACGGCGCGACCGTCGAGCAGGTCGACGACGCCCTCGTGAACTGGCAGAAGGAGTCCGGCTCGAAGATCCAGTTCGAGATCGACGAGAACGCGCGCAAGGGGGCCCGCTGCTCGGGCAAGGTGACCCTGTTCGACGGGCGCTCGGGCGAGCCCTACGAGTCGAAGGTGACCGTCGGCGAGATGTACATCCTGAAGCTGCTCCACCTCGTGGACGACAAGATCCACGCTCGCTCGACGGGCCCCTACTCGCTCGTCACCCAGCAGCCGCTGGGCGGCAAGGCGCAGTTCGGCGGGCAGCGCTTCGGCGAGATGGAGGTGTGGGCACTTGAGGCATACGGTGCCGCATACACGCTCCAGGAGATGCTCACGGTCAAGTCCGACGACACCGTCGGCCGCGTCAAGGCGTACGAGGCGATCGTCAAGGGCGAGAACATCCCGGAGCCGTCGATTCCGGAGTCGTTCAAGGTGCTGCTGAAGGAGATGCAGAGCCTGTCGCTGGACGTGAACGTCATCTCCGAGGAGGGCGCCGACATCGAGATCCGGGAAGAGGAGGACGACCTCCTGCGCGCCGCCGAGGAGCTCGGCATCGACCTGTCCGGGGTGCGCGCCACGGACAAGGACGGCAAGCAGCCGGCCAACACGCCGGCCGACGAGGCCGAGGAGGCCGAGGTCACCGAGGACGACCTCGCGGCGGAGGAGGTGGAAGCAAAGCCGGTGTCCGAAGCGGCCCCGGAGGTAGTGGAAGAAGAGTGAGTTCGCAGCAGGCAGTACGCAGAACCCGAGGCGAAGACCCGACTAGGACAAAGGAACACACTTGATCGACATCAACAATTTCGACGCAATCGAAATCAGCCTCGCTTCTTCCAAGCAGATCCGCAGCTGGAGCTCTGGTGAGGTCACCAAGCCGGAGACCATCAACTACCGGACGCTGAAGCCCGAGAAGGACGGCCTGTTCTGCGAGCGCATCTTCGGTCCTACCAAGGACTGGGAGTGCTATTGCGGCAAGTACAAGCGCGTCCGTTACAAGGGGATCGTCTGTGAGCGCTGCGGCGTCGAGGTGACGCGCTCCAAGGTGCGCCGTGAGCGCATGGGGCACGTCGACCTCGCCGCACCCGTCTCGCACATCTGGTTCTTCAAGGGCGTTCCGAGCCGCATCGGCTACCTGCTCGACATCGCTCCCAAGGAGCTCGAGAAGGTCCTGTACTTCGCGGCCTCGTTCGTCACGTGGATCGACGAGGAGGCGCGCGCCAAGGACCTCGGCAAGCTCGAGAAGGATGTCGACAAGGTCCTCGACACATACGAGGGCGAGAAGGAGCAGCGCACCCAGGAGCTGCGTGAGTCCCTCGAGCGCCGGCTCCAGTACCTGCGCACCGGCAAGCAGACCGGGTTCAACGACGAGGACCACCTCTGGGCCGACGCGCTCGAGATCAACGTCAAGAAGCTCTCCGACGCCGACCGCGAGAAGCTCGAGAAGGACGTCAACAAGGCGTTCGAGCAGGACATCAACGACACCACTGCCTACATCGAGGACGCGGCCGAGCGGATGCGGCAGGCCTGGGAGAAGTTCCAGGACATGACCGTCAAGGAGGTCGTCGCCGACGAGGCGCTCTTCCGCGAGTTGAAGGACCGCTTCGGCTCGCCCTTCGGCTGGGGTGAGTACTTCCGCGGGGGCATGGGCGCCGAGGCGGTGCGCGACCTGCTCGAGCAGGTCGACCTCGACGCAGAGGCCGAGTCCCTCGAGCTCACGATCAAGAGCTCCAAGGGCCAGAAGCAGAACAAGGCGATCAAGCGGCTGAAGGTCGTGTCCGCCTTCCGTAACTCGAAGAACCGGCCCGAGTGGATGATCCTCGAGGCCGTTCCGGTGATCCCGCCGGAGCTGCGCCCGATGGTCCAGCTCGACGGCGGGCGCTTCGCGACGTCCGACCTGAACGACCTGTACCGGCGCGTCATCAACCGCAACAACCGCCTCAAGCGGCTGCTCGACCTGGGTGCGCCCGAGATCATCGTCAACAACGAGAAGCGCATGCTCCAGGAGGCCGTCGACGCCCTGTTCGACAACGGCCGCCGCGGGCGGCCGGTGACCGGCCCGGGCAACCGCGCGCTGAAGTCCCTTTCCGACATGCTGAAGGGCAAGCAGGGCCGGTTCCGCCAGAACCTGCTCGGCAAGCGTGTCGACTACTCGGGCCGATCGGTGATCGTCGCCGGTCCGTCGCTGAGGCTGCACCAGTGCGGCCTGCCGAAGCTGATGGCGCTCGAGCTGTTCAAGCCGTTCATCATGGCCCGCCTCGTCGAGCGCAAGGCCGTGCAGAACATCAAGGCCGCCAAGAAGATGGTGGAGTCGATGATCCCGGAGGTCTGGGACGTGCTCGAGGAGGTCATCCACGAGCACCCCGTACTGCTCAACCGCGCGCCGACGCTGCACAGGCTCGGCATCCAGGCGTTCGAGCCCGTGCTCGTCGAGGGGAAGGCGATCCAGATCCATCCGCTCGTGTGTCACGCGTTCAACGCGGACTTCGACGGCGACCAGATGGCCGTGCACGTGCCGCTCAGCTCGGAGGCGCAGGCCGAGGCCCGCATCCTGATGCTGTCGGCGAACAACATCCTCTCGCCGGCGCACGGTGGCCCGCTGGCCACGCCCTCGCAGGACATGGTGCTCGGCGTGTACTACCTGACCTACGGTCCCGACGCGGCGGAGCTCGAGGCGATGGACCTGTCGAAGCTCAAGCCCCACCCCCCGCGGTTCAGGACGGCGCAGGAGGCCGAGCTGGCCTACGAGGACAAGCAGTACCGCCTCCAAGACATCGCGGTCTGGCGCCCGCCGTCGGGCCATCACGTCACCACGACCGTGGGCCGGATCCTCTTCAACGACCGGATCGAGCGGGCGCTGGCCGCGACGTTCGCCGACGGGATGGAGGCCGAGGAGGACCTGTTCATCAACGAGACGCTCACGAAGCGCGAGATCAGCACGCTGATCTCGAACCTGGTCTGGCGCCACGGCGCCGGCAAGGTGGCGCTCGTGCTCGACGCGTTCAAGGACCTCGGGTTCCACTACGCCTCCAAGGCGGGGATCACGATTTCCAAGAACGACGTCGAGGCTCCCCCGGAGAAGGAGGCGATCCTCGAGGAGACGGAGAGCGCCGTCGCGGAGGTCCAGTCCCAGTACGAGATGGGTCTGATCACCAACGAGGAGCGCCGCGAGAAGGTGATCGACAAGTGGACTGCCGCCTCGGACAAGGTCGCGAAGGCGGTCGAGACCAACCTCGACCGGCTGAACCCGATCTACATGATGGCGAACTCCGGCGCACGGGGATCGTTCACGCAGATCCGCCAACTGGCCGGGATGCGAGGCCTGATGGCCAACCCGAAGGGCACGATCATCGAGCGCCCGATCAAGGCCTCCTTCATGGAGGGGCTGACGGTGCTCGAGTACTTCATCTCGACCCACGGCGCGCGCAAGGGTCTCGCGGACACCGCCCTGCGCACGGCGGACTCGGGCTACCTGACCCGTCGTCTGGTCGACGTCGCGCAGGATGTGATCGTGCGACTGCACGACTGCAAGACGAAGGGGCACATCCAGATGGCGCTGCGCGAGGACGACCGGGTGAACGACAACCTGATCGGCGCGTGTCGCCGCCACCAAGTTCGCGACCAAGCGTGGCCGCGAGCTGCTCAAGAAGAACGCGGTGATCGACCGCGTATCACTCGCCGAGATCGCTGAGGCCTTCGCGGACGAGCCCGAGACGACCGTCCCGGTGCGCTCGGTCCTCAAGTGCGAGGCCGAGACCGGCGTGTGCTGCCTCTGTTACGGCGTGGCGCTCGCCAAGGGCGACCTGTGTGACCTCGGTGACGCGGTCGGCATCGTCGCAGCGCAGTCGATCGGCGAGCCCGGCACACAGCTCACGATGCGCACGTTCCACACCGGTGGTGTGGCGGGCGCCGACATCACCCACGGTCTGCCGCGGGTTGTCGAGCTCTTCGAGGCACGTAAGCCCAAGGGCGTGGCCGAGATGTCGCGCGTGGCCGGCAAGGTCACCGTCGAGGACGACGAGAAGTCGCGCAAGGTGATCGTCCTCGACGACAAGGGCGAGGAGCACGCCTACACGCTTCCGCGGCGCACCCCGCTGCTCGTGCGGCAGGGCGACAAGATCGAAGCCGGCGACCAGCTCAACGAAGGCTCGCTGTATCCGGCCGAGCTACTCGAGGTCCGGGGCCGCGACGCGATCGAGAAGTACCTCGTGGACGAGGTACAGAAGGTCTACAAGTCCCAGGGCGTGGACATCAACGACAAGCACATCGAGCTGATCGCGCGCCAGATGCTCAAGCGCGTGCGGATCGACCGCAAGGGCGAAGCGGACTATCTGCCCGGCGCGCTCGCGGACAGGCACCAGCTCAAGCGCCGCAACGAGGAGATCAAGAAGGCCGGCGGTGAGACGGCGATCGGCGAGCAGGTGATCCTCGGGATCACGAAGGCCTCGCTGGCAACCGACTCGTTCCTGTCGGCGGCCTCCTTCCAGGAGACGACGAAGGTCCTCACGGACGCCGCGCTCGAGGGCAAGGTGGACCGTCTCCTCGGCCTGAAGGAGAACGTGATCATCGGCAAGCTGATTCCAGCGGCCACGGGGCTCAAGCGCTACCGGACGCTGGAGATCGAGCCGGCCCACCCGATCGAGCGCCCCACCGCGGACGAGATCGGGCTGCTCGACGAGGACCAGCTCGCTGCCGAGCTGGGTCTCGAGACCGAGGGCCTCGAGGGCCTCGGCGCGGAGCTCACGGGCGAGTTCGGCGACAACTTCGGCGCCGACTTCGACCTCGCGGAAGGTGGCGATGGTCGCGCACCCGCCCCCTCTGACAGTTCCGGAGACGACCTGTAAGAAACCGTCGGCCGCTCAGCCGCGGCTGACGGGTGGGCTCAGGGGCGGGCGAGAGTAGCCCGCTCCTCAAGCCCCTCTGCCCATGCGATCAACTCGGCCACATGCTGCTCCGTCATGCCCTCATGTCTGACCGTTTCGATGATCAGCGTCGGCGCGGGCCGACGCGCCGCCCAGGCGTGGCAGGTCTCGTCGACGTTGTCGTCGATCCAGGCGCACGGTCGCACTTCGCCCGCATGAGCGGCGATCGCGTCGATCTTCCAGTGGGCCGATCCGGCCGCGATGCGGCCGTCGAAGGTCAGGTACGGCAGGTCGCCCGGCAGCTCCAGCAGGTGCGGGAGATAGTCGTTCGCCGTCTCCTCCCAGCCCGTCGCCCACACCAGCTCGAAACGGACGGCGAGGTCACGCAGGAAGCCTCCGCAGGCGGACGATATGTAGTGCATCACCCCGTTGATCGGGTGCACGCGGCCGGGCGGGCATTCCGAAAACGGCGCATTCCCGGGGGCGAGCCCGTATCCTTCGCGAAAGCCGAAAAGGCTGATCACGCCGTCCACGTCCAGGAAGAGCAGCGGTTTTTCGAGGCGTGTGTCCATCGTCACTTGCGTCGAGAGCAACCTTGTGTGGAGGTCTGGTGTTACGGGTATGCAACCCCAACGACTCGACGGATGTTGAGTCGGGGCCCGATCGCTTCAAGATCGAAGGGTACGTGGCCGAAAGCTAGAACACCGCGCCTAGGAGTCTCCGGCGCGATCTCCCCCCACATCTCTCACTATCTCCCTTAGATGACCGTACAGCTCGGACTGCTGCTCGCCCTCGGGTGCGCCTTCGCAACGAACCTCGCTTTCCTTTGGAAGCACCGGGGTGCGGTCGAGGCACCGGCGGTGGACATCCGCCACCCCGGCCGCAGTGCGCGGGGCCTGTTCAGCTCCAAGTGGTGGACGATCGGCTTCGCCGTCGCTCTCGGGGCTTGGGTGCTGCACGTGGCAGCGCTCGCAATGGCGCCGATCTCGCTGGTGCAGGCAGTCATCTCCGGCGGACTCGTCTTCCTCGCGGTGCTCGCCGACCGCTGGTTCGGCTTCGAGCTCGGCAAACGCGAGTGGATGGGCGTCGCGCTGACGGCCGTCGGCCTCGCCTTCCTCGGCCTGACCGTCCAGACCGGCTCGGGGGGCTCCCACTCGAGCTACTCGATCTCCGGGATGATCGCCTTCGAAGGCGCGATGATCTTCCTCGGCGCGCTGCTCCTGATGTCCCACCGTGTCGAGGGCCTGCGCCACCGGCGCGGCCTGCTGCTCGGCGCCGGCGCCGGCATCCTCTTCGGGGTCTCCGACATCTCCATCAAGGCGCTCACGGGCACCGTGCCCGGTGACCTGATGTCGATCGTGAGCCCGTGGACCCTCGTCGCGGTGATGGCGTCGGTGGCCGCGTTCTATGCGTCCGCCCGCGGCCTCCAGATCGGCGAGGGGATCTCGGTGATCGCGTTCACGTCGGTGGCAGCAAACCTCAGCGCGATCCTCGGCGGCATCCTCGTATTCGGCGACCCGATGGGCGGGGACGCCTTCGAGATCGTCGCCCGCGGCATGGCCTTCGCGATGGTGCTGGTCGCCACAGCGCTGATGCCCGCGCCGATGCGCGCCGCCGCCCGCACGGCGTAGATCACACGGCGACCACTCCCGGGCCGCATGCCAGAGCGGTGCTGCTACCCTTCACGCCCGCATGCCGAGCATCAATCAACTCGTACGCAACGGTCGCGTGCGCCCGCGCAAGAAGGTCTCCACCCCGGGTCTCAAGTCGAGCCAGGGCGGTAAGCGCAGGCTCGCGGCGCCGCAACGCCGCGGCGTGTGCACCCGCGTCTACACGACGACGCCCAAGAAGCCGAACTCCGCGTTGCGCAAGGTGGCGCGCGTGCGGCTCACCAACGGGATGGAGGTAACCGCCTACATCCCGGGCGAGGGGCACAACCTCCAGGAGCACTCGGTCGTGCTCGTCCGCGGCGGCCGGGTAAAGGACCTTCCGGGCGTGCGCTACAAGGTCGTGCGCGGCACGCTCGACGCAGCCGGCGTCTCCGACCGCAAGAAGGCACGCTCCCAGTACGGCGTGAAGGCCGGCTAGCACCCACCCGCTGGATGCCGCGTCGCGGAGACATCTCGCCCCGGACCCTCGAGCCGGACAAGGTCTACAACAGCCGCCTCGTCCAGCAGGTGATCAACAAGGTGATGATGGACGGCAAGAAGTCCACCGCGGAGAAGATCACCTACGAAGCGCTCGAGATGCTCGCGAAGCGCACCGGGAAGGAGCCGGTCGAGGCGCTCGAGCAGTCGATCAAGGTCCTCACGCCGGTGCTCGAGGTGCGTTCCCGTCGCGTCGGCGGCGCCACCTATCAGGTGCCGGTCGAGGTTCCGGCACGCCGCGCGCGCACCCTCGCGGTGCGCTGGCTCGTGGAGTTCGCGCGCAGGCGCCGCGAGAAGAGCATGGCCCAGCGACTCGCCAACGAGCTCGGCGACGCGGGTGAGCAGCAGGGCGACGCCTACAAGCGCAAGGACGACATCTACCGCATGGCGCAGGCCAACAAGGCCTTCGCGCACTACCGCTGGTAGCGCTTTCGCCCTAGTTCGTCACGGCCCTGCAGTCGTCGGCGCCCCGGCTTCTTCAGCCAGTTCCGCCGACAGTGTCTCGAGGTCGCGGCCGTGTGGCTCGAGCTTCACGGCGGTGAACGCCAACCCCACGAGCACCGCTGCCGCGGCGAGGAAGAGGAACGAGGGTGCGAGCGCGTCGAGCGTGGCCTCCGGATTGACCAGATCGCCCGTGCCCGCGACGAGCGCGATCACGAGCGGCCCGATGATCCGCCCGAAGCCGCTGACCGCCCACGCGAGTCCCATCCCATGGGTGCGAAGGCTCGTCGGAAAAACCTCGGGTGTGTAGGGCGCGAGGTTCGCGAAGCCACCGTCCACGAAGAACGCCGCGGGAATCAGCGCAAGCAGGAAGAGCGGAATCCCGAGGACCTCCGTGTCGCCGCTGAACGCCGCGAGCACCAGTGGCGGGACCGCGCCGAAGCCCATCAGGAGGCCGCACGCGCGGCGGCCGACGCGCTGCGGGACGAATGAGAAGAACAGGCGGCCCGCGAACGATCCGAGCGCCACGAGCACGAACAGGAGCGCGGCTTCGTCGGAGTTGATGTCGAGGATCCGCTCGAGGAAGGTCGGCCCCCAGAGCACCAGGCCCGATACCGCGATCGACGCGCCGAGCCAGGCAAGCACCGTGACGAGCACGCTGCGCCTGTAGCGCCACAGGTGCGCGTACGAGGTCCCGGCGTCGGGCACCGGGGGCGCCTCGAGCGACATCTCCTCCTCCGGCCGCTCCGTGAGCCATGCCACGACCCGCCGCGCCTCACGCAACCTGCCCTGGTTCGCGAGCCACCGCGGCGACTCGGGAACGTAGGAGGCAATGAACGGCACGAGCAAGATCGGCAGCACCCCGATTGCGAAGGCCGCCCGCCACGGCAGGACCGCGGCCACGACCGCCGCGACCATGATGCCGACGGGCACCATCGCCGTCGTGACGAAGCCGACCACCTGCGTGCGCAGCCGCGTGGGCGTGAACTCCAGCGCGAGCGGCACCGCGATCACCGCGACGCCCGCTACCCCCGCTCCGACGATCAGTCGCAGCGCGGCGATGTACCACCATCCGCCGTCGGGAGCAAAGGCCAGCGCTCCGGTGGCCAGCGAGAACATCAGAATCCCTGCCATCAGCGGCAAACGCCGGCCCAGGCGGTCGCCCGCCCGCCCCCAGATGATGCTCCCGCCGATCGCGCCGACACCCGCCGCCAGCAGCATCACGGCTGCTTGGCCGAAGGTCAGGTCCCACTCGTCCGCGAGGTCGGGCACGACGAACGCGATCAGGAAGAAATCGAACAGGTCGAGCACGGCGCCGACCATCACCGCGCCGGCGAGAATGTAGAAGCGCCTCGAGAGCGGGGCCTCGTCCAGGGCCTCGAGGACGGGGGTCCCGGAGCCGATCACGGTCGCCGTCGGGGCGCGATTGCCCGGCGGGAGAGCTGCAGCGCGAGCGCCGCGGCGCCGACGAGGGCCACCAGCGCTCCCACGAGCTCCGCCCAGAACCCGCCGCGCGGCTGCGCCTCGGCGGGCTCCAGCTCGGTCGTCAGCCCTGCGGACGTGACGTCAGGCAGGTCGACGGCGAGCACGATGCCGAGCGCGATCACCGCGAGCGCGACAGCCGCCCACGCAGGCAGTCGCTGCCCCGTCCACCGCGCCAGCACCGCCCCGGCCGCGATCACCACGCCGATCACTCCGAGCGCCCAGGAGTGCTGGTCGGCGCCGGTCTGGATCGAGCCGGTCGCGTTCGAGGTGACACCTCCGGGCGTGACGACCCGGTACAGGTCGAGCGTCTCCGCATACACCAGCAGCAATCCGCCGATCACCGCGAGCGCCAGCGCGATATCCGGCGCGCGACGGCGCAGCAGGCGCACGAACGCGCGAAACGCGCCCTCCAGTGCCGCCTCGAGCGCTCGTAGCGGGCCCCCGGGCGGGGGTGCTTCGGAGCCCGCGTTGTCGCTCTGGGCCTGGATTTTTGCCATGTGACCTCTGCTATCCTTGGCGGACGTCGACGGGCTTGCCAGTACCTGCCTCGCGCGCCTCAGGGGGGCCGCTCAGGGGGGAATTGCCCGCGATTCCCCGAAATGGTTTCCCACAGCAGATAGCCCACCGCTCGCAGGCCGCCGTGCAGTTCAGGCCCGCGAGGGCCCTTTTTTTGCCCTGACGACGTCGACCCACCAGAGAGCTCATGCCTCGATCCATCCCGCTTAAGAAGCTACGCAACATCGGCATCATGGCCCACATCGATGCCGGTAAGACGACCACGACCGAACGCATCCTGTACTACACAGGCCGCAGCCACAAGATGGGCGAGGTCCACGAGGGCGCTGCCGTCATGGACTGGATGGAGCAGGAGCAGGAGCGCGGCATCACGATCACCTCGGCCGCGACGACGTGCGAGTGGCAGGACCACCGCATCAACATCATCGACACGCCGGGGCACGTCGACTTCACCGTCGAGGTGGAGCGCTCGTTGCGCGTGCTCGACGGCGCGGTCGCGCTGTTCGACTCAGTCGCGGGGGTCGAGCCCCAGTCGGAGACGGTCTGGCGACAGGCCGACAAGTACCGCGTCCCCCGGATCGCCTACATCAACAAGATGGACCGCACCGGCTCGGACTTCGACGCCGCCGTGCAGACGATGAAGGACCGCCTCGGCGCCCATCCTCTCCCGATCCAGCTGCCGGTCGGGTCCGAGGGCGACTTCAAGGGCGTGATCGACCTGGTGACCGAGAAGGCGCTCGTCTGGAACGACGAGCTCGGCACCGACTGGGAGGAGCAGGACATCCCGGCGGACCTCACCGATCTCGCGCACGAGGCGCGTACGCATCTGATCGAGGCCTGTGCGGACTACGACGACGAGCTGATGGAGCTCTATCTCGCCGAGGAGGACATTTCTCCCGAGCGGATCAAGGCTGCCTTGCGCCAAGCGACGCTCGACATCAAGGTGACGCCGGTGCTGTGCGGCTCGAGCTTCAAGAACAAGGGCGTCCAGCCGCTGCTGGATGCAGTGATCCACTACCTGCCCTCGCCGCTCGACGTGCCGCCGTTGATCGGCATCGAGCCAGTCAAGGGCGACAGCGAGGGCCGCGAGGCCGAGCGTCCCGCGGACGACGACGCCCCCTTTGCGGCGCTCGCCTTCAAGGTGATGGCGGACCCCTACGTCGGCAAGCTCACCTATTTCCGCGTGTACTCCGGCAAGCTCGGCACCGGGTCGAAGGTGGTGAACGCGAGCACCGGGCGCCAGGAGCGCATCGGTCGCATCCTCGAGATGCATGCGAACCACCGTGAGGAGCGGGAGGAGATCTTCGCCGGCGACATCGTCGCGGGCGTCGGCCTGAAGCAGACTTCGACGGGCGACACGCTGTGCGACCCGGCGGCGCCGATCAAGCTCGAGACGATCGTGTTCCCGGAGCCCGTGATCGCGGTCTCGATCGAGCCCAAGACGAAGGCGGACCAGGAGAAGCTCGGGACGGCGCTCGCGCGCCTTGCCGAGGAGGACCCGACCTTCCAGGTGCGCTCGGACGAGGAGACCGGGGAGACCCTGATCTCCGGCATGGGCGAGCTGCACCTCGAGGTGATCGTCGACCGCATGATGCGCGAGTTCAAGGTGGACGCCAACGTCGGCCGTCCGCAGGTCGCCTACCGCGAGACGGTGCGCGAGGCGGTCGAGAAGATCAATGGGCGCTTCGTGCGCCAGACCGGCGGTCGCGGCCAGTACGGCCACGCCGTGATCAACCTCGAGCCGGCCCCCGGCGAGGGCTTCGATTTCGTCAACAAGATCAGGGGCGGCTCGATCCCCTCCGAGTTCATTCCGGCTGTCGAGCAGGGAGTCGAGGAGGCGCTCGAGACCGGCGTCAAGGCCGGCTACCCGATGGTCGACGTCCGCGTCACGCTCGTGGACGGCTCGTTCCACGACGTGGACTCGTCGGAGATGGCCTTCAAGATCGCCGGTTCGATGGCGCTCAAGGAAGCCGCCCGCAGGGCGAAGCCCGTGCTGCTCGAGCCGGTGATGGCCGTCGAGGTGGTCACGCCCGAGGAGTTCATGGGCGACGTGATCGGCGATCTCAACCGCCGTCGCGGCCGGATCGAGGGCATGGAGCCCCGCGGCAACGCACAGGTGATCCGGGCGCACGTCCCTCTGGCCGAGATGTTCGGCTACGCGACGGACCTGCGTTCGGCCACGCAGGGACGCGCCACCTACACGATGCAGTTCGACCGCTACAGCGAGGTGCCCTCGGCTCTGTCCGAGGAAATCAGCGAGCAGCGTAGCGGGACTCTTGTAGGCGCAGGCGCCTAGAACCGCATTCCAGCTATATTCTCGCGGTTGGTCCGCGTGCCGCCCCAGCGGCCATGCACCGGCCCTTGCCGTGAGCCGAGACCGTCTATCGAGACGAAGGAGCTAAGAAAGTGTCGAAGCAGAAGTTCGAGCGCGACAAGCCACATGTGAACGTAGGCACCATTGGTCACATCGACCACGGCAAGACCACGCTGACCGCCGCCCTGACGAAGGTGCTGGCCGAGAAGGGCATGGCCGAGGAGACGAAGTTCGACGAGATCGACAAGGCCCCCGAGGAGCGCGAGCGCGGGATCACGATCGCGACCGCCCACGTCGAGTACTCGACCGAAAAGCGCCACTACGCGCACGTCGACTGCCCCGGTCACCACGACTACATCAAGAACATGATCACCGGCGCCGCGCAGATGGACGGCGCGATCCTGGTGGTCTCCGCGGCCGACGGCCCGATGCCCCAGACCCGCGAGCACGTGCTGCTCGCACGCCAGGTGAACGTGCCCTACATCGTGGTCTTCCTCAACAAGGTGGACATGGTGGACGACCCCGAGCTGCTCGAGCTCGTCGAGGTCGAGGTGCGAGAGCTGCTTTCCAACTACGACTTCCCCGGCGACGACGTGCCCGTGATCAAGGGCTCCGCCCTGAAGGCGCTCGAGGGCGACGAGGATGCCAAGAACACGATCATGGAGCTGACCGCCGCGCTCGACGACTACATCCCCGAGCCCGAGCGGGACCTCGACAAGCCGTTCCTGATGCCCGTCGAGGACGTCTTCACGATCACCGGGCGCGGCACCGTCGCGACGGGCCGGATCGAGCAGGGCAAGGTCAACGTCAGCGATGAGGTGGAGCTGGTCGGCATCCAGCCCGAGACGTCCAAGACCGTCGTCACCGGAGTCGAGATGTTCCGCAAGCTGCTCGACTACGGGCAGGCGGGCGACAATGTCGGCACGCTGCTGCGAGGCATGAAGCGCGAGGACATCCAGCGCGGTCAGGTGCTCGCGAAGCCCGGCTCGATCACGCCTCACACGAAGTTCAAGGCGGAGGTCTACTGCCTGACCAAGGAGGAGGGCGGCCGCCACACGCCTTTCTTCAACGGCTACAGGCCGCAGTTCTATTTCCGCACGACGGACGTGACGGGTGTCTGCCAGCTCCCGGGTGGAACCGAGATGGTGATGCCCGGTGACAACACCCAGATGGAGATCGAGCTGATCCAGCCGATCGCGATGGACCCGCAGCTGCGGTTTGCCATCCGCGAGGGCGGCCGCACGGTCGGCTCGGGAGTGGTTACCGAGATCGTGGAGTAGCTGTACCGAGAGCCGGCATCGGGCCGGCTCTCGTCATGGTGGATACGACCGGGGCGGGGCCCTGACGGGGGCTTCGTCCCAAGCACGACCAGAGACGAGCGACATTGGCAGCGATAGCGCAGAACAAGATCCGAATAAGGCTCAAGGCGTATGACCACGACGCGATCGATCGTGCTGCCGCCGAAATCGTCGAGACGGCGGAGCGGACGGGCGCGACCGTGTCCGGTCCCGTGCCGCTGCCGACGGAGAAGAACGTCTACGTCGTGATCCGGAGTCCCTTCAAGGACAAGGACTCGCGCGAGCACTTCGAGATCCGCACGCACAAGCGCCTGATCGACATTCACCAGCCCTCCCCGAAGACAGTTGATTCGCTGCAGAGGCTGGACCATCTACCGGCGGGAGTTGACATTGAGATCCGCCTGTAGGACGGCGCGCTTGTCATGAGCGGCATCCTTGGAAAGAAGCTCGGCATGACGCAGCTGTTCACCGAAGCCGGCGAGCGTGTGCCCGTGACCGTGATCGAGGCCGGCCCCTGCTCGGTGACCGCCGTGCGGGAGCTAGAGCGCGACGGCTACCGGGCGGTCCAGCTTGCGTTCGGCGAGACGAAGGAGGCGCGTCTCACCAAGCCGCAGCGCGGCCACCTGAAGCGCGCCGGCGCCGGCGCGCTGCGCCACCTCGCGGAGTTCAGGGTCTCCGACGGCGACGAGCGCTCCTACGAGATCGGCCAGACGCTCAATGCCGCAGACGTGTTCGAGAAGGGCCAGAGGGTGAAGGTCCGCGCACGCTCGAAGGGCAAGGGCTTCCAGGGCACGATCCGCCGTCACGGCTTCTCGCGGGGTCCCGTCAGTCACGGGTCGCACAACGTGCGTGCGCCGGGCTCGATCGGGGCGAGCGCAACACCTTCCCACGTGATGAAGGGCACGCGGCTGCCCGGCCAGATGGGAAACAAGCGCGTCACGCAGCTGGGCCTCGAGGTCGTCGACGTCGACGGTGAGCGCAACATGCTGCTGCTGCGCGGAGCGGTACCCGGACCCGAGGGTGCGGTCGTCGAGGTGCGCAGTGGCTGACGCTGCGCCGAGCGCGCCGAAGATCGGCGGCCAGGGCACCGTCAAGCTGCCCGCCGAGATCTTCTCCGAGCCTTTCCACAACGCCGTCGTTTACGAGGCGGCGCGCGCCGAGCAGCTCGCGCGCCGGCGCGGGACGGCGTCAACGCGGACCCGCGCCGAGGTGCGCGGCGGTGGATCGAAGCCGTGGCGCCAGAAGGGCACCGGCCGTGCCCGCGCCGGATCGATCCGCATGCCGCACTGGACGGGCGGCGGGGTCGCCTTCGGGCCCACTCCGCGCAACTACACCGTGAAGGTGAACCGCAGGGCCCGCAGGCGCGCGCTGCGGGCCGCACTGAGCGTGCACGCCCGCCGCGGCAGCATCGTCGTGGTGGACGCCGCGTCCTATGACGCGCCCTCGACTCGGACCGCCGCAGAGGCGCTTGCGACCCTCGAGGACCCGGGCCGCGTGCTGTTGCTGCTCGGCGATGAGGAGGCCGTGTGCGCCAAGTCGTTTCGCAACCTCAGCCGTGTCGTCGTGCTGCCCGCAGTCAGCGCAGGCGTCGCCGACGTGATCGGCGCCCGTTCGCTCGTGGTTTCCGAGGCCGCGATCGAGGACCTTTCCCGGATCGCTGCCGAGCCCGCGCCGCGGGTCACGGCGCAGGTGGCCTGACATGGATGCCCACCAGATCATCCGCAGCCCCGTCATCTCGGAGAAGAGCTATGCGCTGATCGCCGACAACAAGTACACGTTCCGCGTTCATTCGCAGGCGCACAAGACCCAGATCCGCGCCGCCGTCGAGGAGGTCTTCGACGTGAAGGTGACCGAGGTGAGGACCATGAAGATGAAGTCGAAGCCCAAGCGCCGCGGCTGGTCGACCGGCCGCACGCGCGAATGGAAGAAGGCCGTCGTGCAGCTCGCGCCCGGCGACCGCATCGAGCTGTTCGAGGGGGCAGCGGTTTCGGCCGAGTAGCCCATGGCGATCCGCAAGCACAAGCCGACTACGCCCGCGAGGCGTTTCGCGACGTGGCTGGAGCGCGAGGATCTGACGCGCTCGAAGCCGGAGAAGTCGCTCGTCGAGGGCAAGTCGAAGAGCGGCGGGCGCAATGCCCACGGCCGGGTGACGAGCCGGCACCGCGGCGGCGGCGCGAAGCGCCGCTACCGGCGCATCGACTTCAAGCGCCGCAAGGACGGCATTCCGGCGAGGGTTGCGGCGATCGAGTACGACCCGAACCGCTCGGCGCACATCGCGCTGCTGCACTATCGCGACGGGGAGAAGCGCTACATCCTCGCCGCTCAGCGCCTCACGGTCGGGATGGAGGTGATGTCGGGTGAGACGGCGGAGATCCAGGTCGGCAACTCGCTGCCGCTGGCGAAGATCCCGACCGGAACCGTCGTGCACAACGTCGAGATGACGCCGGGACGCGGAGGCCAGCTCGGTCGCTCCGCCGGCGCTTCGATCCAGCTTGTCGCGAAGGAAGGGCGCACCGCGACGCTGCGCCTGCCCTCCAGCGAGATGCGGATGGTGCCCGCGGAGTGCCGCGCGACGATCGGCACGATCGGTAACGCCGACCACGAGAACGTCACGATCGGGAGCGCCGGCCGCAAGCGCCACATGGGCATCCGCCCGCAGACGCGCGGCACCGCGATGAACCCGGTCGACCACCCGCATGGCGGCGGGGAGGGCAAGACCACGGCAGGCCGCCATCCCGTGACTCCTTGGGGAGTGCCGACGCTTGGCTACAGGACTCGCAAGAAGGGCAAGAAGTCGGACAAGTACATCGTGCGCGGCCGGCGCAGGGGAAAGAGGCGATAGAGAATGGGCAGGTCTACGAAGAAGGGCCCCTGGGTCGAGGAGCGGCTGATGCAGCGCATCGCCCGCATGAACGAAAGCGGCGAGAAGCGCATGGTCAAGACATGGTCGCGGGCCTCGACGATCTTCCCGGAGATGGTCGGGCACACGATCGCGGTTCACGACGGCCGCAAGCACGTGCCTGTCTTCGTGACCGAGTCGATGGTCGGGCACAAGCTCGGCGAGTTTGCGCCGACGCGCGTTTTCCGCGGGCACGCCGGGTCGGACCGCACCGCGCGGGTGAGGTAGCGGATGGCGGACGAAGAGAAGAAGGACAAGAAGCCGTCGGCCGAGAAGCCAAAGCCCAAGACCCGCGCGAAGCCTGCGGCGAAGTCGTCGGAGGCCAAGAGCCCGGCCGCCAAGCCGAAGGCACGCAAGCCGGCCGCGAAGGCCGACGCCAAGGAGTCCGCGAAGGCCGAGACGAAGGCCGCCGCGAAGGCCGAGACGAAGGCCGAGACGAAGGCCGCCGCGAAGGCCGAGACGAAGCCGGCACGCAAGCCGGCACGTCGCTCGCCCGCGAAGAAGGCGGCGTCGGATGCGGCACCGAAGGCGACCCCGGCCGCCGAGCGCGCGGCTCCGCAGCGGCCGCTGGTGCGCGCCCGCGCGAAGTATGTGAGGTCGTCCGCGCGGAAGGCCCGCCTCGTGATGGACCACGTGCGCGGTCAGTCCGTCGCGGAGGCCCGTGCGCTCCTTCGCCACAGCCCGCGCGGCGTCGCGCGAGACGTGGAGCGGCTGCTGAACTCGGCCGTCGCCAACGCCGAGAACAACCACGAGCTCGTGGGAGACGACCTGTACGTCAAAGAGATCTATGCCGACGAGGGGCCGACACTGCGCCGCTTCCGCCCGCGGGCGCAGGGCCGTGCGACGCGCATTCGCAAGCGCACGAGCCATCTGACCGTCGGGCTTTCGACGAAGGAGTGATCTAGTGGGGCAGAAGATTCATCCCGAAGGTTTCAGGGTCGGTTACATACACGACTGGAAGTCCAATTGGTTCAACGAGCGCGAGTTCGCGGACTACCTGCTCGAGGACATCAAGATCCGCGATCACATCGAGGGCAAGCTCGGCCACGCCGGCCTGTCCGACATCCGCATCCGCAAGGACAAGAACGAGGTAACGGTCGACATCCACACGGCTCGGCCGGGCATCGTGATCGGGAAGTCGGGGAGCGAGGTCGACGCGCTGCGTCGTGACCTGCACAAGATGACCTCCAAGCAGGTACGGGTCAACATCCTCGAGGTCAAGCGACCCGAGCTCGACGCCAAGCTTGTAGCGCAATCGATCGCGGAGCAGCTTCAGAACCGAGTCGCGTTCCGCCGCGCGATGAAGCGCGCGCTGACCTCGGCGATGCGCTCCGGCGCCAAGGGTGTGCGCGTGCAGGTCTCCGGCCGCCTCGGTGGTTCCGAGATGGCCCGCACGGAGGGGTACTCCGAGGGCCGCGTGCCGCTGCACACGCTCCGAGCAGATATCGACTACGGGCTGTACGAGGCAAAAACGACCTTCGGCCGGATCGGGGTCAAGTGCTGGATCAACAAGGGCGAGGTCATGCCCGAGGGCTACATCTCGACGGACAATGTCGATGCTCCCTTGCCCCAGCGCGGACGCGGCTCCCGCGCCCGTGACGGCGAGGGCGGCCAGCCCCAGCAGGGCGGCGGCCGGGGCGGCGGCCAGCGCGGCGGCGGCGGACAGCGAGGTGGTGGTGGACCGCGCGGCGGCGGCGGAGGCCCCAGAGGTGGTGGCGGCCGCGGCGGCGGCCCCCGTGGCGGGGGGCAGGGCAGAGGCTGATGCTCAGTCCCAAGCGCGTAAAGCATCGCAAGCAGCACCGTGGCCGCAGGGCCGGGATGACGAAGGGCGGCAGCACCGTCCAGTTCGGCGAGTACGGCCTCAAGTCCCTCGAAGCGGCGTGGATCACGAACCGCCAGATCGAGGCGGCTCGAATCGCGATGACCCGCAAGATCAAGCGCGGCGGAAAGGTCTGGATCAATATCTTCCCCGACAAGCCCGTGACCAAGAAGCCGGCCGAGACCCGTATGGGTTCCGGCAAGGGCTCCCCGGAGTTCTGGGTCGCGGTCGTCAAGCCCGGCCGCGTGATGTTCGAGCTCGCGGGCGTTCCGGAGGACCTCGCGCGTGAGGCGATGCGTCTCGCGAGCCACAAGCTTCCCGTGAAAACCAAGTTCGTGATGCGCGAGGACTGATGAAGACCAAGGAAGTGCGTAACCTCGACAACGACCAGCTCGTGGACCAGGTCAAGGAGTTCCGTGAGGAGCTCTTCAACCTGCGGTTCCGCAACTCGACGGGCGAGCTGGAGAACACTGCGCGGCTGCGCGAGGCAAAGCGCTCCCTTGCGCGTGCACTGACGATTGCGCACGAGCGCGACATCGATATCGAGACCGAGCTGCGAAAGGCACAGACGAGGACGTGATGGCGGAAGACGAGAAGAACGACCAGCAGGCACCCGAGCAGGAGGCTCCAACCGCGGACGAGACTCCGGCCGCCGAGGAGACCCCGGCCGCCGACGAGACTCCGGCCGCCGAGGAGACCCCGGCCGCGGAGGAGGCTCCTGTGGAGGAGACTCCGGCCGCGCCTGCTCCCACCGCCGAGCCCGCCGCGGACGCTGAGCCCGCCGAGCAGCTTTCCCCGCGCGAGCGACGTCGCCGGGCGCGCTCTCGCGCCGATGGCCCGGGCGGCCCGCCGCGCTCGACCGAGGACCGTCTGCGCGAGCGTGCCGAGCAGCGCGCAAGCAAGGCCCAGGCGCGCCGCCGCTGGCGCCACAAGCGACGCGAGAAGCGCAAGGCCGCGCCGCAAGAGAAAAGCGCTCCTGTCGCCACCGAGCCGCGCGAGCCGGGAAAGCGCAAGTCCCGTCAGGGGATCGTGGTGTCGAGCAAAGCCGACAAGACGATCACCGTGCGGATCGACCGCGTCGCGCGTCATCGAGTCTACGGAAAGGTCATCCGCGAAACGGGGACTCTGCACGTTCACGACGAGCGCAACGAGGCCAACGAGGGCGACGTCGTGCGTGTCACCGAGTCGCGCCCGCTTTCCCGTACCAAGCGCTGGCGCCTGGACCAGGTGCTGGAGAAGGCCCGTTAGGGCGTGGTCTGAGTGATCCAGGCCGAGACACGGTTGAAGGTGGCTGACAACACCGGCGCGCGGGAGCTGTTGTGCATTCGCGTCAAGGGCGGTTCACGGCGCCGCTACGCGGGCGTGGGCGACGTGATCGTCGGCACCGTGAAGAGCGCGACGCCGCAGGGTGCGGTCAAGAAGGGTGAGGTCGTACAGGCGGTTGTCGTCCGCACTCGTCGCCAACTGGGGCGCAGGGACGGCACCTACATCGCGTTCGACGAGAACGCCGCCGTGCTCATCGACGCCGCCAACAATCCTCGTGGCACGCGCATCTTCGGCCCCGTCGCGCGCGAGCTGCGCGATCGCAACTTCATGAAGATCGTCTCCCTCGCCCCGGAGGTCCTCTAGTCATGGCGGCCAAGATTCGGCGCGGTGACACCGTGCAGGTGATGGCGGGCAAGGACTCGGGCAAGCAGGGCAAGGTGCTGCGGGTGGACCCCAAGAAGAGCAAGGTGTTCGTCGAGGGGCTCAACATCGTCAAGCGCCACCAGCGCCCGCGCTCACTGAAGGACACGCAGCGCGGCGGGGCGGTCGGCGGCGTGATCGAGAAGGAGGGCCCGATCCACATCTCCAACGTGATGGTCGTGGATCCGCGCGAGAACGAGCCCACGCGCGTGCGCACGTCGCGGTCGCCGGACGGTCGCCGCGAGCGCATCGCCGTGCGGTCCGGCCAGAAGCTGGCGGAGCCCAACTGATGGCCGCCCGGCTCAAGGAGCGCTACGAGAGCGAGATCAAGCCGCAACTGATGGAGCGGTTCGGGTACTCGACGGTGATGCAGGTGCCGCGCATGCAGAAGATCACGGTCAACATGGGCGTCGGCGAGGCCAAGCAGGACACCAAGATGCTGGACGCCGCCGCCGAGCAGCTCGCCACCATCACGGGCCAGAAGCCCGCGATCCGCCGGGCGAAGAAGTCCATCGCCGGGTTCAAGTTGCGCGAGGGCATGCCTGTCGGAGTCGTCGTGACGCTGCGCCGCGAGCGGATGTGGGAGATGCTCGACCGCCTCACGTCGATCGCGATCCCGCGGATCCGCGACTTCCGCGGGCTGAATCCCCGCTCGTTCGACGGTCGCGGCAACTACACGCTCGGGCTGCGCGAGCAGATCATCTTCCCGGAGATCGACTACGACGCGATCGACCAGACGCGCGGCCTCAACGTGACGATCACGACGACCGCCGAGACCGACGACGAGGCGCGCGAGCTGCTGCGGATGCTGGGCATGCCGTTCCGCAGCGACGACGGCGGCCCGTCAGCCGCCGAGGTGCGCCGGCAGCAGGAGGAGGCCGATGCGAAGCGCGCGGCAGAGCAGGAGGCCACGGAGCAGCTGAAGGCCGAGCGCGGGGAGGACGAGCCCGCCGAGACCGAGACCCCAGAGGAGAGCCCCGCTGCCGACGGCGACGGCTCGGCAGCGAGCGAATAGGAGACAATGGCCAAGACCTCACAGAGAGTGCGCCAACAGCGCGGAAGCAAGTACAAGACACGCAACTACAATCGGTGCCGGCGGTGTGGGCGCGCGCGGGCCTATTACCGGAAGTTTGGCCTGTGCCGCATCTGCCTGCGGGAGATCGCCCACGAGGGCATGATCCCCGGCATGACGAAGTCCTCCTGGTAGCAAGAAGGCTGGAACAGACTTGACCGACTCAGTCGCTGATTTCCTCACACGCATTCGCAACGCGATCCACGCGGATCGCGACGACGTCATCGTGCCCGCCTCCCGCCTCAACCAGGAGCTGGCGCGGGTCCTCCAGCAGGAGGGCTACATCCAGGCCTTCGCGGTCGAGAAGGCCGACCGTCCTCCGGGCTCGAGCAACCGCAAGACCACCGCCGAGTTCCAAGCGCTTCGCATCGAGCTTCGCTACACGGAGGACCGCGAGCCCGTGATCAGCGGCCTGCGCCGCATCTCCAAGCCGGGCCGGCGCCAGTACTCGAACGCCGATGAGCTGCCCCGTGTGCAGGGCGGCATGGGAACGGCGATCGTGACCACGTCGAAGGGCGTGATGACCGCCTACCAGGCGCGCGACGCGCACATCGGTGGCGAGGTCCTCGCCCACATCTGGTGATCCGGGCACCTTTCGCATGAGCCGCATCGGCAGACTCCCCATCCAGATCCCCGACGGCGTCGACGTCCAGATCGATCCTGGCTTGGTACGCGTCAAGGGCCCCAAGGGCCAACTCGAGCAGACGGTCTCCCCGGACCTCTCGTTCGAGCGTGACGACGCGCGATTGATAGTCAAGCGCCCCACGGACCGCGGCGAGCACCGCGCGCTTCACGGGCTCACCCGCAGCCTCGTCTTCAACATGGTCGAGGGCGTCACCAACGGGTTCGAGAAGCGCCTCGAGATCCAGGGCGTCGGCTACCGCGCCAATCTCAAGGGCCGCACGCTCGAGCTTGCGCTCGGCTTCTCGCACCCGGTCCGCCTGGACGCGCCCCAGGGCATCGAGTTCGAGGTGCCCGCGCCAACCCAGATCGTGGTGCGCGGGATCGACAAGCAGGTCGTCGGAGAGACCGCTGCGCGGATCCGCAAGTTCAGGCCGCCCGAGCCGTACAAGGGCAAGGGAGTCCGCTACCTGGGCGAGCACGTGGCTCGCAAGGTCGGTAAGCGCGCATGACGACGGCCGTCCTCGAGAAGCGCGCCCGCCGGGTTCGCCGCCGCCGGCGGATCCGCGCGAAGGCGATCGGGACGGCCGAGCGGCCGCGCCTGTCCGTGCATCGCTCGAACCGGGGCATCGTCGCCCAGCTGATCGACGACCAGCGCGGGCACACGGTCGCCGCGGTCCGGTGGTTCGAGCCGGACCTGCGCGACCTGAAGGCCGCCGAGCAGTCCAAGCGCGCCGGCGAGGTTCTGGCGCAGCGCGCAAAGGAGGCCGGGGTCGAGACATGCGTGTTCGACCGCGGCGGCTACAAGTACCACGGGCGCGTGAGGGCGCTCGCCGAGGGCGCCCGCGAGGGCGGCCTGAAGTTCTGACGGTCGGCCTGGAAAGGACCCTTTAGTACCCTCAGCCCATGGCTCGCGACGATCGCACCATCAATCCACAGGGGCTCGACCTGCAAGAACGGGTCGTGGCCATCAACCGCGTCGCCAAGGTGGTCAAGGGCGGCCGGCGCTTCTCGTTCACGGCCCTCGTCGTCGTCGGCGACGAGGATCAGATCGTCGGGGTCGGCTACGGCAAGGCCAACGAGGTCCCGCTCGCGATCCAGAAGGCCGTCGAGCGTGGCAAGAAGAGCCTTTTCCGTGTGCCCAAGCACCACAACACGATCACGCACAAGACCGTCGGGCGCTACGGGTCGGGCCAGGTGCTGCTGAAGCCCGCATCCGCGGGGACGGGCGTGATCGCCGGCGGCCCCGTGCGCGCCGTGCTCGAGCTGGCCGGCATTCGCGACGTCCTCTCCAAGAGCCTTGGCAGCCAGAACCCGATCAACCTCGTGAAGGCGACCGTCGCCGGGCTGCATGGCCTGAAGCGACCCGAGGAGGTCGCTGCGTTGCGCGGCAAGACCGTCGCGCATGTGCTGGGCCTGACCTCCGACGACGGGCAGACGCAGCGCACGATCGATGGGAGCGCGGCGCCCGCCGCCGATCAGGCGCCCGCGGATGCGCCCGCGCCCGCCGCCTCCGAGTAGCCGATCATGGCCTCCAAGCTCGTGATCACCCAGTACAAGAGCTCCGCGGGGACCAACGGTTCCCAGCGCGACACGCTGCGCACCCTCGGCCTGCGCGGCATTGGCACCTCGACCGAGCGCCCCGACCGCCCGGAGGTTCGCGGCATGCTGCGGGTCGTCGCTCATCTCGTGAAGGTGGAGGAGGGCGCGGGTGCCTGACGACGCCGGCATCGGCCTGCACTCGCTGCACCCGCCGCGCGGCGCGCGCAAGGCGCGCAAGCGCGTGGGCCGCGGTGAAGGGTCCGGTTACGGCAAGACTTCGGGGCGCGGCCAGAACGGCCAGGGCTCACGGTCCGGCAGGAAGCGCAAGGCCGGCTACGAGGGCGGCCAGGTCCCGCTGCACATGCGTATGCGCAAGCTGCGCGGTCCGCACATGAAGAAGTCGATGCCCTTCGAGCCTTTCCGGACCTACAGCCAGCCCGTCAACCTGGCCGATCTGAACCGCTTCGACGACGGGGGCGAGGTGACGCCCGAGACGCTCCGCGGCCGCGGATTGGCGACTCGCAAGAACACGCCGGTCAAGGTGCTCGGGCGGGGTGAGCTCGAGCGCAAGAACCTCGTCGTGTCGGCGCATTCGTTCAGCGCGAAGGCGCGCGAGACGATCGAGGCCGCGGGCGGCAAGTGCAACGTCATCGAGGCCAAGCAGCCCTGGAGGCGCTCGAAGTGATCGCAACGATCGCAAGCGCTTTCAGCGTTCCCGAGATCCGGAAGAAGCTCATCTTCACGTTCGCGATCCTGGGCCTCTACCGCCTGGGCGCCGTCGTCCCCGTGCCGGGGGTCGATGTCGAAGCCGTCAAGAACATCGGCGACAGCTTCAATGGGTCGAACATCCTCGGCTTCCTCAACCTGTTCTCGGGTGGAGGGCTTCAGAACTTCGCGATCTTCTCGCTCGGCATCATGCCCTACATCACCGCGTCGATCATCCTGCAGCTGCTGACGGTTGCGGTGCCGGCTCTCGAGAAGCTCCAGAAGGAGGGCGAGGTCGGCCAGCAGAAGATCACCCAGTACACGCGCTACCTCACCGTCGCGCTCGCGACCGCGCAGTCGATCGGGTTCGTGTTCCTGTTTCGGACGATCGGCCGCCAGTCGGGCGAGAGCATCGTGGGCACGCTCACCTTCGGCAAGCTCTTCATGATCGTCGTGACGCTCACCGCAGGATGCACGCTGCTGATGTGGATGGGCGAGCTGATCACCCAACGCGGCATCGGCAACGGCATCTCCCTGCTGATCTTCGCCTCGATCATCGCCGGCCTGCTGCCGGGCATGCAGAGCTGGTGGACCAACCCCGACCAGGTCTTCAAGGTGATGATGCCGTTCATCGCGCTCGGGGTGATCGTTGGCATCGTCTTCATCCAGGAAGGACAACGGCGGATCCCGGTGCAATATGCGAAACGCGTGGTCGGGCGCCGCATGACGAGCGGGGGCTCGACCTATCTCCCCCTGCGCGTCAACATGGCCGGCGTCATTCCCGTCATCTTCGCGGCGTCGATCATGGCCTTCCCGCCGACGATCGGCGAGCTCACACAGGCGCAATGGGCGCAGGACCTCTCGGCGTTCTTCAACCCGAACGGATGGGCGTTCATCGTCGGGGAATGCTTCTTCATCTTCGTGTTCACGTACTTCTACACGGCGGTCACGTTCAACCCGGTCGATCAGGCAGACAACCTGAAGAAGTACGGCGGGTTCATCCCGGGAGTGCGTCCCGGCCGGCCGACGGCCGAGTTCCTGGATCGCATCCTCGCGCGCCTCACCTTCCCGGGGGCGATCTTCCTCGCCGCCGTCGCCGCGTTCCCGACGATCCTCTTCAATCAGACCAGCGCGAACTTCTATTTCGGGGGCACCTCGCTGCTGATCGTGGTCGGCGTGGCGCTCGACACGGTGAAGCAACTGGAGGCTCAGTTGATGATGCGCAACTACGAGGGCTTCTTGAAATAGCCCGGCTGTGACCGAGCTGAATCTCATACTGCTTGGCCCGCCTGGCGCCGGAAAAGGCACACAGGCCGAGCGCCTCGTCGAGGACTTCGGGCTTCCCTACATCGCGACCGGCAACTTGCTGCGCGAGGCGAAGCGCGACGCGACGGAGCTGGGCGTGAAGGCCAAGGAGTACATGGACCGCGGCGATCTCGTTCCGGACGACCTGATCATCGCGATGATCCTCGAGTACCTGGAGGCTCAGGACACGACGAACGGGTTCATCCTCGACGGCTTCCCCCGCACCGGCCGCCAGGCCGAGGCGCTCGACGACGAGCTCGACAAGCGGGACCGGTCGCTCACTGCTGCGCTGCTGGTGGACGTCGACAAGGAAACCGTGGTCGAGCGGTTGTCCGGGCGCCGGGTATGCGTGAAGGGCCAGCACAACTTCCACATGACCTTCGATCCGCCGAAGCACCCCGAGCGGTGTGACGTCGACGGCAGCCGCCTCGTGCAGCGCGACGACGACAAGGCCGAGGTCGTCCAGCACCGCCTCGAGCAGTATCAAGAGAAGACCGAGCCGCTGATCGAGTACTACGACCGCAAAGGCATCCTGCGCCGCATCGACGGCTCACGCGAGGCCGACAAGGTCGGCGACCAGATTCGCGCAACCCTCGCGAGCCTCAAGTTCGAGAGACAGGTCTGACAGATCTGATGATCGTCAAGAAGACACCGGAGGAGATCGAGGCCATGGGCGCCGCCGGCGACATCGTCGCGGGCTGCCTCGCGATGCTGCGCGGCATGTGCCGCCCGGGCGTCACGACCGCCGACCTCGACCGGGCGGGGGACAAGTTCATCCGCGCGCGAGGGGGCGAGCCGGCGTTCAAGGGCTACCGTGGCTTCCCGGCGTCGATCTGCACATCGCCGAACTCGATGGTCGTTCACGGGATCCCGGGCGACTACGAGCTTGCCGCGGGCGACGTGCTGTCGATCGACGTGGGCGTCGAGCATCAAGGCTGGGTGGCGGACGCCGCGCTGACCGTCGCGCTGCGGCCGGTGAGCGCGATCGCGACCCGCCTGCTCAAGGCCACGCGCGAGTCGCTCGAGGACGCCGTCGAGCAATGTCACGCCGGCAACCGGCTGGGCGACGTGTCGCACGCCGTGCAGGCCCGGGTGGAGCGCGATGGCCTGGCCGTGATCCGCTCCCTGGTCGGGCACGGCATCGGGCGCCAGATGCACGAGGACCCGCAGGTCCCGAACTTCGGCGAGCCCGGGCGCGGGATGGAGCTCGAGGAGGGGATGGTCTTCTGCGTCGAGCCGATGGTCTGCGCGGGCGGTCATGCCGTGCGGATGGGCGACGACAACTGGGCGATCTACTCCCAGGACGGCTCGCTCACGGCCCACTTCGAGCACACGATCGCGATCACGGCGGAGGGCCCGCGCATCCTCACTCCGTGGCACCTCGTCGAGGACCGGGCCGCTGCCTGAGAGGGAGCCAGATCCGGCCCTGAGCGCAACCGGTGCTCTGCTAGCATTCACGGGTCGCGCGTGGCGCTTCGTCGTGCAGCGATGTAGGGCTCGCTGGCCCAACTCCTGGGGCCGGCAGGGCAATCTCTTAAGAATTGGACGAACGTGAAGGTAAGAGCTTCGGTCAAGCCCATGTGCGAGAAGTGCAAGGTGATTCGCCGTCGCGGGGTGGTGTTGATCATCTGCCAGAACCCTCGTCACAAGCAGCGGCAAGGCTGACCGGCCGACCAGGTTAGGAAGAAATGGCACGAATCGCAGGGGTCAACATCCCGCTCAACAAGCGCATAGAGATCGGGCTCACCTCCATCTACGGGGTCGGTCGGTCACGTTCGCTCGAGGTGCTCGGAAAGACCAGCATCTCGCCCGACACCTACGTCAAGGACCTCACCGAGGACGAGATCCACAAGCTTCGCGAGGCGATCGACAACGGCGACGAGATGGTCGAGGGCGACCTGCGCCGGGAGCGCTCGCAGGACGTCAAGCGCCTGATCGAGACCGGGACCTACCGCGGCCAGCGCCATCGTCGTGGCCTGCCGGTGCGCGGCCAGCGCACCAAGACCAACGCGCGCGGCCGCAAGGGCCCGCGGCGCGGCCAGGTCGCCCAGAAGAAGAAGGTTTCGAAGTGATCGACCGGAAGAGGAGCGCCTAACCCGTGCCACAGGCAAAGCCGGGACGCGCACGCGGACGGCGCCGCGTACGCAAGAACATTCCCGTGGGTCAGGCCCACATCAAGACGTCGTTCAACAACACGATCGTGACGCTGACGGACCGCGAGGGCAACGTGATCGCCTGGGAGTCCGCCGGAGGCGCAGGATTCAAGGGCTCGCGCAAGTCGACTCCGTTCGCCGCTCAGGTGACGGCCGAGGCCGCGGCCAAGAAGGGCATGGAGCACGGCCTCCAGAAGGTCGAGTGCTACGTCAAGGGGCCCGGCTCGGGCCGTGAGACCGCGATCCGCTCACTCCAGGCCGCCGGCCTCGAGGTGACGGGCGTCAAGGACGTGACTCCGCAGGCCCACAACGGATGCCGCCCGCGCAAGCGCAGGCGCGTCTAACCGGAGGCGACAGAGCTACCAGATGGCAAGAGACACCGGACCACAGTGCAAGCAGTGCCGCCGCGAGGGACAGAAGCTGTTCCTCAAGGGCGAGCGCTGCCTGACGGACAAGTGCTCGGTCGAGCGGCGCCCCTACCCGCCGGGCGACCACGGTCGCGGCCGCGTGCGTCAGTCGGAGTATCGCCACCAGCTGCGCGAGAAGCAGAAGGCGCGACGCTTTTACCAGTTGCTCGAGAAGCAGTTCCGCAATTACTACGACAAGGCAAGCCGCCAGCCGGGTGTGACGGGCGAGAACCTGTTGCGTCTGCTGGAGCGCCGGCTCGACAACGTGCTGGTTCGGCTCGGCTTCGCGGCATCGCGGCGCCAGGCACGGCAGCTCATCACCCATCGTCATTTCGTGGTCAACGGGCGGCGCGTCAATGTGCCCTCGTACCAGCTGAAGCCGGGAGACGTCATCTCCGTTCGGGAGAGCTCGAGCGCGATCCCCGTCATCCGTGAGGCCACGGAGGGGACCGCCACGGTCCCGGCGTGGCTTCAGGCCGACTTCGACTCGCTGACGGCGAACGTATTGCGGCTTCCGGAGCGTGACGAGATCAGCGCGCCGGTGCAAGAGCAGCTCATCGTCGAGCTGTATTCAAAGTAACCAGCCCGCGGCCGAGACCGCGAGCGGGTTCGGCTCGGGACCCGCATCCAGGCCCACATACCTTCCAGTTTGGAGGATTTACACAGTGTTGGATTTCCAGATACCGAAGATCACCGCCGAGCAGATCGAGGACAACAAGGGCAGCTTCACGGTCGAGCCGCTGGACCGCGGCTTCGGCTACACGTTCGGCAACTCCCTGCGGCGCGTGCTGCTGTCGTCCCTCGTGGGCGCGGCGGTGACGTCCGTGCGGATCGAGGGTGTCGCCCACGAGTTCTCGACGATCAAGGGTGTCAAGGAGGACGTCACCGACATCGTCCTGAACCTGAAGGACATCGTTTGCCGCATGCACACGGACGCCGGCGAGGTCGAGGCCCCGCTGATCGCGACCGGTCCCGGCGAGGTCACGGCCCGTGACATCGACCTGCCCTCGGGCGTCGAGATCCTCAATCCCGACGCGCACATCGCGACGCTGGAGAAAAAGGCGAAGCTCGAGGTCTACCTGACGATCGGCCGCGGCCGGGGCTACCGCCCCGCCGAGGGCAACAAGTCGCCCGAGCAGCCGATCGGTGTGATCCCGATCGACTCGATCTTCTCACCCGTGCGGCGTGTCAACTACAACGTCGAGGCCGCCCGCGTCGGTCAGCGAACCGACTTCGACAAGCTCACGCTCGACATCGAGACCGACGGCTCGGTCGATCCGCAGGCGGCTCTGCGGGAGGCGGCCGAGGTGCTCATCCAAAGCCTGTCGATCTTCACCGACCCGAGCCGGATCGAGGGCCTGCGACTCCCGCCCGGCGACGGTGGGAGCGATGGCCTGCCCGGCGGGCTGGCGGCCGTTCCGGCGGCCGACGGGATGGACGACATCCTGATCGAGGAGCTCGAGCTGGGCGTGCGCTCCTACAACTGCCTCAAGCGAGCGGGCATCCAGACCATCGGTGACCTGGTCCTGAAGTCGGAGAACGAGCTGAGCGCGATCCCGAACTTCGGCCGCAAGAGCATCGAGGAGGTCAAGGAGACCCTGCGGGTGCGGGGCCTTGGCCTGCGGGACGACTAGGCCCGGGCGTCACTAGACTGCGACGCGATGCGCCACCAGAAGAAGAGGAACAAGCTCTCCCGTGACGCGGGACACCGCAAGGCCCTGATCCGCAACATGTGCGGTCAGGTCCTTCAGCACGAGCGCGTGAAGACGACCGAGGCGAAGGCCAAGGTGATCAAGCCTGAGGTCGAGAAGCTCATCACCCTCGCCAAGCGGGGAAGCCTGCACGCGCGGCGGCAGGCGCTCGCGGAGCTGAATCAGGACAAGTTCGTGGTGCACAAGCTGTTCGAGGAGATCGCGCCTCGGTACGCGGAGCGGCCGGGCGGCTATACGCGGATTCTGAAGCTCGGGCCGCGGCGGTCCGACTCGAGCGAGATGGTTTTCCTCGAGCTCGTGTAGGGAGGCCTACGGGGGAGGGGTCTGCCCCAGGCCATTCGGCTGAGTCTGGTTCAGACCCCTCCCCCTTCGGCCGTCCTCATGCCGGTTCTGAAGCTCACTCTCGAGTATCACGGTGGCGGCTTCAGGGGCTGGGCCGCTCAGCCCGGGCTGCGGACCGTCGAGGGAGTTCTCTCGGATGGTCTTGCGACCATCCTTGGGTCGGCGCCGTCGCTGTCCGTCGCCGGGCGCACGGACACGGGGGTGCACGCGCGGGGGCAGGTGGTCAGCTTCCGCGCCGAGGCCGACGTGGGACGGTTGGCGCGGTCCCTGAACGGGGTGCTGCCACGGGATGTCGCGGTGCGACACGTCGAGGCTGCGCAAGACGGCTTCGATGCCCGGCGCGATGCCCGGTCGCGGACCTACTGCTACCGGGTGCTCGACCGGCCGGCGCCGAGCCCGTTGCTGCGCGACACGGCGCTCTGGTGGCCGCGTGCGCTCGACGAGGACGTGTTGCACGGGTGCGCGCGGGCGCTCGCGGGGACGCACGACTTCACCGCGTTCACGCCGACACAAACCGACCACGTACGGTTCTCGCGAGATGTCGTGCACGCGCAGTGGCGGCGCGAGCGTGAGCTGCTGTCGTTCTGGATCGAGGCGGACACCTTCATGCGCCACATGGTGCGGGTCCTGGTCGGGACGATGCTCGAGGTCGCGGCAGGGCGCCGGAGCGTCGAGGACTTCACGCGGTTGCTGCGCGGAGCGCCACGATCCGAGGGCGGGCCGACCGCCGACCCGCACGGTCTCTGCCTCGAGCGCGTGACCTACTAGTACACCCGGCCGGGCCCTAGCACCCGGAGTCGTGCGTCGCGCCGGTGGGCTCCATGGTGCACTCGACGTAGTCCTCATCGTTGTATACGCGCATCGAGCTCCCCGTGGAGACGTCCCCGATGCGCTCGTGGTATGTGAGCGAGGTGTTGTTCTGCATCAGCACCGTCTTGGCGGCCACGGCTCCGATCAGGTCGAGGTGGTTCGACATGCTGATCGTCGAGGTCGGGGCGTACACGGCCATGATCGTCGCGCTGCTGAAGCTGTTCTCGAAGGACACGCTCGTCGTCGCCGTCGCGCTCCCCGCAACGTGGAGCTGGAGAGTTGTCGGATCGGTGTTGAGGTTCACGATCCCGCTGTTGTTGCGCAACCGCACGGACCCCATCCCGGCACCGCAGTTCTCCGGGCTGTCGATATAGATCTTCAGCGGCGTGCTCGGGTCGCGCGCCGAGATGATCAGCTGCGTGTTGTTGTTCATCTCGAAGCGGCAGAAGCTGTACACGTTGCCGCTCAGCGTGAGCGTCGAGTTGTTGTTCAGCTCCAGCGAGCGGGTGGTCGGGTTCCAGTTGATCTTGTCGCACGAGGTGCACGCGTCCGCCGGGCTGCCGGTGGCGGCGATCGCGGCCGTGATGCGGGCGTCGTCGTTGACGGTCGCAGATGTCCCGAGGTCGACAGGCTGAAGCTGGAAGTCCTGCTGCGCGGGCACGGTCGAGAACCCCCCGCAGACGCCGGCGCTGTTGAACAGCGACAGGACCTTCCCCGGCCCGGGCGTCGCCGGTCCGCAGACCTCGGCGGTGTTCCTGAGCGTGATGTTTCCGTTCGATCCCAGGCCTCCGTTGATCTGGACGCTGTTGCCGATGTCGATCGACGACAGGCTGATGGCCGCGTAGCCGGGTGCGAACAGGGGGGCCCCGGTCGCGGCGTTGACGGTCTGCACGACCCGCCGCTTCACGCCGTTGACGCTGCCACTGGACACGATTCTGCGTTGCGCCAGCAGTTGGCCGTTGGCCGTAAGGGCCGTCGATGACGTGATCCTCGCCGTGTAGGACGCACCGTCGCCGAGGTCCTCGTTCTGCGGCGCGCACCAGCCATCGGCCTGGACCGGGACGGCGCTGAGCGCGCCGGTCGCGACGTCCTTGGCCACGCACTGGGTCACGCCGGGCTGCATCAGGTTCGTCTGATAGCGCAGCGCCTGGGCGCCGGCAAACGCGGCCTGCGCCGCGCGCTTCACGCTGATGTCGCGCAGCGACTGGTGGCTTGCCCCGATCGACGCCTTCGCCGCGACGGTCGCCAGCCCTCCGACTACGAAGAGCACTCCCAGCGCCACCGGGAGAGCCATGCCGGACTCGTCCAGGCAGAAGCGACAACTGCGGCGCGAGCGGTGCTCGCACCTGCACAGATTTTCATGCTTCCGGTCGGGGTCGTGGTGACCCGGCGCCCGGCATCCGCCTACTTTCCACATGTCGACCTACCTTCCCTGGCCCTGGTCGTACTACGAATATTTCCATACGACCGGCAGGACGCGAAAGAGATTGGACACGTGTTCGGCAGTGCATCTCGGGCTCAGCACCCGGACTCCGGCGCGAGCGCCGTGGGCGTGGTCGTGCACTCGATGTAGTGCTCCGGCTTGAAGAGGCGTAGCGGACTCCCCGTCGTGATGTCGGCGATGCGCTCGTGGTAGGTGATCCGCGCGCTGTTCGAAAGGTCGATCGCCTTCGATGCAATCGCCCCGGAGAGATGCGACAGCCCCCGGATGCGGATCGTCGAGTAGGGGGCGTAGACGGCCATCACGAGGTCCTGGGCGAGGTCGATGCCCTCGAACGAGACCTGCGTGGCGATCGTCGGGCTGCCCACGACCATCAACTGGAAGGTCGTCGGGTCGGCGTTCAGGTTGAGGATGCTCGCTGAGTTGCGGACGGTCACCGACCCCGTGCCTGCGCCGCCGCAGTTCTCGGGGGCGTCGATGAACAAGCGGATGCCTGTGCCGAGGGGCCGGGCGGCGACCTTGAGCTGAGCCGTGTTCTCGATCTCGATGCCACAGAAGCTGTAGAGGCCCCCGCCGAGCGTGAGCGTCGAGTTGTTGCGAAGGCCCAGGATCCTCGTCGCCGGGTCCCATTCGATCCCGGCGCAGTCGGTGCACGGGTCCTGGCTGTCCGTCGCGGGAGGGTTGCCGATGCGGAAGTTGTCGTTCTCCGTCGGCGCATTGCCCTGGTCCACCGGCTGCAGGTTGAAGCTCTCCGTCGCGGGCGTCGTGGTGCTGCCGGCGCAGATGCCGGCCGAGTTGCGGACCTCCACGGCCTTGCCGGGGCCGGGCGTGACCTTGCCGCAGACCTGGGCGCTGTTGCGCAGGTAGATGTTGCCGTTGGAGCCGACGCCCCCGGTGATCTCAGCCGAGTTCGGGAGGGTGAGGCCGTCGAGGCTGACGCCGGCGTAGCCGTTGGGGAACACGGGCTCACCCGTGGCCGCGTTCATCTGGAGCATCAGACGGCGCCTCACACCGTTGGCCGTTCCGGCCGAGACGATCGAACGCCTCGAGAGTGCCTGCCCGTTGGCGTGCAGCCACTGTGCTCCCGATATCCGCATCGAGAATGAGGCGCCCTCGCCGAGGTCCTCACCCTGCTCCCGGCACCACCCGTCGGACTCGAGCGCGCCCACCTGGAACGTGCCGTCGCCCAGGTTGTTGTACGCGCACTGGGTGGACCCCGGCTGCATGAGGTTGGTGCGGTAAAGCGCCGCTTCGAGCCCGGCGCTCGCGGCGGCGAGCGCGGCCTTGACGTTGCGGTCGCGCAGCGACTGATGCTCGCTCGTGATCGCCGCCCTCGCGGTGACCGTGGCAAGGCCCGCCATCATGAACAGCACGGAGATCGTGACGGGGAGCGCCACCGCGCGCTCGTCGCTGAGTCGCCTCAGGCATGTCGCGAGCCGGTGTCTCACAAGGGGGTGGTGGTCGCCACTTCGAGCAGCGACGGGTAGAGCGGGTGGTCATAGACGAACACGAGGTCGCCGGTCGATTCCTCGCGGGCATGCAGGGCGAGTACCACGCGGTGCCCGGTAGCGACGTCCTCCGCGTCGGGAAGGTGGAACGTGAACGTCACGCGGCGAACCGAGCGCGGCCACGAGGCGAGGTCGTAGGTCGCGGTGCCGATCTCGCGATCGGACGGGACGCCGCCTTCGATCGTACGGTCGATCAGGGTCGCGCAAAGCCGGCCCGACGCGCCGACCCCGCCGAGCGTCGCCGTGAAGAGCGACACGGTCACCTGGCCGTCGAGGTGGAAGACCTGGGGCAGTGGCCCCGTGCTCCACGCGTGCACGCTCCACTTGCTCGGGCCCTGGGGGTCATCTGCCTGCGCTGACGGGTACGAGGACGCGCAACTGGACCCTGCCCTCGCCGTCGCCAGGCCGCCGTCATAGGCGCCCGCGAGATCGTCCGTGTAGTCGTAGAGCGGCGTGCTCGGGCTACCCGGCGGGGCGCTCGCCGCCATCAGGTCCGGCTGCTTCTGAGGGCTCGGGTGCTCGCAGGTCGAGTTGTCGTCCGCGGCGTCGCCGCGCGCGGCCGTGTTGCGTGCGGGATGGCTGCCGGCCGGCGGCTGGCGCGACGCTTGGCCGCAGGGAGTGTCGTACAGGTAGAAGGACTGGGCGGTCACCGGGCTGCCCCCGCCGGGCGCGCCACCGGGCGGTGCCTGCGCGCCGGGGGGCACCGTCGCCGGGTCGGCCACGATCGTGGATACCCACACGGGCGCCCGCCGACCCGGGCTGAACGAGGGATCGAGCGCCGCGGCGACGGTCAGTCGCTTCGTGTTCTCGCCGCCTTCGCACAGCGAGAGCGGGCATGTCTCGTCGCGCCAGCTCACGTAGCGGTAGAGCTTGCCCGTGATGGTCCCGCCGGCGGTGCCCACGGCAAAGGTCTGCGCACCGGGCTCGACACGCGGCGACGCGCCCGCGCCGGCCGCGAGCACGAGCGGCTCGGAGAGGCCCGCGCGGACCGTGAAGGAGGCGCCGGACACCTTGGCCCCGGGATGAAGTGGGTCGCTCGACGACTGCGGGCTCTCGGTCAGCGCCAGCTCTCCGTATGCGAGCGACGAGAGCCGCTCGATCTCCGCCTGCGCCTGCTGCACAGCCACCTGCTGCGCCTGCGCGCTGAGCGTCGTGCGGCCCGCGGAGCCGAACACCCGCATCGTCGCCGCGACGCCGAACGACATCACCGTGACCGCGATCAGCACCTCGATGAGGGTGAAGCCTGCCTCGCTGCGCGAGCAGTGCATGCGGCGGCGGCCGCGCTGTATAGAGCTGTGCGCATGCTGCATCTCGCGCTTCCACGAGATGCTTCGGCCTGGATCGTCCCGGTGAGTAGCGGGGGGGCGTCCGGGTAAACACTTGGACGGCGGCCGCGCTCGACGGCTGCCCTAGTGCGAGTTAGCAGCCGTCGGTCGGCGTGCTCGTGCTCGGAGCGCCGGTGCACTCCTTGTAGCTGCCCGTGGCGGTCTGGTAGAAGCGCACCGGGCTGCCGCTGAGGAGCGCCGAGATGCTCGGGTGCCAGGCGAAGTTGGCGTTGTTCTTGATGTCGAGCGTCTTGCTGACGACCGCGCCCGTGAACTTGACCCCGTTCTTCTGCACGACGGTCGAATTGGGCGCGTAGATCCCGATCGGGCTGTTCGCGTCGTTCGAGGGCAGGTCCACGATGGTCGCCTTCGTGGCGCTCCCCGCGACCATGAGAGCGATCGCGAGCGGCGGCGAGTAGAGGTTCGTGAAGATGCCGTCCAGCACGACCGAGCCCATGCCGCTCGTGCCGCCGCAGTTCTCGGGCGAGTCGATGTAGATGAAGAGCGGGGTGGCGCGGGAGGGGACCTGGATCGTCCCGTTCTTGAAGTCCAGCCGGCAGAACAGGTAGGTGCCGCCGCTGAGCGTGAGCGTGGCGTTGTCGATCGTGAGCACCCTGGTGGCGGCACTCCAGGTGATCTTGTTGCAGCTCGAGCACGTGTCGGCGGGGGTGCCGGACCCGTTCTTCATGTTCGTGAGCCGCTGGTTGTCGTTCGGCGTCGCGCGCGATATGTCGACCGGCTGGAGGTCGAGCGGCTCGCTCATCGGCGTCTGGTTGTAGCCGGCGCACTGGGACAGGTTGGGGCCGATCACGGCGGTCTTGCCCGGGCCGGGTGTGACGTTGCCGCAAACGCTCGCGTTGTTCTTGAGGTTGATCGTGCCGTTCGATCCCACGTGGCCGGTCGATGTTCGAGTTGTTCTTGAAGTCCACGGAGTCGCGCACGGCAACCGCGTAGTTGGGCGGAAAGATGGGAGAGCCCGTCGCGGCATTGACCGTGATCGTGGCCCGCCTTCGGACTCCGTTCACGATCCCGGTCGAGACGACCGTTCGCTGGATGATCGGCAGTCCGGTGCTCGAGTACGAGAGGTTGCCGGCGTCGGAGATCTGCATCTGGTAGGTCGAGCCGTCGCCGAGGTCCTCGGTCTGGGTTGTGCACCAGCCGCTGGTGACGTTGCCGTTCGAGAGCGCGCCGGTCGAGGCGTCCTTCAGCACGCACTTGCCGGAACCCGGCTGGAGCAGGTTCGTCTGGTAGACGGCGGCCTGGAGCCCGGCGCCGGCCGCCTGGATCGCGCGCTTGGCGTTCTTGTCGCGGAAGGACTGGTTGTTGGACACGATCCCGGCGCGCGCAGCCACGGTCGCGAGACCGGCGACCGCGAACAAGACGGCCAGCGCGACCGGGAGCGCCACGCCCCTTTCGTCAGCGAGTCGCCGGAAGGGCATCAGTCGCTCCCCGAGGTCGTCAGGGGCGTGGTCGTCTCGACCTCGAGCAGCGACTGGTAGCTCGGGTGGTCGTAGAGGATCGCGATGTCGTTCGCCGACTCGCCGCGCACGTGCAGGACGAGCACGAGCCGGTGGTCCAGCGCGATGTCGACCTGGGGCGAGATGGTGAAGGTAAAGCTCAGCCGGCGCGCGGTCGTCGGCCAGCTGGAGACGTCGAAGGTCGTCGACCCGACGGTCGTGTCGGAGGCGATGCCGCCGCTCTCGGTGCGGTCGATCAGGGTTGCGCAGATGAACCCGCGGCCGGGGAGGCCGCCGACATTCGTCGTGTACATGGAGACTGTCGCCCGCCCACTGAGGTGGAAGACCTCGCCGAGGCGCTTGGTCGCCCAGGTGTGCACGGACCACTTGTTCGGGACCGACGTGTTCGTGGCGTTCGCAGCCGAGTAGTTCGTGACGCAGCTCGCGCCCTTGTGCATCGTCGCGAGGCCGCCCGGGTAGTTGCCGCCGAGGTCGGAGGAGTACTCGTACACCGGGGGGTTGGTGCCGGTCGGGGGCTCGACCCACATCTTGTCCGGTCGCTTCGTCTGGTCCGAGTTCTGGCAGGTCGAGTAGCTCGACGAGGAGGGGCTCGTCTGAGACGTGTTGCTGGTCACGTGGTTGCCGTCGGGGTGAGTGCTGTCGGTGCCGGCGCCGCAGGGCTGGTCGTAGAGGTAGAAGACCTGCGCACTCGTGTTGCTGGTGCCAGAGGTCGTGCCGCCCGAGGTGCCGGTGTAGCCGGGCGGAGCCGCGGAGGGGTCGACGATGACCGTCGAGAAGAACAGCGGCGCGCGGCGTGAGCTGGTGGCAGAGGGATCGGTCGTGACGGCGACGGTCACGCGCTTCGTGTTCTCGGTCCCGTCGCAGATCGTGGCGGGGCAGTTCTCGTCACGCCAGGTGACGTAGCGGTAGATCTTGCCGGTGATCGTCGACCCGCCGCTGCCGACCGCGAAGTTCTGGGGGCCCGGGTCGACCTGTGCGGTCTCGCCCTCACCGGGGGTGGTCACCAGCGCCTCGGTGAGGCCGGACCTGATCGTGAGGTTCCCGCCGCTTACGCGGTTGTTGGGGTTGAGCGTGTCCGTGGAGTTGATCGGCGTCGAGGTGAGCGCGAGCTGCCCGTACTTCAGCCGGCTGAGCCGATCGAGCTCCGCCTGTGCCTGCTGGGCGCCGACCTGGCCCTGCTGCGCGATCACCGTGGTACGGCTTGACGCGCCGAACACGCCGATCGTCGCTCCGACGCCGACCGCCATCAGCGAGACTGCGAGCAGCAGCTCGATCAGCGAGAAGCCGCTCTCGGAGCCGGGCGATCGGTGGTTGGCGGATGCGGTGGTCATCAGGAGTCGGTGGCGAGGTTGCGCAGGGCGAAGCCGCCGTCGAGGGTGATCGGGTTGCTCGCTCCCTTGACGGAGACCTCGACCCGGGTGATCACATAGGTCGGGTCGACGGAGTTCGGCGAAAGTGAGAAAACGTCGGCGTTCTGGACGTCGCTGATCACAGTCACCGGTCCGGTACTGAGTGCGCCGCCGACGGCGCCCTCCCAGCGCTGGCAGCTACCGGTGGAGCAGTCGTAGCGCACGCGTCGCTGGACGGAGGCAGCGCCGCTCGTGGGCCGCACCCACGTGGTGCCGTCGATGATCTGCGAGGAGACAGGCGTGATCGCCGTTGCCTGGCGCATCTCACGCGAGATGCGCTCGATCCCGCTCTGCTGCTGGATCAGGCTCCGCACGCGGTTGTTGGTGTCCTGCTGGCTCTTCGCGCCCACGTTGTAGAGCGCGTAGATGCCCATCAGGACGACCGCCAGCATCGGGATGACCACCAGCAGCTCGATGAGGTTCACGCCCCGCTCGCTCCGGAGCCGGAGCAGCAGGCGCCGTGCCGCAGGGCGGCGGGGAAGGGGAGGGCTGTCCATGTCTCGATGAGCTCGCACGTCCGTGGCGGGCAGGGTTCTAGGTGCCGCACAGACACCTTCGTCGTGCTGGGCGCATTTGTCAGCTCGGACTGCCCGTTTTCGACATATGTACGGGGGGTGGACGTATTTCCGGCCCGGCGAGCTGTCACGGGCGGGGCTTTGGCTCTCATTAACATGCCTTTCGCGATGCGAGTGCTCCTCACCAACGACGACGGCATCCAGGCCACCGGCCTGCACGAGCTGCGGCGCGCGCTGCTGCGGGTTCCGGGCGTGGACCTCTCCGTGATCGCGCCCGATTCCAACCGCTCGGCGAGCGCGCGCAGCATCACGACGCGGCAGCCGCTGTGGGTCGAGGAGATCGAGTTCGGCGACGGCACGAAGGGTTTTGCGACGGACGGCACTCCGGTGGACTGCGTGCGCTTCGGAAGTCTCGGCCTGATCGGGGAGCCGCCTGAGCTGATCGTCTCCGGGATCAACCATGGGGCCAACCTGGGCGACGACATCACCTACTCCGGAACCGTCGCGGCCGCCCTCGAGGGGGTCGTGCTCGGGCTTCCCGCGATCGCGGTGTCCCAGCAGTCAAAGAAGCGCGAGATGGACTTCCGCCTGGGCCGGGAGTTCGACTTCACCGCCGCGGCAACGTTCACCGCGCGCCTCGTGGAGATGCTGCCCGATCGCCCGCTCGAGCCCGGCACGCTGCTGAACCTCAACTGCCCGGCGGTCGCGCTCGATGACCTGGCGGGCGCCCGTGTGACCCGGATGGGCAAGCGGATCTACCGCGACAAGCTCACGCTCACGGGCGAGGACGGGGCGGGCGGGCGCCGCAAGCGCTACCGGATCTACGGCGACGACCCCTCGTACCACACCGAGGACGGCACCGACTTCGCCGCGATCGACGCGGACACCATCTCGGTCACTCCCCTCCACTTCGACCTGACTGCCCTCGCGAGCATGGAGCAGCTCGAGGGCTGGGACCTGTCAGGCCTGCTGGAGCGCAGAGCGCCCGCCTCCTGATGGCGCGGGCCCCCCGCAAGGCATCCGACCCCGCTGCGCGCGTGGACGAGCTGCGCGGCCGGCTCGAGCACCACAACAACCGCTACTACGTACTCGACGACCCCGAGATATCGGACACCGAGTACGACGATCTCCTGCGTGAGCTGCGCACGCTCGAAAAAGAGCATCCGGAGCTGCTCACCGCGGACTCGCCCACCCAGCGGGTCGGCGGGCGCCCGCTCGAGCGCTTCGGCCAGGTCCCCCACCTGCTCCCGATGCTGTCGCTTGCGAATGCGCGCGACGAGGACGAGCTCGTCGCCTGGGAGCAGCGGGTCCGCAATCTCCTCTCGAAGCGGGATCTCGCCGAGCGGCGCATCACATACGTGACGGAGCCGAAGGTGGACGGGCTCGCGATCTCGCTGGTGTACGAGGGTGGCGTACTGGTCCGGGGCGCCACGCGCGGGGACGGCGAGATCGGCGAGGACGTGACCCAGAACCTGAGGACGATCGACGACATCCCGAAGCGGATCAAGGGCAGGGCGCCGTCGCTCGTCGAGGTGCGCGGCGAGGTCTACCTCCCGCTGGCTGATTTCGCGCGCCTCAACGAGCAGCAGGCGGCCGCCGGGCAGAAGACCTTCGCGAACCCTCGCAACGCGGCCGCCGGCTCGCTGCGCATGCTGGATCCCGAGGTCACGCGGTCGCGCCCGCTCTCCATATGGTGCTACGGCATCGGGGCATCGGAGGGCGTCCGGCACAAACGCCACTCGCAGTCGCTCGAGTGGCTGCGCGGGCACGGCTTCAAGGTCAGCGGCGAGGTCGAGTCGCACGACGACATCGGATCCGTGCTGAGCGCCTGCCGCGGGTGGGAGGAGCGCCGCGACCGGCTCGAATTCGAGATCGACGGGGTCGTCGTGAAGATCGACGAGTACGACGTGCAGGAGGCGCTCGGCGTGGTGGGCCGCGAGCCGCGCTGGGCGATCGCGTTCAAGTTCGCCCCGACCACGGCGGTCACCAAGCTCGAGCGGATCGCGGTCAACGTGGGGCGGACGGGGCACATCGTGCCGTTCGCGATGCTGGAGCCCGTCCAGATCGGCGGCGTCACGGTCAGCAAGGCCACCCTCCACAACGAGGAGGACATCGCCCGCAAGGACATCCGCGAGGGCGATCAGGTGGTCGTGATGCGCGCGGGCGACGTCATCCCCCAGGTCGTGTCACCGGTCACCCAGCGGCGCACCGGCAAGGAGAAGCGCTACAAGCCTCCAAAGAAGTGCCCGGAGTGCGGCACCGCGACGGTGAAGCCCGAGGGCGAGGTCTGGACGCGGTGCCCCAACCGCAAGGACTGCCCCGGGCAGATCGTCCAGGCGCTCAAGCACTTCGTGAGTCGTGCCGCGATGGACATCGAGGGGTTCGGCGAAAAGGGGGTGTCGCGCTTCTACAACGAGGGCCTGGTGCGGACGCTCCCGGACATCTTCCGGCTGACGACCGAGCAACTCGAGCAACTCGAAGGTTTCCAGCACCGGTCGGCGGAGAACCTGGTCCGCTCGATCGAGGCCTCGAAGCGCCAGCCCTTCCACCGTGTGCTGTACGGGCTCGGTATTCCCGGCATCGGCGCGGTCAACGCCCGCGCGCTGGCGTCGCACTTCGGCTCGATGGACGCGCTGCTGGGGGTCTCCGACGAGGAGATCCTCGAGGTCGAGGGCATCGGGCCGGTGCTCGCTGCGCTGATCCGGGAAACGCTCGACGAGCCGCGCAACGTTCAGCTCATCGACGAGCTGCGCGCGGCCGGCCTCAACATGGAGCAGGAACGCGCACCGCGTACGGCACGGGGCGGCCTCGAGGGCGCCACCTTCGTGCTCACGGGCACGCTCGACGGGATGTCGCGCGAGGAGGCGACGGAGCGCATCACCGCGGCCGGCGGCAAGGTGACTGGATCCGTCTCCGGCAAGACCGACTACGTCGTCGCGGGCGCGGAAGCGGGCTCCAAGCTCGAGCGCGCGCGTGACCTCGGGCGCCCGGTGATCGACGAAACGGAGCTAGAGCGCCTGCTCGCGGCCGGCGTATGACGCAAGCAGGGCGGCGATGCGATCCTGCGCGCGCCGGCCCGCGACGACGTTCACGCGGTTCATCAACAGCGCGAACGTGACCGTGTCACCGTCGGGTGCCCTGCAGTAGCCGGCGAGCGCGGTCACGCCGGACAACGTGCCCGTCTTCGCACGGCAGCGACCCGAAGCTCGCGTGCCGCGCATGCGCTTGTGGAGCGTGCCGGTCTTCCCGGCGAGCGGAAGCGACCGGTAGAAGTCGTCGAACCACGGCTCGCCGTGCGCGTCGAGCAGCAGGCGCCCGACGCCGCTCGGGGAGAGGCGGTTTCGCCGTGAGAGCCCGGAGCCGTCGGCAATCCTGGCGCTGAAGCCCGCCTCGCGCGCGAACGAGCGCGCGACGCGCGCCCCCGCCGACGTGGAGCCGACGCGGCCGGACCGCGCCCCTACCCCCTTCAGCAGCATCTCGGCGTAGTAGTTGTCGGAGACCTGGTTCGTGTGCCGCACGATGGTCGCGAGCGGCGGTGACTCGACGGTGGCGATCGTGTGCGCTGCCCCGGGAGCGCTGCCCGCGCGAGCCTTCTTCGCCACCACGACGTCCGCGTGCCGCAGCGAGGCGCGCAGCCGCTCGGCGGCGAACTTCGGCGGATCGCTCTGCCAGCCGCGGCCAAAGGGCAGCAGCGTGCCCCGGTTGAAGCCGAGCGCGGACAGTGGCCCCACGTAGGGCGAGGTGCCGAAGCGGCTCGCGGGGCCGCCACGCAGCCCGTCGAAGAAGCTCTCGTCGCCGCGCACGCTCCCGCTCACCCGCTCGAGGCCCGTCTCGGCCACGGCGCCTGCAAGCCGGTCGAGCGCGGCGGTGCCGAAGGTGGGGTCACCGGAGCCCCGCAGATACAGATTTCCGTCAAGCGCGCCGGCGGCCGCCTGACTGTCGGCCAGCACCGCGGTCTCGAACCGCGCTTCGGGCCCGAGCCGGTCGAGCGCCGTGGCCGTCGTCACGAGCTTCTGGACGGAGGCCGGCACGCGACCCCGCGAGGAGTTCCACCTGAAGACCGTGCGGCCCGATCCCTCGTCGTGGACCCAGGCCCCCGACGCGCCGCCGGCCGATCTCATCTCGCGTGTGAGCGCCCCGCGCAGCTGCGCGGGGTCGTTGACGGCTGCCGCCGCCGTCCCTCCAGCGAGCAAGGCGAGCACGATGCTCAGCGCCAGGGTCGCCAGCCACCCGCGCTGCACGGCCGCGACCGCGGCCTGCGTGCGGTTGCCCGCACCCGTTCGCTCGAGCACGTGCGACACGTGCGCTCTGACCGTGCGCTCGGAGACCCCCAGTCGGGCCGCGATCTGAGCATTGTCGAGACCCTTCACGATCAGCTCCAGTACCTCACGCTGACGGGGGGTGAGCGAGGGGCTCCGCGACGCCCGGGCTCCAGCGGTCGCATCCCTTATAGCAACGAAGAGCTCGGCGAGGGTGCAGTTCTTGGCGAGCAGAGCGCGGGCACCCAGCTGCGCCGCGGCGAGCGCATCGTCGGCCTCGACACGGTCCGCCAGCACGATCACCCTCACGCCGGTGGCCGCGACGGAGCGCAACTCCGACGGCGAGGGCGACTCGAGGATTGCCACCTCGGCGTCGCGCGGGACCCGTGGCGGCGAGGCGTCGGACGCTTCCCAGACCCGCGCGCCGCGGCTTTCGAGCAGCGCCGCGAGGGCGCTCACGTACAGGGCGTGGCGCCCGCGCACGAGCAGGCAGAGGCCTGCCAGACGGGTGTCGGCTTGAATGCTGACGGCGGCGAAGTCGTCTACGTGTAGGACGCCGACGCGCGTCCGTGTGCAAAGTGCGCCCTCCTCCCGAAGGCGCACAGCCATCGTAGGTTCCTAAGGCCGCACTCGCCACCATTTCGGCCGGCGGCGAACGGGATCAGGCGGCTGCTGCCGGCACCAACCCGATCACCTTCAGGCGCCGCATCAGCGCCTGGGCGGCAAAGGCGCGCGTCTCGTCGACGCTCACGCCGAAGAACTCGTAGTCCTCCTGGCCCTCGGCCCAGGGCGGGCTCAGGACGGCGTCGGCGACCTCCATCGCCTCCTCGAGCGTGCGCTGGATCGTGCCCTTGAACTCGGGGTTCTCGGTGACGGCGTCACGCAGGAAGCGCGCGCCGAAGGCGACGTGGCGGTGCTCGTCGCGCGCGACGAGGTTGAACCCGCGCACGAAGCCGGGCAGCGTACCCTCTTGCTCGTTGAAGTCGATGATGTAGTGCTGACCGGTCAGCGCGAGCATGCCTTCGATCACCATGTGGTAGAGCGTCACGGCCTCGACGAGCGCCGTGATGTTGGTCGGGTCGTTCGCGAGCGTGCGTACGCGCGATCCCAGCATTTCGTCGAAGAGCACGTTGAACGCCGGGTTGAGATGCCCCTGCGTCTCGTCCAGCCGGGCGGCGAGCGAGTCCGAGTCGAGCACGCCCACCTCGGCGTAGAAGCGATCGAAGAAGCGCACGTGACGCGCCTCGTCGGCGATCTGGGTGGCGAGGAACACCTGCATGTCCTGGGTCGGGGCGGCGCGCATCATCGGACCGAGCTCCTCGGTGACCTTCTGCTCGCCGATGAAGAAGGACGAGAGGCCGTACATCCTCTGGTAGCGCTCCTCGGCGGGGAAGCCGCGCCAGTGCTCGCGGTCCTCGGTGAAGTCGATCTCCTGCGTCTGCCATTGCTGGCGCTCCCACAGCTCGTAGAGCTGGCGGTAGTCGAGCAACTCGGTCTGGCCGCGGTCGGCCGACTCCATCAGAGCCGGGTCGGCGGACTCCGAGAAGAAGTCTGCGAGTTCGATGCGGGAGCTGAGCGTGGACATTTCCCTCCAAGGTTGACGTGCCGCGAAGGGTACCGACGCCATGTCCGGATCGCCACTTACTGACCGGACGGTCGACGATTCCCTGGTATAAGTCGGATTCTCCATGGGAGACGTCGTCGAACTCGAATCCTCGGGACCCGGTACCCCCGGGCCGAAGCGGTCGAGCATCCAAAAGGCTCAGCGGCGGCGAGGGGGTCGCTCCAAGACGGCGCTCGTGCTCGGCGGCGGCGGCTTCACCGGCGGGGTCTACGAGATCGGAGCGCTACGTGCGCTCGACCTTCTGAGCGTCAACCGGACCGTCAACGAGTTCGACATCTACGTGGGGACCAGCGCAGGTTCGTTCGTCGCGGGCCTGCTGGCCGCCGGGCTCACCCCCGAGGAGATGTCGCGCGTGGTCAACCGCCAGGTGCCGACGCCCTTCCAGGACGTCGACCTCGGCGCGCTCCTGCGCCCCAACTATGCGGACTTCGCGACCCGTGCCCTCCTGTTGCCGCTGCGCCTGGCCGGCCTGGCCCGGAGCCTCGCCGGAAGGTGGCGCGAGGTCTCCTTGATGGACGTGTTCACGGGCCTCGCCGAGGCGCTGCCGTCCGGCCTCTATACCGGGTCCGGCATCGAGCAGTACATCCGCGACGCGTTCCTCGAGAGCGACCGGACGGACGATTTTCGCCTGCTGGACGCGGAGCTGTACCTGACCGCGACAGACCTCGATACCTGCGAGCGGATCGTGTTCGGCTCACCGGGGTGGGACGACGTGCCGATCTCCAAGGCGATCTCTGCGTCGACCGCGCTGCCGATGGTCTACCGGCCGGTTGAGTGCCGCGGCCGCCAGCTGGTCGACGGCGGGATCCGCTCGACGACCAACGTCGACGTCGCCGTCGAGCATGGCGCGAAGTTCATCATCGTGATCAACCCGCTGGTCCCCTACGTGAACGATTTCCAGAAGCGGATCCCGACGATCTTCGGGAGCCGCGTGCGACGCGTGTCCGACATGGGATATCCGCAGGTCGGCTACCAGGCCTTCAAGCTCCTCGCTCACGCGCGGCTGCACGAGCACGTGAAGCACTGGCGGGAGCGCTACCCGGGAGTGGACATCATCCTGATCGAGCCCGACCCGAACGACGAGCTGATGTTCGGGACGAGCATCATGAACTACTCGTCGCGGATCGAGATCGCGCGCCATGGGTTCGAGTCCGTGACGCTACGGCTCGCGCAGGACTACCGTCACTACAAGCAGATCTGTGAGAAGCACGGCATCGAGATCTCGGCCCGTCGCGTCACGAAGATCCTGCGCCAGGCCGACGAGCAGCGCGAGCACACAACGGCGTGGCGCCGCATCCTCGAGCAGACGACCGGCGCGCTGCTGAGACAGAGCGGCAGTTAGCCGAGCTTTGTCCCCTCCGTCCCGAGGGGTGGAACCCACGGGACAAAGTTCGCCGAACACATCCACTGGGCCGGCGGGTTCTCGCACGCTTTCCCACTGATGGGGATCGCATGGCTAGGCCGGCATGCGCCGCTCCTGACTGCGGTCCGAACCTAGCTGCGCTCAGCTCTTGCCGGCGTACATCGCCTCCAGCTCGCCGGCGTACTTCTCGTTCACGACGTTGCGCTTGACCTTGAGGGTCGGAGTCAGCTCTCCGGTCTCCTGGGTGAGGTCGTGGGGGAGGATCGTGAACTTCTTGACCTCCTCCACTCGCGCGACCTTCGCGTTCACAGCGTCGACCGCCTCCTGGACGAGCGCGCGCACTTTCTCGTCGTTCGCGAGCGACGCCATGTCGGTGTCCTCGATGCCCTGCTTCTCGGCCCACGGCACGATCTCCTCGGCGTCGAGCGTGATCAGCGCCGACAGGAACGGCCGGCGGTCACCGTGAACCACCGCTTGCGAGACATACTGGTTCTGCTTGAGGCCGTTCTCGAGGTTCGCGGGCGTGATGTTCTTGCCGCCGGCCGTGATGATGATGTCCTTCTTGCGGCCCGTGATGTAGAGGTAGCCGTCCTCGTCGATGCGCCCGATGTCGCCGGTGTGCAGCCAGCCGTCGACGATCGTCTCGCTGGTGGCGTCCGGGTTCTTGTAGTAGCCGCGGAAGATGTTCGGGCCCTTGGCGAGAATCTCGCCGTCGCCCGCGATCCGGATCTCCACCCCGGGGAACGGCTTGCCGACCGACCCGAACCGGAATGCGTCCTGCGTATTGCACGTCGCCGCGGTCGAGGTCTCCGTCATGCCCCAGCCCTCGAGCACCAGGACGCCGCATGCGTAGAAGAACTCCAGGATCTCCTGCGCAATCGGCGCGGCGCCCGTGACGGCCTGCTTGATGCGGCCGCCAAAGATGTTCCGCACGTTCTGGAACACGGCGGCATCAGCCTTGTCGAACGCGTCCTGTAGCTCCTGCGGCACGCTCTCACCGCGTGCCTGCATCTGACGCACCTTCATGCCGAGCGCGATCGCCTGATCGAGCTGTGCCTTGTCGGGTGCGTTCGAGATCGCGAGTGAGTAGATCTTCTCGAACATGCGGGGGACCGACGGGAAGTAGGTCGGCTTCACCTCCATCAGGTTCGGGATGATCTTCTTGGCGTCGCCCTCCCAGTAGACGATCGTCGCGCCCACGTCGATCGAGCCGAGCTGGATCAGGCGGGCGAATGCGTGTGCGAGCGGCAGGAAGAGGTAGGCGACCTCGTCCTCCATGAGAACGTTCTGCGTCTCCACCATGTCCAGCATGTCGCGCCAGTTCTGGTGGTCGATCACGCAGCCCTTCGGCGGGCCTGTGGTGCCGGACGTGTAGATGTAGGTCGCGACGTCCGACGGCTCGACTGTGGCGATGCGCCGCAGATAGTCGTCGTCGGTGCGACCACGACCGGCCTCGCGCAGTTCGTCGAGACTGATCGAGTCGTCGCCGTCGAGCGGCGTCATCGCGATCACGTGCTCGAGCTTCGGCAGCTCGTCACGGACCTTGCGGATCTTGTCGAGCTGATCCTGGTCCTCCAGGATCACCGCCGTGGACTCCGAGTGCGAGAGGACGTACTGGCACTCCTCGGGCGAGTTCGTCTGGTAGATCGGCACCACGGTGGCGCCCGTGCCGAGGATGGCGAAGTCCGAGTAGGTCCACTCGGGGCGAGTGTTCGAGAGGATGCCGACCTTGTTGCCGCGCTCGATGCCGAGCCCCTGGAGGCCGAGCGAGATCTCCTTGACGATCTCACCGAGCTGCGGGTACGAGACCTCGACCCATTCGCCCTTCGATTGGTCCTTGTACTTCTGGGCGACCTTGCCCGCGTGCTTCTCGACGGCCAGTGAAAGCAGGTCCGCGATCGTGTTCGATCCGGTCGCCGCAGACTTCGGGGTCGTGGCCGCCTGGGCCTCCATCGGTTCCTCCTCGCCTCGCTCCAGCGGGGAGCTCGCTCCCCGAAAACGTGACGATTGTAACCGGCGTGAGGCCGAGCGCCGAGCTGGACGAGCCCGGCCTGGACGCTCGTCGTGCGACGCGGCTGGGGGTGAGCGCGCTAGGCCTGCGCCACCTGGCCCTGCGGCAGGCCCTTGCTCTCCTTCAGGGATGCGAGAAAAAGGGTCTTGTCGATCTTGCCCTGGAAGATTGGCACGCCCATCTGCATGCACTTGGAGATGACCTCGCGGCGATCCATCCCCGCTTCCCTTGCCAGCTCGGTGGGCGTCAGGTGATTTGCCAAAGCGTTCCCCTCTCGTAGCCTGGGGCCCGATCCGGGACCTGTGGACCGATTGACGGATCCGAGATCCGGGCCGACGACTTCTTATACCGCGCCAGACGGACGTGTCAAGAGCGATCTGGACATGGATTGGGGCCTGAAACTCCCGCGCAGGCGCGTACTAAGCTGTGGCGCGGGGTATACCGACCCCGTGGCGTGGGACCGATCCACCGCCCGATCACCGATCCAGGAGGCCCGGGAGCAGTGAAACCCCTGCTGACGGCGACAGCGACAGAGGCGACCGACGAGCAGCTCGTGACTGCCGCCCGCGAGGGCAGCGACGAGGCGTTCGAGGCGCTCTTTCGCAGGTACCGGGACCGGGTCGTCGGCTACGTGCGTGGCATGGTCTCCGATCACGGCCGCGCCGAGGACATCGTGCAGGAGGCCTTCATGTCGGCGCTGCGCGCCCTGCGCCGCTCGGACCGTGAGATCGTCTTCCGGCCCTGGATCTTCGAGATCGCAAAGAACGCGTGCATCGATCATCTTCGCCGCGCACGGCGCGCGCAAGAGGTCTCGATCGACTCGGACGATTTCAGCCCCGCGGAGGAGGGCCGCATTTCGCAGGCGTCCGCGGGCACGGACGCGACCGTCGCCCGCCGGCACGAGCTCGAGTCGCTGCGCATGGCGTTCCACGACCTTCCCCGCTCGCAGCACCAGATCCTGGTCATGCGCGAGCTCGAGGGCCTTTCGTACGACAGCATCGGCAATCGCATGGGGCTCACGCGGGGAGCGGTGGAGAGCATGCTCTTCCGCGCTCGCCGGCGGCTGCGAATCGGCTTTGACGAGATCGACACCGGCGCACGCTGCCAGATCACGCGCGCGACGATGGAGGCGGTGGCCGACGGCAGCGCGCGGGCGCGCGAGCGTCGCCGCGTGGCGAGCCACCTCCACGACTGCAAGTCCTGCCGCCAGGCTGCCGTTGCCCTCGGCCTCGACTCGCTCGCGCTGGGTGCCGCGCGCGGTCCGCTCCATCGCGCCGCTGCCCTCCTGCCGCTGCCGGCCTTCCTGCGGCGCCGCCTCGAGGACCCGGGCCTGCTCACGCCCGCCGCGCAGGTGGGCGCCGAGCACGGGCAGACGATTGCGGCCAAGGCCGCCGCTGTGTTCGTCGCCGCGGCAGTGTGCGTAGGGGGCGCCGGTGTGGCCAACAAGGCGGCCAACGGTGAGCTGCCGCTCGTCGGAGGCTCCTCCGAGGCGTCGGGCAGCGCACGCGCGGGAGAGGGCGGGCCCGGCGGCCCGGGTGCCAACGGCGCGGCCGGCGGCCAGGGATTCGATAACGCGGGCCAGGCGGTCGCGGGAGGTACTTTTGCACCGGGCGTCCCCGGAGCGGCCGGCGGACGCGGTCAGGCGCTCGTCCCCGGACCCGGTGGCGTGGTGGGCCTGGGCCCCGGCGCGCCGACCGGAACTGTCCCGGGCGGTGAGGCGGTCGGCGCGCTCGGAGGCACTGCCACGGATGCGGTTGAGCACGTCGCCAAGGGCGACCCCTCGAGCACCGTCAAGACGTTGGGCGACACGGTCGAGCAGGCACCCGCCAACGTCAAAAAGCGGGTCAAGGCCGAGCAGAAGGCGCTCGACAATGCGGCGAAGAAGGCGGTGCCCACGCTCGACGGCGTGAAGGAGAAGGCGCCGAAGATCAAGCTCAAGAAGCCAACCGACGCCGGCGCGATCTCGCCACCGGTCGAGCTTCCCGGGACCCAGCTGCCGTCCGCCCCGACGGACTTGACGGTTCCGACCGTCCCTCCGCTCTCCGGCCTCGGGCTCTGACACGGCCCCAATAGGTACCCTGCGCTCCGATGGAGGGGCGCGACAACAACGACACCTTTCTCGAGTCCCTCATGGACACGAGCCTCTATTCGATGGGGGCGTACTTCTCCGATCAGCATCCCGAGCTCGTCGATGAGGTGATCGCGCAGAGCGAGTCGATCGAGGAGCACGGGATCCGCAGCTTCGCCGACTCCAACGGCCTCACCTTGGAGCAGTGCTTCGAGACGCTGATGACGGGCCTCGCCGTGCGCTACTACAAGGCGGTCGCGGGTTAGCGTCTAGCATTGGGCCGGGAAAGACCTCGGGGCGTAGCGCAGCCTGGTAGCGCGCACCGTTCGGGTCGGTGAGGTCCCCGGTTCGAATCCGGGCGCCCCGATTAGCAGCCGGCCATTGCCTGTTCCGCGTCTTGGAACAGCTTGGCCCGCTGCACCTTTCCCTCGGTCATCGTCCACAGGATCGCGCCCTTCGCCTCGGTCGCGACCCCGCTGCCCCGGCCGCGGGCGCGTACGCGGTTGACGGTCACGAGCCGGCCCGGGGCGCACTCGGTGGCGTCCTCGATGTCGATCGAGATCTGATCCCATGCCTCCCACATCTCGGCCCACAGCCGCTCCAGCCCGCTGTGCCCGAGATAGGTCCCGCGGAAGGGGCTGCGCGAGCCCGACCAGTCGAACTCCATGTCGGCGTGCGCGCAGGCGAGCAGATTGTCACGGTCCCCGGCGGCCCAGCTCGCGGTGAACCGGCGCGCCAGCCCGTGGTCTTCGTCAAAGGTCATGTGGTGGCGCCCGCGGTCGAGGGAGCCCGCGCGAGACCCTCCCGCAGCGCGCCCGCGATGCGCTGCATGGCCCGCCGGGGAGCCCGGCCCGTGGCGGCGCCATGGGAGAAGCCGTGGATCAGTCCCGGCTCGCGCATGAAGGAGACCGCGACGCCTGCGTCGCGCAGCAGGGCCGCGTAGTCCTCGCCCTCGTCACGCAGTACGTCGAAGCCCGCCGTCACGACATGGGCCGGCGGGAGGCCCGCGAGGTCGGATGCCAGCACGGGCGACACGCGTGGGTCGGTGGCCGCCACAGGGTCGGGCAGGTAGTGGTCGCGGTACCAGTCCATCTGACGCTCGGTCAGGAAGAAGCCCTCGCGGAACAGCCGATAGGACTCGCGCTTCCGCGAGAGGTCCGTGACGGGATAGATCAACAGCTGGAAGGCGGGCGCGGGCCCGTCCTCCAGCGCCATCAGCCGCGCGACCGCGGCGGCCAGGTTGCCCCCTGCGCTGTCACCGCCGACGGCGATGCGCCCGGGGTCGGCATCGAGCGTCCCGGCCTCCTCGATCGCGAACCTCGTCGCCGCCAGGCAGTCGTCGAGCGGCGCCGGGAACGGGTGCTCGGGCGCGAGCCTGTAGTCGACGGCCAGCACCCGCACGCCCGCTTCGGTCGCGAGGAAGCGGCACGGCTGGTCATGCGTTTCGAGGTCGCCCACCACCCATCCACCGCCGTGCAGGTAGACGAGCATCGGCGCCGGCGACGCGACGCCGGCCGGGACGTACATCCTCGCGCGCAGTGGTCCCTCCGCGCCCGGCACCTCCAGCTCCTCGATCCGCGCGACGGGGATCGGGGCGCCCGAGTAGACGGTGGCCTCGCGCCGGATCTCGGCCCGAGCCTCGGCGACCGGGAGCTCTTCGAAGGACGCCCTGCCGGAGAGCCTCATGAGCATCAGCGTGAGCTGGACCTCGGGCTCCAGCTGCTGCCCGTCGATGCGCACCCGCCGGCCTCCGGAAGCCAACAGCTGAGCGCGCGGGGGAAGTTTGCCGAGGCCGCCCACGAGGAGTTTTTCGAACCGCTCGCGCAGGGCGCTCATGGACGCAAGATTACGCGCGATCGCGGATTACGCGACGCCCGGCGCCAGCCGGCCGGGTCATCTAGGATTCGGCGCCCGCGTACCGAGCCTCCAAAAGGAGTCACCGATGCCCTACAGCGTTCCCGACCTGCCGTACGACTACAACGCGCTCGAGCCCCACATCGACGAGGCGACGATGCGCGTGCACCACGACAAGCACCATCAGGCCTACGTCGACAAGGCGAACGCGGCGCTCGAGGGGACGGAGTGGGCGGGCAAGCCGGTCGAGGACGTGCTCAAGGGCCTCGACAAGCTCGGTGACAAGGCGACGCCCGTGCGCAACAACGGCGGCGGCCACTACAACCACTCGCTGTTCTGGGAGTGGATGAGCCCGGACGGTGGGGGCGAGCCCTCGGGGGACCTGGCCGGCGCGATCGACTCGGCGTTCGGCTCCTTCGCGAAGTTCCAGGAGGAGTTCAAGAACGGAGGCGTGAACCGCTTCGGCTCCGGGTGGTCATGGCTCGTGCACGACGGCAGCGGCCTCGCCGTCGTCTCGACGGCAAACCAGGACAACCCGATCTCCGACGGCAAGACGCCGCTGCTCGGCGTCGACGTATGGGAGCACGCCTACTACCTCAAGTACCAGAACAAGCGCCCGGACTACATCGACGCTTGGTGGAACGTGGTGAACTGGGACAAGGTCGCGGCCGGGTACTCCGCCGCAAGCTAGCGCTTCCGGTTTCCCTCCACGAAGGTCCGGATCAGACGGGCGGTCGCCGCGGGCTTCTCGACGTGCGGCGAGTGGCCGACGCCGTCGAGCAGCACGATGCGCGCGCCGGGCACCTTGCGGTAGTCCTGCGCTGACTTCGGCTCGGCGATCTCGTCCTGGGACCCGAAGACCACGAGCAGCGGCACGTTCTCGTCCGCGAGCCGGTCGGCCAGCCCCGACTCGTCGCGATACTCGTCGGCGGCCGAGCGTGAGTCGTCGTAGGCGGTATAGGTCATGTCCCTGAAGTCGTCGACGAACCGGTCCGGCACGTCGTAGCCGGAGGCGAACGCAGACTCGAGGCCGTTGCGGACCAGGCTGTCCGGGACGACCCGCCGGATCGCCTGTCCGAGCACGGGCACGAAGCCGAGCCTGGCGGTGAACGGCAGCTGCCCATCGTTCTTGTCGGGCCCGGTGTCGAGAATCACGAGCGACTCGACGAGCGGCCGGCGCATCTCGATCAAGGCGGTCGCGACGGCGCCCCCCATCGAGTGGCCGACGATCACCGCTCTGCGCACCCCGAGCTCGTCGAGGGCCGCGCTCACGCGCCGGGCCTGGTCCTCCATCCCGTAGCCGTCGCGCGGCTTCTCGGAGCCGCCGTGGCCGAGCAGGTCGAACGCGATCACGTGATGGTCGCGCGCGAGTGCCGGCGCCGCCTCGTCCCACCACCCCAGCGAGCAGGCGAAGCCGTGTAGCAGCACGATGTTGGGGGCGTCGGGAGGCCCGGACTCGCGCACTTGGAGGTCGCCGCCCGGCAGGTCGATGATCCTGCCCGCGTCCGCCTCGGCCGCCTTCGTCTCGCGGTCCATCACGACCGTGTTCACGGCCAGCAGGACGGCCATCGCGAGCAGTAGGCCTAGGAGGATCCGGCGCATCGGCCGGAACGCTATCCGCTCAGCTGGGGATCGGTCGGCGTACCTACCTGTACGGCCCCGTCCGCAGATACACATTGCGCACCGCATCGAACGCCGGCTTCCGGCGCCCGTAGTCGTCCAGCAGCCCCTTCTCGTTGACCGGCGGATGCGGGAACGGATTGCCGCCGGCCCAGCCGGGCTTGACGCGGAAGTCACGCAGATTCCAGATCAACGCGCCGCTCACGAACGGCTTTTGGGAGAAGACGTCCAGGTGGTACTGGAGGAACTCGGCCTGGAACTGGTAGGTGCCCTTTTCGGTGACGGGCCCGTTGCGGTTCGCCTCGGCTCCGAACTCGGTGATCACGAGCGCCTGGTTGGGATAGTCGGAGTGCAGGCGGTTGAGGTACCCGCTCAGCTGCGCGCGGTCGGCGATCGTGCCGCGCGGGCCGTTGTACCAGCCGAAGTAGTCGTTGATGCCGAGCACGTCCAGTTCGGTGTAGATCGGCTGCTTCTCGACGGTGGGGAAGCCCGAGGTCGCCAGGCCGATCAGCCGTGAGGGGTCGAGGCCCTGCACCGTGCGCTCCGCCTTGCGGATGTACTTCCGCAGGCCCGTACCGGGCCGCGATGCGTTCTCGTTGCCGATGCTCCAGACCATTACGGAGGGGTGGTTCGCGTCGCGCTCGATCTCGTGCCGAAGCATGCGCAGCGCCTTGTTGCGCACCTCCGAGATCGCGAACAGCCGGCTCGCCATGCGGAACACCGGGATCTCCGACCAGACGAGGATGCCGTGGCGGTCTGCGAGCTCGAGGGTGTAGGGGTGCAGCGGATAGTGCGAGCGCGTGATCGTTGCGCGCAGGTCGCGCAGGTGGTTGATGTTCTCCCGCATCTGGCCCGGGGTCAGGGCCGCTCCCCGGCTGAGCGAGTCCTCGTGCATGCTCGCGCCGCGCAGGTTGACGTCACGGAAGTTGAGCTGGATGCGCCCGAGGCGGCTCACCCGGAACGTGCGGATCCCCGTGTGGACCCGGTACTTCTGCACGACGCGGCCGCTCGAGGTGCGCAGCTGGAGACGGCCGGTGTAGAGCGCGGGCCGCTCGGGGCTCCAAAGCCGGGGGTTCCGGATCCGCGTCCGCGCGCGGAACCGATGCTCGCCGAGGCCGGGCACGCGGTGCCTGCGGAAGCGCAGCCGCTTGCCGCCGATGCTCCCGGTGAGCGCCGCGGTGGCGGCGCGGCGGTTCACGTTCCGGACGCTGAGCTCGACGTTCACCCGCGCCGCGCACCGGCGGCAGCGCAGCGCGGGCTTGAAGAAGACCGTGGCGAGGTCGAACTGGTCCACCTTGCGCAGGTAGACCTCCCGCAGGATGCCGTTGTAGTTCCACCAGCCGCCTTCGAAGGCTCCCGACGCGCGTTGCGACAGCGGCGGGATGTCGAACTTCTGGCGGCGGCTGTCGACCCGCACGACCAAGCGGTTGACGCCCTTGCGCCGGGCGCTCTTGGCGCGCATCTCGAACGGCAGGTACGCACCGACATGGAGCCCGAGCGGCTTGCCGTTCAGCCAGACACGCGCGCGGTAGTTGACCGACTCGAAGCGCAGCACCCACTTCGAAAGCTCGGAGGCGCGCGGCAGCAGGAAGTCCTTGCGGTACCAGTGGATCGTCCCGAGGTAGCTCTCGTTCGTGAAGTTGCCGGCATTCGAGGCGTTGGGAACGGTCGTGCCCGCCCAGCCGGCGAGGCTCTCCTGCCGCTGGAGCTTCTGCGCGAGCCCGGCGTCGGTGGGGTCTGCGCGGTGATGCCACGTCCCGTCGAGGAGGTAGCGGCCTGACGGGCCGTCGCGGTACAGCGATCCCGGGTTGGGCCGTTCGGCCGCCGTGGCCGGAGAGGCGGCCAGGCAGCTGACGAGCGCGCACAGCAAAGCTATCCCGGCGGGGCGGCACATGGCGTCGAAAGGTAGACGGTGGACCCGCCGGATCCGCCGGTTCGCCGTTAGTCTTCGCCCGGAGGTCGGCAAATCCGGCTCCACGGGAGCTCAACAGGAGGACGCTTGTGAACGAGGTCGTGATCACGTCCGCGGCGCGCACCGCCGTCGGTCGCTACGGAGGGAGCTTGAAGGGCGTGGCACCCACGGACCTGGGCGCGACCGCGGTCAGGACCGCGATCGAGCGCGCCGCGATCGAGCCGGACCGCGTCGACCAGGTCGTGTTCGGCAACGTCATCCACTCGGCGCCCGAGGACATGTACATGGCGCGCGTGGTCGCGATCAAGGCCGGGATCCCGAAGGAGGTTCCGGCATTCACGGTCAACCGCCTCTGCGGCACCGGGGTGCAGGCGATCGTGTCGGCCGCGCAGACGATCGCGACCGGCGAGGCCGACGTGGCGGTCGCGGGCGGCGCCGAGTCGATGAGCCGCGGCCCGTACTGGATGCCCGACGTGCGCTGGGGCGCCCGCATGGGCGACACCGGGGTGGTCGACCCGGTCGTCGGAGGACTGACGGACCCGTTCGACCAGATCCACATGGGAGTTACGGCGGAGAACCTCGCGGAGTCGCACGACATCAGCCGCGAGGATCAGGACCGTTTCTCCGTCGAGTCGCACATGCGCGCGGCGAGGGCACAGGACGCGGGCCTGTTCGACGACGAGATCGTCCCGGTCGAGCTGAAGTCCAAGAAGGGGTCGACTGAGTTCGTGCGCGACGAGCATGTACGCCCCGACGCCAGCATGGAGGGGCTCGGCAAGCTGAAGCCGGTGTTCAAGCCCGACGGCACGGTGACCGCCGGCAACGCATCGGGCATGAACGACGCGGGCGGCGCGGTCGTGCTGATGTCGGCTCAGAAGGCCGAGGAGCTGGGCGTGCCGGTCCGCGCGCGGATCCTGTCCTACTCGTACTGCGGCGTCGACCCGAGGATCATGGGCATCGGCCCTGTCCCCGCGGTGCGCAAGGCGATGGAGCGCGCCGGCCGCTCACTCGACGACGTCGACGTGATCGAGCTGAACGAGGCGTTCGCGGCCCAGTCACTCGCGGTGATGAAGGACCTCGACCTCGATCCCGAGAAGGTGAACCCCAACGGCGGCGCGATCGCCCTGGGCCACCCGATCGCGGCGACAGGCGCGGTGATCACGGCAAAGATCCTCTACGAGATGGAGCGCAAGGGTCAGGAGCTCGGGCTTGTGACCCTGTGCATCGGTGGCGGACAGGGCATTGCGATGCTCTTGAGCCGGAACTAGTTTTCGAGGAACCGAGGAGGTTGCAATGCCTGTCTTCAAAGACGACCAAGAGGTCTATCAGTACATCGGCAAGCTGTTCCAGGACCTCGCGAACGACGACGAGCTCGGGCCGAAGTTCCGGCGCGCCGACACGATCGTGCAGTACAAGTACTCCAACCCCGACTCGCAGATCACCGTCAAGATGAAGGACGGCGAGGAGGGCGAGGTCGACTTCGGGCCCACCGACATGCAGCCGGAGATCGTGATGGCGATGGAGGCCGACGTCGCGCACAAGTTCTGGCTCGGCAAGGTGAACGTGACGATGGCGCTCGCGAAGGGCCAGATGAGGGCGAAGGGCCCGGTGGCGAAGATCCTCAAGCTCGTCCCCCTGGTGAAGCCGGTGTTCCCGCTCTACCAGAAGATGCTCGAGGAGCAAAACCGTGACGACCTGCTGAAGGCGGCCTGATGGCGCTCGGCACGCAGGCGCCCACAGAGGTCCGGCACTTCAAGAACTACATCGGCGGCGAGTGGGTCGACTCAGCCTCGGGTGACACGTTCGACGTCGTCAATCCGGCGACCGAGGAGGTGTTCGCTACCGTGCCGAGTTGCGGGCGCGAGGACGCCCAGCGTGCGATCGCCGCGGCGCGGGAGACGTTCGACTCCGGCGTGTGGAGCGGCATGGAGCCGGAGGAGCGCAAGCGCATCCTGCTGTCGGTGCTAGAGCGGTTCTCCGAGCTCGAAGACGAGCTCGCGACGATGGAGACGAAGCAGGCCGGGATGACGATCCGCGCGACGAGCACCGTGGTGATCGGCTACTGCCTGAGCCACTGGGACTACTTCTCGAGCCAGGCGACCCGCCCGACCCAGGAGGCGCTCGAGCCGGTCAGCTATCCGACCCATTCGTACAACTTCGTGCTGCGCGAGCCGGTCGGCGTCTGCGCCGGCATCATCCCGTGGAACTTCCCGCTCGTGATGGCGGTCTGGAAGCTCGCGCCCGCGCTGGCGATGGGCAACACGTGCGTCTTGAAGCCCGCGTCGAACACTCCGCTGACGGCGCTCCAGCTCGCCGAGATCCTCGACGGCACCGATCTGCCGAAGGGCGTCGTCAACGTCATCACGGGCGGCGGATCGACCGTCGGCGAGGAGCTCGCCTCGCACCCCGACGTCGACAAGGTGTCGTTCACCGGGTCGACGGTGGTGGGGCGGCGCATCATGCAGCTCGCGTCGAGCACGATCAAGAAGACGACGCTCGAGCTCGGCGGCAAGTCACCGAACATCGTGTTCGAGGACGCCGACATGGAGCAGGCGGTCGACGGCGCGCTGTGGGCGACGTTCTTCCACCAGGGGCAGGTCTGCGAGTCCGGTACACGGCTGCTGGTGCCCGAGTCGATCCACGACGAGTTCGTCGAGCGCCTCGTCGAGCGCGCGAAGCAGATCAAGGTCGGCGACACGATGGACTACGACTCCGACCTCGGGCCGCTCGTCTCCGCGCAGCAGCGCGAGACCGTCGAGGGCTACGTGCGGATCGGCAAGGAGGAAGGTGCGAAGCTCGTGCTCGGCGGAGGGCGCCCGCAGGGCGCGGAGTATGAACGCGGCTACTGGTTCGAGCCGACGATCTTCACCGAGGTGGAGAACTCGATGACGATCGCGCAGGAGGAGATCTTCGGCCCCGTGCTGTCGGTGTTGAAGTTCAAGGACGACGACGACGCGATCCGGATCGCGAACGACTCGATCTACGGCCTCGCGTCAGGCGTGTGGTCGACCGACCCCGATCGGTGCCTGGAGACGGCGAAGCGGCTGAAGGCCGGCACGGTGTGGATCAACGACTTCCACCTGATCAACTGCGTCGCCCCGTTCGGCGGTTACAAGCAGTCGGGCATCGGCCGCGAGATGGCCGGCTACGGGCTCAACGAGTACACCGAGGTGAAGCACGTGCACTGGGACCTCGGCACGCCGAAGGAGCAGAAGATGTTCGGGGTGATCCTTTCGGAATGACGTCATTTGCTTAGCCGCACATGACGGGAGCTCCTAGGGACCCGCCTTTCGCCGGGCCAGCTCGGTTTTCGCCTTCTTGCGATACCGCCTGACCTTGCTGAAGTTCTCCCTGTAGGCCTGGAGCTTCGACTTCGGGAGCTCGAAGCCGCCCACGAACTTGTGGGGGACGAGCGACCACTCCCTGTTGTCCGGCACGAGGTCGCCGCGCACCTGGAAGTTTGCCTGCCACCTGAATTCGGGATCGTGCTCGTGCGCCGTGAGGCACGCGCGCGTCGGGACGGCCGGCATCCATTCGGGCATCGCGCCCAGCCGCACGCGGCCTCCGCTACGGTCCGGCGTGATCCGCAGGCGCGTGGACATCGGGAACCCGTCGGGCCCGACGACCGACAGCACCGCCGTGGCGTGGCGGCGGCCCAGCGTCTCCATGCGATCGTCCCAGGCGGGAGATCCGCCCTCGGGCGGGGGCCGGTCCACCTCCGGCTCCGCGGAGTGCTTCGAGCGCACCTCCTCGAGGTGCGAGTCGTAGAGGGTCGGCTCACCGGAGAAGTCTCCGTCGCTCCACACGAGCACCCGCTCCGGGCGCACGTAGATGTAGAGGCGGGTGTAGTACCAATCGAAGAATCCGCGCATGAAGGCCGGCGGATGCAGCTCCTTCGTCGCCGGCAGCTTCTCGCCGCTCTCGCGCCAGTAGCGCTCGCGGTTCGCCTCGAGGTTGGTGTCGTCGACCTGCGCCGTGCCCTGCACGAGCACCGCGCACGGGTCGTCGATGCCCGAGCCGGTCGGGTCCGAGAAGAGCAGCGAGACCTGGGGGTTGCGCGCTGCGTCGTCGGCCTTCTTGGGATAGCCGACCCCCGTGGTGATGTCGATCGCCCCGCCGCCGGGACGGTAGTAGGGCGTCACCGGCCACGTGATCGGCTGCCCGGACGCGTCGACCGTCGTCAGCTCGGTGGTCACGAAGCGCTCGAAGACACGCTGGACGTCGGCCGGGAGGGAGGCGGTCATCGAGGCGAGTATAAGTTCCTCATGGTGGGAGGCAACGAGATCAGGGTCGTGTTGACGGATGAGGCTGTCGACGTGGTCGATCGCGTCCGCGCGGCGCGGGGCCCGGACCTCAGTCTCGTGATCGGGAACGGGTGCTGCGACTCGACCGCTCCATTCCTGTTCGCAGGCTACTTCGCGGGCCCGAACGAGCTCGAGGTGGCGACGGTCGACGGCCTTCGCGTGTTCGTGGACAGGGCGATCGCGCCTTCGTTCGAGGGCCGCGAGGTGGTGGTCGACGCGAGCGCCGGTGACGTCCAGCCCGACAGCTTCTCGTGCGAGGCCGAGCTGGGATTCCGCTTCACGCTGGACCGCCTCCCGGCGGTCGGGTAGCGCTAGTGACCCTCCCAGAAACGTCTCACCGGAAACGGCGGACTCCGGAACCACCATGCGGCGTCCTCGGTCGCCCACGTACCCACCGGTACGTGGGCTCCCTGCGTCCTTGCCTGGCGGCCCCGGAGCCGCGCCGGTTCCTGGCGAACGTTCCCGGGCGGGCCACGTAGCCGTAGTCGCCCGGCAGCAAGATGCGCGGCTCGAGACCACTCGCGTCCACCCGCGGCAAGATCGGCTCGACGTGGGCGTCGCGTGCCGCCGCGAGCGCCTCCTCGGCGTTCGCGTACCGCGCCAGCACCTCGAGCTTGTGGATCGTCGGGAAGACGAGCAGCATCTCCCCACGCTGGTGGCGGGCAAGCGCCGCGGCGGGCGAGAGCCAGGCGGTCTCCACGATCTCCTCGCCGTCGGGCTCGGGGGACGAGTGCGCCGGCGCGAGCGCCAGGTAGAACCACGTGTCGTAGCGGACTTTCACCTGCTCCGGCGTGATCCAGCGCGCGAAGGGGACGAGCGCGTCCGGATCGGTCAGCGCGACACCCGCCTCCTCCGCGAGCTCGCGGATCGCCGTCAGCCGGTGGGCCCGGTCGTCCGTGCCGTCGCCGTCGACCGCGCCGCCCGGAAACACCCAGACATTCGCCATGAACCGTGCCGCGGAGGTGCGCCTGCCCATCAGCAGCTGGAGGCCGGCCGCGCGGTGCTTCCCGCCGCGCCGCAGGAGGATCACCGCGGCGGCCGGCCGCGCGTCGGCGGGCGGGCCCGCGTTCAGCTCCTCGATGTGCTCGTCGGCCACGCCCCGCTGTCTTACCGGAGGCGGGGCGCGTATGTCAAACTAACGCGCGTCTTGGCCGAGGCAGCGACAACCCAGAAGTGGATCTGCGAGTCGTGCGGGTTCATCTACGATCCGGACGAGGGCGATCCCGACGGCGGCCTTGCTCCGGGCACTGCATTCGACGACATCCCGGCTGACTGGTTCTGCCCGGTCTGCGGGGCGCGGAAGAAGGATTTCGTCCCGTACGAGGAGTGAACGGCTAGGCGGCCCTCGCAAGCGCCGGGGCGGCCGTCGCCGCCGCGATCGAATCGGCCACCACCTCCACGAGTTCCTCGAGCACGTCCGGCTCGATCGACAGCGGCGGCATCAGGACCAGCACGTCGCCGAGCGGGCGCACGATCGCTCCCCGGCGGCGTGCCTCGAGGGTGACCGCGTGGGCGATGCGCTCGCCGGGCTCGAACGGGCCGATTTCGATCCCGCACATCAGGCCGAGCGTCCTCACCTCCCGCACGTGGCGGAGCGGGGCCACGAGGTCCGACAGCAGCTGGTCGAGCAGCGCGACGGTGCCCTCGAGGCGCTCGAGCGTGCGCTCCTCCTCGAATACGTCGAGCGACGCAAGCGCGGCCGCGCACGCAAGCGCGTTGCCCGTGTACGTGTGGCCGTGGAAGAAGGTCCTGAACTCGTCGAACTCGCCGAGGAAGCCCTCATAGATCCGCTCCGTGGCGAGCGTCGCGGCGAGCGGCATGTAGCCGCCGGTGAGGCCTTTCGCGAGACACATGAGGTCCGGGGCGACGCCCTCGTGCTCACAGGCGAACATCCGCCCGGTGCGACCGAAGCCGGTCGCGACCTCGTCGCACACGAGGAACACGTCGTGGCGGTCGCACAGCTCGCGCACCGCGCGCAGGTACCCCGGCGGCTGGAGCAGCATCCCCGCGGCCCCCTGGACGAGCGGCTCGACGACCACCGCCGCGATCTCGTCGCCGTGCTCGGCCAGCACGCGCGCGAGCGCCTGCGCATCGCCGGCCGGCACGCGATGGGCGTCGAACAGCAGCGGCCGGTACATCGAGTGGAACAGCTCGATCCCGCCGAGCGAGACGGATCCGATCGTGTCGCCGTGGTAGGAGTTCTCGAGGTACACGAACGATGTCCGGGACGGGCGCTTGTCCGTCGCCTGCTGCCAGTACTGGAAGGTCATCTTCAGCGCGATCTCGACCGCCGTCGAACCGCTGTCCGAGTAGAAGACGCGCGAGAGGGAGCCCGGTGCGAGCGCGACCAGCCGGCGCGCGAGCTCCTCGGCGCCCGGGTGCGAGAGGCCGAGCATCGTCGTGTGGGCGACGCGGCCGAGCTGCTCCCGCACGGCGGCGTCGATCCGAGGGTGGCGGTGGCCGTGGACGTTGCACCAAAGCGAGGAGACGCCGTCGATGTAGCGGCGGCCCTCTGTGTCGACCAGCCAGCTGCCCTCGCCCGATTCGATCACGGGCGCGCTCTCTTCCGCGAAGCCCCGCATCTGCGTGAAGGGATGCCAGACGGGGGAATCGGGGCGGGCGAGCATCGGGCGATGGTAGCCTCGCCTGCGGTCGGGAACCGTCCCTGAATGAAGCGAGCGTCGAAGCGCGATCTGCCCCCGCTCGGCCTGCTCGTGTTCGTGGTGGGGGCCGCTTCCCTGGGCGCGGAGATTGCCGCCGCGCGCCTGATGGCCCCGTTCTTCGGAGCGTCCACGATCGTGTGGGCAAACACGATCGGCGTCGTGCTCGTGTCGCTCGCCGTCGGCTACTGGCTCGGAGGGCGCTTCGCCGATCGCAACCCCCACAAGGAGGGCCTCTGCGCCCTCGTGCTGATCGCGGGCCTGGGCATCGCGCTGATCCCGTTCGCCGCGGACCCGTTCCTCGACGTTTCGGTTGACGCCCTCGACGAGGTCTCCGCGGGCGCCTTCATCGGCTCGCTCGTCGCCGTCACGGTGCTGGTGGCGCCCCCGGTGATGCTGCTTGGAGCCGCGTCGCCCTACGCGATCCGGCTCGCGGTCGAGCGCATCGAGGAGAGCGGCACCGTCGCTGGGCGCATGTACGCGATCTCGACACTCGGGAGCCTGGTCGGGGTGCAGTTGGCCGCGCTCGCGCTGATTCCTTGGGTGGGGACGCGGCGCACCTTTCTGTTGTTCGGCTTGCTGTGCGCGGTCGTGGCCCTGACCGGGGTGCGCCGCCGCGCCGCGATCGTCGTGCCGGCGACGATCGTCGCGCTGCTCGCCGCGCCCGTGGGAACGATCAAGGCGGCAGGCGACGGGACCGTGCTCGAGGAGGTGGAGACGGAGTACCAGTATGCGCGCGTGATCGAGGACCCCGACGGCGAGCGCACGCTCGAGCTGAACGAGGGTCAGGCGGTCCACTCCCTGTACCGGCCGGGCTCGTATCTGACCGGCGACTACTGGGACGAGTTCCTCGTGCTTCCCTTCGCGGCCGGTGCCCGTCCGCCCCGCAGCGTCGCGATCCTCGGCAACGGCGCCGGGACGACCGCGCGCGCGCTCGGTCATTACTTTCCGCGGACGGACGTCGACGCGGTGGAGATCGACCCCGAGCTGACCCGGCTGGGCCGGCGGTGGTTCGACCTGCGCAACGCCCGGATGGACGTGCACCACGACGACGCGCGCCCGTACCTGCGCCGCACCGGCGAGCGCTACGACGCGATCCTCGTCGACGTATACCGCCAGCCCTACATCCCGTTCTATCTGGCGACGCGGGAGTTCTTCGAGCTCGCAAGGGAGCGACTGCGCCCGGGCGGCACGGTGATCGTGAACGTCGGTCATCCCGAAGGACAGGAAGAGCTCGACCAGGTGCTCGGCGCGACGATGGGTGCGGCCTTTCGAAACGTCGTGCGCGATCCGAGCGAGGACACCAACACGATGATCCTGGCGAGTGACGGGCCCGCCTCGGGGCGGCGTCTGCGGCGCGCCGCGGCGTCGCTGCCCGCCGAGTTGCGGGCGCCCGCGATTGCCGCTGCCGCTCGCATCACGCCCCGGCTGCCGGGCGGCTCCGTCTACACCGACGACAAGGCGCCGGTCGAGTGGCTGATAGATGAGTCGATCGTCAAATACGCTGCCGACGGCGAGTGATCAGGCCGCGGCGCGCCGAAGTGCCTGCATTTCGCGCCCCTGTAAGGCCGAAACTGCTGCCACCTCGGGCCGAGGCTCGACCCAGCGCTCCGCGGGCAGCCTGTGCTGCGGGCCGATCGATCGCACCGCGAGCATCGGCAGGGTCTCGACCTCGACCCGCCCGAGCTGCGCGATCGTCTCGCGATTCGAGCGCTCCATCACGCTCGGCCGCGCCGGCCACGGCGTGAGCACGACGGCCTCGACGCGCAGCCCGGCGGCGCGCGCGCACTCGAGGGTCAGCAGCGTGTGGCTGATCGTGCCGAGGCCGGGGCGCGCGGCGATCACGACCGGCATGCCGAGGTCGGCCGCGAGATCGCGCACCAGGTATTCGCCCGACAGCGGAACCATCAGCCCACCGACGCCTTCGGCGACGAGCGCGTCGCCGCCGCGTGCCGCACGTCGCGCGGCGGCGAGCAGCCGGTAGGGGTCGATCCGCTCGCCGGCGCCGGCCGCGGCGAGGTGCGGTGACACCGGCGGCCCGAACCGGTAGGGGGCCACGTCCCACGGCTGCTGGGACGAGCCCGCCGCCGCGCACAGCCGCTCGTGGTCGGGCGCGAGGCCCCCGAGGTCGTCGAGGCCCGTGACCACGGGCTTGAACACGCAGACGCGGTTGCCCTGGGCAGCGAGGGTCGCGGCGATCGCCGAGGCCACCACGGTCTTGCCGACCTCGGTGTCGGTCCCGGTGACGAAGACTCCCCTAGGCGGCATAGTCGAACACCCGCCCCTGAGGCTCGGACCGGGAGGACCGCCGGCCGAGCGCGTCGTATGCGGCGGCGATCTGCCCGGCCGCCCATTCCAGCTCGGCGGCGTTGTGGGTCGCGATCGCGGCAAGTCGCAGCCGCGAGGTGCCCTCGGGCACCGTGGGCGGCCGGATCGCCTGCGCGAACACGCCGCGCTGGAGGAGCCGCTCGCAGAGCGCCATCGCGTCGCCGGCGTCACCCACCACGAGCGGGACGATCGGCGTCTCACCGGCCGGGATGTCGAGTCCCTGCGCGCTCAGCGCGGAGCGCAGCGTCGCCGCGTTGTCGCTCAACCGCTCGACCCTGCGGGGTTGCTCCATGACGATCTCGAGGGCCGCGAGCGCGCCTGCGACGACCGGCGGGGCCGGGCCCGTGGAGAAGATCAGGGGTCGCGCCGTGTTGACGAGGTACTTCGCCATCGTGGCGTCACACGCGACGTACGCTCCATAGGAGCCGAGCGCCTTCCCGAGCGTGCCCACGATCAGGTCGACCTCGCCCTCGAGGCCGGCGGCGGCGACGCTGCCGCGCCCGCCGCGCCCGAGCACGCCGGTGGCGTGCGCCTCGTCGACCATCACGCGCGTGTCGTAGCGGTGCGCCAGCTCGACGATGCGCACGAGCGGCGCGACGTCGCCGTCCATCGAGAAGACCCCGTCGGTCACGATCAGGCTCCCGCGGCCTTCCGATTGGCGCAACCCCCATTCGAGGTGCTCCGTGTCGCGGTGGCGGTACACGAACGTCTCCGCCCGCGAGAGCCGGCAGCCGTCGATGATGCTGGCGTGGTTGAGCTCGTCGGAGAACACGACCTCCCCCGGGCCCGCGACGGACTGCACCACACCGGTGTTGGCGAGGTACCCGGCGCCGAACAGCACGCTGCGCTCGACGCCCTTGAACGCGGCGAGGCGCTCCTCGAGGCGGCGGTGCAGGGTCATGTTGCCCGAGACCAGGCGTGACGCGCCGGCGCCGACGCCGTAGCGCATCGCGGCCTCGGCGGCGGCCTCGCGCACGCGTGGGTGGTCGGCGAGGCCGAGGTAGTTGTTCGAGCACATCAGCAGCACGCGCTTGCCGTCGAGCAGCACGCGCGGCCCCTGCGGGCCCGAGACCATGCGCATCCGCCGGTAGAGGCCGAGGTCCCGTAGATCCTCGAGGCGGTCGTGTATGTCGCTCACGCCCAGCCTCCCTGCCGTCGCGGCCTCAGGCAGCCTTGCGCGCGGATGGGTACGCGGGCGGCTTGCCCTTCTTGCGCATCCGGAGCTGCGTCGAGGGGTCCCAGAAGTTGGCCTCCGCCTGAGAGGCGATGAGCTCGTCGATCGGCGTCTCGGGGGCGTCGCCGTCGAGCCACCCCGACCGGTTGTCCGGCCGCGGGTTCGCGCCGTTGTCGTCCTGGCGCGCGACGTTGAGGCCGAGGTCCTCGAACATCTGGCGGTCGTCCTCCGGCTCGGATCCCAGGGTCGTGAGGAAGTTGCCCATCATCACGCCGTTGAGCCCGGCCTTGACTGCCAGGGGCTGGAGCTCGCCGAGATTCTCGACGCGCCCGCCGCAGAGGCGGAACAGGGCCTCCGGCAAGATCATCCGGAAGATCGCGATGAACTTCACAGCGTCCCAAGGGTCGATCAGGTCGCGCTCTCCGAACTTCGTGCCGGCCCGCGGGTTGAGAAGGTTGATCGGCACGCTCGTCGGGTCGAGCTCGGAAAGCTCGAACGCCATCTCGACCCGCTGCCGCCGGCTCTCACCCAAGTTGAGGATGCCGCCCACGCAGGTCTCGAGGCCCGCGTCGCGGACCGCCTGGATCGTCCGCACGCGACCCTCGTACTTGACCGTCGTCGAGACCTCGTCGTAGTAGCTGCGCGCCGTCTCGACGTTGTGGTGCACGCGCTGGATCCCGGCCTCCTTGAGCTGCTTGGCGCGGTCGAGCGACATGTGGCCGATCGAGGCGCAGCGCTTGAGGTTGGTGTGCTCGGCGACCAGCTTCGCGCCCTCGACCACCTTCGCGAAGTCGCGCTTCGAGAGGCCCTGGCCCTGCGTGACCATGCAGAACCGGTGAGCGCCGGCGGCCTCCGCGGCGCGCGCGTGCTCGAGCATCTGATCGGGCTCCATCAGGGCGTGCATCGGCGTCTCGGCGTCGGCGTACTTCGACTGGGCGCAGAAACCGCAGTCCTCCGCGCAGCCACCGCTCTTCGCGTTGACGAGCGAGCACATGTCGGTGGACTCGCCGAAGTTGTCCTGGCGGACCGTCCACGCGACGTCGACGAGCCGCTCGATGTCTGCGTGCGCCTCGAGGTCGCCCAGCTCGAGCGCTTCGTCGAAGGTGATCAGCGGCGGCATCCGGGCGGAATGTAGGTAGCGGTTCGGACGGGTCGGCAGTCGGCAGAACGCAGATCGCAGATCAAAATGCCCGGATTGCTCCCTTGTGTGGATATGGACGGGAGCCGGTTCAAGCGACTCGAGGCGTATACGCAGTCCACCCGCTTGGCTGACGACATCCGCATGGCCGCCTTGGGCTGGAGCTCCTTCGATAGGTGGTCTGTGGGAATCCAGGTGGTCAGGGCAACGGACTCGATCGGCGCGAACATCGCAGAGGCCTTTGGCCGTCATGGTCATCCGGACCAGCGCCGCTTCCTCTACTTCGCGCGCGGATCTGCCTATGAAGCCGAACACTGGATCAACAGGGCCGTGGCACGTGGTCTCCTCGAGCCCGCGTTCCAGCCTCGCATCGTGGACGTGGTCAGAATGCTCAACGGCCTCATCCGTAAGCACAGGACGCATGAGTCATCGTGACTGCGAACTGCGAACTGCGAACTGCGAACTGCGAACTGCGAACTGCGAACTGCGAACTGCGCTACTCGTACGCCAGCGCCTCGAGCACGTTCAGGCGCGACGCACGCCGTGCGGGCGGAATCGCGGCCAGGACTCCCGCGAGCACGGCCAGTACCGCGAACACGATCAGCGACCCGACGGGGATCGACAGCAGGAAGCCCTCGTCCTCGAGCGCGACGGTCGTGACTACTCCGAGGATGAAGCCGACGGTGAGGCCGAGCACGGCGCCGATCAGGGCGGTGATCACCGATTCGTAGCGGACTATCCGCCGCACCAGTGAGCGAGGTGTGCCGATCGCGCGCATCATGCCGATCTCGCGCGTGCGCTCGTGAATGGACAGCACGAGCGTGTTGACGATGCCGAACAACGAGACGATCACGGACAGCGACAGCAGCGCGTAGATGAGCGCCAGGAACTGGTCGATGCCCCCGGTGATGGCGTCCTTGAACTCCGCCCGATTCTGCGCTTCGGCTACCGGGAAGCGCTGGCCGAGGACGCGCTCCACGCGCGCCTGAACGGCATCCACGTTCGCGCCCTGCTGCACGGCAATGAACTGCATGTCGTCGTCGCGCTGGCCGAACTTTCCCGCAATCGTGGACCCGGTCACCATGAAGTCGCCGATCAGCCCGCTCTTGTCCTCGAAGATGCCGGGCACCATCAAGTTGAGGTTCCGCTTCGCGCCGCAGCAGCCGATCGGCGTGGTCACGACCAGCCTGTCGCCGACATTGAAGTCGTTGGCCTCCGCAAAGTCCTTCTCCAGGGCGATTTGGTTCGGACCGAGCGCCGAGAACAGGTTCGGCGGTCCCTTGTTGACGTCCGTGTCCCACACCCGGTCGAACGTGCGCGGATCGATCCCGCTCCCGTAGGGCTTGCCGCCGGTGCCTTTTACCCGTGCCTGAGAGGACTTCAGCGGCGATACGACCTCCACGCCCGGCACGCGCTGGATCGCGATCGCCGACTCAGGGCTGATCGGCGTGAACTGGCCGTCCTTGTTGAGCACGACGAGCTCCGCCCTCATCCGGTTCTCCACTGTGTCATCGATCGACGCCTTGACGCCCGCCGCGAGGATCGAGACGAAGGTCACGAGCGCGAGTCCGATCATCAGCGCGGCTGCCGTCACGGCCGTGCGGCTCGGGTTGCGCATCGCGTTCTCGCGCGCGAGACGACCGGCAACGCCGCGCAGGCGCTCGAGCGGGTAGCCCACCGCGCCCGCGATCAGAGGCACGAGCCGTGGGCTCAGCAGCGCGACCGCGATGAACAGCGCGATCGCACCGAGGCCGAGCAGGCTGAGCGCCTGTCCGGCCGGTGCGCCGCCGAACAACGAGAACAGGATCGCGATCGCCCCGACGATCAGGAGACCCCAGGACAGGATCTTGCGGCGGCGCGTCGGCGGCGGCGGGATCGCTGCCTCGTCGCGCATCGCTGCCAGGGGCGGCACGCGTGTCGCGCGTCGCGCCGGGGCGAGGCTCGCGACCAGCGTGACAATCGTGCCGACCAGCAAGCCGACGATGATGGTCCGGCTCTTGAGCACGAGGCCCTCCTGCGGAAGGTCGGCCCCGAGTGTCTTGAACAGCGCGCTTATGCCCTGCGCGGTGACGATGCCCAGCAAGATCCCGAGAATCGAGGCGATCAAGCCGACGATCAATGCCTCCAGCATCACCGACCGCAGCACCTGGCCGCGTGAGGCACCCAGCGTCCGCAGCAGCGCGAACTCCTTGGTGCGCTGCGCGACCGTGATGGAGAACGTGTTGAAGATGATGAACGCGCCCACGAACACCGCGATCCCGGCGAACACGAGGAGCAGGATGTTGAGGAAGCTGAGGCTGTTCTGAATCGACTCCGCCTCGTCGTCGGCATCCTGTTGCCCGGTCTTCACCTCCACCGTGTTCGGCATCACGCGCTCGATGCGGGTGACGAGCTCCTCCGGGGTCACACCCGGCTCGGCCGCGGCCTGGATTGAATCGACCTGCCCGGGCTGGTCGGCGAGCACCTGGGCCTCCGGCAAGGTCACGACCGCGACCGTCGCTCCTCCGAGCGACTCGACGTCACCGAACGTAGCCAGGCCGGAGATCGTGAAGTTCTCTCTGCCGGAGCGGCCCACGAGGGAGACCCGGTCACCGATCTTCAGGCCTTCGTCGTCCGCGGTGCCCTTGTTGATCGCGACCTCACGAGGGTTGGCAGGCGGCTCGCCCGCGACGTAGTTGAGTGGGTCGAACCGCTCCGGTGGGCGTGAGAAGAGCAGCGGTGGGGCGCCGCCCGTCTCAATCTGATCCCCGTTCTCCTTGAAGATGGAGGCGGTGTCCTCGACGTTCCCGGCCGCGACCAGCACGCCGGGCACCTGTTTCACGCGGGCGACCAGAGAATCGGGGATCTCCTGGCTCACCGCACCCATGTCGGTGTCGAACTCGGAGCGGCCGCTGACAACGACGTCAACACCGTCGTTCGCGTCCTCGAACACCTTGTCGAAGGTGCTGTTGATGGTGTCCGTGAAGACGTAGGTGCCCGAGATCATCGCGACGCCGAGCAGCACCGCGAGCCCGGTCAGGAGCGCGCGCACCTTGCGCGACAAGAGCCCCCGGATCGTGAGTGCCGCCATCTAGCCCTTGGTGGGCGCGCGCTCGACACCGGCGGTGCGCATCAACTCGTCGACCTGCTGCCGGTCGCCGGAGATCCCGTCGTGGCAGATGCGCCCGTCGCGCAGTACGACGAGGCGGTCGCCGACGGATGCAGCGTCGGGATCATGGGTGACCATCACGACCGTCTGGTTGAACTCGTCCACGGCGTCGCGCAGCAGCTGCAGCACCTCCGCGCTGGACTTCGAGTCGAGGTTGCCGGTGGGCTCGTCGGCGAACACGACAGCCGGCCGGGCAACGAGGGCTCGTGCGATCGCCACGCGTTGCTGCTGTCCCCCGGACATCTCGGACGGGCGGTGCTTGCGCCGGTCGGAGAGGCCGACCGTCTCAATCAGCTTGTCCACCCACGCCTGATCGATGTCGCGGCCGGCGATCGTGAGCGGCAGCGTGATGTTCTCCTCGGCGTTCAGGACGGGTAGCAGATTGAACGCCTGGAAGATGAAGCCGATCTTCTCCCGCCGCAGGTCGGTGAGGCGCTTGTCGTCGAGCGTCGTGATCTCGGTGCGATCGATCTCGACCGAGCCCGACGTCGGGCGGTCGAGCCCGGCGAGGCAGTGCATCAGGGTCGATTTACCGGATCCCGACGGACCCATGATCGAGCTGTACTGGCCTCGGGCGAAGCTGATCGTGACGCCGTCGAGCGCGTGCACGGCGGTTTCTCCCTGGCCGAAGAACTTGTGCAGATCCTTGGAGGCGACGATCGCCGAAGAACTCTCCATCGATGAGCCTTTCTGTTCGGGCGCGAGCCGGCGGCCGCGCTAGCGCCCCTGCCAGCGGGGCTTGCGCTTCTCGCCGAAGGCCCTCACGCCTTCGCGGAAGTCCTCGCTGCGGAATGAGGACATCCGCAGCTCGACCACTTCGCGCTCAAGACTCTCGGAAAGCCGGGGGAACGTCAATAGGTCTCGGATGATCCGTTTGTTGCCTGTCAGGGAGAGGGGGGCGTTGCCCGCGATCTCGGCGGCCAGCTCGACCGCGTGACGCTCGACATCGTCGCGTGGCACGGTTTCGTGCACCAGGTCGATCTGTTCGGCGCGCTCCGCGCTGATGTTGCGGCCGGTGAAGAACAGCTCCCGCGTGCGGGCCGGCCCGACGCTGTCGAGGAACTTCTGGATCCCGGTGTGGCTGTAGATCAGGCCGAGCTTGCCGGGGGGCATCCCGAGCTTGTAACCGGCGCCGGCGACCCGCAGGTCGCACGTGACCGCAAGTTCGAGCCCGCCGCCGAGGGCGTGGCCGTTGATCGCCGCGACCGTCGGGAAGGGGAAGCGCTCGACCGCTTCGATCGCACGGCTGAAGGGATGGGCGACGAGGCGCTCGGCCTCCTGCGCGAACACCGCGTCGGGGATGTCGCCGATGTCGTAGCCGGCGGAGAACATGCCCTCGCAGCCGGTGATGATCACGCACCGGGTCTCGATCCCGTCGTGGAGCGCGTCCATCGTGGTCGCGATCCCGTCGAGGATCTCGTGGTCGAGCGCGTTGCGCTTGCCGGGATTCCGGATCGCGAGGCGCGCGACCGCCTCCGCGGGGCGGTCGAGGACCAACTTCCCTGATGCCAAAGCATTCATCCCGTCACACACCCGATTTTCTGGCGGTCATCCTGCATGCACCCGATTCTCTGGCTAAAGACAACCGGTTTCTTATTCCAAAACGACCAGCGTGTCGCCCTCGCTCACCGCCTGGCCCTCCTCCACCGAAATCTCCTTGACCATGCCCGCGTCCTCGGCCTCGACGGGCATCTCCATCTTCATCGACTCGAGGATCGCCACGGTGTCCCCTTCGTCCACGGAATCGCCGACGGCGACCTCGATCTTCCAGACCGTGCCTGTGATGTGTGCCTCGACGTTCGCCAACCTGCACCTCCAGTTCGTGGGCGAAGACGCCCCTGGGCCAGATTGGCGGCAGAATAACCCGCCGTGTCCCCCGAACCGCCCGGACGCGTGGTGATCGTGACCGCGAAAGATGAAGCCGACCGGATCGCCGAGACGGTGCGCGCTGCGCGCGACGCCTTCCCGGGGGCTCGGGTGCTCGTCGTCGACGGCGGCTCCACGGACGACACAGCAGCGCTCGCGGCCGGGGCGGGCGCCGACCTCCTGCGTGCGGGGGAGCACGGTGGCAAGGGGTACTCGATGACCGTCGCGGCGCGGCGGGCGCTGGAGGAGGACGGCGCCGGGAATCGCGTGCACGTCTTCTGCGACGGCGACCTCGGCGCATCCGCGGGCCGTCTTGGGCCGCTTGCCGAGGCGGTCGAGTCGGGCCGCTGCGACCTGGCGGTCGCCGCGTTCAAGCGCAAGCAGGGTGGAGGGCTAGGACTCGCGGTCGGGTTCGCGCGCCGGGCGATCCGCTCGCTCACGGGGCTCGAGTTGCGGGCGCCGATCTCGGGTCAGCGGGCGATGCGCGGCGAGACGCTCGCGCGGCTGCTGCCGTTCGCGGACGGCTTCGGCGTCGAGATCGGAATGACGGTCGACGCCGTGCGCGCGGGCCTGCGGCTCGAGGAGGTCGAGATCGACCTCGAGCACCGCGCGACGCGCCGCGACGCCGCCGGCTTCCTCCACCGCGGGCGCCAGCTCGCGCACTTCCTGCGCGTCTACATGTCGCGCCGGCGCTGGTGATATCAGGACCCGAGGAGAGGGAAGGAAAACGCCCGCCAATAACGCGGGTGATATCGCTGATGTCGCGGGTGCTATTGGTGGCCATGAGACAACCCCCCCGCAGGGGGCCGCGATAGCACGGGAGCTATCGCGTAGGTTGCGCTCGTGATCCTCGCGATCGATCAGGGCACGACCGGCACGACGTGCTTGCTCTTCGACGACGAAGGTCGCGTCCGCGGCCGCGCCTACCGCGAGTTCACGCAGCACTTCCCGCGGCCCGGATGGGTCGAGCACGATGCCGCGGAGATCTGGGACGTGACGCGCATCGTCGCCCACGAAGCGCTTGTCAGCGCGGGAGTCGTGGCCGGCGCGCTCGAGGCGGTCGGCATCACGAACCAGCGCGAGACGATCGTCGTGTGGGACGAGGCGAGCGGGACGCCTCTGCACAATGCGATCGTCTGGCAGGATCGCCGCACCGCCCCGCGCTGCGACGAGCTCCGCGCGCAAGGCCTCGAGCCGCTCGTGCGGGAGCGCACCGGGCTGGTGATCGACCCCTACTTCTCCGCGACGAAGATCGAGTGGCTGCTCGAGAACGTCGCCGGCCTGCGCGAGCGCGTGGCGGCGGGCGGCGTGCGCTTCGGGACGATCGACGCATGGCTCGCCTTCAACCTGACGGGGCGCACGGTCACCGACTACTCGAACGCCTCGCGCACGATGCTGTTCGACATCGGCGCGCTGCGCTGGAGCGACGAGCTGTGCGACACGCTCGGCGTGCCCGTCGCAGCCCTGCCCGAGGCGGCGCCGTCCGCGCACGTGCTCGGCGAGACGAACCCCGATGCCTTTCTCGGCGCGAAGGTCCGCCTCGCCGGCATGGCAGGCGACCAGCAGGCCGCGCTCTTCGGCCAGGCCTGCCTCGAGCCGGGCCTCGGGAAGAACACGTATGGAACGGGGAGTTTCGTGCTCCAGAACGCCGGGCCGCACCCGCCTCCCGTGCGCGACGGCCTCCTGAACACGATCGCGTGGGGAATCGGGGGCAGCGTCGACTACGCCGTCGAGGCGAGCGTCTTCGTGACGGGCGCCGCCGTCCAATGGTTGCGTGACGGCCTCGGCATCATCGGAGCCGCCGGCGAGACCGAGGCGCTCGCCGCATCGCTCGAGTCGAACGACGGGGTCTACTTCGTGCCGGCCCTGACCGGTCTCGGATCGCCCCACTGGGACCCGTACGCGCGCGGGACGATCGTGGGGCTCACGCGCGGCACCGGCCGCGCGCACCTCGCGCGCGCCGCGCTCGAGGCGATCGCCTACCAGACGGTCGATGCCGTGCAGGCGATGGAGGCCGCCTCGGGCAAGCGCCTGGCCGAGTTGCGGGCCGACGGCGGAGCGGTCGTCAACGGGTGGCTCATGCAGTTCCAGGCCGATGTCCTCGGGTGTCCCGTCGTCGTGCCCGAGGTCTCCGAGACGACGGCGCTCGGCGCCGCGTATCTGGCCGGGGTGGGAACGGGCACGTGGACCGTGGAGGACGTGCGCGGCCTCTGGCGGGAGGCCGTCCGGTACGAGCCGCGCATGGGCGAGGATCAGCGGCAGTCGCTGCTGCACGACTGGCGCAGGGCCCTCGAACGCTCACGGCAATGGGTCGTGTAACCGCCCTGTCTGGCCGGGGTAGCAGACGGCATCGATGAAGCCCCAGGTGTACCAAGACCCCCGTCCGGCCGATTTCTTCACGAAGTACCACGAGCGTGTGCGCCGCGGCCGGCCCGACTACATGTACCGGGTCGTGCGGATCGTGCTGACGCCGATCATCCTGCTGCTCTATCGCTACCGAGCGATCGACGTCGCCAATGTGCCGGAGAGCGGGCGTGTCCTGATCGCGCCGAACCACTTCAGCTTCTGGGACCACTTCTTCGTCGCGGTGCTGCTGCGCCGCGAGGTCCACTTCATGGCCAAGTCGCAGCTCTTCAAGCCGCCCGTGATCGATTTCATCATCAACCACGGCGGCGTGTTCCCCGTCCGGCGCGGCCACCGTGACGAGCAGGCGTTCATCACGGCACACACGATCTTCGACCGCGGCGGCATGGTGCTGATGTACGTGGAGGGCGGGCGCTCGCGCACCGGCGAGCTCGGCACGGCGAAGCCCGGGCTCGGCAGGCTCGCGCTCGAGGCTGGCGCGCCGGTCGTCCCGGTCGCCATCCACGGCTCCGAGAAGGTGCGAAAGGCGCGCCGCGGCGTGATCCCGAAGATCACGGTGCAGTTCGGGGAGCCGATCCACTTCCCGCAGGTCGACCACCCGACCAAGGAGCAGTCGCAGGAGGTCGCCGAGCACGTCTTCGAGCACGTGCGCGAGCTCTATGAGCCGCTTGCCGCCCAGGGACGCCGCGGGGTGCTGGCGCGCCTTCGCCGCGAGCGACGCGCGAGCGCTCCCGCCACCGGCTAGTACTAGGAGCTCTTCCTCACGTGCCAGTGGACGGTCATCTGCACGACCGTCGTCCCGTCGCCGTCGGTCAGCTCGACGGCGACGGGAAACTCCACCTTGCCGTCGGCATCGAGTGATTTGAGGAGTTCGTCCCTGGCGCCGCCGAGCGTGCCGGTCGCGGTGATCGGCCCCTTCGCAAGCTTCAGGTAGGTGATCTCCGCGCTGCGAGCGAGTGGCGTGATGTTGCCGAGGTGCTCGGCGAACGCACCGACGAATGCGGCGCCCGACGCCGCCTCGCCTGCGGAGAACAGCGCGCCTGCGTGCTGTGAGCCGACGTGGTTGTGGAGGTGGTCCTCCGCGGGCAGCAACACCACGCCGCGGCCTTCGCCGACCTCGGTCACGCTGAGACCGACGTGCCGGTTGAACGGGATCGCTGCCTCCATTCCTGCGCGAACGGCTTCGTAGTCCAACTAGCTCACCTCCATAGGATGCGGGACGATGGGAGACGCTAGCGGGAAACGCGACTTCGCCGTCGAGCACGCGAGCGTGCGCGACGGCTGCGAGATCGCGTTCGTGCGGGAGGGCAAGGGCGGCCTGCCGCTGTTGCTGCTGCACGGCTGGCCCGAGACGAAGCGCATCTGGTGGCGGAACATCGAGCCCTTGGCGAGCGCCGGCTTCGAGGTGATCGTCCCCGACCTGCGCGGCTTCGGCGACTCGGCGCCGGCGCCCGACGGGTTCTACGACCCGGCGTCGCTGGCGCGCGATGTGCACGCGCTGCTGACCGAGGTACTCGGCCACGAGCGCTGCGTGGCCGCCGGCGGCGACGTCGGCGGCGTCGTGATTCAGGACGTCGGCCTGCGCTTTCCGGGCTTCGTCGCGCGCCAGTGCTTGTTCAACACGGTTCCGCCGCTGTTGCCCGAGCGCTACGAGCAGGCCGGCATCGCGCCCGCGATCCCCCGCGATGTGCGGATCGCGGCCGACTACTTTCGCCGTCAGGGCCGTGACGCCGACGGGCTTGCGGCCGAGCTCGACACCGCGGACAAGCGCCGCCGGTACATCGCGCAGTTCTACGGCTCGCGGTTCTGGGCCGCGCCGGGCACGTTCACGAAGGACGACGTCGACTTCATGACGGAGCCCTTCGCCGACGCCGAGAAGCTGAGGGCGAGCTTCGGCATCTACGAGACCGCGCTCGGGACCCGGCCCGCCGCCGAGGCGCCGATGCTGTTCGAGACCAATCCCGTCCCGGCGCTGGTGCTGTACGGCCCCGAGGACCACGTGATCCCGCGTGACTTCCCGGAGCGCTGCGAGGTCGCCTTCACCGAGCGCGTCGGCCCGTTCGTCGTGCCGGGCGCCGGCCACTTCCTGCAATGGGAGCGCGCGGACGTTCTCAACCAGAGTCTGGTCTACTTCTTCGCCGACCTTAGGGGGTAACGATGGCAGTTCAACTGGAGGGCAGCACCGCGCTCGTGACGGGCGCGACCGGAGGCATCGGGCTCGCGATCGTGCGGGCGTTGCACGCGCGCCGCGCGACGGTGATCGCGAGCGGGCGCAAGCGAGAGGTGCTCGAGGGCCTGGCCGGCGAGCTCGATGGCGTCGAGCCGGTGGTCGCGGACCTCTCGGATCCGGCCCAGGCAGCCGCGCTCGTCTTCGGCCGACGGGTCGACGTGCTGGTCGCGAACGCGGCGCTGCCCGCGTCGGGGCGCCTCACGAGCTTCTCCGACGAGGAGATCGATCGCGCGCTCGACGTCAACCTCCGCGCTCCGATCCACCTCGCACGGACATTGGTGCCGCTGATGGTCGAGCGCGGAGCGGGCCACCTGGTGTTCATCTCCTCGCTGTCCGGGAAGATGGCGAGCGCGGGGGCCTCGGTCTACAACGCGACGAAGTTCGGGCTGCGTGGCTTCAGCTTCGCCCTCAACGAGGAGCTGCGCGGCACGGGGGTAGGCGCGACAACGGTCTTCCCGGGCTTCATCCGCGATGCCGGGATGTTCGCCGACAGCGGCGTGAAGCTGCCGCGCGGCGTCGGCACCCGGACGCCGGATGACGTCGCGAAGGCGGTGATCCGGGGCATCGACAGGAGCCGCGCAGAGGTCGACGTCGCCCCGCTCACGCTCGCGTCGGGCGCGCGCCTGTTCGGCGTCGCGCCCGGTCTCGTAGCCGCTGTCAACCGTCGCCTGGGGTCTGATCCCCTGGCCGATGAGATCGCCGAGGGCCAGCGCAACAAGCGCTGACCGCGGGCAAGGGTGCCCGCACCCCGCTGATTCGGCGTACTGATGCGGCCGACGCGCCAGGCCGACGTCAGGTAACGGCGGCTGACGAAGCCGGCTCCCGTGCGAACTCCGCGATCAGCGCCGCGAGCCGCTCCGGCTGGTCCTCCGCGACGAACGTGTAGCTGTCCTCGATCCGCTCGAACCGCCCGTTCGGGAAGTCGCGCGCGAGGCGCTCGCCGTACTCGGTGGGGAAGAAGTCCTTCTCGGTCCCCCACGCGATCAGGACCGGGTTGCCGAACTCCTTGAAGTGCGTTGCGGCCTCTTGCGTGTAACGGGGACCGACGCCCTTCAGGAGCTTGGTCGTGTCGCGCCGTATGGCGGCGTCGCGCAGGCCCGGTCGCACGTATCCGTCGGTGACCTCGGCCGGGATGCCTCGCTTCGACAGCCACCCGTACGCGAGCGGCGCGTTCCGAAACGCGGCGAGACGCATGGGCTGTCCCATCGCAGCCACGAAGCCCGGGATGCGTGCGGCCCAGAACAGGGCTTTGAAGATGCTCGGCGGGAACTTGTCATAGGCGTCGCAGTTCGTGAGCACGAGCCTGCCGATCCGCTCCGGGTGACGCGTGACCACGAGCTGGCACAGCGCGCCGCCGGTGTCGTTGCCGACGAGCGTCACGTTGTCCAGGTCGAGCGCCGCGATCAAGTCGGCGATCAGCTTCGCGAGGGCCGGGGGAGTGAGGTCGGCATCGGGCGGAAGCGGGCGCGTGTGCGAGCCGAGCGGCAGGTCCGGCGCGATGCAGCGGTAGTCCTTCGCGAGCCCCGGCACGACCTTGCGCCACAGGTCGGCGTTGACGAGCGCGCCGTGCACGAACACGATCGGCTCGCCGGTGCCGCGCTCGCGATACTCGATCGTGCCCTGCGGAAGCTGCACCTCTTTCTTCTGTCCAAGGGCTTCGGAGATCGCCATCGGTCGCTCCTTCTCAGTCGCTAGGCTGGGCGGGGTTGCCGTACATGCAGACTGTATCTAACATACAGACAGTATGAATGTCAAGAACAGGAAGGCCGAGCAGTCCGAGGCCACGCGCAACGCGCTGCTCGACGCCGCCCGGTCGCTGTTCAGCGAGCGCGGATTCTCCGCGGTGTCGACGGAGGAGATCGTGCAGGCCGCCGGGGTCACCCGCGGCGCGCTGTACCACCACTTCAAGGACAAGCTGGACCTCTTCACGGCCGTCGTCGAGCGCGTGGAGCAGGGAATCATCGAGCGCGTCGCGACCGCCGCCCTCGCGGAGGCCGACGTGTGGGAGCGCCAGCGGGTCGCGGTCGGCGCGTTCCTTGACAGCTGCCTCGACCCGGCCGTGCAGCGCATCATCCTCACGGACGCGCCGTCCGTGCTCGACCTCGCCGCGTGGCGCGAGATCGAGGCTCGCTACGGGCTCGCGCTCGTGCGCGCCGGGCTCCAGAACGTCATGGACGCCGGCCTGATCGAACAGCAGCCGCTCGAGCCGCTTGCCCACATGCTGCTTGGCGCGATGGCCGAGGGCGGCCTGCTGATCGCGCGCGCCGAGGACCCGGCGGTGGCGCGCCGCGAGGTCGGCGACAGCCTCGACCGGATCCTGCGGGGACTGCGGGTCTGAGGAACCCTTACTCGTAGCGCGGCGCAAGCCCGGCCCACGCCTCGGGGTCGTGCCCCGGAATGATCAGCGAGTCCGGGTTCTCGCGGCGGTACAGGCGGATCTCGCCGACCGAGCGGTGCCACCGGTGCTCGTCGGCCATCACCCAGCCGCGGCGCTCGTCGTCGATCGTGCGCGTGAAGTAGACGGCGTCGCCGGTCACGAGGGCCTCGCGCTCGCGCAGCCGCAGGATCACCGACTGGTGACCGTGGGTGTGCCCGGGCGTGTGAACGAGCCGCACGGACCCGTCGCCGAAGAGATCGAACGCGCGCCCGAACGTCGAGTACGACCCAACCGCGGCACTGTCGTAGGGCACCTCCTTGTACTCGACGGCGTGCGCGACGTGCTGTCGCACGTAGCCGTTGAGCTTGGGGCGCGCGCCGTGGAATGCCTGCCACTCGCCGGACCCGAGCACGAACGTTGCGCCCGTGAACTCCGAGATCGCCGAGGCGTGGTCCATGTGCAGGTGGGTCATGATCGCGACCGGCACCTCGCTCGGCTCGATGCCCTTCTGCTCGCGCAGTTGCGCCGGGATCGCCTGGTCGGGCCTCATGTCGATGCTGTAGAGCGCTGCGTACAGGCGGCCGAGGTTCTGCTTCGGGTCGACCGCGACCGATGGATGGAAGCCGGTGTCGATGATGATCGGCCCGACGCCGGGGTGCTCCACGAGGAACGCGACGATCGGCAGCTTGATCTGCTCCTTGCGAGAAAGCAGGACCTGGCGCACGACCTTCGGCCTCCCGCCCGTCATCGCCATGAACTCCGGCGGCGAGTCCATGTACGCGCAGACCATCGGGTGCAGCACGACGGTTGCGCCCTGCCGGCCGCCCGGCAGCGGGCTCGTCAGGCGACTCGGCTCGGTGAGCGCCATGGCCTACGCGTCCGCCTGCCTCTTCAGCAGCACCGTCGTGATCGATTTGCACACGGTCTCGTCCCGCTGGTTCAGCACCTGCTGGTGGAACGTCGCGAGGCCCATCGTCTCGTCGCGCTCCTCCTTCTCCTTCAACTCGACATGGACGTGGATCGTGTCGCCGATCTTCGTCGGCGCGAAGAAGCGCACCTTCTCCATGCCGTAAAAGGCGACGATCGGCCCCGGCTGCATGGGGATCAGGCCGGCGGCGTAGGAGAGGACCAGCATCCCGTGCGCGATCCGCTCACCGAAGATGGTCTTCGACGCCCACTCCGCGTCGACGTGCAGCGGGTACGTGTCCCAGGTCAACGAGGCGAAGTTCACGATGTCGGCCTCGGTGATCGTCCTCCCCTTCGTGGTGAACGTGTCGCCCACCTCGAGGTCGTCCAGGTAGCGCGCGAACATATCGGGCGCGGTCGAACCATCAATTTGCGTCATGACACCTCCACGATTGCCTCTACTTCGACAGACATCTCGAACGGCAGCTCGGCTGCCCCGACCGCCGAGCGCGCGTGGCGACCGGCGTCCTCCCACAGCTCCATCACGAGGTCGCTGAAGCCGTTGATGACGCCCGGCGTGCCGCTGAACCCGGGGGCGCAGTTGACCAGGCCGAGCAGTTTCACCCAGCCGGTGACGCGGTCCAGGTCGCCCAGCTCGCGCTCGAGCGATGCGAGCATCGACAACGCCGTCAGGCGCGCCGCTTCGTAGCCGCGCTCGGCGGACACGTCGCCGCCGACCTTGCCGCGCACCAGCACGTCCGTGCCGTCCAGCGGGCCATGACCGGAGGCGTATGCATACGGACCGCTGACCCGCACCCACCTGAACGGCAGCACCACGCCCGCCGGCGCGGACGGCGGCGCCGGAAGCTCGAGGCCCAGGTCCGCCAGCCGGTTGGCGATGTTCCCCACTACCGGTCCATCGCTAGCCGAGCATTCCGCCGAACTGGCCGCCGGTGACGTTGAGCACCTGGCCGTGGACGTAGTTGGACATCGGCGAGGCGAGGAACAGCACCGGCGCGGCGGCCTCCTCGGGTTGCGCGGCGCGCTGAAGCGGAATGATCATCGCGGCCATGGTGCGCATCTGCTCGGGGATGCCGATCGCGACCTCGGGGCCGCCCTCGCCCGCCTCGATCGTCTCACCCTTCTCCTTGGCCTGCGTGAGGCGCGTCTCGACGAAGCCGAACGCGACCGCGTTCACGTTGATCTTGAACTGGCCCCACTCCTTGGCAAGCGTCTTGGTGAGGCCCGTGACGCCCGCCTTGCCGGACGAGTAGTTGACCTGCCCGGCGTTTCCCATCGTCCCCGAGATCGAGGTGATGTTGATGATCTTGCGGAAAACCTCCTGGCCCGCGTCGCGCTCCGCCTTTGCGGGCTCGCGCATGTGCGGGGCGACCGCGCGCACCATCCTGAACGGCACCACCGTGTGGATGTCGAGCATCGCCTGGAACTGCTCGTCGCTCATCTTGTGCGCGGCGCCGTCCCACGTGTAGCCGGCGTTGTTGACGAGGATGTCGACCTTCCCGAACGCATCGATCGTCTTCGCGACGACCTCGTCGCAGGCGCCTGGCTTCGTGAGGTCACCGGACACGGACACCGTTTCGCCTTTGATCTCGGCGGCTGACTGCTCGGCGATGTCGCCGTCGATGTCGTTGATGGTCACCTGCGCGCCCTCGGCCGCGAAGAGCTCGGCCGTGGCGCGGCCGATCCCGCGCGCGGAGCCGGTGATGATCGCGGTCTTGCCGTCGAGTAGTCCCATGCGTCTCCTTCTGTGATCGAACCTTGCGAAGCGGTCCGCGGAGCTTATCCGCGGGGCTTTGCCGGGGCGGCTCTCACCTCGTAGACTTGGCATCCAGACGCCAAACCGCCAGGAGGTCCGACACATGTCAGCGCTCGAGCAGTCCGACACCGCCGTTCGCGCGAACGGAGCGCCGCCGGACCAGGCGGGCCGCATCCCCGTGACGAATCCGGCCACCGGGGACCTCATCGGTCATGTCGACGACATGAGCGCCGCGCAGGTCGAGGCGGTCGTGGGACGCGCCCGCGCGGCCCAGCCGGCCTGGGATCGGCTCGGCTTCGAGGCCCGCGGGGATCTCATGAAGGAGCTGCGGTACTGGATCGTGCGCAACCGCGACCGCGTGCTCGACGTGCTCGTCAGGGAGAACGGCAAGACGCGCGAGGACGCGCTCCTGGCCGAGATGTTCTACGTCTGCGATGCGCTCGGCTTCTGGGCCAAGAACGCGCCGAAGTACCTTGCCGACGAGAAGATCAGGACCCACTCCCCGCTGCTGCTCGGCAAGAAGGTGCTCGTCCGCTACCGCCCGCACGGCGTGGTCGGCGTGATCGGCCCGTGGAACTACCCGATCACGAACAGCTTCGGCGACTGCATCCCGGCGCTGATGGCAGGGAACTCGGTCGTGCTGAAGCCGAGCGAGGTGACGCCGCTCACGAACTTGATGCTCGGCGAGGCGGCCCACGAGGTCGGCGTCCCGCGCGATGTGCTGTCCGTCGTGACCGGCGCCGGTCGCACCGGCGCCGCGCTCGTCGACAACGTCGACATGATCCATTTCACCGGCTCGACCGCGACCGGCAAGAAGGTCGCGGTGCAGGCTGCCGAGCGCCTGATCCCGGTATCGCTCGAGCTGGGCGGCAAGGACCCGATGATCGTGCTGCGCGACGCGGACGTCGACCGCGCGGCGAACATGGCCGTCCAGTGGGCGATGTCGAACAGCGGCCAGATCTGCATCTCGGTCGAGCGGGTCTACGTCGAGGCGCCGGTGCACGACGAGTTCGTGCGAAAGGTGGTCGAGCGCACCCGCGCGCTGCGCCAGGGCGCGCCGGGCGCGGCGGGCAAGGTGGACGTCGGCGCGATGACGAACCCGCCGCAGGTCGAGATCGTGCGCAACCATGTGCAGGACGCCGTCGACAAGGGCGCCGAGGTGCTCGTGGGCGGTAATGAGCCGAAGGGGCCCGGCCAGTTCTTCGAGCCCACGGTCCTGACCGGCGTGGACCACACGATGAAGATCATGACCGAGGAGACCTTCGGCCCGACGCTGCCGATCATGAAGGTGCGCGACGCCGACGAGGCGGTGCGCCTCGCCAACGACAGCCGCTATGGCCTCAACTCCAGCGTGTTCTCCAAGGACGTCGCCAAGGGCGAGGCCGTGGCACGCCGGCTCGAGGCCGGCAACGCCTGCGTGAACGACGCGCTGATGAACTACCTGGCGATGGAGGCTCCGTTCGGCGGGGCCAACGAGTCGGGCCTGGGCGCCCGCCATGGTGCGCCGGGGATCCGCAAGTACTGCGCGACCCAGACGATCCTGATCACGCGCTTCGGGCCCAAGAAGGAGCCGACGATGTTTCCCAACAAGGCGTCGACGGCAAAGATCTTCGAGCGCCTGCTGGTCGCAATGTGGGGCCGCAAGCCCAAGCGCCGCAGGTAGCGGCGCCCGATCCGAAATCCGGCTCGCCCGAGGCCGCCGTCCGGTCTAACCTGAGAGTGCGATGCGGCTTTCCTCCAGGAAGGCGGCCGCAGTTGTTGGATTCGCAGGGATTGCGCTCTTGGCATGCATCTCCCCGGCCACGGCTGCCACGCTGCCCGCAAACTTCGAAGAGCGCACGGTCGTCTCCGGTCTGACCGCGCCTACGGCTGTCGCCTGGGCGCCGGACGGGCGCATGTTCGTGGCCCAGAAGGGGGGCAAGGTGCGGGTCGTGACCGCGGCGGGCAACCTGGTCTCCGCGCCCGTGATCGACATCTCGAGCCGCGTGCACACGAGCGGCGACCGCGGACTGCTCGGCATCGCGGTTGACTCGAGCTTCGGCTCCAACGGCTATCTCTACCTGCTCTACACCTACGACGCCGACTCCTCGCATGCGGCGGGCCCGAAGTCCTCGCGGCTCACCCGGGTCACCGTGAGCGCGGCCAACGTGGCTTCGGCGGAGACGGTGCTGCTCGGGAGCCATCCGACACAGCCGTGCCCGGCGGCCTCGAACACCGTCGACTGCATTCCCTCCGACGGCGCCTCGCACTCGATCGGGACGGTTCGCTCGGCGCCCGACGGCACGCTGTGGGTCGGCTCGGGCGACGGCTCGAACTACGGCGGCGTCGACGAGCGCGCGCTGCGCACGCACGACGAGAGCAGCTTTGCAGGCAAGCTGGTCCACGTCGATCGCAACGGCCGCGGGCTCCCCGGCCACTCGTTCTGCCCGGCGAATGCGGACCTCACGCAGGTCTGCACCAAGGTCTGGGCAAAGGGCTTTCGCAATCCGTTTCGCTTCACGATCCGTCCGAACGGGCTGCCCGCGGTGGGCGACGTCGGCTGGGGCTCGTGGGAGGAGCTGAACCTCGCGCAGCCCGGCCGCAACTACGGATGGCCGTGCTACGAGGGCCCCAACAAGAACGGCGGATACTCGAGCTTCGCTACCTGCAAGGACCTCTACGCGAAGGCGGGCACGTCCGCCGGGGTGACCTTCCCCGATCACTTCTACGCGCACGATTCCGGCGCGGCGATCGTGGGCGGGCCGACCTATACCGGGGGCGCATACCCGGACGACTACGACGGCGACATCTTCTTCGGCGACTACGTGAAGGGCTTCATCAAGCGCCTGGAGTTCGACTCCACGGGCAAGGTGTCGGGCACGAAGGACTTCGCGGGCGACTGGTATGGCGTCGACCTCGAGCTGTGGCAGGAGAACCTCTACTACGTCGAATTCGGCGATGGGGGGAGCGGCTCGGGCGCCGTCAAGCGGATCTCCTACGCGCCCGCCAACCGCACTCCGCTCGCGGTCGCCACGGCGACCCCGAGGTTCGGGACCGCGCCGCTCCAGGTCACCTTCCGGGGCAGCGCCTCGAGTGACCCGGACGGCGATCCGCTCACCTATGAGTGGGACTTCGGCGACGGCACGTCGAAGAGCGCGGCGAAGGACGTGGTCCACACCTACACGCGCGGAGGCGCGTTCGACGCTCGCCTGAAGGTGACCGACTCGCGCAACGCGAGCGCGACGCAAACTGTGCGCATCTCGGTCAACAACTCTCCGCCGGCCGTCACCCTGACGGCGCCAGCCGACGGCGGGAAGTACCGCGACGGCGCACCGGTGCAGCTGTCGGGCGCGGCCACCGACAAGGAGGACGGCACGCTCGCGAGCGCCCAGCTCTCGTGGAACGTGGTGCTCGTGCACGGCACCCACGTGCACCCGTTCCAGACCCTGACCGGCAAGACCGGGTCCTTCACGCCGACCACCGACCACGACGCGGACTCTTTCTACAGGATCACGCTCACGGCCACCGACTCGGACGGCCTCAGCTCGTCGAAGACGGCCACGATCAGCCCGCAGACCGTCGGCCTCGAGATCGCGAGCCTCCCGGCCGGGGCCCCGATCGCCTACGCCGGGTACTCGCTGGTCGCCGCTCCGCACCGCGCACGCGCCGCGATCGACTTCCGCACCTCGGTGTCGGCCGCGGAGCGCTTCGTATCGGGCGGGCGCTCCTACGAGTTCCAGGACTGGTCCGACGGGAAGCCGATAGCGCACGATCTCACGATCCCCGCCACCGATCTCGCGCTGGTCGCGCGCTACCGCGACGCCGGCCCCGCGCCGCTCCAGAACGTGGGCGGCTTCGGGCCCGGCGCCGACACGGCCGGGCCGCGCATCGCGTTCCGGCGTGTCACGGCGCGCCGCCTGATCGGGAGCGTCGCCGACCCGAGCGGCGTGTCCGCGCTCCGCGTGGCCGTGCGCTCGGCCACGAGCAAGGGCGGCTGTCGCTGGTGGAATGCGAAGCGCGGCGGGCTCACGCGCACGAAGTCGCGCTGTGCCAGGCCACGCTGGATGAAGGCGCGGCTGAAGCCGACCGGCACGGGGACCTGGGCCTGGACCGTGAATCTGCGCGGGCGCCTGCCGAAGGGCCGGTTCAAGCTCGTCGTCCGGGCCGTGGACGGGGCCGGGAACATCGCGACGACGCTCTCGTCGGGAAGGTCCTCACTGCGCGTGAAGTAGCCGGCCGCGGTGAGCGGCGATGACGTCCTGCGGTTCCCGGAGGGCTTCCGCTGGGGAGTCGCGACCTCGGCCTGAACCAGCTGTACCCGGACGCGCTCGATCGCGTGCGCCCCGCGGTGATCGTCGAGGCGGCGCGCATGCGCTTCGGCCTTTCGCGCTCGACACGCTCACGCACCAGCGTGCTGCGCGCAGGAGCGCGCGCCTCTACAGCGAAGTCGCAAGTGCGAATGCGCTCGATCCATCGACGATCGTCCAATCCGGGGCCGCGGAGCTTCAAGCTCGATCGACCTGTTCCGATCATCGCGTCCATGGGAATGCGTGGGAGGTTCACGCTCGTCGTCGTGCCGCTCGTGCTCGTCGCTGGATGCATCGTGATGGCGGCTACCGCAACCGGTCGCAGCGGTGGCCAGGTGCGGCAATCGTCCTCGGTCGAGGAGTCGATCCGCGACTGCGCCAACCGGCATCGACAGGCGCGCGGGATGAGGCCGCTCGAGCAGGACACCACACTCGACCGCGCCGCGCGGCTGCACGCGCGCCGCATGCTCGCCCAGGGCTTCTTCGACCACCAGGGCCCTTCGGGCGACGGTCCCGTGGATCGCGTCAAGCGCTTCGCGAAGCGCAGGTACGTGATCGTCGGCGAGAACATCGCCGCCGGATACGAGTCCACCGCGGCCGCGTGCAAGGGCTGGATGAACAGCTCGGGCCACCGCGCCAACATCCTGCGCTCGAGCTTTACGCGCGTCGGAGGCGGGTTCGCGTCCGGCAGCCGGCACCTCGGGCGGTACTACGTCCAGGTCTTCGCCGACGTGCCCGGCTGACGCCGGGAAGAAAACACCTCCGACGTCCGTCCAGTAGTCGAGCTCATGGCCCCGAGGCGGGGCTACGATGCCTTTGGCTACGCATGCAACGGCTCTCATGCGGCAATGCGCGATCGTCCTGGTGACGACCGTCGCCGTCGCGCCGCAGGCGGCTCATGCTGCCCCGGTCGCGTCCTTTACGTTCTCGCCCGCGTCGCCGCTCACGGCTGAGCCGGTTACCTTCACCTCGACCTCGAGCGGCGTCGTCGAGCCGCAGCGCTGGGGTCTCGACAACGACCGCGTCTGCGACGACACCGCGGGACCAAGCGCGCAGCGTTCCTTCGCGACGGCCGGCTCCTACAGGATCACGCTGTGCGTGACGGACGGGTCGGACCAGGGAACGCAGACGCGCACGGTCACCGTCCGCAACCGCCCGCCGGTCGCGGCGTTCACGTATGCGCCGGGCGCGCCGGTGAGTGGCGATCCGGTCGTGCTGACGTCGATCTCGGCGGACCCTGATGGGCCGATCGTGGCCCACGCCTGGGACCTCGACCGCGATGGTGCCTACGACGACGGCCAGGCTTCGGTCGCGTCGATCACTTTCCCTGCCGCCGGGGACTACCAGGTCGGGCTGGTGGTCACCGATCGCGACGGCGCGGCGAGCGTGGCCGTCAAGGCGATCCACGTGGAGGCGCCGGCCGCCCAGTTCATCAACCCGTTTCCGGTGGTGAGGATGGTCGGCGCGATCGGGTCGCGCGGAACGCGGATCAGGGAGATCGTCGTGCGGGTCCCGCCCGCAGGCAGGGTGCGCATCCGCTGCCGTGGCGGCGGCTGCCCGCCCGTGGCGAAGCCCACGGGCGGCGCCCGGGTCTCCCGCACGCTGCATGTCCGGCGCTTTGCGCGGCGCACGCTGCGTCCGGGCGCGGTGGTGCAGGTGTGGGTGACGAAGACGGGGGCGATCGGCAAGTACACGCGCTTTCGCATCAGGGCGAGAAGGCCGCCCAGCCGGATCGACCGCTGCCTGATGCCGGGTGAGCAGCGGCCGGTGCGCTGCGACTCGTAGCATCACCCCGTGCTGCTCACGGAGCTTGTCGCGGCCTCCGAGGCCGTCGGCGCGACGCGCTCGCGCCTGGAGAAGGTCGACCGCATCGCGGCGTCGCTGCGCCGGCTCGAGCCGGACGAGATCGAGGCGGGTGTCGCGTTTCTCTCCGGCGAGCTGCGTCAGCGCCAGATCGGGGTCGGGTGGGCGGCGCTGCGCGACCTTCCCGCGCCCGCCTCCGAGCCGACCCTGACAGTCGCCGAGGTGGACGCGGCGTTCGAGCGGATCGGCGCGCTCGCGGGGCCGGGGTCGCAGACCGCGCGGCGCGAGGCGATCGCCGCGTTGCTCACGCGCGCGACGGCGACCGAGGCGCCGTTCCTCCAGCGGCTCGTGGGAGGCGAGTTGCGACAGGGCGCGCTCGAGGGCGTGATGGTGCAGGCGCTCGCGCGTGCGGCGCGGGCCGAGCCGGCCGCGGTGCAGCGCGCATTCATGCTGCGCGGTGACCTGCGCCCGGTGGCCGCGGCCGCGCTGCGCGACGGGCCGCAGGCGCTCGCGCGGTTTCGCCTCGAGGTCGGCCGTCCCGTGCGGCCGATGCTGGCTCGGCCGGCGAAGGACGTTTCCGACGCGCTCGCGCGGCTCGGGACCGCAGCGATCGAATGGAAGCTCGACGGCGCCCGGGTCCAGGTCCATCGTCGTGACGACGACGTGCGCGTCTACACGCGCAGCCTCGATGACGTGACCGAGCGCGTTCCCGAGGTCGTGGAGGCCGCGCGCGCTCTCCCGGCCCGCGCGGCGGTGCTCGACGGCGAGGCGCTCGCGCTGCGGGCCGACGCGCGCCCCGAGCCTTTCCAGGTCACGGGATCACGCTTTGCGCGCGAGCGCGCCGGCGACGTCCGGCTCAGCCTCTTCCTGTTCGACGTGCTGCACGTCGATGGGGAGGACGTGCTCGACCGCTCCGGCGAGGAGCGCGCCGCGCTGCTTGCCGACCTCGTGCCCGAAGGGCAACGCACGCCGCGCATTGTGGTGTCGGATACCGCGGCCGCGCAGGCCTTCCTCGACGAGGCGCTTGCGCGCGGCCACGAGGGGGTGATGCTGAAGGCGCTCGACCAGCCTTATGTGGCCGGCAGCCGCGGCAGCGGCTGGCTCAAGGTCAAGCCGGTGCACACGCTCGACCTCGTGGTCCTCGCCGCCGAGTGGGGCCACGGCCGGCGGCGCGGAAAGCTGAGCAATCTGCACCTCGGGGCGCGCGATGCGGCAGGCAACGGCTTCGTGATGCTCGGCAAGACCTTCAAGGGACTCACCGACGCGATGCTCGAGTGGCAGACCGAGCGCCTGCTCGAGCTCGAGACCGCTCGCGAGGGCCACGTCGTGCATGTCCACCCAGAGCTCGTCGTCGAGGTCGCATTCGACGGCGTACAGACGAGCTCGCGCTATCCCGGCAGGGTCGCGCTGCGATTTGCGCGCGTGCTGCGCCATCGCCCCGACAAGTCCGCGGCCGAGGCGGACACGCTCGACGCGGTACTCGCGGTGCGCGACCGTTGACGGTCTACTCGAGGCCGAGGCGCTCCGTCAGCCAGGCTGTCTGCCGGTCGCGCTCCGCGTGGTAGGCCTCCACTCCCGAGATCTCCTCCGCGATCCGTGCCGCGACGAAGCCGAGCAGCGCAGGGCCCTCCCGGACCGACGGCTCGATTACCGCGTCCCAGTCACTGAGCGGGGGCGAGTGGCCAAGCGCGAGCTCGTGACCGCGGTCGGCGCACATCCGCGTGTAGGTGTCTCGCAGCTCGTCCCACGCCTCGATGCGCCTCAGGAGGCGCCCGCGGGGCGCGATCAACTTGGTCTGCTTCTCCCTGATGTCGCCTGCGAGCTCGACCTCGTACATCGCGCGGCCCACCCAGAGTGGGACATCTCCAAGCCGGCACGCATGAATGCCACTGCGACAGGGATCGACCGTGGCGTCGACCCATGCCCCCGGCCCGCCGTTCGGCAGCGGCCAGTCGAACCCGGTGAAGACCCCGGTGCCATCACGACGTAAGAACTTGTAGGCCTTCATGACCGCTTCCATTCCCTGAACGCCGTGATCAGAGCGTCGCGCGTCTCGGGCGGTACGTCTTCCTCGCTGATCCGGCCGACCGATTCGACGGTGACCCGCATCTGGTCGACGTACCAGACGCATCCTTCACAGAAGTTCAAGTGCTGCTCGAAGAGCGACGTCTCGTCCGTGGGCAGCGCTGTCTCCAGGTAATCGGTGACCAGTTCGACGACCTCCCGGCAGGTGATGTGCTCGTGGGAACGATTGTCAGACATCGGCGAAGTGCCTCTCCAGCGCTGCGCGGACGCGTGAGCGTGCGCGATGCAGCAGCACCCGCTGGTTGCCTTCCGAGACCTGGAGCGCGTCACAGACCTCGTCGCTGCACCATCCCTGGATGTCGCGAAGCGTGATCACCTGCCGCTGGGCCGCGGGCAGGTCCTCGATCGCGCGCTTGATCACCGCGAGCGTCTCGCGCCCGGCGAGGGCCTCCTCGGGCAGCGTGCTCCAGTCCTGGGGATAGCCGGCCCAGTGGCCGGGGAACGCGCCGTCGGGCCCCCGGAAGCGCTCGGGCTCCACGGCCGCTTCCTCTCCCTCGTGTGTGAGCGAGGAGAAGGGAACGCTGCGCGCCTCGCGGCCACCGCGCGTCATCGCCGTGTTGGCGAGGATCCTCAGCAGCCACGTCTTCAGCGACGAGCGCCCCTCGAACCGGTCGAGGCCCTTCAGCACGCCGATCCAGGCGTCCTGCACGACCTCCTCCGCGATCGCGCGGGTCTTCACGTAGCTGCGCGCGACGCCCAGCATGGTGCCGTGATACATCCGCACGAGCTCCTCGAAGGCGCGCTCGTCGCCCGCGCGCAGGCGCGCGAGAAGCTCGGCCTCTGAGGCCGAGGGCGCGGCGACGGGGGCTTGGGCTTGGGCGTGGGCCACGACTCCGGGGCATCGAACCTATCCGCGGCGCGGTGCGCTGTCCAGTCTCCCGGCTTCGGCGAGCCGGGCGTGCAGCCGCTCCCGCAACTCCTCAGGCGTGTAGGGCTCGTGCGCCCGGCGCTTGCGGGCGACGACCACGCCGGTGGCGGCGACCCCGGCCAGGCCGGCGAGGCCGATCAGCTTCCAGGGCATGCGGATTGGCATCGCGTGCGTAGGTTACGGCCCGCCACCTCGCGCGATCGCCTTCTCGGCCTCGGAGTCCATAGGTTATGGCCGTGAGCGACCCGGCCTTGCCACTCGACGACGCGCTCGCAACGGCCTCGACGGGTGACATCTGGCTCTTTCGCGGCAGGTCGATCGCCGACCGCGCGATCCGCGCGGTCACCAACGCGCCGGTCAACCACGTCGGGATGGTGGTCGCGCTCGACGACCTGCCCCCGCTGCTGTGGCACGCCGAGCTCGGCCGCTCGCTCCCGGACGTGTGGACCGGCGAGCGCCGGCGCGGCGTGCAGCTCCACCTACTCGGAGAGGCCGTCACGACCTGGAATGAGCGTTACGGCCAAAGGGCATGGGTGCGGCCCCTCGAGGGGACGATCGAGCGCCGCCACGAGGACCGCTTGATGGAGATGATCGACCGCTTCGACGGGCGGCCGTTCCCGACGAGCCTCGGCCTTGCGAGGCGATGGCTCAACGGGCGCGTGCGGCGCTCCTCGTCGCTGGAGACGGTTTATTGCGCGGAGCTGGTCGCCACCACGTACCAGCACATGGGCCTGCTGCCCGCCGAGCGCCCGGCGAGCTGGTACGACCCGGGCCGCTTCTGGAGCGGCGACCGGATCGAGCTCGTGGCGCCGTTCGCCCTGGGAGACGAGGTCGCGGTGCGCTGGTTACCCTGACGGTTCCACCACTGGAGGGAGCGATGCCTGCACAACAGACCCAGCAACGCAAGGCCGAGGCGTTCCGTGCGCTCCACGAAGGCGACGCCTTCGTCATCCCGAATCCGTGGGACGCGGGCTCGGCAAGGGTCTTGGCGGCGCTTGGCTTCAAGGCGCTCGCGACCACGAGCGCCGGGTTTGCATTCACACTGGGCCGGCTCGACGGCGACGTGACGCTTGACGAGGTGATCGAGCACACGGGCGTACTCGCGCGCGCGACCGACCTGCCCGTCTCTGTGGACATGGAAAACGGGTACGGGGCGGACCCCGCGGATGCTGCGCTTGCCGTCACGCGGGCCGCGGAGGCCGGCGCGGTCGGCGGCTCGATCGAGGACTACGACCCCGATGGCAGGATCTACGACATCGAGCATGCGACCGAGCGCGTGGCCGCCGCGGCGGAGGCCGCCGCCGGCACAGGCTTCGCGTTCACACTCACGGCGCGCGCGGAAAACTACTTCCGCGGCAACCCGGACCTCGACGACACGATCGCGCGGCTGCAGTCCTACGAACGCGCGGGCGCCGACGTGCTGTACGCGCCGTGGCTGCGCAGCGTGGACGAGATCCGCGCCGTCAATGATGTCGTCTCGAAGCCGATCAACGTGCTCGCCCGGCCAGGCATGACGATGCGCGAGATCGCGGCGGCGGGCGGCCGCCGCATCAGCGTCGGCAGCCAGCTGACGTGGGTGGCCGTGGACGCGATGGCGAAGGCCGCGCAGCAGATGCGCGACGCGGGTGACTTCGCGGCGCTCGAGGTGCGGCCCCCGATCAAGGAGTGGCTGGGCGGCCCGGCTCCTACAACCCCAGCTGCTTCCCGATGATCTCCTTCATGATCTCGTCGGTGCCGCCGCCGATCGGGCCCAGGCGCGCGTCGCGCAGCGCGCGCTCGACGTCGTACTCGCGCATGTAGCCGTAGCCCCCGTGGATCTGCACGGCCTCGTCGGCGACCTCGACGGCGGCGCGGCAGGCGAGCAGCTTCGCCATCGAGACTTCCTTCAGCGCGTCCTGGCCCGACACGAACAGGCGTAGGCCCTGGTAGGTGAGGTCGCGGCTGGCCTGGATCTTCACGGCCATCTCGGCGAGCTTGTGGCGGATCGCCTGGAAGCGGCCGATCGAGCGGCCGAACGCCTCGCGCTCGAGCGCATACTCGAGCGTGCGCTCGAAGGTGGCCTGCATCCCGCCGACCGCCCCGAGCGCCATCGCGAGGCGCTCCCACTGGAAGTTGGCCATGATCAGGTAGAAGCCCTTGTTCTCCTCGCCGAGCAGGTTCTCCGCGGGGACGCGCACGTCCGAGAAGGACAGCTCGGCGGTGTCCGAGGCGTGCCAGCCGAGCTTTTCCAGCTTGCGCGAGACGTCGAAGCCGGGCATCCCCTTCTCGAGCACCAGGAACGAGATCCCGTGGTGGCCGCCCTCCTGCGTGGTCTTGACCGCGGTCACGTACATGTCAGCGCGCACGCCGTTCGTGATGAACGTCTTGGACCCGTTCACGACGTATTCGCCGTTCTCGCGGCGCGCGAACGTCTTCATGCTCGCGACATCGGAGCCGCCGCCGGGCTCGGTGATCGCGAGTGCGCCGATCCGCTCACCCTTGAGCGCCGGGACGAGCCAGCGCTGCTTCTGTTCCTCCGTGCCGAACTTGAGGATCGGCGGCATCGCGATCCCGGTGTGGGCCCCGATGCCCGCTGCGACTCCGCCGGAGCCGCAGCGCGCCATCTCCTCGGCGAACACGGCGCCGTGCACCGTGTCGCCGCCCTGCCCGCCGTACTGCTCGGGATACGAGATCCCGAGAAAGCCGAGCTCGCCCATGCGCGTGAACAGCGAGAGGGGGAACTCGCGGGCCTCCTCCCACGCGGGCGCGTGCGGGCGGATCTCCTTCTCGACGAACGAGCGCAGCGACTCGCGCAGCGCCTCGTGCTCCTCGGTGAAGGGAGGGGTCAGCCCGCTCACGCCCGCGCCCGGTCCTCCGCATCCGGCCCGGCGCCGTCGCGCTCGCGCACCTCGTCCCACTGCTCCAGGGTGGTGTGGCCGCGCCCGGCGTGGTCGAACCCCAGCAGGTCGCCCCTGCGGTTCTTCGCGTCGGAGTGGTGGTACGCGCGCACCTCCGCGATCAGCCCGTCGCGCACGACGAACCACTCGGTGCCCCGGTCGATGCGCTGCTCGTTGCCGCGGCGCGGGTCGCGCCACAGCATCGTCCACTCGATCACGACCTCGTCGCCCGACTCGATCCCGTGCTCGAGGTGCCAGCTCGCGTCGAGGTGCTTGACGCCCTGCTCGGTGATCTCCCCGATCTCGCGCGCGCTCTCGTGCGGGCCGAGGCGGGTGTAGAAGTGATTCGCGTCAGGCCGGAAATGGCGCGCGACCTTCTCGACGTCGCCGGTGTTGAGGTCGCGGTAGTAGGCGCGCACGCGCTCGAGCGGCGTGAACTCGGTCATCGCGGGTCCTTGGGGGGTTCCGGCGTCGGCGGCGGCGCTTCGCCGAGGTAGCGGCCGAAGTGGAAGCTCGTCACGCGGTACTGCTCGCGGAAGTAGAAGCGATGCGCGTCGCCGCGGTGCACGCCCGAGTCGAGCTGGATCGAGCCGCAACCCTGATCGCGGGCCCGCCGCACGAGGTAGTCGTTCAGCTCGCGCCCGTAGCCGTGGGAGCGCCACCGCTCGGCCGTCACGAGGTCGTCGACGTAGAGGTGCTTCCCGCTGATCAGGTTGGTCGTGATGCGATAGCCGGCGGCCGCCCGCGGCTCGTCGCCGTCGAACACCGCAACCACGCGATACCCCTCCGGCTGCGCCTCGCCGTAGAGCCGCTCGAACTCCTCGAGCGAGAGATGCGCGCGCAGCTCCCGCATCACCTCGAAGACGGCCGGCAGGCGGGGGTCGTCGAGGCCGACCTCGACGACGCTCAAAGGCCGTACGAGCGGCCGATGACTTCCAGCATGATCTCGTCGGTCCCGGCGCCGATGCGGTTCAGGCGCATGTCGCGCCATGCGCGCTCGACGCCGTACTCCTTCATGTAGCCGTAGCCGCCGTGGATCTGCACGCACTCGTCGCAGACCTCGAACCCGATCCGCGACGCGTAGAGCTTCGCCATCGAGATCTCGCGCACCGGGTACTCGCCGTTCTGGACGCGCCAGGCGGTCGTGTAGACCATCTGGCGGGCGGCCTCGATCTTCGTCGCCATCTCGGCGAACTTGTGGCGGATCGCCTGGAAGCGACCGATCGGCCGGCCGAAGGCGTTGCGCTCCTGCGCGTACGTGAGGGTCGTGTCGAACACGCGCTGCGCGCCGGCAACCGATCCCGCGGCCCCGATCAGCCGCTCGCCCTGGAGCTCCCACATGATGTGGTAGAAGCCCTTGCCCTCCTCGCCGATCAGGTGCTCGACCGGCACGCGCACGTCCTCGAAGGTCAGCTCCGCGGTGTCGGAGGAATGCATGCCGAGCTTCTCCAGCTTGCGCGACACGTGGAAGCCGGGCGTGTCCTTCGGCACCACGAACAACGAGAAGCCGTCGTACCCCGCGTCGGAGTCGGTCTTCGTGACGAGCACGATGAAGTCGGCGCGCACGCCGTTCGTGATGAAGGTCTTGGAGCCGTTGATCACGTACTCGTCCCCGTCACGCACCGCGCGCGTGCGGATCCCGGCGACGTCGGAGCCCGCGCCGGGCTCGGTGATGCCGAGCGAGGAGATCATCTCGCCCTTGATCGAGGGAACGAGATAGGTCTGCTTGAGGTACTCGGAGCCGAACTTGAGGATCGGCGGAGTCGCCATGTCGGTGTGCACCGCGACGCCCATTGCGAGGCCGCCGTTGTTGGAGGCGGCCATCGCCTCGCCGCGCATCAGCGACATGAAGTAGTCGCCTCCCTGGCCGCCGTACTCCTCGGGGAAGTACACGCCGAGGAAGCCCAGCTCGCCCATCCGCGTGAACACCGAGTCGGGGAACCCGCTCTCCTCCCACTCGTCGGAGTGGGGAGCAAGCTCCTTGCTGCAGAAGCTCTCGATCGTCTCGCGCAGCTGCTCGTGCTCGTCGGTGATGCAGAAGTGCCGCTTGGGGGCGGCGAAGTCGGGCTTGATCTCGGGTGCGGCAGTCGCCATCTGTGAAAACCTCCGGGCTTGGGCGCTTGACAGACGCTGTCCGCAAAGCTACAAGACAGCCAGGCCAAAGTAAACAGTAGGACTTCCTACTTCCTATTTCGAGGAGAGACGCCCTGCCGAACTTCGAGACCTTGCTCTATGACGTGAAGGACCACGTCGCGACGATCGCGCTGGACCAGCCGGACACGCGCAACGCGCTCTCCAACGAGCTGCTCGGCGACTTGATCGCGGCTTTCGAGGCCGCCCGCGACGACGACGAGGTGCGCGTGGTGGTGCTCGCGTCGACTCACGAGACGACGTTCTCCTCGGGCGCCAACCTCGGGGGCTTCGCCGCCGACGTGCCGCTCATCCACCGGTACCTCGGCACCGCGCGCTTCCCCCAGCTCTTCCGGCTGATCGGCGAGCTCGGCAAGCCGACGATCTGCGCCGCGAACGGCCACGTGCTCGCCGGCGCGCTCGGCATCGCGCTCGCCTGCGACCTGATCGTCGCCAAGGAGCAGGCCACGTTCGGCACGCCCGAGATCAACGTTGGTGCCTTTCCCTTCATGATCATGGCGCTGATCTACCGCAACGTGCCGCGCAAGAAGACGAACGAGCTGCTCCTGCTCGGCGAGCGGATCGACGCGCACGAGGCCGAGCGAATCGGCATCGTGAACAAGGTCGTGGTCGCCGCGGACTTCGACGCGGCGGTCGCCGCCTGGGCGCAGAAGCTGGCATCGAAGTCGCCGCTGATCATGCGCCTGGGCAAGGACGCGATGTTCCGCCAGCTCGACATGCCATTCGAGGAGGCGCTCGCCTACCTCCGGTCGCAACTCAGCCTCGCGATGTCCACGGAGGACATCGTCGAGGGGGTCCAGGCCTTCTTTGAAAAACGTGAACCGCAGTGGAAAGGTCGGTAATGGGCGATACGGAAACGAAGGTCGACAAGAATCTCGAGCACCAGCGCGAGGTGGTGAAGGAAGTGTCGCGCGACCCGGCCGCCCAGCACCCGGGAGAGGTGCCGTCGGCGCCGCTCACCGAGCACGGGGAGTCCAGCGGGCTGAAGCCGCTCGTCGACGACCTGCACGAGCGCCGCGCGCGCATCAAGCTCGGCGGCGGAGTCGAGAAGATCGAGGCGCAGCACGGGAAGGGCAAGCTGACCGGGCGCGAGCGCATCGACCTGCTGGTCGACCGCGGCACGTTCGTCGAGATCGGCATGCACGGGCGCCCGCACTTCTCTCAGCGCTCGATGGAGGGCCGTGACGCGCCGGCCGACGGCGTGATCACGGGCTGGGGCGAGATCGACGGCCGGCGCTGCGCGATCGTCGCCTACGACTTCACGGTGATGGCCGGCTCGATGGGCATGACCGGCGAGATCAAGGTCGGGCGCATGCGCGAAATGGCGCTCCAGCAGCGGATGCCTTTCGTCTGGCTGCTCGACTCGGCCGGCGCGCGCATCCAGGAGGCCGTCGGCTCGCTGTTCGCGGGGTCGGGCCACCTGTTCCGCGAGGAGGTGATCATGTCCGGCGTCGTCCCCCTGGTCGCGGGCATGCTGGGCCCATGCGCGGCGGGGACCGCCTACATCCCCGGCCTCGCCGACTTCGTTCCGATGGTGGTCGGGCAGGGCGCGATGGCGCTCGCCGGTCCGCACCTCGTGAAGGCGGTCACCGGCGAGGACATCGAGATGGAGGACCTAGGGGGCGCAAGAATCCATTGCCGCAAGTCCGGCGTCGGAGACCTGGAGGTAGCGGACGATCGTGAGTGCATCGAGTCGATCAAGACGTACCTCTCGTTCTTCCCATCCAACTGCGAGCAGCCGCCGCCGATCCGGCCGACGACCGATCCGGTCGACCGCATGGACGAGGAGCTGCTCGACATCGTGCCCGAGTCGCCGCGCCACCCGTACGACATGTACAAGCTGATCGAGCGGATCGTCGACGACGGCGAGTACTTCGACATCAAGCCGAAGTGGGCGAAGACGATCATCACGTGCCTCGCGCGCTTCGGCGGGCGGCCCGTCGGGATCGTCGCGAGCCAGCCGAAGCAGCTCGCCGGCATCCTCGAGAACGACTCCGCCGACAAGGCCGCGCGCTTCGTCAACCTCTGCGACGCGTTCAACATCCCGCTCGTGTTCCTCCAGGACGTGCCCGGCTTCATGGTCGGCTCGAAGGTCGAGCAGGAGGGCATCATCCGCCACGGCGCGAAGATGCTCTACGCCGTCTCGCGCGCGACGGTGCCGAAGATCACCGTCGTGATCCGCAAGGCCTACGGCGCCGGCTACTACGTGATGAACGGACGCGCGTACGAGCCCGACCTGATCGTCGCCTGGCCCGGCGCGGAGATCTCGGTGATGGGGGCGGAGGGCGCCGTGAACATCATCTTCCGCAAGCAGATCGAGGCCGCCGAGGATCCAGAGGCGACGCGCAAGGAGATGGTCGACAACTTCAAGGCGATCATCGACCCCTACATCGCCGCCGGGAACGACATGGTCGACGACATCATCGACCCGCGCGAGACGCGGCCGCGGATCATCCGCGGGCTCGAGATGGCGGCGAACAAGCGCGTCGAGCGGCCGTGGCGCAAGCACGGGGTGATGCCGGTATGAGCCGGTTGCTCGAGCTCCAGAACCGCTTCTACGACCGCATCCGCAGCAAGGCCGCCTATCGTGCGGGGGAGCGGGCCGGGTCCGGCAGCTTCGACCACCTGAAGGGTCACAAGTACGGCCTGATCGTCACGTTCAAGCGCGACGGCGAGGCAGTTCCCACCCCCGTGTGGTTCGGACTCGACGGCGAGGGGCGGCTGTACTTCCGGACCGGCCCGGACGTCGCGAAGGTGCGACGGATCCGCAGCAACCCGCGCGTGCTCGTGGCGCCCTGCACGGTGCGCGGCAAGCCGCGCGGCCCGTCCATCGAGGGAACGGCGCGCGAGCTGCCGAAGGAGGACCGCGAGCGTGCCGAGGCCGCGATCCAGTCCAACTACGGTCTCGGTCGCCGGTTGTACGAAGGCACCGCCGACGCGATCGTCGCTGACGTCTCGTACGTCGAAGTGGTCCCGTCGGGCGCGTGAACGACGAGCACCACATCCACGAGTTGAACGACGCGGTCGGGAGCACGGCCGCCGCCGGGCTTGCCCCCAACTACGACAAGGAGAGCTCATGAGCCGTTTCGAGGACCCGGTGATCATCACGTGCTCGATCTCGGGCGCGGTCGCGAACCGCGAGCAGTGCGCGGCGATCCCGTACACGCCCGAGGAGTACGCGGCCGAGGCGCGGCGGATCGTGGACGAGGGCGCCGCGATGATCCACATCCACGCGCGCACGCCCGACGGGACGCCCAGCTACGAGGTCGAGGACTTCCGCAACATCACGGACGCGATCCTCTCCGAGGTCGGCGACGTGATCATCAACTACTCGACGGGCGCGGTCGGCGTCCCGATCGAGAAGCGCATCGAGTACCTGCGCGAGCTGCGCCCCGAGGTCGGGGCCCTGAACATGGGCTCGATCAACTACGCGAAGTACTCGAAGCGCCGCAAGCAGTTCGTCTTCCACACCGTCTTCGAGAACTCGTTCGAGACGATCATCACCTTCCTGAACGCGATGAACGAGCTCGGCATCAAGCCCGAGCACGAGTGCTTCGACTCGGGGCACATCGCGAACCTCGACCCGCTGCTCGACATGGGCCTGCTGCGCGAGCCGCTCCAGATCTCGTGCGTGATGGGCGTGACGGGCGGCATCCGCCCGAGCGCGCGCAACCTCGCCCACATGTCCGAGCAGATCCCCGGTGGCGCGGAGGGGCCGAACGAGTGGGGCGTGATCGGGATCTCGCGCGACCAGTGGATGCTCGCCGCCGCTGCGCTCACCCTGGGCGGCAACATCCGCGTCGGGCTCGAGGACAACTTCTACCTCCCGAACGGCGACATGGCACGGTCGAACGGCGACCTGATCGCGAAGGCCCGCCAGATGGTCGAGGACGTCGGCCGGCGACCGGCGACCGTCGACGAGGCGCGGTCCATGTTCGGCACCCAGAAGATGGCGTGGCCGCCAACTCCGGCTGCGGCGGCCGCTTGATGCCGGGAGCGCTGGAAGGGTTACGCGTCCTCGACCTCACGCGCCTGCTGCCGGGCGGCTTCTGCACGCTGCTGCTCGCGGACATGGGCGCGGACGTGCTGAAGGTCGAGGACACCGCGGGCGGCGACTACATCCGGTGGATGCCGCCCTTCTACGGTGGGGAGGACCAGCAGCGAGAGGGCACCGGGTCCGCCTACTTCCTTGCGCTCAACCGCAACAAGCGCTCGCTGAGACTGAACCTGAAGCACGAGCGCGGGCGGGAGGTGCTGCTGCGCCTGGTCGAGGACCACGACGCGCTCGTCGAGAGCTTCCGCCCCGGCGTGATGGACCGCCTCGGCGTCGGTTACGAGACGTTGCGCGAGCGCAATCCCCGCCTGATCTACTGCCCGATCTCCGGTTACGGGCAGGACGGCCCGCTCACCGCTCGCTCCGGGCACGACACCAACTACCTCGCGCTCAACGGGCTGCTCGGCCTCACGGGGCGCAAGGGCGGCCCGCCGATCCAGTCGGCCGGCCAGATCGCAGACCTCGGAGGAGGAGGGCTGATGGCGGCTGTCGGCATCCTCGCAGCGGTGATCGAGCGCGAGCGCTCGGGCGAGGGCCAGATGGTCGACATCTCGATGACCGACGGGTCCCTCTCGTGGCTCGCGATGGTCGCCGCGCGCTACTTCGCGGAGCAGCGGGTGCCGCATCGCGGCGAGCCCGAGCTGACCGGCGGCATCGCGTGCTACGTCCCCTACGAGGCCAGCGACGGCCGATGGGTGTCGCTCGGCGCGCTCGAGCCGAAGTTCTGGCAGAACTGGTGCAACGGAGTCGGGCGCCCGGACCTGATCGAGAAGCAGTTCGAGCACCCGGACTCCGAAGCGGGCGCGCAGATCGCAGCCGTGTTCCGCGAACGCACGAGAGACGAGTGGACGGCATTCGCGGGCGAGCACGACTGCTGCCTGGAGCCGATCCTCGACCTCGACGAGGCGCTCGCATCGGACCTCGTAAAGGCGCGCGGGATGGTCGTCGAGCTCGACCAGCCGGGCATCGGGCCGGTGAAGCAGGTGGGCGCGCCGATCAAGCTGTCGCGCACGCCCGCGGACACGAGCGGCGCAGCCCCGGCGCTCGGCGCGGACACCGATGACGTGCTGCGCGAGCTCGGCATCGACCCGCAGCCGCTGCGCGACGAAGGCGTCGTGTGACCGAGCGGCGCGAGAACGGCCTGCTGCGCATGGGCGAGCTGGCCGAGGCCGCCGGAGTCTCGGCCGGCACGATCAAGCACTACCTGCGCGAAGGCCTGCTGCCCGAGCCGGTCAAGACGTCGCGCAACATGGCCTGGTACCCGCGCGAGTTCGTCGAGCGGGTGCAGCTCATCAAGCAGCTTCAGGAGGAGCGCTTCCTCCCCCTCAAGGTGATCAGGGAAGTGCTCGAGCAGGGTGGCGACGCGGCTGGCGCGGCCGAGCGGCTGCGCGCGTTGATCGAGCTGGAGGACCGCGTGCTCGAGCGCGCCCTGTCCGGCCAGGACTCGCGCGGCCTGAGCGCCCGCGAGGTGCGCAAGCGCTACGGGCTTCCCGGGGAGGCGCTCGAGCGCCTCGAGAAGCTCGGCGTCCTGACTCCGCGCCAGCGCAACGGATCAAAGCGCTACGGGCCCGACGACGTGCAGATCATCGAGGCCGTGGAGCGGATGCGCGCGTCCGGATACTCGGAGGCGCTCGGCTTCACCGTCCACGACACGATGATCTACAAGCGCCACCTCGAGGGACTCGTACGCGAGGAGGTCGACGTGATGATGGAGCGCGTCGCCGGCGAGATGGACACTGAGCAGGCCGCCGACCTGCTCGAGCAGGCGGTCGAGCCGATGCGCGACCTCGTTGCGGCACTGCGCGCGAAGCTGCTCGTGGCGGAGCTCCAGGCGCGACGCGCGGCCCAGGGGTAGCGGATCTCTCCTAGGCCTGGTTGCGCGGTACCGCGGTCATCTCCACCGGCCAGCCCACCGAACGTCCCGCGCCATTCCCGGTGGCCCTCATTCCGGGACGTTCGGCCGGATTTGTGGCGGATACGCACTCGACATCCACGCTGATCTCGTCAACTCATGCACCTTGCGCCCGCGACCTTTGCCGCTCGGCCCACTCCTGCCACGCGGGCGACAGCGGCACCTCGAGCAGCCGCGCCGCGAGGCGGTGGTCCCCGAGAAACGCCTCGGTGAAGAGCTCGATCGTGACGCCGTGGCCGGGCCGCTCGAGGACCTCGATCGGATCGCCCGCACCCAGCTCGCCCTCAGCCGCGACCCGGAGGTACGTGCCGGGGCGCCGCGCCTGCGCGAAGCGCTTCAGGAACGCCGGGTCGCCCATCTTGATGCCGAGCTTGAAGCACGGGAAGCGCGGCTCGGTGACCTCGAGCACGGTCGAGCCGATCCGCCACCGCTCCCCGACGGCGCAGCCGTTCAGGTCGACGCCGGCAGTGGTCAGGTTCTCGCCGAACGTGCCCGGCCCGAGCTCGCGCCCGAGCTGCTGCTCCCACCAGTCGGTGTCCTCGCGCGCGTAGGCATAGACCGCCTTGAACTCGCCGCCGTGCACGCTGCGGTCGGCCTGGTCGTCGCCGTGGAGGTTGACGCCGCGGACGGCCACGCGCCCATCGACAGGGTGCTTCCAGATTCCCGTGGTGACGATGCGGTCCCCGACGTCAACCGAGCGTACCCCGCCGACGTTCACCGAGAGCACGCGAGCGCCGTTCATCCCGCCCTCAACCCTATAATCGCCCGGAATTGACTCACGAGTCAGTACGCGCAGCGGCGATACAGCTCAACTCCAACCGGGAGAAGGACCGCAATCTGGCGACTGCGGGCAGGCTCGTGCGCGGTGCGGCCGCCGCGGGCGCGGAGTTGATCGTCCTGCCCGAGAAGTTCAACGTGATCGGCGCGCCCGAGGACCTGCACGCCGGCGCGGAGCCGCTGCCCGGTCCCACCACGGACTGGGCGGGAGCGCTGTGTCGCGAGCTGGGCGTCTGGATGGTCGCGGGCAGCATCGTCGAACGGGTGGCGGGTGACGGCAAGCTGCGCAACACGTCGGTGCTGGTCGATGCCGAGGGCGAGATCCGCGCCGCCTACCGGAAGATCCACATGTTCGACGTCGAGGTCGGCGGGATCACCTACCGCGAGTCCGACTCCGAGGCGCCGGGCGACGAGGTCGTGGTGGCCGATGCCGCGGGCCTCGAGCTCGGGATGGCGGTCTGCTACGACCTGCGCTTCCCGGAGCTCTTCCGGATCATGGCGGTCCGCGGCGCCCGCGCGATCTCGTTGCCCGCCGCGTTCACCGTGCCGACCGGCCGCGCGCACTGGGAGATCCTCATCCGCGCGCGTGCGATCGAGAACCAGGCGTTCGTGATCGCGGCCGGCCAGATCGGTCACCATCCGCCCGATCACGAAAGCTACGGGCACTCGATGATCGTCGACCCCTGGGGAAACGTGCTGGCGCAGGCTCCTGCCGAGGAGTGCTTCGTCGTTGCCGATCTCGACCTCGGCGCGCAGCGCGACGTGCGCGCGAAGCTGCCGTCGCTCGCCAACCGGCGCCCGCAGGCCTACCGGTGGCCCGAGGCGATGCTCCAGGCGGCGCGCCCGTGAGCACGCGTCGCGACGGGGCCGCCGACAAGCGCCGCGTGATCCTCGACGCCGCGATCAGGGTGTTCGCGCGCGAGGGGTTCCATCGCTGCCGGGTATCCGACATCGCGCGCGAGGCGAACGTCGCCTACGGCCTCGTCTACCACTACTTCAGGTCCAAGGACGAGGTGCTCGACACGCTCTTCACCGAGCGGTGGAGCCTGTTGCTCGAGGCGATCGCCGAGGGCGACCGCGGTGACGCGCCGGTACGGGACAAGCTCCGTTCGATCGCATCTTTCATCGTCGACTCCTACCGCAACGACCCGGACCTCATGAAGGTGATCATCGTCGAGGTCACGCGCGCGGCAAACACCTTCGGCCGGGCGCATCTCGGTGAGATCAGGCAGGCCTATGAGGGGATCAGCGCGATCGTCGCGAGCGGCCAGGAGGACGGCACCTTCCGCTCGGACATCTCCGCGGACTTCGCGACGCTGTGCTTCTACGGCGCGATCGAGCAGTTGCTGACCGCATGGATCTTCGACGAGATCACGATGCCCGACGGCGAGTTCGACAGCGCCACGCAGATGCTCGTCGAGACCGTCTGCGACGGCCTTGCCGTGCGCACCGGCGTCAGCGCTTAGCCTTAGCCGTAGCGCGCGAGCTGTGCTTCCGGCCGCCCGTGTCGACGGATGTGACCTTGATGCGAACGCGCGGCTGCTTTCCCATGCGGGCGCGCTTGCGCAGCTTCGCGGAAAGCTTCACGGCGCCGCGCCGCAACGTCACCTTCACCCGCCGCGAGCCCTTCGACAGCTTCGAGATCGTGAGCTTGCGCGCGCCTGCTGCGCGCACTTGCGGGGCATTCACGCCCGCGGCCCGAACCTTCACGTTGCGGCCTCGCACCCTTTTCGAGACGAGGCTCACGCCGCGTGGCAGCAGCACGCTCAGCGACTTGATGTCATCGGCGTCGCGGTGACGCGCGACAGTCACGCTCAGCGTCGTCCTTCGCGTGCCGGCCCGCCGCAGCGAGGCGGTCGCGGCGGGCGCGCAGCCCTCCACCGCGAGCCGCGGCTTCGACGCCGTGCGCGCTCCGCTGTGAGCGTTGAACGTCACGTCGGCCTTCATGGCGCGGAACCGCTCGCCCCTGAAGCACAGGTCGAACTTCGACTCGAGCGGCCCCTTGTCGCCACCGATCAGGCTCATCGAGAAGCTGCTCACCGGTAGGTCCGGCACGTCGGTGACCGTCGAGCGGATGTACTTACCGGCGATGATCGCGTTGGCGATCGTGATCTTCGCGTTGACCCGGCCGCGCAGATCGGCGACGAGCCCGGGCAGGAACGGCACGCCCGCCTGCTCGACGGCGTAGACGTTCCCGGTCAGCGGCTTGTCCACGAATGCCGAGGTCGCGACCGCGCTGCCCATCCTCGACCCGGCCGGGCAGGCGTCGGCGGCGCTCTGCGCAAGCGTGCAGATGGTCGTGAAGGCCGGCAGGTTGGGGCCGATCTCGAACGGGAGCGTGACCCCGTTTCCGAGGATCCCGGCCTCGCCGGCCTTCTGGGTGACGGTCACGTTCAGTGGTGGCTTGTCGCGCTCACCGGTGCTGCCCCTGTCACCGACCGACATCGCGAATGTCGGGGCGAACGGGAGCTTGTCGCAGTCCGTCGGTGTGTACGAGTCCGAGGGACCCCCCACGAAGCCCGCGTGGTCGTACGCCTCTGCCTCGCCCGTGGAGGTCTTGAGCGAGCAGGAGGTGGGCGCGCGCGTGAAGTTGCGTCCCTGCACGGTGCCGAACAGCGTGAACTCCAGGTGGCGTATCTGGATGTCCCCGATGCCGAGCAGCTCGCGCGGCAGGTTGTCGAGGTCTCCGTCGAGGCCGTAGTCGCCCCGGTTGCGCACGTAGAACGCCGCCTCGAGGAATGCCTTGGAGGTCGCGTCGACGATGATCCCGAGACGCCCGGCCTCGGTGCCCTGCTGCACGACGTTGTAGATGCGCCCCGGCTCCTGCACCACCGGTCCCGCCGGCGGTAGCGCGTGCACGTCCGCCCGGCTGGAGCCGATCAGCGTTTCGGGCGGGCAGTTGTCGGCGAGGTACACGGGCCGCGGGCACTTTGGGACGGCCTCGGGATTCGCGACCATGCCGGCCGCGAAGTGGCCGATCGTCCGCTTGACGTCGTCCGTGTTCGGCGTGCCCGGATAGGTGAGCGTCGTCCAGCTCGTGGCGTTCGGGCTCGCCCCCGCGACCGTCGAGGACGCGACGAGCCGGAAGTCGGTTGCCGCGACGGTGTGATCGGCGGCTGCACGCCCGGGCGCGGCCGCGAAGACGATGGTCGCCCAGACCAGGGCATGGGTGAGCGCGCGGGCGCTGCGGTGACGCGTCCTCGTCGTCATGGCCTCGCTTCTCTCCTCTTTGCCGGGACCCTCGCGCGATCCCCCCGGTCGGCGTAGCGGTCGTTCTCCTCGGAGTCCGTTTGCCCCGCACCGCCGGCGGTCTCACGAAAATGGACGAATGGCCGACCCGACCCTCTGCTTTACTTCGGCCGGTGGCCGCCGACAACGACCTCGTCAAGCGCCTCATGTGGAGCGGCCTGATCGCCGGCGTCGGCGCGCTCGCCGCGATCGCGGCCAACCGGGTGGCTACATCGATCTGGAAACGGGTATTCGACGAGGATCCGCCGGACTGAAGGCGAACCGGAGCCAAATGAACGACTACGACGCCAGCCAGCTCAGCCCCGAGATCATCAGCGCCGCGGACCAGCACGCCGCGTCGGTGAACGGGTTCGGCGCGACCACGCCGGACATACCGGCGGCGGAGCGCCCGGAGGTGCTGCTCGGAGCGGCGTTCGCCGGCGGCTTTCTGCTTGCCAGGATCCTGAGGCGCCTTGCCGGCTGACGGAAACGGCCTGCGCGACGACCGCTCGCTCGGCGAGGTCGTGAACCGCATCTCTGAGAACGCCTCGACGCTCGTGCGCGAGGAGATCGCGCTCGCCAAGGCGGAGGTGGAGCTGAAGGTCAAGAAACTTGGCCGTGGCGCCGCGGTCGCGGCGGCCGCCGGGTTCTTCGTGTTCCTCGGCCTGATCTTCGCATTCCAGGCACTGGCCTGGGCCATCAACGACGTCGTGAACAGCCCGTGGCCCGGATTCCTGATCGTCTTTGGCCTGCTGATGCTGCTCGCCGGCATCTCGGGGTGGGTCGCGTACCGCAGCTTCCAGGCCGGCGCGCCCCCCGTGCCGGCGCGCGCGATCGAAGAGGCCAAGCTCACGAAGGAGGCCATCGAGCACCCGGAACTTGAGGCTCCGGTCACTCCCACCGAGGAGGTGAAGAGCTAGCCATGCCCACCCGCAGCCCGGACGAGATCCAGCACTCCATCGAGCGCACGCGCCGTGAGCTTGCGAGCTCCGTCGAGGAGCTGCGCGTGAAGGTCAAGGTGCTCACCGACTGGCGGCGCCAGATCAGCGAGCACCGCACAGCGGCGATCGCGGGCGCGGCAGTGCTCGGCTTCGTCGTCGGCGGCGGCTTCGCCGCGTTCCGCCGGCGCCGGTAGCGGCGCGCTACTCGACGAGGCGCGGCGGCAGGCCGCCGACGCCCAGCATCCCCGGCCCGGCGTGCGTTCCGAGCACCGGCCCGACCTCCGAGACGAACAGCGGCGGGCGGCCCATGACGTCCTGTACCGCCTCGACCAGCCGCGCCGACTCCTCCGGCGCCTGGATGTGCTGGACCACCCAGGAGTCCGACCCGTCCGCGTGCAGTTGCTCGGCGTACTCGATCAGCCGGCGCACCGCCTTGGCTCCGGTCCTGACCCGCTCGATGGGCGTGATCTCCTGCTCGAGCGTGAGGATCGGCTTGATCTTGAGCGCCGATCCGACCCACGCCGACGCGGCGCCGATCCGCCCGCCACGGCGCAGGTACTCGAGCGTGTCGACCGCGAACCACATCTTGAGGACGGTCCGCGCTTCGCGCATCCGCTCGACGACGTCCTGCGCCGACCCGCCGGACATGGCGAGCCGGGCGCCCGCGAGCGCGACCAGCCCCATGCCGCCCGCCGCGCTCTCGGAGTCGACGACGGTGACGCGGTCGACGCCCTTGGACTGTGCAAGCTGCTCCTTGGCCTGGCGGGCGCTCTCGACCGTCCCGGAGATGCCGCCGGATATGTGGACGGAGACGACCTCGAGCCCCTGGTCCACGAGCGGCTCGTAGACGTCGATGAAGTCGCCGATCGAGGGCTGGGAGGTGGTGGGCAGCCGGTCGGTGGTGCGCAGGCGATCGTAAAAGGCGTTGAAATCCGGCATGTCCGCCTCCCGCTGGCTGGAGTCATGCCAGTTGACGTAGAGGCTGACGAGCTGGATCCCGCGGCTCTGGACGAGCTCCGGGGTGACGTAGCCTGTTGTGTCCGCGACGACGGCGACCTGCTGCACCGGCCCCTTCTAGCACGTTTGGGCTGGACGCCGGGGCGCCGCTACAATGCGTGTATTGCAGCTGTCGCCGGCTCAAGGCGGCGCTGGGTAGCACCGAAGTAGTTCGATACGGAGGTTCACTTGGTCACCCTCACCGACATCGCCGCAACGAAGGTCAAAGAGCTCATGAACGGTCAGGCCGACAGTCCTGATTCAGGCCTGCGGGTAGCCGTCAAGGGCGGCGGTTGTTCGGGCTTCCAGTACGCGCTCGCCTTCGACGAGAAGCGTGACGGCGACGAGGTCTTCGAGCACAGCAACATCAGGTTGCTCGTGGACTCCGAGAGCCTCGAGTTCGTCGACGGCTCCGAGGTCGACTACGTCGAGAGCCTCCAGGGCGCCGGCTTCGCGGTGAACAACCCGAAGGTCATCGCAGCCTGCGGCTGCGGCCAGTCGTTCCGCACGGCTTAGTTCCTAAGTAGTCCCTGCCCGTCGCCTCGCTTAACTTCGGCGCTGCGGTCACTTTGACACGCAGTGGCTGCCAAAGTGACCCCAACGGTCGAGCAGAGGCTCGCGGCGATCGCCGGTGCGGCTCATGGAGTCGTGACGCGGGCGCAGCTGTTTCGCGCGGGCGTCACCCGATCGGAGCTCGCGCACCGTGTGAGGACCGGCTCCCTCCTGCCCGTGCATCGCGGCGTCTATCGCGTCGGGCATCGTGCGCCGAGCGTCGAGGCGCGCTACATGGCCGCGGTGCTCGCATGTGGCGAGGGAGCGCTGCTCAGCGGCGGCGCGGCCGCGTATCTGCTCGGGATCCTGAAGGGAAGGCCGCCGGCACCCGAGGTGGCCACGCCGCGAAGGCGGCGGCTCGAGGGCATCGAGACTCACCGCACCGCCCGGGAGGACGCAACGCTCTGGCGCGGCATCCCGGTTACGACCGTCGCCCGCACCCTCGTCGACCTCGCCGGAGCGCTGCGCGCAGAGGACCTCGCACGTGCATGCCACGAGGCCGGCGTACGCCATCACACGACGCCGGCACAGGTCGAGGCCGTGCTCGCGCGGCGGCCCAACGCGCCTGGCGCGACCAGGCTCCGCGCGGTCCTGCGCGGCGACGTGCACGTGACCCTCAGCCGGCTCGAGTCACGGTTCCTGGAGCTGCTCCGCGAGGCCGGCCTCGAACTGCCGCGCACAAACCGCCCCGCCGGCACCCACCGCGTCGACTGCCGCTGGCCCGAGCACCGCCTGACCGTGGAGCTCGACTCCTATCGCTTCCACAACTCGCGACATTCGTGGGAGCAGGACCGCCGGCGCGAGCGCGAGGCGCGTGCGCGGGGTGACGACTTTCGCCGCTACGCGTGGGACGACGTGTTCGAGCGCCCGGGGCCGATGCTGGCCGAGCTGCGGTTGCTGATCCCGAGCCGTTGAGGGCGCCTCCAGCCGCGCCGATGATGGTCTGCGATGGCCCTGATCCTGCTCGGCATACTGCTGCTCGCCGTCTACGTCTGGTTGTCGGGCGCGGCGCTGGTGCTCGCAATGTGGATCGACTCCGAGGGCGAGGGCGACCACACGGGGCTCGTGCTGGTCGCGGTGTGTTCGGCTACGTCTCGGTCTGGGCCGCGGTCGCGAACACGCTGTCCAAGCGCGATCGCGACGCGATTGCGTGGATGGTTGCGGCGGGCGGGTGCTTCGCGGTCTGGGCCGCGATGATGGCCCCGCTGGGTGACCGTTTCGGGATCTGATCCCGAGGTGGGCCACCGTCGATGGCCCACCCCGCAGAGCAAGCTCTAGCTCAGGCCGTGCACTGGCCGAGCTTCTGGTCCCAGCCGCTGTTGCCGCTGGCCGTCAGCAGCGTGTTGCCCCGGCAAATGATGCGGCCGATGCCCAGATTGTTCTGCACGAACTTCGGCGTCGGGCCGGAGTTGCTGGTGACTCGGAGGTCGCCTCGCATGATCGTGTTGCCGCGCAGCACGAACTCGACGAGGGAGAAGTTCCGCGTTACCCAGATGTCCCCGCGCTTCACCACGTTGCCTCGGCAGCCGACGGCAAGCGGGTCCCCGATCAGGACGTCCGTGCCGCTGCGGCGCACCTCGATGTTGCCCTTGCGCACCGTGTTTCCGCAGATCTGCACGGCCTCCACGGTCCGCTCCGGCTCGATGTCCTCGCCGATCGTGCTGTTGAAGACGTAGAACTGGACCGCCCTGACCGCCTCGACGCTGCCGCCGACCCTCGAGCCCGTGTCGATGAAGACGGTCTGCGCGCCCTTGCCCTCGACGTCTCCACGGATAGTCGTGCCCGTCGTCTGGAGGTAGGCGTTCTTCAGCACCTTGACGTTGCCCCTTACCGTCGACCCGGTGAGCGTGCACGCCGCGCCGCGCGCGACGGTTACGTCGTCGTAGGTCTTCCCCGTGAAGGCCCCGTTGCAGTTCAGGTCGCGCGCCGCGGCGGGCGACGCGATCATCAGCACGGACGCGAACGCGACCGCGAGAAGGCCAAGAACTCTCATTAGCTTCCCTTCCTTGGGAGGATTGCCCAGCAGCCCGAATCCGTGGGCTGCAGATCACTTTAGTGGAGGTTCGCGACCCTCGCCACAGGTTTCATTCCTCGCGCGCGGCGCCGTGGAGCAGCTCGTACCGGGTCAGCTTCACGCGGGGCCGGGTGCCGGCGCCGAGGTCCTGCTCGTGCGCGTCGATCCGCTGCCAGCCCTCCCAGCCGATCGGCTCGACGCCGCGCTCGGCGAGCAGGTCTGCGATGTCACCGTCGGTCACGGGCTCGTTCACGAGGCCCGCCTCGGCGTCCTCGAGCAGGCTGCTCGCCGCTTCCTGGCCGTCCTTCTTGTTCGTGCCGATCACGCCGCTCGGGCCGCGGCGGATCCAGCCCGTCACGTACTCGCCGGTGACGTGGTGCTCCCCGTCGACGACCCGGCCCGCGACGTTCGGGATCGTGCCGCGGCGCTCGTCGAAGGGCACCTCCGGGATCGCGATGCCCTTGTAGCCGATCGAGCGCAGCACGAGGCCGCACTCGAGAGTCTCGCGCTCGCCGGTCGACCGTGCGGCGAGCGAGCCGTCCTCGCGAGGCTCGAGGCGATTGCGCTCGACGACGATGCGCTCGACCCGGTCGGCTCCCTGAAGCTCGACCGGCGAGGTCAGGAAGCGCAGCACGATCCGCTTGGGCTTGCCGGCGGGCTCGCGCGCCGCGTACTCGCGCAGGATCCGCACGTTCTCGCGCGACGTCTTGTCGGACTCGTCGGAGTCGAGCCAGGCCTGCGAGGCCTCGTCCAGCTCGAGGTCAGCCGGGTCGACGATCACGTCCGCTTGCTCGAGCTCGCCGAGCTCCAGAAGCTCGGGGTTTGTGAAGGCCGCCTGCACCGGTCCGCGGCGGCCGAGGATCACGACCTCCTTGACGGCGTCGGAGGCGAGCAGGTCGATCGCGTGATCGGCCGTGTCGGTCTTGCGCAGCTCCTCGGCGCTCAGCGCGAGCATCCGCGCGCAGTCGATCGCCACGTTGCCGTTGCCGATCACGACGACCCGCTCGCAGCTCAGGTCGAACTCGCGATCCGGGTGGTCGGGGTGGCCGTTGTACCAGCCGACGAAGGTAGTGGCGGCCTCGGAGCCGGCGAGGTCCTCGCCCGGAATCCCGAGCCTCCGGTCGGTCGCCGCGCCGATCGCGTAGATCACCGCGTGGTAGCGCTCGAGCAGGTCGGCGCGATGCAGGTCGCGCCCGAGCTCGATGCCCCCGAAGTACCGGAACCCGTCCTTGGCGGCCGTCTTCTCGAAGACCCGCACGACCGACTTGATCTTCGGGTGGTCCGGCGCGACGCCCGCCCGCACCAGCCCGAACGGGGTGGGCAGGCGGTCGAACAGGTCGACGCGCACGGGGCGCTCAGCGGCAAGCAGGTGCCCGGCGGCATAGAAGCCGGCCGGCCCTGCCCCCACGAGGGCGACGCGAAGTTCTTGATCGGAGTGCATGGGCTGACAGTCGGTCAGGGAGGATCGAGGGCCGTTGCCGATGCGAGCCCGTTTCCCTCGGTGCCCGTAGCAGTGATCGGCGCTTCCCCGTCGAGTGCGTCGAGTGCGTGCCGGACGCTGCTCGCGACGCACGTGAAGACGGGCGTGTCGCGCAAAGTGTAGGCACTCGATTCGCTCGGGCGCAGCTCGTGGACGAGGTCGAGGAAGTCACCGGGGTCGTCGCACTCGAACGAGACCACGAATTCCTGGTCGTCGAGGCCGAACGAGTAGGTGGTGTTGATGCTGATCTGCGGATAGCGGCGCCCGATCGCGATGTGCTCACGCATGATCCGCATGCGCTCCTCGGCGGGCAGGCGATACCACTCGCGCTTCTTCTCGAAGGGATAGACGAACAGGTACTTGTGCTTGCCCGCGCGCACCTCGAGCCGGTCCTCCTCCGAATACTCGGACGCCTTGGTCATCGCGAGATAGGAGTAGGGCGTGTCCGCCCACGCCATCAGCCCGCTCTGGCCGAGCACCACGTGGAACTCGTGCACGTCGGGGAGCCCCGGCGCCGCCGTCCACAGCATGAGGTCGGCGTCGCCGCGCGTGCCGACCAGCGAGTATGCGCGGAGGAAGCGGTCCGCGGCGAAGTTGTCGCACGCGGCCTCGAACTCGCGCTTGTGCTCCTCCCGCTGCGCGGCGGGCAGCCGCCGCCAGGCAGGGTCCACCTTCAGGAATGTGAACTTGACGACATTGCGGTTCATGGCACGAACACCAATATACGCAGCCCTGATCGCGGGTCTGGCCCTCGCGCTGGTCGCGCCCGCAGCTGCGCAAGGCCAGCAGGGGCCCCGCGCCGCGATCGTCTTCTGGCCCGGCCCGCAGCCGCTCGCGAAGCCTCCCGCGCTCGAGCGCCTCGCCCAGGCGCCCGGGCTCGCCGCTTTCGGGTTCATGTCGACGATCCAGGGCTCGTATACGCCCGAGCAGGCGTTCCTCGACATCAGCGCGGGCGCGCGCACCACGACCTCGCTCTATGACGGTGAGCTGCCGCTGGAGGAGATTCGCCTCGGCCCGGACGGCCGGATCGCGAGGTGGGACGAGATCGCGGCGCGCGCGAAGACGCCGCCGGCCGATGTGGTGCCGGGGCTGCTTGCGACGCGCGCCGGCGCGGTCGCCTATGCGGGGCCGTCCGCGTCCCGCAACCGCGAGGCGATTGTCGCCGCGGACACCGCCGGGATGGTGGAGGAGGTCGCGCTCGTGCGGCCGGCCCGGATCGCTGATGCCGCAGTGCGCCTGTGGCGCGAGGCCGACCTGCTCGTCGTCAAGCTGGCGCCCGGGCCCGCCGGGCGAGGCCAGCTCGCCGGCCTGCTCGCCGCGCGGCGCGCGCAGGACATCGTGCTCGTGGTCCAGGACCCGAGTCACGTCACGCGGCGCCTGGTCGCGATCGGTGCGGCCGGCCTGGAGGGCGAAGGCACGACCGTCTACTCCGGCTCGACCCGCACCGAGGGTGTGGTCAGCGCCACCGACGTCGCACCGACCGTGCTCGGAAGGCTCGGGGTGGCCGTCCCCGACGAGATCAGCGGGAAGCCGATCGAGGCACGCGGCGAGGCGAGCCCGGCCGACCTCTCGCAACTGCGCAACCGGCTCACCGATCTCGGCCCGCGGCGCTGGGTCGTGATCTGGCTCGGGCTGATCGGTGCCGTGCTGCTCGCGGGCGCCGCCGGGGCGGCGCGGCGAGACCTGCGCCTCCCGGGCCGCGCCGTGCTGCTCGCCGCGCTGTGGTTGCCGAGCGTCCTGCTGCTGACGGCCGCGCTCGCCCCTTCGAGCATCGGCGAGGCGCTGATCGTTGCGGCCGGTTGCGGCGCGCTTGCAGTGGCGAGCGACCGGATCCGGCCGTGGCCGCGGGCGCTCGCGCTGCCCGCCGCGGTCGCGGTGGTCCTGCACATCGCGGACCTCGCGCTCGGCTCGGATCTCGCGCGCCGGTCGCTGCTGGGACCCAACCCGGTGCTCGGCTCGCGCTTCTTCGGCGCCGGCAACGAGCTCGAGATCGCGCTCGCGGCGGTCGGGCTGCTCGGGCTTGGCGGGGCGCTCGCGACCGCCTCGCCACGCGCGCGCGTCTGGGGCTTCGCGATCGGCGGCGGGGTGCTCGCGTTCGCGCTCGCATGGGGCAGGCTCGGCGCCGACGTGGGCGCCGTCCCGACGGTGATCGCCGGCGCCACGGTGGCGGCGCTCGTGGCCGCCGGGCCGATCGCCTGGCGGGTGCGGCTGGCGATCCTGCTGGTCGCTCCCGTGGCCGGCCTCGCGGCACTCGCGCTGCTCGACCTCCTCACCGGCGGCGATGCCCACTTCAGCCGCTCGGTGCTGGAGGCGGGCGGTCTCGACGAGATCGCCGACATCGCCGAGCGCCGGGTGCGACTCAGCTACCGCTCGCTCGGCCGAGGGGCGATCCCCTTCCTCGTGGCGTTCGCGGCCGTGGGACTCGCGGTCGGCTTTCGCTACCGGCGCACGCTGCTGGCCTCCGCGGATCGCGCGCCCGGCGTGCGGGCCGCGGTCTACGGCCTGCTGGCCGCGGTTCTGGTGGGCGCGCTGACCAACGACTCGGGACCGATCATCCTGCTGATCGGCAGTAGTTACCTGCTGTTTGCGGTGGTGTACCTGGCCGCAGTGCCCCGCCGGGGCGCAAATGCCCCTGCGACCGAGGATTCCCCCCTTCTTGCCGCCGACCCGCGTTGATAGCATCGCCCGGATGCGGATCGCCCTGGTCTCGCCTTACTCCTGGACATTTCCCGGAGGCGTGACGCGCCACATCGACGCCTTGGCGCGTGAGTTCCTCGCCGACGGACATCATGTCCGGGTGCTGAGCCCCGTCGACCCCGACGACCGGCTCACACGCCTCCTGCACCGGCGGGCTCCCGACCCGACCCCTGTGCCAGACCATGTCGTGTCGCTGGGACGCACTGCATCGCTGCCGATGAACGGCGCGATGTCGCGGCTCGCCGTGACCCCGCAGAGTGCCGTGCGCCTGCGCGCCGAGCTGCGCGCCGGGAACTTCGACGTGATCCACGTGCACGAGCCGATCGCTCCGTACGTGGGTTGGGACGCGTGCACGTTCGACGCCGGCGCCCCTGTGATCGGGACCTTCCACGCCTACTCCTCGAGCTGGGTCCCGAACACGATCGCGCGCACGATCGGGGCGCGCCGCGTCCTCAACCGGCTGCATGCCCGGATCGCCGTCTCGGAGGCGGCCCGCTGGACCGGTGAGCGCTACTTCGGCGGCACCTACGACGTGATTCCCAACGGCGTCGACATGAGCGCGGCGCCCCGCGGCCCGAAGCCCGCCGGCGACGCACTGCGGATCGTCTTCGTCGGCCGCGAAGAGGAGCGCAAGGGGCTTCCGGTGCTGCTCTCGGCGTTCGCCGGGCTGCGCCAGCACATCCCCGTTCGACTCGAGGTGATCGGCGCCGACGGCGACGGCGTCGAGCCGTTGCTCGCCCAGGTCGAGGGTGGCATGGACGGCATCGAGGTGCTCGGCCGGGTCGACGACGACGAGTTGTGGCGCCGGCTGCACGCGGCCGATGTGCTCTGCGCCCCTTCGCTCGGCGGCGAAAGCTTTGGCATGGTCCTGACGGAGGCGTTCGCGGCGGGGACGCCGGTCGTGGCATCCGAGATCGCCGGTTACCGCCAGGTGGTCACCCAGGGCCGCGACGGCCTGCTGGTGCCCCCCGGGGACCCACTCGCGCTGGCCGAGGCGCTGCGCTCGCTGTGGCTGGACCCGTCGCGGCGCCGGGAGATGGGCGTCGCGGCCCGCAGCCGGGCGGCCGACTTCGCGTGGCCGCAAGTAGCGCGTCGCATCGCCGGGGTCTATGAGCGGGCGATCGAGGCTCCGACTCCCGTTGGCAGGGCACAGGTCGCGCGCTCGAAGGCCGGCCTCGTCCAGGGCGATCTGACGCCGAGCCCCCGCGCCCGCCGCCTGCCGTCGATCGAGCCGCCTCCGCCGAAGGTCGCGCGCGGGTCGCGGGCGCTCGCCGGCGCTCGCCGCGCCGCGCTCGCCCTGTCGGCGATCGCCGGCGTGCTGCTCGCATTTCTCGCGCTGCGGCGCATCGGCTTCGAGAATGTCTTCACGACGCTTGTGCAATCGAGCCCGAGTTGGGTGCTGATCGCACTCGCCCTCTTCTCGCTCTCGATGATCCTGAGAGCGGTCTCGTGGTTCCACATCCTGAGGGCGGCGCTCCCGGACCGGCCGGTGAAGCGACGCACGATCCTGAGCGCGACCTCGATCGGGGTGCTGATGTCCGCCACGCTGCCGGCTCGCCTCGGTGAGCCCTCGCGTGCCCTGATCGTCGCGCGACGCGTGGGCCGCATGCGCGAAACGCTGCCGGTCGTCGCAGGCACGCTCGTCTCCCAGACGCTGCTCAACCTGCTCGCGCTCTTCCTGCTGGCCGTGGTGGTGGTGGGCAGCAACGACATCCTGCGCGGCCACGAGGGCGTGCTGTTCGTTGTCAGCCTGCTGCCCGTGGGGCTTGCCGCGATCGTCTTGGTCGTGCCGTCACTCGTCGAGGCTGGGCGGCGCTTCGGCTTCGGCGGCGGCGAGGGCGCGATTGCCCGAGGGCTGCGCGAAGCGTCCGCGGCGCTCGTCCGGCTTCGCAAGGGCCTCGTGGTGTTCCGGCGCCCCCGTCTCGCCGCATGGGCGACGAGCGCCCAACTCGCAGCCTGGGGTCTGCAGTTGCTCGGCGCGTTCGCCCTGCTGCTCGCGATGGGACTCGACAGCCGGGCCGGGATCGGTGCGGCGGCCGCCGTCCTGTTCGCGGTCAACGTGACAGCGGTGCTTCCCGCGACGCCTTCGAACGTCGGCGTCTTCCAGATCGCCGTGATCACGGTGCTGACGGGGGCCTACGGGGTTCCCACCGCGGCGGCCCTGGGCTACGGCCTGATCCTCCAGGCCGTCGAGGTGCTGACCGCCGTGCTGTTCGGCGTTCCCGCGCTGATCCGCGAGGGCGTGTCGTGGCGCGATGTGCGCATGCGCGCGCTCGCCGCGACGCCGGTCGAGCTTGCCCCGCGGGGCGCTCCGCTGCCGGAAACCCGCTAGTGCGCGCGGCCGGCTAGGCCGACGCGCGCCACTCGGCCCCGACTTCCCGGATCTCCGGGAGCGGGTTGTGCCGAAGGGTGCAGCCCGTGTAACGGGTGAAGGCCGCGAGCGCGGCTCCGATGCGGCCGAGGAAGCCGCGGGGGGTGGGGAGTCCTTGATCCATGCTCCGGGTATCGAGTCCCACGGGCGGAACCTTGACGCGATGCCGCCTCGAATGCGCCGATCGTCCAGGGTCTATACTGCTCGGTTCCTGTCGCGCGCTTCGTCCGCGTGCGCTCATGTCGGCTCAACTCCCCTCTTTCCAGGAGGTTCTCTTGCCACACGCACTATCCAACGTGCTGGGGTACCCGCGCATCGGGGCCCAGCGTGAGCTCAAGTCCGCCACCGAGGCGTATTGGGCAGGGGATCGCTCCCTCGAGGATCTGGCCACCACCGCGAAGGAGCTGCGCGCCTCGCACTGGCAGCTCCAGCGCGACGCCGGGATCGACCTGATCCCCTCCAACGACTTCACCCTCTACGACCAGGTGCTCGACACGATCGCGATGGTGGGCGCGGTGCCGGCGCGCTACGGCTGGGACGGCTCGAGCGACATCGAGCAGGACACCTATTTCGCGATGGCGCGCGGTCGCCAGACCGGTGGCGTCGACGTGACCGCCATGGAGATGACGAAGTGGTTCGACACCAACTACCACTACATCGTCCCCGAGCTCGAGCGCGGCCAGAAGTTCCGCTTCTCGTCGCGCAAGGTCCTCGACCAGTACAAGGAGGCAAAGGGTCTCGGCATCGAGACCAAGCCCGTCCTGGTCGGGCCGCTCACCTTCCTGCTCCAGGGGAAGGCCGCGGACGAAGGCTTCGACCGGCTCGAGCTGCTCGACGATCTCGTCGACGTCTACGCCGAGGTGCTCGCGGAGCTCGGCAAGCTCGGCGCTGAGTGGGTGCAGATCGACGAGCCGGTGCTCGTCGAGGACCGCAGCTCCGCGGAACTCGAGGCGCTCGAGCGCGCATACGCGAAGCTGGCCGCCGTCGAGGGCGCGCCGAAGATCGTGATCGCGACCTACTTCGACCACGTCGGCGAGGCCTACCCGGTGCTCACGCGCCTGCCGGTGGCGGGCGTCTCGCTCGACTTCGTCTACGGGCCGCAGAACCGCGAGCTTGTCGCCAGGCACGGGTGGCCCGCGGACAAGACGCTGTTCGCCGGCGTCGTCAACGGCCGCAACGTGTGGATCAACGACCTCGCCGCGAGCCTCGACCTCGTCGAGGAGCTGCGCGGGCACGTGGGCGACAACCTCGTCGTGTCGACGTCGTGCTCCCTCCAGCACTCCCCGGTCGACAAGCGCAACGAGCCACGCCTCGACGACGAGGTGCTGAGCTGGATGTCGTTCGCCGTGCAGAAGCTCGACGAGGTGGCCGCGCTCACGCGCGCCGTCAACGAGGGCCGCGACGCGATCGCCGCGGCGCTCGACGCGAACACGAAGGCGCTCGAGGACCGCCGCAACTCGCCGCGCACCCGTAACCCGCAGGTGCGAGAGCGCCTCGCCAAGGTCACGGACGCCGATGCCAGCCGCGAGAGCCCGTTCGCGACGCGCCGCGACGCGCAGCACGAGCGGCTCGGCCTGCCGCTGTTCCCGACCACGACGATCGGCTCCTTCCCCCAGACGAGCGAGATCAGGACCGCTCGCGCGCGCCTGCGCAAGGGTGAGATCGACGACGGCGCCTACCAGGACCTGATGAAGGGCGAGGTCGAGCGGGTGATCCGCCTGCAGGAGGAAATCGGCCTCGACGTGCTGGTGCACGGCGAGCCGGAGCGCAACGACATGGTCCAGTACTTCGCGGAGCAGATGGACGGCTACGTGTTCACCGACAACGCGTGGGTGCAGAGCTACGGCTCGCGCTACGTGCGCCCGCCGGTCATCTTCGGCGACGTCTCGCGGCCCAGCGCGATGACGGTCGAATGGACCAGGTACGCCCAGTCGCTCACGGACAAGTACGTGAAGGGCATGCTGACGGGCCCGGTGACGATGCTCATGTGGTCATTCGTGCGCGACGACCAGCCGCGCTCGGAGACGTGCAAGCAGCTGGCGCTCGCGATCCGCGACGAGACCGCGGACCTCGAGGCCGCCGGCGTGGAGATCATCCAGGTCGATGAGCCCGCGATCCGCGAGGGCCTGCCGCTGCGCTCGGACCGCTGGGACGAGTACCTCGACTGGGCGGTGTACTGCTTCCGCCTGTCGGTGTCGTCGGTGCGCGACGAGACGCAGATCCAGACGCACATGTGTTACTCCGAGTTCGGGGACATCATGCGCCAGATCCAGGAGATGGACGCCGACGTCCTGCTGATCGAGGCGGCCCGCTCGCGGATGGAGCTGCTCGAGGACTGGAAGCGCACGGGCTATGAGAACGAGATCGGCCCGGGCCTCTACGACATCCACTCGCCGCGGATCCCCTCGACCGAGGAGATGGCGGACCTGCTGCGGCGCGCAGCGCAGGTGCTCGAGCCCGAGCAGCTGTGGGTCGACCCCGACTGCGGCCTCAAGACGCGCCGCTACGAGGAGGTCGAGCCGTCGCTCAAGAACATGGTCGCGGCCGCGAAGCAGCTGCGCGAGGAGCTGGTCCCCAGCTCGCGTTAGGCAGGCTAGGGTTGCGCCGGTGAAAGGGCCGGTCGAGATCGTCCCGGGCGTTTACGGCCTGGGATCGGAGATGGTCAACTGGTACGTCGTCGATGACGGCGGCCGGCTGACCGCTGTCGACGCCGGGATACCGGGCTTCGCGAAGGACCTCGAAGGCGACCTGCGTTCGATCGGGCACGCTCCCGCCGACGTGGCGGCCCTCGTGCTGACCCACTCCGATGCGGACCACACCGGGATCGCGCCGCAGCTACAAGAGGCTGGTGCGCGCGTGCTCATCCACGGCGCCGATCACGGGACGCTCCGCAAGCCGGCGGCAAAGCGCGGCGACGCGCGCCCTTGGCACGTCGTGCCGTACATGTGGCGGCCGGCCTTCTGGCGGATCTTCGGGCACCTCATTCGCGGCGGGGCGGGGCGGCCGCCGAAGGTGGAGGGCGCGGAGACCTTCGGCGACGGTGACGTGCTCGACGTCTCGGGCGACCCGCGCGTTGTGGCGACGCCGGGGCACACGCCGGGCCATTGCGCAATCAACTTCGAGCGCCACGGCGCGCTGTTCGTCGGTGACGCACTCTGCACCTGGAACCCGCTCACGGGGCGCGTCGGGGCTCAGCTGATGCCGTCGGCGTTCAACGTCGACAATGCTCAGACGCTCGAGTCGCTCACCGCGCTCGAGCCGCTCACCGCGCAGGTCGTCCTGCCGGGCCACGGCGAGCCGCTGCGTGAGAGCCCCGCGGCCGCCGTCAGCGCGGCACGCGCAGCCGGGCCGAGCTAGTACCGGCGGCGGCCTTCACCGGCCCGCGCCGGCGCCGCGGCGGTGGACCCGCGAGTGCGCGGATCTCGGCATCGAGGAAGCCCGGCAGCCGGTCGACCTCGGGCAGGGCGTCCGGGTCCGCGTAGAGCCCGAAGCACATGTGGTCGCAGTAGCTGAACATGCCGATCGCGAGCGCGTGCGCCTCCGCCAGCGGTACGACGGGATAGGCCTCGCTCAGCTCGGCTCCGAGCATGTAGAGCGGGACCCGGGGCCCCGGGATGTTGGACACGGTGAGGTTGAAGACCCGTGCGCTTGACGCCAGGCGGGCGGCGCGGTCCTTGAGCACGTCCGGCAGGAGGCCGAGCGTGCCGAGCACGGCGCCGGTGCCGGCCGCGCGGCCGGCGACCTTGAACGCCGCTGTTGCCTCGTGCACCCGCTCGAGGCGACCCTCGCGCGAGCGGACCTCGACGGGCAGCTCGATGAAAGCGAACGAGATGCGGTTGCCGAGGTCCCGGCGCTGGTCGTCGGCGCGCACGCTCACCGGGACCATCGCCTTGAGCGGCTGCGGGAGCTCGCGCCGCAGCAGCGCGAGCTCGCGCAGGGCTCCCGACACGGCTGCCAGGCAAACGTCGTTGACGGTCGCTCCCGCGCGGCGTTTTGCCTGAACGATGTGGTCCATGCGTGCGCGGTGACGCATCAGCACGCGCGCGGGCCCGATCGGCGCATTCAGGTAGGAGGCAGGGGCGGAGCGCAGGAGGTCCTGCTCGAAGGCCAGTGCCGCCCGCTTGACTGTTCCCGCGATCCCGCCTTCGCCTGGACGCCCCGCCATACGGGCCATGCCGCGCGCCGCGCGCAGCGGCTCCGCCGCATTGCTCGCGAACGCCTCTAGCGCGAGACGCGCGGCGTTGGGGGGGTCCGCCGGACGCCAGTCATCCTGTGGCTCCGGCAGTGCGTCGGGAGACGTGTCGAACAGCAATAGCGCCAGTTCGACCGCGGACTTTCCGTCCACGAGTGCGTGATGCATCTTGAACACGAGCCCGATCCGGCCGTCGTGCAGCTGCGGCACGAGATGCACGTGCCACAGCGGCCGCGTGCGCTCGAGCGGCTCGGACAGGACGGCGTCGGCGAGGACGCCGAAGCGCCCGAGCGACACCGGCCCGCCCTCGCCGAGCGCGGTCACGTGCCGGCTGACGTCGAACTCGTGGTCGTCGACCCATGACGGCTCCGCGAGGCGGAGCGGGGGGAAGGCGAGCCGCTGCCTGAAGCGCGGTGCGTGCATCAGTCGCGCGGCGATCTTCGCCCGCAGTGCCGCGACGGTGGGCCGGGGTCCGTGCGCCGGAGGCTCGAACAGGCCGCTCCAGGCGACGTGCATATGAGCATTGGGGGTTTCCAGGCGGAGGAACGACCCGTCGAGCGACGTCAGTCTCGTCATGGCGACATGTTCGGCTGACCGGGGCCGGATTGCTTCATGGCGACGGTCCGTAATTCCCGCCCGGGGTTCATACACACGGTCCAGGCACTCCGCGGGCGCGCGCGACGGCGTGTCGGCCGAGCTGATCACCATGGGGAGACTTGTCCGACCAATGGGAGAAACCGTCGCGCGAAATCTCCTACCTGTGTCTAAAGACCCAGGCCTCCCGCCACCGCAGAATGACGATCGTTCCGTAACTGCGACCGCGGGCCCGGGGGTCCGGTGGGTAAGGAGGAACGCTCAATGCAGCGAACCAGGTATCTGAAGGCGGCGCTCTCGGGCGCTGCTGTGATGCTCGCTCTACCGGTGGTGGCCTTCGCACAGGATGGCCCGACGGCAGACGACATCGTCTCGAGCCTCAACACCACGTGGGTGATCGTGGCGGCGGTGCTCGTGATGTTCATGCAGGCGGGCTTCGCCCTCCTCGAGATCGGGTTCTCACGGATGAAGAACGCGGGCGCCGGGGTTGCGAAGATCCTGACCAACTTCTCGATCGCCTCGCTCGCCTACTGGGCGGTCGGGTTCGCGCTCGCCTTCGGCGGTGCGGGAACGATCGCGGGCGACTCCGGGTTCTTCCTGGACGTGAGCTCGGTTCCGTCAGAGGCGGCCCAGCAGTTCCCGTTCCTGGAGACCTACAACATCAGCCCGGCGGCGTTCATGTTCTTCCAGTTCGTGTTCTGCGCGGTCTCCTTGGCGATCGTGTGGGGCACCACCCTGGAGCGGATCAAGTACGGCGCCTACGTGGTCTACGCGATCGTGTTCAGCGCGGTCATCTACCCGATCATCAGCCACTGGATCTTCGGTGGCGGCTGGTTGCAGGTGAACGTCGGGATGCAGGATTTCGCCGGCTCGACGGTGGTCCACCTGATCGGTGCGACCGGCGCCCTGGCGGCTCTGCTGTTGCTCGGCCCGCGGATCGGAAAGTACGGAGCCGACGGCAAGCCGCGCGCGATTCCAGGCCACTCGATGCCGTTGGTCGGGCTGGGCGTGCTGATCCTCTGGCTCGGCTGGTTCGGATTCAACCCGGGCTCGACGCTCGGCGCGATCGGCAACCGCTTCGCCGAGATCGTGGTGGTGACCAACCTCGCCGCCGCGGCCGGAGTCGTGGCCGCCGTATCCACCATCTACGCACTCCAGAAGACCGTCGATATCGGCATGGCGGGCAACGGCGCGATCGCAGGACTGGTCGCGGTCACGGCTCCGTCCGGCTACGTCGAGTTCTGGGCCGCTCCGATCATCGGCGCGGTCGCCGGAGTGATCGTCGTGCTCGGCGTGCTCGCGATCGAGAAGGTGCTGGACGACCCGGTCGGGGCACTCTCCGCACACGGTCTCGCCGGTATCTGGGGCACGCTCTCCTGCGGCATCTTTACGTCACCGCGCTACGCGGAGCTGAATGCCGTCGGCGACCCGGGCCTCTGGTACAGCGGCTCGTTCGACCAGCTCGGGGCCCAGGCTCTGGGCATCGGCGCGTCGTTCGCATTTGCATTCGCTGCATCGGTGCTGGTGTTCGGCCTGATCAAGGCCACCATCGGTCTGCGAGTCTCTGCGGAGGACGAAGAGGCCGGACTCGACATAGTCGAGCACGGCATGTACGGCTACCCGGAGCAGTTCATCCCTAAGACTGATGGTCCGGGTCCCCTGCCGGCAGGCAGGCCGGTTCCAGCGACAACGGCGATGAGCGGCAGCGCTCCCCGACCCGCGTCCAGCGAAACCTAGGAGGTACGGGTCCACATGAAGAAGATCGAAGCATTCATCCGCCACGAGGCGTTCGAGCCGATCCGGCTGGAGCTGCTCGAGAAGGGATTCCCATCCCTCTCGGTCGGCCAGTACCGGGGCTCGGGGCGCCAGAAGGGGATCACCGAGCACTACAGGGGCTCGGAGCTGACGATCCACCTGCGACCGAAGATGAAGCTCGAGATCGTGGTCGCGGACGGTGACGTCGGCCTGGTCACGGAGGCGATCCTCAAACACGCCCGCACGGGCGAGGTGGGCGATGGGAAGATCTTCCTCCTCCCGGTCGAGGACGCGATTCGGATCCGGACCGGCGAGCAGGGCGAGCAGGTACTACAGGCACACGAAGCCGACGAGATACCGGCCGGCGTCTAGCCGGCAGGGAGGCACGGAGGACCACGGTCGATCAAGGAAGATCACTGGGAATGGCCGGGGGCGCGTCGCAAGGCGCGCCCCCGAGGCAACGGGAGACGACCGAAAGGAACGGCTGATCCAGATGGCAACGACCGACCGCTCGACCGGCACCGGGATGTCCAAGAAGGACGTCCTGTCGCTGATCGAGGAACACGACATCCAGTTCATCCGGCTGTGGTTCACCGACATCCTCGGCCAGCTCAAGAGCTTCGCCGTCGGCAAGGCCGAGATGGAGGGCGCGCTCGAGGACGGCATGGGCTTCGACGGCTCGTCGATCACCGGCTTCAACCGGATCGAGGAGTCCGACATGATCGCGATGCCGGACCCGAGCACCTTCGCCGTGCTGCCGTGGCGCCCGCAGGAGAAGGCGGTCGCGCGCATGTTCTGCGACGTGCTCGTCCCGGGCGGCGAGCCGTACGAGGGTGACCCGCGCTTCGTGATGCGACGCGCGCTCGAGCGGGCCCAGTCGATGGGCTTCGACACCTTCAACATCGGGCCGGAGCTGGAGTTCTTCTATTTCCGCAGCTCCGAGTTGAACGGTGGCCCGCCGCAAGTGCTCGACAAGGGCGGCTACTTCGACCTCACGACCCTCGACGCGGCATCCGACATGCGGCGCGAGACGGTGCTCGCGCTCGAGCGGCTCGGCATCCACGTCGAGTACACGCACCACGAGGTCGGGCCGTCGCAGCACGAGATCGACATGCGCTTCGCGAGCGGGCTCGAGATGGCGGACGCAGCGATGACGTACCGCATCACGGTCAAGGAGATCGCGATGAAGTACGGCGTGTACGCGACGTTCATGCCGAAGCCGCTGTTCGGCGAGAACGGATCGGGGATGCACGTGCACCAGTCGCTGTTCAGCGGCGGGCGCAACGCGTTCTACGACCCCGACGACGAGTTCAGCCTGAGCGCCACCGCGAAGTCGTTCATCGCCGGTCAGCTCAAGCACGCCCGCGAGATCTCGCCGCTGTTCGCGCAGTGGGTGAACTCGTACAAGCGGCTCGTGCCGGGCTACGAGGCCCCGGTCTACATCGCGTGGTCGCGGCGCAACCGCTCGGCCCTGATCCGCGTGCCGATGTACCACCCCGGCAAGGAGCAGGCGACGCGCTGCGAGCTGCGCTGCCCCGACCCGTCGTGCAACCCCTACCTGACGTTCGCGGGGATGCTGCACGCCGGCCTCGAGGGGATCGAGAAGGGTTACGAACTGCCGGACCCGATGGAGACCAACCTCTACGACCTCAGCGCCGAGGAGCGAAAGCGGCTGGGGATCCAGCAGCTGCCGGAGACCCTCGGTGAGGCGATCGAGGAGATGGCGGACTCGGAGCTGGTGCTGAAGGCGCTGGGCGAGCACGTCTTCTCCCGCTACGTCGACCTCAAGCGCGCCGAGTGGGACGACTACCGCGTCCAGGTGAGCGAGTGGGAGCTCGAGCGCTACCTGCCGATCCTGTAGCCGCGGACCGTCTCCCGACGATCGTCGAGCGCATGCGCCGCGTCCACCAGCTGATGGTGGACGCGGCGCTCACCGGCGACGGGTTCGACCGCATGGCGGAGCTCGCCGCGGAGGAGGTCGGCCGGCCGATCGGCATCGTCGTGCCCGAGCTCGACGTCGCCGTCGTCTGGCCCGGCGGCCACGCGCAGGAGCTTGCGGCACTGAATGCTCTCACGCAGGCGCGCGTCGCGGCCGCGCGCGCGCCGATTCCGGTGGAGGTCGAGCTTGTCGTCCCGATCTCGCTCGGCGATCGCCTCGTCGGCGCGGTCGGGATGCTCGCGGGTGACGGCGACGTCGAGCCCGAGGCCAGCGAGTTCCTGCACCTCGCGGCTACGTCGAGCGCCGCTGCGATGGCGCTCGAGGAGGCGCGTGAGCGCGAGTCGGTTGAGGTGCCGGACGGTCTGTTCGCGCAGCTCGTCGCCGGGGCGCCGACGCCGGACGCGGCGCTCAGGCTGGCCACGGCGGATGGCCCGGACCTCTCCGGGGGCCTCGTCGTATCGGTCACCGAGGTCGGGTCCCACCGCCCCCGGGAGGCGCTGTCCGTCGTGACCTCCGAATACCCGCGGGCGGTCGCCGAGCTGGTCGGCCATCGGCTCTACGCCCTGCTCCCCGCGCGCCGCGGCGAGGCGCGCCTGGCCGAGGACCTTGCCACGCGCCTGCGCGCGTACGGCCCGACCGGTACGTCGTCCCACTACGGCGACCCGAAGGAGCTCCCGCGCGCGCTCGCCGAGGCGGAGATGGTGCTCGAGGCGCTCGCCGACGACTCCCCGGCCGCGCACGGCCTGGTCGGCGCGGGAGGAACGGGTGTCTACCGGCTGCTGTTCCGCGCGCTCGCGTCGGACCCGGAGGAGGTCGAGCGCTTCTACGAGGACACGGTCGCGCCGCTCGTCGGCCACGACGAGCAGTACCGCGGCGACCTGCTGCCGACGCTCGAGGCCTATCTCGGCAACGACTGCAACATGAACGCGACGGCGCGCGTGATCTACGCCCACCGGCACACGGTCGCCTACCGGCTCGAGCGTGTGAGGGAGCTGACCGGGCTCGACCCGGCTGCGACGGAGGATCGCGAGCGGCTCGGGCTCGGGTTGAAGGCGCTGCGCATCGTGACGCGGCGTCAAACAGGGGTATGAAACGCCCCGACCCGGTCCTATAATCGGCCCGACAGGAGGTAGGGGGTCGCGGGATCGCAGCGCGGCCTCGGTCCGGGGGGCTGGCTCCCGGCAACGAGTCGGGCAACTTGATCCGTGACGACATAACCGTTTGCCTCGCCGGAGAGTCCGGCGAAGGCGTCATCTCGAGCGGCGACATCCTCACCACGGGAGCGGCGCGCACCGGCTACTGGGCGCTGACCTTCCGCACCTATCCGGCGGAGATCCGCGGCGGCCCCTGCATGTACCAGGTGCGCGTGGGCACCGCGCCCGTGCGCTCGCAGGGCGGCGCCGTCGACCTGTTGATCTGCTTCAACCAGGAGGCGTTCGACCTCCACCACCATGAGCTCGCCGCCGACGGCCACATCGTCTGCGACGCCGAGTCCGTGAAGGTGTCTCCGCAGTACGAGTCGCGCTCCTCGGAGGTCGCGCTGGCCGCGATCGCACAGGAAGCCGGTGGCAGCCGCCGCGGGAAGAACATGGTTTCGGTCGGTCTCGTGTGCGGGCTGCTCGGCATCGACACCGCGCGGATCGAGGAGATGATCCTGAAGCGCTATGCGCACAAGGGCGACGTCGGGGAGTCGAACATCCGGTCGCTGCGCGCCGGCCACGAGCATGCGACATCCAAGCTCCCCGCCGGCGACCACAGGCTCGGCCCCGCGCGCTCGCTCGACGAGGACCGGCTGCTCGTCTCCGGCAACCAGGCGATCTGCCTCGGGGCGCTCCAGGCCGGCCTGCGCTACTACGCGGGCTATCCGATCACACCTGCGTCCGACATCCTCGAATGGCTGGCCGCACGGCTGCCGCGCTTCGGCGGCGTCGCGATCCAGACCGAGGACGAGATCGCCGCGCTCGCATCCGTGCTCGGCGCGTCGTTCGCCGGGCGCAAGGCGATGACGGCGACCTCTGGTCCGGGCCTCTCCCTGATGGCGGAGCTGGTCGGGCTCGCCGGGATGGCCGAGGTCCCTGCGGTGATCGTCGACGCGCAGCGGTCCGGCCCCTCGACGGGAATGCCCACCAAGACCGAGCAGTCCGACCTCAACCACGCGCTCTTCGGCGGCCACGGCGAGGCGCCGCGGGTCGTGATGGCGCCCACCTCGGTCGAGGACTGCTTCCACGTGATCGTGGAGGCGTTCAACGCGGCGGAGAAGTACCAGGTGCCGGTGATCGTGCTCTCGGACCAGTCGCTCTCGCACCGCCTCGAGACGGTGCCGCGCCCGGACCTCGACTCATACGAGGTCGCCGAGCGCGTCAGCCCGAACGGCAAGGCGGAGACGAACGGCTCGTACAGGCGCTACGAGATCCGCGCGGACGGCATCTCCCCGATGGCGGTGCCCGGTGGTCCGGGTGCGTATGTCTCGACGGGCATCGAGCACGACGAGGCCGGCAACCCGCACTACGAGCCGGAGCTGCACACGATGATGATGTCCAAGCGCTTCCGCAAGCTCGACCCGCTTGCGGACAACGAGGGTCGCGTGACGATCTCCGGCCCGGACCGTGCCGACGTCGGCCTGCTCGGCTGGGGGTCGACGGAGGGCGTCGCCCAGGAGGCGGCGGAGATCTGCCTCGACCGCGGGCTGAAGGTGTCGACCTGTTATCCGCGCGTGCTCGCGCCGCTGCCGGTCGAGCGCATCCGCCGGTGGGCCGTGGGCATGGGCCGGGTGATCGTTCCCGAGCTGAACGTGACGGGGCAGTTCGCGCGGCTCGCCCGTGCCGATGCCGGGCTCGAATGCGATTCCTTGACGAAGGCGACCGGGCTTCCGTTCACCGCGACCCAGATCGCCGACTACATAACAGAGGGCATCGCTCCCACCGATGACAGTGGCGTGTGGCTGCCCGGCATGACGGGGGAGGCCCGGGTTGGCTGACGCGCTCAAGGTCAAGGCGAACTCCTACAAGTCCGGCCTGAAGCCGATCTGGTGTCCCGGCTGCGGCGACTTCGGCGTGCTCGCCGCTGCGTACCGCGCCTTCGCCGAGCTCGACCTCGATCCTGATCGCACCGTGATCGTCTCCGGCATCGGCTGCTCGAGCCGGTTCCCCGGCTTCGTCGCGACCTACGGCTTTCACGGCGTGCACGGTCGCGCGCTTCCCACGGCGATGGGCGTCAAGCTCGCCAACCCCGACCTCGACGTGATCGCGGTGGGCGGCGACGGCGACGGGTTCGCGATCGGCGGCGGCCACTTCCCACACGCCGCGCGGCGCAACGTCGACATCACCTACGTGATCATGAACAACCAGACCTACGGCCTTACCAAGGGCCAGGTTTCACCGACCTCCCTGCACGACCAGAAGTCGCCGTCGACCCCGTTCGGGAACCTCGAGGAGCCGATGAACGTGCTGGCGACGGCGATCGCGGCCGACTGCTCCTACGTCGCGCAGGGCGCGAGCTTCCGCTCCAAGGAGCTGACCGAGCTGATCGTCGAGGGCATCAGGCACCCGGGGTTCAGCTTCATCGACGCCTTCAGCCCGTGCACCGCCTTCAACAACACCACGCAGGAGTGGAAGGAGTCGGTCTACAACCTGCCCGCGGAGCACGATGCCGCCGACCGCGCGGGAGCATTTGCGGCGGCGCTGAGCGATCCGATGGGCATCGGCATCTACTACCGGCAGGAGCGGGCGACTCTCGACGGGCGCGTGCGCGCGCTGCAGCAGGCTGCGCCTCCGGGGTCCGTCTCCGATCTGGTCGACGGCTTCGCCTTGCGCCCGGCGGAGCCCGCCGTCACACCGCGCATCTGACTCTGGTTGGACGGTACCTCGGTGACGGTGACGCGGATGCTTGCCGAGGCGGGCTGCATCGCGGCACCCGAGGAAGCCGGTCAGCTCATGGAGGCCGCCGCCGGTGACCCGGAGGTACTCGCGGACCTGGTGTCTCGTCGCATCGGTGGCGAGCCGATCGCATGGCTGACGGGCGCGGTCACCTTCTGCGGCGTCGAGTTGCTCGTCGCGCCGGGCGTCTATGTGCCTCGGCCGCAGACCGAGCCGTTGGCGCGGCGCGCGGGCACGCTGCTCCCGCCCGCCGGGGTGGCCGCGGATCTCTGCACGGGCGCGGGCGCGATCGCGGCGGTGCTGGCCGCGGTCGTGCCGACGGCGCGGGTGCTTGCGACCGAACTCGACAGGACCGCGGTGCTATGTGCCCGGCGCAACGGCGTCGCGGTGCTCGAGGGCTGGCTGGACGATCCCCTACCGCGAGCGCTCGAACACCGCGTCGACGTGCTGACGGCTGTCGCGCCGTACGTGCCTACCGATTCGCTGCGCCTGCTCCCCCGCGACGTCCTGGCATTCGAGCCACGGCTCGCGCTCGACGGCGGGGCGGACGGGACCGACCTGCTGGCAGAGGTCGTGCGAAGAAGCCCGGGCTGGCTCAGCCCTGGCGGCTGGTTGTTGATGGAGCTGGGCGGTGACCAGGCCGAGCCGATCGGGCGGCTGCTTCATGAGCTCGGGTTCGAGCACCTCGACGTGATGGCCGACGAGGACGGCGACCCTCGCGCGATCTGCGCGCAGCGCGGCTAGCTCTCTGCGAGGGAACGCGGCTGGCGGTTGATGCGGACCGTGAAGCTGCCGGTCGCGGGCCCGCCGTCGAACGACTCCGCCTTCGCCTTGCCGTCGATCCCGGCGTTGATGCGGTAGCGCGGGTTGTAGGTGCCGGCGCGCACGGCGCTGACCGTCCACTCGAGCGTGCGCTTGCCGCCGGCCCGCAGCGGCCCCGTGGTCCAGGTGTTGGTGACCGCGGACGCCGAGTTGTACGGCGGGGTGTTGACGATCCAGACCGGGCGTCTCGGATCAGAGAGCGTCGGATCGTCACGCCGCTGGTAGAAGTCGTCCACCGTCACGCTCAGGTTGGGGATCTCGCGCGTGTCCTTGTTCTGGACGACGATCCGCAGGGTGGCCTCCTCGGCGAGGTGCTGGCGGCCCGGGAAAGATGCGCTGATCACGTCGACCTTGTAGGTCCCCTCCGACTCGTTCTCGCTCTGGCCGTCCTTGCCGCACGCGCTGATCGCCAGGGACAGCGCGACAAGCGTCCCTGCCAACATCGCAGCGCGAAATGTGACTCTCCTCTCCAAAGAGGACCGAAACATACCAATGCATGGCGAATGGCCATGACTTATGCTTTGCCGCCTGAGCGGAGGTTTCGCGTAGGGCGAGGCTCCCGAGCAGGGAGGAGATGCAACTGATCTCGAGGGAGCCAGTGCGTGGTTCGTAACGCAGCCGACAGGGCCTTCCTGCCCGCCAAGAACCTGTTCGAGCAGGTCGGCGACATGATGATCCTGACCGGCAAGACGATGGTTTCGGCACTCCGCCCGCCCTACATCTACGGCGGCGAGTTCCTGTCGCAGTTCCTCTTCGCGCTGCGTCTTTGCTGGTTCCCGCTGTTGATCAGCACGGTCGCCTTCGGGTATGGCGCCCCGGGCGTGCAGGCAGCCAACTTCCTGAGCGTGTTCGGCGCGCTCGACCGCCTCGGCGGCTTCTTCGTGCTCGCATCGATCCGGGAGTTCGCGCCCTTCGTGGACTCGATCATCGTGGCCGGCGTGGCCGGCACCGCGATCACCGCCGACCTCGGCGCGCGCAAGGTCAGGGAGGAGCTCGACGCGCTCCAGGTGCTGGGCGTGGATCCGGTCAAGAACCTCGTCGTGCCGCGCTTCCTCGCGCTGATGCTGATCACGGGCCTGCTCGACATCTACGCCCTGATCTTCGGCGTCTTCGGCGGCGTCGCGGCCGAGCTCGTCTACCACCAGAACCTCGCGGGGTTCTGGGCGACCTTCTTCGCGAACGCGTCGGTCACCGACCTCTGGGGGTCGGTCGTGAAGACCACGATGTTCGGCGCGATCATCGCAATCGTGTGCTGCTACAAGGGCATGACCGCGAGCGGTGGTGCGGCCGGGGTCGGTAGAGCCGTGAACGAGGCGGTCGTGATCGCCTTCATGGGCATCTTCGCCGTGAACTACGTGTTCACGCAGACGCTCCTCGCCACCCACCCCGAGATCCTGGTGATCCGCTGATGGCCGGCAAGCCCGTCGCTCCCCCCGGTCCGCCCGGCCAGGGCTGGCTCGGAATTCCGCGCGACTGGATCGCGAACCTCGGCGAGATCATCCGCTTCTGCGGGCAGACCTTCGGCGAGGTCTTCAACGGACGCGTGTTCAACTTCTTCGGCGAGACGCTCAGGCAAGCCGGCATCCTGATCCTCGGATCGGCGCTCGTGATCTGGGGGCTCGTCTTCCTGCTGGGCCTGACATGCGGGATCGAGGGCGCCTACTTCAACCGCTCCGTGGGCGCGCCCGCGTACGCGGGGGTGTTCGCCGCCTGGTGCGACCTCCGGGAGCTGGTCCCGTACACGTTCGGCTACATGATGTCCGCGAAGGTCGGCACCGGGATCGTCGCCGAGCTCGGCGCGATGCGCATCAACGATGAGATCGACGCGCTCGAGGTGATGGGCGTGCGCCCGATGACGTTCCTCGCGGCGACGAGGCTGCTGGCCGCCTGGATGGTGCTGCCCTTCATCTACATCGCAGCCGTCGGCGTGGGCTTCTTCGCGAGCTACCTGGCGGTCGTCGAGCAGATCGGCGAGGTCTCGTCGGGAGGGTACTTCCTGATCTTCTGGATGTTCCAGAACCCCCCCGACCTCTTATTCAGCGTGATCAAGGGGATGACGATGGCGACCGCGATCGTCGCGGTCGGCTGCTACTACGGCTACACCGCCTCCGGTGGCCCCGTGGGGGTCGGCGCGGCGACCGCCAAGTCGATGATCCTCAACATCGTGCTCGTGCACCTGATCGGGATGATGGGCTCGCAGATCTTCTGGGGGGCGAATCCCCGGGCTCCGATCGGGGGTTAACTTGTGTGGCAAGCATATGACGGCGCGCAGCGCCGAATGAACAGAGAGGTGTAGAGGTGGCGGACGAGAGCGCCGAGAGGCGGGTGGGCGGACAGCCCGGCGAAGAGGTCAACATCAGGGAGGGTGTGCGCGATGGCGAGCCACCCGACAAGAAGTTCGAGTACCACGGCACGATCCGTGACCACGGCCGTGAGGACACCGTCGAGTTCATCGACGTCGTCAAGCGATTCGGCCGCAACACGGTGCTGGACGGCCTAAATCTGGGCATTCCCGACGGGATGATCACGATGATCCTGGGGCCTTCCGGGACGGGCAAGTCGGTGTGCATCAAGCACATGGTGGGCCTGCTCTACCCCGACGAGGGCGATGTGCTGGTCAACGGGCGATCAGTCCCCGACATGACCGACGACGAGCTGTTCGACATGCGCAAGAAGTTCGGCGTCCTCTTCCAGGACGGCGCGCTCTTCGGGTCGATGAATCTCTACGACAACGTCGCCTTCCCGCTGCGCCAGCACACCGAGAAGGGGGAGGACGAGATTCGTGACATCGTCTCCCGGCGCCTGCGCGAGGTCGGCCTCGGCGGTGCCGAGGAGAAGATGCCGAACGAGCTTTCCGGCGGCATGCGCAAGCGCGCCGGTTTCGCGCGCGCGCTCGTGCTCGACCCTCAGATCGTGCTCTTCGACGAGCCGGACTCGGGCCTCGACCCGGTTCGCACCGCGCTGCTGTGCGACCTGATCAAGGAGGTCCATGAGGAGAACGGCGGCACCTACGTGGTGATCACGCACGACATCGCCTCTGCCCGCCGGACGCCGGAGTTCATGGCGATCCTGTGGCGCGGGAAGATCGTCGAGGCCGGATTGCGTGAGGACCTGTTCCAGTCCGAGAACCAGTTCGTGCGCCAGTTCCTGGCAGGGGATTCGGCGGGGCCGCTTGGCATGGAGTGAGGCGGCAGTAGGCCGGCTCTCAGGACTTTAGGTGCGGGCGGGGGGGAGGCGCGAAGCGCCGAGGGGGCGTGCCCCCATGCTGATATGCAGGCCCGCTCCTACCGTCGTGCACCGGGTCGGGCTGTCGTACCCTCATCCGTGAGCGGATGAGGAGCTGGCCCAATTTAGACGTCGGCGCGCTGCTGGGCCGGGTCACGTCGTACTCCGCGCGCCGCGCGCCGCGCGTCGTCGCGGTCGTGATCGTGCTCACGGTGGTCGCCGCCCTGCTGGCGTTGCGGCTCGACACCGATGCCTCCGTATCGACGTTCGTCGATCGCGGCGGCTCGGCCGCCGAGGCGACCGACGACCTGCACCGCAAGTTCGGGGACGAGCCGGTCGTGATCCTCGTCCGCGGGAAGCTCACCGGCCTGCTGCTCACGCAGGACGTCGCCCGCATGCTGAGCCTCGAGGGATGCCTCTCCGGGAACCTGCCACGCGGCGCGGAGGCGGCGGCGCCGGTCTGCCGGGAGTTCGCCGAGAAGCGGCCCGTGCGAGTCGTCTACGGCCCGGGCACGTTCATCAACGAGGCAGCCGGCCAAGTGCTCGACCGGATCAACTTCGACCGCTCGCGCCAGAAGTCGGAGGCGGATCGCGCCGCGCGCGCCGCGCGCAAGGTGGCCGCCGCGCGCGGACTCGCGCCGGCCGACCAGAAACGGCTAGCTGCCGCCGCGCGCCAGGTGGTGGATGCCAAGTACGCGCAGCGGGCGCTCGAACTGGCGGTCCGCTATGGGCTCCAAAGCGCTCCCGCGCTGAACAGCCCTGACTTCGTGCTGCGGCTCGTGTTCGAGCCGAGCCTCGGGGCGGAGACGCCCAAGCCACGCTTCGCGTACCTGTTCCCTGGGCCGAACGCCGCCCTCATCCAGGCGCGCCTGCGGCCGGGGATGAGCGCGACCGAGCGGCGCGAGGCGATCGCGATGATCCGCGAGGCCGTCGCGGCCAAGCCGTTCAACCTCCAGTTCGGCAACTACGTCGTGTCCGGCACTCCGGTCGTGGCGGAGGGGGTGGCGGCCGAGATCTCCGATGCGCTCGGGATCCTGCTCGTCGCCGTCGTGATCGTGATGGCGCTCACGCTGCTGCTCGTGTTCCGCGTGCGCCGCCGGTTGCTGCCGCTGGCATCGGCGCTCGCCGCCGCGGCGCTCACGTTCGGCGCGATGTCGCTCGCGGGCGCATCCCTGACCGTTGCCTCGATCGCCGTGCTCCCGGTGCTCGTGGGGCTGGCCGTCGACTACGCGATCCAGTTCCAGGCGCGCTTCGAGGAGGCGCGCGGCGAGACCGCGGGTGACGGTCCGGCCGCGGCCGAGAACGCCGCACGTGCCGGCGGGCCCGTGATCGCGACCGCGGGCGCCGCGACGGCCGCCGGTTTCCTCGTGCTGTTGCTGTCGCCCGTGCCCATGGTCCGCGGCTTCGCCGTGCTGCTGGTGATCGGCATCCTGATCGCGTTTGCCGTCACGCTGACAGGGGGTTTTGCCGTGCTTGCGGGCGAGCCGCAACTCGCCGCGCTGCTCGCTCCCGCGCGTCGGCTCGGCAGGCGCCTGCACCGCCGCCTGGAGGCGCTCGACCGCCGGTTCGAGCCGGCCGACCGGCTGATCTCGCGGATCGCGGGCCGCGCCGCCGTGCTCCGGCGCGCAGGCGCGTCGATCGGGGTATTCGTGCGGGCGGGAGTCCGCGGGCTCGCCGTCGACGGGCGGCTGGTCCTCGCAAGGGTGCGCGGCGTCGCGCGCGCATCCTTTGCCGGGGCCGTGCGCAGGCCGGGACGCGTGCTGCGGATCGCGCTCGCCCTGGCACTGGTCGGATGGGTCGCGGGAACGCAGGTCGACACGGTTTCCGACATCACCAAGCTCGTGCCCGGCGACCAGCGCGAGGTCCGGGACCTGCAGACGCTCCAGACCTTCGCGGGCACCTCGGGAGACGTCAACGTGATCGTCAGGTCGGAGCGCCTGCTCCAGCCGGACGTCGTGCGCTGGATGTCGCGATACCAGTCCGAGGTCCTGCGCCGCCACGGGTACAGCCCCGGGAAGCCGTGCTCGCAGGCGCAGCTGTGCCCGGCCTTGTCGCTCACGAACCTGTTCGGCGCCGGTACGCAGACCGCCCGCCGGACGGAGCGGGTGATCGACGCGCTGCCGCGCTACTTCTCGCAGAACGTGATCACCGCCGACCGGCGCACGGCCAACATCGCGTTCGGCATCCGCACGATGCCTCTCGACGACCAGAAAAGGCTGATCGACGATCTGCGGGAGCGGCTCGACCCGCCGCGCGGCGTGCAGGCCGAGGTCGCCGGCCTGCCCGTTCTGGCCGCGGATGCACACGCGAGCCTCGAGCGCAGTCGCTGGTGGCTGACCCTCGCCGGGCTCGCGGCCGTCTTCCTGATGCTGCTGATCGCATACCGGCGCCTCGCGACAGCGGCGGTGCCGCTGATCCCGATCGTGCTCGCGACCGGATGGTCGTCGCTGCTGCTCTTCGTCCTGCAGATACCGCTCAACCCGCTGTCGGTGACGCTGGGCGCGCTCGTGATCGCGATCTCGACCGAGTTTGCCGTGATCCTCTCGGCCCGCTACCGCGAGGAGCGGGCCCGCGGCCTCGAGCCCGAGGGGGCGCTGACGCGCACCTACGCGCGCACGGGCGCGGCCGTGCTCGCCTCTGCGGCGACGGCGATCGCCGGCTTCGGCGTGCTCCTCATCAGCGAGTTCCCGATGCTGCGCGACTTCGCGGCGGTCACGGTCGTCAACCTGACCGTATCGCTGCTGGGGGTGATGCTCGTGCTGCCCGCCGCGCTCGTTTGGGCGGAGCGGCGCGGCCCGCTGCGCCTGCGGCGCTCCCGTGTGGAGGCGGCCGCGCTTGCCCGTGACGCCGGGCGCAAGCTACGCGCGGTTGTACCCTCGCGCAAGTGAACGACGACCGCGATCCGAGTTCCGGCGACTCCGAGCGCGAGCAGCAGGCGGAGGAGGCGCGCAGGGCCTCGCGCCCCTATTCGGTGGCGGTCGGGGTGCTGTTCCTCGGGTTCATCGTGTTCGCCGGGTTCAACGCGCTCACCAACGACAGCGCGGGCCCAATCGGCCTCGCGGCGGGCACGCGGCTGCCGGCGTTCGCGGCGCCTTCGGCCACCGGCAGCCTCGACGGCGACGCGAACGTCGACAAGCGGGAGGCCTGCCGGATCGAGGTGCGTGACGCGATCAGGATCTGCGACTACTTCGACCGCCCGCTCGTGCTCGTCGCTTGGTTTACCAAGTGCGGAGGGCACTGCGAGCCGCTGCTCGACTCCGTCGAGCGCATCCGCCGACGCTTTCCCGGAGTGGCGTTCGTGGGCCTCGACATCCGCGATTCCAAGAATGGGGCGCGCGACGCGGTGCGGGAGAACGGTTGGGGGTTTCCGATGGCGGTGGACCGCGACGGGGCGGTCGGCCTGCTCTATTCCGTGGGAGTCGGCCCCACCACGTTCTTCGCCTACCCTGGCGGGGTGCTGGCCGGCAAGTCCCTCGGCGAGTTGTCCGAGGCGCAACTGATCGATCGGGTCAGCCGTTTGGAGCGGTCCTCACGGGAGCGCCGGCGCGGCGTCTCGACCGGTGAGCGCGATGGAGGCTGAGACACCGCCGCGCCGCGGCTGGGTCGAGCCGTCACTGCAAGCGGAGTTCCCGGGGTTGTCGATCATGCTCTCCGAGGTCTCCGCGCGCCCGGGGCGCAGTCCGGCAGGGGTGAAGGAGCGACTGCGCTACCTCTCCGACGTCACGCACGGGGCGCAGGCGCTGGCCCAGCGCCGCCAGCCGATCGCGTCCGCGTACCGCATCTTCTTTCGTCAGATCGGCCTCGATCCGGAGCAGTTCCGCCCGCCCGCGGAGGCCGCGATGCTCGAGCGCATGCGAGCCGGGCGGTTCCGCAGCCGCAACACGGTCGATGACGCGCTCACGATCGCCGTGGTCGAGACCGGCGTGGCCGTCCGTGCGTTCGACGCCGCCACGGTCCAGGGCGAGCCGGGACTGCGGACCTCGCGACCGAAGGAGAAGCTCGGCGGCGGCGACGGCCTCGAGCTGCCCGAGGGCACGATCGTGATCGCGGACGAGCGCGACACGCTCGCGCTGATCTTCGGCGACGTCGCGGCCGAGCGTGGGGTCTCTTCCGATACCGCGCGAATCCTCCTGGGCGCTGTCCAGGTGGCGGGCGTGCCGGACATCAGCGCGGAGGAGGCGCTGTGGATCTGCGGCGACATCCTCACGAGCTCCTGAGCGGCGGGCGCCATCGCCGCTGTTAGACTTTTTGAGTCCTGAGGGGGATGTCCTCGAGAGGAATGTTCGTGCCTGAGCTCGCGCAGCACCGATTCGCAGAAGACAGGGACCGCCCTGCAACGGCGCATGAGTTCGCGCTTCTGCGCAGGGGTGTCGACGAGGCGGCCGCGCGCCGGTCGCTACGCGACCAGATCGCCCATCTCGAGCGGGAGCTGTCGGCGCTTTTCACCGCGGCACACCCACGGCACGGCCTCGATTGGCAGGTACGCGCCCCCGGTGGACCGCGGATCCTGAGCGTCGGCGAGCTCGAGGCGCTGCGGGACGACCTTGCCGGTCGCCTCGAGGACTCGCGCAGCGAGCTACGTGGGCGCGGACACCTCGAGTCCGGCAACCGGGACCGGATCGACCGCATGATCGCCGAACCGCAGCGGTTCAAGTGGGTTCACATCTCGAACGAGGACATCGGGGAGCCGGGCTGCAAGCACTGGCACTCCCGCCCGCGACTCGGCCTGCTGGGCATGCTGATGGGCTGGTGGCGGGTCAAGATCTCCTCGGGCTGCCCATGACTCCAGGGGCGCGGGAATCGCCCCGCGACCCCGTTCCCACGGATGGCCGCTAGCCGCCGCAAGCGCCGGCGCTCGACCTATACCGCGCCGGGCCGGCGGGGACAGGGGCCGGCGATCACTCCCGCGCGGGAGTCATCGCCGCGCCGCGCGCCGCGCGAGCGCCCGCCGGCGCCGTGGGGCCGCTTCCCGCTCGTAGAGCTGTGCGTGCTGCTCGGCTTGATCCTCCTGATCGTCGGCTTCCTGGTCAGCGAGCAGCGCGGGGCGGTCCTGATCGCCTGCGGGATCGCGCTCGCCTCGCTCGCCGGGCTCGAGCTGTCCGTCCGAGAGCATCTCGCGGGCTTCAAGTCCCACTCAACGGTCCTCGCGGGGGCGTTCGCCGTGGTTGGGCTGGCCGCCGGCTACTTCCTGCTGCCCTCGAGCCTGATCGCGCTCAATATCCTGATCGGCGCGGTCGTGTTCGGGATCGCCTTCTACGCGTTTCGCGAGCTCTTCAAGCGGCGGTCCGGGGGATACGCCTTCAGATAAGTGAGGGGAGCGCGGCGGGGCCGGCGGTTGCCGGCCCCGGTCGTCCGTCGCTCAGGCGCTAGCCCGCTGGGCTGCGCGAGAAGTCTGAGCCTTCGTGGTGAGCAGCGCTGCGAGCGTCACCCGCTGACGCTCGGTGAGACTGCCGACGGTCTTGCTCTCGAGCAGGCTGATGGACTGAAGGAACTTCCGGCACCTCGTGCGCCCCCACCGCTTCTGGCTCATCAACAGCTCGCTGACGGTCATGCTCTCGACCTCCCACGGGGAGGAGAGGACCACCTCGGCGGCGTCTACTCCACCTGCCGCGATCTTGCGCTTGAGCGCGGCTCTCGCAAGCCGGACTCGATTAGCTCGTTCGAGAGCCAGCATGTGTTGGGGTCCAGACGTGACGGCAGCGTCCATCGCACCTCCCAGGTGTGGGCAGAAATTAAGGATCAGGGGATCGAATTCTCCGGTCCGCTACGACGACCCCGACATGGCCCGACGCGGCCAAGGCGAGACTTTTTCTCCCCGCTCGCCCTCTCCTCAGCACTGAAATTGGTGAGGCCTCGGCCTGCTCGGGGGTCTTGCGTTCCGGTGGTCGGGAAAGGTAGCGGATGCTGGACCCCCGTCAACATTTCGTTAACTGCACCGTTCGCTAGGAGCGGGGTTTTTCTGGGCCAGATCCCTTGTCCAATTTTGGACAATGTGACCCCATTTCCATCTTGCCTGCAAACCGCAAGTTTCGTGAAGCACGACCGGTGTTTCCGGACAGCGGCCGAGCCGGGCACAGGCTGGTGGCGAACATCGCAGCGCCCGGTGCGAGGCGCAGTGCCGATGATCAGGTCGTCCGTCCCCCGAGGCTACTTGTCCGTTCTGTCGTCCGCATGCCGCACGTCTTTCCAGCGGTTCACGACGCGTGTGGGCGGAGAGCGGCGCAACCACCTCGACACGCCCGCACCTGGCCCGCACATCCGAGCGCCTAATCCTGCGGCAGCTGGTCCCGGACCGAGGCGAACAGCTCGAGCGCGCGATCGAGGTGCTCGCGCTCGTGGGTCGCCATCACGCTCGTGCGGATCAGGGAACCGCCCGGCGGCACCGCTGGATAGAGCGCGACGTTCACGTACATGCCCGCATCCCAGAGTGCCTTCCACAGCCGCGCGGTGGGGAGGTCGTCCCCGATCACGACGGGCACGATCGGCGTGATCACCTCGGCGCCGCCGACGACGCTCGGCTCGACCACCTGGTAGCCGAGCTCCTTGAGTCCGCGATGCAGGTATCCAGCGTTGTCGAGCACCCGCGCGAACAGGGCCGGCCCCTCGTCCGATCGGCAGATCCGGACCGCCTCGAGCGCGGCGGCCAACGCCGACGGGACGGCCGCCGCCGTGAAGAGGAACGGGCGGGAGGCGATCCGCAGGTAGTCGATCACGTCGGCCGGGCCGGCGATGAAGCCGCCGCAGCTCGCGAGCGACTTCGAGAAGGTCCCCATTCGCAGGTCCACGCGCTCCGCCGCGCCGTAGAGCTCGCAGGCGCCCGTTCCGCGTGCGCCGAGCACACCGACGCCGTGGGCCTCGTCGACCATCAGGCGCGCCCCGTGCGCCCGGCAGAGGTCGGCGACCGCGGCGACGTCGCAGATGTCGCCCTCCATCGAATAGACGCCGTCGACCACGACCAGCACGCCGCCGCCGTCGCCGGCGGCGCGCTCGAGCATCCGCTCGAGCTTGTCCAGGCGCTGGTGGCGGAACGGGCGCAGCCGCGCACCCGAGAGCTTGCACCCGTCGAGGATCGAGGCGTGGTCCCCCGAGTCCGCGATCACCGTGTCGGAGGCGCTCAGGATGCCCGACAGGCAACCCAGGTTCGCCTGGTAGCCGGTCGTGAAGACGAGCGCGTCCTCGGTCCCGAGCCATGCGGCGATCTCCTCCTCGAGCTCGCGGTGCAGGGGGATCGTCCCGTTCATGAGGCGCGAGCCCGTGAGCGCCGTGCCGTACGTCTCGAGCGCCTCGCGTGCGGCGTCCTTCACGCGTGGGTGGCCGGTGAGCCCGAGGTAGTTGTTGGAGCCGAGCATGAGCCGCTCCCGCCCCTCCATCCGCACCGTCGGGCCCGCGGCAGACTCGACCTGGCGGAAATAGGGCAGCAGGTCGTGCTGGCGGGCGAAGTCGATCAGCTCGCGACGATCGTGGTCGCGCGCTTTCTCGAACAGGTCTGGGATCAGCCGGGTTTCTGACATATCCGCTAGGTTGCCGCGCGTGCCGGTCGAGATCCAGCGTGTCGCATCCCGGCGCGACCTCACGCGCTTCATCAAGCTCCCGATGCGGCTCTATCGTAACGAGCCGAACTGGATTCCCCCGCTCGTGGCCGAGCGCCGGGCGTTCCTGGACCGCCGCAAGAACCCGTTCTTCAACCACGCCGAGGCCGAGTTCTTCCTCGCGCTGCGCGACGGCGAGCCGGTCGGGCGGATCTGCGCCCACGTCGACCACCACTTCAACGAGTACCAGGGCAACGACTGGGGGCTGTTCGGCTTTTTCGAGTGCGAGAACGAGCCCGAGACGGCAGCGGCCTTGCTGGACGCCGCCCGGGACTGGCTGCGCGACCGGGGTCGCGACCGGATCGTCGGCCCGATGGACTTCACCACCAACGACGAGTGCGGCCTGATGGTCGAGGGCCACGAGCGCAAGCCGCTGATCCTCGAGGGATGGCACCACCCCTATTACCTGGAATTGCTGGAGGGATGGGGCCTGCGCAAGGCGATGGACCTGTACATGTGGGAGCTGCGCCTCGACAAGGTCGAGGACAAGGGCGGCTTCCACCCCCTGATCCACGCCACCGCCAAGAAGGTGACGGGCGAGCACGGCGTGACCGTGCGGCACATGCGCCGCCGCGACCTCGACTCCGAGATCGCCTCGTTCCTGGAGGTCTACAACCAGGCGTGGGCCCACAACTGGGCGTTCGTGCCGCTCGACGAGACCGAGGCCCGCTGGTATTCGAAGAACCTGCGCCCCGTGCTGGACGAGCAGTGGACCTGGATCGCCGAGCGCGACGGAGAGGTCCTCGGCGCCGCGCTCACCCTCCCCGACGTGAACCGCTGCCTGCAGCACATGAACGGCCGCCTGCTGCCCTTCGGCTGGGCCAAGTTCCTCTGGCACCGCCGCAAGATCGATGCCTGCCGGGTACTCGCCCTCGGGGTCAAGCCCGCCTACCAGGACCTCGGGATCGCCGCCGCCCTGTACGTGGAGCACCTCAACGAGGCCGATCCCGCGCAGAAGAAGATCTGGTGGGGCGAGATGGGCTGGATCCTCGAGACCAACGACGCCATGAATCGCGCGATGGAGGGCATGGGGGGGAAGATCGTGCGCCGCTACCGGATCTTCGAGCAGGAGCTGCAGGGTGCGGTGGAGCCGGGCGAGGAGCGAGCCTGGGGGACGGTCGAGGGCCTCGCCGAATAGCCGCCGGCCCGACCGAGACATCTAGGGCGCCCTCTACACTGGCGCCCTGATGTCACCCGACCCCTCCACCAACGGGGGGCTTCGTCACGCCCCCGTCCCGGTCGCCCGCCCGGCTCGCGCCCTCGAGCCGCGGCGCAGGCTGATGCTCGCGCTGCCACTGCCGCGCGGCCCCGTGGCGCTCGCCGCGGGGAGCGTCACGGCGAGCGCCGTGCTCGTTGGCCTGACGCGGATTCTGCGCCGCCGCCGTCGCGCGCGGCTCGGCCGCCGCGGCCGCAAGGAGTTGCGCCGGTCCGTGGTCGGCACGCGCTCATTCCTCGTGGACGTGCACCTGCTGGGCCGCTAGCGCGCCCGGCGAGGCTAGAGGCCTTCGCCCGGCAGCAGCTCGTTGGTGAGCGCCTGGTCCACGTCGGGCAGGTCCGCGAGCACCCCGTTGTCGACCATCCAGCCCCCGTAGTTGCGCCACTTGACCGGGTCCATGAAGCCGAAGGGGCGATCGCGCTCCTCCGGAAAGAAGGTCGGGATCGTGACGCGCACGCTCTCGCGCGTGGGCCGCTCGCGCAGGTCCCGGTTGGCCTCGAGGAGCGCACTCGCGGCCTGCCGTGGGTTGCTGCGCGCTGCCCGCGCGCCGCGGGAGAGCGCCGAGATGAACAGGCGCAGGTCGTCGCGCTGCTCCTCGAGCCTGTCCGCGTTGGCGACCAGCACGAGCTCGTCGTAGTCCGGCACGCCCAGGCGGTCGACCGCCACGATCCAGGGCCGCTGGCGGCGCTGGCGCAGCTCGACGCCCTCGACGTTCCGGAACGCGCCGAGCGTGGCGTCGACCTTGCCGGACAGCATCGCCGGCAACAGCGACGCTCCGACGTTCGTGGCCTTCACCGAGGACTCGGGCACCTTCGCGCGCCGCAGGATCGTCTTCAGGTAGGCCTCCTGATAAGGGATCCCCGCCGTGCCCACGCGCTTGCCGCGCAGGTCGCGCACCGAGCGCACGCCCGACTTCGCCGTCGCCATCAGCGAGGTCAGGGGGCGTTGCACGAGCGCGGCGACCGCCACGACGGGAAGGCCCTGCTCGCGTGCGAGAAACACCTCCGGCTCGTACGAGATCGCAAGCTCGGCGCGGCCGGCCGCGACCTGCTTGATCGGCGCCGCGGGGTCGGACGGCACGCGCGGGCGCACGTCGAGCCCGACGTCGCGGAAGTACCCCCGGTCGAGCGCCTCGTAGATCGCGACGTGATCCGGATTCGGGAACCAGTCGAGGGTCAGGTCGAGCGCGCGGACCTGCACGGACCCGTCCACCGACTCCGACTTCTCGCCGCACGCGGCGAGCACGACGCATGCGGCGGCGACCGCCAAGGCCGCCGCGAGGCGCCTCACGGTCTCGTCCTCGTCCCGTGGGCCCACGGGATCGCGCGCCGCTCGATCGCCGAGACCAGCGCGAACAGGGCGATCGCGATCGCCGCGAGCAGCAGGACCGCCGCGAACACGCGCGCGGTGAGCAGCTGCGCGGTCCCGATCTGGATCGCGTGCCCGAGGCCGGCGTCGGAGCCGACCAGCTCGCCGAAGACGGCGCCGATCACCGCCACGGCGACGGCCACCTTCGCTCCCGAGAACACGAACGGAAGCGCCGACGGCAGCTCGAGGCGCCGCAGCAGGTCCCAGCGGCCGGCGCCGAGCGTCCGCAGCATCCGCGATTGGGCAGGGTCGACCGCCCGCAGGCCGTCGAGGGTGTTGACGGTCACCGGGAAGAAGCAGACGAGCGCTATGACGAGCAGCTTGGGCCCCATTCCGAACCCGAACCAAATCACGAGCACCGGAGCGATGACGATCACGGGCACGGCCTGGGACGCGACGACCAGCGGGTAGAGCGAGCGGCGCAGCACCGCGGAGAGGTGGATGACGATCGCGACCGCCACCCCGGCGGCGAGCGCGATCGCGAAGCCGAGCAGCACCTCCTGCGCGGTCACCCAGGCGTCGGGCAGCAGCAGGTCGCGGTCCTCGACCAGCGCACGCGCCACGTCGCTCGGGGCGGGGAGCAGGTAGTCCTCGACCAGCCCGGCACGCGCCGCCACCTCCCACGCAGCCACGAGCGCGAGCAGCACCAGCGCCGGCGGGCCCCATGCCCGCAGCATCGCCCCGGCGCGGCTCATGCGAGCGCCTCGAGGGCGCGCTGTCGCAGCGCCGAGAACTGCGGCGAGGTGACCACCTCGGTGCGCGGTGCGAAGCGCTCCCGCGCTCCCTCGATCTCGGCGCTGATCGTCCCCGGCCGCCGCGACATCACGAGCACGCGGTCGCAGACGTAGAGCGCCTCCTCGACGTCGTGCGTGACCAGCAGCGTCGTGCGCGGCTCGGCGGCGAGCGCCTCGAGCAGCCACTCCTGAAGCTCGGCGCGGGTGATCGAGTCCAGCGAGGCGAAGGGCTCGTCGAGCAGTAGGACCGGGCGGCCGGCGAGCAGCGTGCGCGCGAACGCGACGCGCTGGCGCATGCCGCCCGAAAGCTCGTCGGGCCGGGCGTGCGCGAAGTCCGCCAGCTCGAACCGCTCGAACAGCGCGAGCGCCCTGCGCCGCGCGTCGGCCCTCGAGATTCCCTGAAGCTGCGGCGCGAGCGCCGCGTTGTCGAGCGCCGAGCGCCACGGCAGCAGCAGGTCTCGCTGGGGCATCAGAGCGCAAAGGCCCTGCACCGCGACGGCGCCGGCGGTGGGTGGCTCGAGGCCGCAGACCAGCTCGAGCAACGTGGACTTTCCGCATCCGGACGGGCCCACGATGCCGAGGGTCTCGCCCGTCTCGGCCGAGAACGTGACGTCGCGCAGCGCGGGAACGACGGTGCCACGGGCCTCGAAGGTTTTCGAGAGGCCGTCGACGGCGACGGCTGTCGCGCGGCTTCCGGTTGGTCGTGACTCCCTCGCGGGAGCCTCGAGAGGCATCTGGCTGCGCTCCCTTCGCGGGCATTACCCCACAGGTTCGAAGGGTCAGCGCCGGGCGGGAGAACCTCCCTCAGGCGCTATCTCAGCCCACTCCCGCGAGCCCCCCTGAGTGATCGTGGGTGGAGTCTAGTGCACGCCGCCGTGAGTTCGGTGCGGATCCGCGGGATCTGTGCAGAACTCATGGGCGGGTGTACTAACGGCTGCCCGGCGTCAGGAAGGAAGCTCGGGCCGTCCCGCGATCACGTTCACGAACTGCTCGAGTTGCTTGGTGGTCCAGCACTCGAAGGTCCCGTCGCAGTAGGGCTCGTAGGCGGCCATCACCGAATCGCCGTAGTTCCAGTAGAGCTTCGGCTCGGGGTTGAGCCAGAAGGTGCGGCCGGCGCGCTCGGCGATGTGGCCGAAGATCTGCGCGTGCGGCTCGCGGCCGTTCGTGCGCGCGTCGCCGAGCACGATCACGGTCGAGCGCGGGTCGAGGTCGTCGGCGACGCTCGCCAGGAACTCCCGCCAGACCCGGCCGTAGTCGGTGTAGCCCGACACGTCCGCGACGCCCGCCTCGCGCGCGATGCGCTGCGAGACCGCGCGGAAGGTGCGCTCGCGCTCGAAGATGTCGGTGACCTCGTCGATCCGCTCGACGAAGGCGAAGCTGCGCAGCTTGCGAAAGGCGTCGTGGAGGGCGTGCAGCACCGACAGGAAGAACACGCTCGCGCTCGTCACGGACGTCGACACGTCGCACAGCACGTAGATCTCGGGCCGCTTCGGCCGCTTCGGCCGGTGGCGCAGCCGCAACGGCACCCCGCCCGTCTCCAGCGAGGCGCGCATCGTGCGTCGCACGTCGACGACCTGGCTGCTGCGGCGGCCGCGCAGCTCGTGCCCGGACGTGGCGAGCCTGCGCTTGAGCTGCGCGACGACACGGTGGACCTGCGCGAGGTCCTGGAGCGGGCCGCCGGGGAGCGCGCGGTCGAACTCGGCCAGCGGCTTCGTCGGCGGCAGGCTCTCCGTGCGGTGGATCAGCGAGCGCTCGAGCTCGCGGCGCAGCATCGCCTCGAAGCGCCGCAGGTTGTCGCGGTCGAGCGCCTCGCCCTCGCCGTCGCGGCTCTGCTGGCGCAGCTCGAGCGTGCGGCGGATGCGCTGCACGTCGACCCCGATCACGCCGGAGCTTTCGCCCTGCCCGCCGAACGCGGCCACGGCAAGCCGCGCAAGGTCGCCCATCTCACCGTCGTTGCCCGCGCGGATCGCGGCCTGGATCTGCTCGCGCAGGTCGTCGAGGTCGATGCGCCCGCTGCCCTCGAAGCGAGTCTCCTTCAGGCCCTTGTCGACCGCCTGCGCCTCGACCGCTCGGAAGAAGAATCGGTTGAAGACGAGCTCGAAGACCCGGCGGTCCTCTTGCGACTTGGCAAGCGTCGCCGCCAGCGCCTCTCGGAAGTCCTCACGGTCGGTCCAGCTGACCTGGTCGAGCGCGCCGAACGCGTCGAGCAGCTCGGCGGTGCCGATCGCCACGCCCTCGCTGCGCAGCTCCTCGCAGAAACTCACCAGCTGGGCGGCGAGCCCGTCCGGAGCGTCCGCGGGCAGGCCTCCGTAGAGGCCGCCCCTACCCGCGCTCGGCCTTGCCGAGGAGTCCATCGTCGAGCCGCACGCCCACGCGCTCGGCAACCACGTCGAGGTCGGTGCGGTGCTTCACGATCACGCTCATGGTCCGTTCGAACATGGCGCGGTCGATGTCGGTCGCGCCGAGCAGGATCAGCGACCGCGCCCAGTCGATCGACTCCGCGATCGACGGCGGCTTCTTGAGGTCGAGCTTGCGCACCATGTGGACGATCTCGATCAGGCGACGCATGATCGTGTCGGGCAGCTCGGGCACATGCAGCCGCACGATCTCGAGCTCACGCTCGGCGTCCGGGTAGTCGAGCCACAGGTAAAGGCAGCGGCGTTTGAGTGCCTCGGTCAGCTCGCGGGTGTTGTTGGAGGTGAGCAGCACGAGCGGCCGCGTGGTCGCCTCCACGACGCCGAGCTCGGGAATCGAGATCTGGAACTCGGACAGGACCTCGAGGAGCATCGCCTCGAACTCCTGGTCGGTCTTGTCGATCTCGTCGATCAGCAACACCACCGGCTCCTCCACGGAGATCGCGGTGAGCAGCGGCCGGGTCATCAGGAAGTCCTTGGAGAAGATGTCGTCCTGCACGTCCTCCCACCCCGTGTCGGCCGCCTCCGCCTGGATGCGCAACAGCTGTTTGCGGTAGTTCCACTCGTAAAGGGCCTTGGCCTCGTCGAGGCCCTCGTAGCACTGGAGGCGCACGAGGCGGCGGCCGGACCAGCGCGAGAGGGACTTTGCAAGCTCGGTCTTGCCGACGCCCGCCGGGCCTTCCACGAGCACGGGCTTTCCGAGCTGGTAGGCCAGGAACGAGACGAGCGCCGCGGCCTCGGACGCGAGATAGCCCGCGCCGGCCAGGCCGTCACGCACTTCCTCGAGCGAGGTCGGGGACGTCGACTGTGACGCCTCGGGCATGGCTGTGATGATACTTGCGTGGCTGTGACCGCCCTTGTCGCGACCGGTGCCGCCCTGGCCCAGACCACGCCGGGCTTCTCCACCTCGCCGGTGCCGTTCATCATCACCTTCGGCGTGGGCTTCGGGATCGGGGTGCTCGGGCACCTCTACGGGTCACGCTTCCTGGTCGGCCTGGGCATCGCGATCGTCTTCGTCGCCACGCTGGTCATGCCCCTCCTCTTCAGCATCTCGGACTGACCGGTTCAGCGTCCGCCCCCGGACGCGAGCACGGACAGTTCGGCGGGTTGTCAGCGCAGGGCGCTGATCGGGTCGATCGCGGCGCCCGCGAGACGCAGCTCGAAGTGCAGGTGCGGGCCGCTCGCGAACCCCGTGGCGCCGACGCGGCCGATCGGGGCACCGGCGCCCACCTGGCCGCCGCTGCCGACGCCGATCCGCGACAGGTGTGCGTACATCGAGCGCACGCCGCGCGGGTGCTCGATCACGACGAGGTTGCCGTATCCACCCGCGTCCCAGCCCGCGAACGCCACACGCCCGCGGCCCGCGGCTGTGACGAGCGCCCCGGTCGCCGCCGGGTAGTCGAGGCCGGTGTGGAAACGGTTCCCGCGCGGGCCGAAGCGGTCGCCGGCGCCCGCGCGCACCGGGTGCACCAGCCAGATCGGGGACCGGGGGATCGGCCCGCGCAACGCCCGCAGGGTGCCCGGCCCGGCGACCCCGTCGGCCGTCAGGCCGGCGCGTGACTGGAAGCGCCGCAGCGCCGCCTCGGCATGGCCGCCGAACCCGCCGTCGATGGAGCCGGACGGAAAGCCACGCCACGCGAGGCGGAACTGGAGCGCCGCCACGTCCCAGCCCGAGCTGCCGCGCCCGATCGTGCGGGTGCCGAATCCGGGGCCTCCGCGCCGGCCGAGCGCGCGCCGCGTGGCCGCCCCCGCGACGCCGTCCACCGACAGCCCGTGGCGGTCCTGGAAGCGGCTCACGGCCGCGCGGGTGCCGGGCCCGGCGACACCGTCGATCGTGTGGCCGTAGTACCCGGCCCCTCGCAGCGCCACCTGGAGCGCGGCCACGTCGGCGTCCCCCGCGCCGCTCGCCGCGGCCGGGAGCAGCACGACGAGCGCCGCAAGCGCGAGCGCGACGCCCGCCCTCAGCCCGGCCGGCCGGTTTCTAGCCTCCAAAGCGCGCCTTGAGCGCGGTCACGTTTGCGACATAGCGCTGGGTATCGGGCAGCATTCCGAGCCGGCGCACCGACGCCGCGCCCTGGTAGTAGGAGGCCAGCGCCTGCGCCTCGTCACCGCCCGCGTCGCTGATCAGCTGGCGCAGGTACATCGAACCGGCGTTGACGTTCTCGAGCGGGGACGCCGGGTCGAGATCGCGCTTCGCCAGGTTGCTCTCGATCCAGGTCCACGTGCCGGGGAGGATCTGCATCACGCCGCGTGCGTTCGCGGAGGAGACGACGCCGTTCTGGAACCCGCTCTCCTGCCAGGCGACCGCGGCGGCGAGTGCGGGCGACACGCCGTTGGTCGCGGCGACCTCGCCGATCTGCGGAGCCGTCAGCGTGCCCGGCGTCGGTCGCGGGTCCGAGTCGATCACCACCTGAGGCTCCCGCGAGGCCGGCGCGGCCTCGGCGACCGGCGAGCCGGTCGGCAGCTTCAGCGCGGCTCCGACCGGCAGCGGCTCGGACAGGTCCAGCCCGTTCATCCAGGCCAGCTGCTCGACTGAGACGCCCCCGGCCGCGGCGATGCTCGAGAGCGTGTCGCCCGGCTTCACGGCGTAGGCACCGAGCAGGTGCGGCGCCGCGGCCTCCGTCGCTCCCGCGCCGGCCGGATCGGCGGGAGCGGCCGTGCCGAGCGCTGTCGCTCCCTCGGCCTCGGACGGGACCTGGATCGTGGAGCCCACGACCACGGGGGCATCCTCGGCCACGCCGTTGAACGCGGCGACGGTGCGCGTGGTGAGGTTGTTGGCCGCCGCGATCGACCAGAGGGTCTCGCCGGGCCCCACGGTGTGGGCGACGTGGGCCGTCGCCGGCGCCGCGTAGACGAGCATCACCGCGAGCGCGGGCGTTACGAACAGTCTGATGCGTGAGTTCACGTGACCTCCTGCCAGGGTCGTCTCGTCATCGCGGCGGCGATCCTCAGAGGATTGCCGCGCTCGGCGGGATTCAGACCGTCCGTGGACGAACGTCCGAGGCTCCCGCCTCGGGCGCTATCCGGGCGCTATCCGGGCGTGGTCAGGCCCAGCAGCCCGAGCGAGCCCAGCGTGCGCCGCACGCCGTCCTCGAGCGGCGTCGGCTCCCAGCCCAGCTGTTGCTGTGCCTTCGCCGACAGCGGATGCGCATTCCAGTTGAAGAAGTAGACCTGCCCGCGCGACACGAGCGGCGGACGGTGCATCACCCGCGAGAGGGCCTCGCCCCCGACCGCCAGCGCGCGGGCCACGGGGACGGGTAGCGTGGGAGGGACCCGGCCGCGTCCCGCGACCCGCACCACGGTTTCCGCAAGATCGCGCAGCTCGACGTGCGCATCGCAGAAGATGTAGCGCTCGCCGTCACCGCCGCGGTCGGCCGCGAGCAGGTGGCCCTGCGCGAGCCCGTCCACGTAGACGACTCCCAGCCCCCCGGGTGGCAGCGCGGGCAGTCGCCCGCGGACGAGCGGCTCGAACATCCCCTTGTCGAAGGAGACGCTCGCGCTCGGACCCGGCCCGTAGACGCCGGAGGGGTTGACGATCACGACCTCGAGGCCGTCGCGGGCCGCGAGCACGAGCTCCTCCGCGCGCTGCTTGGAGCGCTCGTAGGCTGTCCCCTTCGGGTAGTCGGCGACCCGCGACTCGTCGAAGCGCGCACCCCGTTCGGCGTGGAAGACATCGTGGGTGCTGGTGTGCACGAGGCGGCGGACCCCGGCGGCGCGGGCCGCCTCCGCGACCGTTCGCGTCCCCTCCGCGTTCACCCGGTCGAACATCGACTCGTCGCGCAGCCATTGCTCGGGCAATCCCATCGCGTTGAAGACGACGTCGCATCCTGCGACGGCCGCGGCGACCGACCCGCGGTCGGTCACGTCGCCACGCACCGGCTCCACGCGGGCAGGCAGCACGCTCGCGGCGCGCGCCGGATCGCGGACCAGTGCCCGCACCTCGTCGCCGCGCGCCGCGAGCGCGGCCGCGATCGCGTGACCCACCTTGCCGGTCGCGCCGGTGACGAGCGCTTTCATCGGGGTGGCGAGGGCTCGCCCCAGGCGTGGGCGGTCTCCGCGTCGACGTCGGCGGCGAGCGCCTCGCCCTGGCCGTGGTGATAGCGGCGGCGCCCGCGTACGCCCGCCGCGGCGAGCAACGCCGCCGAGCCGAGCGCCACGAGGAAGCCCCAGCGCAGGTCGTAGTCGAGCGTGCGGTCGGGGAGCACGCGGGTCGGGGGGTCGACGATGCGCGCGAGCACCAGCACGCAGCACCAGATCCCGGCGCCGGCCGCGAGCGTGCCGTCGGCGAGCGGCAGGTGGAAGCCTCGACCCTCCGCGCGGCCGTAGAGCAACAGCAGCACGGACCCGGCCGCCAGCACCAGCGCCAGCTCGATGAAGGTGAACCTGTTCACCGCCCAGTAGGACAAACCCGAAAGCGGGTCACGCCACCAGGGCAAGAACATGCTGGCGACGATGCCGAGCGCGGCGAGGCCGGCAAGCCGCTGGTCCGGGTGCAGCGCGCGCGCGCCGCGCGTCACCACGGTCCGGAAGCCGCCCTGCGGGCGCGCCCGCTCACTCAATCGGTATGTCCTCGATCGGCGCCGCCGCTGCGCGCTGGGACTCGAGGTGGCGCACGTAGGCGTCGATCAGGGATCGCGCGGCGAGCAGCCCCTCTCGCTGGAGGGCTACCCAGTGCTCCTGGAACTCGGGCGGCGCGGCGGCACGGACCACCTCCGCCGTGCGGCAGATCGGGCAGAAGGTCACGCACCGGTGCTCGACCTTCGCGGGACCGTCACCCGTCGGCGGAGGGCGGTCCTCGAACGACGAGAACGGGTCGTGCGGCATGTCGCCGAGCCCGGCAAACGGGTCGTCCGTCGGCGCCACCGGCTCAGACCGCCTCTCGCGCAGGTGGGCGCACCGCCGGGCCGGCTTCGTCCTGGCGCTCGAAGCGCACGCGCAGGGCGCCGTCCTCGAGCTTGGCCTCGCGCGGCCGAAACGACGCGAGTGCCGACGGCAGGACGATGTTGCGCTTGTGCGCCCCGACGCGCACGACCAGCTCGAGTCCGATCTTCTTGAGGTCGATCTCCGCCTTCTCGACGAACGGCACGCGCAGCCTCAGCTCCGCGCTCGTCCCGTCCATGACCAGCTCCTGGCTGAGGTCGCGGTAGAGCACTTCGTGCGGCGAGCGGTCGCCGAAGACGCTCTCGCTCAGCCGCTTCAGCATCGGCGGGCCGATCACCTCCTGCTCGAAGAAGGGTGCGCGCAGCACCGGCACGGGGGCGAACGCCTGCTCGACGAAATCCATCTGCTCCTGCTGAACCTCCCGCCAGGCCGCGAAGTAGCCGCCCTCGACGTCCTCCGGGAACATCCGGTTCACGACCACGGCGTCCGTCAGGTAGCCGTACAGGTTCAGGTAGGTGAACGTGCGCTGCGCCTCCTTGATGACCATGCGATCCGGGTTCATCACGAGGCGGATCGACGAGTGCTCGCGGTCACGCAGGATCTCGCTCATGTCGATCAGATTGGTCACGAGCAGTTGGACCTCGGAGAGCACGTCGTTCCCCGGCAGCGGCAGGTCGAGCATCGTGCGCGCGAACGGCCGCGCCGCGGTCATGAGGCGCTTCTCCCACGGAAAGACCTTCTCGAGCCACCAGCGCGCGACCTCGGGGAAGGAGAGCAGGCGCAGCGTCTCGCCCGTCGGTGCGCAGTCGACGACGATCACGTCGTAGTCGCCGGACTCGTGGTGGCGCTTCAGCTGGAGCAGCGAGAAAATCTCGTCCATTCCCGGCGGAACCGTCAGCTCCTCGGCCAGGATGCGGTCCACCCCGCGATCCGCGAGCACGCCGCCCAGCCAGCGCTGCACGGCGTTCCAGTGCCGCTCGAGCTCCGCCTCGGCCTGGACCTCCTGGCCCCACAGGTTTGGAGCGACGGGGGTCGGGCGCGACCCCAGCTCGGTCTCGAGCGAGTCGGAGAGGCTGTGCGCGGGGTCGGTCGACAAGATCACCGTGCGAAGGCCACTGCGCGCGATCCGCAGCGCGGTCGCCGCGGCCACGCTCGTCTTGCCGACGCCGCCCTTGCCCGTGTAGAGGATCGTGCGGGGCGTCATGGAACCGGCGATTCTACGCCGAAGTGCGGGATCTTTGAGCCCGCGCGCCGTCCTGGGACGGTTGATTCCAAATCCCCGCACCCCCGCGGGCACGCGGATCCGGAACCGACCGCCCTACCTGCAGCTCCCACGCACGTTGTTCGCGTTGCGGGCGTGGCGCTGGTGGCGGGTTCGAAAACCGGGGTGGGTAAGAGCAGGGCAGGACCCGTGACGAGCAAGGACACGAGCGACGCGTCGTTTGCGACGCAAAGCGCACGCGTCGCCCGTGAAAGAGCCGTCTGCGCGTAGTTCGCATGAGGTGCGTCGTCCGGCAGCGCCGGTCGACGAACTTTCCCCCCTGGCGTCCGCTTTCACGCATGGCGGGAGGGAAAGTTCGGCGGCCGATGCGCGACCCGGAGGGCTTTCGCCCGTGACCGCGTCCTTTCGCTGAAGTCTCGTGACACTCCGCCGCCCAGCGCGGTCGCAGACGCCGACGATCCCTCTTCCCTTACCCACCGGGTTCTCCACGCCCAAGCTTGCGCCCGCGAGGCGCATTCCGCGGCCTGAACGACGTGGTTGGGAACTACACCTAGCGACGCGCCTTGCGCTTCGGCGCGGGCTTCACGCGAAGCTCACCCTGTGCCGAGGAGGTGTTGCCGGCGAGGTCCTTCGCGTAGAGCGTGTAGGTGTAGGTGCGTTCGTTCGCGACCCGCGGTGGAACCCAGCGGAACCAGCGCTTGCCGCGCGTGAACGAGGCGCTCGTCGAGAGGTAGGTCTTCCCGCCCTCACGCACGATCACACCCACGCGACCGACCTTCGAGAGCTTGAACCGGATCCGCACTCCCTTTCCGGCGACCGCAGGAGACGGCGCGGCGCGGTGAGGATCGAGCGTCGGGTCCGCTTTCAGGTAGGCCGTGAAGTGATCGGCGGCGTCGCAGTAGACCTGCTCGGAGGTGCCTTTGCAAAGGTTGCGCGCGAAGTCGCGGTTGAGCGTGTGGTAGTTGAGGTTCGCCTCGGCTCCGGGCCTCCACGAGGGGCGCGCGTAGAGGGACCAGGCGCCGGTGTCGAAGCTCGTGATCCGCGCCTGTGCCGCGCGGTCGCCGGCGCGGAAGCGATCGGCCGCCGCGGTGTCCGCGGGCGCGAACTCGGTGTATGTGCGCAGGCCGTTGACGGCCTGGAGGTGGCCGTTCAGCACGTAGAGGCGCGGCGCAAAGCTGTAGAGCGCATACCAGTCGCCGCTGCCCTGCGCGACGCGCACCCCCTTCGGCGTCAGTAGCTCGAAGGCGCCGCGGGCGCGCGATGCAATCTCGAGCAGCGAGGGATCGTTGAGCCGGTTCGAGGCGCGCGCGAGAGCCTGCATCGCCGTGCCCTGTGCCATTCCGGAGATCCACGGCGGCGAGCCTCCGCCGAAGTTGAAGTAGTACTCCCAGGTCAGGAAGCCGTTGCGCTCCACGGCGAGCTTCACGAGGTCGTCCGCCATCGAGCGCAGGTCCGTGTTGCGCCGGCCCATCCAGTAGCCGTTGAGGCGCCCGAAGTTCGCGAGCGGATGCAGCTGGAGCCCGTTGCCCGGGACGTACTGGAAGATCACCCGGCTGCCGCCGAGCTGCACGCGGGCGCCCGATGCCGGCGGGCCGGCCTTCGCCCACCAGTCACGGTTGCGCTCGAGGATCAGCGAGAGGGGCGCGAGCCGCGCCGCGAGCCGGCGCTCGCGGCCGAGGCGCCGCATCGTGTTGATCACATAGCTGAGCTCCGCGCGGCGGACGCCCGACAGCCCCCGGCGGGTGCGCAGCGCGTCGGAGTAGGTCGAGCGGTACTCGGAGCGCTGCTCGTCGTCGATGCTGCCCTTGCTGAAAGCGCGCTCGATCGTCGTTCGCACGGGGTCGGGCTTGGCGCGCGCGGGCGTTGCGACAACGGAGGCCGCGAGCGCCGCGAGGGCGACCACGGCGAGCGCGCGAACCCGCCGCGGGCAAGTCCTCGAGATGGCGCACGGTATCTGCACTTTCTGTATGTTGACCAGCGGTTTCCGACTGAGCGCCGGTTGCATGCGGTGATGCACCCGCAGGCCCAATCCGGAGCCCGTCGAAACAACGATCCCTTGCTCCCCGCTCTCAGACGCTCCTTCCTGCTCGTCGCGCTTGCAGCCCTTTTGCTGGGAGTCGCAGCGTGCGGCAGCGACGGCGGGGGTGGCGACGAGAACGCCACGGCGGTCATCAACGAGACCTTCAGCGGCAAGAAGGACGTGAACAGCGGCAAGCTCGAGATGGGCGTCACCGCGAAGCTCGAGGGCACCGGCGCCGCGGCCAACCTCGACGAACCGGTCTCGCTGAAGCTGTCCGGCCCGTTTCAGAGCCGGGGCGACGATGCCCTCCCGGAGGTCGATCTGGACCTCAGCGTGAGCGGCGGCGGACAGACGTTCACGGCGGGCGCGCTGACCACCGGCAAGAACGCCTTCATCAGCTATCAGGGGACCGACTACGTCGTCCCCGACTCGCAGTTCCGGCGCTACAAGCGCCAGATCGAGCGTGACGCGCGCCGCGACAAGAACCGCGACAACAACTTCAGCCTCGCCGCACTCGGCATCAACCCGCGCGACTGGATCGAGGATCCCAAGAACGAGGGGACCAAGGAGGTCGGCGGCGCCGAGACGATCCACATCAGCGCCGGCGTGGACGTGACCGCGTTCGTCAACGACCTCGACGACCTGCTCGGACGCGCCTCCGATCTCGGTGTGCAGAACCAGCAGCTTCCGCAGGAGCTGACGAGCAAGCAGAAGAAGCAGATCGAGGATTCCATCCAGGAAGTTCGCTTCGACCTCTACACCGGCAAGGACGACAAGATCCTGCGCCGCATCGAGGTCGAGTTCGGGTTCGAGCTGCCGAAGGACCTCAGCCAGGACGCGCAGGGGGTCGAGAGCGGGAGCGTCGACATGGCCCTCGAGATCGCCGACGTCAACAAGGAGCAGGACATCACGGCGCCGAAGGATGCGCGCCCCCTGTCCGAGCTCCAGAGCTCGCTCGGCCTCGGCGCCCTCGGCGGCTCCACGGGCGGCGGCTCCGGCAACGGCTCATCCGGGGGCGGAAGCGGCTCGTCCGGCGGCTCGTCATCTGGCGGTGGCTCGTCAGGCGGCGGCACCGACCTCGGTTCGGGCGGCGGGCAATCGAACCTCGACAGCAAGCGCTCGCAGCGCTACCTCGACTGCCTCAGCAAGGCGGACAAGCCCGCCGACGTCGAGAAGTGCGCCGCGATCCTCGAGGAGTAGCAGCAAGCCGAAACAGCTCCTCGCCCCGCGCAACGGCGCGGTCGCCACGGCGCACTGCCCTAAAGATCTCACGGCGCATGCCGACCGGATCTGAGGAGCATGAACTTCCGTCTTCCCTCCGATATCCAGCGCCTTGCGCTGTTCATCGCCGTTGCCGTGCTCGCGGTGATCGGCCTCGTGCTCGTCACCCGCAGCGCCGGGACGGGGGGCGGCGGGGGCACCGACGCTCGCGAGGTCGTGCAACGCGCCTTCACGACCGATCCGGCCAGCGGCGTGCTCGACCTGCGCGTGAGCGCCACGCTCGAGGTCCCGGGCCGCGCCCCGGATACCAGCAGTTACTCGTTCGCCGGGCCGTTCACGCACGCAAAGGCCGAGACCGAGGGCGACCTTCGCATCAAGGAGACCGGCGACGGAAAGAACGTGTCGCTGCGATTGGTACTGGCGGACGGACGCGGGTTCCTCGGATACCGCGGCCGCTTCTACGAACTGACCGGCGCGCAGGTGCGCAGCGCCTTCGGCAGCGCCGACTCGAACGACAAGCCCCTCCTCGAGGAGCTCGGCTTCAACGTGAAGGGCTGGATCCAGGAGCCCAGGCACGCGGGCACCGCTCGCGTCGACGGCGTCCGCGTGGATCGCGTGACGGGCAAGCTCGACGGCGACAGGATGCTCGCCGACATCGAGGGGCTCGGCGGGTCGGACGATCAGAACCTCGCCGGCGTGGCGATCCCGCGCGATGCCGCGAAGGAGGGGGAGGTCAACCTTTTTGTCGGCAGCGCCGACGGGATCGTTCGCAAGATCGAGGTCACCGCGCGCATCACGACCGCGGTGGACGGCAACCCGGTGCGCGCGAAGATGCGCTTCGAGGTTGCCGTGCGCGAGGTCAACAAGCCTCAGAACGTGAAGCCCCCCGCCCGGGCGCTCCCCGCAGGGCGCGCCGACGAGATTCCAGCATCGCGGCTGGGCTCGCTTGCCGACGACGTCAAGGGCGGCGGATCCTCCGGCTCGGGGCGTGGCTCCAAACGCAAGCGGGCCGCGAGCGGCGCGCGCAGCGGCCAGGCCTACGTGAACTGCGTCCAGCAGGCAGCGGATCCCGCTGCGCTGGACAAGTGCCAGGCCCTCGTTCCTTAGAGCTCCGCGGCGCTAGGCGCTGACGGGCTCCACGTCGAAATTGCGTTCGTAGAGCTCGCCGATTCGCTCGAGGTCGTCGGCGGTCAGGTCCGGGGCGTCGGAGGCCGCTGCCCATTCCTCGAGGTCCTCGGCGCCGGACACCGTCGGCAGCACGCACGCGATCGCGGGCTGGGCGAAGATGAACTTCAGCGCCGCCTGGGCCATCGTGATCCCGTGCTCGTCGCACAGGAAGCGCAGCCGCTCGACCTTCTGGAGGCCGTCGACGAGCCATTCCCGCGGCCGGTGGCTACGGTGGTCGTGCTTCGGGAAGGTGGTCTCGAGCGTGTACTTGTCCTCGAGCAGCCCGCTGGAGGTCGGAACGCGCGCCAGCACGGCCGCGCCCTTGTCCTCGGCGGCCGCCATGAGGTCACGCCCCGGATCCTGCTCGAGCACGTTGTAGACCGTCTGCACCGAGGTGATGTCGTGCTCGGCGATCGCGCGCATGCCTTCGTCGCGCCAGCCGATCGCCGGTCCGAGCGCGACTCCGAAGTGACGCAGCTTGCCCTCGTCACGCAGGCGCCCGAGGTCCTCGAACAGGTCGCCTCGCTCGATCGCGTCCATGCGCGGGTTGTGGAGTTGGTAGAGGTCGACGTAGTCGGTGCCGAGCCGGCGCAGGCTTGCCTCGAGTGACCGACGGGCGTGCTCGGGCGACCAGTCCTGGGGCCGCTCGCCCTGGGAATGCTCCTGGCGCCCCTCGTCCAGCACATAGCCGAACTTGGTCGAGATCTGCACGGACTCGCGCGGCACGCCGGCCAGCGCGCGCGCGACGATCTCCTCGTTCGCGCCCTTCCCGTAGACGTCGCCCGTGTCGAAGAAGGTGATGCCCAGCGCCAGGGCGCGGTGGATCAGGCCGACGCCGTCGTCCTTGCTGACGTCGCCCCACCAGTTGGAGCCAAGCGCCCAGGTGCCGAATCCGACCTCGGAGCAGCGCAGGTCGGTCGTGCCGAAGTTACGGGTCCTCACGGGGGCTCAGTCTAGCCTGCCGCGCCTCCTCTCCCTTGGGCCGCCTTCCCGAGCGCACATCTCGGCGATCCGCGATCAACGAGGCCACGATGCCCCCGATCAGCAGCAGCATCACGATCGCCAGGCTGGCCAGCGGGGAGAGCTTGTAGACGTCCTCGAGCAGGAGTTTCATCGCGACGACCGCCAGCACGATCGCGATCGTCTCGTCGAGGTAGCGGAAGCGCTTGATCAGACCTTCGACCAATACGAACAGGGCCCGCAGGCCGAGCAATGCGAAAACGTTCGCCATCCAGATCAAGAACGAGTCACGCGTGATGCCGAAGGCCGCCGGGATCGAGTCGATCGCGAAGGCGATGTCGGCGAACACGATCGCGGCCAGGCACAGGACGAGCGGCGTGGTGTGCAGCGCGCCGTCCAAGCGCACGAACCATCGCCTTCCGTGGTAGTCGCTCGTTACCGGGAACACCCCGCGCACCAGGCGCACGAACAAGTTCTTGTCGGGGTCGACGTTTTCGTCGACACCGCGGAAGATGCGATACGCGAGCACCAGCAGCGTGGCGCCGAGGATGTAGATCACGAAGTGGAACTGCTCGATCAGCGCCACACCGCCGAGGATCGCCAGGCCGCGCAGCGCGAGCGCCGCGACGATGCCCCAGAACAGGAGCCGCGCACGCTGCTCGACCGGTACGGCGAAGTACGCGAAGAGCAGGATGAAGACGAACAGGTTGTCGAGCGACAGCGATCGCTCGATCAGGTACACCGTCGTGTACACCACCGCGTCCTCGCCGCCCTGCGTGGCCCAGACGACCAACGCCGCGAGCAGGCTCAGCACGAGCCACCCGATCGACCAGACCACACCCTCCTGGAGGCTCGGGTCCCGGCCGCGGGCGAACAACTTGAGATCGAGCCACAGGAAGGCGACGAGCGCCGCGCCCAGCGCGGCGATGCCGAACAGGCCGCTCATCCGCCGACTCCGGTCACGTATGCCGCCCGATACGGCACACTTCCGGCCTGATGTCGACCGACTCGTCGTCCGAGCGGAAGTCCTTCCGGCGCTGGTTGCTGAGCGCCGAGGGCTGGCCGTACCTGCTCGTCCCGCTGATTCCGGCGGCGATCGTGCTCGAGCTGGGACACGCCAGCGCGACCGCGATCTTCATCGCCGCGGCGCTCGGCATCGTGCCCACGGCCGCCCTGATGGGCCGGGCGACCGAGGAGCTGGCGGTGCGCTCGGGACCGGGCATCGGGGGGCTCTTGAACGTCACGTTCGGCAACTTCCCGGAGCTCGTGATCGCCTTCTTCGCCCTCACCGAGGGCCTGCAGGAGGTGGTGAAGGCGTCGATCATCGGCTCGATCATGGGAAACATTCTGCTGGTCCTGGGGGCGGCGATGTTCGCAGGGGGGCTGAAGCGCGACCGGCAGACGTTCAACCGCACGGCGGCCAGCGCCCAGTCCGTGATGCTGCTGCTGGCGCTCGTCACGCTGATCATGCCCGCGGTCTACGAGCTGGTCATCGGCGGACGGCTGCCACTGCCGGACGAGAAGCTGGTGGAGTACGGCTCCGAGGTAGAGCACCTCAGCCTGGCGGTAGCGATCGTGTTGATCGGTTCCTACGTCGGCGGACTGATCTTCTCCCTACGGACACACCGGGACCTGTTCAACCCGCCCTACGAGGAGCACGCGGCCGGCTGGACCGTGCGTCGCAGCGTGATCGCGCTGGCGATCGCCGGCGTGCTGGTCGGCCTCATGAGCGAGGTACTGGTCGGCTCGATCTCGGAGGCGGCGGATTCGATCGGGCTGAGCGAGTTCTTCATCGGCGCGGTCGTGGTCGCGATCGTCGGCAACGCTGCCGAGCATTGGGTGGCGGTGCTGGTCGCGATGAAGGACAAGATGGACCTCGCGGTCAACATCGCGGTCGGTTCGAGCGTGCAGATCGCGCTTTTCGTCGCGCCCGTGCTGGTACTGCTGTCCTTCGTGTTCGGCCCCGAGCCGATGCCGCTCGTCTTCAACGGATTCGAGATCGCCGCGGTCGTGCTGGCCGTGCTGATCGCCGACCGCGTCACCTCCGACGGGGAGTCGAACTGGTTCGAGGGCCTGCAGCTGCTGGCCGTCTACGTGGTCGTGGCGCTCACGTTCGCGTTCGCCTAGTCCCTGCCCGGGTCCTGATCCTCCTCGGGATCGTCGACGTCCACGTCGTCCTCGTCGATGTCGGCGGCCGTCGAGCTGACGCTCCGGGCGTCTCCCGGGTGATAGTGGGTCTGGAACGCGATCAGCAGCTCGTCGCGGCGCGCCTCGTCGATCGGGACCTCGTCCGAGATCGTCACCCAGTCGGAACCCTCGTAGTCCTCCATGTTGAAGATCTCACCGTCGATCTCGGCCGAGTCGTCGACGACGATCAAGACCTCGGTCTGTGGGTTGAGGTACACACCCGGGCGGGTGACGATCTCGTCGAGGGGCTGACTGTCGGAGGCCACGGCGCCTTTATATACCCAAAGCGTCGCGCCGTGAACGGTCAAGCGAGATCGCGCATCTGGCGGTCCACCTCCTCGCCGACGTCCAGGGGTTCTTCGCCGCGCGCCATCCGCCGTTCGTTGCGGGCCACGACGAGCTGGCGAACCTCCTCGCGCAGCGCGGCATCCTGTTGATCGGCCTCGGGCTGGGCGGCGGGATCCAGCGCCATCAGCCGTTCGACCTCGGCGTGCACGTCGAGGGGCGGCTCTCCGCGTGCGACTGCGCGGTCGTGACGGGCCTGGACGAGCTGGCGGATGTCCGCCTCGCGCTCGGCGCGCGCCGCCGGGCTGTTTGCAATCGGGCCGGGCCGTGGCTCGGCGCGCTCCTCGAGCGACAGGCCGTCGCGCCCGAGTTGATCGAGGAGGCCGAAGGCGCCGGTGAAGAGGATCGCCGCGATCGGCGCCACCACGAGCACCACGATCCAGATCAGGGTCCCGAAGTCCACGGCCCCTAGTGTGCCATCGCCAAGTCGGGCCGCGGGAGCGTCCGGTATCCTGTTGACTCACCAATCAGTCGTCTTGGCCCACGACTCGCCGGCGACTCCTCACCACTTTCCGACAAGGAGACCATCACGTGGTTGATCTCACTCTGACCGACGAGCAGAAAGACCTGCGCGAGCTGGCGCACAACTTCGCAGAGAAGGAGATCCGTTCCGTCGCCTGGGAGTACGACCGGGACGCCACCTTTCCGCAGGCGGTGATCGAGAAGGCCCACGAGGTGGGGCTGATGAACGCCGAGGTCCCCGAGGAGTACGGCGGCTCGGGCCTGCATGTCCTCGACGGCTGCCTGATCGAGGAGGAGTTCGGATGGGGCTGCTCCGGGATCGGCACCTCGATCATGTGCAACGGCCTCGCCTCTGCCCCCGTGATCATCGGTGGCTCGGAGGAGATCAAGAAGGAGTACCTCGGGATGCTGATCGAGGAGCCCAAGCTCGCTTCGTTCTGCCTCACCGAGCCGGAGGCCGGGTCCGACGTCGGGTCGATGCGCACCCGCGCCGTCAAGCAGGGCGACAAGTACGTCATCAACGGGTCCAAGGTGTTCATCACCAACGGATCGCACGCGAGCTGGTACACGGTCTACGCCAAGACCGACCCGGACAAGGGCCACAAGGGCATCTCGGCGTTCGTCGTCCCGCGCGACGCGCCCGGCGTGTCCGTCGCGAAGAAGGAGGACAAGCTCGGCCAGCGCGCGTCGGACACCGCGCAGATCACGTTCGAGGACGTCGAGGTCCCCGAGGAGAACCTGATCGGCGAGGAGAACCACGGGTTCAAGCTCGCAATGATGACCCTCGACCGGACGCGTCCCGGTATCGCAGCGATGGCGGTCGGCATCGGCCGCGCCGCCTTCGAGTTCGCGCGCGACTACTCCAAAGAGCGGGTCCAGTTCGGCGTGCCGATCGCGATGCACCAGGCGATCCAGTTCATGATCGCCGACATGGCGACCAAGATCGAGGCGGGCCGCCTTCTCACTTGGCAGGCGGCGGCGCTGCTAGACCAGGGCAAGCGCAACACGCTTGCCGCCGCGCACGCCAAGCGCTTCGCAGCCGACTCCTCGATGGAAATCGCCGTGGATGCCGTGCAGGTCTATGGCGGGTACGGCTTCATCAAGGAGTACCCGGTCGAGAAGCTGATGCGCGACGCGAAGATCATGCAGCTGTACGAGGGGACTTCCCAGATCCAGCGGCTCGTGATCGCGCGCGAGGTGCTGATGCCGCGCAAGGTCGAGCAGCCCGCCGAGATGGCCGCGGCCGGCGCGAACTGACAGCGCGGCCGAAGGGCAACTAGAACGACGCGCACGCGCGCAGGCACGCCCGGGCCCGTGGCGTCCAGCGCACGGCCCTCGCGGGTCGTGGCGGTGCTCGGCATGCATCGCAGCGGCACGAGCGCGCTCGCGGGCTCGCTCGAGCAGCACGGGCTCTACCTCGGGAGCGTCAGCACGGAGAACCCGCACAACCCGAAGGGCAATCGCGAAGACACAGAGCTGCGGCGCCTGAACGAGCACGTGCTCCTTGCGAGCGGCGGCACGTGGAGCGCGCCGCCGGCCACTGTCGAATGGCAGGCCGAGCACCTGGAACGCGCGAGGCTCACGATCGCGCAGCACGCGGGCCGGCCCGTCTGGGGCTTCAAGGACCCGCGCACCCTGCTGACCCTCGACGGGTGGGCGGCGCTCGTTCCCGACCTCGAGTTCGTGGGGGTGTTCCGCCACCCTTCACGCGTGGCGCGCTCGCTTGCGAATCGCAACGGCATCGACCGCGAGGCGGGGGTGGCGCTTTGGGGGGCCTACAACAGCCGGCTCCGCGCGCTCCTCGACCGGCGGTCCTTCCCCCTGCTGTGCTTCGATGACGAGCCTCCCGTGCTCGAGCGAAAGCTCGCCGAGATCGCGCGAGCGCTCGGACTGCGCGGCGAAGTGCGAGGCGAGCCGTTCTTCGCGGCGACCCTGCGCGACGACCAGCCGTTCGAGGAAGCCCTTCCGGATGCTGAGCGCCTCTACGAGGACCTGCGCTCCCGCGCGCTTTGAAGTCCCGCGGTGCTCAGAGCCCCTTTCGAAATGAAACGCCGCACCCGGATCCGGCCCAGCACCGGCGCTGGATCGCCACCCGGCTCGTCGCCGGTAGGCACCGCTACCGGCTTCCTCGCCGGGCGACGCCCAGCTTGGTCCTGGACCGTCCCGGGCACGCCGTCATTCCGAAACGCGCTCTGACGCATCTCGACGATCCGTACGATCCGCGTCACGGTCGTGCCGCGTCGCTGCCTCACGTCGAGCAGCCAGCTCCTCGGAGCAAAGGTACCGTCGCTCCCGCGCGGCTGCGCCGGCCTTGGACGACCTGACTAGATCTAGGGTCCCGCGGCGAGCCTAGAATGGCCTCGGCCATCGCGAGCAAGCCCGACAACGACCCCCGCCGGCCCACCGGCCAAGCCGAAGCCGCGCGGGCCGCCGCGGGCGAGGCGGCGCGCGCCGCAGACGCGGTCGAGCAGGTGCGCAGGGGCCGGCCGTCCGATGTGTTCGGTGGCGAGCTCCGGCGCCGCGACGTCTTCACGGTGCTGGTCTTCCACCTGATCGCCCGCTCGGAAAGCGGCGCCTCGTACGGCAACCAGCTGATCGAGCAGATCGAGAAGATGACGTCCGGGGCGGTGAGCCTCAATCCCAACACGATGTACCCCCTCCTGCGCGAGCTCGAGGGGGGCGGGTTCATCGATGGGCGCTGGGAGCACCCGGAGAAGCGCAGCCGGCGGATGTACACGTTGACCGACGCCGGTCGCGAGGAGTACGAGCGCCTGCGCACCGCGCTCGAGCCGTTCCTCGATCAGATCGTGACGAGCATCACGCTGATCAAGCACGAAATCTATGGCTCACCCGGACGCGGCGCGTAACGACCGCGCCCCGACCCCGTTGCCGCCATATACTCGGCGGCGCTTGCCGTCGATTCGACAAGGAGCCCTTTAGATGTTCGTGTTCAAGACCGCCGTCGTCGGCGCCGGGACGATGGGCGGCGAGATCGCCCAGACGCTGGCGGCTGCCGACCTGCCCGTGGTGCTCAAGGACGTCGACCAGAAGTTCGTGGACCAGGGACTGGAGAAGGCCCGGCAGGTGACCGAGGGTCAGCTCCAGGGCCTCGTGAAGAAGGAGAAGCTGACCGAGGATCAGGCCAGGCAGAAGCTCGAGCACACGGTGGGCCTGATCACCGGCACGACAACCTACGAAGGCTTCGGAGACGTCGACTTCGTCGTCGAGGCGGTGCCCGAGCGCATCGAGATCAAGCAGCAGGTCTTCGCCGAGCTGGACGCGGCCACGCCGGGGCATGCGATCCTCGCGAGCAACACGTCGTCGCTTTCGATCACCGACATGGGGGACGCGACGCTGCGGCCCGACAAGGTCGTCGGCTTCCACTACTTCTACCCTGCCTCGGTGATGCGCCTGATCGAGGTGATCGAGGGCGAGGAGACCTCACCGGAGACCGTGCAGGCCACGATCAACTTCGCGCAGCAGATCCGCAAGATGCCGATCCGTTGCGGGGAGGTCCCCGGCTTCGTGGTCAACCGGATCCTCAACTCGGCGGCCAGCGAGATCTGGCGTTACAAGGACGAGTCCGGTGCGTCCGCGCCGGACATCGACAAGGAGATCGCGGACTCGCGCGTCACGCCGATGGGGCCGTTCTTCCTGAGCGACCTGCTCGGGCTGGACACGGTGCTCCACGTCGCGGAGCACCTGCACGACTCCTACGGCGACCGGTTCTACGTGTCGCCCGAGATGCAGAGCCTGGTGGCGGCCGGGAACTTCGGCCAGAAGACCGGCAAGGGTTTCTACGAGCACGGGAAGAACGGGGGCTAGCCGAGATGGAGCAAGCAACTGCACAGACCGGCGCGATCGTCGAGCGCTTCACGTTGAAGGCGTTCATCGAGGCGTGCCTCGTGCTCGAGGAGGGCGTCTCGAGCCTGCGGGAGATAGAGACGGGCATGATGATGGGCGCCGGCATCCTGCCCGGCCCCTTCGCGCGCGCCGACGACCGGGGCCTCGATCAGATGCTCGCGGCGATCGAGCGTGCCGAATCGGAGTGGGGCGAGCGCTTCGCGCCCCCCTTGATCCTGAGGCGCCTCGTGTCACAGGGCCGCCTCGGCAAGAAGACCGGTCAGGGGTTCTTCCCCTATCCGCAGCCGGACGCGGACTTCGACCAGAAGGAGACGGTGCTGCTCGAGACGCGCGGCGAGGTCGCGATCATCTGGCTGAACCGCCCGCCCGCGAATCCGCTCAGCCCACAGGTGATCACGGAGTTCGGCGAGGTCTGGAAGCACTGCCACGAGAGCTCGCGGATCCGCTCCGTCGTGATCGCGTCGAGCAACATCTTCACGTTCTCCGCCGGTGCCGACATCAAGGAGTTCACGAAGATGGATGCCTCTGGCGGCGCAGGGCTGCTCGACTCCGGCCACGCGATGCTGCGCGAGATGGAGCACTCGAGCACGACCACGATCGCCGCCGTGAACAGCATCGCCTTCGGGGGCGGGTGTGAGCTGTCGATGGCGTGCGACTTCCGCCTCGCGGCCGAGTCGGCGACGTTCGGCCAGCCCGAGATCAACCTCGGGATCATCCCCGGCTTCGGCGGGACGCAGCGGCTGCCGCGGCTCGTCGGGGAGGCAAAGGCGCTCGAGATGAACCTGACCGGCGACGCGATCTCGGCCGAGGAGGCCTACCGCGTCGGGCTCGCTCACGCCGTGGTGCCCGACGAAGAACTGCTGGACACGGCCCTGAACTGGGCGCGCAAGCTGGCCGGTCAGCCGCCGATCGCGATCGAGCAGATCAAGCAGGTCTCGAACAACGGTGACCTCGACGAGGGCATCGCAGCCGAGAAGCGCGGCTTTGCCACCGCCTTCGGCTCGGAGGACGCGAAGGAGGGCATCTCCGCATTCATCCAGAAGCGCAAGGCGAGCTTCAAGGGAAAGTGAGCAGTTCGCAGTCGGCAGACTGCCGATGAGCATCGATCGCCTAGCCGAGTTGATCAACTCGTCGGGCTCCACCGTCGCCCTCACCGGCGCCGGCATCTCCGTTCCCTCGGGCATCCCCGACTTCCGGTCCCCGGGAACCGGCATCTGGGAGAACGTCGATCCGATGGAGGTCGCGCACATCGACGTGTTCCTCAACGAGCCCGCCCGCTTCTGGTCCTACTACCGCCCGCGGTTCGGAATGCTCGCGGACAAGCAGCCGAACGCGGCGCACCGCGTGCTCGCCGAGCTCGAGACGCGTGGCATGCTCGACGCGGTCATCACGCAGAACATCGACACCTTGCACAGGCGTGCGGGATCGCGGCGGGTGATCGAGGTGCACGGGACCATCGACACGGCGTCCTGCTGGCGGTGCGGGGAGACCTACCCGTCCGCGCGCGTGGAGTCACTGTTCGACGCCGACGGGATCGCGCGCTGCTCGTGTGACGGTGCCGTCAAGCCGGACGTGGTGCTGTTCGGCGAGATGTTGCCCGAGGACGCGATGCACGAGGCGCAGGCGCTGTGCGCCGGCGCCGACCTGCTGCTCTGCGTGGGCAGCTCGCTCGAGGTCTACCCCGTGGCGGGGTTGCCGAGCGTGACCCGTTCCGCGGGTGGTTCGGTGGCGATCGTCACCAAGGGGCCCACTCCATACGACGGTGATGCGGCGGTGCGCCTCGAGGGCGACGTGGTCGACGAGCTGGAGGCGTTGCTGCGCCTGTTGTGAGCCGGGTCGTGATCGCCGAGCGCGTCGTCCATGCGCCGCTGGAGGCGTTGTTCGCCTACCTCGCGGATCTCGAGCAGCACTGGCAGCTCGCGGACCGCTTCATCGAGGTCGTGAGCCTCGAGCGCCCGCCGGAAGGAGGGCCCGCGGTGGGCGGAGTCGTCCGCCTCCGGGGCCCGCTCGGCCTCGGGCGCAGCGCGCGCACGCGCGTCAGCGAGACCCGGCCGCCAACCCGCCTGTCGGGAAGGGCCGCGGTCGGGCGCCGCACGAGCGCACGGGTGACGTGGACGTTGCGGCCCTCGGGCGCCGGCACGGCGGTCCGGCTCGAGGCTGTCGTCGAACGCGCGGGCATCCTCGACGCGATCCTCCTCGCCGTCGGCGGGCGGGCCTGGATGCAACGGCGCTTCGGCGCTCTGCTCGAGACGCTCGGGCGCCGCGCGGCGCCCGGCTGACTCAGGTGTGACGCCGGCGCCGGACCGTTCGCTCGAGCTCGGCCACCATCTTCCGGAGCTGGTCGACGTGCTCACCGGCAAGGCCGGTGGACAGCGCGGCACGACCGAGGGCGCCGGCTCCCTCCACATGACGCGTCGCCGTGTCGGTCGCCGTGTCGTCTCGCTCGAGCTCCGCCGCCAGGGCCTCCGCCGCCGCGCGTGCCTGCAACGCGGCCTCGACGTGGCGCCCGGCATCGAGGTCGAGCCGTGCGCGCAGCAGTAGCTCCTCGCTCGGAAAGCCGCGCGGGCGTCGCCCGGTGAGGATCCCGGCGAGCTGCTCCTCGGGAGAAAGCACCCGCCGGCGTACCCGCGCACCACGGTCGGACGGCATCAGCAGCGCCTCGTTCCATGCGCCGTTGACGAGCTCGGCGCCGCTGCCGTAGCCGAGCCTCACCCGCAGCGCCTGACCGCCATCGACGTCGCGCGCGTGCGGGTCCCAGGCCGCTACCCGGTACGCGGCGACCACGACGTTGACGTGGTCGATCGCCCACTTGACCTCTTGGTCAGCCTCGTCGCCCCGTCCGCCGCACCCGCCGAGCCACGCGCGCGCCTGCTCCTCACCCGCGAACTCCTCCGCGTCGATCACGGTCACCCGCGTGATCGGCACGGCCTCCGGTTGCGCGTCGCCGGGCGCAAGCACGGCGGGTCGTCTCCGCCTCAGTCGCGAGGCGCGCGGCGCGTGCAGGGCGCTGAAGACGACCACCGCGCGATCCTCACCGTCAGGCCCGCGTTCGAGGTAGCGGCCGTCAGGCGGGCCGAGCGCAAACGGGAAGTCGAGTTGTGAGAACCGGAACAGCTGCCGGTGGGGCGCCGTGGCGGCCGGTCTACTCGCCCAAGTGGGCTTGGCTCGAACGCTGGCGCGAGGAGCGCTTGCGCTTGACCTTGATGGAGTACTTCGACGGCGTCGTGCGAACCACCGGGTTCTTGATGTCGGCGATTCGGTCGACGAAGCGGTCCCATTGGTTCGCAGACAGGATCCGCCGTGCCGCGCGGCCGAGCTTGGCATTCGAGCCCAGCAGCGGCCGGTAGCCGACGTGGATGTGGTCGGCGTGGTCGCCCATCGCATATGTGGAGCCGCCCAGATCCATCAGGGAGATGATCTGGCTCGGCTGCATCGGGCCCTGGAGCGTCATCAGCTTGCGCACGGTGGTCTCCGTGATCGAGCCGCGACCCTGGTGCCCGAGAATCGGCGTGTCGTTGATCTTCGCGATGTCGATCGCGTTCCCCGAGCTGTGGTGCGAGACGTTGCCGGATGCCGTGTAGTAGCCGTGGCCGCACTTGAGCGAGGTGACGGTGGGGCGGAGGCCGGAGGCGGCGAGGAACTCGAGCGCCGCCAGCACGCGGCGGTCGACCTGGCCGGTGCGGATGTCGAGACGCCCGCATGGGTAGATGTCGATGTCCGAGTTCGCCAGGACGCGGCGGGTGAGCTCGTCCTTCGACATGAGCAGCACCTGACCGACGCCCGCGTCGTTCACCAGCGCGTTCTTGCCCGCGGCCCGGTAGATCGCGGTCGCCTCGAGCAGCTTCCAGCCGTCGAGGATCGGCTTCGGGTCGATCCGCGGGGCACCGCGGCCGGCGGGGCGCAGAGAGAAGTTGAGGTGCGGGCCGAGCTTGGAGCCGGGACCCTCCTCGATCTTGCCGATGCGGCCGAGGACGGTGCCGCCGATGACCTTCGACCCCTTCTTGAGGGTCTTGAGCTTGACTTCAGACGGCTTGAGCCTCAGCACCTTGCTGAAGTAGACCTTGAAGACCTCGAAGCCGGCCTCGTCCAGGAGCTGCCCGGTCTGCTCGGCGGTATCACGGTTGCCGGGGCGGCTCGGGTCGGCGAACAGCCGCTCCTTCTCGATCTCCGCCTGCTCGGCGACGCCGGTTGCGGAGCTGACGTCGGCCGCCTGGACGCCGGCGGGGTCGCCGGCCGGGTCACGCTCGACCTTTTGCACACCCGCGCTCGCGGGGGCATCGGGCTTCGGCAGCTTGTCGTCCCGGCCCGACCGCGAGGAGCGCGCGGCCCGGAACTCGTCGCGCACGCGGTGGTCGTCGAAGCTCTTCGGGACCGGGTAGCGCTTCGCCACCTTCGCGAGGTGTGCGTACGTGTAGCGGTTGCCGTAGACGTCCTGAAGGATGATGAACCGGCCGAGCTTGCGGCTCACGCCGACCTTCTTGACGACGCCGTCGTTGACGGCGATCGCCGGGGCGCCGCGGCGTGCGTAGATGTTGATCGAGCGACGCCGGTCGTTCGACTCGACGATCTTCGCAGCGTTGTGGTTGCGGCGGACCTTCTTGCCGAGGCGACGTAGTTCGCGCTCGGCGAGGTCGTCGGCATAACGCGCGCGGGCGTGCACGGGGAAGTGACCCTGGGTGAGCCCCGTGAGCGAGCCCACGAGGTCGGCCGGCAGACCGGAGATCAGGCGCGCGCGCATCATCACGGAGTCGACATACCAGTCGGCGTGGTTGTAAGCAAAGATCGCGCGGCGAAGGTCGTCGTCTGCGCCGGCCGCCTTGAGGTAGCGCGCCGCGGCGAAGATCGCGTCCACGGGGTTGTACGGGTCGCGCTCGCCGTCCTTGTTCGCGTCGGTGCCGTACATGCGCCACGACGACGGGATGAACTGCATCCATCCGAGCGCACCGGCCGAAGACACGTTCAGGTTGCGCCCGTAGTCCGTCTCGATCTCGTTGATCGCGGCGAGCACTTCCCAGCGGATGCCGTACTGCGTTCCGGCTGCCTGGTAGATCGGGAGAAGGAAGGGCGGGATGCGGAACTTGCTGATCACGAAGTTGGGGACGCCGACGGGCGCCGGACCCGGAAGGCCGAGCGTGAGCGTCGGGTTGTCGCGCGTAGGCGAACCGTCGAGGCGGCGAATCGCGCCGGGCTTCGTGCGCTTGCGCTTCTTCGGCTTCGCCTTCTCGCCCTCCTCGAGGAACTCACCGGGAGCGGGCGCCTTGTCGGTCTCGGGCTTGTCCGCCGTGTCGTCGCCGCCGTTGTCGGGAGCGGGCGCAGTCGCGGGAGCGGACGGCCCGCCGTCCTCGACCTTCTTGATCGGAGCGCTGAGCTCCGGGAGCTGGATCGCGTCGGGCGGCGTTCCCGGGGGCACGTCGACCGTGGTCACGACTTCCTGCCCGCCGACCAGGGTGATCGTGATCGTGCGCAGCTCCGCAAGCGCCGGGAACGCGGCAATGCTGAAGCCGGCGACGAAAAGGGTCACCGTCAGCATGCTGAAGAGGATCTTCCGCTTCATCTTGTTACCGAGCCTCGCTCTGCGCGCCGTGTTGACATCCCGCACCCTCGTGGGGCGCCGGGAACGTACTGCAAGAGAGGGTCACGCTACCTACCGGGCCCCAGCCTTGCAACGCTGAACCGTCCACTGCACGCAGGCGAAGTACGCCGACGGCAGTCCCCTGCCTCAATCTCGGTGCCTCCCACGTGGTCATGATAGTTGGATCGGCTTGGTTGCGTGGTACTTGACAAAAAAACGCGCACCGATGCGCCAATTGCACCGGTACGCCGTATGCCTGCATTGATCGACCCCATGACCGCCTGACTTGAGTGATCCGCGCGGGACTTAATCCTCCGTTGACCGGGTGTGTGGGGGCGAGCGATCTGGGCGTATCGGTCGACCGATCGGGCGAGCGCCCGCGAGACGGTGTCTCCGCAAAGGCCTCCACCTGCCTAACCCTCGAGTCTGGGTAGAGACTTTCGACGGTCTTCGCGCGGGTCGATCGCGGGGCTCGGGCGACAGCCTTCGCCGATCGCAGCTTCTGTGCCCGGCGGATTGCGCTAGCGTCCCGAATGCGCCCGGGTCGCCCCTCGAGGCCGCAAACCGGCACCACTTCCCGCAAGGAACCCCATCCCCCGGAGGGAGTCCATATATATGAGCAGCGCAGACCACTTCAGCGACGATCCCGAGCAGACCGGCATCCGGAAGCGCATCGCCGGCCAGGCGGAAGACGCGATCGGCCGCATCGCCGACGACATGCTCGAGAACCCGGTCGTCAACTCCGCGCTCTCGCGTGCCTTCTCGGCGCGCGAGAAGGTCGCACAGGCACAGCAGTCGGCGATGGACGCTCTCAACCTGCCGACCGCCTCCGAGCTCGAGAAGCTCGGGCGGCGGCTGCGCACGATCTCCCAGCGCCTGGAGGAGGTCGAGGACGCCGTGGACAAGCTCGGCGTACGCATGGAGGCGCTCAGTGAAGAGACGCGTGCGTCCGATGCGAACCTGACGGCCCAGGTCGACCGCGTCGATACGCGCCTCGAGCAACTCGGCAGGGACGTCGGCACTCTGCGTCGCGATGCAGCCCGGGAGGGAATCCCGGGCGAGCCTCCGGTAATCGTGCCCGAGGGCTAGCGATGCCGCCCGCTCGCAGGTCCAGCGCGCGGAAGACGCCGCGCAAAGCGAAAGCCGGGTCGGCCGCGTCGTCCGCCGGCCAGTCGCGTCCTGGGGTCGACGGCGTGCGGCGCGCGGTCGAGCGCACCGTCCATACCACCGTCGGGTCGGCCGGGCTGACACGTGAGCGGGCACAGGAGGTCGTCGACGAAGTCGTGAACCGCGCAGAGCGCGCGCGGCGCGGCGTGCGCGAGGCGGGACAGCGCCGCGCCGAGGCCGCCGCCGGGGTGAGCGAGCGCGTCCGCGATGCGCTCACCGACCTGCGGCAGATGACCGGCGACGAGATGAAGGAGTTGCGCGGCGCGATCGAGCGGCTCGCGAGTCAGGTCGAGAGCCTCGAGTCGCGGCTTGCAGCGGCGACCCGGCTGCGCCGGCCCGGCGCGTCGAAGTCGACCGCCGGCAAGTCGACCGCCCGCAAGTCGACCGCAAGAAAGACCGCGGCGCGCAAGACGACCGCGAAGAAGTCGACGACCGCGAAGAAGTCGACGGCCCGCAAGAAGTCGACGGCCCGCAAGACGACGGCGAGGAAGTCAGGGGCCCGCAAGTCGACGGCCCGCAAGTCGACCGGGGGCTCCGGCAGCCGATCGCGCTGATGGGCCGCCGGGTCCTGATCACCGGCGTCTCGGGATTCTGGGGCACGGAGCTCGCCCGCCGCCTCGAGCGCGCGCCGGAGTTCGAGTACATCGCGGGGCTCGACGTGCGGCCGCCGGCGGCTGACCTCGGACGCACTGAGTTCATCCGCGCGGACATCCGCAACCCGCTGCTCTCGAAGTTGCTGCCCCGGACCGAGATCGACACGGTCGTCCATTGCGACGTCCTGCTGGTCCCCGAGCCGGGGAAGGCGCCGTCGCAGCTGCACGACATCAACGTGATCGGGTCGCTCCAGTTGCTCGCCGCTTGCGAGAAGGCCGAGTCGGTCCGCACGATCGTCGTCCGCGGGTCGGCGGCGATCTATGGCGCCGAGCCCAACGCGCCCAACTTCTTCACCGAGGATATGGCCAGCCGTTTTCCGCTGCGGACGCGTTTCCAGCGCGACATCGGCGAGCTCGAGAACTACTTCGAGAACTTCGCGCGCCGATTCGCGGAGGTCAAGGTGATGATGCTGCGCTACCAGCCGACGCTCGGCACCGCGATCGACTCGCCGCTGACCCGGTACCTGCAGCGGTCCGTGGTCCCGACCCAGCTCGGGTACGACCCGCTGCTCCAATTCGTGCACGCCGAGGATGCGGTTTCGGCGCTCGAGGCGGCCGTGCGCAACCCCGTGCGCGGACCGGTGAACGTGGCGGGCGAGGGGAGCGTGTCCCTCAGCCGGTTGTTGCGCCTCGCCGGGCGGGTTCCCGCACCCGTGCCGGCGCCGCTGTTCGGCGCGGCGCTCGGCGCGGGAGCGCGCTTCGGCCTGCCGCGGCTGCCCGAGGAGGCGGTCCTGTGGCTGCGCAACGGCCTCACGATCGACTGCCGGCGCTTGGTCGAGGAGGTCGGCTTCCGCCCGCGATCCACGATGGACGCGGTCGACGACTTCGTTGCGGAGCTGCGCGGCCGCCGTGCGCTACCCGATCTGCGCGACCCTGCCGGTCTGGCCGCATGAGCGCGGACCGCCATGCGACTCAGCGCGAGCGGGCGCGCCGCCTACGCCTCGACATGGAGGCCGAAGCCGACGCGGCGCGGGTCGCCGAGCAGCGCCCGCCGCTGCGTCGTCCCGAGCCCGAGGCGGCGCGCGCGGCATTCGACTTCCTCGCGATGCTTCGTGAGGCGACTCGCCAGGGCAGCGATCTGCCGGCGGCCGTCGAGCGGGCCGCGGGCACGCTGCCCGGCTCGGCGCGCGATATCGCGGACCGTGCCGCGCGCCGGCTGCGGGGCGAGTACGCGCAGGACGAATGGGGCTTCGACGAGGAGATGGTGGAGATCGTGTATCCGTTGTTCGAGCTCCTTTATCGCCGGTGGTGGCGGACAGAGGCGACGGGAGTGGCCAACGTGCCTTCCCACGGTCAGGCGCTGCTGGTCGCGAACCACGCGGGAGTGCTGCCGTGGGACGCGGCGATGATGAGCGTCGCGATCCTCAAGCACCATCCGCTGCCGCGCCATCCGCGGTTCATGGTGCTCGATTGGGCGTTCCGGCTGCCGTGGGTGAGCGCCTTCATGCGGCGGATCGGCGGCGTGGTCGCCTCCCCCTACAACGCGATGCGCCTACTCGAGCAGGGCCACCTCGTGATGGTGTTCCCCGAGGGGTCGAAGGGCGCGGGCAAGCCGTTCTCCGAGCGCTACCGCCTTCAGCGCTTCGGCCGCGGGGGCTTCGTCGAGCTCGCGCTGCGCACGGGCGCGCCGATCGTGCCGGTGGCGGTGGTCGGCGCGGAGGAGATCTACCCGAAGCTCGGCGAGTCCCGGATCCTGTCGCGGCTCACGGGGGCGCCGTACTTTCCCCTGACGCCCACGTTCCCGTGGCTCGGGCCGGCGGGTGCCATTCCGCTGCCGTCGAAGTGGCGGATCGAGTTCTGCGAGCCGATCGACCTCTCCGCACACGGCCCGGAGGCCGCCCGCGACCGCGCGCTCGTATTCGAGCTCTCCGAGCAGGTGCGCCACACGGTCCAAGAGGCGGTGTTCCGGAACCTCGTCGCGCGCGGTTCTGCCTTCATCTAGACGTGGGCGAAGCCTCGGCCGGCCGCGCACGTATATGTTTCGCCCGCGCGTTCGCGCAGGGTTCAACAATCGGGTGAGGAGAGAAGCATGAGGTACTTCGTCACGGGCGCGACCGGCTTCATCGGGCGTCACCTGGTGAGCGAACTGCTGAAGCGCGAGGGCACCGTCTACGTGCTCGTGCGCGAGGGCTCACGGGCGCGGCTCGAGGAGCTGCTGTCGTCCTGGGACCCCGGGCCCGAGCGGATCGTCCCGGTGATCGGCGATCTGACGGCGCCGGGGCTCGGTGTCTCCGATCCCGACAAGGAGCGCCTCCGGGGGGTCGACCACTTCTTCCACCTCGCCGCCGTCTACGACATGTCGGCCGACGAGGAGAGCAACCGGCGAGCGAACGTGGACGGCACCCGCCACGCGGTCGAGCTCGCGAACGAACTGGGCGCGAGCATCTTCCACCACACCAGCTCGATCGCCGTGTCGGGTCGCTACCGCGGCCTGTTCCGCGAGGACATGTTCGACGAGGGGCAGAAGCTCGCCGATCCCTACTCCCGGACCAAGTTCGAGTCCGAGAAGCTCGTGCGCGACGAGGCGGACGTGCCGTGGCGGGTTTACCGGCCCGCGATCGTCGTCGGGCACTCGCAGACAGGCGAGATGGACAAGATCGACGGCCCCTACTACTTCTTCAAGGTGATCCAGAAGCTGCGGGACCTGATCCCGAGGTGGATGCCGGTGATCGGTCTGGAAGGCGGCAAGATCAACGTGGTCCCGGTCGACTTCGTGGCGCAGGCGATGGATCACATCGCGCACCAGCCCGGGCTGGACGGGCAGGCCTTCCATCTCACGGACCCGAAGCCGAAGTCGGCCGGCCAGCTGGTCAACACCTTCGCGCGGGCCGGGCACGCGCCCGAGGCGAGCATGCGCATCGACCGCCAGATGATGAACGTCATGCCGAAGGGAGCACGCTCGATGGTCGCGCAGCTGCCGCCGGTGCGGCGGATCATCGACCAGCTGCTGGGTGACTTCGGGATCCCGCGAGAGGTCCTCACCTACATCGACTATCCGAGCGACTACGACGCGCGCGACGCGCAGCGGGCGCTCGAGGGCACTGGCATCCAGGTTCCCGCGCTGGAGGCATACGCCGACCGGCTGTGGGACTACTGGGAGCGCAACCTCGACCCGGACCTGTTCAAGGACCGCAGCCTGCGCGGCGCCATCGAGGGCAAGGTGGTCGTCATCACGGGCGCCTCGAGCGGCATCGGCCAGGCCCTCGCGATGAAGGTCGGCGAGGCGGGCGGGATCGTCGCGCTCGTGGCGCGCTCCGAGGACAAGCTGCAGGAGATCAAGGGCGAAATCGAGCAGGCGGGCGGCGCGGCGACCGTGCATCCGGCCGATCTCGCGGACCTCGAGGATGCCGACCGCCTTGTCGCGGACGTGCTCCGCGAGCATGGACGCGTGGACGTGCTCGTCAACAACGCGGGCCGCTCGATCCGCCGGTCGGTCGCGAACTCCTATGACCGCTTTCACGACTACCAGCGCACGATGCAGCTCAACTACTTCGGCGCGCTGAAGCTGATCATGGGGTTCCTGCCGAGCATGCGACAGCGAAAGTCGGGCCACATCATCAACATCTCCTCGATCGGAGCGCAGACGAACACGCCGCGATTCTCGGCGTACGTCGCCAGCAAGAGCGCGCTCGATGCGTTCTCGCGCTCGATGGCGTCGGAGCTCGTCGACGACAAGGTGTTCGTGACGACCGTCTACATGCCGCTGGTGCGCACTCCGATGATCGCGCCCACCGGCATCTACGACGCGTTCCCGACCGCCTCGCCCGAAGAGGCCGCCGACCTGATCGTGCAGGCCATCATCCAGAGGCCGAAGAAGGTCGCCACGCGGCTCGGGACCTTCGGCGAGGTGCTGTACACGCTCGCGCCGAAGTCCGTCGACGTGATCCTCAACACGGCCTACAAGCTCTTCCCGGAGAGCGCGGCGGCGAAGGGCGAGAAGAAGAAGGACGCAGAGGTCTCGACCGAGGGCATCGCGTTCGCCCATTTGATGCGGGGAGTGCATTGGTAGTACTGCGCGGTTCGGCGGTGCTGTGACGCAGGCGCCACCAACCCCGGTTCGCCGCCGAAAATTCTGGGGGTGGGGCTACGAGGACGAGCAGCCTTCGCCGGGGGAGCTGCGCACTGCCGCCGAGGGCATCCGCGCCCACCTCGGGTTCGGCGACGGGACCGTCGAGCAGCCCGTCCCGCTCGACCGGGTGGAGCTGCCGGCACCGCGGCTCTCGCCGCCCGCATCGCTGGCGGAGATCTGCACGGACGATGATTACGAGCGCGCTTCGCACGCCTATGGGAAGGCCTACCGCGACATCGTGCGCGCCTTCCGCGGGCGCTTCGACCACGTGCCCGACGTCGTCGCGCGCCCGGCCGACGCGAAGCAGGTGGTGGAGCTGCTCGACTGGTGCGAGGAGCGCGGCGCGGCGGCGATCCCGTACGGCGGCGGAACGAGCGTGGTCGGCGGCGTCGAGCCGCGCGTCGGCGACGGGTACGCGGGCACCGTCACGATCGACCTCGGACGTCTCGACCGCGTGCTCGAGATCGACCGCGCGTCGCGTGCGGCGCTGATCCAGGGTGGCGCCACAGGGCCGGGCCTCGAGGACCAGTTGCGCGAGCACGACCTCACGCTGCGTCATTTCCCGCAGTCCTTCCAGCTCTCGACGCTCGGCGGCTGGATCGCGACGCGGGCCGGCGGTCACTTCGCAACGCTCTACACGCACATCGACGACCTCGTCGAGTCGATCACGGCGGTCACTCCCACCGGCATGATCGAGACGCGCCGCCTGCCGGGATCGGGTGCCGGCCCGAGCCCGGACCGCATGCTGCTCGGCTCGGAGGGAATCCTCGGCGTGATCACGCAGGCGTGGATGCGAGTCCAGGACCGCCCGACCCACAAGGCCTCGGCGGGCGTCACCTACCCGGACCTGCAGACGGGGGCCGAGGCCGTGCGGGCGCTCTCGCAGAGCGGGCTGTACCCCACGAACTGCCGCCTGCTGGATCCGGCCGAGGCGGAGATCACCGGTGCCTCCGCGGAAGGGGCCCTGCTCGTGCTGGGCTTCGAATCCGCGGATCACCCGGTCGACGCGTGGATGGACCGCGCGCTCGAGCTCGCTGCCGATCACGGAGGCGCGATCACGCGGCGCAGCGAAGGCAAGGACTCGGTCGGGGCGTGGCGGGACACATTCCTGCGCGCGCCCTACCTGCGCGACACGTTCGTCGCGTGCGGCGTGATCAGCGACACGTTCGAGACCGCGATCACCTGGGACCGGTTCGCCGCGTTTCACACGGCGGTGCTCGACGCGACCGAGCGCGCCGTGCGCGAGGTCTGTGGCGACGGTCGCGTGATGTGCCGGTTCACGCACGTGTATCCCGACGGCCCAGCGCCGTACTTCACGGTGCTCGCACCCGCGCGGCGCGGATCGGAGCTCGAGCAGTGGGACGAGATCAAGGCGGCCGCCGCGGACGCCGTGATCGCCGGAGGCGGGACGATCACCCACCACCACGCGGTCGGGCGGGACCATCGGCCCTGGTACGACCGCCAGCGACCGGATCGCTTCGCCGATGCGCTGCGCGCGGCGAAGGCGACCCTCGACCCGGGGGCGGTCCTCAACCCCGGCGTTCTGATCGACCCCTAAACTTTGGGTCATGAGCATCCTCGGGGAGCCCGGTGATCGTGAAGAGCTGCAGCAGTTGCGCGCAAACGAGATCCACCTCCCGCGCAAGGACACGCGCGAGGCTGCGAAGACAATCGGCCGGGGGACGCTTGCGTGTCCATCGTGCGACGTGCCGATCGTTGCGTCCGCGCCCGTGGCGATCGGGGCGCTGATGCGCTGCCCGTTCTGTCGCGAGCTGCATCCAGCCCGCGGATTCCTGCGGCTCGGCGAGCCGGACACCTCGCTCAACGAGGTGCGGGTCACGGCGCGCCTCGGCCGGTAACACGCCGGCCGCATCGGATCGGCAACCGTCTAGTAGCTTGGCCCGGTGCCCGAGGCCGATGAGATAAGCCTCGCCGCCGCTGCGCGGCAGGCGGGAGTGTCGACGGCGACCCTCAAACGCTGGGGTGAGCAGGGCATCATCCCCGACTACCGCGGGCGCTGGACGCGCGCAGCCGCGGCGCATGCCCGCATCGTGGCGCGGCTGCGCGAGCAGGGTCACTCGCTCGAGGAGATCAAGGCGGGCGGGGAGGACGGTCGCCTTGCCTTCGGGTACGTGGACGAGCTGTTCCCGGCCCGTGAGAGCCGCTACGACCTCGACGCCGCGGCCGCCGAGACCAGGCTCGAGCCCGCGCTGATCGAGCGCCTGTGGCGGTCGATGGGCCTGCCGGCCTGGATGCTGGACCACCTCGGGGAGGAGGACCTCGAAGCGCTGCGCTACATGGGCGCCGTGCTCGAAGCGGGCTTTCCGCTGGTCGCGTTCCTCCAGGTGTTGCACGTCTACGGCCAAGCGCTCCGGCAGATCGCGGACGCCGAGGCACGCCTGTTCCGCATCTACGTGCACGAGCCCCTGATCAAGGACGGCGTCCCCTCGACGGACATGTCGCAGGAGATGGGCGACCTGATCTCGGAGCTGCTGCCGCAGACCATGCCGCTGATGGTCTACCTGCACCGCAACTTCCTGAGGCACTCGGTCGAGCAGGACGTGATCGCGAACATGTGGACCGATCTGCTCGATGACGACGGTGCGGCCCTCGGGCAGCTGCGTGTCGCGATCGCGTTCGCGGACCTCGTGGGCTTCGTGCGGTTCACGGAGGAGGAGGGCGAGCAGGAGGCGCTCGATCTGGTCGAGAGCTTCGTCGCGTCCGTGGAGGAGTCGTTGCCCGGCAGCGCCCGAGTCGTCAAGAACATCGGCGACGGCGTGATGATCGTGGGCACCGATCCCGTCGCCCTGACGGACTGGGCGATCGGCTTCCAGGAGGGGTTCGAGCGCCGCTCGAGCCCGCGCATCGGCATCCACTACGGGCGCACGGTGTACCGCGACGGCGATTACTTCGGTGGCAACGTGAACCTCGCGTCACGTGTCGTGGCGCGCGCGCACGCGGCCGAGGTACTCGTGACCGCGCCCGTGGTGGAGGCGGTGGGAGCGCGCACCGACCTCGATTTCGAGCCGATCGGCGAGGTTCAGCTGAAGGGATTCAAGGAGCCTACGGCGCTCTACATCGCGCGGTCGCCGGTGGACTAGGCCCGGCCGGGATCAGGGGAGGCGCTTGCCGTGCGGACCGCGTTGTTTCACGTAGAGCACGCTGCTCTTGCGTGAGCGCGAACCTGCGAACGCGCGGCTCGTGCGCCTGTTGCCGGCGTAGTCGTATGCCCGCACGAACCAGCGGTGCCTGCCGCCGCGCAGGCGGAACTTCGTCCGCGGGCGCGGGTCGCCTCCGCCTGGACCGTCCTTGTCCTTGACCGTGCGGACACGCTTCCCGTTCAGGTAGATGCGGTAGAGCCGGATCCCGCCGGAGTCGCGTGAGCGCTGCCACTTGAAGCCGAGCGCGCGCTTGCGGGTCGCGAGGCGGTTGCGCGGGCGGATCAGGGCGAACGCAGAGGGCGGCGTCGTGTCGCGCGCCGGGCGGGTCGCAGCCGGGGCCGCGGCGCCGATCGCGCGCCCGATGTTCAGGCGGCCGCCGCTGACCGTCTTTCCGGACAGCGTCGGGAGACGGTCGGTGCTCTGCATCAGCGCCGCCTTCACCTGGTCGGCGCTCGCCTGCGGGAAGCGGGCAAGGTACAGCGCCGCCGCGCCGCTCACGAACGGCGCCGCCATCGAGGTTCCGCTGAACGAGGCATATCCGCTCGGGTCGGCGGCGCGCGGGACCGTGGAGTACACGTCGTCACCGGGTGCTGCGAGGTCGACGGACTTCGAGCCGTAGTTCGAGAAGTCGAGCAACCGGTCGGACCGGTCCGTCGCTGCCACGGAAACGATGTTGGACAGGTCGAAGGCCGCGGGGTAGTCGGGCTTGACGTCCGCGTTGACACCCTCGTTCCCCGCCGCCGCGACGATCAGTGTGCCGCGCTCGCCGGCGCGCTTGATCGCGCCGAAGAGCGCCATGCTGAAGGCTGGCCCGCCCCAGCTTGCGTTGACCACGCGCGCCCCGTGGGCGACCGCGTAGTCGATCGCGTTGGCCGCGTCGGCGGTGTTCCCCTCGCCGTTCTCGTCGAGGAACTTCAGCGCCATCACGTTCACGCCCCAGTTCACGCCCGCGACACCGATTGCGTTGTTGCCCTGCGCGCCGATGATTCCCGCCACATGGGTGCCGTGACCGCCGTCGTCGTCGGGGTTGGAGTCATTCCCGATGAAGTCGGCCCCGTACACGTCGTCGTTGAAGCCGTCGCCGTCGTCGTCGAGGCCGTTGACGGGGTCGCCGGGGTTCACCCACGCGTTCCCGATCAGGTCCGGGTGCTTGTATGCGACGCCCGTGTCGACCACGGCAACGGTCGCGGGGCTGCTGGTGACGGCATCCCAGGCGACGGTCGCACCGATGTCCGCGCCCGGCTTCCCGCCGAAGTGCCCCAGATTGCGAAGGCCCCACTGCTCAGAGAACGAGCGGTCGTTGGGGATCCGGTTGGCGCGGATCACGTAGTTCGGCTCGACGAACTCGACCGCGCGGTTGCGCTCGAGGCGCGTGCTGGCTGCGTCCGTCGTGTCCGGGTCGACGGTCACGACCGCCGCGTCGACGGACTCGATGCGGTCGCCGATCTCGCCGTTCGCCTTCTCGACGGCGCGCTTCTCCTGCCACTGGGTGGCCGAGGCTTTGAATCCGACGATCAGCTCGCCCGGCACCGACTCGGCGGGGTCCTCGGCGGCCCCGCGGTCGGCTCCGAGCGCGGCGAGCGCCACGACGGCCAGGAGCAGGGAGAGGGATGCGAGCGCCGCCACGGCACGGCAAGCCCGCCTCTTGGGGAGTCCGGCACAGGACATGAGTCAGCAATCGGCAGGCGACGGACTCCTCCGCACCCCGAGGGAGCGTTAAATACGAGATATGTCCACCGGGCCCGTTGAGCGGGTACGCGAGGCGATCGGCTCCAGCGGGGCGCTCGCCCCGCCGTCGCGCGTGCTCGTGCTGCTGTCCGGCGGGGCGGACTCGGTCTGCCTGCTGCATGCCGTCGCCACGGTGCTCGGCACCGCCCGGGTCGAGGCCCTGCACGTCCACCACGGCCTGCGCGCGGCCGCGGATCAGGACGAGCGTTTCTGCGCCGGCTTCTGCGGGTCGCTCGGGGTGCGGCTCCACGTCGAGCGCGTCGCGATCGAGCCGGGGGGCAACCTCGAAGCACGCGCACGCGAGGCTCGCTACGGAGCCGCCGAGGCCGCGCGTGGACGCGGGCACCTGGACCTCGTCGCCACCGGCCACACGCGCTCCGATCAGGTCGAGACGATTCTCTACCGGCTCGCCACTTCTCCCGGCCGCCGCGCGTTGCTGGGCATGGAGCCGCTGCGGGACCGGATCGTGCGGCCGCTGCTGGACGTGCGGCGCGAGGACACCCGGGCGTACTGTCGCGCCCTGGAGCTTGCCTGGCGTGAGGATGAGTCCAACCTCGATCGCGCCCTCGCCCGCAACCGCCTGCGCCTCGACGTGATCCCGGCCCTTCGCGAGATCCACCCGGCGGCCGAGCGCAACGTGATCGCGACCGCGGCCGAGCTGCGCGCCGAGCAGGAGGTGCTCGAGCTCGCCGTCGACGAGGCCGTCGCCCGCAGCGGCGCCGGCGGGCGCCCGCCGGCCGTGGAGCTGGCCCGCCTCGCCGGCGAGGCGGCGCCCGTCCGGCGCTTGGTGCTGCGCCGGCTTGCCGAGCTCGCGGCGGGTGGCGCCGCGCCGCTGAGCGGGCTCCGCGTGGAAGAGATCGAGCGCCTCGCGCGGCGCGGCGGGAGCGGAACGGTCGAGCTCGGAGGGGGCCTGCGCGCGGTGGTGGAATACGGGCTGGCGCGGTTCGTGACCGACCCGCAGCCCGGCCCTGCGACGGCGGCGGTTCTCGCCGTGCCCGGAATCTGTCGCTTCGGCGCTTGGGAGGTCCGCTCGGAGTGCGGCGTCGACGGCGCACTGCGTGGCTCGCTCGACGAGCCCGTCCTCGATGCGAGCCGGCTGCTGCTGCCGCTGACCGTCCGATCGTGGCGGGAAGGCGATCGCATGCGCCCGCTCGGACTGGGCGGGACGAAGTCCCTCCAGGACATCTTCGGCGACCGCAAGGTCCCGCGCTCGCTGAGGCGATCGCTGCCGGTCGTGATCTCCGGCGACGAGATCGCCTGGGTAGCCGGTGTCGCCGTGTCCGACGCCTTCAGGGTCACGACGGACACTGCGGCGACTGTGCGCCTGCGCGCCCGCGCGGTCGCCACGTCGACCGGGTGACCATCCGGGATGGTCATCTAGACTGGCGGGCGTGCCCGAGCCCGATCCGAACCAGCGGCCCGGCGAGGTGGTCGTCGAGGCCGACCGCCTGCAGCACCGGGTGGCCGAGCTCGGAGCCCAGATCACGCGCGACTACGAGGGCCGTGACCTCTTCATGATGGGCGTCCTCAAGGGAGCGGTCTTCTTCGTCGCCGACCTCATGCGCGAGGTCCACGTTGCCTGTGAGCTGGACTTCATGGCTGTGTCGAGCTACGGGTCCGATACGGATTCCTCCGGAGTGGTGCGGATCCTGAAGGACCTCGACTCCTCGATCGAGGGCAAGGACGTGCTGATCGTCGAGGACATCGTCGACTCCGGCCTGACGCTCAACTACCTGCTGCGGAACCTGCGCGGGCGCAATCCCCGCTCGCTGGAGGTGTGCGCTCTGCTCGTCAAGCCGGCTCGCCGCAAGATCGAGCTGCCGATCCGCTACGTCGGCTTCGAGATACCCAACCGCTTCGTGGTGGGATACGGCCTCGACCTCAACCAGCGCTATCGGAACCTTCCCTACGTGGCGGCGATCGACGAGCACGCCGGGGAGGGTCGGCTGCACGCAGCCTGACGGGGGTTCAGGGCGTCTCGCGCGCCGCCGATATCCCCTGCATGATCCGCCGCCGCCGCGGCCGCGTAAAGGCGCTGTACCGCACAACCCCCCTGCTAGGCTTGTTCGCGGCCGGCAGAGTCTTTCGCGCCTTCGATTCGAAGTCTCACAGGAAGACGTTTTTCGCATCCCCAGGCCGATCCAGATGAGTCGATTCCTCAAGAACGCCACCTTTCCGATCCTCATCGTCGTCGTGCTCGCGTTCTTCGCGCAGCGTTTCCTCGGCCAGACCGACGAGAAGCCGAAGCCCAACTTCGGCCAGTTCCTGACCCAGGTCGAAAATGGCCAGGTCAAGAGCGTGACGCTCAAGACGCGGGACAACACGGTGAACGTCACGCAGATCGACGGCAAGACGAAGTACGAGACCGGCTACCCGGAGAACTACGAGCCGCGGCTGATTCCCCTCCTCAGGAAGAACGAGGTCGCGCTCTCGGTCAAGGGCAAGGGAGGCTCGAGCTGGGTCTCGCTGCTCACATACATCCTGCCGTTCATCCTGCTGCTCGCGTTCTGGATATTCCTCATGAACTCGGTCCAGGGCGGGGGCTCACGCGTGATGAGCTTCGGCAAGTCGAAAGCGAAGCGGCTCTCCGTGGATTCACCGAAGGTGACGTTCCGCGACGTGGCCGGTGTCGACGAGGCGGTCGAAGAGCTGCACGAGATCAAGGAGTTCCTCGAGAATCCCAAGAAGTTCCAGGCGCTCGGGGCACGCATCCCCAAGGGCGTGCTGCTCTACGGGCCGCCCGGCACGGGCAAGACCCTCCTCGCGCGGGCCGTGGCCGGTGAGGCCGGCGTTCCGTTCTTCTCGATCTCCGGCTCCGACTTCGTCGAGATGTTCGTCGGCGTGGGCGCCTCGCGAGTGCGTGACCTGTTCGAGCAGGCCAAGCAGAACTCGCCCTGCATCATCTTCATGGACGAGATCGACGCGGTCGGGCGCCACCGCGGCGCCGGGCTCGGCGGCGGCCACGACGAGCGCGAGCAGACGCTGAACCAGCTGCTCGTCGAGATGGACGGCTTCGAGATGAAGGACAACATCATCCTGATCGCCGCCACCAACCGCCCGGACATCCTCGACCCCGCTCTGCTGCGTCCCGGCCGCTTCGACCGGCAGGTCGTCGTCGACCGGCCCGATCGCAAGGGCCGCGCGCGGATCCTCGAGGTCCACACTCGCGGCAAGCCGCTCGGCAAGGAGATCCAGCTCGACGACCTCGCGGGCCAGACGCCCGGCTTCACCGGCGCCGACCTGGCCAACCTGGTCAACGAGGCGGCCCTGCTCGCGGCGCGCAACAACAAGCGCGAGATCACCCAGATCGAGCTCGAAGAGGGCATCATGCGCGTGATCGCCGGCCCGGAGAAGAAGACCCGGGTGATGGGCGACAAGGAGCGACTCGTGACCGCCTTCCACGAGATGGGTCACGCGATGGTCGCGCACTACCTCAACAACACCGACCCCGTGCACAAGATTTCGATCATCTCCCGCGGGCAGGCGCTCGGTTACACGATCTCAATGCCGACCGAGGACAAGTTCCTGACCACGCGCGCGGAGCTCTCGGACACCCTCGCGATGACGCTCGGCGGGCGCGCGGCGGAGGAGATCGTCTTCAGCGAGATCACGACCGGCGCGGCGAACGACCTCGAAAAGGTCACCGCCACCGCGAAGCAGATGGTGATGCGATTCGGCATGTCGGAGAAGCTCGGGCCGCGCACGTTCGGTCACGACCAGTCACAGCCTTTCCTCGGGCGCGAGTTCAGCGCGACAGCCGACTACTCGGAGGAGATCGCGCGCGAGATCGACGACGAGATCCGCCGCATCGTCGAAGAGGCACACCAGACTGCGCGCCAGGTGCTGGGCGACCGCCGCGAGGATCTCGACCGCCTCTCCCGCCTGCTGCTCGAGCACGAGACGATCGAGCGCGAGGAGTTCGAAGCGCTGCTGGCCGGCAAGTCCGAGGAGGAAGTGTTCGGCGTGCCGGAGCCGGAGCCGCCCGCCGCGCCTCCGGTCGAGCCCGAGCGCCGGCGCCCCGTCGCCGATCCGCGCCCGCATCCGCATCCGCGCCCCGGCCTCGCCGGCGGCACGGCCGAGATGCGGCGCGACCCCTAAACGCCTCGCCCTCGGAGGTCCCGGGATTCGCGGCCAAGCGAGTTCCGGTCAGTCATATACTCGCGCCGTGACCTCGACAGTCGCGCGCCCCTACGAGGAAGCCCGTGCTGCGCATCAGTGGCACGTGCCGGCGCGTTACAACATTGCCGCGGACGTGTGCGACAAGCACCCGCGCGGCAAGCTCGCGATGATCTGGGAGGACTGGCGCGGCAGCGAGCGCCGCGTGAGCTGGGGAGAGCTACAGGACCTTGCGGCCAAGTGCGCAAACGTGCTGCGCGACCACGGCGTCGAGCGCGGTGACCGGGTCGCGATGCTGCTGCCGCCGACGCCCGAGACCGCGGCGATGTTCTTCGGGACCTGGAAGTCGGGCGCGATCCTGCTGTCGATGTCGGTGCTCTACGGCGACGAGGGCATCCGCCACCGGGTGACCGACTCGCAGGCGAAGGTCCTGGTCACCGACGCGGACAACGCCGACCGGGTCGACCGCGACCTCGTCGAGCACGTGATCGTCCTCGACGACGATCTGCTTGCACGGGCGTCGGCGAACTTCGCGACGGCGGCTACCGCGGCGGACGATCCGGCGCAGCTCTACTACTCGTCCGGCACCACCGGCCTCGCGAAGGGGATCCTCCATGCCCACCGGTACGTCCTCGCGCACGAGGAGTTCGTCTACTGCCACGACCTGCGCGAAGGCGAGCTGTTCCACGGCATGGGGGAGTGGGCTTGGGCGGCCGGCATCGCGCCGCTGCTCGGGCCGTGGCGGCTCGGGGCGACTCAGTTCGTCTTCCAGCGGAAGGGCGGCTTCGATCCCGAGCAGCAGTTGACCGTGCTCTCCAAGCACCGCCCCACGAACGTGTTCACGACCCCGACGGCGATGCGCGCGATGATGGCGGTGTCCGAGGCGGGGAAGCGGCATCCGCAGGACTTCAGGGTCGTCTGTTCGGCGGGGGAGCCGCTCAACCCCGAGGCGATCCGCTGGTTCCGTGACCAGTACGGCGTCACCGTGCTGGACTTCTACGGGTTGACCGAGTCGTATCCCCTGGTCGCGAACTACCCGTTCATGGAAGTGCGCGAGGGCTCGATGGGGCGGCCCATGCCCGGGTGGGACGTGCAGATCCTCGACGAGGACGAGCGGGCGGTCGAGCACGGCGAGCGCGGCGAGATCTGCCTGCGGGCGCGCTCCAACCCCCACTACCCGATCGGCTACTGGAATCGGCCGGAGGAGTCGCGCGAGACCTTCGGGGGCGACTGGTTCCACACGCAGGACGCGGCCGAGCAGGACGCGGACGGCTACTACTGGTACGCGGGCCGCGCCGACGACGTGATCATCTCTGCCGGATACCGGATCGGCCCCTTCGAGGTGGAGTCCGCGTGCATCGAGCACCCCGCTGTCCACGAGGCGGCCGCGGTCGCGTCGCCCGACGAGCGGCGCGGTCACGTCGTGAAGGCATTCGTCGTGCTGGCCGCCGGCCACGAGGGCTCGCAGGAGCTCGCCGACGAGATCAAGCGGTTCGTGCGCGACCGCCACTCCGCGTACGCGTATCCGCGCCGGGTCGAGTTCGTCGCAGAGCTGCCCAAGACGCTCACCGGGAAGATCCGCCGGATCGAGCTGCGCGAGCGCGAGCAGCAGCGCACAACTTGACCCGCTTCACACGCCCGGCCGTGATGGGCGTGCTCAACGTGACGCCCGACTCGTTCTCGGATGGCGGGGAGCACATGGACGCCGAGGCCGCGGTCGCGCATGCCGTCCGCATGGCGGGCGAGGGCGCGGCGCTCGTCGACGTGGGCGGCGAGTCGACCCGGCCGGGCGCCGCGCCGGTCGCCGAGGATGAGGAGCTGCGGCGCGTGATGCCGGTGGTCGAGGCGCTCGGGGAGAGCGGGGAGGTGCCGTTTTCGATCGACACGTCCAAGGCCGCCGTCGCGCGCGCGGCGACGGCGGCCGGCGCGCGGTTCGTGAACGACGTCACGGCATTGCGGGGCGATCCCGGCATGCCGGGCGTGGTCGCCGCGTCGGGTGCCGAGATCTGCCTCGTCCACATGCTCGGCGAGCCGCGGACGATGCAGGAGGATCCCCGTTACGGGGACGTGGTCTCCGACGTGAGCGCCTTCCTCGAGGAGCGGCTGGCGTTCGCGGTCGCGGCGGGGATCCCCGAAGAGCGCGTCTGGCTCGATCCGGGCATCGGCTTCGGCAAGACGCTCGAGCACAATCTGGAGGTGCTGCGGCGCCTCGACGAGATCGTCGCGCTCGGGCGGCCGGTGCTCGTGGGCGCATCGCGCAAGCGCTTCATCGGGACGCTCACCGGCCGCGCCGAGCAGGAACGCGTGGCCGGCACGGTGGCCGTCAACGTGATGGCCTTCGAGCGGGGCGCTCACATGTTCCGCGTCCACGACGTCGCGGCGACGCGCGATGCCCTGGTCGTGGCGGGTGCTACCTTGGGCTAGAGGACGCCGGGGCGGCGAGGCGCCGCGTTTAACGCGATTTCCAGGCGATTCGTTCCAATGGACAGCTTCGAGGGCAGGGACTACGAGGAGGACCAGGGCGTCGGGTCCTCCGACTCGTACGTGACGGTGGCGATCTCGGGCCTGTCCCTGTTCACCCATCACGGCGTTACCGACGCCGAGCAGGAGACCGGCCAGCGCATGGTCTTCGACGTCACGTTCGACGTCGAGGACTGCGACGCGACGGTCACCGACCGCCTCGAGGACACGATCGACTATGCCGCCGTGTGTCAGGCCGTCGCGCTGATCGCCACGGAGCGGTCCTATCGCACCCTCGAGCGGGTCTGTACCGCGGTGGCGGACATGTTGGAGGAGCGCTTCGGGGCGAAGGGAATCGTGGTCCGGGCCACGAAGCCCGAGCCGCCGATCCCGCTGCCGGTCGACGAGGTATCGGTAGAGGTCACCCGTTAGTGGCCCGGGCCTGGCTCGGGCTCGGCTCCAACGTCGGTGACCGCCTGGCCAATCTGCGCGAAGCGGCAGCTCGGCTCGGCGCGCTCGATGCGGTGCGAGTCGACGCCGGTTCCTCGGTCTACGAGACCGAGCCCGTGGGCGAGGTGACCGACCAACGCGACTTCCTGAACGCCGTGGTGCGCGTCGAGACGCGGCTCGCTCCCCTGGAGTTACTCGATGCCTGCAAGGCGATCGAGCGAGAGATGGGTCGCACCGCGGGCCCGCGTCACGGTCCCCGGCCGATCGACGTCGACGTTCTCTTGATCGAGTCCGAGGTGCTCGATTCCGAGCGCCTGCGCCTGCCGCACCCCGAGGTGACGAGCCGCCGGTTCGTGCTGGCTCCGCTGCTGGAGATCGATCCCGGCCTAGAACTGCCGGGCGGCGAGCGGCTGGCCGGCGCGCTTGACAGCCTGCCCCCCGGCCAGCGCGCCGAGCGCCTCGAGCCGCTCATCCCGTAGATAATCGCGTCGTGCTCCTGACGATCGACGTCGGCAACACGCAGACCCATGTCGGCGCATTCGACGGCGCCGACCTGGTCGAGCACTGGCGATTCTCGACGGACCGCCAGTCGACGGGCGACGAGCTGGCGGTCGTGATGCACAACCTGCTCTCCCTGAGCGGGATCGGCTTCGACCAGATCCAGGGCGAGGCGGTGTCGTCGGTCGTGCCGCGGCTCGTCTCGGAGTACCGCCACATGTTCGAGCGCTATCTCGAGCGCGAGGCCCTGATCGTCGGGCCCGGCACCAAGACCGGCATGCCGATCCTGCTCGAGAACCCACACGAGCTCGGCCCCGACCGGCTCGTCAATGCGGTCGCGGGCTACGACATGTGCGGGGACGCCTGCGTGGTCGTGGACTTCGGCACCGCGATCAACTACGACGTGGTCTCCTCGGCGGGCGAGTATCTCGGGGGCATCATCAGCCCCGGGATCGAGATCTCGATCGAGGCGCTCACCTCGAGGGCCGCGCGGCTCACGAAGGTCGACATCGCCGAGCCCCAGGCGCTGATCGGGCGATCGACCACCGCCGCGCTCCAGTCCGGGATCGTCCACGGCTTCGCGGCCCAGGTCGACGGCATCTGCGCCAAGCTGCGCGCCGAGGTCGGCGAGGGCGTCACGACGATCGCGACCGGCGGGATGGCAAGCGTGATCGTGGGCTTCACCGAGAGCATCGACCACGTCGACGATCTGCTCACCCTCAAGGGCTTGCGGCTCGTATACGAGCGAAATCGCTGATCGCCCGCCGGCCCTGCGGGGGCCGCTAGGGCCGTCGCTATACTTGCCGGTCCTCAAAGGGCCTATCCGACCGCTTTTGGCCCGCATTCCGGGGAGTTTTCAGCCGATATGACCAGAGAAGCCGTTCTTACACCCGAGGGCTACGAGAAGCTCAAGAGCGAGATCGACCACCTGCGCACCACGAAGCGCAGGGAGGTGGCTGAGCGCATCAAGGAGGCGCGCGAGTTCGGCGATATCAGCGAGAACGCCGAGTACGACCACGCCAAGAACGAGCAGGCCATGCTCGAGGCCCGGATCGCCACCCTCGAGGAGAAGCTCCGCGACGCAACGGTCATCGACCAGAAGTCGATCGACGCCCGCACGGTCTCGGTCGGGACCAAGGTATGGGTAAAGGACCAGAAGTCCGGGCAGTCGGTCATGTACCACATCGTCGGGTCCGCCGAGGCCGAGCCGTCGGAGAACAAGCTCTCGAACGAGTCCCCCGTGGGCAGCGCGCTGCTGGGCCACAAGCGGGGCGACACCGTGACCGTGCAGGTCCCACGCGGGCCGTCGCGCAAGCTCAAGGTCACGAAGATCGAAGCCGCGTAGGGCGAGCCCGCCGCCCGCCCGCGCAGGCGCCTCGCGCGCGGGTACGCTGCCGACCGTGTCCCCCGACGAACAGCCGCACGGCGAGCCTCAGGAAGCCGGCGGCGAGGAGCGCTTGATCGAGGAACGCCGGCGCAAGCTCGAGGAGCTGCGCGCCGCCGGCATCGATCCCTTTCCCGTACGACTTCCCCGATCGGACGCCCGTCGCGGCGGTGCTCGAGCGCCATGGAGGTCTTGCGGATGGCGAGGAGACGGCGGACACGGTCAGGCTCGCCGGGCGGCTGACGGCCCGCCGCGGGCACGGAAAGGCCGCGTTCCTCGACCTCACGGACCTCACCGGGCGCATGCAGCTCCACGCCCGCAAGGACGTGCTGGGCGACTCCTTCGAGCAGCTGGTGGGCCTCGACCTGGGCGATCTGGTGGGCGTCGCGGGCGCGCCTTTCCGGACGCGCCGCGGTGAGCTGTCGGTGCGCGTGGACTCCTGGACGATGCTCGCCAAGTCACTTCGCCCGCCGCCCGACAAGTACCACGGCATCGCGGACGTCGAGCAGCGCTACCGGCACCGCGAGCTCGACCTGATCGCCAACGAGGAGGCGCGCGCGCTCTTCATCCTGCGCAGCCGCGTGGTCACCGCGGTCCGGCGGTTCCTCGACGAGCGCGGCTTCATCGAGGTCGAGACGCCGGTGCTCCAGCCCCTCTACGGCGGCGCGCTCGCACGGCCGTTCACCACCCACCACAACGCGCTCGACCGCACGCTCTTCCTGCGGATCGCGACCGAGCTGTACCTGAAGCGGCTGATCGTCGGTGGCCTCGAGAAGGTCTACGAGCTCGGCAAGGACTTTCGCAACGAGGGGATCTCCCACAAGCACAACCCCGAGTTCACGATGCTCGAGACGTACGAGGCGTATTCGGACTACACGGCCGTGGCCGCGATGACCGAGGAGCTTGTCGCGCAAGTCGCGCAAGAGACCGTGGGAGCGCTGATCGTCGAGCGCGACGGCGAGGCGATCGACCTCACGCCTCCGTGGCGCCGCGTGACGCTCCGCGACGCGATCGTCGAGGAGACCGGCATCGACATCGCCGAGCACCACGAGCGCGACTTGCTCGCAGCGCAGATGAGGGAGCGCGGCCTCGACGTCCACGCCAAGACTGGATGGGGCAAGCTGGTCGACGAGTTGCTGTCGAAGCACGTCGAGCCAAAGCTGATCCAGCCGACCTTCGTCCTCGACTACCCGGTCGAGCTCTCGCCGTTCGCGAAGCCGCACCGGTCGCAGGCCGGCGTGGTCGAGCGCTTCGAAGGATTCATCGGCGGCGTCGAGGTCGCGAATGCCTTCAGCGAGCTGAACGACCCGGACGAGCAGCGCGCGCGCTTCGAGCAGCAGCAGCGCCTCGAGGCGGCGGGCGACGACGAGGCGCAGCCCTTCGACGAGGACTTCCTGTTCGCGCTCGAGCAGGGCATGCCCCCGACCGGAGGACTCGGCCTGGGCATCGACCGGTTGCTGATGATGCTCGCCGGCCGGCACTCGATCCGGGAGGTCGTGCTCTTCCCCGCGTTACGAGATCGATGAAAGCCGCTGGTTGCATGGCTTTTGCCTTTCGCGGCATGAACTGTCCGGGAAGCTGCTAGAACCGCACTACGTCGCTCGGAGAGACCCGAAAAGGGGGGTCCGACCCGTTGTTACAATTTGGCACCGGCGAACGAAATCTGCCGGGGGGCTGATCTACCGGGGTACATCTGCCGAAAAGGAAGCAAGGAAGGCCTCCATCCGCCGCGACCTCCCACCCATCGAACCGACGAAAGGCTTTACGACCAGGTAACCGACGTGTTCGAACGATTTACAGAAAGAGCCCGCCAGGTCGTCGTCCTCGCGCAAGAGGAGGCCCGGCAGCTGAAGCACAACTACATCGGGACGGAGCACATCCTGCTCGGTCTGCTGCGCGAGGAGGAGGGGCTTGCAGCCCGCGTCCTCGAGTCGCTCGACATCACGGTCGAGCGCGTCCGCGCGCAGGTGGTCCGCATCGTCGGCTCCGGCGAAGAGGTCACCTCCGGTCAGATCCCCTTCACGCCGCGCGCCAAGAAGGTTCTCGAGCTCGCGCTGCGCGAGGCGCTCAGCCTCGGGCACAACTACATCGGCACGGAGCACATCCTGCTGGGGTTGGTGCGCGAGAACGAGGGCGTCGCCGCACGCATCCTGCTCGACTTCGACGCCGACTCGGAGAAGATCCGCAACGAAGTGATCCGCATGTTGTCGGGGCCTGGGAGCCGCCGCCAGCAGGGTGCGGCCGGTGGACCCGAGGGCAAGAAGTCCTCGAAGCTGCTCGACCAGTTCGGTCGCAACCTCACGAAGCTCGCTGCCGAGTCCAAGCTCGACCCCGTGGTCGGTCGCCAGACCGAGATCGAGCGCGTGATGCAGATCCTTTCGCGCCGCACGAAGAACAACCCCGTGCTGGTGGGCGAGCCCGGCGTCGGCAAGACGGCGGTCGTCGAGGGCCTCGCGCAGCGGATCTCCAACGGTGAGGTCCCCGAGCTCCTCAAGAACAAGCAGATCTACACGCTCGACCTCGCGGCGCTGGTCGCGGGCTCGAAGTACCGCGGCGAGTTCGAGGAGCGCCTCAAGAAGGTGATGAAGGAGATCACCCAGCGCGGCGACATCATCCTTTTCATCGACGAGCTGCACAACCTCGTGGGCGCGGGCGCCGCCGAGGGCGCGATCGACGCGGCCTCGATCCTGAAGCCGGCGCTGGCGCGCGGCGAGCTTCAGACGATCGGCGCGACGACGCTCGACGAGTACCGCAAGTACCTGGAGCGCGACTCCGCGCTCGAGCGCCGCTTCCAGCAGATCAAGGTCGACCAGCCCTCCACCGAGGAGACCGAGCAGATCCTGAAGGGATTGCGCGAGCGCTACGAGCAGCACCACCGCGTGAAGATCACCGACGAGGCGCTGCACGCCTCCGCGGAGCTCGCCGACCGCTACATCTCCGACCGCTTCCTGCCGGACAAGGCGATCGACCTGATCGACGAGGCCGCTTCACGCGCCCGCATCAAGGCGATGACCGCGCCGCCCGTGTACCGCGATCTCGAGGATGAGATCGAGCAGACGCGGCGCGACAAGGAGGGCTCGATCGAGGCGCAGGAGTTCGAGAAGGCCGCCGGCCTCCGCGACAAGGAGCGGCGCCTGACGAACAAGAAGCGCGAGCTCGAGGACCAGTGGCAGTCGGGCGAGGGCGGCGAGCGCCCGGAGATCGGCGAGGACGAGATCGCCGACATCGTCTCGATGTGGACGGGCATCCCGGTGTTCAAGCTGACCGAGGCCGAGTCCAAGAAGCTGATGCGCATGGAGGACGAGCTGCACAAGCGCGTGATCGGCCAGCAGATGGCGATCGAGGCGGTCTCGAAGGCGATCAGGCGCTCGCGCGCCGGCCTCAAGGACCCGAAGCGCCCGACCGGCTCCTTCATCTTCCTCGGCCCGTCCGGCGTCGGCAAGACGGAGCTGGCGCGGACGCTGGCGGAGTTCCTGTTCGGCGACGAGGACGCGATGGTGCGGATCGACATGTCGGAGTACATGGAGAAGCACTCCGTGTCACGACTGGTCGGGTCCCCGCCCGGCTACATCGGTTACGACGAGGGCGGCCAGCTCACCGAGTCGGTGCGGCGCAAGCCCTACTGCGTGCTCTTGCTCGACGAGATCGAGAAGGCCCACCCGGACGTGTTCAACATCCTGCTCCAGATCCTGGAGGACGGCCGGCTGACCGACGCCCAGGGCCGCACCGTGGACTTCCGCAACGCGATCGTGATCATGACCTCGAACATCGGCGCGGCCGACATCGCCCGCAACACGCCGCTCGGCTTCTCCGTCTCCGACGAGACCGGGATGACCTACGACGACATGAAGAACCGGATCACCGGCGAGCTGAAGAAGGTCTTCCGGCCCGAGTTCCTCAACCGCCTCGACGAGGTGATCGTCTTCCACAAGCTCTCGAAGGAAGAGATCAAGCTCATCGTCGAGCTGCTCATGCGCCACCTGCGCCAGTCGATGGCCGAGCGCGAGCTTCAGATCGAGATGTCGGAGGGCACCAAGGACTTCCTCGTTGAGAAGGGCTGGGACCCGGCGATGGGAGCACGGCCGCTGCGCCGCGCGATCCAGCGCTACATCGAGGACCCGCTGGCCGACGAGGTGTTGAAGGCCCCGCTGACGCCCGGGTCGACGGTGCTGGTGGAGCGCGATGAGGAGGCGAAGCAGAAGGCCGCCGACAGCGGCACCCAGGAGGATCTCAAGATCACGATCCTCGCGCCGGTCGAAAAGCCGCCGGAGGAGCAGCCCGTGCCAGTCGGCGGGTCGGACGAGGGCGACCAGCCCGAGGGCGACGTGGGCGACCAGGGCGACGTGGGCGACCAGCCCGACCAGCCCTCAGACGGCTAGCTCGCTGCGCGCACAGGTCGGCAGTTGGTCGCCGGCGACATGACTCCGTTCGCGCATGCGCACGTCGATCGGTTCACGATCCGCCAGCGGGTGCGCATGGTCGGCAACCGCTACGAGGTGCGCGTCGCCGGGCCTGATGACGAGGAGGGGGAGCTGGCCGCGTTCGTGCAGCAGAAGACGTTCGCGCTGAAGGAGGACCTGCGCTTCTTCGGCGATCAGGAGAAGGCGACGGAGCTTTTCCGCGTGAAGGCAAGGCGGCGCTTCGATCCGGCCGCCCGGTATTTCGTGACCGATGCGCAGGGGAGCCCGATCGGCGAGCTGGCGAAGGCGTTCAAGCGTTCACTGGCTCGCTCGACCTGGCGCGTGTACGGGCCCGATGACGAGCAGGAGGTCATGTGGGCGACGGAGCGGAGCCTGATCCGCTCGGTCCTGCGCCGCTTGTTGAGTCTCGGCGGACTGATCCCGATCGTCGGCGAGATCATCGGCCTGATCCCGATCCGCTACCACTTCGACTTCTTCGCCGGCGATCGCAACGTCGGCAGCTTCGAGCGCCGCTTCGGGCTGCGCGATCGGTACATCCTGGACCTCTCCGCGGACCCCGAGCGCCGCATCGACCGCCGCGTGGCGATCGCGCTCGCGGTCGCGATGGACGCACTCCAGGCGCGCTAGTACCAGATACCGCGGCCGGTGATCAAGCCGGTCAGCCCGGCATCGCTGGCCAGCGTCGTCCAGATCACCGCTGCTCCTCCCCCCAGTTGAAGCGCCCAAGAACACCGTAGCCGTGATGTCGGCAGGGCGCCAGCGAACCGGCGTCGTGGAGTTAGTCCTCGGTTTCGCCCGCGAACAGCGCGAAGACCACGCCCTGAGGGTCGCGCGCAACCAGGATCGTGGCGCCCTGAGGGATCTGGATCGGCCCTGCGATCAGCTGTCCCCCGAGCTCACCGACCCGGGCGGCGTCCCGGTCGATGTCGGCTGACGTGAAGTAGGGCATCCAGTTCGGGGGGATGCCGCCCCGCATCTCGGGCTCGCCGAGCGGTCGGATGCCGCCGTTCATGCGGTCGCCGTTGCGGATCGTCGCGTAGGGCATCTCGTCGGTGCCGACGTCCTCGTAACGCCACCCGAGCAGATCGCTGTAGAACGCCTCGGCTCGGTCGACGTCGGGTGTCGAGAGCTCGTTCCAGCAGAGCGCGCCGGTGTCGTTGACAATCCGTGCGCCGATGTTCTCTCGGGGCTCCCACAGGGAGAGCATCGCCCCCGTCGGGTCGCTCAGCACCGTCATGCGGCCCGAGTCGAACACGTCGAACGGGTCCACGATCAGGTTGCCGCCGAGCTCGTTCACGCGCGCGGCGGTGTCGTCCACGGCCGCCACCGTGACGTAGCTGTTCCAGTGCGGCGGAATGCCGTGAGAGCGCTCTTCGCTGCGCAGCTGGGACGCGGCGCCCACCGGCTTGCCGCGCAACTGGAACATCCGGTAGACGGCCCCGTCGCCGATCGGGCTGTCAGCGTGGTCCCATCCGAGCAGGCCCTCATAGAAGGCGGTCGCTCCCTCCAGGTCGGCGGTCGCGAGGTCGACCCAGCTGAAGGTGCCCGGAGAGTGGCTGGTCCGCTCGCCCATCGAATGCATTATCCCCGTGGACGGATGTCGTAGGCGAAGGTAAGCCGGTCGGGGGTACAAGCCCTGTGTGCGCGTGATCGTCCTCGTCTGCCCGCTGCTGCTCGCGATGGTGCTGGTGCAGTCATGGTCGGCCGAGGCGCTTGCTGCGCTCGCGGCGGTGGGGCTGGTGGTATGGCGGGGAAAGCGCGAGCATCGGGCCCGCCCGGTGCCCGAGGGCGGAGCGGGGGCGATCCATGAGGTCGTGCTCGCGGTCAACCGCGGCGGCCATGTCGAGGAGGTGCTGTCGAGCCTCGTGCGCCAGGCGTGCAGCATCATGCGGGTCGAGCGCGCGATGGTTCTGCTGCGCGACGAGTCGGATCCGCGTACGTCGATCGCCGTCGCGGCGTTCGGGGTCCCGGGCGACGTGATCGGGCGGCGTTTCGGCGTGGACGAGGGGATGGCGGGCCACGTGATGCGGACCGGCGAGCCGTTCCTCGTCGCCGACCATGCGCACCTACAGGAGCCGATCATGCATCCGGCCGCCCACGGCCGGCATTCCGGCGGTGCGGTCCCGATCCGGCGCGGCAATCTCGTGCAGGGTGCGCTGGCGGCGGCCACCACCGACCCCCGGAGGGTGTTTGCCGAGACCGAGCTCGAGACGCTCGGGCGCCTCGCGGAGCTGGGTGGCGTGGCGCTCGAGCAGGGGCGCATGCGCGAGCAGCTCGAGCACGCCGTCGAGAGCGGCGTCGAGGCGATCGCCGCGGCAGTCGACATGCGCGACGACTACACCGGTGCGCATTCAGAGGAGGTCGTGCGGCTCGCACGCCGCGTCGGCAAGCGCATGGGAATCCGCGGCAGGCCGCTGTCCGAGCTGGAGTTCGCCGCACGCCTGCACGACGTCGGGAAGATCGGGGTCCCGGACGCGGTGCTGCGCAAGGACGGGCCGCTCGACGCCGCGGAGTGGAACATCATGCGCCGGCACCCGGAGTGGGGAGCACAGATGCTCTGCCGCGTACCCGGTCTCAATGGAGTCTCGCGGATCGTGCGACACGCGCACGAGCGCTGGGACGGCGACGGTTATCCCGACCGCCTGCGGACGGCCGACATCCCGCTCGAGAGCCGCATCATCTTCGCGTGCGACGCGTATCAGGCGATGACCTCCGACCGTCCGTACCGGGATGCCCTGCGGCCATGGGTCGCCGTCAGCGAGCTGCGTGAGGGGGCGGGCGGCCAGTTCGACCCCGATGTCGTCGACGTGCTCGTGAGCGAGCTGCGCGAGGGCCGCGGGGCCCCGGTCGGTCTGTTCGCCGAGCCCTTGCCGGCGCACTGAAGCGGCCCCTGGGTGGGCTTGGCGCGCGGGGGGCCTATCGCTTCTTGGCGCCGGGGCGTCGCAGGCGCTTCGCGATCCGCGCGGCCTGCCGCCGGTTGGCTGCCGGGGCGATCTTCGCCGCGAAGCCCAGTCGCCGGAACCGTGCGGCGTGCGCGAGCTGGATCGCGAGCGTCGGCCCCGGCCGGGGCGCTGAGGACTGCGCGCGCGGCCTCAGGATGTGGGCCTTGGCACGCGGGCGCCGGCCCGTGGGAACGACCACATATCCCGTGTCCTCGCCCGCGACGTAGAAGTAGACGACGTTCTTCAGCGCGACCTTCCGCCGGGGCGCCTTGGGCGCGGCAAGCGTCACGCGCTTGCCGCCGCGTAGCACGGCTTCGACTCGGGCGCCTTGCCCCCAGGACGGGAACAGCACGTCGACCGTATAGCGGCCGCGCACGCGCCGGGCGACGGCCCAGTGTGTCTCGACGTGGCCTGGCGTGAAGGCATGCGTCGTGTCCACGAACACCTCGCGTGTCTCGGTGCGCCCCCGTGCCACGAGGTTGTCGAACGCTCCCGCGTAGGGCCGCGTCGGATAGGGCTCAGCCGCGGACACCTTGCCGCGCGGCGAGGTGAGCAGCGTGATCGGCTGCCGCAGCGGGGCCAGCGAGCGCGGGCGCTGCGACGTCGCGATCTCCTTCGCGGCGCGGTCGCGCACGAGCACGCCAAAGCTGGCCCATGGGCGCCCGCCGACGTTCGACACGACGCGCTGGTTCCCGTCGTACAGGCGGCACAGCTCCATGCCTCCGTACGGGAAGGCGTGCTGGTTCACGGGCACCACGGCGGTCGAGTACTTCGGCGTCGTGATCGTGAGCCTGCCGATGTCCGCGTCGAAGGAATAGAGGGCCGGCGGCTCGGCCGACCCCATCGCGCCCAGTCCCAGCGCGACCGCCCTTGCGGCGTTGGCCTGCATCCGGGCCGCGAACATCTCCCGGATGCTCGGGCCGAGCGGCGCTACGTTGACGTCGTAGAGGTTGGACGGTGCGATGCCTTTTCCGTCGACGGCCTCCCGGGCGAGTCGCTCGTACAGGCCGAGCCCCCGGTCGAACATGTGCTTCGCCCAGCCGGCCAGCTCGGGCGTGTTGTGGAACCGCGGGGCCACCGCGATCGCGAGTAGTCCCTGCTGCGCGAGCGCCCAAGTGCGTCCTGCGTGCCAGCGCTTGAACCCGTAGCCGGTGTCCCAGTTCAGATATCCGCCGTGGGTCCAGTACCCGCAGACGATGTGCTCGGTCCATGCGCGCAGAAGGCGGTAGTGCTCCGGGGGAAGGAGCGGCATCCCGGCGCGCACGGCCTGCTCGTGATGGAGGATGAAGTGGATCGTCTCGCTCGCGTACTCCGCGCTGTCGAGGTTGAACGGGTGTGTCGGGGGCCGGTGCGGGAGGTAGTGGAAGCGGTATCCGGGGCCGAGGTTCGGGGATCCGCCCGGCGTGACCGCGTGCGTGATGCCGTCGCAAAAGCGCGCGACCTGGGCGCGATAGTCGTTGACGAGCAACTCCGTGTCCCCGGTGACCGTCGCGAGGTGTGCGTACAGCTCGCAGTTCCAGTTGAGCTGGTTGAGCCGCACGTTCGGATAGCGGAAGAACGCTCCTCGCGCGCAACGGCTGATCCTGTCCGCGATCAGGTCCACCGTCTCCTGGGGCAGGCGCAGGGCGCCGCGCGCCCGCCATGCGTACATCAGCGCTTCGGCGACCTTCGGGTCGATCGACTTGTCCATCGCGGAGTCGCGGGTCCCGAGGCTCTCGACCCAGCCAGGGTTGTGGAACTGGGGGTCGCCCTCGGGTGAGGCGTCGCGCTCGCTCCACGGCGGCGACTTGCACAGGCGCAGCGCCAGCGCGCGCGCGCGCTCGTCGTTGCGGCACGGCCCCTGGTGGCCCGCGAGCGCGGCCACCGCGTGCGTGGTGAGCAGTAGGGAGTTGTGGTAGATCCGCCCGACGGTGCTGTTGCCCGACCCGTAGTGCTGGCGATCCTCCAGCCAGAGGCTGTCGAAGTAGGGGGCGAGCCAATCCGCGAAGCGCCAGTAGTCCGCGTCCCTGAGCGGCGGCCGCGGCAGCCCGGGGGGCGCGAGCGCGCGATGCTCGGCACCGTGGAAGCCGACGGCCGCCTCGGGGCCAGATGCAATGCCGGTCGCGAGCACGCCCGCGCCGACCTGCGCGGAGCGCACCACGAACTTCCGGCGTGTCAGCATCGTGTCAGCATCCAATCTGCCATCGAAGGCGGGGCGGTCGCGTGTACGGCGGCTTGAAACACGCGTCCGCCGGCAACGGAGCGCCGGCGGCCGGCGATCCACCGGGCGGGGACCATAGGTTGGCAGGCTTCCCGGCCGCGCGCGCTGCCGCGTAATCCCGTCTTGCCAGGCCCTTATCTTGGCGAGGTCATGCCCAAGACCGTGACCAGCTTCGCGTGCACCTCCTGCGGACAGGCCAGCTTCCGCTGGATGGGCCGCTGCCCGGGCTGCGGGGAGTGGAACACCCTCGTGGAGGGAAAGGCCGTCGATCGGCAGGCCGATCGACGGGCCGCCTCGCGGGACGGGCGTCCGGGCGGCCTCGGGCGCCGCGGGGCCGTCGAGCCGCGCAAGCCCGTCGTGCTGTCGGAGGTCGAAAGCGCGGCGGTGCAGCGCCTGCGCACGGGCAGCGACGAGCTCGACCGGGTGCTGGGGGGCGGCCTCGTGCCCGGGTCGGTGGTCCTGATCGGGGGATCCCCCGGCATCGGGAAGAGCACGCTCATGAGCGCGGCGCTGGCGAGCATCCAGTCTGCCGGGGCCCGCGCGCTGTACGTGAGCGGCGAGGAGTCGGCGGCGCAGGTCAAGCTTCGTGCGGAGCGCCTGGGCCCGCACGCGCTCGCCGTGCCGGTGCTGGCCGAGACATCGCTCGAGGTGGTGCTTGCCTCGCTCGAGCTGGAGCGCCCGCAGGCATGCGTGATCGATTCGGTGCAGACCCTCTGGTCGTCAGAGCTCACCGGCGCGCCGGGGAGCGTCGGCCAGGTCCAGGAGGTCGCCGCGGCGCTCGAGCGCTTCGCACGCGAGCGCGGCTGCGCCATGATCCTCGTCGGTCACGTCACCAAGGAGGGCACACTCGCGGGCCCGCGAGTGCTCGAGCACGCGGTCGACTGCGTGCTCCAGTTCGAGGGCGAGCGCGAGCGCAGCTTCCGCACGCTGCGGGCGCTCAAGAACCGCTTCGGGTCCACCAACGAGATCGGCGTCTTCGAGATGCGCGCCGGTGGCCTCGACGAGGTTGCCGACCCGTCAGACCGGTTCCTGCGCGACGCCGAGCCCGTGGCCGGGTCCTGCATCCTCTGCGCGATGGAGGGCACCCGGCCGCTGCTGGTGGAGGTCCAGGCGCTGGTCGCGCCGACCGACGTGGTGCCGGCACGCCGGGTCGCGAACGGCATCGACCGCAACCGGCTGAGCATGATCCTCGCGGTGCTCGCGCGGCACGGAGGGCCGTCGCTCGGGTCCGCTGACGTCTTCGTCAACGTCGCGGGCGGCGTGCGGATCGAGGAGCCCGGCGCAGACCTCGCGGTGGCGATGGCGGTCGCTTCGGCGGCGCGCGACACGCCGCTCTCAGGCAGCGGAGCGCAGTCTGGATGCTTCGGCGAAGTCGGGCTCACCGGCGAGTTGCGCTACGTGGCTCACGCCGACCGCCGCCTCGAAGAGGCGGCCCGTTTCGGCCTCGAGCAGATCGTCCTGCCGGCGCGCTGTGCGGACGACGAGCTGTCCGCTGCGGCGAGGGGCCTGGCGGTCCCGGCCCCGACGCTCGCCAAGGCGCTCGACGCGGCGCTGGGCGACCGCGCCGGACGCAGCAAGGCTGCCTAGCAGCCCTCCCAGAAACGTCTCACCGCAAACGGCGGCCTCCGGAACCACCATGCGGCGTCCTCGGTCGCCCACGTACCCACCGGTACGTGGGCTCCCTGCGTCCTTGCCTGGCGGCCCCGGAGCCGCGCCGTTCCCTGGCGAACGTTCCCGGGAAGGCCACTAGCAGCCCGGCCTGATACTGCTCGACACGACCGGGCGCCGAGCGGCCACACAGCGCAATGAGCGAACTTTTGGCATCATTGGACATCCATGCGAGTTGGGGAAGAGCTAATCGAGGAATTACACTCTCGTCAAGAACCCCGACTTCTAAGAGCACTGGAGATGGTCGCCCCGGGCACGGCGCTCAGGGAGGGAATCGACAACTGCGTGCTCGCGCGGACCGGTGCGCTGATCGTGATCGGCGACGAGGACGGCCTCGCGCCGCTGCTCTCCGGGGGGATCAAGCTCGACATCGAGTACACGCCCGCCTTCCTGTACCAGCTGGCGAAGATGGACGGGGCGATCACGGTCTCCCAGAGCGCGACCAAGCTGATGTGGGCGAACGTGCAGCTCACGCCGGACCCGACGATCCTCTCGCGTGAGACCGGCACGCGGCACCGGACCGCGGAGCGCGTGTCCAAGCAGACTGACGCGCTCGTGGTCTCGATCTCCGAGCGCCGCGAGGTGGTCACCCTGTTCGCCGGTGGCGCCAAGTACGTCCTTCAGGAGATTCCCGCCGTGCTCGCAAAGGCCAACCAGGCGCTTGCGACCCTCGACAAGTACCGGGCCCGCTTCGATCAGGTATCGATGCGCCTCACTGCGCTCGAGTTCGAGGGCGGGGTCACGTTGCACGATGCCCTCACCGTGCTTCAGCGCTCAGAGATGGTCACCCGCATGGCAGTCGAGATCGAGCGCTACATCGTCGAGCTCGGCACGGAGGGCCGCCTCATCGAGATGCAGCTCGAGGAGATGCTGACCGGCGTCGCCGCCGATCGCTCAGCGCTCGTCAAGGACTACATCGTCGACCCCTCGGAGGAGGCGTTCGCCCCGGTGATGGAGTCGCTTCCGCGCCTGCCCAACCAGGACCTGCTCGACTTCGGGCGCCTCGGCGAGCTGATGGGCTACGACCGCAAGCTGAACACCCTGGACTTTCCGGTCACCCCTCGTGGGTATCGCATCCTCGGCCGCATCCCCCGGCTGCCGGAGATGGCGGTCGAGAGCGTGGTGCGCGAGTTTGGAAGCTTCGACGTGATGCTGGCCGCGACAGCGGACGAGCTGGAGGCCGTCGAGGGCGTCGGTGAGTTGCGGGCGAAGGAGATCCGCGAGGGGCTACGCCGGCTGCAGGAGATCAATCTTGTCGACCGCTACCTGCAGACGTAGGCCGCGTGCTCGCCATAGAAACACGTGCAGAACCAAAGGAGGACGACATTCCCGAGGCAATTCAAGAGGAGAACGGCGCAGTCGATGTGGAGGCGATCGTCATCAACTACAAGGTTGGCGACAAGGTCGTATATCCGCATCACGGCGCCGGGAAGGTCCTGAAGAAGGAGAAGAAGGAAATGATCGGCGAGGTACGCGAGTACCTGACGATCAAGATCCTGCACAACGACATGACGGTGATGGTGCCGAGCGCCAGCGCGGGCCGGGCGGGCCTGCGGCGGGTGATCGGCGAAGAAGAGGTCGAGCGGGTGCTGGCCGTCCTGCGTGACGACATGAGCCAGATGCCAAAGAACTGGAACCGGCGGTTCAAGCACAACCGCGACAAGATGAAGACGGGGGACATTTTCGAGTTGGCCGAGGTCGTTCGCAATCTCGCGATCCGCGACTTCCAAAAGGGCCTCTCCACGGGGGAGAAGCAGATGTTCACGCGTGCCAAGAAGATCCTCGCGTCCGAGCTCATGTACGCGCTCGACATGGAGGAGAAGGACGCCGAGGACTATCTCGACGACCTTCTCGAGGAAACCAACACGGAGCGCGCGGGAGCAGCCACCTAGCCGGCCTTGGCTACTGCCCTTCTGGCGGCGGCGGGCGCGGGGGGGCGCCTGGGCGCCGGCACGCCGAAGGCGATCGTTGACGTGGCGGGCAGGCCGTTGCTGGCCTGGAGCCTGCTTGCCATGGACAGCGCCGGAACCGTCGATCGCGCCGTGATCGCGGCGCCGCCGGGACTCGAGGACGAGATCGGCGCCCTGGCGTCAGCGGTCGCGCCGTCGATCGTGGTGACCGTCACGCCGGGCGGCACGAGTCGCTCGGAGTCGGTGGCGGCCGCGCTCGAGGTCGCGGGGGCCTCGGACGAGGTGATCGTCCACGACGCGGCGCGACCGCTGGTGAGCGCCGCGCTGATCGACCGCTGTGTCGCGCAGCTTCGCCGCTGGCGATGCGACGGCGTGGTCGCGGCGGCCCGCGCGGTCGACACGATCAAGGAGGCCGATGCGGGCGGTCGCGTGATCGCGACTCTCGAGCGCAGCCGCCTGTGGGCCGTCCAGACCCCGCAGGTGTTCACGTTCGCCGCGCTCAGCTCGGCGATCGCGCGTGGCGACCTCGACCGCGCCTACGACGACGCTCAGCTGGTCGAGGCGGTTGGCGGCGACGTGCGCATCGTCGAGAGCCCGCGGGAGAATCTGAAGGTCACCACCCCGCACGACCTTCGTGTCGCGGCGCTGCTGCTGAGCGACCGCACCCGCTGATGCTCACGGACTACCACACCCACCTGCGCCCCGACCGATCCGACACGCCTCCCGCGAGGTATTTCACCGAGGAGAACGTGCGCCGCTACATCGACGCGGCCGCTGCCCGCGGGATCGAGGAGCTGGGCTTCTCGGAGCACGTGTACCGCTTTCGCGAGAGCCTTGCGATCTGGCAACACCCCTTCTGGCGCGAGTGCGCGCACGACTCGCTCGACGAGTACGTGGAGTTCCTGACCGCGATGCCTGTGAGGGTGGGTCTCGAGGTCGACTGGATCCCGGGTCGCGAGGAGCAGATCGCCGGGCTGATCGGCGACCGGCCTTGGGACTACATAATCGGTTCCGTGCACTTCATCGCCGACCGCGCAGTCGACCACGACGGCTACGACATCTGGCTCACATCGAGCCCGGACGAGGTCTGGACCGCCTACTTCGAGGCGCTCGGAGCCGCGGCCGAGAGCGGCCTCTTCGACGTGCTCGCCCACCCGGACCTCGTGAAGCTGTGGGGCACGCAGCGGCCTCAGCCGACGCGGCCCCTGGCTGAGTACTACGGCCTGGCGATCGAGCGCATCGCGGCGGCGGACGTCGCCGTCGAGGTCTCCACGGCAGGCATGCGCAAGCCGGTCGGCGAGATCTACCCGGCGCGTGAGCTGCTCGAGATGTTCGTGGCCGCCGGCAAGCCGGTGGCGCTCTCCTCCGACGCGCACGAGCCCGAGGCGATCGGCCACGGTTACGACAGCGCGGTCGAGCTGATGCGATCGTGCGGGATCGAGCGAATCTGCGTCTTCGAGGGACGCAATCGCCGCGAGGTGCCGCTCGGATGAGGTCCGGCATCGGATACGACGTCCATCGCTTCGGCGGCGACGACCGGCGGCTCGTGCTGGGCGGTGTCGAGATCGTGGGCGAGACCGGCCTCGCCGGTCACTCCGACGCCGATGCGGTCACCCACGCGGTGATCGACGCGCTCCTCGGGGCGGCCGCCAAGGGCGACATCGGCGAGCGCTTCCCCGACGACGACCCCAGCTTCGAGGGTGCGGACAGCATCGAGCTGCTGGGCCGCGTCGTGCGGGAGCTCGCGGACTGGCGTGTCGTGAATGTCGACATCACGGTGATCGCGGAGCGGCCGCGGCTCGCCGCCCACAAGCGCCCCATGGCGGACCGCCTTGCGAGCGCGCTCGGGGTGGACGCCTCGTGCGTGAACGTGAAGGCGACCACCAACGAGGGGATCGGGGCGATCGGCCGCGGCGAGGGCATCGCGGCGCTCGCCGTCGCGCAGATCGAACGGCACACTTGACGGACGCGATCCGCATCCACGACTCCCTCACCGGGGACGTGCGCGAGCTCGAGCCGCGCGAGCCGGGCAAGGTCGGCATCTACGCGTGCGGTCCGACCGTCTACGGCCGCATCCACGTGGGCAACGCGCGGCCCTACGTCGTCTTCGCGCTGTTCAAGCGGTTTCTCGAGCACGAGGGCTACGACGTGACGCTTGTCGAGAACATCACCGACGTCAACGACAAGATCTATGACGCCGCGCGCGTCGCGGGCGTTCCGTCGGAGCAGCTCGCGCGCGAGATGACCGATGCCTACCGCGCGGACACCGACCGCCTCGGCCTCGGGCGCCCCGACCACGAGCCCCTCGCGAGCGCGACCATCGACGGGATCATCGACCTGATCTCGGCGCTGATCGAGTCGGGCCATGCCTATCCCGCCGGGGGGGACGTCTACTTCGGCGTGCGGAGCTTCGCCAACTACGGAAGGCTCTCGAACCGCCGGCTCGAGGACCTGATTCCCGCCGACCAGGGTGAGCCTGACGCCGATCAGGGCGTAAAGCGCGACCCGCTCGACTTCGCGCTGTGGAAGGCGCACAAGCCGGGTGAGGACACGGCCTGGGACTCACCTTGGGGGCGCGGGCGCCCCGGCTGGCACATCGAGTGCTCGGCGATGGCGGAGGCGATCCTCGGCCTCGACTTCGACATCCACGGCGGCGGCTCGGACCTGATGTTCCCTCATCACGAGAACGAGATCGCGCAGACGGAGGCCGGCCGTGGGCGGCCGCTCGCGCGACTATGGATGCACAACGGCATGATCCGCTTCGGCGCGGAGAAAATGGCGAAGTCGGTCGGCAACGTCGCGACGCTCGCCGACGCGCTCGAGCGCTACGGCCGCGACGCGCTCGTCGTCTACATGCTGGGTGGCCACTACCGGCAGCCGCTCGCGTTCTCGCAGGAGCGGATGGAGGAGGCGCGCCAATCCGCGCGGCGGCTCGCGGACTTCGCCCGCCTCGTGCGGAGCTCGGGTGACCTGGCCGCCCCGGGCGGCGACCCGCGGGTATCGGAGCTGCGCGTCGATTTCCTCGCCGCGCTGCGTGAGGACTTCAACACTCCCGAGGCGCTGGCGGCGCTCTTCAAGCTGGTCAGCGAGGGCAACCGGCGGCTGTCCGCCGGCGATCCCCTGCCCGGCGGGGCAGCGGTGCTCGAGGAGATGCTCGGGGTGCTCGGGCTCGAAAACCTGCTCGCGGCCGGCGACGAGGCCGGCGAGGTGGCGCTGCGCCTCGTGCAGGAGCGCGAGGATGCCCGCCTCGCACGCGACTTCGAGCGCGCGGACGCGGTACGCGACGAGTTGCTCGGGCAAGGCTGGGAGGTGCGCGACACCGCCGAGGGCCCGGTCCTGGTTCCCACCGGCCAGGCCTGACTGCGGTGGTTCTCTACGGGCGCAACGCCGTCCTCGAGGCGCTCGGGGGCCGCCGGCGGGTGAGCCGCGTGTGGGCCGCCGACGGCCGGCTGGCCGGCTTGGTCGCAGCGCGCGCGCCGGGAGTTGCGCTCGAGTCCGCCCCGGCGGATGAGCTCGAGCGGATGTCGGGCTCGCCGTCGCATCAGGGCCTGGTGTGCGCCGTGGACCCCTATCCCTATGTCGATCCGGCATCGCTGCTCGCCGACGAGCAGTCGCTGGTCGTGGCGCTCGACCAGATCCAGGACCCGCAGAACCTCGGCGCGGTGAGCCGCAGCGCGGAGGCCGCGGGCGCCGCGGGCCTGGTGATCCCCGAGCGGCGCTCGGCCGAGGTCACCCCGGCTGTGTGCCGGGCGTCAGCGGGCGCCGTCGAGCACCTCGCGATCGCGCGCGTGCGCAATCTCGCCGATTACCTCGCGGAGGCCAAGCGGACCGGCGCATGGGTCTACGGCGCGGACGCGGAGGCCCGCCGTCCCTACACCGACGTGGACTGGCGCGGCAGGGTCGTCCTGGTGCTCGGCTCGGAGGGCCGGGGGCTGCGTCCCCGGGTACAGGATGCCTGCGACGACCTGATCAAGCTTCCCCTGCACGGAAGCGTGGGGTCGCTGAACGTGTCGGCTGCCGCTGCGGTTCTCCTGTACGAGGCTGTGAGGTCACGTGCAGCAGCGTCGGGCGGCACTTGACAAGTCCACATAACACCGTACACTTGCGGCGCGAATCTAAGGTTGGACTTGAGGTTGAGCTTCAGGATGGTTGAAGCCTTCGTCGAGTCTTCAACGTCGAGGCGCCAGGGGAGGTAGCGCGCCACGGCCGAATCCACGTGACCCCGCATGGGGACACGGGGTGAGGAGGTTGTAGTGGCCGTATCTCCCTCTCGCCGGGCCAGCCCGAGCGGGCCCGAAGGCATCACGCAGGGCCGTGCCACGGCGCGGAATCTCACACGGCGGGTTTCCGGCCCGGCGGCCCCGGCGCAGCAGACCGCCCGGCGCAAGCAAGCGGCACACCAGCCGGACGACGAGTATCTGGTGGCGCTCGCCAAGCAGGGCGCCAAGCACGCGACCGATCGAATCGTGCGCCGCTACCACGGTTTCGTGCGCCTCAAGGCCTCGTCGTACTTCCTGATCGGCGGCGAGTCGGACGACCTGATCCAGGAGGGGCTCGTCGGCCTCTACAAGGCGATTCGCGACTACCGTCCGGAGCGCGAGTCGAGCTTCCGCAACTTTGCGGAGCTCTGCATCACCCGCCAGATCATCACGGCCGTCAAGACGGCCACGCGCAACAAGCACACGCCGCTCAACTCCTACGTGTCCTTCAGCCAGACCCCCGCAGCCGGCGGGGAAGAGGGCGAGCCGACGATGGCCGACGTGCTGCCCGGCTCGACTGTCCACGATCCCGTCAACCAGGTCATCTCGACGGAGGAGATCCAGAGTCTCGTCGGATGCATCACGAGCGTCCTCAGCGATCTCGAGAGCAACGTGCTCGCCCTGTACCTGGACGGTCGCTCCTACGAGGATGTCGCGGAGCGCCTGGAATGTGACACGAAGACCGTCGACAACGCGTTGCAGCGGGTCAAGCGCAAGGTCGGCATGCACCTCGACGCCCGCGCGGTGCTTCAGTAGGACGGGCTGCTTCCGATGCGGATTTGCCGCCCTCGGGCCGGCGAATCCGCATCACCCCCGGACTTACTCAGTTCTCGACGCGCCGCGCGTAGGCCGGCGCCGCGCGCGAGACGTGCCGGACCCCGGTCTTCTGGGGGCACGGGGCCGCCTTGCAGCCGGCTCCACCCCCGGCGGGCCCCCGGCGGGGCCAGCGCGGCAAAGGCGGGAGCTTGCGGCGTGGGCCACGGTCCTCGCCGGTCGCCGCCTCGGGCTCGGGCACCTGCTTGATCGCCCACCAAACGAGCCACAGGGCAGCGACCATCGGAATCTTGAGGATCACCACCATGTAGAGGATGGTCCAGCCTTCCACGCACTACTCCCTGGTTCGAGCCGCACACCGCGGATGCCCCGCGCTCAACACGCCACCGGCCGCAGTGTAGCGCCGCGTCAAGGGGTGCTGGGTCAGCGCTTGAACGTGTCCACGATCGCGTCGTGATAGGCGCCGATGCGACCGGGGTCGGTGGCCACGACCGGAGCCCCGAGCAGGAGGCGCTCGGCGCTCGCTGCCCTTTGCGCGAGCGCCGCCCGGCACTCGTCAGGCGTCCCCGCGACCGCCATCTCGTCGAGCATCTCCTCGGTGACCAGCGCGGTCATGCCCGCTAGGTCGTAGCTGCGCCACAGCTCTCTGATGCGATTCGCGACGTCCGTGAACCCGTGCAGGTCGAGGATGCGGTCGTACGTGCGGACCGTCGCGTGGAAGGCGATCTGGCGTTTCGCGTCCTCGCGCGCCTGGGCGCGGTCGTCCGAGATCGCGGTCAACACCCAGTCCGCGATCACCACGTCCGCGGGCGAGCGCTGCTCGCGGGCCGCGCCCTCGGCGATCGCCGGGCGCATCACCTCGTCGATGTACCGCGTCGTCGCCATCGGGTGCGCCACGACGCCATCGGCGACGGCCCCCGCCATCCGCGTCATGCCCTCGTTGACGGCCGCGATGTACACCGGGATGCGCTCGCGCACCTGCCCGGCGCGGCCGTATGGGCGCACGCGCAGGTCGACAAGCTCGCCCGCATATTCGACCGCGCCCGCATTCGCCGCATCCCACACCGCCCGCACCGCCCCGATGGTCTCGCGCAAGCGCGTGGCTGGGCGCTCGGCGGGGGCGCCGAGCCACTCGGTACGCATCCGGCGCGTACCGGTCCCCAAGCCGAGCACGAACCTCCCGCCGGACATCTCGTCGAGGTCGAGTGCGGTCACCGCCGTCAGCAGCGGCGAGCGCCCGAATGCCCATGCGATCGCCGTGCCCAGCTCGATCCGCTCGGTCGCGAGCGCGGCGGCCGCGAGCGCCAGCGATCCCGAGTGGTTGTGGAACTCCGGCGCCCACGCGGAGTCGAAGCCGGCCTCCTCGGCGCGGCGGGCGAGCGCGACGTTCTCGCGCTGCGCCGGGAGCTCGAGCAGCAGGCCCAGGTGCACGGCGGACAACATTAGAGAACCTGCGCGGGCGGGCGGCCCGGCGTCGAGCAGATGGTGGTGCTCCAGCCGCGGTAAGGCGGGTGAGTCTCGCGCTGGTTGTAGACTCGCGCACCGCGTGACCCCCTATTACGTACTCGGAGCCACAATGGTCCTCGGGGCGCTCGTGCTCTCTGCGATCGGCCTCACCCGTGAGGGTTTTCCTCCGAGCAAAACCGTGGCCCGCGCGATCATCGCCGGCACGGGGCTGCTCGTGCTCACGGGTGCCGCGGTGCTGCTGATCGTCACGGACAAGGAGCATCCACGCGAGGAGGCAGCCGAAAAGGCCGAGCTCGCTGCCGAGCGCGCTCAAGGGGAGAACCCCGAGCAGGCGGTCCAGGGCGAGGGGGGAGGCAAGACGGTGCGTGCGCGCGAGGACGAGTTCTCGATCGAGCTCGAGGGCGGACCCTCGCTGAAGCCCGAGAAATATCGCTTCCAAGTGGTGAACGAGGGCAAGATCGACCACGACCTGGCGATCGAAGGGAAAGGCGTCGAGGAGAAGACGGCCTTGATCGGGTCCGGGGAGGAGGCTGCGCTCGAGGCCGATCTGAAGCCGGGGGACTACCGCTTCTACTGCACCGTGCCTGGGCACGCGCAGTCGGGCATGGACATCGACGTGACGGTCAAATGAACCCTGACCGATCGGTCCGAGCCGGGTTCGCCGGGTAGTATCGTCCGCCCCCGATGAGGCACCTCCGCAACCCGTTCGTCCAGGTCGGGCTCTGGACTTTCGCGATCACGCTCGTCTTCGCGGTGATCGTCTGGAGGCTTCCGTGGGAGCCTGAGTCCGCGTCCACGCAAGCCGGCCCGATCGACACGCTGTACGACGTCCTCGCGCTGGTCTCGTCCTTCTTCTTCGCGCTCGTCGTGAGCGTCTTGATCGTCGCGGTCGTGCACTTCCGCAAGCGCTCGCCGGATGACCTGCGCGACGGCGACCCGATCCACGGCAACACCCGGCTCGAGGTCATCTGGACCACGATCCCGGCGATCCTGATGGTCGGGACGGCCGTCTACAGCGGTCTCGTGCTGGCCGACATCGAGGAGACGAAGGCCAACGAGCAGACCATCCACGTAACCGGTGAGCAGTTCGCCTGGACCTTCGAGTACGCCCAGGGCAAGCAGTTCCGATCCGGTGAGCTGCACCTGGTCGAGGACACCCCGTATCTGATGAAGCTGAACGCGAAGGACGTGCTCCACTCGTTCTGGGTGCCGCAGTTCCGCATGAAGCAGGACGCGGTTCCCGGCATCACCACCAAGGTGCGCGTGACACCGAAGCGGCCGGGGCGCTACACGCTCGCGTGCACCGAGCTTTGCGGGTTGGGCCACTCCACGATGCGGGCGACCGTGGTCGTCCAGGACCAGGCCGGCTTCGATCGGTGGGCGGCGCTGCAGCGCAGCGGCGAGGGCCAGCAGCCCGGCGGCGTGCCGAGCGGCGCGGGAGCCGCGAACTAAGATGGCCCCGATGGCCGTGGCCCAGCCAACCTTCCTCCGTCGCATGATGCGACCGGGGTTGATCAGGGCGGCGTGGATGACGCTAGCCGGCGCAGCGTTCGCGTTCGCGCTGGTCGTCGGCATCCGTGCGCTCTACGGCGTCTACGTGCTCGAGGAGGACCCGCTCGTGACGGTGATCCTGCTCGCGGCGCCGCTCGCGTTCCTGGTCGGGATAGGCGGCTTCGATTACTGGTTCCGGTACATGATCGGCTCGCCGACGCGGCCCGACGACCACTCCGACCACGGCGCGCACAGTTGGAGGGACTACTTCCGCATCAACACCGACCACAAGGTGATCGGCGTTCAGTACACGGTCACGGCACTCTTCTTCATGTTCGTCGGCGGAGGGCTCGCCGAGATCATCCGCGCGGAGCTCGCGCAGCCCGGGCAGCAGATCGTCGACCCGAACACGTACAACGGGCTCTTCTCGGTCCACGCCTCGCTGATGATCTTCCTGGTCGTGATCCCGATCTTCGCCGGGCTCGCGAACTTCGTGCTCCCGCTGATGATCGGGGCCCCGGACATGGCCTTCCCGCGCCTGAACGCGCTCAGCTACTGGCTGCTCCCGGTCGCCGGGGTGATGATGGTGTCGAGCTTCCTCGTGCCCGACGGCGGAGCCTTCAACACCGGCTGGACGGCCTATGCGCCGCTGTCGGACAACGCGCCGCTGGGCCAGCAGTTCTTCACGATCGGGGTGCAGTTCGCAGGCGCCTCGTCGATCATGACGGGGCTCAACTTCATCGTCACGATCATCACGATGCGAGCTCCCGGCATGACGTTCTGGCGCATGCCACTGCTCGTGTGGGCGAACTTCACGACGTCGCTGCTGGTGGTGATCGCGACGCCGTTCGTGGCCGGCTCGCAGTTCCTGATCCTGCTCGACCGCGCGCTGCACGCGAACTTCTTCGACCCGTCGCAGGGCGGCGACGTGATCTCCTATCAGCACATCTTCTGGTTCTACTCCCACCCGGCGGTCTACATCATGATGCTGCCCGGATTCGGGATCATCTCGGAGGTCATCTCGACCAAGGCGCGCAAGCCGATCTTCGGCTACCGCCTGATGGCGCTCTCGCTGATGGCGATCCTCGTGTTGGGCTTCACCGTCTGGGCGCACCACATGTTCGTGTCGGGCATGTGGTCGTGGCTGCGCGTCCCGATGATGATCACGACGATGCTGATCGCCGTCCCGACCGGGATCAAGATCTTCTCGTGGCTCGCGACGCTGTGGCGCGGCGTGCTCGAGCTGTCCACGCCGATGCTGTTCGCGCTCGGCTTCATCACGATGTTCACGCTCGGCGGCATCAGCGGCATCATGCTCGCCGCGATTCCCGTGGACATCCACACCTCGGACACCTATTTCGTGGTGGCACACATCCACTACGTGCTGTTCGGCGGCAGCATGTTCACGATCTTTGCCGGTATCTACTACTGGTATCCGAAGATGACCGGCCGCATGTATGACGAGCGGCTCGGCAAACTCCATTTCTGGATGACGTTCATCGGGTTCAACGTGACGTTCGGCCCGATGCACTGGATCGGCCTCGAGGGGATGCCCCGCCGCGTGGCGGACTACGCGGACAAGTTCGCCGCCTGGAATCTCGTGTCGTCGATCGGCGCGTTCCTGCTCGGCGCCGCGATGCTCGTGTTCGCCTACAACTTCATCGCCAGTTGGGCCGGCGGCCCGCGCGCTCCCGGCAACCCGTGGCGCGCGCGGACCCTCGAGTGGCAGGTTTCCTCGCCGCCGCCGATCTTCAACTTCGACGAGATCCCGCAGGTCGTCGGCGGCCCGTACGAGTACGGCGTTCCGGGTTCCGTGCACGCGGTCCTGGGCGGCGACCGGGAGAAGGTGGCGGTCGGCACACCCGCAAACGGGAACGGGCATGCCGGGGCGGCGCCCGTGGGCGACGGCGACGGCAACGGCGCCCGCCAGGAGTGACCTTGGAGGGTTCCCCGGCCACACCCACGCAGGACCCGGCCCACGTGCTGGTCGTCGCGAACGAGACGGTCGGCGGCCAGAAGCTGATCGAGGCGATCGAGCGCCGCGCCGCGCGAGGACCGATCCGCTGCACCGTCGTGTGCCCTCAGAACGCACCGAAGCGAGGGTTCGTGATCTACGACGACACGTCGCGCTCGGCGGCGCGCGTTCGTCTCGAGCTCACGCTCGAGCGGCTGAAAGATATGGGCATCGAGGCGCGCGGAGAGGTGATGGACTCGGATCCCTACATGGCCACGCAGGACGCGATCCGCGAGTGGGGCGCGGACGAGGTCATCGTCTCGACGTACCTCTATCCGCGCTCGGGGTGGCTGCGCCGCGACCTCGTCGAGCGCATCGAGAAGTGGTCCGGGTTGCCCGTGGAGCATGTGGTCGTCGACCTTCGTGAGGAGTCCGTTCGCAACGTGCTCGTCGTCGCCAGCCGGACGGTCGGCGGCCGGCCGCTGATCGACGCCCTCGAGCGACGTTCCTCCTCCTCTCCGCATCGCTTCACGGTGATCGTGCCGCCCTCCGGGCCCGATGACGAAACGGCGCAGGAGCGCCTCGACGGGACGCTCGACACGCTGCGCCGTGCCGGCCTGAGCGTGACCGGTTATGTCGCGGAGCCGGACCCCTTCAAGAGCGTGATGAACGCACTCGCGCACCACCCAGCCGACGAGATCATCATCTCGACGCTCCCCAGCCAACGGTCGCGGTGGATGCGCGGGGACCTGATCGGCAAGGTGCGCAAGGCAAGCGGCCGTCCGGTCGAGCACGTCGTCTCCGAACCCGCGGGCGAGCGCGAACCGGCGCAGGCGGAGGTCGCGTAGTGGAATCGGCATCGGTCGCGGGCGGCGCGCACGCCCACGAGCACCACGGACCGCCCGAGGCCCATCACAGCTCGCGGATCGACTCGCAGTTGCTGGGCGTCCTCCTCTTCATCATCTCGGAGGCGATGCTCTTCGGGTCGTTCTTCACGGCCTACTTCTTCGTCCGCGTCGTGCAGAACGAGCCCTGGCCGCCGGACCCGTTCGAGTTCCCGGTGCTGGTCGCCAGCATGAACACCGCGATCCTCGTCTCGTCGAGCTTCACGGTCCACTATGCGCTGCACTCGATCAAGAAGGGCAACCGTCTCGGCATGCAAGTCGGTCTCGTCACGACCTTCCTACTCGGCTCCATGTTCCTGTTGACGCAGGTCAACGAGTACGTGAAGGCCGGCTTCGCGATCTCGGACGGCGCGTTTGCCTCCGTCTTCTACGGGCTCACCGGCTTGCACGGACTCCACGTGTTCGTGGGTCTGACCCTGCTGTTGATCATGACGGTGCGCGCATATCGGGGCCACTTCTCCCCCGAGGCCCACATGGGTGTCGAGATGGCCGGGATCTACTGGCATTTCGTCGACGTGATGTGGATCATCGTGTGGAGCACCGTCTACCTCCTCTAGGGAGCCACACGAGAGCGAAAGGGTGACGCGATGATCAATCCGCTTAGGTCCGAGCAGGACGCTTTCCGGTTCACGCTGATCGTCGCGGCATTGCTCGCGCCAATCGCAATAGTGGCCGTGGTGTTCTCCACCGGCGCCGCACTGGCCGTGGCCGGCGGCCTCGCGATCGGCCTCGCCGCCGGCCTTTTCTTCTTCAAGCGCGACGAGCCACGCGAGAAGATGCTGCTCGGCCGCAGGCTGGACCGCGACCACGACCACGACGGCCGTTACCGGATCCTCGTGATCGCCAACGAGACGATGGGCGGCCGTGCCCTGCGCGACGCGATCGCGAAGCACGGCCAACCCGGCGAGGCGCAGGTGAAGGTCGTTTGCCCGGCCCTGAACAGCAAGGTCAGGCACTGGACCAACGAGGAGGACGCCGCGCGCGAGCAGGCCGGGCGACGCCTCCAGGACCTTGTCGCGAACCTGCGCTCGGAGGGATTCGACGTGGACGGGGACATCGGGGACGATGACCCGGTTCAAGCCATGGAGGATGCGCTGCGCCGGTTCCCTGCCGACGAGGTGATCATCTCCACGCATCCCCCGGGACGCTCGAACTGGCTCGAGCGAAACGTCGTGCAGCGCGCCGATGAGCGCTTCGACATCCGCGTCACCCACGTGGTCGTGGATCTCGACCGCGAGCGCGTGGAAACCGGCTCGGCCGGCGCCTGAGCGCCGGCTACTCGACTTTCAGCGAGCCCTTCATGCCGGCCTGTTCGTGGCCCGGCACCGAGCAGTAGAACTCGTAGCTGCCGGCCTTCAGGCTCGTGCTCACCTCGGAGACCTTCCCGCCCTGCACGACCGGGCCCTCGGGGCCGCCCTTGATCGCGATGTTGTGTGGCACGGACGCGTCGTTCTTCGACCGGATCGTCACCTTGCCGGCCTTGGCCGTGGCGCTCTTGGCCTGGTAGGCGAGTTGCCCGCCCGGATCGGCGGGGATCGACAAGACGTTCTTGGCATCGGCCTTGGCCGTGCCGGACGGCCCGCCGGAGCCGCCCTCCGCGGGCTTGCCGATCGCGGACGCGACGTACGCGGCCACCGCCGCGGCGTCGTCTCCCTTGTAGATGTCGGCGGGCATCTGGCTGCCCTGGGGCAGGTCGATCTGGTTCTCGACCACACCCGCGATCGTGCTGCGGCCGAGCCCATCCCGGATCGACTGCTGGAAGGCGAGGTCGAGGTTCGGCCCCTGGACTCCCTTCGTGCCGGCGTTCTGGAGGATGTGGCAGGCCCCGCAGCGTTGGGTGAAGAGCTCCTTGCCGCGCGCCTGGTCGGGCGGGGCCTCGCTGCCGCAGCCCACGCTCAGTGCGGCGGCGGCGGCCACGACAACCGCGGTAAGGGGGCTTCGAATCGACTTCGACAGCATCGGCGGTCGGGCATTATCGACATTTCGGCGGTCGCATGCCAACTGGGAGCGTTAAGTCGTGCGCTGAGCGGGATTTTGACTTGCCCTGTGGAGGCGAGCGAGGGGTTCCGTGAGGGCCAGAAGGTCTGGGTGATCACCAGGGACGGGGCGGACCGGCCGGCGATCTATGTCGCTGAGGGCGCCGCCTCCTGGTTAGGCGGCCACCGCTGGCGCACATCGTGTTCGCGGACGACCGCTCGGGGGCTGAGGTCCAAGTGGACACGATCGTGCCCGGGGACGGAGTAACCCCCGCCGCCTGAGGGAGAGCCCGCCCTCGGATTCGAACCGAGAACCCCGGCCTTACAAGGACCGTGCTCTACCGATTGAGCTAGGCGGGCAACTCATAGTCCCGAGCCCACCGAACGCGCTTGTCTTGGCGGTTGCCGGTGGGGTCGATTCTTAGGGTACCTTGCGTCCGGGTGGCGTCCTCGATGGGCACGGCGTACAGACGCTCAGTCTCGGGGCAATGGACGATGAACAGCTCAACTTCGCCCTCGTAATCGCGTGTCACGGCCTTCTTCGACGTTCGACCGGAAGACGGCTCGGTGACGGATTCGGGAGCACGCTCATCTCGTGCCACGCAACCGGTCGAACCTTGACGGATCAGCACCATTGGGCACCGAAAATGCGCCAAGAGGGGTGCGGCTTCCAACTGATCGACTTCGGCAGGATCCCGTAAGTCCCACGGGCGCGCCGGAACGCGCTAGGGTCGGCATGTGAGTGCCCGCAGAGGCTTACGCCTGCGGACTGGGGTGCGGCGGTCCGGGGGGAGCGCGTTGGTGGCAGCCATCGTGGTGGCGGTTGTCATCGCTGCGCCGGCGGACGCCGCCTTCCCGGGGCTCAACGGGAAGATCGCGTTCGAGGGCGGCTTCGGCCCGGACATCACGACGATGGAGCCCGACGGCAGCCTGGAGATGGTGATTCGGTCAGGGGCCCGAAACCCCATCTGGTCGCTGGACGGCAGCAAGATCGCGTTCATCGACGGTCCGGGCAACTCGGACATCATGGTCATGAACCCCGACGGCAGCAACGCGACCGTGGCGTGCTCCTGCATCGACAGCTTCTTCGGCAACGGCACGATCGGATCTTTCATGACATGGTCGCCGGACGGGACAAAGTTCACGTTCGACGACGGCCCGACACTTAGCACCCGCCAGATCTACCGCGTCAACGCGGACGGCACCGGCGAGACCCAAATCACGTCGGTCGGATCGAACAGCGGTCCGGCATGGTCGCCGGACGGCACGAAGATCGCTTTTAAATCGAACCGCTCTCCCGCGGGCATATGGGTGATGAACGCAGACGGATCCGGGCAGGTAGGTCTGAACACCGGCGGCGCCGGCGACAGGAGCCGTCCCGCCTGGTCGCCGGACGGCAGCAAGATCGCCTTCGGTCGTGGCCGCGTGATCGTCGTCATGAACTCCGACGGCACGAACCAGACCGAGGTGACCGTGAACACGGCCGGCTTCGACACCCGGCCCGAATGGTCCCCCGACGGGCAGTTCATCGTGTACCACAAGGACCCCGGCACCGCCCCGTACCCGGAGGGCCTCGCTCTGATGGGTCCCGACGGCAGCAACTCGACCTTCATCACGAGCGGCGTCGACCACCGGCCCAACTGGCAGCCGGCGCCGGCCAGTTACCCGCGGCCGAAGGGCGCGACACCGCTGTCCGTGTCGCTCGTTCCCGCCTTCGCGGCGTGCGCTGCGCCCAACCGCCAGCACGGCCCGCCGCTCGCGTTTGGGTCCTGCAACCCGCCGGGCCAGTCCTCGAGCCATCTCACGGTCGGCACTCCGGACGCGAACGCCCGGACGGCGAACGCGACCGGATCCGTGCGCATGGCGACGATCGTGGGCATCCCGCAGACGCAGACGGACGAGGCGGACGTGAGCCTGCAGCTCCAGATGACCGACGTGCGCCGCAGCGACGACCTCACCGACTACACGGGCGAGGTGCAGGCGCGCACCACGCTGCGCCTGACCGACAAGCTGAACTCGCCGTCGGTGTCCGCGCCGGGCACCATGGTCGACATTCCCTTCACCTTCACGGCCGGGTGCGCGGCGACCGCCGACGCGACCGTGGGCGGGACATGTTCGATCAACACGAGCGCTGACGCGATCGCGTTCGGCACGGTGCACGAGAGCCGCCGCTCGATCTGGCAGCTTGGCCAGATCCAGGTCTTCGACGGCGGCCCGGACGGCGTCGCGTCGACGTCGGGCAACACGCTCTTCCAGACGAGCGGGGTCTTCGTCCCCTGATGTGTCGCGCCACGGTCGGGCTCTTGCTCGCCGCCGCGGCGCTGGCGTTCCCGGGCGACGTGCTCGCCGCCTTTCCGGGCGCCAACGGCAAGATCGCCTACAACGGCGCGGGGATCTACCGCATCAACCCCGACGGCTCCAACAACGAGCTCGTCAAGAGCGGCAACGTCTACAACGCCGTGTGGTCATCGGACGGGGCGAAGATCGCCTATCTCGACTCGGGCACTCAAATTCGCATCACGACCGCCGACGGCACTGGCTCGACCCTGGTCTGCACGTGCATCGACAGCGAATCGCGGATGACCTGGTCGCCCGATGGGGCGATGTTCGCGTTCCACAAACGTGTAGGTGGAGTGCTCCAGATCTTCGTCGTGAACTCCGACGGCACGGGCCTGACGCAAATCACAAACGGTGCAACCGGGGCCGAGTTCAGCGCGGACCCAGCCTGGTCACCCGACGGAACGAAGATCGCGTACGCCCGCGCGGGCCCGTCCATCTGGGTGATGAACGCCGACGGCAGCGGAGCTGTCGACCTTACTGGCGCGTCAAGGAGTTACGACTTCCCATTCCCTTCGTGGTCGCCGGACGGCACGAAGATCGCTTTCCGGCGCCAAGGTGGGATCTGGACGATGAACGCGGACGGCACGGATCAAACCCAGCTCACGATCCACGGTCCCGGACACGCCGAGGACCACGATCCCGCCTGGTCGCCGGACGGAAGGCAGATCCTCTTCAACGGATGGATCGACGATGCGTTCAACGCGGGTCTGGTCGTCATCAACCCGGATGGCAGCGGCCGCACGCCCATCACGGGGGCATCCGGCTATCTGCAGCCCGACTGGCAGCCGATCGCACCGAGCCTACCCGCGCCCGAAGGGCGCGACGCCGCTGACGCTGTCGCTCGTGCCCTCCGCGCAGCAGTGCACCTCGCCGAACCGCACTCACGGCCCGCCGCTCGCCTTCGGCTCATGTAACCCGCCCCAGCGAGCCTCGTCCTATCTGACGGTCGGCACGCCCGACGCGAACGGTCGGACCGCCGCGTCGACCGGATCGCTGCGCGCAAGCGTGATCGTCGGCGCTCCCGGCCCGACCGACGAGGCCGACGTGCAGCTCAGCTTCTCTCTCACCGACGTGCGCAACTCCCGCCGACCTGACCGACTACGCCGGCGAGCTGTCGGCCCAGTTCGTCGTGCGCAGGACCGACAAGGAGAGCCAGCCCTTCAACTCGACCCCGGGCACGATGGTCGACCGCACCTTCTCGTTCGACGCCACATGCGCGCCGACCGCCGGCCCTGAAGGCGCCGCCTGCACGGCCCAGACCAGCGCGGACGCGCTCGTTCCCAGCACCGTCCAGGAGGGCAGGCGCGCGATCTGGGAGCTCGGACAGGGCCGCGTGTTCGACGGGGGTCCCGACGGGGACGCCGCGACACAGGACAACACGCTCTTCGCGGTCGGCGGATTGTTCGTGCCGTAGCTGCAGGGCGCGCGCAGGGGGGCGCCCACGCTCGGCGAATGTCCTGTAACTCCGCATTCCCATGCGGGGTATGCACCGTATCGAGATGGAACTCGAGCGCGCCCACCAGATCGCCCGCGAACGCGGCCCAATCATGCCCGTCTACTGGGTCGTCCGCGCGATCCTCCAGCCGTTCTTCCACATCTACTTCCGGCTGCGCCGTATGGGCCTCGAGCACATCCCCAAGGATGGGCCCGTGCTCCTTTCCTCGAATCACCGCAGCTTCTCCGACCCGTTCCTGATCGGGGCATGCCTCGGGCGCCCGCTCCACTTCGTGGCCAAGATCGAGCTCTTCGACAAGCGCTGGAAGGCGTGGATCCTGCTTGCTCTCGGAGCTTTCCCGATTCGCCGCGGCGAGGCCGACGAGGCGGCGATGGAGACGGCGCGCGTGATCCTCGAGCGCGGCGGCGCCGTGGGCATCTTTCCCGAGGGCACCCGCGTGCGGCCCGGGCCGCTCGGCGAGCCCAAGCGCGGCGTCGGGCGCCTGGTGCTCGAGACGGGCGCACCCGTCGTGCCCGTCGCGATCGTCGGCACCGAGGACATCCGGCGCGGATGGTGGCTCCGCCCCCGCCGGGTGACCGTTCGCTGCGGACGCGCTCTGCGCTTCCCGCGGCCCGTCGACCGCGAGCCCCGTCAAGCAGCGGCGCAGGAGATCTCGAACCGCGTCTGGTCGTGCATCTCGCTCCAGTGGGAGTGGCTCGGCGGCCTCCAGCCGGTCCGCCACGTGGTGGTCGTCGGCGCTGGAAGCTGGGGCACGGCGGTCGCGACGTTGCTCGCCCGTTCCGGCGCGACGGTCCAGCTCGGCTGCCGCACCGCCGAGCAGGCGCGCGACCTCGGCCTCAGTCGCACGAATGCGGCCTACCTCCCGGGAGTCGACCTCCCCGACAACGTCCAGGTAAAGACCGTCGCCGACCTGTGCCTCGAGGACGTGGACCTCCTCTGCATGGCGGTCCCCTCGCGGTCGCTTGACGATGCGCTTGGCTCGGTGAGGGAGCGCGTGCCGGAAGGTCTCGGGGTGCTCGTGCTCTCGAAGGGCCTGCTCGGCCCGCACGGCACCGTCCCGAGCCGGCTGGTCGCCGAGCGCCTCGGCGTACGCCCGATCGCATGTCTCGGTGGCCCGGCCCACGCCGGCGAAGCGGTGCGGCGCGGAGCCCACGTCACCGTCGCCTCACCCGACCGGACCTTCGCCGCGTTGGTAGCGGCGAGCCTGCGTCGCGCCGGCCTCGACTGCGACACGAGCACCGACCTGATCGGCGTCGAGCTTGCCGGGGCCGCGAAGAACGCCGCGGCGCTCGCGGCCGGCGCGGCCATGGCGGCCGGGCCCAACGCGGCCGGGGCGGCCGCCGGACGCGTCTACGAGGAGTGCCACGCGCTCGCGGACAAGCGCGGCGCGCGCGCCTCGAGCTTCACCGGAACCTCCGGGACAGGCGACCTGATCGCCACCGTGCTCGCCGCCCACAGCCGCAACCGGCGGGCCGGCGAGCTGCTTGCGCAGGGTGTCGAGCCCGCCGACATCCCGGGGATCCTCGGCCAGGAGCCGGAATCGCTGCACGCGGTTCCCGTGCTTGCCCGGGCGATGAGGGAGGCGGGCGTGAGCTGCACCGCCACCGCTCAGCTCGCGGCGCTCGCCGAAGGCCGGATTGCTCCGGATCAATGGGTCGAGGCGGCGCAACGCTCGCGCGCCCCCAGGGCCGCCTGAGCGCCGGCAGGCATGCGCCCCGGAGTACGCTCTAGCAGGTGGCGACACAGGGGCAGCAGATGCAGGCGCCGGCCGACAAGGCAGCGCTCGACCGCGACTTTTCGCAGTTCTACCGCGAGCACCTGCGCGACGTCTACAACTACACGTACTACCGCACCGGCAATCATCACGATGCCGAGGACCTCACGACCCAGACCTTCATCCAGGCGTACCGCCACTACGAGCGAGCCTGTCGCGAGTCGGACGGGCGGCCGCTGCGGCCGTGGCTCATACGCATCGCCCACAACCTCGCGGCGAACTACTACCGCGATCGCAAGCGCAAGCCGACGTCGCCTCTCGAGGACGTCGAGGCGACACTCGGCCAGCTGCACGACACCGAGGACCTCGTGGTCGGCCGCGAAGAGGCCGTTGCCGTACTCAAGGGCGTGCGGTCGCTTCCCGAGGACCGTCGTGAGGCATTGATCATGAGATTCGCGTTGGGCATGGACAATCGGGAGATCGCGCGTGCGATGGGGCGCACCGAGGGAGCGACGAAGGTGCTCATCCACCGCGCGATCAAGCAACTGGAACGCGACCTCGCGCTGGACGCCGGGGAGGAGGCGCGATGACGGGAGCCGAGTCGGCCGGAAGCCGCGAGAGCGGCCCGGGAGCGGAGATCATGCGGCTCTTGGAGCAGGCGCTCAGACCCGTGGAGCCCCCCGCCGGGTTCGTCGGCCAGCTCGAAAGCCGTCTGGCCAGCGTCGAGGCAGCCGCGCTCGAGGCGCTCGAGGAGGTCGCGGACTGGGAGCTGGACGCGATGCGCGACCCGCGCAACTGGGTGCGTCCCGTGGCGGCCGTCGCCGTCGGCACGGCGGCCGGGGCCGCCCTGGTCGTGCTGGGACTTCGCTCCCGCAGGCGGCAGCCAAGCGGTCTGCGCGGCATCGCCGAGCAGAGCGGCAGGGTCACCCGCGGGGCGGTCGCGTCCGCGCGAGGCCTGATCCGGCCGTAGCCGCCGGCCGGGCCCCGACGAGAATCATTAGCCAGCCGCCCGCCTGTTTGGTAGCTTTGACCGCGTCGACCAGATGAGCGACGACCTTCCTCGAAGTCCCGGCGGACATACCGCCGCCACCCAGGGCAAGCACTCGCCGGGTCGCCCCGCGCAGATGATGGCGCACGGGCAGAAGAGCTGACCGGGACGATTTGACCGCGCTCCTCCTCGTTCTACTGGTCGTATTGATCCTGCTGAACGGATTCTTCGTCGCAGCGGAGTTCGCGCTCGTACGTGCGCGCCGTACGCGCATGGAGGAGGCCGCGAAGCGCGGCTCGCGCCCCGCACAGCGGGCGCTGCACCAGATGGACCACATGTCCCAGTACCTGTCGGCGGCCCAGGTCGGCATCACCATGACGTCGATCGGCCTCGGCTTCCTGGGCGAACCGGCCGTCGCGACGCTGCTCGAGCCGATCTTCGGCGCGCTGAGCCACGGCGCCTCGGTCGCGATCTCCGTTGCGCTGGCGTACCTGATCGTCACGTCCGCGCACGTGATCATCGGCGAGCAGGCCCCGAAGATGACCGCGATCACCCACGCCGAAGCGATCGCGCGCTGGTGCGGGCGGCCCCTCGAGTGGTTCCGGATCGGTCTGCACCCGGTGATCTGGACGCTGAACAACGCGTCGAACCTCGTGGTCAAGCGCATCCTGCGGATCGACGTCGAGAGCGACGCCGAGGCCGCGACCGCCGAGGAGCTGCGCATCTTGATCGGGCGGGGGGAGCGCTACGGCGAGCTCGATCCCAACGAGGCGGGCATGCTCGAGGGGGTGTTCCACCTCCATGAGCAGGAGGCGCGCCAGGTGATGACTCCGACGCCGGCGCTCGTCACGGTGAACGTCTCCGACACGGTCGAGACGGGGCTGCGCAGTTGCATCAGCTCGGGGCACACGCGTCTGCTTGTGATCGAGGACGACAACCCCGACCGGGTGCGCGGCGTCGTGCACTCCAACCGGCTCGCCCAGACGCTCATGAGCGAGGGTCCCGAGGCACCGCTCGCACCGCTCGTGCGCGAGCCGCTGATCATGCCCGAGACGAAGCCGCTCGACGACCTGCTTGCGGACATGCAACGCCAGCGCACGTCGCTCGCGGTGATCGTCGACGAGTTCGGGCGAACGGCCGGGATCGTCACCGTCGAGGACATCATCGAGGAGGTCGTGGGCGAGATCGTCGACGAGACCGATCCCGTGCTGTCGTCGATCCGCCGGCTCGTGAACGGAGATTGGTTCGTGCGCGGTCACGTCTCGCTCGGCGACCTCGAGGACGCGGGGATCAATCTGCCGGTCGAGACAGACGCCTACACCTCGGTCGGGGGCTACGTCTTCGGCGAGCTGGGACGGCTTCCCAAGCGCGGCGATCAGATCACCGCGAACGGATATCTGATCCGTGTGGAGTCGGTGCGCGAGAACCGTGTGGAGGCGGTGCGCATCCACCCGACCGCGCCCGCGCCGCAGCCACCGGCCTAGCAGCGACCCGCCCGTCGCCGCGCGGGAGTGTCTGTCCGCAGGCCTCTCTAGCTTGATGGCGCATGTGGTCTGCACGGTTCACGGAAAGCCAGATCGAGACCCTCAAGGACCTGATTCGGATTCAGGGGGAGGTCGGCAACGACCTCGAGGGTGCGCTCGAGGCGATGGAGCTCGCGCGGTGGGACGACCTGCCCGAGGCACAGCTCCCCTGGCCGCACGTGATCGAGCAGGCTGAGCTCCAGGGCATCAGCGAGGCGGATGTCGTCTGGGACATGTCGGGCCGCAAGAAGGAAGCCGCCGCGCCGCGCGCCCGTAAGGCGCGCAAGCCGTCGACTCGCGCGCCCAAGCGCGCTCGCAAGGCCACCGGCTAACCCGAGCCTCAGTACCGGTAGAAGCCGGTGCCTGACTTTCGCCCGAGGCGCCCCTCGCCGACGAGTTTCTTGACGCGCCCCGGGGGACGATGCGCCGGATCACCGGTGTCCCCGTGCAGCGCCTCGCCGATCGCATCGGCGACATCGAGCCCGACGAGGTCGAGCAGCGCGAGCGGCCCCATTTGATGGGAGGCGCCGAGCTTCATGCAGTCGTCGATCTGCGCGGGCTCCATGCCCGTGCGCTCGAGCAGTCGCACGGCATCGAACAGGTAGGGGAACAGCAGCCGGTTCACGACGAACCCCGGCTCGTCGGGCACCTCGACCCCCGTCTTGCCGATCGCCTCGCAGAACGCGACCGCGCGCGCACGCAGGCGATCGGTCGCCGCGTCCGGGAAGCACAACTCGACGAGGTTCATCCTGGTGACGGGGTTGAACACGTGCAGGCCGAAGAAGCGGCTCGGGTCCCCGCTTTGCTCGGCGAGTCCCGAGACGTTGAGGGAGGACGTCGTGGTCGCCAGCAGGCCATCGTCAGCGCGGATGCTCGCCAAGGCCCGGTAGACATCCTGCTTGGGCCCCGACTGCTCGGCAATCGCCTCCACGATCAGGGTCGCCTCCGAGAGCGCCGCCAGGTCGGTGCTGACCTGCGCGCCGGCGCCGAGCGCGTCGATCTGGCCGCGGGCCCGCTCGGCCGATTCCTGGCTGCGGGCCCAGAGCGTCACATCGCCTCCCGCGGCCGCTACACATGCCGCCACGCCGCACGCGATCGTGCCCGATCCGGCGATGCCGACGCGCTCCGGAAAGGGCCCGTCGTGCTTACTCGACATCGATTGACTCATGAGTCAATCGAGTAACATAGCTGCTGCAGGAGGCACAAACTTTTCGCCGCGCCGAGCTCCCCTCACGACGTCGGAAGCGGCCGGCACGACACTCCGGAGGGCACTGATGCAGAACGGCACAGGGCGGGAAGTTGTCATCGTCGAGGCAGCGCGGACGCCGATCGGGCGCGGTCACCCCGAGAAGGGGTACTACAAGAACACGCACCCGAACGCGATCCTGGCAGAGGCGTTCAAGGCCGTCGTCGAGCGCGCCGGCATCCCCGGCGGCGACGTCGAGGACGTGATCACCGGTTGCGTACAGCAGATCGGAGAGCAGGCCTTCAACGTCGGCCGCAACGCATGGCTGCAGGCCGGGCTCCCGATGGAGACCCCCGCCACGACGGTCGACCGCCAGTGCGGGTCGGCCCAGCAGGCCGTCAACTTCGGCGCGGCGCTGGTCGGCGCCGGCGTCCACGACGTCGTGATCGGCGGTGGCGTCGAGCACATGGGCCATATCCCCATGGGGGTGACGTTCAACTTCGTCGACCAGGTCGGCTCCCCATGGCCCGAGGAGCTGATGGCGCGCTACAACCTCGTGCCGCAGGGCATCTCGGCCGAGATGATCGCCGACAAGTGGGAGATCCCGCGCTCCGAGCTCGACGAGCTCGGGCTGCGCTCCCACCAGCTCGCCGCGCGGGCAACCGAAGAGGGCCGCTTCGAGCGCGAGACGATCCCGATGACCGTGCGCATGAACGGCTCCGAGGAGACGGTCGTAGCGGACCAGGGCATCCGCCCGGACACGAGCCTCGAGAAGCTCTCGCAGCTCAAGCCCGCGTTCAAGGAGGACGGCAAGGTCACCGCCGGCAACTCGAGCCAGATCTCCGACGGGGCTGCCGCGGTCCTGCTGATGACCCGCGAGAAGGCCGACCAGTACGGACTCAAGCCTCGTGCCCGGATCCTCGACCAGACGACGGTCGGCGTGGACCCGGTGATCATGCTCACGGGCCCGATCCCGGCCACGAAGAAGCTGCTCGAGCGCAACAGCATGAAGATCAGCGACATCGACCTCATCGAGATCAACGAGGCGTTCGCTTCGGTCGTCGCGGCCTGGCGTCGCGAGCTCGAGCCCGACATGGACCGCGTCAACGTGAACGGCGGGGCGATCGCGCTCGGCCACCCACTCGGCTCGACGGGCGCCCGCCTGATCACGACGCTGCTGCACGAGCTCGAGCGCTCGGACAAGGAGATCGGCCTCGTGACCATGTGCTGCGGCGGAGGGCTCGGCACCGGCACCCTCATCCAGCGCGTCTGAACTCACAAGGACTTCTGAACGGAAGGAGGAGCCGATGGACCTGACCTTGAGTCCCAGCGAGGAGGCCTTCCGCGACGAGGTGCGCGGCTGGCTGGCGGACAATCACCCGGGCGAGCCCCCGGAGGACGACGACGAGGCCTTCGAGTTCTCGCGGCGCTGGCAGCGCAAGCTGCACGACGCGCACTGGGCCGGGTTGTCGTGGCCCAAGGAGTATGGGGGCCGCGGCGCGACTCTGATCGAGCAGGCGATCTTCTACGAGGAGATGACGCGCGCGAAGGCGCCGCGCGTGGCGAACGTGCTCGGCCTCGTGATGGGCGGCCCGGTCGTGATCACGCACGGCACCGAGGCACAGAAACAGCGCTACCTCGAGCCGATCCTCTCCGGCGAGGAGATCTGGTGCCAGGGATTCTCGGAGCCCGATGCGGGCTCGGACCTCGCGTCGCTGAAGACGCGCGCCGTGAAGCGCGACGGCGGATGGGTCGTGAGCGGCCAGAAGGTGTGGACGACGCTCGCCCACGAGGCGAAGTGGTGCATGCTCGTCGCGCGCAGCGACCCGGATGCGCCCAAGCACCAGGGCCTCACGTACTTCCTGATGGACATGGAGCAGGACGGCATCGAGGTGAAGCCGCTGATCCAGATCACGGGCGAGGCGGAGTTCAACGAGATCTTCATGGACGAGGTCTACATCCCCGACGAGAACGTCGTGGGGGAGGTGGGCGGCGGCTGGGCAGTCGCGATCACGACGCTCATGAACGAGCGCGCCGGCCTTGCGTTCGCTGCGCAAACAGCGCTCCAGCAGGGCATGGCCGACGCGATCGAGCTCGCGCGCACGACCGTCCGCAACGGCGGCGTGGCCGCTGACGACCCGGTCGTGCGCGACCGGCTCGCGCAGCTGTTCATCGAGTCCGAGATCTTCCGCGTCACCAACTACCGCGGCCTCACGAAGATCATGAAGAGCGGCGTGCCCGGTCCGGAGGGCTCGCTCGGCAAGTGGCAATGGGCCGAGGTCAACCAGCACCTGATGGAGCTGGCATTCGAGATCGAGGGGCCCTACGCCCAGTTCGCGGACGGTTCCCGGTACTCGCTCGGCGGGGATTGGCAGTACCAGTACCTGCGCACCCGCGCGAATTCGATCGAGGGCGGGACGACGGACATTCTGCGGAACATCGTGGCGGAGCGCGTGCTCGGCCTACCCAAGCTGCGGTAACGGAGGGGACTACGTGAACTTCGACCTGACCGATGAGCAGCAGATGCTCCAAGCCGCAGCGAGGGAGTTCCTCGCCGCGCGACTGAAGTCCGAGCGGATCCGTGATCTGGCGGAGTCCGACGACGCGTTCGACGAGGGCCTCTGGAAGCAGATGAGCGAGCTCAACTGGCCCGGGCTGATGGTGTCGGAGAAGTGGGGAGGCCAGGAACTGGGCACGATCGAGCTCGCCGTGTTGATGGAGCAGATCGGCTATGCGCTGACACCCGGCCCGATCCTCTCCAGCATGCTTGCCGCGATCGCCCTCGAGACGGCGGCGACCGATGAGCAGAAGGAGCGCTGGCTCGCGCCCCTTGCATCGGGCGAGCAGCGTGGAACGCTTGCCCTGTGGGATGCCGGAGCAGGTTGGGCGCCGGACGACATCGCACTCGATCCCGGGAGCTCGGGCGGCGGGTACGTCCTGAGCGGCGAGAAGCTGTTCGTGCTGGATGCCGCGACGGCAGACTTCTTCATCGTCGGGGCGACCGGCGACCGGCGGTTCATCGTGGAGCGCGCCGCGGACGGCGTCACCGTTACCCCGACCCCGACGATCGACACGACCCGCAAGCAGTACGCGGTGAGGCTCGACGGCGTCAAGGTCGGCGAGGACGCCGTGTTCGGCGGCGAGGACGCGATGGCTCCCGCGCGGACGCGCGCCTACATCGCCCTTGCAGCGGAGTTGACCGGCATCGCGCAGCGCGCGCTCGACTGGGCGGTCGACTACGCGAAGGAGCGCAAGCAGTTCGGGCGGCCGATCGGGTCCTACCAGGCGGTCTCGCACCGTTGCGCGCAGATGCTGCTCGAGACGGAAAGCGCGCGCTCCGCTTCGTACTACGCAGCCTGGGCTGCCGACAACGCACCGGAGACGGCGCCGCTCGCCGCGTCGATGGCCAAGGCCTACGCCTCGGACGCCGGCACGCGGGTCGCCAACGCATCGCTGCAGGTCCACGGAGGCATCGGCTTCACTTGGGAGCACGACCTGCACCTGTGGCTCAAGCGCGCGCTTTCGGACGCCGTGATGTTCGGGGACGCGCGCTGGCACCGGGAGCGCGTCGCGCGCATGGTGATCGAGGACCGCGCCGTGATCGCGGAGCCCGCGGCGGAGCTCGCGGCCGCAAAGTAGTTCCTAGGGCAGCCGGCCGCCGACGAACTGCGTCAGCCCCGCGAGGCGCTGGCGTATGTCGGTGAAGCCGCGGTCGCGCAGAGCCTCGACGAGCTCGTCCTGGTCGAACATGCGGATGCCGGCGGGTGCGGCGACCGCGCGCTCGAGTGCGCGCAGGGGCCCGGTGCGCCCGGCGCTCGACGTGAACAGCGCGATCCGGCCGCCGGGGGCGAGCACCCGCCGCATCTCGTCGAGCGCGCGCAGCGGCTGCGGGAACAGGTTCAGGGCGGCGAAGCAGCATGCGGCGTCGAACGAAGCGTCGCGGAAGGGGAGGGCGGCCGCGTCGGCGAACACGAAGCAGAGGTTGTCGAAGCCGGCGGCATGTGTCTCGCGGACGGCGCGATCCAGCATCGGGCGTGACGCGTCCACCCCGACGGCGAGCCCGTCTGCTCCGACTGCGCGTGCGAAGTCACGCGTGAAGTTGCCGGGGCCACAGGCGACGTCGAGCACGCCGTCGCCGGGCCCGAGACCCATGAGCAGGCGCGCAATCCGCTTCTCGTCGGCCATGCCCGGCCCGCCGACGCCCTTCGCGACGCGACCGAGGGCCGGACGCCACCAGCGCTCGTAGATCTGCGACACGGGGCCCGCCTGCATGAGGCTGCCGACGAGGCCGGGTTGGTCGAGGTCGCCCCGGAGCACGTCGATCAGGCCGTCGCGCACCACCGCGCGCTCGCGCTCCTCCGAGCGAAGCAGCGGCAGCGCCCGTGCGCACGGGTTCACTCTTCGCGCGACTCGAGCCGCAGGCTCGGCAGCGGCTGCTCGTGGTCCTGCACGTGGCCCTCTGCCTGGCCCTCGCGGGCGATGCGCTCGAGACGCGCGAGGCCGCGCTCGCCCTCGACTCGAGCCGGGTCTTCGGCTTCGAGGCCGGCGATCAGCCGCGCGAGACGGTCCCGCAACTGAAGCGCGAAATGCGGCGTCGCCGCGCCCACCAGCCCGCGTACGTCGTCGACCGTCACTTGATGACCGGGCGCCAGGCGGTCAGGTCGTTCAGCTCCACTCACGCGCTGAAGGGTACCCAGTGCCCTCAGAGATCTTCGTCGCGCACGCGCACGATCTCCGCGAGCTCGTCGATGCGCGCCTGCACGCCCAGGCTGATCGCGGACTCGTCGCCGAGGATCCACGCGTGGTTGTACACGCCTCGCACCGGGTCGAAGCGATATCCCGGCTGGATGTCGCGCAGGTACGCCTCGAGCTGGGGCGGAAGCGTGTCGGCACTCTCGAGCAGCAAGAGCGGCCCGTACTTGCCGCTGCCGCTGAGCGCGGCCGCCGCAGCCGCGTCCTGCGTGCGCTTCGCCTGCGCGAAGACGAGGCCGTGCCCGGGGTCGCGCACACCCCAGCCGAAGGTCGCGTCCGCATAGCGGGCGAACGCGATCGCGTTGGCGACGGGGGTGCGGCCCTGGATGCGCCGCACGCGGCCGAGCCGGCGCAACGATCGCTCGACCGAGGTCGAGATGACGTCACGCGGGCCGAGCAGGTAGATGCCCGGCTGCTCGTGGCGACCGAGCGCCTGCCGCGTGGCGCGCGGCAGCTCGTTGCGTTCCGTGAACAGCACGGCGTCGCCGGACTTCGCCGCCCATCCGGCCGCGGGCATCGCGTACTCCGGCCGGTCCGACGACACGATCACCACGTTCGCCGATGGCTTTCCGGCAAGGTCGGTGCGCACGGCGTCGATCCCCGCGGCCACCTTTGCCGGGTCCGCGCTCGCGATCGTGCGGCTGGGCAGGCCGTCCGGAGCGCGGGCACTGCCGACCTCGATCGCCCGCGCTCCGCCGAGCGCCTTCGCGCCGGTGGGCCGCATCGTCTCGAGCGCCGTCGAGGTGCCCTTCGAGAGCTTGTCCCCGTCGGTGAGGAGGATCGGGGCGCCCAGCGGACGTGCCATCAGCGAAGCGGCCGCGATCCCGGCGTGCCAGTCCTTCTCGTCGACGAGCGTCACCGCACGGGGTCGCGTGCCCCTCGTCTGACCTGGGAAGGCTGCTGCGGCGGTCCCCGCTGCATCGGCGACCGGATCCTCGCCGCCGACCCGCGTCGTGTTCTTGGTCGCGAGCGCCGGGAAGCCGAGGACGGTCTGGTCCGCGGTCTTGTCCTCGAGCTGCACCTCGAGCGGGTTGTCGTCGCCGCCGCCGCACGCCCCGATCGCGAGGATCGCCGCGAGCGCGGCTGTGGCCACGAGGGCGCGGCACGGTCGGCGAGGCGCGCCTGTGGGTGGCTGGGCCATCGGCGGCGGACGATAGCGCCTGCGCCAGCGCGGGCCGAAAGCTGGTTCAGGTGGGCTCGGAGGGGTACAATTTCCCTTGGTTGACTCGTCAGTCAATCGTCGTACGGCATGGCCTCTTGGTGGCGCCATGCGGCGGCCTAGGACTTGGAGCCGGAGCGGATGGACTTTCGACTCAACGACGAGACCCTCGAATGGCAGCAGTACTGCCGGAAGTTTGCACGCGAGGTCGTGCGGCCCGCAGCTCCGCAGCATGACCGGGACGAGAGCGTCCCCTACGAGGTGATGCGCGAGGCCTACCAGTGGAAGCTCGCCGGCCTCGACTGGATCCAGTCGCTCCAGACGGACTCGGACGGCCTCAAGGGCGTTATCTACGCGGAGGAGATCCACTGGGGCTGCGCCGGCATCGCACTCGCCATCTCGGCCTCCACCCTCTGCGCGGCGGGGGTTGCTTCCTCAGGCACACCTGAGCAGATCGGGCGCTGGATTCCCGAGGTGATCGGGTCCAAAGACGACCCCAAGATCGGGGCCTACGCCGTCACCGAGCCGTCCGCGGGGTCCGACGTCAAGTCACTGCGCACGACCGCCAAGCGCGACGGGGACGATTGGATCCTGAACGGGACCAAGACCTTCATCTCGAACGGTGGCATCGCCGATGTGACGATCGTGGTCGCGACCGTCGATCCCGAGCTCGGCCACCGCGGCCAGGCCTCCTTCATCGTCACCGGCGACAATCCGGGCCTGAAGCTCGGCCACAAGGAGTCGAAGCTCGGCATCCGCGCGTCTCAGACAGCCGAGATCGTGCTCGAGGACTGCCGCGTACCGGGCGACGCGCTCCTCGGCGGCGATGAGAAGCTCCAGCGCAAGCTCGAGCGGGCGCGCTCGGGACAGCGGTCGGGCGCGTCCAGCGCGCTGGCCACGTTCGAGATCACCCGCCCGTCGGTCGGCGCCTCCGCGCTCGGCATCGCGCAGGCGGCCTACGAGTGGACCCTCGAGTACCTGCACGGGCGCACCGAGGAAGGTCGTCCCCTGCTGCAGGAGCAGCGGATCCAGCAGGTCCTCGCCGATGTCGCCACCGAGATCGAAGCGGCGCGGCTGCTCGTCTGGCGCGCGGCCTGGATGGGCCGGCACGGCGTGCCGATGACAGGCGGCCAGGGCTCGATGTCGAAGCTCAAGGGCGGCGACGTGGCGATGTGGGCGACCACCGAACTGATGGACCTCGTCGGCCCGGCTGCGCAGTCGACCGAGTACCCGCTCGAGAAGTGGTTCCGCGACGCGAAGATCTACCAGATCTTCGAGGGCACGGCCCAGATCCAGCGCCTCGTCGTTGCGCGCATGCAGACGACGGAGTACGCCGAGCGGCTCCAGTTCGCAAAGGACGTGGCGACCGAAGCGCAGGCGAACGGCAACGGCTCCGCCGTCGTCTCGCAGGCTCCCGGCAACGCTCCGTCCGAGACGCCGGCGCACGACGAGAAGCAACAGATCTCGGTTTAGCCGACAGTCGTCAAAGGCGCAGCACCCCATCCTCGCCGAGGGTGGGGTGGTGGTCCGCCGTCCGGTGGTCGGCATCTCGGCGCACGGCCGGGCAGGCAAACGCCTCCTGGTCGTCGCGAAGCGCGCGAAGGGTGAATGCGTAGTCTCCGTGCCGTGGCGAAGTCGCGCGCAGGCAGCGCGAGGTTGAACCCGCCTTCACCTGCACGGGGAACGCCCGGGTGAGCTGCTGCGAGATCCGGGCGAGGCTCCCGACTCGGCCACCATGCGTGCCCCCGTCCGCGCCGACGGCCTCGACGACATCGGGCGGGCCGTCGTCGAGCAGCAGCCAACCGCTGACGAGCAGCCGCGCGGGCTCGGCGCGCACCGCGTCGAGGAAGCCCGCTCCGCCGTCCGCGAACCCGCGGTGCATCGCTTTCGCCGATCGCCTCCCGCCCGGCGGCCACCACGTCGCGGACCGCCGTCAGCGCCCTTCTGGAACGCGGCGAGCGTGCGTGCCACGGCATCATCGTCGTGCGCGAGCGTGGGCATGAGGTTGCCGTTGGTGAGCACGCCCTCGCGCGCGCAACGCTCGAGGAACAGGGCGTGCGCCTGCTCTGGCCTCGATCCCTGCGTCGTGGTGGAAGCTGAACGTCATGCGTGATTCGTGGCCCTCGAGCCGCGCGCGGATACCGGTCCCCGCGCAAGCACGCTCGAAGCCTTCGCGCACCTGCGCGCCGACGCGCGCCACGTGCGGGGCGACGGGCTGGTCGCGCAGAGCACCCAGCACGGCTCGCGCGGCGGCGAGGGAAAGCGTCTCCCCGCGGAAGGTCATCCCGTACGCGACCCGCGGCAGCAGCTCCATGAGGTCGCGCCGGCCGAGCAGCGCCGAAAGCGGCATCCCGTTCGCGAGCGCCTTGCCGAAGCACGCAAGATCCGGCGTGACCCCGAACAGCTCCTGGGCGCCGCCGTTCGCCATGCGCAGTCCCGTCACCATCTCGTCGAACACGACCAGCGCGCCGTGGGAGTGCGCGAGCTCGATCAGCCCCTCGAGGTAGCCGGGCTCCGGCAGCTCGAAGGCGATCGGCTCCATCACGATCGCCGCGACCTCGCCGCGGTGACGCTCGAACAGGGCGCCGAGCGCGTCCAGGTCGTTGTACGGGAAGGGCTGCACGAGGGCACGCAGCACCTTGGGGATGCCGATCACGCCGGGGACCATGCAGGTGAACCACTCGTGGAAGCCGTGCACGCCGTGCTGGAAGATCACCTCGCGTCCCGTCGCCGCGCGCGCGACCCTGATCGCTCCCGCGAGCGCATCCGACCCGTTCTTCCCGAACGTGACCATCTCCGCGCAGGGGACCATCTCGGTGAGCATCGTCGCGACCTCGACCTCGAGCGGGTGCATCAACGTCAGGGTGGGACCGGCCTCGAGTTGGCCGCGGATCGCTTCCTCGACGGCCGGGTGCCGGTAACCGAGCAACACCGGGCCGCCCCCGCCGACCCAGTCCACGAAGGTCCTGCCGGCAGAGTCGGTCAGCTCACACCCCTCGGCGCCGACCGCGAACCTCGGAAACGCGTCGGCCGCGCCTTCGTAGATCGGTCGCAGCGCGGTGCGGTGGTGCCCGCCGTAGCCGAGCACTTCGTCCGCCTGCCGCATGAGCGAGGGCGGCGGCTCGGCCTGCTCGCGGGCCCGCGCCGCGGGGATGTGACCCGCTCCGTTGCGGTGGCCGTTCGAGGAGACGGGAACTGCCTGCTCGCGCAGGTCGAAGATCACGTAGCGAAGCTGGTGCTCCGCGACGACCGGGTAGCGGGCGTCGAGGTGATCGGCCAGTTCGCGGTACTGCTCGAGCCACCAGAAGGACGACGCGGGGAAGGCCAGGAACTGCGCTCCGGCCTCACGCAACCTCTCGAGGTGTCCGATCGCCCACTCGCTGTCCGGTGGGTGGTAGCCGGTCCAACGACCGTCGCCGTCGCAAGGGAAGTGCCAGCCGCGGCGCTTGCCGATGCGGGTCAGCGAATCGTCGCCGCGGCTCACGACGAGTACATGAGCACCGGTCGGAGTCGCTCGCATGACCGCGTTGCGCAACTGCGCGACGACATCGGAGTACCCGTCGGGCGGCATCCGGACTTCGTCCTCGCCCGGTTCTGCGGGACGCATCCTGATGTGACGGCTTTGGGCGACTTCGCCCTTCGCCCTCAGGTCGGGCCGGGGCGGGGGCGTGCCGCGCTCGCGCCAGCCGACCTGTCGTCTCCCGCCCAGGTATGTCGGGGAAAGGTGACCCCCGTCGGCGTAGCCGAGGGTGCTGCCCTCGACCCGCGGGATCTCCTCGTGGCGGATCAGGCAGCGCACCTCCTCGGAGCGAAGATGTGACTCGGCCTTGTCGTCAGACATCGCGAAAAGGGCCCACCACCAGCCGACGTTCGTCGTCAGTCGCTCCCAGACGTCCTCCGGCACGGTCAGCTCGAGCATCTCGCCGCGCCTCTCCGCGTGGCCGAACCGCACCCGCTCGACATCCTCGCTCGCGCCGCCGAGCGACAGCAGCAGCACGTACCGGGCGATCGCCCGCTCCGGGCGCCGGAACCTGATCACCGGGGGCGCATCCAGGCGCACCATGTGCTGCGGGGACTCGATCGCGAGGGTCTGCTCGATCGCCTGACCGGTCTCGTCTTGAACAGCGCGGTTGTGGATCGTGGTGAAGGGCAGTTGATCCTCGGGCTCCGGGAGGTCAACGTAGCGGCAGCTCGCGCAGATGCTCGGATAGTCCCAGGTGTGATGCGCGCGCCTCAGGTCCTGCGCGGCGGGGCCGTTCCAGATCTCGGCGAAGTCCTGCTCGGCGAGGTCGCCCAAGACCAGCTCTCCCTCGGTCGCGAGCCCGCAGGGCTCGACCTTGCCGTCCAGCTCGATCTGGAGGCGGTCGTAGGCGTACTTGCAATAGCCGGGATGGCGCAGGTGCATCTGCTCGTCGAAGCGGTCGTTCCAGACCTTGCTGCGCCGGGGACGAACCCGGCGCACCGGCTCACGGAAGTCGAACCAGCTCGGCCCGTCGAGGTCCCAGCCGAGGCGGATCCGCTTAGCGCGCGCGACCTCGATGGACCTGCTCTTGACGGACTCGAGGTACTCGCTCGAGAAGTGCAGTGTCGCGTCGAGGTGAGCGCTGCGCCCATTCGTGTCGATCATCTGTATGACGTTCACCGTCTGGGCGCCCGCGTCGGCCATGTAGGCGACGGTCTCCGCCATGGACGGCGCGTTCTCGGTCATGAGCACGACCTGGACCATGCACTCGATGCCCCGCTCCTCGCAGAACGCCGCAGCGCGGGGCAGGTTCTCGAACACCGCGGCCGACTTCCCGCCCGGCCGGATCTTCTCGAACACCTCGGCGAGGTGGCTGTCGATCGACATCACCACCATTTCCACGTGATCGGCGAGCTCGTCGAGCTTCGCTGCATCGAGGAATTGCGTGTTGGTGGTCAGCGCGAGCTGCACGCTGTAGTCGCGCGCAAACGCGAGCGTCTCCTCCCAGCTCGCGACGAGCGGCTCGCTGGCGCTGTGAGGAGTGATGACCGACAGCGACGGCGCGATCTGCTCGCGGACCTTCCTGAGGACCACCGGGTCCATGCGCTGAAGCGGTGGGTTCGCCCCGTCCCAGCACATGATGCAGCTCATGTTGCAGAAGTTGCTGAACTGTACGTGGGCCTCGTACGGCCCCGACTCGAACGCCAGCCGTTTCTCGATCAGGTCGCGGTCGAGCAGCGCCCGGTTGCGCTTGGCGATCAGCTCGCGCTCGACCGGCGTGATCACCGGGGAGGGGGTGCGCCGAGCGGCCCGCCGGACGGGCTTCGCTCGCGCCGGCGAAGCTGCTCTCGCCTGCGAAGCGGCTCTCGCCATTTATGCCTCCCCCGCCAAAACGCCCCCGTCCCGATACGTGAGTGAGGGCTAATCCTTCCACACGCACGGATCCGATGCCAGGCGGAGCGCCTCTATCCTCGCCGCGTGTACTCGCATCACAAGTTCGGCCACCGATTCCAGGGCTCGCCGGACCCGCACGTTTCGTACATCGTGTGCTCGCTGCCGCGGTCGGGCAGTTCGCTGCTCTGCGACGTCCTCGCCGGCACCGAGCTGGCCGGCGCCCCCACCGAGTACTTCGACCGAAATCAGATGGAGGCGTTCTCGCACGAGTGGGAGACGGCCGGGCTCGAGGAGTACATGCGCGAGCTGCGGGCGCGCAAGACCAGCCCGAACGGCGTCTTCGGGTTGAAGGCGCACTTCCACCAGCTGCGCGACGTGCTCGGCGAGCGTGACCTCGACGCCGAGCTTCCCGGCCTGCGCCTCGTCTACATCCGCCGTCGCGACCACGTCAAGCAGGCCGTCTCGTGGGCGCGCGCGATCCAGACCGGGCAGTGGGCGTCCGATCACTCGGCCGGCGCCACCGAGCCACGCTTCGATGCGACCGCGGTGCGCGAGCTGATCGAGCGCATCGAGCGTGAGGAAGGTCAGTGGGAGGAGCTGTTCGCGCTGCGCGGGCAGGAGCCCCTGCGGTTCGAGTACGAGGACCTGGCTCGCTCGCCCGACGCCGCCGCCCGGCGGGTGCTCACGTTCATCGGCGCCGACGTGCCCCGCGACTTCGCGGTCCCGCCGCCGACGATCGCGCGCCAGGCGGACGGGCTCTCCGAGGAGTGGGTCCGCCGCTACCGCGAGAGCACAGGCGGTCCATGATCTAGCCTGAGCGGCGATGGGCCACGCGCACGGGCACTCGCACTCGCACTCGCATGGGCTCGACGCGCGGCGTGCCGGCAACCGGTCGCGCATGGTGATCGCGCTGTCCGTCAATGCCGTGCTGCTCGTGGTGACCGTCGCCGGCGGCATCCTGACCGACTCGCTCGCGCTGCTCGCCGACGCCGGTCACCTCCTCTCGGACGTCGGTGCGATCGCGATCGGCCTGATCGCGGCGCGGCTCGCGAGCACCGCGCCAACGCCCGCGCGCACCTACGGCCTCCAGCGCAGCGAGGTGCTCGGCGCGCTGGCCAACGGCGTCCTGCTGGTCGTGATCGCCGTGCTGATCGTGGTCGAGGCACTGTCGCGCTTCGGCTCTCCGCCGGACGTGGCGGGTGGGGGCATGCTCGCGGTCGGCCTCGTCGGCCTCGCAGGCAACGTGGCCGCGACTTGGGTGCTCGCGAGCGGCGACCGCGAGGACCTCAACCTCGAGGGGGTGCTTCGGCATTCGGCAGCGGACGCCCTCAGCTCAGTGGGCGTCGTCGTGGCCGCGATCCTCGTGCTCACCGCCGGCTGGAACGAGGCCGACCCGATCGCGAGCCTCGCGATCGCGGTTCTCATTGTGCTGGGGTCGTGGCGGTTGCTGAAGGAGCCGGTCGACGTCCTGCTCGAGGGCGCGCCGGCGGGCACTGACGTCGAGGCGATCGGCGGCGCGATGGCCGCGGAGCGCGACGTCGTCGAGGTGCATGACCTGCATGTGTGGACGGTTACATCCGGGTTCCCGGCGTTGAGCGCCCACGTGGTCGTGAGGCGGGGATGCGACCGCGACCACGTGCTGCGCCGCGTCGAGCAGATGCTGCACGATCGCTACGGGATCAACCACACCACCCTTCAGATGATCGAGGGCACGCCGACCGGCGAGCTGATCCAGGTCGAGGGCCGGGACCCCACTAGATGATCACCTGCACGGTTCCGCCGTCCACGCTCCACGCCGCGCCGGCCACATAGGACGCCCGCTCCGAGCACAGGAAGGACGATCGCCGCGGCGATCTCCTCGACCTCCGCCATGCGTCCGATCGGCCGCCCGGCGCTCGCCTTCGCCAACGCCTCGCTCGGATCGCCGATCCCAGAGAGGGCGGCCGACTGGTCCGCCAGGCCGCCTGCGCCGAGCCACAGCTCCGAGCGGGTCGGCCCCGGGCAGATCGCGTTCACGAGCACCCCGTCGGCCGCGCAGCGGTCCGCCCACAAGCGCGAGAGGGAAAGCTGCGCCGCCTTCGCGACGGAGTACTCGGGCATGCTGGCCGAGGGGCGCTTGCCCGCGCTGCTCGAGACGTTCACGACACGGCCCCAGCCGCGTGAGCGCATGCCCGGGACAAGCGCCGTCATCGCCCGTTGCGGAGCCATCACGTTCAGGTCCCAAGCCGCCTGCCAGTCCTCGTCGGGCACGTCCTCGAGGTCGCGCCAACGGGCGGTGCCGGCGTTGTTGACGAGCACGTCGGGCTCGCCGATCGCCGCGCGTGCCGCGGCGAGGATGCGCTCACCCACGTCGGGGCTCGTCACGTCGCAGGCCAGCAGCGCCGCTTTGCCGCCCCGCTCGCGGCACCGCTCGACGGCTTCCTCGAGCGGGCCGCGCGAGCGTGCGACGAGCAGCACGGAGGCTCCCTCGGCGCACAGCGCAAGCGCCGTCGCGAGTCCGATCCCGCGCCCCGCGCCGGTCACCACGCATGCCCGCCCGCTGAGGCCGAGGTCCACGCGCGCAGTCTAAGCACGCTGTACGCAATCGCTCGTGCAATGCGCCGACCGCGGGAGGGAAAACGCGCCGGGCACCGTCCTACTGCTAAGGTTCCGCCCGCTTTTGCAGGCAAAACTGTTCTGGGAGGTATGAGCCTTCCCGAGCCGCTGAGTTCTCTCCGTCGTGGCCCGGATGGCCCCGGTGGGGCGAAGCGGGGGAACCAACAAGCAAAGCGGGCGCCCGGTGGCGCCCTCGGGGCTAATCGCCCGCGAGCCTCTTCGCAGGCGTAGCGCCAGTCTTCCGGCGCGAGCCCGACAGCTAACCCCGTAAGCGTAGGAAAGAGACCATGGTGGATTCAGACCATTCGGCCCCCGGCAGGGGCCTGGCTCACACAATCGATCTGCGCACGTCACGGCCGGTGGCCGTGATCCTCGCTGCGCTCTTGCTGGCGGTGCTCGGCCTGATCGCCGTGCCGCCGGATGCGTCGCGCTCCGCCTCCTTTCAGGCGATCCAGTCGAACATCCAGGAAAAGCAGTCCGCGATCGACACCGCCCGCGCGAAGGAGGGCGTCCTCACAAGCGACATAAGCGCGCTGTCAAAGCGCATTCGCTCCCTGACCCGCGAGATCGGCGCGTTGCGCCGGCGCGAGGCGCGCGTGCAGAACACGCTCGACGCGCGGCGCGCGCAACTCGCACGCGTCCAGGCGCGCTACCAGATCGAGCACGAGCGCTTCATGGCGTTGCGCCGCAAGCTGCACCGCGTCCAGGGCGTGCTCGCGGCCCGCCTCGTCGAGATCTACAAGGCCGACCAGCCCGACATGATGTCGGTGATCCTCGACTCCGACGGCTTCAGCGACCTGCTCGTGCGAGCCGACTACATGAAGCTGATCGGCGAGCAGGACTCGGTGATCGTCGAGAAGGTGCGGATGCTGAAGAAGAAGTCCGCGCAGAAGCGCCTCCTGCTGGTGGTGCTCAAGTCGAAGGCCGAGGAGGCCGTGCGCGTGATCGAGATCAAGCAGCGCGAGCTGGAGCAAGCGCGCGCGGCGATCCAGAGCAACGAGTCGGAGCTCGGCGCGGCGCGCCGGTACAAGTACGGCAAGCTCGGCGACGTGAAGGAGGACAGGCACGAGCTCGAGGGTGATCTGCGCGCGCTTCAGGCTGCGTCCGCACAGGTTACGAATCAGCTTCAGGGCGCCGGGCCCACCCCGGCCGGCCCGATCCGCCAGGGCGGCGGCGGGTACGTCTGGCCGGTCAACGGGCCGGTGGTATCGCCATTCGGCCAGCGCTGGGGTCGCCTTCACGCGGGCGTCGACATCGCCTCGCCGGCGGGAACGCCAATCCGGGCAGCAGCGAGCGGTAGCGTCGCGATCGCGGGTTGGATGGGCGGCTACGGCCAGTACACCTGCATCCAGCACGGAGGCGGGGTCGCGACCTGTTACGCGCACCAGTCGTCGATCGGCGTGAGCACCGGCCAGAGCGTCAAGCAGGGCCAGGTGATCGGCTCGGTCGGGTGCACGGGCCACTGCTTCGGCGACCACCTGCACTTCGAGGTGCGGATCGGCGGGAGTCCCGTCGATCCGATGGGCTACCTCTAGCCGGTCGCCGGCCATTCGGGATAATCGCCGCTCGTGCAACCCGAGATCGACCTCGGCCCGCTCAGCCTGAAGACCTTCGGGCTGATGTTCGCGCTCGGCTTCCTGGCCGCGGGCGCGGTGATCGCGCGTCGTTTCAAGGAGCTCGGCAAGCCGGTCGACTGGGCATACGAGATGACGTTCGCCGCGCTCGTCGGCGGCATCGTCGGAGCGCGCGTCTACTACCTCGTCCAGCACTGGAGCGACGTCTCCGACGACTTGCTGGGGAACATCTTCTCGGGCTCGGGGCTCGTCTGGTACGGCGGCGCGATCGGCGGCGCGCTGGCGGTATTCGCCTGGGCCCGGTGGCGCGGGTTCCTTTCGCTCGTGCTGCTCGACGTCGCCGCCGTGCCGCTCGCGCTCGGGTACGCGATCGGCCGCATCGGGTGCCAGCTCTCCGGTGACGGCGACTACGGGAAGGCATCGGACCTCCCGTGGGCGATGTCGTATCCGGACGGGACGGTGCCCACGACTGAAGAGGTCCACCCGACGCCCGTCTACGAGACCCTCGCGATGGGCCTCGTGGCGTGGCTGCTCTGGCAGTGGCGCGACCGCTTCCGGCCGGGGGTGCTTTTCGCGCTGTATCTCATCCTCAGCGGGCTCGAGCGCTTCCTCGTCGAGTTCGTGCGCCGCAACGAGGACACGGTCGCCGGGCTCACGACACCGCAGGTCGAGAGCCTGGGCCTGATGGTCGCCGGCGCCCTTTGGATCGCGGTGGTCAGCCGCCGCCCCGGCGGCCTCGCGGCACAGCCCGCGCGAGCCTAGATCGCGCGCGAGAGCCAGCGCAGCGACTCGCCCTGCAACTCGGCGTCGTGCTGGGCCGAGCGATGGTCGCCGCCCTCGAGCAACACCAGTTTCTTCGGCTCCTGGGCGGCCTCGTAGAGCTCTTCGGAATGCGTGTAGGGCACGACCTCGTCGCCGCGCGCGTGGATGATCAGGAGCGGCTTCGCCGCCATGCGCCGCACGGCCTCGGCGACGTCGCTCGTCTCGAGCCAATCAGCGAGCGCGGGAGCGTCCATTCGCATCTCGGCGAGCGCGCTCCCGGGGCGCGGAGGCCGGCCGTCGGCGATGCGCCGCACGTCCTCGGCGAGCATCCATTCCGCCGCCGGGCAGATCGCGATCACGGCGGCCACGCGGTCGCTCGCCGCTCCCGCATGGATCGCCATCAGGCCGCCCATGCTCGACCCGCGCGCCGCGACCCGCCGGCCGTCGACCTCGGGCCGCGCGGCAAGCCATTCGGCCAATAGCCGCAGATCCTCCACGACGGTCGGGTCGAGGTCACCCTCGGTCGCGCCGTGCCCGCGATTGTCGAACGTAAGGGCGACGAACCCGTGCGCGGCCGCGGCGCGCGCGAAGTCGGCGTGGTTCTCCTTGCGCGAGCCCGCGCCGTGCAGGATCATCACCGCCGGCCACGGGCCCTGGCCGTCCGGCCGCCACAGGCACCAGGAGATGCCGGCGAGCATCCCCGTCTCGCTCGGTGGTCGTGGCGGGCTGTACTCCATAATGCGCGGCAGTATGGCGGCTACCGCCCTCAGTCACGCCTACCCGCTGGGCTCGCGGGTGAACGAGCGCGGCCACCTCGAGGTGGGGGGCTGCGACGTCGTCGACCTCGCGGAGCTCCACGGTACTCCCGCGTATGTGTACGCGGAGGACGACATGCGGGCGCGAGCGCGCACGTACGTCGAGGCGTTCCGGTCCCGCACCGACGATTTCGAGATCATCTACGCGTCGAAGGCGCTGCCGGTCACCGCCGCCTACCGGGTGATGGCCGAGGAAGGGCTGTCGATCGACGTGGCCTCGGGCGGCGAGCTGCACCTGGCGCTGCGTGCGGGCGTCGCGCCGGAGCGCCTGTTCATGCACGGCAACAACAAGAGCGACGCCGAGCTGAGCTACGCCTTCGATTCGAAGATCGGATACCTCGTGCTCGACTCCTTTGCGGAGATCGACCGCTGCGAGCGGCTCTTGCGCCGCTCGCAAGATGTTCTCATTCGCGTCACGCCGGGAATCAAGCCGTCGACGCACTCGTACGTGCAGACCGGTCAGCTCGACTCGAAGTTCGGGTTCGGGCTCGAGGACGGGCTCGCCGCGGAGGCGGTGCGGCGCGTGCGCGCCTCCACGCACCTGAACCTTGTCGGGATCCACGCGCACATCGGCTCGCAGATCTTCGAGCTCGAGCCGTACACGCGCACGATCCAGCTGCTGGCCGACTTCATCGACTTCGACTGCCGGATGCTCAACATCGGCGGCGGCCTCGGCATCGCCTACGCCGCCGAGGACGAGCCCGCATCGATCGAGGACTACGCCGAGGTGAAGGTGAGGGGCGTGCAGGCCGCGTTCGACCCGGTGCCCCGGATCCTGATCGAGCCGGGCCGATCGCTGGTCGGCAACGCCGGCATCACCGTCTACCGGATCGGCACGATCAAGGAGATCCCCGGGGTGCGCACCTACGTCGCGGTAGACGGCGGCATGTCGGACAACTTGCGCCCGATGCTCTACGGGGCACGCTACGACGCCGCGATCGCGAACCGGCCCGACGCGATGGGCACCCAGCTCGCGACGATCGCCGGGATGCACTGCGAGTCGGGCGACATCCTGATCAAGGAGGTCACGCTCGCAGACCCGCAGGTCGGTGACCTGCTCGTCACGCCGGCGACGGGGGCTTACGGGTACGCGATGGCGAACAACTACAACGGCGTGCCGCGGCCGCCGGTGATCTTCTGCCGGGACGGCGAGGCGCGCGTCGTGGTGCGGCGCGAGACCTACGAGGACCTGGCGGCGCGCGACGTATGACGGCCGAGCCTTTCCGGGTCGGCCTCCTCGGTCACGGAACGGTGGGGTCGGCGTTCGACTCCCTGCTTTCGGAGCGCGCCGACGCGATCGCGGTTGCGACCGGCCGGCGGCCTGAGGTCTCGGGGGTGCTGACGCGCTCGCGCGGGTCCTTCGACGAGATCCTCTCCTCCTCGGACGCGGTCGTGGAGCTGATCGGCGGCATCGAGCCGGCGCGCGAGTATGCGCTACGCACACTCGGGGCGGGCAAGCCGCTCGTGACGGCGAACAAGCAGCTGCTCTCGCAACACGGCGACGAGCTGTTCGCCGCCGCGCGCGCGAGCGGGGCGCAGCTGCGCTACGAGGCGGCGGTCGCTGGTGTCGTCCCGGTGATCCGCGTGATGCGCGAGTCGTTCGCGGGCGCGCACATCGAGAAGGTGCACGGGATCGTCAACGGAACCACGAACTTCATCCTGAGCGAGATGGCGCGCACGGGCGCCTCGTACGGGGACGTGCTGAAGCGCGCGCAGGAGCTGGGCTACGCCGAGGCCGACCCGGCCGAGGACGTCAACGGCAAGGACGCCGCCGCGAAAATGGCGATTCTCGCGCGACTCGCGTTCCATGCGGCCGTGTCGCTCGACAACGTCCCCTTCGAGGGGATCGAGGAGATCACGCCGGACGACATCGACTATGCGAAGGAGTTCGGGCTCGTGCTGAAGCTGCTGGGCGTCGCGGAGCGGCGTGACGGCGGGGTCAGCGTGCGGGTCTTTCCCTGCTTCCTCTACGGCGGACATCCGCTCGCCTCGGTCGGCGGCCCGTTCAACGCCGTGACGCTCGAGTCCGCGGCGATCACGGAGGTGACGCTCTCCGGGCCCGGAGCCGGCGGGCCGCAGACCGCCTCCGCGGTACTGGGAGATGTCGTGTCGGTGATGAGCTCGCCCGGGATGGAGCTCGACCCGATCGAGCAGCCGCGCTTCCTGCCGGAAGAGGAGGTCGAGTCGGCCTTCTACCTGCACCTCGAAGTCGAGGACGCGCCCGGAGTGCTCGCGCAGGTCGCGCGCGTGCTCGGTGACAGCGGCGTGAGCGTGAAGAGCGTCGTGCAGAAGGGCATCGGCGAGAACGCGCGCCTCGTGATGGTGATGCACCCGGTCGCCGAGGGCAGGTTCCGCAGCGCGCTCGACGCGATCTCGAAGCTCGACCTGATGCGCGCTCCGCCGCGCTCGATCCGGGTGATCGAGGAGGAGTTCCAGGCTTGAGCGCTCCGGCTGTGCACGACCGCGTCCCCTTGATCGAGCGCTACCGCGACCGGTTGCCGCTCGAGCCCGACACGCCGGTGGTGTCGCTGATGGAGGGGTCGACGCCGCTCGTCCATGCCCCACGGCTCTCCGAGCGGATCGGCGTCGAGACCCACCTCAAGGTCGAGGGCATGAACCCGACCGGGAGCTTCAAGGATCGCGGCATGACCCTCACCGTCTCGTGGGCGAAGGGCCAGGGCGCGGAGGCGATCATCTGCGCGTCCACCGGCAACACCGCCGCGAGCGCGGCAGCGTACGCCGCACGCGCCGGGATGCGCGGAGCGGTGATCGTGCCGGAGGGCAAGATCGCACGCGGGAAGCTGGCGCAGGCGGTGATGCACGGCGCACGCGTGATCTCGTTGCGCGGCAACTTCGATCAGGCGCTCGAGCTCGTCAAGCAGATCGTCGAGCGCCAGCCGGTCGAGCTGGTGAACTCGATCAACCCCTACCGGATCGAGGGACAGAAGACAGCCGCCTTCGAGGTCTGCGACGAGCTCGGCGCCGCACCCGACGCACTCGCGATCCCGGTCGGCAACGCGGGCAATGTGACCGCTTGGTGGAAGGGCTTCTGCGAGTACGGGCAAGGCAGGCCCGTGCTCTACGGGTTTCAGGCCGAGGGTGCCGCGCCGATCGTCCTCGGCCATGCCGTCGAGAAGCCGGAGACGGTCGCGTCGGCGATCAGGATCGGCAACCCCGCGCGATGGAGGGAGGCCGAGACCGCGCTCGACGAGTCCGGGGGAAGCATCTCGGCGGTCAGCGACGAGGAGATCCTCGACGCCCAGCGGTGGCTTGCCTCAACCGAGGGTGTGTTCTGCGAGCCCGCGTCGGCCGCGTGCGTCGCGGGCGTGCTGAAGTCGCCGCCGCGCAACGCCGCGTTGCTCGTGTGCGTGTTGACCGGTCACGGGCTGAAGGACCCCGAGACCGCGCTCGAGGCCGTCGAGGTCACCGTCTGCGACCCGGACTACGCGGCGGTCGAGCGCGCGGTGCTCGGCTGATGGGACGCCGCCGCCGGGTGCGCGTGCCCGGCTCGTCGGCGAACCTCGGGCCGGGGTTCGACGCGATGGCAGCCGCGGTCTCGCTCCACCTCGAGCTCGAGGTGGAGGAGGCGGGCGGGTTCTCGGTCGATCCCGGCGACGAGCGACTGCCGGCGGACGAGAGCAACCTCTGCGCGCGCGCGTTCGCGCGGTTGCACCCCGTGGACGGGCTCGGCTTTCGCGTGCGGTCGGAGATCCCGCTCCAGGCGGGGCTCGGGTCGAGCGGCGCGGCGATCGTCGCCGGCCTGATGGCGGCTGACCACATGTACGAGCTGGCGCTCGCCCGCGACGAGCTGATGCAGCACGCCGCGCAGGTGGAGGGCCATCCGGACAATGTCGCCGCGTCGCTCTACGGCGGGTTCGTGATCTGCACCGGCGACCACGTGACGGTGATCGAGCCGCCCGCGGGCCTCGAGGCGGTCGCGGTCGTCCCGTTGGACCCGGTGCCGACGCCGGCCGCGCGTAGCGCGCTCCCCGCCGAGGTGCCGCTCGCGGACGCGACCTTCAACGCGGCGCACGCGGCGACGCTCGCGCTCGGCCTGTCACACGGCGACCTCGCCGAGATCGCGCGCGGGCTCGAGGACCGCCTGCACCAGCCCTACCGCCGCTCGCTTTACCCGCGCTCGATGGAGCTGGTCGAGCGTGCGCGCGAACTGGGTGCGCTCGGCGCGACGATCTCGGGCGCCGGCCCCGCAGTGCTCTTCTGGGTGTTCTTCGAGCAGACCGGTGCGCTCGTCGAGCGCCTGCGCCAGGAGGCCGGTGGCTGGGCCGACGTGCAGCGGCTCAACTTCGTCGCGATGGGCGCTGACGTGGCGGAGCTTTAGATCCCCTACATGCTTCCCTCCGGTTGATTCCGGATCCGCGTGCCCGCGGGGGCGGGAGAACCGAGCTGGGCAAGGATCGAGGGTGAAGCCCATGCTGGTTGCATGGGCGAGCCCGAGGACGCGATCCAGCGAAGGTTCGCAGCGTCATCCGTGGGTGCGGGGAGTTTGGAATCAATCATCTAACGGTCGGCGGCGCTACTTCACGCGCGCTTCATCGGCAACCGCGGGCGCCTCGCAGTCTCCGCGGCGTCGGTCTCCGCGAGCCTCACCGCCTCGGCGATCTTCTTTCGGCTCCCTCTCTGCGACAGCGGCTGCATGATCCCGCGCAACCATGTCATCGGCAGCACCCAGCGCGGCGCGTAGACCTTGTCGGCGCGCTCGGTGATGCCGCGCTCGATCGCCTTGCCGGCCGCTGAGAGCGGCGCCGCCTTGCCGAGCGGGCCGGGAAACGCGTTGCGTATCACCTGCGCGGCGGGGCTCTCGAGTCCGTCGCGCACCATGTCCGTGTCGATGAAGCTGAAGTAGGCGACTCCAACACGAGTCCCGGTGTGCGCGAGCTCGGCACGCAGGCTGTTTGCGAACGCCTCGACGCCCGCCTTCGTGGCAGCGTAGTGCGCCAGCATCGGCGGGTGCAGCGCGGCCGCGAGCGAGGCGATCGTGAGGATGTATCCCTGTCGTGCCACAACGTGCGGGAGCGTCGTGCGCACGGTGCGCCAGACCCCGATCAGGTTCACCTCGATCGTGCGCTCGAACGCGGTCGGGTCGATCGTCGCGACCGTCGCGAATGGCGCGATGCCGGCGTTCGCGATCACCACGTCGATTCCGCCGAAGCGCTCCACCGCGCCGTCGACGGCGCGTGAAAGCGCCGCCAGGTCGGTGACATCGGCCTCGAACCACGCGGCGCGATCGCCGATCTCGCGGGCGATCTCGCTCAGCAGCTCGGGCTCGAGCCCGACGAGCGCGACCTTCGCGCCGCGCGCCGCCAGCCGGCGCGCGGCATCGGCTCCGATCCCACGCGCGGCCCCCGTGATCAATACGACCTTGTCGCGGACCTCGTAGCGCTCGGCCATCGGTCCCTCAGCTCAGGCGGCGTCCGAGGTCGGCTCGGCCATCTGGGTAACCACCATCTCCTCGCGCAACGCGCGCAGGCGCTCGCGCGACTCCTCGTCGCCGAGACGGGCGAGCAGCTCATCGGCCAGGCGGATGTAGTCGGCGCCCAGCTCCGGGCGGTAGTCGAGGATCGACACCCCTCGCTCAGCCGACTCCGGATAACGCACGGAGCGACGGATCACGGTCATGAAGACCTTGTCGCCGAAGCTCTCGCGCATGTGCTGGAGCGTCTCGCGCGTGTGGACCATGCGCATGTCGGCCATGTTCAGCACGACTCCGAGCCACTGGAGCCCCTCGTTGAGGTTGTCGCGCGCGAGCTCCATCACCTCGAGCACCTGCTCGACGCCCTGGAGCGAGAAGTACTCGCCCTCGGCGCTCACGAGCGCATGGGTCGCGGCGACCAGCGCGTTCACCGTCAGCAAGCCGAGCGCCGGCGGGCAATCGATCAGGATCAGGTCGTGCTGGCGCCGCGACTCGCGCAGCGCCTGCTTGAGTGTCAGCTCGCGGCCCATCTTGCCGCTCAGCACCAGTTCCGCCTCGGCGAGGCCGAGGTTCGCGGGGATCATGTTCTTGTGGATGGCGTCGACGGCCCGCGCGCGCCCCGCGAGCACCTCGCCGATCGTCGGAGTCGCGTCGGGGTCGACGTCGAAGTAGTCGGAGAGGTTGCCCTGCGGGTCGAGGTCGACCGCGAGCACATCGAGCCCGACGCGCCGCAGCACGTCCGCGATGCTCCTGACCATCGTGGTCTTGCCCGTGCCGCCCTTCTGTGAGAGGACGGTCACGATCGGACATGGGGACGGGAGGATGGTCGGCGTCACGCGTGCCTCATCCTGCCTGTCCGCGGCACCCGGGCGGCGTGGCGAGCACGGGGCCCAACCAGATTTCTCCGCAAATTGCGATAAGAACGCTCTCCAACACTTTCACGTCGCGGACTGTCGAGCGACTGGGAGTCGCACTATAATTGCGCGGCCCAAAAGAACCCGTCGCGCGCCCGCTCGGAGAAGGCGTGGAACCCGGGAGGATAGATGAGCGCTCAATCTTCGAAGTTGTCCGAGCAGGACACGGCCGCCACGGCTGCGCATCGCCGCGTTCCCTACTCGTCCACCCAGGCCTACCGGCCCCGCCGGCGGCCGCAGACGGTCGAGGACAAGGACGCCTGCGCGCTCTATGCGGCCGTCCGCCGCGACGGTCGCGCGACGCATGACGTGATCGAGAAGGGCTTCGTCGCCCTTCAGAAGATGCTCCACCGCGCCGGCAACGTCGACGGCGAGGGCGACGGCTGTGGCGCGATGGTCGACATCCCGCGCCTGATCTGGCAGGAGGAGGTTCGCGCCGGCGGCCACGCCCCGCGCCTCGCGCTCGACCCTGCGTTCGCCGTCGCGCACGTGTTCGTGTCGCGGTCGGCCGACTACGAGCAGGTCAAGCAGCGCGCCCGCCAGATCCTGCACCGCAACGGCCTGCGCGTGCTCGCCGAGCGCGAGGACGAGGTCTCGAGCGCTGCGCTCGGGCCCACCGCCCGCGAGGAGGAGCCGCACTTCTGGCAGGTCGCCGTGCTCGTTCCCGACGCGGAAGGTCGCGACCGGATCCTGTTCGACGTGGCGATCGAGATCGAGAGCGCGCTCGATGCCCATGTCGCGTCGTTGTCGGCCGAGAGCTGTGTCTACAAGGTCATGGGCGCGCCCCTGGTGCTCCAGAACTACTTCGAGGACCTCCGCGACCCCCGCAGCGAGACGGTCTCGCTGCTCGGCCACAACCGCTACTCGACCAACACGTGGCCGTCGTTCATGCGGGTCCAGCCGTTCTCCGTGCTTGGCCACAACGGCGAGATCAACACGGTCGCGCGGTTACGCGCCGAGTCGCTCATGCTGGGCGCGCCGATCCGCGACGACTCCTCGGACTCGCAGGACCTCAACCGCCTGATCGAGACGCTCATCCACCGCCGCGGCCTGTCGCTGCCCGAGGCGATGGAGCTGGCCGTGCCGCCGATCGTCAACGAGATCCGCCAGTTCCCGGAGGAGCTGCGCGGCTTCTACATGTACCTGCGGCAGGCGATGGGCCCGTTCGCACAGGGGCCGATCGCGCTGATCGCGCGAAACGGCGACGAGCATGTGTTCTCGGTGGATGCGCTCGGACTGCGTCCCTTGTGGCAGATCGAGGCCGAGGACGCCTATGTCTTCAGCTCCGAGCCGGGCGTCGTGCCGCTCGCCGACATGATCGGCGAGCCCAAGCCGTTGTCACCCGGCGAGAAGGTTCTCGTGCGGGTGAAGCGTGACAAGGCCGCGCGGCTGTTCGACCACCAGGAGATGCAGAAGCTCGTGCACAAGCGATGGCTCACGCGCGCGGGCACGGACGCGGTCGCCGACTTCGAGCGCGCGATCCCGACGGGAGGCCCGATGGACGGGCCGGAGATCCCGGGTTACGACGCCGCCGGGCCATCCGAGCCGGTGAAGGTCGAGGACCGGATCCTGGCCGGCATGGGCTGGCAGCGCGAGGACACCAAGCTCGTGCAGCAGATGGCGTCGAACGGCGCAGAGCCGATCGGGTCGCTCGGGTACGACGGCCCGCTGGCCGCGCTCTCCGAGGAACGACAGAACCTCGCCGACTACTTCAAGGAGACCGTCGCGGTCGTCACCAACCCGGCGATCGACCGCGAGCGCGAGATCGAGCACTTCTCCTGCCGCGCGGTGTTCGGTGCGCGGCCCTTGATCGACCGCCCGCAGGACGAGCCGCGCACGATCGAGACCGCATTCCCGGTGATCCTCGGCGGGCACCACGACATGGCGCCGCTGTCGGACTCGACGTATCGCGCGGTGGCGAGGGGCCACAAGACCTTCCTGCTCGAGGATCTGTGGGAAGGGTTCCGCGCTCGCGCGGGAGTGATCGACATCTCGTGCCTCGAGGCGGAGACGGTCGAGGGCGCGCTCGAGCGCCTCAAGTTCGAGGCCGCCAAGAAGGTGCTCGACGGCTGCGAGCTGCTCGTGCTGTCGGACCGCACGGCATTCGAGGGCGAGCGGCCATGGATCGACCCACACCTTGCGCTCGCGGCCGTCGACCGTGCCCTGCGCGAGTACCGCGTCGAGGCCGGCGAGGAGAACCTGCGCCGCCGCACGTCGATCGTGCTGCGCTCAGGCGCGATCCGCAACGTGCACGACGTTTGCATGGCGCTCGGCCTCGGCGCGGACGGCGTGTGTCCGTACGTGATGATCGAGATCGTCTGCGTTGACGACTACGTCCAGGACATCTCGAACATGTGCTCGGCCCTGCGCAAGGGCATGGAGAAGGTGATCTCGACCCTCGGGATCCACGAGCTGCGCGGCTACTCGCGCCTCTTCTCGGCGATCGGGCTGAAGCCCGAGTTGATCGAGATCTTCGGCACGCCGGGCTATTACGGGTCGGTGAAGTCGGGCACTGGCCTGGCGGAGCTGAACGCGGAGTCCGCCGTGCGCCAGAGGATCCTCGCCGGGCAGGAGGATGGAAAGCCCGCCAAGACGTTCCGCTTCTACCCGAAGGTCTACAAGGCCGCGATCGCAGCCGCGAACGGCGGCGCGACGTTCGAGGAGTACTCGGCCAAGGTGCGCGAGCTCGAGCGCGAGCATCCGATCTCGATGCGCCACATCCTGGACCTGAAGTCGGACCGGCCGGCGATCGAGCCGCACCGGGTGGATCCGGGCGTGGGGCGCCATTCCTACCCGATCGTGATCTCATCGATGTCGTTCGGGTCGCAGGGCGAGACCGCCTTCCGTGCCTATCCCGAGGCAGCCATGCGCATCAACATCGTGTGCGTCAACGGCGAGGGCGGCGAGATCCGCGACATGTACGGCAAGTACCCGCTGTGGCGTGGGCAGCAGGTAGCCTCCGGGCGCTTCGGCGTCACCTCGGAGATGCTCAACTCCTCGTATCTCGTGGAGATCAAGATCGGCCAGGGGGCGAAGCCCGGCGAGGGCGGTCACCTGCCGGCGAAGAAGGTCTCCGAGAAGGTCGCCGCCGCGCGTAATGCGTCGCCGGGCACCGACCTGATCTCGCCCTCCAACAACCACGATCTCTACTCGATCGAGGATCTCGCGCAGTTGATCGACGAGCTCAAGACCGCGAACCCCGACGTGCGCGTCTCCGTGAAGGTCCCGGTGGTGCCGAACATCGGCACGATCGGCGTCGGGATCGCGAAGGCCGGCGCGGACATCATCACCCTCTCCGGCTTCGAGGGCGGCACGGGTGCCGCGCGACAGCATGCGCTGCGCCACGTCGGCCTGCCCTCCGACATCGGCACGCGCGCGGTGCACCTGGCGTTGCTCGAGACCGGCATCCGCAACCGTGTCGAGATCTGGGCCGACGGCGGCTACCGCCACGGGTGGGACGTCGTGAAGCTGCATTGCCTGGGCGCCAACCGGGTCGCGTTCGGCACGCTCGCGATGGTGTCGCTCGGCTGCACGATCTGCCGTGGGTGCCAGCTCGACACCTGCCACGTCGGCATCGCGACGCAGATCGAGGACATGGCGGAGGCCGAGGAGAAGGGCCTCAAGAAGTTCACTCCCCAGGAGTTCGAGCTTGCCGCGGAGAACAGCGCGCGGTTCTTCGCCGGGATGGGCGAGGAGGTGCGGCAGGTGGTCGCGAGCCTCGGGTACGAGCGCGCGCAGGACCTCGTCGGCCGCAGCGATCTGCTCGTGCAGTCACGCGCAAGCGAGAGAATCGACCTGACCGAGATGATCCGGCCGCTCGAGGAGATGCTCGACCTCGAGCCGATCGACATGCCGGCGAGCGCCGAGGAGGAGCGCGAGGCCGCGGGCTTGATCGTGGCGCACCCGATCCGCATGGAGGTCAAGCAGGCATCGCGCGAGATCGCGGCGCTCGCGCCCGACGTCTGCGGCGGGCCGGTGAGCATCGGTGACGGCGCGCCCGCGGCGGCGGTCGACGGCGGCACGGTCTCGGTCACCGCCACCGGCCGCATCGCGCACGAATACGAGCGCACGGTCGATGCGAACGACCGCGTGCTGGGCACCGAACTGGCCGGTGCGCTGTCGCGGGCCCGCATCTACCGGCCCGACGGCGCGCCGCCGTCGACGATGGACCCGGTCGCGGAGCTTCATTTCAACGGGGGCTCGATCGGCGGCTCGGGTCTCGGCGCCTTCAATGTGTGGGGTGTCGACATCCGCGTGGAGGGTGGGGCCCAGGACGGCGTCGGCAAGACGATGTTCGGTGGGACGATCGCGATCATGAAGGGCCGCAACCGACAGGGCCAGCGGGTCAACGGGTCGGTTGGGAAGTCGTTCGCCTACGGCGCTCAGCGCGGGCGCTTCTTCGTGCAGGGCTCGGCGGACTCGCGGTTCTGCATCCGGCTGTCGGGAGCTGACGTCGTGATCGGCGGAGAGCCGGAGGGCCCGATCCGCGACGAGCTCGGCGGGATCGCCGACCGCTCCAACATCAAGGGCTTCGCATTCGAGTACATGACGAACGGTCGCGCGGTCGTGCTCGGCGACATCGGCCCGTGGGCGTGCGCCGGTCAGACCGGCGGACGGGTGTACATGCGCGTCAACCAGGCGTGGGGCCTCGACCGCGAGGCGCTCGAGCGGCGCCTCGGCAAGGGGGCTCTGGTGAGCCTCCAGGAGCTCGACCGGGAGGGCATCGCCGACGTCAAGGAGTTGCTGGGCCACTACGCGGTCGAGCTCGAGCGCTCCGAGCAGCACGAGGAGGCCCAGCGCGTGCGCAAGATCGCCGCGGACGCGAAGGGCCACTTCCTGATGTCCGTGCCCGAGCGCGAGCAGACGGACCCGAGCGTTTCGACCGAGTAGCGCCGTTCGTTACGCGGTCACGCCGTGCGATACGTCGGCGCCGCTTCGGACGTCGCTCGACGTGTCCAGGAAGTACAGCCGGTAGCGCCCGACGATCAGCTCGTCGCCGTCGGTGAGGTCGTGCCATTCGACCCGCTCCCCGTTCAGGTACAGCCCGTTCAGGGAGCGGTCGTCGAGCACGCGCACGCGATCCCCCTGGCGGCACAGGAGCGCGTGCCGGCGCGACACCGTCGGGTCGTCGAGCCGGATGTCGGCGGCGAGGCTGCGGCCGATGCGCGTCCATTCCTCGGTCACGGGCATCACCGAGACCCTGTCGCCGTCACGCAGCGCCAGGTAACGGCCGACTTCCTCGATGCCGTCACGCGCCGCGCCGAGCCAGCCCAGGTCCTCCTCGCCGTGCAGCGTGCTGGTATCGGGCTCGTCCACGTCGAACATGGAGGTCCGCACGAAGCTCGCCTTTCCGCAATGCGGGCACTCCGGCATCTGGTCAAGGATGCGCAGAGCGATGTGGAAGCCGCACTCCCGGCACCTGAACGACCCAGCTCCCGCGAGCGTTCCGGTGGTGTAGGTATCCAATCGACCTCCCTCGGGTCGCCTGCCAACGTGCCTCCGTGCAGGCCCCCTCGAAAGCGCGGGCCGGATGCGGCTCCCTTAGAACTTGTGTGAATTCTAACTACTTGAAAGGTCTAGTCCGGACGATCGTCAGCGATCACGTCTCCGCAAACTACGCAAATTACGATGCACTTCAGTTGCGGCTCGAGGGCCTCGGCCGACCTGACGCCATGTCGATCGTGACGTGGCCCATACAATCCGCGACCGCATGCGCCCGATCACCATCTCACGCACCGTCGACGCTCCACGCGAGCAGGTTTTCACGTATCTCGTGGACGTCGCCAACCACGCCGAGTTCTCCGACCACTACCTGCGCGACTTCAGGCTGGAGCGACTCGACTCGACCGGCGTCGGGGCCTCGGCGAGCTGGCGCATGGACTTCCCACTCGCGCGGACCTGGGGCGATGCGGCGATCACCGCGGTGGACCCCCCGCACCTGATCGTGCTCGAAGGACGCAGCGGGCGGATCGGCCGCGTCACGACGCGAGCTGAGTACCGCCTCGTGGCCGCGGATCACGGCATGACGCGGGTCGAGTATCGCTTTGAGACGCAACCCCGCACCGGCGTCGACCGCCTCAAGGAGGCGGTCGGCATGCGCGGCTGGTTACGGCGCAAGGCCGGTCGCGGCCTCGGTCGCATGGCGCGGGCCCTCGAGGACGGCACCGCTTCCGCCCACGCGGTCAGACCGGCGGCTGGGTAGACTTCCGCGCTCGATGGACCGGGTGCGCAAGCTTCGGTGGCTCTCCGCCACACTCGTCGCGACAGCGCTTGCGGCGATTGTCGCCCTCCCGGCCTGCGGCGCCGAGGAGGAGAAGACCGAGGGTGCCGAGGGCGAGTTCATCAGGGTCGGCGAGGCCGACTACCAAGTGCAGCTGACGCGGCTGCTCAACTCGGAGCAGCGCCCCGATGACGCCTATGTGCGCGGTCAGGCCGATCTGCCGGGGGACGAGTTCTACCTCGGCGTGTTCCTGACGATCGAGAACGACGGCGACGAGCCTCACACTCCGCCGCGTGACATGAAGGTCGTCGATACCCAGGACAACGAGTATCTGCCGCTCGACACGGTCCAGAGCGGCTTCGGCCTCGACTTCGGGACCGCGATCGAAGCGGGGGACGTGGCGCCGCCGCCCAACTCGCCGGCGTCGTTCAGCCCGACGTCGGGAGCGCTGGTCCTGTTCCGGATCTCGGAGGAGTCGGCGACCGACGACTTGCCGCTGGTGCTGGAGATCCCTGTCGAGGGCGAGCAGGAGCCCGCCAGGATCACGCTCGACGTCTGAGGGCTGCCTACTCCTCGGCGTCGCTGGCGAGCGGGTAGCCGAGCGATGCGCCGGTCAATATGAGGAGCACGCCGATCACGGCGAGCCAGCCGCCCAGCGTCTCTGAGCCCTCGGCAAGCAATCGCGACAGGACGACCAGCACGGCCCCGACAGTCATCATCCAATACCAGCGCAGGCCGAGGCCTCCGCGGGCGGCGATCAGGGTGCCGACCACGGCGATCACGAGGCCCGCAAACGCAAGACCCCATGGATTGAAGATGACCAGGAGCGCGCCGACAGACGCGATCAGCACCCCGGCGCGAGTCACCCGCACGGTGCCCGGATCGCGATGTATCGGGCGTGCCGCGACCGTTGAGCTCTCCATGGGATGAACTCTATAACGGAGCACGCTCACGGGGCGCGCAAGGCATGAGGCCGAGCACGGCCGCATGACCGGCGTCGACTGGCTCATCGTCGGGTTCATCGTGCTGATGGCGCTCTGGGGGTACGCCCAGGGCCTCGTCGTGAGCGCGCTCTCGCTGGCTGGATTCGCGGCCGGTGCATTCGCGGGCAGCCGGATCGCGCCCCTCCTGCTCGAGCAGGGCTCGAGCTCGCCGTATGCCCCGCTGTTCAGTCTCGTCACCGCGCTGGTGATCGGCGGCGTCACGGCGATCGCGTTCGAGGCGGTCGGAGTCGGCCTGCGCCGGCGGATGCTGTTCCCCTTCGCCGACGTCGTCGACGGCATCGGCGGCGCCGTCCTCGTCGCGACGATCGGTCTCGGGCTTGCCTGGATCGGCGGCGCCGTGGCGCTCCAGACGCCCGGGGCGCGCCAGTACCGGAAGGACATCCAGCGCTCGGCGATCCTCCAGAAGCTCAACGAGGCGCTGCCGCCGTCGGGGCCGATCCTGAACGCGCTCGCGCGCGTGGACCCCTTCCCGCAGATCACCGGTCCCGAGGCAAACGTCCCGCCCCCGAACCGTCGCATCCTGCGCGACCCGGACGTGCGCCGCGCCCACGACAGCGTGGTGACGGTGCTGGGCACGGCCTGCGGCTTGGCCGTGCAGGGGTCCGGGTGGGTCGCCCGCCCAGGGATCGTGGTGACGAACGCGCATGTCGTCGCGGGGGAGGACGACACGACGGTCAGTGTGGACGGCGGCGACCAGCTCGACGCGCAGGCAATCGGCTACGACCCGCACAACGACATCGCGGTGCTGAACGTCCCCGGGTTGGGAGCGCCCGGCCTCGGCCAGGACATGCAGGCCTCCGCAGGCGAGGCGGTCGCGATTCTCGGGTTTCCGAAGAACGGTCCCTACCAGGCGGTCGCCGGGCGGCTCGGTCAGACACAGACGGTGGTCAGCCGCGATGCTTACGGCGCCGGCCCCGTCCGGCGGCGGATGACCGCGCTGCGCGGACGGATCCGCTCGGGGAACTCGGGGGGCCCCGCCGTCGACGAGCGGGGCCGCGTGGTGGCCACGGTGTTCGCCGCCACGACATCCGGGACACCGGGCGGTTTCGGCGTCCCACCGGGGATCGTGCGGTCCGCACTACGCTCCGCCACCGGCCCCGTGGACACCGGGCCCTGCGTCCGCTAGCAGCAGCCCCGTCCCCGCGGCGCGCGCCAGACCCAGCCGGGCCGATGGTCCCTCGCAGCGGTTCCGTCGGGTCGACTTCCTATTTTCTGAGCATGACTCTTTGCTTCATGGAGCCCGCAGAGGCGATTCGCGTGATCGCCGAGTCGATCGGGCGGGAGGCGCGCCGCTCCCTGCTGGCCGCGGTGATCGAGTCGTGGGTCGACGACATTCCCGAGCACGAGCTCTCGCAGCACTACGCCAAGGCGGTCAGCGACCTCGACCATGACGATCTCTCGATGCTCGCCGCATGGCACGCGACGCTCGAGGTGGGGACGCCGGTCGCGAGCGCCGAGTTCCTCGTCGGTGTCTTCGAGGGGTTGGGCGAGCACAAGCGCGAGGTCCTCAAGCTTGCGGCCCGCTTCCGGGGCGACGAGGCCTTCCTCGCCGGCGTCGGGGAGGAGGAGGCGCTCGACATCGTGCTCCCGTGGCTCTCCCCCGAGCGGCTCGAGCGTCTTTGCGCGAAGGCCCTCGAGATCTACGTCGACGACCGCATCGGCTGCGAGAACTAGTACGCGCGACCGTAAGTTCGGTGCGGATCCGGCGCGTCGAGCGGCCGCGGGATCTGTGCAGAAGTTACGGGCGGGTGTACTAAACCGCGGCGTCGAGCCCGAGCGTCGTCCTGATCTCCAGGATCGCCTGCTCGTTCGAGACGAACCGCACGGCGGCCATGCCGAGCTCCAGCGCCGCCTCGACGTTCAGCTCGTTGTCGTCCACGAACAGGCACTCGGCCGGCAGCAGCTCCCGGTCGAGACGCTCGATCGTGAGCTGGTAGATCTCCGGCTGCGGCTTGCGCATCCCGACCCAGGCGGAATCGACGACCAGCTCGAAGATCTCGTCGACGGGAAGCTTCGAGCGCCACAGCTCCTCCCATTCGCGGACGTTGTTGGTGAGGATCGCCATCCGGTAGCCCCGGCCGCGCAGCTCGCGCATCAGGTCGAGCATCGCGTCATTGGCATGCAGCGCCTCGAACCAGATCTCGCGGAAGCGATGGAGCTTCGGCCGGTGGCCCAGCTCCGGCTCGAGCGCCGAGGCGAGGGAGTCGAGGAACTCCTCCTCCGTGACTTCGCCCCGCTCCAGGCGAAACAGCGGGTATTCGCCGTCGCGCTCGGAGACGGACTGCATCGCGCGGCCGAGCTGTTCCATCGAGATCCCGGTCTCGTCCTGGAACGCGGCGAAGGCCTCCATCAGGCGGTTGGTCAGCACACCGCCGAAGTCGCTGATCACGGCGCGGATGCCGTTCGGTGCGAGCGACGTCACGCTGCAGACTCCAGCTCGTACGTCCCCCAGGCCGGCTTTCCCGCGAGGCTCCAGTCGAAGAAGGCGATCGTAAGGGCGGCGCCCCCGAGCTCCATGGTTGCTCCGCCGACGGCCCGTCCCGACAGCCGCGCGGGGAACTCGTCCCCGGGCCGGTATAGCTCGAGGCCGGCCTTGCGTGGCATGCCGGTCGCGTCGTAGATCGTCGAAAGGCGCACGGTCTCGAGCGGGCCCGCCCAGTCCTGGGCGTCGAGGATCTCGCCGCCCACCTGCTCGTCGCCGTGTGCCTCGGACGCGAGCGAGCGGTCGGCGGCGACCCCGACGAGCGCCCCCTCGAGGGTGGCGGCCGTCACGAACCTCCGCCGCGCGCCGGTCGCGGTGCCCCACGAATGTGCGCGCACGGCGTGCCCTCGAACAGGCGTCGGCTTCCCCGCGCTCGTGATCCGGCCCTCGACCGCGCACAGCTGCGCGTAGCGGCGCAGGCCCGGCACGTGCGTGACCTCGACGGGCGGCCCAAGTGCCCGCAGCTCGCATTCGAGCGCGGCGTCGTCCGTTCGCACTGCTGCCGTCCAGTGGCGCAGCGGCTCGACCGTGCGCAGCGTCACCGGTCCCGTGTGCGCGTCGGACCAGTCCTCGACGAGAGGCTGGTCGTCGATCGTCGCCTGTGCGACGGGGTTGCCCCCGGTGAGGATCAGCGCGGCGGCGCTGCTCGTCGCCGCGGCGGGCCTGCGTGCGATCCGCAGCGCCGCGAGCGAGCCCTGCTCGGGTAGCCACATGTGCACCGCGACCGCGTCCGTGAACCCTGGCTCGCCGTCGTCGTGCACCTGCTCATGCCCGGGTTCGATCACGGTCGCGGCGGCTCGAGGCGGGGAGGCTCGTCCGGATCGACAGGCTCGGCGTGCGGCCGCGCAGGAGGCCGCCTGCCGGGCTGGGGCATGACCACCGTGCCCCACCGCAGCGGGCCGCGGCGCAGCAGCAGCCGCATCACGCCGCGCCCGATGAAATGTCGCGTGGGCGGGATCAGCAGGAGCAGCCCGACGATGTCGGTGAGGAAGCCGGGGGTCAGCAGGAACGCGCCGCCGAGGATCACGAGCGCTCCGTTCAGGATCTCCCGGTGCGGCATGCGCCCGGTCGCGAGCGTCTCGCGAAAGGATGCCCACGACCTGCGGCCCTGGGAGCGCAGCAGCCAGGCGCCGACGATCGAGTCGACGATCAGCAGCGCGACGGTCGGCAGCGCGCCGATCGCCTGCCCGACCTGGATGATCACGTAGATCTCGGCGATCGGAACGATGATGAAGAGGAGGACCAAGAACGGCACGGCAGGAGGGTAGCGGGCGGCCGGATCGGCGCCGTCTACAATCGCGGGCATGACTGAAGATCAGACACAGACGACAGCCCCCGACCGCGACGACGTCTGGGAAGCCCTCGAGAACGTGATCGACCCCGAGCTGGGGCTCGACTTCGTCTCGCTGGGCCTCGTCTACGACGTCGAGCTCGAGGAAAAGGACGTGCACATCACGTTCACGCTGACCTCACCGGGATGCCCGATCGGCCCGCAGGTGACCGAGCAGATGAAGGAGTTCGTGAGCGAGGTCGAGGGCGTCGAGAAGGTCTTCCCGAAGATGGTGTTCTCGCCGCCGTGGAGTCCGGAGCGGATGTCCGAGGACGCGAAGTTCGCGCTGGGGTACTAGCGGGCCCTCGTCCGCGCCAGGCGGACTAACCCCAAGTACCCCGGACACCCCGGGGTTCTCACATCCCGGCCGAACGTCCCGGACTGTGTGCTGGAGGCGGTATCCCGGGACGTTCGGGCCACGAGCTAGGGCTTCGCCTTGCCCTTCGCACGCTCGAAGTGCACGAGCGCGCTCGTGTTGCCGTAGGTCGGCGGCCGGCCGCCACTCTGGAACGGCGTGACGAGCCAGTGCAGCGCGCCGCCGAGCGTCTTCACCACGTCGAGCCCCTCGGACTCGCCGACGAAGGTCTTCTCGATCTCGAGCTCGCGTGATCCATCGGTGAGGTCCACCGACCAGATCTGGAGCAGCGTGCCGCGTGCGCTCGCGAGCAGCAGCTTGTGCTTGTAGAAGGCGGCGCCGGTGATGCCGTTCGGCGGCACGGCGTTCTCGATCACGCGCACCGGCCGCACGAGCGGGCCCTCGGGGGCCGCGTTGGCTGCGCTGATGTCGTCCATGTCATAGGCGAGCAGGTTCTTGCCGCTGCCGCTCGACGTCCACAGGAGCTTGCCGTTCGGCGACGCCTCCGCCCACATCGCCTTGTCGATGAACGCGGGATCGAGCTGCACGTAGTAGCGCCACTGCACCGTCTCCGGATCCGCGACGCCGATCGCGCCCGTCCTGCACAACGGGCCGAACAGGAAGCACTCGAGCGGGAGCAGGACGCGGCCGCGCTCGCGGCGGTCCCACGTGATGTCGCCGATGTGGTTGTAGCCGACGGAGAAGAACAGCTCGATCGGGATCACGCTGTCATTGCGCGCCTGCTCGGCCAACTCGGAGTCGGTGCGGAACAGCCCGGTGAAGATCCCGTCGAAGAAGAGGTTGCGGTGGCGGTCCGACGTCACGCCCTGGAAGTACTCGAGCGGCACCGGGTCGTAGCCGGTCTCGACCCACCGGCCGGGGTCGGCGCCCGGGGCCGCGGCCGGCCAGGCGGCCAGCCCGGCTACTGCCACGCACGCGAGCATCGCGAGCCGGGCCCTCACTTGACGTTCACCTTCACCGAGGCGTAGTAGGCGTCGAACTCCGACACGCGCGCCGTCATCTTCACGTCCCACTCCCCGGAGACCCCGAAGAGCGCGCCGTTCATCACGTAGTGGCCGGGCCCTGCCTTGCGGACGTCCGGCTTCAGCGGCCCGAGGTTCTCGGAGGGCAGCAGCAGGTCGACGTTCATCTCCTTGACCTTGTCGTACTGGGTGCCGTTCTGCTTGTCGATCAGGTAGACGTGCATCTCGTTGGGGCCGACGCGTGCCGGGTCGACCGTGAGCTGGAGGTCCGCCGGGCCGAGCGAGGCTGTCTCCGACACCGGCCCTGTGGGAGCGTAGTCAGCCGGCGCATATGTCGTGAGCGCCGCGGTCGCGCCGAGCACGCCGACGAGCAGCAGGACCTCGGCCCGCAGCGAGCGCCGCAGCGCGAAGCCCGTGCGGCCCGGAGTCGGAACCCTCCTCGGCCAGGCGTCGCAGGCGCGGCACCATGCGGCGCTGGTTGTACGCGCCAAGCGCGACGAGCGGGCCGGCGAGCAGGATGAACTTGATCAGCGCCGCCCTGCCGAAGGGCGTGTCGAGGAGCCTGCTCGGCTCGTCGAAGAAGCCGATCTCGAACCACGACTGCACGAGACCCGTCACGAGCAGCACGATCACCGCGGCGAACGCCCACGGCGAAAAACGCGCGAGCGTGCCCGCGAGCAGTCGGGTCCGGTCCACCGGCTCGAGCATCCTCGTGGCGGATGGGAGCACGAACAGCATCGTCGCGAGCCCGCCCGCCCACACGCACATCGCGAGCACGTGCAGGACGTTGGCCGGGATCAGGACCGCCGTGGGGCTCTCGAGGCTCGCATGACCGGCGAAGGCGGGGGAGATCACGAGGAAGCCGAGCGGCAGCGCCAGCAACGCGAGCCAGAGCGGGCTCAGGCGCGGCTGCGCCAAACCCGTGGCGCCGACGGAGGCAGGTCGGAGCACCGGCCTGCGCGCGGCCGACAGCGAGCCGGCCAGAACGGCGCCGAATCCCACCCAGACGAGCGTGCGGATCCCCCAGACGGTGCCGAAGCGGGTGTCCAGCACGTCCCTCACGATGTCGCCGTCGAGCGCCGACCAGAACGACACGCCCGCGGCCTTCGCGCCCTGCAGCACGATCCCCAGGGCGCCGCTCACGATCGCGATCCCGACCACCACGAGCAGGACGCGGCGCAGCCGCTCGGTGAACCGCTCGGAGGCCTGTCGCCATTCGGCCCCGCCGCCCGCCGCGGCGGACAGCGCGCGGAGCCAGATCGCGAACAGGAAGATGATGGACCCGACGGCTATTGCGATCGCCCCGTACTGCGTAGCCTTCGCGGCGCCGAACGCGATGTCGGTGACGCGACCGGCTGAGCCTTGCTGCGCGAGCAGGTCGGACACGGAGGCGCCGGTCGCCGACGCCTTTCCGTAACTGAACACGAGCCCGCCCGCGACCGGGTGGCTGTCGGCGGAGATCACGCGGTAGGTCGCCGTATAGCTGCCCTTCGGAACCGCGCCCTTCAACTTCACGCCGAGCTCCGGGCCGCGGCCGCCGGGGTGGAACACCTCGCCCTGGTCGATGCGGGTCCCGCGGCGGTCGAAGACGCGGATCGCGCCGAAGCTGCCCTCCACCGGCTCGCTGAAGTGGAACACCACCTCGTCCACGGGCTTCTTGGAAGTCGAGCCCGAGAGCGGCTCCGTGCTCTCGAGGACGGCGTGGCCGAACGCGCTCGAGGGCGCAATCGCGAACAAGCACACGAACGCCGCGACGGTGGCCCAGAGCCTCACCATGCTTCGTCCGCCCGGCGTCTCGCCTTCGGCCCCGCACCCGCAGCGCCGGCGACGGCGGGCCGTGGGCGGCGACGCCTCGTGAGCGCGAACGCGAGGGCCGCCAGCAGCAGGAGCGCGGCGACCGCGATCGCCGCGATCAACCCCGCCGACGTGCCGGACGACTGCTCCGGCACCCACTCGAGCGTGCCGAGCGCGCGGACCTGCGCTCCGCCGACCGTCATCGGCACGGACCAGTCGAAGATCTTCGTGCGCACGCCCTCGTCTTTCACCTGTGGAGGCGTGCCCTTCTCCATGGAGTGGATCCGGTGGTCGAACCACCGGTAGGAGCCGTCCCGGGAGACTGCGCGCCACTTCGGCTTCGCGCTCGAGTTGGCCTGGGGCGGGAGCGGGGTGAGCGCGTAGCGATCCTCGTTCGCGTACTTGGACGGCGCGCGCACGTTCTCCTCGACCACGCGGCTCGGCAGGAACCTGAGGTAGGGCTCGTCCTCGTAGCCCTTGACGACGACCTCTTTGCCCGACCCGTTGCGCACGAGCAGGAAGCGGTCGCCTCCGGAGACCTCGATCTCGAGTCCTCCGACGGACGGGTCCGTGCCGCGCAGCTGCGATACGACGCCCGCGTCCTTCGCTGCGGACGGGGAGGGGATCGCGAGCAGCGCAAAGGCGGCCGCGAGCACGCAGGCCGAAGCCCGCGCAAGCGGTCGCATCACCTCAGGCACTGAGCATCGTTCTCCCGATTCCTTCTTCCTCCGCAGCCCGAACCCGGCCGGCCCGGATTCGCCCGCATACAGGGTAGCCGGACGGGCGCGCCTCGGTTCCGCAAGCCATGCAGCCGCGAGGTCGGGTATGGTCAGTGCACACCATTGGGGGGCTACCGGGAGGCGTTATGCGGGGGAAGCTGGGAGTGCTGCTTGGGGTTGCGGTCTTCGTCACCGGCGTGCTTACGTGGAGCGCGCCCGCGATGGCGGACCAGGTAACGACGCTGGCGTCGTTCAACGACCCTCGCACGGCCATGCCCCAGCGCTCGGGCCACACGATCAAGCGGGTCCGCTATGGCATCTCGTCGAGCGCCTGGTTCGTGTTGCCCGCCGGGAACTACGTCCACAACGCGCTGCGCTTCGACGCTCCTGCGCCTTGCACGAACTGCGTTGTCACCGACATGGTCCCGAACCTCGTGTACATGAACGACCCCAATCACCCCGACGGCACCTCGGCCAACCTCGACACCGACGCGCTCATGCACCACTTCGTCATGATCAACGGCGGGCGGGCGGATCCGGTCTGCCCCGGCGGGCTCCAGGGCCAGCTCGGCGAGCGTTTGTTCGCGGCCGGCAACGAGCGCAGCCAGCTGCATCTGCCGAGTCCGTTCGGCTACTCGAACGGGTCCAACGCAAACTGGCGGCTGATCTCGCACGTCGTCAACAAGGGCGCGGTCCAGAAGAGCCTCGGGATCGAGATCACCTACCAGTACCGCACCACGGGCGGCGTGGACGCCAAGCCACTGTGGCTCGACATCGACGGCTGCGGCGATTCCGACTACACCACTCCGGTGGGCTATGCCGACACCACCGCGGATTGGGTCTCGACCGTGAGCGGCCGGATGATCGGCATGGCGGGTCACATGCACGACCTCGACGTCACGAACTCGGCGCCTTGCACGAACCACTGCCCCGAGAAGGGGCACGGCATCGCGCTCTCGGCCGAAGTGGTGGGCGGCCCCGCGAGCGATTACTGGGGGCCGATCCCGCCGAACAACTCGCCGCCGGCGTCCCTCACCGGTGCGACCTTGTGTCGCTCGGAAGCCCTTTACGGCACTCCGTGGGCCGGGACGCGGTTCCGTGACCACCTGGACACGATGTCTCAGTGCGGGGTAAGCGCCGACTCCCGCCTGCCCACCGCGCAGGCCGAGGCGTGGCCGACCGGCGGAACCTACCCATCGACGGGCGTCCCGTTCTCCGCGGGCCAGACCATCAGGCTCCACAGCGAGTACCAGAACGACACCGGTCAGCCCCAGATCGACGTGATGGGAATCATGGTCTCCTACTACGTCCCGACCTCCCCCGGCTACCCGCGCCCGAAGGGCGCGACCCCCACGCGCGTACCGCTCGTGCCCGCCTACAACGCCTGCACCGCGCCCAACCGCGTGCACGGCCCACCGGACTTCCCCGGCAACGCATCGAACCCCGACGGCTCGTGCAACCCGCCGGTCCAGACCTCGGGCCAGCTGACGATCGGCTCGCCCGACGCGAACGGCGCCGCGGCGAAGTCGGAGGGCTACGTGAAGGTCGAGGCGATCGTCGGCAACACCGCGACGCCGGCCGACGAGGGCGACGCGCGCTTCCGCGTCTCGATCACCGACGTGCGCAACAAGACCGGCCTCGCCGACTACACCGGCCAGCTCCAGCTCGACACCACGCTGCGGGTCACCGACAAGGACAACGGCCCCTCCGAGGTCGCGACCGTCCAGGACACGCCCTTCCGCGTGACCGTGCCCTGCACGACGACGGCCGACACGACGGTCGGCTCGACCTGCGCGGTGAACACGACCGCTGACGCGGTGCTCGGCGCCGGCGCCGTGATCGAGGCCAAGCGCAGCATCTGGGCGCTCGGCCAGCTCAAGCTCAACGACGGCGGCTCCGACGGACTCGCATCCACGACGCCCAACACCGTGTTCGCGGTGCAGGGCGTGATGGTTCCCTAGCGCCGGCTCAGCTGAAACGGAAACGGGACGCCCGGTTCTCGGCTACCATCGGCTCGTTGACTGCCGACTGGGGTCGAGGGGGGTTCATGAGGAAGAAGCTGGGGATTCTGCTTGCCGTTTCGGTGTTCGTGCTGGCGGCGCTCGTCCCGAGCGGCACCGCGCTCGCCGACTCCGTGACCACCTTGGGGTCGTATTCCGACCCGCGCGGCGCGATGCCGGCCCGGCCGGGTCACACGATCAAGCGGGTCCGCATGGGCGCCAGCACCACCCAGCCCTACACGGTGAACGCGAACAGCCAGGTGCACAACGCGATCCGGTTCGACGCGCCGGCGCCGTGCACGAACTGCTGGATCACCGACATGGTGCCGAGCCTCGTCTACGAGGGCGACGCCAACCAGCCCAACGGCACGGTCGCCAACCTCAACAACGACATGATGATGCACCACTTCGTGATGCTGCACGGCGGGCGCACCGACCTCGGATGCCCCGGAGGGCTGCAGAGCAGCCTCGGCGAGCGCTTCTTCGCCGCAGGCAACGAGCGCAGCCAGATGCACTTGCCCGGCCCCTATGGCTACAACAATGCCGCCAGCAGCTTCGTGCTGATCTCGCACCTCGTGAACAAGGGGTCGGTCCAGAAGAAGGTCAACATCGAGGTGACCTATCAGTACCGCACGACCGGGGGCGAGAACGCTCAGCCGGTCTGGCTCGACATCGACGGTTGTCAGGATTCGGAGTACACGGCGCCGACGGGCTATTCGGACACGCACTCGACCTGGACGTCGACGTTCGCCGGGCGCGCGATCGGGATGACCGGCCACCTTCACGACGTCGACATCACGAACGCCGCGCCGTGCCTCAACCACTGCCCGGCGCAGGGCCACGGCATCGCGCTGTCCGCCGAGCTCGTCGGGGGCAACGCCTCGACTTACTTCGGGCCTATTCCCCCGAACAACTCACCCCCGGCCGACCTCACCGGATCGACCCTGTGTCGCTCGGAGGGGAACTACGGCACCGCCTGGGCGGGTTCACAGTGGCGTGGCCACCTCGACACGATGAGCGACTGCGGCATCTTCACGGACCTGTTACCCGGGAAGCAGGCGGAGGCGTTCCCTGCGGGTGGCGCGTATCCCACGGACGGCGTTCCCGTCGGCGCGGGACAGCAGATCAAGCTGCACAGCGAGTATCAGAACGACACGGGCGCGCCCCAGACAGACGTGATGGGCATCATGATCACGTACTTCGCGAAGCCCGATCCGTACCCGCGCCCGAAGGGCGCGACCCCCACGCGCGTACCGCTCGTGCCCGCCTACAACGCCTGCACCGCGCCCAACCGCGTGCACGGCCCACCGGACTTCCCCGGCAACGCATCGAACCCCGACGGCTCGTGCAACCCGCCGGTCCAGACCTCGGGCCAGCTGACGATCGGCTCGCCCGACGCGAACGGCGCCGCGGCGAAGTCGGAGGGCTACGTGAAGGTCGAGGCGATCGTCGGCAACGCCGCGACGCCGGCCGACGAGGGCGACGCGCGCTTCCGCGTCTCGATCACCGACGTGCGCAACAAGACCGGCCTCGCCGACTACACCGGCCAGCTCCAGCTCGAGACGACGATCCGCGTGATCGACCGCGACAACGGGCCGGGCGAGACGGGCGTCGTCCAGGACACGCCCTTCCGCGTGACCGTGCCGTGCGCGACGACCGCCGACACGACCGTTGGCTCGACCTGCTCCGTCATCACGACCGCGGACACGGTCATGGGAGCGGGAACGATCAAGGAGGGCAAGCGCTCGATCTGGCAGCTCGGCCAGATCCGTATCAACGACGGCGGGTCCGACGGAGTCGCCTCCACCACGCCCAACACTTTGTTTGCGACGCAGGGCGTCGTCGTGCCGTAGCCTGGACACAGTGAGGAGGAAGATGCGAGTGAGAAGCAAACGCGCCCTGTCGGCGGCCGTCACCTTTGCCTGCCTGATGGCGCTCGCCGTGCCGGCCGTCGCGGCCAAGCCGGGCATGACCGTGAAGATCCCGGCGCGCCAGGACGTGGACAAGGTCTACGTGCTCGCCGCCATCCACCAGAAGCAATGCTCGCTCCAGGTGAGAGGCACCGTGCTCGGACACCGGTTCAAGGGCTTTCGCAAGAGCGCCGTGACGATCCACCTCACGAACCAGGCGTTCCTGCGGCTCTCGAGCAGCGCCAAGCGATCGGTCAAGAAGGCGCTTCGCCGCGGAAAGACGGTCCGGGCCAAGGTCACGGTCATCGCGCGGAACAAGTCCGGCACGAGCAACCGCGTGACGCGGAGCGTCACGCTGAAGGATTAGCCGTCACGGAGGGCTGATGGGCGATCAAGAAGAAGGGCCCGGCGCAGGGTCCGCCGAGGAGATCCACTACCACCTCGAGCTCACGCCGGCGCAGTTGAAGATCACGCACACCGCTCTCAAGAGCCTCTTGGACGACTTCGGCCACGAGGAGCACGATGTCCACGGCGTGATCCACGAGGTGCTCGCCAAGCTTCCCGACGAGCACTCGATTCGCGCGATTCAGCTGGACGACGAGCTGCGCCGCTGATGCGCGCCACGGTCGCCGCCACGTTCGTCCTCGTCGCGCTGCTGGTGCCCGCGATGGTCGCCGGCGCGGCTGTGGACGACAACATCGTCGTCAGCCTCACCGACGCCGAGGGCAGCGCGAATGGTGCCTCGGGGCCGGGTGTCGCGGTGTCGTCGACCGGGCGCTATATCGCCTTCGAGTCGCAGGCCGACAACCTCAGCGCAGCCGACGACAACTCGGTCGTGAACATCTTCGTGCGCGACGTCGAGGCGGGAACGACCACGCTCGTCAGCCGCAACGGCGCGCAGTCGGCCGACGCCGGCTCCGCCAACCCGGCGATCTCGTATTCCGGGCGCTTCGTCGCCTTCGAGTCGCAGGCCGACAACCTCAGCGACGCGGACAACGACGCCGTCACGAACGTCTTCCTGCACGACACCCTCGACGGCAGCACCCAACTCGTGAGCCAGGCGGGCGACGGCGCGGCCGCCGATCGCGACTCGGGCAACCCGGCGGTGAGCGGCGAGGGCGAGGTGGTCGCGTTCGATTCCATGGCGACGAACCTCAGCGGCGAGGACGATGACGCCGTGAGGGACGTCTTCGCCCGTAACGTGGCCCTGGGAACGACCACGCTGCTGAGCCGCATCAACGGGGCGGGAGCGGGCGCGAACGGGAACTCGTTCGATCCCTCGGTCTCGAGGAGCGGGACGCGCTTCGCGTTTGCTTCCGATGCCGACAACATCTTCGCGGACGATCGCGACCTCTACACCAACGTGTTCTTCGTCGAGCCCCGCTTCCGGTTCCTCAGGCACGTCAGCCGTACGACGACGTCGGGCACGGTCAACGATCCGGCCAATGGGCACTCGACCGAGCCGGTGATCTCGGCCAACGGCGGTTTCATCGCGTTCACCTCGACCGCCACCAATCTCGGGGCCGTGACTGCCCCGAGGAACGTCTTCCTGCGATACGTGCAGGGCAACAGCACGACTTTGATCAGCCGCGCGGCAGGCGTCGGTGCGGCCGGCTCGGACAACTCCTCCTCTCCGGCCATCTCCGAGGACGGGCTCCAGGTCGCCTTCCTGTCGGCGGCCCCGAACCTCAGCGACGCCGATGACGACCTGCTCGCGGACGTCTTCGTCCGCCACGCCTACTACGGGACCACGACGCTCGTCAGCCGCGCGGCCGGTGCCGGTGGAAGCGCGGCCACAGGCGCTTCTGCTGCGCCCGGCATCTCCGCCGCCGGCGACTTCGTGACCTTTGCGTCGGATGCCGGCAACCTGGGGGCTGTCACCCCGGTGCTTCGCCGCACTGCCCGCGGCACCGGGCCCTTGCCACTCATGAACGTCTTCAGGCGCGAGCTGCCGCTGGTGCCGACGCCCACGGACGTCCCGCCGGACCTGGGATCCGACGATCACACGGGCGCCGGTCACGGTGGAGCGGACGGAGGCCACGCCGCCGAGGGCCACGACGCAGCCGCGGGACACGCCGGCGCTGCCGGGCACGACGGCGGGCACAGCGGAGCGGCCCACTTCAGCCTCGTGCTGGGGAGCCTGCGCGCGGACAGGATCTTCGGCACGGCGACGCACGACAAGATCTGCGGCGGCGCCGGTAACGACACGATCTCGCTGGGCTCGGGCTCGGACGTCGGGTACGGCGGTGCGTGCGGAGCACTGAGCCCGCCCGAGAGCGACGCCGCCTCTTGGTGGCGGACCGCCGGTCAGCGGTCGCTGCGCCACCAGGGAGACCCGCCGGCGACGACCTCGGCGGCGGACGGGAACGACCGCATCGTAGGCGGCAAGGGGGAGGACGCGTTGTTCGGCGGCGCCGGCAACGACAAGCTGATCGGCGGGTCGGGCAACGACCTGATCTCAGGCGGCGCCGGCCGCGACACCCTCGTCGGCGGCCCGGGCCGCAACCGTTATTTCGGCGACAACGGCAACGACACGATCAACTCGGCCAACGGCGTTCGCGAGCTGGTGGACTGCGGCTTCGGGCGCGATTCCGTCAAGGCAGATCCCCGTGACCGGCTCTCAGGCTGCGAGCGGGTGAAGCGCATCCGCAAGAGGGCCAAGAAGGATCTCCCCGAATTGCTGCCGGAGTGCCCCGGCGGCGGGCACGGTTGCCACAGCGGCGAGACCGTCGTCCTCTCCAAGGCGCGCAGGTAGCCCGGCACATCCTGCCGGACCTGCTCGCGCCTGGGCTGCGGGTGGTCTTCTGCGGCACGGCGGCCGGCTCCGTGGCCGCGCGGGTGGGCGCGCCGTACGCCGGGCCTGGCAACCGCTTCTATCCGGCGCTGCACGCGGTCGGCCTGACGCCGCGAGAGCTCGAGCCGACCGAGTTCCGGGAGTTGCGCTCGTTCGGCCTCGGCCTCACGGACGTGGCCAAGTACGCGGTCGGTGGCGACAGCCTTCTCACGGCGGCGGACTTCGACGGCGCCGCGGTCATCGAGAAGGTGGAGCGTTTCCGGCCGGGGGTGCTCGCGTTCGTGGGCAAGCGTGCCGCGCGCGAAGCGCTCGGAGAACCGTGCGGCTACGGGCAGCAGGATGTGACGATCGGTCCCACGCACGTCTGGGCCCTTCCCTCGACGTCCGGCGCCGCGCGCCGGTTCTGGGACATCGCGCCCTGGCGCGACCTCGCCGCGGCGCTGGACGACCAAGAGCAGGTGCGCGGTTCGGGCCACGTATAGGAGCAACGATGTGTCTCACCCCCATCGCCCCGACCTCCGGACCCTACGTGTCTGGCCCGTTAGGAAAACTGTCCAGGCGTTCAGCCTCGGGAGGGGGCGCAACCGATACTGGAGGAGGTCCGTGTCCCTACCCTGGAGGGGAATGAGGTTTCGTCTTTCGCTGGCAGTGATGGCGCTCGTCGTGATGGTGCCCGGCGCGCTGCCGGCGCGGGGGGCAACTGTCCCCGGCCGCGCGCTCGTGCTGCTCGAGCAGCGGGCCCCCGGGGCCTCGGCGTCCGCGCGCGGATCGGTGCGCGCCTCCGCCCGCGCCGTGATCGCCCGCCACGGGCTGCGCCGCGCGCGCCCCGTCGTGCCCGAGGTGGGCGTCGTGAGCGTCCGCGTCGCGCCCGGGACCACGATCGCGGGGCTCGCCCGCCGCTTGGCGCGCGATCCGGCCGTCGCCGCGGTCGAGCCCGAGATCCAGCACGAGCCGCGGGCGATCACGAACGACCCCGCGCTGAGCGCGGTCGACCCGACGATCGGCCGGCCCTTCCAGTGGTACCTGCACAGCCAGCGCTTTCCCGCAGCGTGGGATCTGAGCCGGGGGACCGGGGCGATCGTCGGCATCATCGACTCGGGCGTGGACGCCGCCCATCCCGACCTCGCCGGCAAGGTCAAGCTGGTGCGCGACTTCGACGCCACGACGGCGGGCACGGGCGACGAGGTCGGCCACGGCACGCATGTCAGCGGCCTTGCATGCGGCGCGCCCGACAACGGCTACGGCATCGCCGGGGCGGGGCTCGACTGCCAGATCGTGCTCGAGAAGAGCGACCTCACGAGCTCGAGCGTGATTGCGTCCCTGGTCGACGCCACGCGCAACGGGGCGGGGGTCATCAACATGAGCTTCGGCGGCGGGCGCCTCAGCGCCGGCGAGGAGCGCGCCCTGCGCTATGCGCTCAACGGCGACGTCGTACTGATCGCGGCGGCGGCCGACTCCCCGATCCCCGAGCAGGGCCATCCGGCCAAGGACCTGCAGCCGACCGGCACCGGGCGCAAGATCGCGAAGGGCAAGGGCCTCGTAGTGACGGCGGCCGAGTCCTCCGGCGCGCGCGCCTCTTTTGCCGGCCGCGGCTCGCAGATCTCGCTCGCGGCGATGGGGGACACCGGCACGCGCGGCGGCGGCATCTTCTCCACCTACCCGGGCAACGTGACCCAGATCGAGACAGGCGGGTTCAACCCGCCCGGCCCGCCGTGCCCCACGTGCCGCACCGTCTTCAACGGCGACCCGCGCTTCGCGTACCTCTCGGGGACCTCGATGGCCGCTCCGCAGGTGGCGGGCGCCGTCGCCCTCGTGCGCGCGGCGAATCCGCGCCTGGGCCGCACGTCCGTCGTGCGGCTGATGAAGCAGACCGCGACCCGTGCGGCGGGGGCGAGCGGATGGACGACCGAGCTGGGCTGGGGGATCGTTAACGCCGAGGCGGCCGTGCGCCGTGCGCTCGAGCTGGCCGGCGACACGGTCCCGCCGAAAACCAGCAGGCGCGGCGGGCGCAGCCGCCGGACGGGCCGGAGGTTCACCCTGAAGTGGCGTGGCCGCGACACGGCCGCCCCCGGGTTGAACGCCGCGGGCATCGAGTCCTACTCCGTCTACGCGAAGCGCGGCAGCCGTTTCAAGCTGGTCGCCACGACGACCGACACGCGGTACCGGGTGCGGGGCCGGCGCGGCAAGCGATACCGGTTCTTCGTGCGGGCCAAGGACCTCGCGGGCAACGTCGAGCCCACGCGTCGCGCGAGCTTCGTGATCCGCGTCCGCCGGTAGACGACGCGTTGAGCCCCGGAACACCACCCCGCGCGCGGGATGCCGGCCACGCAATCGCTTCGGTCGATTTACCCCCCATACGGGGGTCAAGTGACCGAAGTGGCGGAACGCGCCCCGGAGCGACGCCAGGGTCAGGCGCCGGCGAACGATTCGACGGGCGATCGGCGCCTCTAAACTGACGTGATGGCGACCGGCCCCCGCAAGATCCTGCTTGCCGCGCCGCGCGGGTACTGCGCGGGCGTCGACCGTGCCGTCCAGACGGTCGAGAAGGCGCTCGACCTCTACGGCCCGCCGGTCTACGTGCGCAAGGAGATCGTGCACAACAAGCACGTCGTCGAGGGCCTCGAGCAGCGGGGCGCCGTGTTCGTCGATCAGGAGACCGAGGTCCCCGCGGGCGAGACGGTCGTGTTCTCGGCCCACGGGGTCGCCCCATCCGTGCACGCGAACTCCGCGGAGCGCGGGCTCAACACGATCGACGCGACCTGCCCGCTGGTGACCAAGGTCCACGTCGAGGCGCGCAAGTTCGCGGCCGACGGCTACACGATCGTGCTGGTCGGCCACGAGGGCCACGAGGAGGTCGAGGGCACGACCGGCGAGGCGCCCGACCACATCGTGCTCGTGCAGACCGAGGAGGACGCGGAGCGGCTCGAGGTCGACGACCCCGACAAGGTGGCCTTCATCACGCAGACCACGCTGTCGGTGGACGAGACCATGAGCATCATCCGCAAGCTGCGCGAGCGGTTCCCGAACATGGTCGGGCCGCGCACCGACGACATTTGTTACGCGACGCAGAACCGCCAGGACGCCGTCAAGCAGCTCGCTCCTCGCTGCGACCTGGTGCTGGTGATCGGGTCGCGCAACTCCTCGAACTCGAACCGGCTCGTCGAGGTCGCGCGCCAGCACGGCGCGCGCTCGCACCTGATCGACAACGAGCACGAGGTCAAGGAGGAGTGGCTCGAGGGGGTGCAGACGGTCGGCATCACATCGGGCGCGAGCGCGCCCGAGGAGCTGGTGCAGCGGCTGATCGCCTTCTTCCGGGAGCGCGGGGCCGACGACGTGTCCGAGCTCACGGTGACCGAGGAGGACGTGCGGTTCATGCTCCCGAAGGACATCCGGCAGCTGCTCACCGCGCGGAGTTAGACGCCGCCTTTCACGTCCCCTCCTCGACCGTCCCCCGGGCGAACTGCATTCGGTGGGCTCACGTCTACTGCTCGGGCCTGGAGTGCGGGCCGAGTCAAAGCTAGCCTCTAAACCTGGCGGGGGTATCCGTACTTGCTACCGAACGCGAGGCCGGTCTTCTTCCGATGGTGTGGGCGTGCTGCCCTGCCTACGATGTCGGGGCGCCATGGCAAATACGAGCTCACGATACCCGGTAGGGGTATATACTGATGACGAAATGGATGCTGCCCGGACACGCCGGAGGGATCGCGGGGAGCGCGTCGAGCTCGAGCTCGAGGGCATGCACTGTGCGTCGTGCGTGAGCCGGATCGAGGCTGCCGTGCGGGACGTGAAGGGCGTCACAGACGCGTCCGTGAACCTCGCCACGGGGCGCGCGACGGTCGAGGGGTCGGCCGTGGACCCACGCGAGTTGGAGCATGCCGTCGACCGTGCGGGGTACCACGCCCGGCTACGGACCGAGGACGAAGTTGACTCGGCACGGGCGATCTCGATCGACGAGCGGGCGCGGCCCACGGAGCAGGAGCAGCGCGCACGCCGCGAGCTCGAGCTCCTGAGGACGAAGTTCGTCTTTGCGGCCGTGGTCGGAGCGCTGCTGCTCGTGCTCGCCTTCGCCTGGTCGCCGTTCGGCGAGCGGGCCACGATGTGGGTGATGCTGGCCCTGGCCACGCCGGTCCAGTTCTGGGCAGGATTGCAGTTCTACGCCGGTGCCTGGAAGGTGGCGCGTCACGGGACGGCCGACATGAACACGCTGATCGCGGTGGGCACGAGCGCCGCGTACCTGTACAGCCTGCTTGCCACCCTTGCTCCGGGCGCCTTCAAGCCCGCCGGCGAGCTCCCGGACCTCTACTTCGACACGGCGGCGGTGATCATCGCCCTGATCCTGCTCGGCCGGCTGCTCGAGGCAAGGGCGCGGGCGGGCACCACAGAGGCGATCAAGAAGCTGCTCGGGCTCCAGCCGCGCCGGGCGCGGATCGTCCGCGACGGGGTGGAGCGCGAGGTCCCGGTCGACGAGGTGCAGCTCGGCGACGAGGTGCTGGTCCGGCCGGGTGAGAAGGTGCCGGTAGATGGCGTCGTGATCGAGGGGCAGTCGACCCTGGACGAGTCGATGTTGACGGGCGAGAGCGTTCCGGTGGAGAAGGCACCCGGTGACGAGGTGATCGGGGCCACCGTCAACAAGGCGGGCGCGATCCGCTTCCGCGCCACGAAGGTCGGCAGGGACACGGCGCTTGCCCAGATCGTCCGGCTGGTGGAGCAGGCGCAGGGGTCGAAGGCGCCGATTCAGCGGCTCGCCGACCGGGTTTCCGCGCGCTTCGTGCCGGTCGTGATCGGTGTTGCCGTGCTCTCGTTCGCCGCCTGGCTTCTGACCGGCTCGAGCTTCACGAGCGCGATGCTCGCGTTCGTGGCCGTCCTGATCATCGCTTGCCCCTGCGCGCTCGGGCTTGCGACGCCGACCGCGATCATGGTCGGCACCGGCCGGGGCGCCGAGATGGGCATCCTGGTGCGCGGCGCCGAGGCGCTCGAGACCGCACGCAAGCTCGACACAGTGGTGCTGGACAAGACAGGAACGCTGACACGGGGCGAGCCGATGGTGACGGACCTGGTGCCCCTGGGAGCGGATGCCGACCGCCTGCTCTCGCTTGCAGCCGCGGCGGAGTCGCGCTCCGAGCACCCGCTCGGTGAGGCGATCGTGCGGCGGGCGGGCGAGGCCGGCGTAGGCCTGCCCGCGGTCGCGGACTTCCAGGCAGCGGTCGGGTACGGCGTCGCGGCGACGGTGGACGGCACACACGTGGCCGTCGGGAGCGCTCGCCACATGCGGGAACTGCGCATCGATGTCTCATCGCTGCGTTCAGAGGTGGAGCGACTCGAGCGCGACGGTAAGACCGCAGTGCATGTGGCGGTGGATGGCGAGGCTGCCGGGGTGATCGCGATCGCCGACACGATCAAGGCCGAGGCGGCGCAGGCCGTCGCCGAGCTACAACGGCTCGGTCTCGAGGTCACGATCGTGACGGGCGACAACAGCAGGACCGCGGCGGCGATCGCGGGCCAGGCCGGCATCGACCGCGTGCTGGCCGAGGTCCTCCCCGGGCAGAAGGCGGTCGAGATCAAGCGACTCCAGGACCGCGGCCGGTGCGTGGCGATGGTGGGAGACGGCATCAACGACGCGCCCGCTCTCGCCCAGGCCGACGTGGGAATGGCGATCGGCACGGGCACGGACATCGCGATGGAGGCCTCCGACCTCACGCTCATCTCGGGCGACCTGCGCGGCGTGCCCAGCGCGCTCGCGCTCTCCCGTCAGACCATGCGCACGATCAAGCAGAACCTTGTCGGCGCATCCGTCTACAACGTGACGCTGATCCCCGTTGCCGCCGGAGTCCTATACCCGATCTGGGGAGTCTTGCTCGACCCGATCCTGGCGGCCGCGGCGATGGCCGCCTCGTCGGTGACGGTGGTGGGCAACGCGCTCCGGCTGCGGGGATTCAGGCGCTCCCCGGCGGCCGCCGATGCGCTCGACCGGCTCGGGCTGAGCTCCTCGATGCCCACGTGCGTGGGTGCGTCCGGGACGCGATCTTGAGCGGTGGCGCGGGAGCGGCGGCCAAGACGGAGGAGCTCCTCGAGGCGGCGGAGCGCTTCCGCGCATGCGATGAGCATCGAGGGTTCGATGTGACGACCACCACGCGCGAGGCCGCGACGGCAGTCCTACACGTCGGCGGCTTGCACTATGCCAGCGAGAAGGCCGTCGTCGAGCGGGTCCTCGGGCACCAACCGGGCGTGATCGCGGTCGATGCGAACCCGGTGTCCCAGACCGCGACGGTCACGTTCGATCCCGGCCAGACCTCCATCGCGGAGCTGCGTGGGTGGGTCGAGCAGTGCGGCTACCACTGCGCCGGCCAGTCGGCACCGGGTCACGTCTGCGACCCGCTCGCGAGCCCCGACCACGGACCGCACGACCACGCCGCCGCCGAGCGCGCCGAACAGGCCCACGGCCAGGGCCAGGGCGGTCATGCGGGCATGTCGATGGCGGAAATGGTGCGCGACATGCGCAACCGGTTCCTGATCGCGGTCGTGTTCACGGTGCCGATCGTGCTCTGGTCCGAGGTCGGCACGAGCCTCCTCGGTAACGAGCTGGCGACCCCGTTTGGGATGCGCCGCGAGGTGTGGCTGTTGCTGCTCACCCTTCCCGTGGTGATCTACGCATCCTCCATCTTCTTCAAGGGCGCGCTCATCGCGCTGCGCGCGAGAACCCTGGACATGATGGTGCTCGTCGCCGTCGCGATCGGCACGGCATGGACCTACTCGGTCGCCGTGACCTTCTTCATCGAGGGCGATGTCTTCTATGAGGCCGCCGCGATGCTCGCGTCCTTCGTGCTGCTTGGGCACTGGTTTGAGATGCGCGCGCGGGGCGGCGCCAATGACGCGATCCGCGCCTTGCTCGATCTGGCGCCCCCGATGGCGACTGTTCTGCGAGACGGTGAGCCGATCGAGGTCCCGACCGCGGAGGTGCAGGTTGGCGACGCGCTGCTCCTGCGGCCGGGGTCCAAGGTGCCGGTCGACGCGAAGGTGCTCGATGGAGAGAGCGAGGTGGACGAGTCGACAGTCACCGGAGAGAGCCTCCCCGTGCACAAGGCACTCGGCGACCGCTTGGTCGCGGGAACGATCAACAAGAACGGGACTTTGCGTGCCCGTGCGGTCGCGGTGGGTTCCGACACCTCATTGGCGCAGATCGTGGCGCTCGTGCAACAGGCTCAGAACTCGAAGGCGCCCGGCCAGCGCCTTGCCGACCGCGCCGCCTTCTGGCTGGTGCTGGTCGCGCTGATCGGCGGCGCGCTGACGTTCCTCGTGTGGTGGGGCGTCGTCGGGCGAGACGTGCAGGAGGCCCTGCTGTTCGCGATCACGGTGGTCGTGATCACCTGCCCGGATGCACTCGGCCTGGCGACGCCCACGGCCATCATGGTCGGCTCCGGTCTGGGCGCCAAACGCGGGATCCTGTTCAAGCACGCAATCGCGCTCGAGCAGGGAGCACGACTCGACACGGTCGTTCTCGACAAGACCGGCACGCTCACCCGCGGTGAGCCCGAGGTCGTGGCGGTAGCTACCGCCGACGGCGTCCGCGATGAGGATGTTCTGCGGGTCGCAGCCGCGGTGGAGGCGGACAGTGAGCATCCCCTCGCGCAGGCGATCGTCGCGGCTGCGCGGTTGCGAGGCATGGAGCCTTCTCGTGCCGACGGGTTCGAAGCCGTCCCGGGCCATGGGGCGATCGCCACCGTCGAGGGAAGGCGAGTGGTGATCGGCAACGCGCGAATGCTGGCTCGGGAAGGCGTCGAGCTCGATGGACTTCAACCGCGCGCCGAGGAGCTGGCCAGCGAGGGCCGGACGACCGTCCTGGTCGCAATCGACGGACGTGCTGCGGCAGTGATCGCGATCGCCGATGCGCCGCGCGAGACTGCCGCGAAGGCGGTTCAGGCATTGAAGGACCTGGGCGTGAGGCCGGTGATGCTCTCGGGTGATTCTCGCGCGACGGCCGAGCGGGTGGCTGCCGAGGTGGGCATCGAAGACGTGATCGCGGAGGTGCTGCCCGCCGATAAGGCCGCGAAGGTGGCCGAGCTTCAGCGTGAGGGTCGCAAGGTCGCGATGGTGGGCGACGGCGTCAACGACGCTCCTGCGCTCGCCCAGGCCGACGTGGGGATTGCGATCGGCACGGGCACCGATGTGGCCGTGGAGACCGCCGACGTGGTGCTGATGCGCTCGGATCCGCTCGACGTCGCCACGACGATCACGATCAGCAGGGGCACGTTGCGCAAAATGCATCAGAACCTGGGGTGGGCCGTCGGCTACAACTCGTTGGCCTTGCCGATTGCTGCCGGGGTGTTCGAGCCGTTTGGCCTTGTGCTCCGCCCCGAGGTCGGCGCGATCTCGATGTCGGGCTCGAGCGTGATCGTCGCGCTCAACGCCGTGGCGCTGAAGCGCCTGCGCGGCCTCTCCCCCCGCGAACGCGTCTCGTAGCGAGGAACAGCCCGGCCGTGGTCAGGGCCAAGATGACGAGCGCGACGATCGCAGCCGCCGGGATGCCGCCGTCCGAGCTCGGTTCCCAGAACAAGGTGCCGGTGATCGCGGCGGGTGTGGCGCCGACCTCGATCGGCACACGCCAGTCGAACACCTTGGTGCGGTTGTCCTCATCGGTGACTTGCGGCGGCGGCGCCTCCTTGGACATCCAATGGATGCGATGGTCGTGGGTCTCGATCCGGCCCGTCTTGCTGACGACCGACCATCGGGGTGCCTCCTTCGGACCGGCCTCGGCAGGCACCGGCGTCCCCCCGTAGCGCTCCTCGTTGAGGTAGTGCGACGGGGACCGCAGGTTCACCTCGACGGTCCCGTCGGCCCTGATCCGCGCGTACGGCTCACGCTCGTAGCCGCGGAGCACCACCGTCTTGCCGGTGCGGTTGACCACGAGCAGCCGGTCGTCGTAGTTCAGCACCTCGACCGACAGCCCGGGCACGGCAGGATTCACGGCCCGGAACTGCGACCGGTAGTCGGAGTTCCCGCCATGAGCGAGCCCACTTGCCGGCAGCAGCGCCGCTAGCATCGCCGTGAGCGGGGCGGCGCCCGAGAGGATTCGCCTCACGTCAGCCCCTGCGCCGGCGCCGCGCGGTCAGGGCCAGCGCGGCGAGCCCCGCCACCAATGCGGCGATCGAGAGGACCAGGGGCAGCGCGTCGCTGTCCTCGCCCTCCTCGCCGCCAACCAGCGCGGCCGGGGCGCTCGCGCCGGTAGCCGCGGTTTCCTCGTCGGGTGCTCCTGCCTCGGTGTTGATCGCGTCAACCGGCGTCGCCGACTCGGTGATGCGCGTGCGGGCCGCGGGCGTCTCGCTGTCGGCCGGGCCGATCCAGCGGTCGGTCGCGTCCGTGTACTGCTGGATCACCTTCCATTCGAGCTCGCCCTCCCTGACCGGGTTGCGCGCGATGTACTGGAACGAGTCGTACCGGTTCGGTGGGATGCGGTTGCCTGACCACCGAACGACGGCAACGCGATCGCCCTCCTTCTGGAGCCGTACCGTCCAGCCCGGTGCTTCGCGCACGATCAGGGACTCCACCTCGGGCGGGACCCGCAACGACACCGAGATGACGTCGGAGCTGCGCTCGCTCGGGACGGTCAGCGTGTAGACCTGCTGTTCGGCCGGGCGGGATGCCGACGGTTGAACGACGGCGTGGCCGAGCGCGTCGGCCGCCGGCCAGCAGGTCACGATCACGAGGGCCGGAAGCGCGCGCCGTAGCGCGCGCTTCGTCGACCGGGACATGTGCTGCACCATCACTAACCTGCGGCAGGCGCCGCGACCGTCGTCACGCAGGACGCCGGGAACTCGGCACTCGAGGGGCCGGTCCACGCGACCAGCTCGTGCTTCGCGCTGCGCTTCGCGCGTTTGCTCAGCTCTGCATAGCCCTTCGCCCGGTAGTACTGGTTCACGGGGAAGCAGAACTTGCCCGGCTGCACCGGGTTCTGGAACCGCACGAAGAACTCCCCGAAGAATCCGGGCCGGATCTCCGAGCCCTTCTTAGCCACCCATGAGATCGACGTGATCGCGTAGACGGGATCGCCGTCCTCGTTCTTCTTGCCGGTGTCGCGCCGCTTCAGGTGAACAGACCAGTCCGCGGCCTGCTTGACGCTGATCGCTTCCTGAAGCGCGGTCGGGACGAACAGCGTCACCTTGTAGCTGTTCTGATTGCTCTTCTCGTTCGGCACGCGCAGCACGTATGAGGTGCGCGCGGCGGTCAGGGGCGTGCTCTGCGGGTGAAACGGGCTCACCGTCGCGTGGCCGCCCGCGCCTGCGGGGATCGCCATCAACGCCGCGGTGCATCCCACGGCGAGGCTCAGCCCCAGTTTGGTTCTCATGTTCATCTCGCTTGTCTCCTTGTCTGAGGGTCTTCGCTCTAGCTCGCCCGGATCGCGAACGTGACGCGGAACCGCTTGAAGCGGCTACCGCGCTTCACCCGCCCGGTGAACACGATCTCGTACGCGGTCGCGCGCGGAAACGTGAATCGGGAGGTGCGCTTTGCCTTCCGGTTGAGCACGACGTTGCCCGTCGAGTCGGAGATGCGTAGGTAGCAGGCGCAGTTCTTCCACGAGAAGCTGCCCCGGCTGGGCCGGACCTTCGAGACGATGATCCTCGACGACTGGCCCGACACGGGCTCGTCGTCGGGCGTCACGTGCACCGTGACCGAGACACCCTTGTTCGACTCCGTCTGATGTCCCGGCGCCGTGGAGGCGCCGATGACGAGACCCATCAATCCCACGAGGCACGCGAACGTGCCCATGCGGCCTTTGCGGCCCATGTGCCTACCTCCCTCTGACGTGCAACAACCAGCCGCGCCGGGTGGCGCGGCGGACCTGGTCAGCTAGGAGAGACCGGGCGGCGAGCGGCCGGCGAGGTTCCCGGCGACGACGTCGAGTCGAGGAGCGAAGAAGAGTGGTAGGGCGGGCGCCGGGACTGGCGTACGGCGCCGCCGGCGCGGCGAGCGCCGCCGGGCGATCGCGCCGACCGCGGTCCGTGCTCCGCGCAGCAGGAGCGCGATCGCTGCGCCGATCAGGACTCCGAGCGCGAGGCCCTTGATGCCGACGTGCCCGGCCACGTGTGCGATGCCTGTCGGGTGCTCGGCAGAAACCCATCCCTCGACCCATTCCTGGAGCGCGAAGACGGTCAGCAGCGCAGCCGTGGCGAGCGGCCACAGGACCCGGAGGGGCGGCGGGTGCCCTTCGTCCTCGATGCCCCGCATTGCATGGACAAGGGTGCGCGCGAAGCCGGCGCACGCGAGCAGCAGCACGACCGTCACGAGGCCCGCCGCGAGCGGCATGTAGGAATGCGCGTGCCCGCCCGGAGCGGCGCCGTCGATCAGCCAGTAGCTCAGCTCGTGCAGTCCCAGAGCGCCGACCGCGAGCAGCGCAACGGCACGAAGTCCCCATTTCCCCCGCATGACGGCGAGTCTAACGCGGTTGCGGGTGGCCGTGCTCCGGTGACCGGTGATCCGGGAGGGGTGCTGCGCCCGATACCGTCACGGGACATGGCGCGCGACGAGAACTCGATCCCGAAGGGCCGCCTGCGGCGCACCGCGAAGCTCGGCGGGCTCGCGGGCGGGCAGGCCGCGCGCAGCTACGCCGCCCGCGCGGCCGACCTCACGCGCTCCGAGGAGCGACGCCGCGCCGCCGCCGAGAAGCGCCAGCTCCAGGCCGCCGAGCGCGTGCTGGACGTGCTCGGCCAGATGAAGGGGGCGGCGATGAAGCTCGGCCAGGTCGCCTCGTTCGTCGATACCGGGGCGCTGCCCAGGGAGGCGCACGAGCGCCTCGAGGCCAAGCTCGCGAAGCTGCGCGACTCCGCCCCGCGCGTGTCCTTCGAGCAGATGCGGAAGGTGATCGAGTCCGACCTCGGCCGGCCGCTCGACGAGGTCTTCGAGGACTTCGAGACGGAGGCCTTCGCCGCCGCGTCGATCGGCCAGGTCTACCGGGCGCGGCTGCGCGACGGCCGCCGCGTAGCGGTGAAGGTCCAATACCCGGGCATCGCCAGCGCCGTGCGCGCGGACATCCAGAACCTCGGCCTGCTCCTGCGCGTCGCGAAGATGCTCGCGCCCGGGATGGACCCGAAGGCGATGGCGATGGAGATCCGCGAGCGCCTCACCGAGGAGCTCGACTACGAGGTCGAGGCCCAGACCCACCGCACGTTCGCACGGACCTGGCGCGGCCATCCGTTCGTCGTGATCCCCGAGGTGGTCACCGAGCTGTCGGGCGAGCGCGTGCTGGTCACCGAGTTCATGGACGGGATCGGCTTCGAGCAGGTGAAGGAGCTGCCGGCGCCCGAGCGTGACCGCTTCGGCGAGATCGTCTTCCGTTTCTTCATCGGCTCGCTGTACCGCACGCGGCGCTTCTCCGCCGACCCGCATCCCGGCAACTACCTCCTGCTGCCCGATGGGCGTGTCGCGTTCATCGACTTCGGCATGTCCAAGCGCGTCACGCGCGAGCAGGTCGCGTCCGAGCTAGCGACCATGCGCGCGGGCATCGACGGCGATGCGCACCAGCTGCGGGCCGCGCTCGTCGACATGGGGTTCTTCCCGGCCGATGATCCGGTCGTCACGGCCGAGCGCGTGCAGGAGCACTTCGAGGCGGCGGCCGGCTGGTACGCGATCGACCGCGAGTTCACGATCGACCGCGACTACGTGCGCCGCGTGATGATCGACGTGGGCGGTCCCCAGTCGCGCTTCTGGGACGTGATGCGACGCCAGACGATGCCGCCCGAGACGCTCTTCGCACGTCGCATGGAGGGGCTCACGCTCGCCGTCCTCGGCCAGCTCGGCGCGACCGCCAACTGGCACCGCATCGCGCGCGAGTGGCTTTTCGGCGACCCGCCCGCCACGCCGCTGGGTGAGGCCGAGGCGGACTTCTTCGCGGCCGCCGCGCGCTAGGCCGCGGCAGCGACCGCCGCCTGGCCGTACGAGATGCCTCCGTCATTGGGAGGCAGGCGCTCCGGCACCAGCACGCGCAGCCCGGCCGCCGCGAGCAGCTCCGAGGTGCGCGAAAGCAGCAGCGCATTCTGGAAGACCCCGCCCGAGAGCACCGCCGTGCCCAAGCCGCGTTCCTGCGCCGCCTGCACCAATGCCCGCGCCGTCGCGCCGGCGAGCGCGTTGTGGAAGCGCGCCGACACGAGCGCGACCGAGGTCCCGGCCGCGATCTCGGCCACGACCGCGCGCAGCGTCTCGCGCGGATCGAGCACGGGGAAGCCGCTCAGCGGATACGCCGCCGTCTCGTGCGGGTCCGCCGCCGCCTCGAGCTCGGCCGCGGCCTGCCCCTCGTAGTTGACGCGCGTGCGCAGGCCACACAGCGCCGCGATCGCGTCGAACAGGCGGCCGGCGCTCGTCGTCACGGGGGAGGCGGTGCCGGTCGCCGCGAGCCGCGCGACCGTCTCCCAGCGCGCGGGCTCGACCGCGATCGCGAGGGAGGCCGGGATCGCAGGCGGCTCGCCGAGCGCCTCCTGCAACCACGCGCAGGCCATCCGCCAGGGCTGGCGGATCGCCTGCTCACCGCCCGGCAGGCGCACTGGGTGCAGGTGCCCGACCCGCTCGAAGGAGCGCAGGTCGCCCACGAGCAGCTCGCCGCCCCACACCGTGCCGTCGAGCCCATAACCGGTGCCGTCGTAGATCGCCGCAACGGCGGGCTCGCGCTCTCCGTGCTCGGCCAGGCAAGCGGCGAGGTGCGCGTGGTGGTGCTGGACGCCGACCGGCTCGACGCCGTCGCGCTCGAGCGCGTACGCCGTCGAGAGATACCCGGGATGCAGGTCGTGGGCGACCACCTCGGGCCGCACGGCGAACAGGCGCTCGAAGTGGGCGACGCCCTCGCGGAAGGACAGCAGCGTCTCGTAGCTCTCGAGGTCGCCGACGTGAGGCCCGACCCAGGCACGTGCGCCACGTGCCACGCAGAAGGTGCTCTTCAGCTCCGCGCCGCAGGCGAGCACCGCGCGCGCGGCCGGCACCGGCAGGTCGAGGCTCTCGGGCACGTAGCCGCGCGAGCGGCGCAGCATCAGTGCGCGCGGGATGCCCGCGACCCGCGCCGAGCGCCGCACCGAGTCGTCCGTCCTGGTCTCGATCGGGCGGTCGTGGAGCAGGAACAGGTCGGCGATCGCGCGCAGGCGCTCGCGCGCGTCAGCGTCGCGATAGGCGATCGGCTCGTCCGAGGCGTTGCCACTCGTCATCACCAGCGGGATGCCGGCGTCGGCGAGCAGGAGGTGATGGAGCGGGGAGTAGGGGAGCATCACGCCGAGCTCGCGCGAGCGCGGGGCGAGCGAGTCTGCGACAGCGCCGCCGGGGCGGCGGGGCGCGATCACGATCGGGCGGGCGCGCGAAGAGAGCAACGCGATGTCTGCGGCGCCGAGGTCCGCCAGCCGTGCCGCCGCGTCCTCGCTTGCCGCCATCACGGCGAACGGCTTGTCCTCGCGGTGCTTGCGGGCGCGCAGGGCGGCAACGGCGCGCTCGCTGTCGGCGCGGCAGGCGAGGTGGAAGCCGCCGAGTCCCTTGACCGCCACGATCAGGCCGTCCCGCAGCGCGCGCGCCGCGTCCGCGACTGCATCGCCGCCGCCGGCGGGAACGCCGTCGGCGTCCACCAGCCGGGCGGCCGGCCCGCAGTCGGGGCAGGCATTCGGCTGGGCATGGAACCGGCGATCGTGAGGGTCGTCGTACTCGGCCCGGCAGCGCTCGCACATCTCGAATTCGGCCATCGTGGTCGCGGGCCGGTCGTAGGGGACGCCGCGCACGATCGTGAACCGGGGCCCGCAGTTGGTGCAGTTGACGAACGGGTACCTGAAGCGGCGATCGGCGGGGTCGAACAGCTCCGTCAGGCACGCGTCGCATGTCGCGGTGTCGGCGCTCACGAGGGCGTCGGGCGCCGGGCCGCGCGCACTCGCCACGATCTCGAAGGAGACGTCCCCACGCGGCGCGAGCGACTCGGTCGTGATCGACTCGACGCGTGCCAGTGGCGGGGCCTCGGCCGGCAGCCGGGCCAGGAAGCGCCCAACGGAATCGGCGCCGCCCTCGACTTCGATCAGGACTCCCCGCTCGTCGTTGAGCACGTGCCCGGCAAGCTCGTGCTCGCACGCAAGCCTGAACACATATGGCCGGAAGCCCACGCCCTGCACCGTGCCAACCACGCGGACCCGCATCCGTGTGCCGACCTGCAGGGCCACTAAACCAGCTCCACGAGCTCGCGCAGCACGTGATACGCGCTCGCCTGGGCCTCCTGGATGCGCGGGATGTGCTGTGAGCGCGTCACGATCACGTGGTCGGCGAGGCCCTCGGCGGTGACGCGGCCACCGTCGTAGCCGACCAGCGCGATCGTCTCGAGCCGGCGCGCCCTGGCCTCGGCCAGCGCCGCAATCACGTTCAGCGAGTTGCCGCTGGTCGAGATCGCCAGCAGCGCGTCGCGTTTCGTGCCGTATGCGATCACCTGGCGCGCAAAGATCGCCTCGGTGCCGATGTCGTTCGCGATTGCGGTGATGATCGCCGGGTCCTCGCTGAGGTCGAGCGCGGCACGCGGCGGCCAAGGTGACGGCGGCTGGCGGAAGTCCGCGACCGCGTCCATCGCGTCGGTGGCCGAGCCGCCGTTGCCGAGCGCGAGCACCTTCCCACCTCCGTCGAGCACCGCGCGCAAGGCGGACGCGGCGGCCACGAGGGCCGCGGCGTTGTCGCCGAGCGTCTGGCGGCGCAGCTCGCTCACTTCCTCCGCCTTCATGATCACCGAGCTGCGCACGTCGGCCAGCACGGCATCCAGCCCGCGCTCGTTCTGACCCAGGAACGGGTAGAGGAAGCTCGCCGCGCCGGCATCGTGGACGGCGCCCGCGGCGCGACCCTCGAGCAGGCCGCGGTGCTCGAAGAACACGTGCACCAGCTCCCATAGCACGTGATAGAGCGTCTCGACCAGCTCCTGCGCGACGAAGGGCTCGGCCACCGAGGGCACGAACTCCCACTCGGCTCCGGCGTCGGCGAACGCGATCGTGAGGCAGTCCCGGCCCCGTGCCGCCCCGATCGCCTCGGCGACGCGGCTGCCCGCACCGAAGGCGATCAGGATGTCGTCCGCCGCCGTGAGGAGGTCGATCTGCGCTGCGAGGGAGCCGGCGTCGCCGGAGACTCCGAAGGCCGGCAGTGCCCGCTTGCCGACGATCACGGGGTGCACGAACTCGACGGCGACGTGGCGCACGTCGGAGCGGTCGGCGGGCGAGTGGCCGAGCGCGATCAGCCGGCCGCCGCGGGAGAAGCGCTCGGCCATGCGGTGGCAGAGCAGCGCGATCCGCTCGGAGTGCTCGTCGAAGAACCGCGCGTTGACGTCCGTGCGGAGCTCGAGCAGGTCCCGGACACGGCGCTCGAGCACGCCGGCATCGACGGACTGCGTCACACGGGCGCCCCCGTGCGCTCGGCCACCCGTACGAGCCAGTCGCGCCACCCCTCGACGCCCTCCCCGGTACGCGCGCTCACGAGCATGCGCTCGGCGGCGGGGTTCACCTTCTCGATGTTGCTCACGAGACGGTCGAGATCGAAGTCGAGATGCGGGAGCAGGTCGACCTTGTTGACCAGGACAAGCTCGCATGTCCGGAACATGAGGGGGTACTTGAGCGGCTTGTCCTCGCCCTCGGTCACGGAGGTGACCATCACGCGCGCGTCCTCGCCAACCTTGAACTCGGCGGGGCAGACCAGGTTGCCCACGTTCTCGATCACCACGAGGTCGAGGTCGTCCAGAGGCAGCGACGGGATCGCGGAGCGCACCATGTTGGCGTCGAGGTGGCATTCGCCGCCGAATCCCGGGTCCGTGTTGATCTGCGTGACCGGTATGTGCAGGCTCGCGAGCCTGTCGGCGTCGAGGCTGCCCTGGATGTCGCCCTCGAGCACGCCGACGCGCACGTCGCCGAGATCGTTCACGACTCGCTCGAGCAGCGTCGTCTTGCCGGCGCCGGGTGCGCTCATCATGTTGACGACCGACACCCCGCCGCGGTCGAAGTCCTCGCGGTTGGCGGTCGCGATGGTGTTGTTGGCGTCGAAGGCGTCTTCGACGATCTTGATCTTCGTTCGGTGCAAGGGCCCTCCCTACATCTGCCTGACTTTCAAGTACCTGCGGATCTCCGGCAACTGGACCACGATTCCGAGGGCCAGCAGCACGACGATCACGGCGAGCACGATCCAGAGGACCGTCATCCTGGCCTCCTCATCACATCTTCCTGACCTTCAGGTAGCGCTGGATCTCGGGCCATTGGACCGCAACGGCGGCTCCCATCGCACCGACCAGGCCCAGGGCAACGACCCCTGACTTCTTCATGACTGCTCCTTCGCGTGGTTGACGATGTCGTCGAGCAGCGACTCGACCATGCGGACAGCCTCGTCCAGGGATGCACGCACGGGCTCGCTCAGCTCCGCGCTGAGCGCGTCCTTCTCGATGTCCAGGATCGTCGCGGGCTCGCATCCGACGACCAGCACCCGCGGCATCCGCTCGGACAGGTTGCGCGCGAGGGCGAGCACCTTCACCGGATCCATCCCATGTGCCTCGACGGCCACCGCGCCGTCGTCGGGCTCGGGCTCGACAAGGTAGAGCGTGCCGGGCGTGTTGCCACGCGGCAGCGCGTCCACGAACACCGCGACGTCATAGTCCTGGAGCGCGTAGGCGAGGTCCATCCCGCGGATGCCGAAGTCCTCGACGACCACACCGGCGGGCAGCTTGCTGCGCGCGAGCCGGGTCACCACCTCGACGCCGAAGCCGTCGTCGCCGAGGAAGACGTTGCCGATGCCCGCCACGAGCACGCGCAGCGCCGGGGCGGTGATCGGCTCGTCATCGAGCGGCTCGACCTCCTCGGGGGTGAAGTAGAACCTGTGCCCGATCTGGCGGTCGGCGCCGAGATCGCGACCCGGGTCGTCCTCGACGGTCACGGCGAGCTGGATCGTGCCCTCCATGCTTTCGACGATCTCCTCGACGACCGCCGTCTTGCCGTTCAGCGCGAGGTCGAACACGTCGGCGGCGCGGCGGGGATGCAGGCGCACGCGACTGCGCCGGCGCAGCTCGACCCCTGCAACCGTGACGGCGTCCGGGGCGGGCCGCTCGAGCTGCTCCCAGTTGCTCATCGGGAACGTGCCATGCCGAACTCGCGGATCGTCCCGTGCAGGTTCATGAGCTGCTCCTGCGACAGGGACTCGGTGCGCTCGAGGATCTCGCGCGTGCGCGGGTCCGCGGCGCGCATCTGCGCCTTCTCCTCGTCGGTGAGGCTGAGGATGTTCAGGACGAGCATCTGGTCGATCTCGCCCCCGTCGAAGAGGTCGCCCGGGCTCTCGGGCGCGATCTCGGGATGGTCGGGCAGGATGATCGGCGCCGACAGCAGCGTGTGGCGCTCGCCCGGCTCGCCGACGAGCACCGGCCAGGTGCCGTCGTTGCGGCAGCGTTTCGCATCCGCACGCCGCTCGTCCGGAGGGTCGGTGAGCGACACGAAGGCCCCGTCGCGGGCCTTGAGGATCGTGTGCGTGGAGCACATCGTCTGCCGCAGTGCCTCCTCGCGGTCGTCTCCGGCGAACGGCGTGGTGTTTGCGATGCGCACGCTCACGCGGTGCAGATCCTCCGCGAGTGGCTGCGCGGAAACGTCGACCTGCCCCTCGAGCGATCGCCAGCTCCGTACGAGTGTGCCGCCCCCGAGGTCCTCTTCGCTGCCTCCGGCCGGGATCGCGATCGGGCCGGGCGCCGCGATCTCCCGCTCGGTCGCCTCGTCCCAGGCGACGTGGCGCTCACCGTCGATCGTCAGCTCGTCCACATCGCGCCCGCCGGTGGTGACACGGCGCTTCACGACGTGCAGGAAGCGCACGACAACGTCGACTCGGGGGTCCGCTCCTTCGACCAGGCACTGCGTCTGCATGCTCCAGCGGTCGTCCGGATGGGCCTCGCTGTGCGCGCGCGGATACACGCCGCCGAAGGTCCACCGCCGCTGGTTCTTGGTGGCCGACCTGCGATAGGGCCACAGCACGTAGCCCTCGTACAGGACTGCGTCGGCGATGCTGCGCAGCGCGTCCACTCAACCTTCCTCGCCGAGCAGGCGGTCGAGCGCCTGCTCCCAGCTCGTCAGGGAGTGCCGCGCGCGGTACGCGTAGAGGCGCTCAAACGCCTCGCGGTCGAGCCTCAGCCAGGCGCTGCCGGGGAAGTACATGTCCATCGTGTCGCGCCAGGCGGCCACGGGCATGCGGTACTCGGCCTCGCTGTTCCAGTCGATCATGCCCGTCTGGAGCAGGCCGCTCTCGGCGGTGTAGAAGACGGTTCCGCCGAAGAGCACCTCGAGGGGCACCTCGCCCTCGCGCAGGGCGGCCAGATACTTCGCGGCCGTCACCTCGAAGTCGTAGGTGCACGGGACATGCAGCTCGACGACGGTCGTGCCCTCGAAGGCCGGCACGACCTGCGACACGCGCAACCACGGGAGGGTGCGAAGCGTCGTGGCCCATCGCGCGGGATCGCCGAAGACGTCGAGCAGTTGCGGCTGCTCCGCATCGGAGTAGGAGCGCCGCCGCGCCGCGATCTGGATCTGCACGTCGAGCGATATCGACCGGATCGGCTGTCCGGAGCGGCTCTCTACCTCTAGCTCGAAGCCGAGCGTCGGCGCAGCTGCGTAGGCGACCGGGGCGGCGCCGCGCACGGCGAAGCCGAGATCGATCATCGGACCGCCGATCGGGCGCAGCCGGCTTGTCACGGACGCCTCCAAACCGCTTCTATGCCGGTGACAGGTTCGGCATGCTGGGGTCGATCGGGTTCCGTGCGCTTGCGTTGATGCCGGTCGAGCGCTCCGCGGTCGCGCGGCCGTCCGGCAGATGGCCGGATTGCTTCTCGTAGTTCCCCTTGGCGTTGCCCTTCTTGATCCCCGGCGTGTGCGCGGAGGCGTCAGGCGAGACGTCCGGCTTGCCGACCTTGAGGTTCGCCATGCTGCTCCTTTCTACGTTCTGTCGTGGGCCGTCCTTCATGCGTGCGCGAGCGTCCGTCGAGCGTTTCGAAGAACCGCCCGATCTCCTCCCAGACCTCCTTGCCTCCGGTGAGCCCGCGCCAGCGGGTCCGGATCAGGCCGACCAGCGCGTAGCAGTCGTCGATCGGCACGAGCCAATGACCGCGTGCGCCGCGGGCGCGGTTGACGAGCAGCGCCTCGACGTCGGGCTCGATCTCGCCGAGCACCGGGTTGTCCGCCTCCAGCGCCTGCCAGGCCTCCAATCCCAGGAGCGACTCGGTGGCTCCCATCGGGCCCGGATAGAAGGCCACCACGCGCTGCGCGGCGGAGTTGTGGAAGAAGAAAGCCATCTCGACCGGGATCCGCAGCCCCTCCCATGCGGCGTCGGCAAGGTCGAACCCGGCAAGGCGCAGCCGGCGCTCGGGTATCAGGCGATAGTGGCCGCCACCGGCCGCGCCGCGGTCGAACAGGATCTTGCACGCGGTGCACGCGCACATCAGTTCCCTGCTCTCGAGGTCGAGCAGGTGGCGATGCTCCGAGGGGATCGGCGCCCCACACAGCTCGCATCGTTCCGGTTGCGCTTCGACGCGCTCGGTCCGCGCGCGCTGGGCGAGGCGGCCGAGTCGCGAGCCTCCCGCGATGTCCGGTCGCGCGCTCATGCCGGTGTCGCGAGCGCCACCTTGACGAGCCCGGCGTCATCAGCCAGCAGCGGCACCGGCTCGAGGTATAGCGCGGGCGCGTCGAGGCACCGCCCGGCCCGCAGCAGGTCGTAGGTGTGATCGCACTGCGCGCAGGTCAGTTCCCCTCCGCGCAGCTGCGCTTCCTCGAGCGACGCCTCGCACTGCATGCACGACGGCCTGTAGGCGTAGAGCTGCCCCGCCACCCGGCAGAACAGCACTTGCGCGCCGGCGACTGTCTTCAGGAGCGTCCCGTCCACGCGCAGCTCGGACAGCACGCCGGCCGTGACCCACGCACCGTGATCGGCGCCGCTCCCGTTCGTGGCCGGTGCTTCGAGCTGGATCAGCTTCGGGCCGTTCGCCGGGGCACCCACGGCCGGCGCGCCCAGCTGGATCAGCCCGGGTTCCGCGGCGGGCGCCGGTTGCTCGTCCTGCGCCTCGATCTGCGTGACCTCGGGGGCGTGCTTGCGGATCGCGTCCTCGATCGCGAGCTTGAGCGTCATCGCCGAGGAGGGGCACCCGCTGCAGCTCCCCTGCATCCGCAGGCGCACCACGCCTTCCTCGATCGCGAGCAGCTCGACGTCGCCGCCGTGCGAGTCGAGATACGGGCGCACCTCGGCGAGCGCCTCCCGCACCCGGTCCGCGACGGGCACGGGGTGTATCCCGTGCAGGATCAGCAGGTGCGAGACCAGCTCGTCCTGCGCGAGCGCGGACCGGTCCGCGACCCGGCCCACGAGCCGCTCGATCCCCTCGCCGTAGAGGTCGAGCAACGCAGCGACCAGCTCCGTGGCCGTGTCACGCGCCGCGGGGTCGGCGAAGCCCTCCACCTCCTCGAGGAGGGTGTCGACGCGCGCGACCTGCTCCCGTGCGTGGAGGTCGTCCATGCCGCGCCTAACCGCCGTAGTTCGCGCCGAACATCGGCGAGTGCACCTGCTTGAGCGTCTTCCCCCCGCCCAGGTACATGTGGACTCCGCACGGGAGGCAGGGGTCGAAGCTGCGCACCGCGCGCATGATGTCGATGCCCCTGAAGTCGTCCGGGCCGTTCTCCTCGAAGATCGGCTGTCCCATGACCGCGTCCTCGTAGGGACCAGGCGTCCCGTAGGAGTCCGTCGGGCTGCCGTTCCAGGGGGTCGGCGGGTAGGGGTGGTAGTTCGCGATCTTGCCGTCGCGGATCACCATGTGGTGCGAGAGCACGCCGCGCACGGCCTCGTGGAAGCCGCACCCGATCGCCTCGTCCGGGACGTCGAAGTCCTCGAACACCTTCGTGTTCCCGGCCCGCACCTCGTTCAGCCCCTGGTCGAGGAAGTGCATCGCCATGCCGGCCGCGTACGCGAGGAAGTAGATCCGCGCCCGGTTGCGCTCGATCGCGTTCGACCACTGCGGGATCTTCCACTCGAGCGTCGTGTCCGGCGTGTTCGGCGTCTTCGGCAGGTTGATCGTCACGCCGTCGCCGGTGGCGTTCACGTAGGGAGTCTTCACCTTGTTGGCAAGGGCTGTCGCCCACAGCCGCGCCAGCGGGCCTCCGCCTGTGTCGAGCGCCAGGTAGTCGCCGGTGCGCTTGTCGAACCAGCGCGGGCTCATCACCCACGAGTAGTTGCCGCCCGCGAGGTCGCGCTTCTGCGGCTTCGGGAGCGTGGTTTGGTTCCACGGGTGGCGCTTGTCGACGGGGTTGCCGAGCGGGTCCTTGTCGACGAACGTCTCCTCGTTCTGCCAGTCCTCGTAGTAGGAGCTGCCGAGCAGGATGCGGATCCCGAGGTTGATGTCGACCAGGTTCGTCGTCACCAGCTCGCCGTCCACCACGACGCCGGGCGTGACGAACATCTCGTTCCCCCAGGCGTCCATGTTCTTGTAGGTGTAGTCGACGTGGGCGGGGTTGTTCAAGGAGCCCCAGCAGCCGAGCAGGACCCGCCTTCTGCCGATCTCCTCGTAGCCCGGCAGGGCCTCGTAGAAGAAGTCGAACACGTCGTCGTTCATCGCGACGGCCTTCTTGATGAAGTCGAGGCACCGCAGCAGCCGGCTGAGGTAGTCCGTGAACAGCGTGGGCGTCGGCACAGTGCCGACGCCGCCCGGGTAGATCGTGGACGGGTGCACGTGGCGGCCCTCCATCAGGCAGATCATCTCGCGCCCGATGCGGCTCATGTGGAGCGCTTCCTTGTAGGTCTCGCCGACGAACGGGTTGTAGGAGCGCATGATGTCGGCGATCGTCTTGTAGCCGTGCACGTTGGCGCCGGGCGCGTCGGTCTTCTCGGCCTTCGCGAGCACGCCCGGGTTGGTCTCCTTCACCATCTGCTCGCAGTAGTCCACGAACACGAGGTTGTCCTGGAAGATGATGTGGTCGAAGATGTACTCGGCCGCCTCGCCGAGGTTCACGATCCACTCACCGAGCGGCGGCGTCTTGACGCCGAACGCCATGTTCTGCGCGTACTGCGAGCACACGGCGTGGTTGTCGCCGCAGATGCCGCAGATGCGGCTCGTGATGAAGTGCGCGTCGCGCGGGTCCTTGCCCTTCATGAACACGCTGTAGCCCCGGAACATCGATGAGGTGCTCTTGCACGACACGACCTCGTTGTTCTCGAAGTCGATCTTCGTGTAGATGCCGAGGTTCCCGACGATCCTCGTGATCGGGTCCCAGGACATGTCGACGACCTTGCCGGCCTGCGGCTTGATCCTCTCGCGAATTGCCATTTGCGGTTTCCCCTTCCTCGAAGCTCAGGTCGAAGTTCGTCGAACGCCTAGGCCCGCCAGCGCGGCTCGTAGCCCGAAGTCAGCTCCGCCTTGTTGTGCCGCCACTTCGGTTCCTTGTTCATGGTCTTGTTCGTGATGCTGCGCAGCTTGCGCATCAGCGGCCCGTATGACCCGCTGACCGCAGATGAGAGGCCGCCGCCCGGTGGCTGGTCCATGAACGGCATGAACTTGTCGGGGAAGCCGGGCATCGTGCAGCCGATGCAGATGCCGCCGACGTTCGGGCACCCTCCGATGCCGGCCATCCAGCCGCGCTTGGGCACGTTGCAGTTGACGACCGGGCCCCAGCACCCGATCTTCACCTGGCACTTGGGCGAGTTGTAGTCCTTGGCGAAGTCGCCCTGCTCGTAGTACCCGGCGCGGTCGCAGCCCTCGTGGACGGTCTTGCCGAAGATCCACTGTGGCCGCAACTGGTCGTCGAGCGGGATCACGGGCGCGAGGCCGGCCGCCTGGTAGAGCAGCCAGGTGAGCGTCTCCATGAAGTTCTCCGGCTGCACCGGGCAGCCGGGGACGTTCACGATCGGCAGGCCGCCGGCCGAGCGGAAGTCCCAGCCGAGATAGTCCGCAAGGCCCATGCACCCCGTCGGGTTTCCCGCCATCGCGTGGATCCCGCCGTAGGTCGCGCAGGTCCCGATCGCCACGACGCCCCATGCCTTCGGCGCGAGGCGGTCGAGCCACCAGTCGAGCGTCAGCGGCTCGCCCGTGGCGAGGTCGTTGCCGAACGAGGTCCAGTACCCGTCGCCGTTGATGTTCTCGTTCGGTATCGAGCCCTCGATCACGAGCACGAACGGCTTGTCGAGCGTGCCATCGGCGGCCGCGCGGAAGGGCGCGAGAAACTCCTCGCCACCGAGCGTGGGGGAGAGCACCTTGTTGTGGAGGTTCACCTTCGGTAACCCCGGGATCGCCCCCAGCAGGACGTCCTCGATCGAGGGTTGCCCGGCAGCGGTGATGGACACCGTGTCCCCGTCGCAGCTCATCCCCTCCGATATCCAAAGGATGTGGACCTCGTCGACGCCGCTCGCGCGCTCGTCGGCAGCGAGTGCCTCAGCCATAACCGCCTCCATTCACCGATGTCGATTCCAAGAACGCCTCGTCCAGCTCGAGCGAGTCGACCAACAGCTCCTCGCCTCGCACCACCTCGATGTCCAGCCCCCCGCACTGCGTGCAGGACAGGGGAAAGTCGGGGAGGAGGCTCTCCGCGCCGCACGCGCGGCAGACCCCCGCGGCCGGTACCACCTCGATCTCGAGCTGCGCTCCATCGAGCGCGGTGCCCTCGGCGACCAGCTCGAAGGCGAAGCGCAGCGCCGAGGGAACGACCTGTCGCAGGTGCCCCACCTTGACCTCGACGCGCGTGACCGCCCGCCCGCCCGCATGCCGGTCGGCGATCGCGACCATCGACTGGGCTATCGCGAGCTCATGCACGGTGGGCCTCTAACAGATCCTCGGTAGGGGGTCGCCGACGAGCTGATCCATCACGCGCCGTCCGCCAAAAGCTGTCTCGACCAGGACCATCCCGGGTGGCGTGGTCCTGACCTCGCCGATCTCGGTCGCGCGCTCGCACCCGGGCACGCCGCGCAGCGCGGCGAGCGCCTCGTCGGCGGCCTCCGGGGCCACGAAGGCGACCAGCTTGCCCTCGTTCGCGACGTACATGGGGTCGATGCCGAGCAGCTCGGCCGCGCCCGCCACCGCGGGGTCCACCGGCACGTCGGCCTCGCGCACCACCATCGCGACGCCGGACGCGCGCGCCAGCTCGTTCAGCACCGAGGCCACGCCGCCCCGCGTGGCGTCGCGCATGCAGTGCAGCGCCGCGCCGGCCGCGCCGAGCAGCGCGTCGGCCGCGGGCCACAACGAGCAGGTGTCGGACTCGATGTCGGCCTCGAGGCCCAGCTCCCCGCGGGCGAGCATGATCGCGGTGCCGTGGGCGCCGATCGGGCCGGAGAGCAGCACGCGGTCGCCCGGGCGCAGCGCCGCGGGCGAAAGGCCGGCGCGCGGGTCGACGCGGCCAAGCCCCGTGGTGCACACGTACATCGAGTCGGCGTGGCCGCGCTCGACCACCTTGGTGTCGCCCGCGATGATCTCGACCTCGGCCGCGCGGGCGGCTGCCGCAATGGCCTCGACCTCGGCCCGCAGATCGTCGGATGCGAGCCCTTCCTCCAGGATCAGCGAGAGGCTCATCGCCAGCGGCCGGGCGCCGGACACCGCGAGGTCGTTGACGGTCCCGTTCACCGCGAGCTCCCCGATCGAGCCGCCCGGGAACCTGATCGGCTTGACCACGAAGCTGTCCGTCGTGAGCGCGACGCCGGTCCCGTCGATCGACACGACCCCGGCATCAGGGAGCGTCTCGAGCGCGGCCGAGCCGAAGGCCGGCATGAGCAGCCCTTCGATCAGGGTCTGTGTGGCCTTCCCGCCCGCGCCGTGCGCCATCGTGATCTGCGCGTCCTTGAACTTCGGGCGCTTTGCCCGCGCCGTCTCGATGATCTCGAGGATCCGCTGCTCGCGACCCGTGACGGCGCTCTCGGGCGCGTTCACACGACCTCCCGCTCGCGGGCGAATCGCCCGTAGTTGTAGTAGGCGGCGCACGCGCCTTCGGGAGAGACCATGCACGTGCCGATCGCGTGCTCCGGCGTGCACGCCGTGCCGAAGACCTTGCACTCCCACGGCTTGATCACGCCCTTCAGGACCTCCCCGCATTGGCACGCCTTGGGGTCGGCCACGCGCACCCCGGGCGTCGAGAACCGCAGCTCCGCGTCGAGGTCGGCGTAGGCCTCGGAGAGCTTCAGCGCGCTCTGCGAGATGAAGCCGAGGCCGCGCCACTCGAAGTGGGGGCGCAGCTCGAAAACCTCCGACATCGCCTCGAGCGCCCGCAGGTTTCCCTCCCACGGTACGACCCGCCCGTACTGGTTCTCGACCTCGCAACGCCCGTCGCCCAGCTGCACGAGGATCATGTGGATCGCCTGGAGGATGTCGAGCGGCTCGAATCCCGCGATCACGACGGGCCGGCCGTACTCGGCAGGGATGAAGCTGAACGGGCGCGCGCCGACCACCGTCGACACGTGCCCGGGGCCGATGAAGCCGTCGAGGCGCAGGTCGGGCGACTCGAGCAGGGCCCGCAGCGGGGGCACGATCGTGACGTGGTTGCACGCGCAGGAGAAGTTGGTCACGCCCTCGGCCCTTGCACGCTTGAGGGTCAGCGCCGTCGATGGAGCGGTGGTCTCGAATCCGATCGCGAAGAAGACGACCTCCCGGTCGGGGTTCTGCTTCGCGAGCCGCAGGGCGTCGAGCGGCGAGTACACCATGCGCACGTCCGCGCCCTGCGCCTTCGCCTCGAGCAGGGTCCCGTGCGAGCCCGGGACGCGCATCATGTCTCCGAAGCACGTGAAGATCACGCCCGGCTCCTTTGCCAGCGCGATCGCGTCGTCGACTCGGCCCATCGGTATCACGCACACCGGGCAGCCCGGTCCGTGAACGAGCTCGACGTTCGCCGGGAGGAGGTCGTCGACGCCGTACTTGTAGATCGAATGGGTGTGGCCGCCGCAGACCTCCATCACCTTGTAGTGGCGGCCCGCCTCGACCGTGGAGAGGATCTCGCCGGCGAGCGCCTTGCCGAGCTCGGCATCGCGGAACTCGTCGACGAACCTCACGCCGCCACCTCCAGGCGCACGAGCGCCGTGCCCGCGTGCACCAGCAGCTGGTCACCGGGCCTTGCATCGACCAGCCCGATCTCGACCGTGCTGCGCTCGCCCGCGGTTTCTTCGCACAGAGCGAGCCCGCGGGCCTCGTCGACGGTCAGCACCCTCATCGCGACTCCCGAGTCACCGCACGTGATGCAGTGATCCTCGATGCAGGAGCCGGGAGGGCGCTCTGACATCAGCCGGGGTCCCTCATTCGATCAGGCTCCCCTTCAGCTCCTCTAGCTCCTGCTCGTACTCCGCGCCCATCTGCTCGAGCAGCTTGCGCGTCGCGAGCGCCTCCTCCTCGTCGACCTTCGACAGCGCAAAGCCGACGTGGATCAGGACCCAGTCCCCGGGCCGCACACCCGCGGTGCCCCCGGCCACGATGTCGGAGTCGAGCAACCCGACGTTCACGTTGCGCTGGACGCCGGCGACATCGACGCGCGCGAGGCGATTGGCCTCATCGACCATCTCGACTATCTGACCTGGTATTGCCAGACACACTTCGGGTCCTCCCTCAAGTCCTCGAAGTTGCGTCAGGCCCCTAGCTGGGGGTCGGCGCCGGTTTATTGGTGCTGGGGTATATCACTTTCTTCCCCGGGTGATGCACGGTTAATCCTCCCGGGGTCGATCACGCCGGGCCCGGCACGAAGCTGAACGCGTAGGCGCGTGCGGCACTCTCGAAGACGAGCGCGAGGTCATGCTCCTGATGCGCGCCGGTATCGGTCAGCTCGTACAGGCGTGGGCCGTCGAGCTCGACCGTGCGCACCCGCTCGTCGTCGAGCCACACGTCGACCGGGCCGTCCCCGTCGAGCACCGCCACCGCCCCCGCGGCCGCGTAGCGGATGCGAAGCGTCTCGCCCGGCGCGATCGGACGGGAGGTGCGATCGGAGTTGAGGTAGCTGTGGGGAGTCGGAGGCTTGACGAGCGTTCCCGGAGCGTCCGTTGCCCGCAGCGGGGCCATCGGCGCCGGCAGGGCGACCTCCTCGTCGATCTCTCGCAGGACCGCGCCGATCGCTGTCTCGCTGTCCTCGTAGAGGCCCTCGCCGAAGTGGTAGTGGCGCAGCACGCCGCGGCGGTCCCAGAGGTAGAGGGCGGGCCAGACCTCGTTGCCGTAGAGCCTCCAGATCGCGAAGTCGGAGTCGACGGCGACGGGAAAGGGGATGCCGAGCCGCGCGACCGCGGCCTCGACGTTGTCAGCGTCGTGACCGAAGTCGAACTGCGGGCTGTGGACCGCGACGATCTTCAGGCCGGATGCCTCGTAGCGTCGGTGCCACTCGAGCAGGTAGGGGAGCGCGCGCAGCGAGTTCAGGGACGCAAGGTCCCAGAACCACACGAGCGGGGCGTGGCGGCCGAGCAGCGTGCCCAGACGGACGAACGGCGTGTTGATCCACCGCGTCTCCGGCGGGAAGTCGGGGGCCGAGATCGCGGCGCCGGGCTTCATCCGTGCACGGGGGGAGGGACGAGCGGCCACTTCGCGCGCCTCGCCGGGCGCGGGTTCTCGCGCAGGGCGATCAGCATGTGCCCTTCCTCGACGCGGTGCATGCCGTCGCGCCGCTCGCGCGCCCAGCGGTGCCAGCGGTTGCCGAACAGGCGCTTGCGCAGGAGCTCCTTGATGGTCCCGCGCCCGCGCGCCGCGCCGTCGTCGCGGCCGAATGAGCCGCGCGTGCCGATGTCGGGGGCCCCGTGCACGAACTCGACGAAGCCGAACCCGTGCTCCCACGCGGCTTCGACGATCCGGTCCGCCCACGTGTCCACCTGGTCGAGGGAGTAGTGGTGCCAGTCCATGCGCACCGTGCCGCTGTCGGGATCGAGCTCCATGCCGGTAATCGTGCCAGGCGGATAGCCTGCGTGGCATGAACCGCGGCTGGCGCTGGGTGACGGCGCTCTTCTGGATCGCCTCCGGCGTGAACCACTTCCGCCGGCCACGCTTCTACACGGCGATCGTCCCACCGCCGCTAGACCGCTGGAAGGGTGAGGTCAACGCGGTGTCCGGGGTCGCCGAGCTGGCCGGCGGGCTCGCCGTCCTGCCCGCGAGCACGCGCCCCGCCGCCCGCTGGTGGCTGCTGGCGACGCTGCTCGCGATCTATCCCGCGAACATCCACATGGCCGTGCGGCCGGAGCGGTTTCCGAAGTTCCCACCGGCGCTGCTGTGGGCACGCCTGCCGGTCCAGGGCCTGTTCGCCTGGCTCACCTGGCGCGGCACCGAGTAGCGAGACCTACCCCAGCACGATCTCCAGCTCGCGCTGGAGCGCGGCCTGCACGGTGTCGTGGAGGAACGGTGAGCCCTCGAGGCGGCCGGCGATCACTTCGAGGAAGCCGCCGACCAGCAGGTGCTGCGCCTCGGCGCGGTCGAGCCCGCGGCTCTGGAGGTAGAAGAGCTGGGTCTCGTCGAGGCGCGCGACGGTTGCCGCGTGGGTGCAGCGCACGTCGTTCGCCTCGATCTCGAGCCCCGGGATCGCATCGGCATGGGCGCCGTCGGTGAGCAGGAGGTTGCGGCTCTCCTGGAAGGCGTCGGTGCGCTGCGCACCGGGGTCGACCTTGATCATGCCGCTCCAGACCGCGGTCGCGCGGTCGCGCAGCACTCCGCGGAAGGCGAGATCGGAGGTCGTGTTGGGAGCGGCGTGCTCCTGCGTCGTGTCGTAGTCGATGTGCTGGCGCCCGTGCGCGGCGTAGGCGCCCGTCACCCGCGCGCTCGCACCCGCGCCGTCGATGTCGGTCTCCATCCGCAGCTTGCCCTGCCCCGAGCCGAGGCCGAGCCCGACCCAGTGCATCGACGCATCGCGCGCGAGCCGCGCGCGCTGGCTGCCGAGGATCCACGAACGCTCGGAAAGGTCCTGTACGCAGAGGTATTGGACGGAGGCGCCCTCGCCGATGATCAGCTCCGTGACGGGGTTGAAGTAGCCCGCGAGCTCAGCGTCCGCGGAGAGCCACTCCTCGGCGACCGTCACCTGCGCCCCGGCCTCGGCCACGATCAGCGAGCGCCACGGCAGGGTGGCCCGGCTCGCCTGGATCACGGACGCCACGATCGGGTCCTCGACGACGGTTCCGGCCCGCACGTGCACGAAGAGGCCGCCCCGCCAGCCGGCGGTGTTCTGCGCCGCGAACTTGTCGCGGTCGCTGACCAGCGTGCCGAGGTACGGCTGCACGAGGTCTGGGTGCTGGGCGATCGCGTCGTCGAGGGTCGAGACCACCACGCCGTCGGGCAGGTCACCACGGCGCACGGCCGTGCCGTCGACCTGGAGCACGCCGGCGCCGTCCGCGGCGACCACCGCCGCGCGGGCCGGGTCGGTGCCCAGATCGCCCTCCCCGGGCGCGTCCCATCCCTCGGGGTCGAAGCTCGACAGGTCGGTGAACTCCCAGCCCTTGTCCTTCTGGACCGGCATCGGGATCTCGCCGAACCGCGCCCGAGAGCGCTCGCGCAGGTCTGTCAGCCAGCTCGGTTCCGTCGCGGATGAAGCGGTCGCAGGCCCAGCTTGTGCGCTAGCCAATCGAGCCTTCCATCTGCAGCTCGATCAGGCGGTTCATCTCGACCGCGTACTCCATCGGCAGCTCGCGCGTGAACGGCTCGATGAACCCGCCCACGATCATGCCCGACGCCTCCTCCTCGGACAGGCCGCGGCTGCGCAGGTAGAAGAGCTGCTCCTCGCCGATCTTGGAGACCGTCGCCTCGTGGCCGACGTCGACGTCGTCCTCGCCGATGCGGATCGTCGGGTAGGTGTCCGAGCGCGAGTCCTCGTCCAGCAGGAGCGCGTCGCAGACCACCTTCGACTTGGCCCCGGTCGCGCCGGGAGCGACCTCGAGCAGGCCGCGGTAGCTCGCGCGCCCGCCGTCCTTCGAGATCGACTTCGACGTGATCGTCGAGGTCGTGTTGGGAGCGATGTGGACGCACTTGCCGCCGGCGTCCTGGTGCTGGCCCTTGCCGGCGAAGGCGATCGAGAGGATCTCCCCGTGGGCGTGCTCGCCCATCAGGTAGATCGACGGGTACTTCATCGTCAGCTTGGACCCGAGGTTGCCGTCGATCCACTCCATCGTGGCGCCCTCGTAGGCGACGGCGCGCTTCGTCACGAGGTTGTAGACGTTGTGCGACCAGTTCTGGATGGTCGTGTAACGCACCCGAGAGCCTGGCTTGCAGATGATCTCGACCACCGCGGAGTGCAGCGAGTCGGTCGTGTAGGTCGGGGCGGTGCAGCCCTCGATGTAGTGCACGAACGAGCCCTCGTCGGCGATGATCAGCGTGCGCTCGAACTGGCCCATGTTCTCGGTGTTGATGCGGAAGTAGGCCTGCAGCGGCATCTCCACGTGGACGCCCGGCGGGACGTACACGAACGAGCCGCCGGACCAGACGGCCGAGTTGAGCGCCGCGAGCTTGTTGTCGTTGGCCGGAATCACGGTCGAGAAGTACTCGCGCACGAGGTCCTCGTGCTCGCGCAATCCCGTGTCCATGTCCTTGAAGATCACGCCCTGCTTCTCGAGGTCCTCGCGGATCTGGTGGTAGACGACCTCGGACTCGTACTGCGCGCCCACCCCGGCCAGGTACTTCCTCTCCGCCTCCGGGATGCCGAGCTTGTCGAACGTGTTCTTGATGTCGTCGGGGACCTCGTCCCAGGTGCGGCCCTGCTTCTCCGAGGCGCGCACGAAGTAGTGGATGTTCTGGAAGTCGATCCCGTCCATGTGGCCCCCGGCCCACTTGGGCATCGGCCGCGACTCGAAGTGCTCGAGCGCCTTCAGGCGGAAGTCGCGCATCCACTGCGGCTCGTCCTTGTGGGATGAGATGTCCTCGACGACCTGGCGGCTGAGGCCCTTCTTCGCCTTGAAGGCGTAGTCCGTCTCGGAGTCGTGGAAGCCGTACTCGTAGGAGTCCTTGATCCCATCGAGCTGATCGGGGGCGGCGATTGCGATTTCAGGCGTTGCCATTAGGGCACCTCCAGCTTGATGGTCCCGTCCACGACGTGGACGGGGAAAGTCTCGACGGGAAGATAGGCGGGCAGGGTACGGGGCCTGCCGGTGCGCACGTCGAACAGGGAGCCGTGGCGCGGGCACTCGACCGTGCAGGCGGCCACGTCGAACGTGCCCTCGGCGAGCGGCCCGTCGTCGTGGGAGCAGCGATCCTCGATCGCGTGCAGAGCACCGTCGCAGTTGAAGATGCCGATCTTGCGCTCGCCCGCCTCGACGATGCGCGCAGCGCCCGCGGGAAGCTCCTCCGCGGCGCAGACATCGATCGTTGTGGTCGTTTCAGTCATATCCGAGCAACGCGGTCAAGTTTAGCGCCGGCACGTCCTAGATCTCATTCCGCAGCCGCGCGACCTCGGCCTCGTCGGGGTCCTCGTCGGGTGTACCCGAGGGCCACTCGTCCGTACCGAGCAGGGCTCCCTGGACGACCTTCAGCGAGAGCAGGCCGCACTTGAGGCGCGTGGGGGAGAGCTCGATGCCGATCTCCTCCGCGACGAAGCGGCGGTCGAGCGTCGCGACCTCGGCGACCGTCTTGCCCTTCAGCTCGTCGGAGATGATCGAGGCTGTCGCCTGCGAGATCGCGCAACCGGTGCCGTGAAAGCGAAGGTCCTCGATGCGATCGCCGTCAAGCTTGATGTGGACGCCCATCTCATCGCCGCAGAGCGGGTTGCGGTCGTCGAACTCGGCGTCGCGGGACTCGAGGTCCCCGAAGTTCCGGGGGTTCTTGTAGTGGTCGAGGATGAACTCGCGGTAGAGCTGGTCCATCAGGCGCCGAACACCCTCTGCGCGTTCTCCAGGGCATCGATCAGCCGGTCGATCTCGTCGGTCGTGTTGTAGACCGAGAACGAGGCGCGCGCGGTGGCGGGGACGCCGAGACGGCGCATCAGCGGCTGCGCGCAGTGGTGGCCGGCGCGGATCGCGACCGCCTCGCGGTTGCACAGCTCCGCGAGGTCGTGCGGATGGATGCCCGCGACCGCGAAGCTCACCAGGCTGCCCCGGTCGCCGGCCTCGGGCGGACCGAAGATCGTGACGCCCGAAAGGGATCCGAGCCGCTCCAAGGCATACGCAGTGAGCTCCCGCTCGTGGGCCCGGACGGCGTCCATGCCGAGGTCGGCCAGGTAGTCGGCGGCCGCACCGAGCCCGACCCCCTCGGCGATCGCCGGGGTGCCGGCCTCGAACTTCGCGGGGATCGCGGCCCAGGTCGAGTGCTGGTCCTCGACCGCCTTGATCATCGAGCCTCCCCCGAGGAACGGTGGCATCTCCTCGAGCAGCTCACGACGCGCCCAGAGCGCGCCGATGCCCGTCGGGCCGAGCATCTTGTGGCCGGTGAACGCATAGAAGTCCGCGCCGGTCGCGGTCACGTCGACGGGTATCTGGGGCACCGCCTGGGCACCGTCGAGCAGCACGAGCGCTCCGGCCGCGTGCGCGCGCTCGGCGATCTCGGCGACCGGGTTGATCGTCCCGAGCACGTTGGAGATGTGGGTCACGGCCAGCAGCCGCACGCGGCCGCCGGCGAGGATCCCGTCGAGCTCGGCGAGGTCGAGGCGACCGTGATCGTCGACGTGCAGGTAGGCGAGCCGCGCGCCCTGCTCCTCGCACAGGAGCTGCCACGGGACCACGTTCGAGTGGTGCTCCATCTGCGTGATGACGACCGTGTCGCCCTCGCGCACGTTCGCGCGCCCCCAGCTGTAGCGCACCAGGTTGATCGCCTCGGTCGCGTTGCGCACGAAGACGAGCTCGCGCGGCGGGACGCCGATCAACGCGGCGACCTTTGCGCGCCCGCCCTCGTAGAGGCGCTCGGCCTCCTCCGCCAGTTGGTGCATGCTGCGGTGAACGTTCGCGTTCGAGTTGCGGTAGTACGCGGCGATCGCCTCGATCACGGACTCGGGCTTCTGGGCCGTGGCCGCGTTGTCGAGATAAGCGAGCGGCTTGCCCTCGAACTCGCGCGCGAGGATCGGGAAGTCGCCACGGATGTCCTCGACCGGGCGCCGCAGCCGCGCGTGTGCTGTTGCGACCTCCACTACGCGGCCACGTCCTCGGTCGGGCCGTGGCGCTCGCGGACCCAGTCGTAGCCCTTCTCCTCGAGCTTGGTGGCAAGCTCCGCGCCACCCTCCTCGACGATCCGGCCGTTCAGCATGATGTGGATGAAGTCGGGCTTGATGTAGCTCAGGATCCGCTGGTAGTGCGTGATGATCAGCGCGCCCACCTCCGGGCCCCGCATCGTGTTGACGGCGTTCGCGACGACTCGCAGCGCATCGATGTCGAGGCCCGAGTCGGTCTCGTCGAGCACCGCGACGTAGGGCTTGAGGATCGCCATCTGGAGGATCTCGCAGCGCTTCTTCTCGCCTCCCGAGAAACCCTCGTTGAGGTAGCGGCGCGTGAACTCGCGATCGACGCCGAGCACCTCCATGTGCTGCTCGAGCGTCTTGCGGAACTCCTTGAGGTTGATCGGGTCCTCGCCGCGCGCCTTGCGGTGAGCGTTGATCGCGGTGCGCAAGAAGTTGACGACCGATACGCCCGGGATCGCGGACGGGTACTGAAAAGCCATGAAAAGGCCGGCGCGGGCGCGCTCGTCGGGCTCGGCCTCGGTGACGTCCTCGCCCCGGAAGAGGATCTTGCCGTCGGTGACCTCGTAGCTCGGGTGGCCCATGATCGTGTTCGCGAGCGTGGACTTGCCCGACCCGTTGGGGCCCATGAGCGCGTGGACCTCGCCGCGGGCGACCTCGAGGTCGACACCGCGCAGGATCTCCTTGCCCTCGACGGTGACGTGCAGGTTATGGATCTCTAGGTCAGCCATTGGAAAGGGTTCGCTTCTCCTGTGGTCGTTGGGCGGTTGTCGTTCGCACGCGTGCCCGCGGACGGGCGCCGGTCGTGCGTGATCGGGGCGGTGCGGCGACGCCGCGCTCGGCGAACGCGGCCAGCTCCGCGAGCGTCGTCTGCTCGAGCGCACGCTCGATACCGCCCTGGACCCGGGTCCACAGCAGCTTCGTGGCGCAGTTCTCGTACCCGTCGAGCTCGTGGTTGCAGAGCATGCGGCTCGCGCCGAGGTCGCTTACGCACTGCATCGGGACGATCGTCTCCTCGAGCGCGTGCACGACCTCCGCCATCGTGATGGCGGCGGGCTCGCGGGCAAGTTCGTACCCGCCGTGTGCGCCGCGCGTGGACGAGACGAGGGCGGCCTTCCGCAGCCGCGACATCAGCTGCTCGAGATAGGCGAGCGGCAGGTTCTCCGCCCTGGCGATCTCGGCGAGCGGGACCGGACCGGCGCCCCTTTGGCGCGCCAGCTGGACCATCAGGCGTACCCCGTACTCCGACTTGGTCGAGAACATCCTCGTGCGCCTCCTGGGCGGCGGGTCGTAATTCCTAGTGCTGCGGTCAGATTACCAGCGCCGTCCGCGATTCCCGATTACCATGTAAACGTGCAGCAGGAGCAGACGGAGTGGGTGTCGGGGAAGCCCGCGTCCGAGGAGCGGCGGCTAGACCTGCCGCTGCCCAGCATCGACGACAAGGTCGCGCGCGGGAAGGACGGGTGGCTCTTCGTCGCGAACGACTCGAACGACACGATGGGCCAGCACGCTGGTGAGCGGCTCCTTTCGGAGGAGCAGGTCGAGCAGTGGCGGCACCTGCTCGAGGCCCGCGCGGCCTGGCTGAGCGTCCAGGGCATTCCCTACTTCTTCATGATCGTTCCCGACGCGCACGCCGTGTACGCCGATATGCTCCCGGACGGCGTCGAGCAGGGAGCGACGAGGCCCGCGCTGCAGGTGCTCGACGACCTGCGCGAGCGCGATTCCTGGGCGCCGGTCCTGTATCCCTTGGACGAGCTGATCGCCGAGCGCGACCAGCTGGTCTATCCCAAGGCCGGGTCCCACTGGTCGGAGTACGGCGCGTTCGTGGGTTACCGGGCCCTGATGGCGCGGATGACGGAGCTGCTCCCGGTGCGCCGGCTCTCCCGGCGCGACATCCACCTCTCCTACGAGCGGCGCACGGGCGACCTGGGACGCAAGTTCGACCCGCCGGTCGTGTCCAGGTACGTGTACGTGGACGTGATCGACCCGCAGTCCGACCTCGTGCACGACAACAGGGTCCGCAACCACGGCCGCGTGGTCGAGTTCAACGGGGACGCGAACAACGACCTCACCTGCCTCGTGCTGGGAGACTCCTTTGCCGTGCGGATGATGTCCCTGATCGCGGAGTCGTTTCGCCGCTGCTTCTGGGCGCACGCGTATTTCGACTACGAGCTGGTGAGCGAGCTGCGTCCCGACGTGGTGGTGACGATTGCGGGCGAGCGCGGCATGATCGTCGTCCAGAACGACGCCGAGCCCGGGCTGCGCCGGCTCGAGGCGCAAAAGCGCGCAACCGGCGACATGATGCCGCCGCGAAACACGCAGTCGCCGCGCATCAACAGCCGCCGGCCGTCCCGGGCGCCCCAGCGCTCCGCGACCACCGACGCCGCGACCGAAGCGTGAGCGCGGACGCCACCGAACAGACATTCGACCTGCCGCCGCCGCTGCGGGACGGAAAGGTCGTCGAGGGTCGCAACGGGCGGCTCTTCCTCGCCAACGACGCCAACCGCGTGCTCGACCAGATCCGGGGGGAGGTCCGCTTCTCGCCGGAGCAGCTGCGCCAGTGGCGCCACCTGCTCGAGACCCGCAGCGCGTGGCTCGGGCAGCGGGGCGTTCTTCACTTCTTCCTGATCGCGCCGAACGCGCATTCCGTCTACCCGGACGATCTCCCGGAGAGCGTCGCAGCGGCGCCCGAGCGGCCCGTGGAGCAGCTGCTCGCGCATCTTGCCGCGCACGACTCGGACGTGCGGGCTCTCTACCCGGTCGACGTGCTCGCCGCCCACCGGGATGCGCACGTCTACGCTAAGACCGCGTCGCATTGGAGTGGGTTGGGTGCATTCCTCGCAGCCCGGGCGCTGCTCGAGGAGATCGCTCTGGAGCTGCCCGTCGACGTCCCGGCGCTGGACGCGTACGAGGCGGAGGAGCTCACCTACATCGGCGATCTCGGCGCCAAGCTGCGACCGCAGGCGACATCGACGTTCGTGCGCGTCAACGCGCGTGCCCCACGGGCGGTGCGTGTCGACGACAACCGCGTGCGCAACACCGGCCGCCGCATCCTCTACGAAGGAGACGGCTCCGCCGCCCACGAGTGCCTCGTCTATGGAGACTCGTTCGCGATGCGTGTCCTCCCGTACCTGGCCGAGAGTTTCCGCCGCCTCACGTTCGTGCACATGCGCAACCTCGATTTCGAGCTCGTGCGCGAGCTCGAGCCGGACGTCGTGGTCATGATCATGAACGAGCGGTTCCTGATTTCCGTGCCCGTCGACCTGCCGGGCGCGACGCAGGCGGAGACTGCCGCCGAGAAGATCGCCGCCGGCGATCTGCTGGGGCCGCATCGCCCGAACCGGGAGGCCCAGCCAATCTCCATCGAGGCATTGCTGCGGGACCGGTGACCACGGTCAGGGTCATCCGGCGGCTGCCTCGCGGACCAGGAGCCGCAGGTCGTGCGCCAGCGCCTCGGGCGTGAGGAAGTTCACCGGGAAGCCGACGCGCTGCCGTCCGCGAGCGTCGAGCAGCAGGACGTACGAGTTGTGCTCCTGCGCCTCGGTCTGGGGCGCGAAGCCGTACTCGCGCCAGACCGTCGCCAGCTCGCGGCGCGTGCCGAGCAGATAGTCGAGATACCCTCGCAGCCGGCGCTGGAGCAGGAACTCCTGCGCCGCGCCGGGCGTGTCGTTGGCGGGATCCACGCTCAGGGCGAAGGCGCGGATGCGGTCGCGCTCGTCGCCTGAGAGGTCGTCGAGCGCGCCCCTGATCTGCTGCGCAGCGATCGGGCAGGTCTCATCGCAGGTGGCGTAGGTCGGGCTCAGGACGACGACCCGCCCGCGCAGGTCCGCGAGGTCGACGAGCTTGCCGTCCTGGTCGCGCAGGGCGAACTCTCCGGGCGGGGCCGGCGGTCGCGCGGCGCCCTTGAACGGAGAGCGGGGCCCCTCGACCCCGGCCGCGTTCACTTCCTCGACCACCGCCGCGGGGCCGTCGTCATGCCGCGCGCTGGCGGCGAGCGCGGCCAGCACCGCCGCGACCAGCGCGAGCAGCGCGATCACGACCAGCACGAGACGGGCGCGGGCGGACATACGCCTCAGGTCAGGCGGGCCGGGGGGCCACTAGGGCTCGACCAGCCCTCGCCTGATCGCGTAGCGCACCAGCTCCACGCGATCGCGCATCCCGAGCTTCTGGAGCACCCGGGCGCGGTGCGATTCGACGGTCTTCTCGGAGAGGTGGAGGATCTCGGCGATCTCACGGTTCGTGTGCGCCTCCGCGATCAGCTTCACCACCTCCTGCTCGCGGGGGCTCAGTTCGGCCGGCTGGTCTCCGCGGTCGATGAAGTCGCGGATCAGGGCCTGCTGAGCCGTCGACGTCAGGAACGGCTCGCCCCTGCTCGCCGCGCGCACGGCGTCGACCAGGTCCTTGTCGGCCGCGCGCTTCAACACGTATCCCGCGGCGCCCGCGCGCAGCGCCTCGAACAGGTAGCGCTCGTCGTCATGCATCGAGAGGATCAGGATCTGCGTGGCGGGCGACTGCTGCTTGATTTCGTGGGTCGCCTGAAGGCCCGTCATGCGCGGCATCGACACGTCCAGCACAGCCACGTCGGGCTTGAGCCGCACCGCCTGCTCGAGTGCGTCGACACCGTCCTCCGCCTCGGCCACGACCTCCATGTCGGGCTGGCGGTCGAGCAGCAGCTTCACGCCGGAGCGCACGATGCCGTGATCGTCGGCGATCAGGATCCTCACGCTGCCTCCTGTGAGACGGCCGCGTCGGCCGTGCGCTCGCCGGCAGGCACCTCGAGCACGACCGAGGTTCCCTTGCCCGGCCGTGAGTCGATCTCCAGGGTGCCCCCGACGAGCAGCGCGCGCTCACGCATCCCGGACAGGCCGAGCCCCTTCCCCTCCTCGGCGAAGGCGAAGCCGGTCCCGTTGTCGGACACCTCGAGCCGCACCCGCGAGTCACGCGGCTCGAGCGAGACCTCGACGCGCGACGCGCCGGAGTGCCGTGCCGCGTTGACGAGCGCCTCCTGGGCCACCCTGTAAACGACCACCTGGGCATCCGGCGAGAGCTCGCCGAGGCGGGGGTCGGCCCAGAAGCTCGCGGATGCCCGGTCGCGCCGGTCGAAGTCACGCACGTGGGTCTTGAGCGCCGCCACGAGGCCGTGGTCGTCGAGCGCCGTCGGGCGCAGCTGACGCGCGAGGTCGAGCAACTCGCCCATCGCCTGGTCGGCCAGCCGCCGGACCTCGGCGAGCTGCGGCTGAAGCGCGGGCGGCGCGTCCTGCCCCGCGGCCTCGATGTTCAGGAGCAGCGCGGTGAGGGACTGGTTCACCTCGTCGTGCAGGTCGCGCGCGACACGCTTGCGCTCCTCCTCCTGCGCGCGCAGGACCTGCTGACCGGATTGCCGGCGCTCGTTCTCGAGGCGCTCGAGCATGCGGTTGAACGTGGCCGCCAGGCGCTGGATGTCGGTCGAGACGCCTGCCATCTCGGAATCGATCTCGAGTCTCCGGCCGGGCCGCGAGAGGTCGACTCGCTCCATCATCGCGAGCAACCGCTCGAACGGCTCGAACCGGCGCCTGAGCAGGAGGGTGTTGAGCAGGAAGGTGAGCAGCAGCGCCATCGCCAGGATCAAGAAGTGCCAGCGTTGGTCCTCGGCCGAGAAGTCGAATCCCCCGGCGAGGACCGTCACGAGGATGCCCGTGGTCACCATCAGGAGGTTGAGGGCGAGGATCTGGCTGAGCAGGGACGGGCGCTTCATGGCTTGGCAATGCCGCTGGCGGCATCATTGGGGTGGCGCCTGGGGAGATTTCGGGTCCTCACCCCATAGGCATTCCGGCCTGCTTGGACGATACTCGCATGCGGCACGGTAGCCATCATCGGGCACATGAGGCCCTGAGTCAGCGGTTGGAGAAATGAACCAAGCAACTCAAGCAAACTGGAAGGCAGGACTCCGCACCACGATCCTCCTGGCGACCCTCACGGGTCTCCTGGTCGGGATCGGCTACCTGATCGGTGGCCCGGGCACCGCGCTGACGTTCCTGTTCGTCGGTCTCGCGCTGAACCTCGTCATGTTCTGGTTCTCGGACAAGATCGCGCTGAAGATGAGCCGTGCGCAGCCGCTGTCCGAGGATGAGGCTCCGCGTCTGTACCAGATGGTGCGGGAGCTGTCCCACACGGCGGGCGTCCCGATGCCGCGTCTCTACATGATTCCTGCAGACCAGCCAAACGCGTTTGCGACGGGACGCAGCCCGAAGCACTCCGCCGTCGCGGTCACGCGGGGCATCACCAAGCTGCTCAGCGAGACCGAATTGCGCGGCGTGATCGCCCATGAGCTGGCCCACATCCGCAACCGCGACGTGCTCATCCAGACCGTTGCGGCGGCGATCGGCGGCGCGATCACGTGGCTCGGATACGCGTTGCTCTTCATGGGCGACGACGAGAGCCCTCTCGGGCTCGTGGGCGCGCTCGCGATGGTGCTCCTGGCACCGATCGCGGCAACGATCATCCAGCTCGCGATCTCGCGCCAGCGCGAGTACGCCGCGGACGCCACCGGGGCGCAGATCAGCGGCAGCGCGAACGCGCTGGCCGACGCGCTCGAGCGCCTGGAGGCGGGCGCGAAGGCGATGCCGATGCAGGTCAACCAGGCCGCGGAGCCGCTCTACATCGTCAAGCCGTTCAGCGGCGGCGGCATGGCGGCCCTGTTCTCGACCCATCCCCCGATCGAGGAGCGGGTGCGCCGGCTGCGCGCGCTGGGCATCTAGACAACGACTTCACGTTCCGGGCTCCGCGGAGCTTCGGCAACATGAAGGGGGCTGTGGCGGCGGCGTCGAAAGGCGCCGCCGCCCTTTTTTTGGCCTGGCGCCCACACGGGGCTGCCCGCCCGCCTGATTATTGAGCGCGAGCTCGCTGCTATATTTCCTAAAGGCAGTCGGAATTAGGGTAATTACGGCTCAATTGCGGAGATAGGGGCGATATGCGCTCAGGCAGCCAGGTGATCAAGGACATTCGCGCAAAGGTCAAGGAGGTAGACCCCTCCGAGGTCCAGGCGTTGCGATCGCGCAATGGGAGCGGGCACAACGGGTCCGCGCCACGGGACGTGGCGATCGTTGACGTGCGCGAGCAGCACGAGTGGGAGGCCGGGCACATTCCGGGCGCCGTGCACGTGCCGCGCGGGCACCTCGAGTCCCGGATCGAGGGCGTCGCCCCCGACCGCTCCCAGAAGATCGTGCTCTACTGCGCCTCCGGGCAGCGCTCGGCGCTCGCCGCGGACACGCTCGAGCAGCTCCTCGGCTACGAGGACGTCTCGTCGATGAACGGCGGCTTCACCCTTTGGAAGGACCGCGGCTACGACTTCGACAAGCCGATCTCGCTCACGCCGGAGCAGCGCGAGCGCTACTCGCGCCACCTCCTGATCCCCGAGGTCGGGCTCGTCGGCCAGCAGAAGCTGCTCGAGTCCAAGGTCCTGCTGATCGGCGCCGGCGGGCTCGGGTCCCCGTCCGCCCTCTATCTCGCGGCGGCGGGCGTCGGGACGCTCGGCATCGTCGACAACGACGAGGTCGACCTCTCGAACCTCCAGCGTCAGGTGATCCACAACAACGAGCGGATCGGCATGCCCAAGGTCGAGTCCGCCAAGCGCACGATCGAGGCCCTGAATCCGGACGTGAACGTGATCCCGCATCCGATCCGCCTCGACAGCGACAACGTGCTCGACCTGATCCGCGACTACGACGTGATCGTCGACGGCGCCGACAACTTCCCGACCCGGTACCTGCTGAACGACGCCGCGGTGCGCGAACGCAAGCCGGTCGTGCACGCGTCGATCCTCGGGTTCGACGGGCAGCTCACGACCTTCGTCCCATACGAGGGCCCGTGCTACCGGTGCCTCTACCCGCAGCCGCCGCCCGCAGAGCTGGCGCCGTCGTGCGGCGCGAACGGCGTGCTCGGCGTGCTCCCCGGGATCATGGGGCTGCTGCAGGCCAACGAGGTCATCAAGCTGGTCATCGAGCAGGGTGAGCCGCTCGTCGGGCGCCTCCTGCTGTTCGAGGCGCTGTCGACGCAGTTCACGCAGCTCAAGGTGCGGCGCGACGTCGAGGGTTGCCCGACCTGCGGCGAGGGCGTCGACCTCGAGGACACCGAGTTCGAGGACTACGAGGCGCTCTGCGCGGCCGCGGGCTAGACGATCATCTAGGGTTCGCTCGTCCATGGCCACAGTGAAGATCCCACCGGTGCTGCGCCCTGCCGTGAACGGCTTGAGCGAGGTACACGTGGAGGGCGCGACCGTGGGCGACATCCTGAACGGGCTTGCGGGCCAGCATCCCGAGACGCGCGGTCAGCTGTTCGCCGATGACGGCGAGCTGAACCGCTTCGTCAACGTCTACGTCAACGATGAGGACGTGCGCGTGCAAGACGGCCTGCGGACAGGCGTCGGCGCGGGCGACACCGTGGTGATCCTGCCCGCGATGGCAGGCGGGCGGCCCTAGCAGCGAAAACCGGGCTGACGGCGGGCCGCCCCGTCTATGCTTTCGGCATGCTCGAAGCCAGGCCATTGCAGCCGCCGGGTAAGTGCTGTCCCGACGTGATCGGGGCGATCGGCGACACCCCGATCGTGGAGCTCAAGAAGCTCAGCCCGAAGCCGGGCGTCCGTCTCTTCGCCAAGCTCGAGTTCTACAGCCCGACGGGCTCCGTCAAGGACCGCGTCGCCAAGTCGATGATCGAGCGCGCGGAGGCCGAGGGCGCCGTCGCGCCGGGGCAGCGCATCCTCGAGCCCACGTCGGGCAACACCGGCATCTCGCTGGCGCTGATCTGCCGCCTCAAGGGCTATCCCTTCACCGCCGTGATGCCCGAGAACGTGACGTCCGAGCGCACGGATCTGCTGCGCATGCACGGCGCCGAGATCATCTACTCCGAGGGCTCGAAGGGGTCGAACGGAGCAGTCGAGCTGGCGCTCGACCTGGCCGAGAAGGACCCCAGCCTCTACATGCCTTACCAGTACGGCAACCAGGCAAACCCTGACGCGCACTACCACGGCACGGCCGAGGAGATCATCAAGGACCTCGGCGACATCACCGCCTTCGTCGCCGGGCTCGGCACGGGCGGCACGCTGATGGGCAACGGCCGGCGGCTGAAGGAGCACGACCCCAGCACGAAGATCGTCGCCGCCGAGCCCCTCCAGGGGGAGGACGTGCAGGGACTGCGCTCGCTCGACGACGGGTTCATCCCGCCGATCATCGACCTCTCCGTGCTCGACCGGAAGATCATCGTCACGAACCGCGACGGGATCATCTGGACGCGCAAGCTCTTCTTCGAGGAGGGGATCTTCGCCGGCGTCTCATCCGGCGCGATCGCCTCCGTCGCGGTCCGCATCGCCAACGAGCTCGACGAGGGCAATGTGGTGTTCCTCGTCGCGGACGACGGCAACAAGTACATGTCGGCCGGGCTGTGGACCAAGTCGCTGGACGAGCTGGAGGCGGTCGACTCCACCGTCTGGTGGTAGGCACCCTGCTCGCATGCGCATCGCGGGCTCGCTCCTCGAGGAGATCGTGCAACACGCCCGGGCGGATGCCCCGGACGAGTGCTGCGGCATGTTCGGTATCGAGAACGGCGCGATCGTCGCGGTCTATCCCACGGAGAACATCCATCACAGCCCGCAGCGCTTCGAGATCGACGGCCGCGACGTGATGCGGATCACGGGCGAGGTCGAGGATCGCGGCATGTCGCTCGGCCTCTACCACTCGCACACCATGAGCCGCGCCTACCCCTCGCAGACGGACGTCAACTTCGCCGAGCTGTGGCCCGGCGTCGTCTGGCTGATCGTTTCCCTCGAGGACTCCGCCGCGCCCGACGTGCGGACGTTCCTGATCGACGGGCCGAAGGTGAGCGAGGTCGACCTCACGGTCGAGTAGATCGAGTTGACCGAGCCGCTCGCGTGTCCGCGCTGCGCAATCCGCTATCCGCTATCGGAGCGGTTCTGCACGGAGTGCGGCATGCCGCTCACCTACGCCGGCGAGGTCGGCGCCGAGGAGCAGGGCTCGGACACGCAGCAGCGTGCCCGCAAGATCAAGCCGCAGTACGCGCGGGGCGATCTGCGCCGCGTGGCGACCGGGCGCCAGCAGCCCGAGGCGGAGTTCATCCAGATGCTGCTGCTGGAGGAAGGCGTGCCGAGCACGCTGCGCCGCTCCGCGGGCTTCGACGTCCCCGACATGCTCGCGGCCGGCCCGCGCGACGTGCTGGTCGCGGAGTCCGGACTCGAAGTGGCGCGCGAGGTGCTGCTCCAGAGTGACATCGAGGTGCACGAGCCACGGTCCGTCCACGAGGGCGGCCGCGACGGCCCGGCGCCTGGATTGGTGCTCGCCGGGGTGCTTGCCGGCGCGGGAGTGGTGGCGCTCCTGATCTGGCTGTCAGGCCCTGCGTAACAGCGGCAGTCGACCGGCTCAGAGGTCGCGCCACACTTGCCAGGCCGGCCGCTCGGGGCCCGGCGCGACCGGCGTCCCGTCGGCGGCGAACCGGAAGTCGCGGCGAAGTCCCGAGGCGGTGGTCACGTCCGAGCGCTGGTCGTTGACCTTGTACTGGGTCCAAAGGGCGACGTCGGGAGTGCTCATCGCCGCGAAGCTCGCTCGGATCAGGCGCGCCTGGCACAGCTCACGCCCGGCGCCGCCGGCGGAGCCCGCGAGGTCCAGCTCGGGACAGTGCTCGGGTCCGATCCGGTCGAGGTCGACGCCGCCCTCGGTGAGATACAGGCGCCGGTCGCCGGGCCAGCCGTGCTCGGTGAGCAGCCCGATCACGCCGCGCGCGCGGTCGGTGCGGCCGTCCGAGGCCTTCACGTCGCGGTAGTTGTGGTGCGACCAAGCCGGCAATGTGCCCCCGGCGATCGTCAGGCCGCGCAGGCGGTCCACGACGGCAGCGGTGAACCCGGGCCAGCCCGATGCCACGAGGACGCCGCCCTCGACGACGTCTTCGTCGGGGTAGTCGGAGCTCGCCGGGACGAGCAGCAGGGCGGGATAAGGGCGACCGGCGACCGCGCGCGCCGCGGTCGTCGCCATCGCCGCGACGGCATCCGCGACGCCCGGCTGCGGCCAGCACAGCAGGTTCGGCTCGTTGCAGATCTCGAGGCCCCAGATCGTCGCGCCCAGTGGATTGCCGGCCGCCTCGGCCCGCCGCGCGCGACCGGGTCGCGGGCCGGCGGCGCCTCGCCGCGCGGTGCCGTAGCGCGCGGCGAGGTACGACACGAACCAGGCCCATGGGCCTTCCGGCGAGAGGTCGAGGGGTAGTCTCGCGTCGGCGGGCTTGCCGGTGACCGGTTCCGCCGTTCCGGGGACCGTGCCGTTGGACCACTCCGGATAGGAGTGATAGATCCCGACGATCACCCGCACGCCGTCCCGGTTCGCCGCGGCGATCTGCCGGTCGAGCCGGCGCAGCGCGCCCTCCCCGTGCTCGCGGTTCAACTGCTCCCACGACGCCTCCCGGCTGGCCGGAGCGAGCGGTTGGAGGAACCGCCACGAGACCTGCATGCGGATCACGTCAGTGCGGCTGTCGCGGACGAACTCGCGGTTGCCCCATTCGAGGTAGTCGTGGGGGTCGTGCTCCGATCGCAGCGGCCCGAAGCCGCCCATCGCGAGTCCTTTGAGGGGACGCGTCGCGGGGTCCGGTGCCCGAGGGCCATCGGTCGAGCGGTTCAACTCGCGCGCAAGCACGAGCGAGCCGAGCGCGGCCGCGCCGGCCGCGCCGCCGCTGCGCACGACCAGCTGTCGTCGGGTCATGCGTTGCATCGAGGTCTTCGTACCACGGCACGGTCGCCGCCGCGCCGTCGCGGTTCGCGGGTGGCCGCAAGTAGTACTCCTAGACCGGCGAGACCGCCGGTGCGGGGGTCGCGAGGTGCGCGAGGTGCTCGCGCCACGCCGTGGCGACCTCGGCCGGGGGACGGCCGAATGCCTCCTCGAGCGCCGCCCGCGCGCTCGATGCGGGGTGCGTGGCGAGACGCACGCACGCCCGCTCGCCGCGCTCGCGGTGCAGGAGGTCGAACAGCGTGCCACCGAGCAGCCCGGCGTCACGACGGCCGGGCGGAAAACGCACCTGGCCCTCGCGCAGCCGGGTGGCGATCGCGGCACGCATGAACTGGACCTGGCCGCTGAAGTGCTGAGCGGCTCCGTCGGCGAGCCAGGGCTCCCGCACGAGCCGGGTGAGCGCACGGGGCTTCGCGGGCGGAGGCAGCAGCGGGTTGTTGGTCCCGATCGCGAGCGCCGTGTACACGCGGCGCGGGCTCAGCAGCAGCGCGCGCTCGCTGTCCGGCCCCGCGGAGAGCTCGCGCAGCGCGGGCCCGGACAGCGTGTGCACCTCGCCGGTCCGGTACCACCCGACGATGTAGCGCCGGGCGGCGCGTGACGCGAGCCTGCGGGTCAGCGCGAGCATGGGATTCGCAAAGTAGAGCTGCACCGGCGAGTCGTGCAGGATCACGGTGACGTTGGCGGGCACCCGCGGCAGCAGTTGCTCGAGTCGCGCGCGGTGCTGCTCGAGGTCGTCGAGAACAGCCAGCGCGTCATCGGACTGCGACGCCTCGTGGCGCGCCGTAAACGACATTGACGGCGTCTCGACCCAGGGCACCACGCCACCTTACCTGCGGATTACCTACTGGACGCTCGCGCCGCGCTCGTAGTCCAGCTCGGTGTGGACACCGAGCGCGCTCAAGCGGGAGTGCGCCTCCCCGAGGTCATGGGCGTCGAGGACCTCGCGAGCGAGCGGAGCGGCGCTTTCCACGGCCCGAGCCGGGTCCAGGTAGACGGTCGTCGCGCCGAACGGGGTGAGCTGCACCTCCCGCCGCCCGTCGCGGATGCTCGTCGTCCCGAACTCCCCGCGCGCACAGCGCACCGCCTGGGCGCTCGCCTCGGTCGGGATCATCGCCGCCGCGCGGGCGACCGCCTCGGCCGCCGCGGGGGTGATCCCCTCGATCGCGAGCAGACCGCCGGCGCCCGCGAGCAAGGCGAGGCGCCCGAGCAATTCTTCGAGCGTGAGCTCCCCGTCGCAGCCGGGACCGAAGACCGCGCCGAGCACCGCGCTGCCGTCGCGCTCCATGATCGCCGCCGCGGCGATCATCACCGCATCGCAGAGCGGGCTCGCGAGCCCGGGCTCCGATCCGGCGCCGAGCACGTCCCCGCCGACGTCGACGAACACGAACAGGTCGATCCCCAACTCGGCGCCGGCATGCTTCAACCCGCGCGCGACGCGGGCCGGGCCGACACCCGGATCGACGAGCACCGTCGGCTCGCCGAGGAGCTCCGCCATCCGTGACTCGGCAAACAGCGCTCCGCCGCGGGTGCGCGTCCGCGGCCCGGCCAGGAGCACCCCGGGCGCGAGCTCGCGCCCGTCGAGGATCTCGGCGGCCGAGCGCGGCCCGGGCTCGGGGTCGACCGGCCGGCGCTCCCACGTGACGCCGCCCATGACGGCCTGCGTGCCGAGGTCGCGGCACAGCTGCGCGGCTGCCAGCGCGCCGACGACATCGCCGCCGCCACCGATGCCGAGCACAAGCGCGCGCGACGCGGCGCGCACGAGATCGTGGAGAGAGCGGGCGGCCTGGTTCAGTGACCTAGGCGACCGAAGCTGCGCCCGCGAGGACGCCCGCCTCGCGCACGATCGCCTCGATGCCCGCCGCCGCACGCTCGAACTCCTCGTCGGCGATCACGGGCGTGCCTTCGAACGGCAGGTCGCGGTCGATCTCGACCCAGGACATGCAGCCCTCGTACTCGGGGCGCACCCGCACCGTCACGGGCCGCTGGATGCGGTAGACCCGCAGCACGAGGACGTGCAGGGGGTGGCGCGGCTTCCAGCGCAGCCGCTTGAAGGCGTAATCCGGCGTCCAGATGTGAAAGGGGCTGAGCGAGTCGACGATTCGCGGGTCGCTGACCTCGTAGTGCTCGTGGACCTCGGCCCAGGCCCGGATCCGGACCCGGTCGGGCTGCTCGATGCCGCCGTCCTGGATCAGCGCCCTGGGCGGCGGCTCCCCGTCGGCCCAGACCCCCTCCTCGAGCGCGCGGCGCAGCTCGGGGTGATGGGACTGTCTGACGAGATTGTTACGTTGATGGTCGAAGGTGGGGTAGAGGAAAAAGCGCTCGTGCTCGAGCTCAAAATGCTTGTTTTCCTCGCGAATTCCGCCCTTACGGAGCGTGAGCAACTGCTCGCCCTCGGCGAGCGCCCGTACCGTGACGGCCCATTCTTTAAAAGCGACTGGCATCAATGATCGGCCGGCGGTCTCGGATGCGGGTATCGCGCCCACGGGGCTGCGATCTCCCTCGGGACCAGGCTTCAATGCACCTGCCCCGAAGCGGAAAAACCACCAACGTGCGGACCATTGTAGGGACTGATCCCAAAAGTTCCAAGTGCCGATCGGCAAGTCAGTCACTGATGCACCGGGGGCTGCCGGGACCGGCTTGACGCCCCGTCAGCCTGGCGTGGGCCCGTAGCCGCCACCGCCCGGGGTCTCGAGCCGCAGCCGGTCACCGGGCCCGAGCGCGCCCTCGGCCTTGGACGGCAGGCCCACCTGCTCACCCCCGCGGCGGTGCAGCCTGTTGCGGCCTGGTGCACCGGATCGGCCGCCGGCAGCACCCGGCGGCGCGACGCGGCGGCGCTCGGTGAGCAGCGAGAAGGACATCGGCTCGAGCGCCTCGACCTCACGCACGATCCCGTCGCCGCCACCGTGCGCGCCTTCGCCCCCGGAGCCGCGCCTCACCGAGTACTCGGTGACGCGCAAGGGGAATTCGAGCTCGAGCGCCTCGATCGGGGTGTTGAGGGTGTTGCTCATCGCGACGTGGACAGCCGAAGGCCCATCCGCGTCAGGACAGGCGCCCTGCCCGCCGCCGATCGTCTCGTAGTAAGTGAACCGCTCGTTCCCGAGGGTGACGTTGTTCATCGTCCCCTGGCCCGCGGCCGGCGCCGCGACGGCCTGGCCGAGCGCCGCCATCGTCACGTCCGCGATGCGGCTCGACGTCTCAACGTTGCCGCCCGCCACCGCCGCGGGCGACCGCGCGTTCACAACGGTCCCGGCGGGCGCCGAGACGTGCACCGCGCGATGGGCGCCGGCGGACGGCGGGATGTCCGGGTCGGTGAGCACGCGCACCACGTAGAAGACGGCGGACCTGGTCACGGACATGGGACAGTTGAGGTTGCCGTCGCTCTGTCGATCCGTTCCCTCGAAGTCCACCTCGAGCCGGTCGCCGGTGATACGGACCTCGCACGTGATGCGCAGATCGTGCGGCTCCCCGGAGCCGTCGTCCTCGAGCACGTCCGAGGCGCGGTAGCGCCCATCCGGCATCGCCGCGATCGAGACGCGCGTGCGCCGCTCCGCGTAGTCCAGAACCTCGTCCATCGCTCGCAGGAGAACCTCGTCGCCGTGGCGGTCGGCAAGCTCGTCCAGGCGCATCGCCGCGAGGCGGTTCGCGGCAAGCTGGGCGCGCAGGTCCGCGGCGCGCTGCCGTGGCCCGCGCATGCCCACGACGAGGGAATCGAGCAGCGCCGCGTCGAGCTCCCAGCCGCGACCAAGACGGGTGGGCGCGATCACGACCCCCTCCTCGTCGAGCCGTCGCGAGCGCGCCGGCATGCTGCCGGGGACCTCGCCGCCCACATCGGCGTGATGAGCCCGTGTTGCGGCGAAGGCGACGTGCTCCCCTGCGCGGAACAGCGGCGACACCAGGGTGATGTCGGGCAGGTGGGTGCCGCCCGCGTAGGGGTCGTTGAGGATCCAGACGTCGCCCTCGGCGTGGTCGCGGTCGAGCACGACGGCCACGGCGTCCGGCATCGCCCCGAGGTGAACGGGAATGTGCTCGGCCTGCATCACCATCTGGCCCGCCGCGTCGAAGAGCGCGGTCGACGCGTCCCGGCGTTCCTTGATGTTGGCCGAGTGCGCCGCGCGCACGAGCACCGCGCCCATCTCCTCGCACAGCGCGCGCAGGCCGCCGAGCATCACCTGGAGCGTTACCGGATCGAGGCGCGCGCTCACGTGCTTCCCGCCGCGCGATCGAGCAGCACCGCTCCGGCCGCATCCGATGTCGCCGACCACCCGGGCGGCACCACGACGGTGGACTCCTCGAGCTCGAGGATCGCCGGGCCCGCGAGCCGCTCGCCCGCCTCCGGCGGCCCGCCGAGGACCGCGGCGTCCACGCGGCGTCCCGCGAAGTCGGCGCTGCGCGTGGACCGGCGCCCTGTCGCGGCCCGCGCGGGCCGCGCAGGCCGCGACTCCCGATGCGCGCGCTCCACCGTCGCGGTCACGTGCAGGTTGACGATCTCGAGCGCTCCTTCCGGATCGCGATAGCCGTAGCGCTGCTCGTGCGCATCCTCGAAGCGTTCTCGCACCACCTCGACGCGCGCATCTCCCGGGGCCCTTACGGGAAGCTCGAACGACTGACCCACGTATCGCACGTCCCAGGTCACGTCGACCCGTGCCCCGGCCAGGCCGCGGGACGCGGCGCCGGCGAGCTCGCGCGCCGCGGCCGCCGCGTGCCCGGCCGCCACGTCGCCCTCCGACAGGAAGACGGTACGGGCCGCGTCACGCCGGCGCCCCGCGGTGGCAAGGCCGAGTGCCGAGAGGACGCCGGCCGCGCGCGGGCACACGACGCGCACGATGCCGAGCTCATGCGCCAGCCGTGCCGCGTGCATCGGGCCCGCCCCGCCGAACGCGAGGAGCGCATACCGTCGCGGGTCGATCCCGCGCTCGACCGTCGCTACGCGCAACGCCCGCAGCATCTCCTCGTCGGCCACGCGTACGATCCCGCGCGCGGCCTCGTCGAGCTCCAGTCCGAGCGTGTCCGCCAGCTCGCCGACGGCCCGGCGCGCGGCGCGCTCGTCGAGCCGCACCCCGCCGGCGAGCGGAGCGCCGGCACCGAGGTAGCCCAGCAAGAGGTTCGCGTCGGTAACCGTGGGCTCCTCTGCGCCGCGCCCGTAGCACGCGGGTCCCGGCACGGCGCCGGCGGAGCGGGGACCGACGCGCAACGCGCCGCCGCCGTCGGCCCATCCGATGCTCCCTCCTCCGGCGCCGACGGTGTGGATGTCGACCATCGGCAGCTGCAGCGGGCGGCCCGCGATCGTCTGATGGGGCGCCTCCCGGACGGCTCCGTCGTCGATCACCGCGACGTCGCACGAGGTGCCGCCCATGTCGAATGAAAGAACGTCAGCGTGGCCCGACGGGGCGCCGGCGCGGGCCGCGCCGACGGCGCCGGCCGCGGGCCCCGAGAGCACCGTCCATGCGCCATGGCGGGCGGCCTCTGCCGCGCTCGTCAGGCCGCCGCTCGATCGCATGATCTCCGGCTCGGGCAGCCCGGAGACGGCCGCCCGCTCCGCGAGCCGCTCGAGGTATCCGCGCAGCAGCGGCGACAGGTAGGCGTCGATCACGGTCGTGGACGTGCGCTCGTACTCTCGGAAGACGCTCACGAGGTCATGGGATGCCGACACGTGCACGCCCGGCAGGGCCTCCTCCACCGCGCGCTTCACCGCGCGCTCGTGCTCGGGATGCGCATATGAGTGCAGCAGGCAGACCGCGACCGACTCGACGTCCATGGCGCCCAGGCGGTCGAGCGTCCGCGCGAGGTGAACCTCGTCGAGCGCATGCAGCACGCCTTCCGGGCCGCAGCGCTCGGCGATGCCCAGCCGCCGCTGCGCCGGGACGAGCGGATCAGGACGCGCGCGACACGGCCTGTACAGCTCCGGCCGCGTCTGACGCGCGATCTCGAGGACGTCAGTGAAGCCCTCGGTCGTCAGCAGGGCGGTGCGCGCGCCACGCTCCTCGAGCAGGGCGTTGGTCGCGACGGTCATGCCGTGCCCGAAGCGCTCGACATCGCGCTCGCGCGCGCCCGCGCGCTCGAGCACCAGCCCGACGGCCGCCATCACTCCGTCCGACTGGTCCTGCGGGGTGGTGGGCACCTTGCCGGTGATGATGTCCGTATCGCAGGCGAGCACCGCGTCGGTGAAGGTGCCGCCCACGTCGACGCCGAGCGACCAGCGGCGCGCGGCGGTCTCGGCAGGGGCGGGCACGGCGTCGCGAATCTAGTGCCTGCGGCGCCACGCTGCCGCTCGGGTCCTACGGCCGCCGTGGCGGCCGAGACGCTTAAGCGGCCAGTTCCACGAGGTCGAGGTCCTCGAAGGTCTCGGTGAGATGCTGGTGCGAGGGGCAGTACTCGCTCGCGTGCAGCGGCTGGCGCTGACAGGGCTGGCCCTTGCGGGTCATCGCCTGGCAGACGCGCGGGACGCCGCTCGAGTCGTATGCGTAATCGGGCACCTGCGTCAGGAACCGCATCGCGAGGTCGAGGTCGCGCTCGATGATCACGTACACGCGGGGCAGGTCGGCGATCGAGAAATAAGGACGCACGTTGTTGAACAACGTGCGTGAGGGACGTGCGAAATAACGGCGGTCGGTCATCAGGCGCTCGACGGCCGACTCGCATTCGCGCAGTACGCGGGTCCGGTTGCTCTCGGTCTGCGACGAAGGCTTCGCTTCGCAGACATACGGGGAAAGGTCGCGGTATATCGCGCGACTAAAGTGGTACATGAGGCTATCTACCTCGCAGGTTCGTGGTCACGGTCTCTCCTCGGTCCCCCAACCTCAGTGACCCGCCAAGTGTTTCCCGCGCTTGTGAAATAAACGCGTACGACCCGTTAAGGGTGGATTAAGAGGCCCGGATCTCGCTTGTGCAGCCGGATCGCGGGGGTCGACAAGCGTGCGCGCAAGGCCCTTACCAGGCTTTCCAGGCGTCTCCCGCGAGGCTCACCGTCCAATGGCGCCCGTCGAGCGCGGTTTCAGCGGCGGGGAAATCGGCGCGCTGATGGCACCCGCGCGACTCCTCCCTGCGAAGCGCCGAGAGCGCGATCGCGCGGGCGAGAGGGTGTGCGTTGGCGGCGAGCCGCTCCAGTCCCGCGGCGGTCCGCAACGGGCCGGCGTCCTGCCAGACGGCAACGCGTGTGCCCTGGTCGAGCGGTGCGGATGCCTTGGCGGGTGGCGAGTGGCCGCGATGTCCCGCTGCCGGCTCGTCGAGCGCCGCGAGCGCGGCCCGGCGCCCGAACACGAAGCACTCGGAAAGCGAGTTCGACGCGAGCCGGTTCGCGCCATGGACCCCCGTGCAGGCGCATTCGCCCACGGCGTAGAGGCCGCCGAGCGTCGAGCGCCCGTGATTGTCGGTGACCACGCCGCCGATCATGTAGTGCGCGGCCGGTGCGATCGGTATGAGGTCCCGCCGCGGATCGAGCCCAGCCAGCGCGAGCTTCTCCGCAATGTTCGGGAAGCGCGCCGGATCGACGCCGCGCATGTCGAGAAATGCCTCGCCGCCACCACGCTGAAGCGCATCGATCGCGCGTGCGACCTCGTCGCGCGGCGCGAGCGCGTCGACGAACTGCTCACCATGGGAGTCCACGACCAGCGCTCCCTCGCCGCGTACCGCCTCCGTGACCAGGAAGCCGTCCTGGTCGTCGCCCGAGCGCAGCGCCGTGGGGTGGAACTGCATCAGCTCGAGGTCCGCGAGCTCGGCGCCCGCCTCGAGCGCGAGGACGAGGCCGGCGCCGATCGCGCCGCGCGGGTTGGTGGTCCGGCTCCAGAGGGCGGCCGCGCCGCCCGTGCCGAGGACGGTCGCGCGGGCGGGAATCGCCCCGGACTCGGTGATCACGCCGGCGCACCGGTCGCTCTCCACCCACAGGGCGAGGGCGGAGCTGCGCTCGTGCACCTGTATGCGGGGATGCGCTCTCACGAGGTCCGACATGCGCGCGGTGATGTGGCGGCCCGTGGCGCTACCCCCGGCGTGCGCGACGCGGCGCCGCTTGTGCCCTCCTTCGAGCGAGAGATGGAGAGACCCGTCCGGTGCCCGATCGAAGCTGATCCCTCGTCGCTCCAACTCGTGGACGCGGTCGGGGGACTCCGCGCAGAGGATGCGCACCGCCTGCTCGCGGCAGGCGCGGCGCCCCGCGGCAAGAGTGTCCTCGACGTGCAACTCGACGTCGTCGTCCGGGGCGATCGCGGCCGCGAGTCCGCCCTGCGCCCAGTAACTCGCGGACTGCGCGAGAGGGGAGCGTGAGACGAGCGCGACCTGCGCACCGTGCTCCGCCGCGACCAGCGCCGTGAACAGGCCCGCGGCCCCGGCTCCCACCACCACGATGTCGGGGGGCTCAGCCACGAGGGCCGGTACGGTACCCGCAGCCGGGTTTCGGCAACGCTCCCGGTCGCCATGGGACGCGCCCTCTACCTACATCACCCCTCCTCGCTCGAGCACGACACGGGTGAGCACCCGGAACGGCCGCAGCGGATCGACGCGATCGAGCGCGAGCTCGAGGCGAGAGACTGGCTCGGCTACGAACGCGGGCAGGCGCCCCGTGCCGAGCGGGCGGCGGTCGAGGCCGTGCACCCTCGTGGATATGTGGACCGCATCGCGCAGGTCAGCGAGTCGGGAGGCGGCATGCTCGACATGGACACGGTTGCCTCGACGGGGTCGTTCGATGCCGCGATGCATGCCGCCGGCGGCGCCGTGCGCGCGGTCGACGCGCTGATGTCGCGTGAGGCCGAGGTGGCCTTCTGCGGCCTGCGCCCCCCGGGCCACCACGCTGAGTCGGCGCGCGCGATGGGATTCTGCCTGTTCAACAACGTGGCGATCGCGGCGCGGCACGCGCTCGACGCGCACGGCGCCGGCCGGGTGCTCGTTCTCGACTGGGACGTGCACCACGGCAACGGCACCAACGACATCTTCCATGCAACCGACGAAGTGCTCTACGTGAGTCTGCATCAATCGCCGCTCTACCCCGGGACCGGCGCGATCACCGACAACGGGACCGGCGCGGGGGAGGGGTACACGGTCAACCTGCCGGTTCCCGCCGGAAGCGGCCACGACGACTGGCTCTCGCTCCTCCAGCACGTCGTCACCCCGGTCGCCCGCGAATACCGCCCGCAGCTGCTGCTCGTTTCGGCCGGCTTCGATGCACACCGCGACGATCCGCTCGCGAACTGCCTGCTGACTGAGGAGACCTATGCCGCCCTCACCGCCGGCATGCGCGTGATCTCGCAGGAGGTCGCCGCGCCGCTCGGCTTCGTGCTCGAGGGCGGCTACGACCTGCGGGCGCTCTCGTCATCCGTGGCGGCCACGATGGCCGCGGCCCGCGAGCATGCCGCGCCGCCCGGCGTCGAACCCGGATCGCTCGCGGCCCGCGCCCGTTCCCATTACGCGAGATGGTGGCCGTCGCTCGAAGCCTGAGCCCGCGCCGACCGCTCACCGCCCTGATCGCGAGGGGGCAAAAAGAAGGGCGCCGTGCGATGCACGGCGCCCTTGCCCCCCGCTAGCCAAGGCTCCCCAGCGTCTAGCGCTGCCTCCCGGGAGCCTCGTATGTAACGACCGCCGCGAAGGCGGCCGTCGAGTCGCCGGCCTCATTGCGTGGCGCGAAGCGATGGCTCTTCGCGCATTCGGCCCGGAGGCGGTGGAACGGCCTCCGGTCCCTGCCGGCCGACCCTGCCGTGATGCTCGTGGTAGGTGTCGGCCACTGATTGAGTACGGCGAACCCGCTTATTACATTTGTGGTTCGAATCGTTGCAGCGTCGCCACGGGAGCACTCCGCACCGAAGGTGCGTCGAGCCGCGAATGCCAAGAGAGAACGGCCATGCCGCTCCGTGGCTGCCAATGGATCCTCCTTAACCCTGCGAATCACGAACCGAGCGGTTCGTAGGCGGTCAACGCCTGTGCTGACTATAGGGGCAGCCGATCCCGCGAGCCAGTCTTTTTTGCGGCCGGATTTTGTACGTGCCCCGCGCGCAAACGTTTACCCCTGCGCGTGGACCCGTGCGTCCCTTGCGATCAGGCTTGCGGCGTCAATCCAATTCGGCCAGGGAGGTCGCCTTGCACGGATCGCTCGTAAACCTGCAGTTGTTGCTCGCGCGCGCCACGGAGGCGATGCGTCGCTCCGTCGCCTCCGACCGCGGACAGGGGACCGTCGAGTATGTCGCGCTCGTCACGCTCGTCGCGATCGTGATGGTCGGCGTGATTGCGGCTTTGAAGAGCGCCCAGTTCGCCGAGGGCCAGGAGCTCGGCGCGATGATCTTGAAGAAGATCACGGAAGCGGTGAGCAAGGTGAAGTACTGACCGGTTCGCGGTTCGCACAGATGTGGCCCGGGGTCTGCGAACCGCCGACCGCCGACCGCCCACTGGCGACTGTCATTAGCATGCGCGCGTGCCTTCGCCTCGCCCCGACGGTCGTGCTCCGGACGAGCTGCGCCCGGTGACCATCGAGCCCGGCTTCGTGGGGAGCGCGCACGGCTCGGCGCTGATCGAGGCCGGCGGCACGCGCGTGATCTGCACGGCGTCGGTGGTCGACAGCGTGCCCGGCTGGCGCGAGGCGTCAGGCGGCGGCTGGCTGACGGCGGAATACGGGATGCTGCCAGCGTCGACCGGCAGCCGCAAGCCGCGCGATGCCTCGCGCGGTCGGCAGGACGGTCGCACGGTCGAGATCCAGCGCCTGATCGGCCGCTCCCTGCGCGCGGTCGCGGATCTCGATTCGTTCGGGCCGTGCAGCGTGTACGTGGACTGCGACGTGCTCGAGGCCGACGGTGGCACGCGCTGCGCGGCCATCACGGGTGGCTACGTGGCACTGGAGCTTGCGCTCAACGGCCTCGTGACGAAGGGCCGGCTCGACCGCTTGCCGCTCACCGGGTCGGTGGGCGCCGTGTCGTGCGGGCTCGTCTCGGGGGCGGCGGTGCTCGACCTGAACTACCGGGAGGATTACGCCGCCGAGGTGGACATGAACGTGGTCATGACCGGCAAGGGCGAGCTCGTCGAGGTCCAGGCCACCGCCGAGGAGGTCCCGTTCTCGCGCGCCTCGCTCGACGAGCTGCTCGGGCTCGCGGCCAAGGGCATCGAGGAGCTGCGCGCGGCACAGCGTGCGGCGATCGACGCCGGCTGACACCGCGGAGACTTGCCCCGGGACGGGCCGGTGCCGGTGGGTTCCCTACGATGGGATCGCCTTGCGGATCGTGATCGCGACCCTCAATCCCCACAAGATGCGCGAGCTCGGGGGGATGCTCTCGGGCCACTCGCTCGTTCCGCTGCCGTACTGGGCCGAATTGCCCGCGGAGCTCGGTGAGACCTTCAAGGACAACGCGGTGCCGAAGGCCCACGCTGCCGCGGCAGCCACCAACATTCCCGCCGTCGCGGACGACTCGGGCATCGTGGTGCCCGCCTTGGGCGGCGCGCCGGGGGTGCGGTCGGCTCGCTTCGCGGGTGAGGACGCGACCGACGAGGAGAACCTCCGCAAGCTGATCGACGACATGCGCGGGCAGGAGGATCGCCGGGCGGCCTATGTGTGCGCGTTCGCGTTCGTCGAGCCCGACGGGACCAAGCGGGTCTTCGAGGCGCGCTGCGAGGGCCGTGTGATCGAGACTCCGCGGGGCGATCACGGGTTCGGCTACGACCCGGTGTTCGTGCCCGACGATCTGGACGGTGACGAGCGCACGATGGCGGAGCTGTCAGCGCAGGAGAAGGACGAGATCAGCCACCGCGGGCGTGCGGTGCGCGCGTTCTCGGCATGGGCTGCCCGGTCGGGGCAATGAGCGGCGAGGCAGCGCGCCGCCGCGGCGAGGCCGGCGGGCCTGGCGGCGTGCTGAACACTCCGCTGATCGCGCCCGATGCGGTCACCGGGTCGACGAAGTTCGGAGCGGCGCGGCTCTCGGTGGTCTCGAACACTGGCCTGATCGTCCTGAAGATCGTCGCCGGCGCAGTCACGGGCTCGATCGCGATCATCACCGAGGCGGTGCACTCGTGCATCGACCTGCTCGCCTCGATCGTCGCCTATCTCTCGCTGCGCAAAGCCGACGAGCCGGCCGACGCGGAGCACCAGTACGGGCACGCCAAGGCCGAGAACCTCGCGGCCGCGATCGAGGGCATGCTGATCCTCGTCGGCGCCGGCGTGATCGTCTACGAGGCGTCGCGCCGCCTTGTCTCGGGAGGCGAGGTCCACAACCTCGGGTTCGGCATCGCGGTGATCGCGGTGTCGTCCGTCGTGAACTTCGCCGTCTCGAACTATCTCTATCGCCAGGCGCGCGCCCACGACTCGCCCGCGCTCGAGGGCGATGCTGCACATCTGCGCGCGGACGCCGTGACATCGCTGGCCGTCCTCGTCGGACTGGTGCTCATCGAGGTCACGGGGTACGAGCAGATCGACGCGATCGTCGCGCTCGCGGTTGCCTCGGCGATCGTCTACACGGGAGTGCGGATCCTGACGCGCTCCTCCCGTGTGCTGATGGACGAGGCGTTGCCCCAGGATGAGCTCGACCTCGTGCGCAGGTTGATCGCCGATCATCCCGCCCCGGAGCTGGAGGGGTTCCACAAGCTGCGCGGGCGGCGCGCGGGCAGCTTCCGCTACATCGACCTCCACCTCCAGTTCGCCTCCGGCACGTCGCTCGAGCGCGCGCACCAGATCGCGCACGAGGTGCAGGCAGCGGTGCGGGCACTGATCCCCGCGGTCGACCTGCTGGTTCACATCGAGCCCTCGCGCAGCGCCGAGGCGCGCGCCCGCGACGTCAGGGAAGAAGGTTGACCGCGGCCGACAGGCCGACGAACGCCAGCACGGCGCTGTAGCCGTCGTAGCTGTTGACCAGCAGGAGCAGCGACGCGATCGCGCAGATGCCGGTAACGGTGATCCAAGCGGCGCGGGAAAGGGTCATGTGCTGGTGCATTCTGCCGCAGCAAGGGGTCGCCTTCCACGCCGGGCTATCTTGTGACCGGTGTCAACGTCCGCCCATCAACTGGCGCTGCGATACCTGCTCGAGCTCTCGACCGACATCCGCGGCGCCCTCTTGATCGATCGCGACGGGGCGGTGCTCGCATCGGCAGGCCATCTCGCCACGGACGACCTCGCGGGAGCCGGCCGCCGCATCGCTGGCGCGGCGCATCAGGCTTCCGCGGACAGCGAGCAGGCGGACAGCGGGACGGCGAACGGGAAGCGCCCGTCGCCCTCCGTCGAGATCGACGTCTTCTCGGGCGACGGCGCGATGTTCCTGCTCGCGGAGGCGGACCTCGTGATGACCTGCACCACGAATCGGACGGTGCACCCGGGGCTGATCTTCTACGACATGCACGCCGTGCTGCGCGATCTCGACCGGGTGGCCGCGGCCGAGGCGGTCCGCGAAGAGGCGGCGCCGGCATGAAGCGGCCGGGGAGCCGGCTCGGCGGGTACGCGGAGGAGGTCGCGGCGGCGCTGCGCCGCCGCCGTGAGGTGCGGCGGCCGCGCGTGCGTGTGCGGGTCGAGCACGGCGAGGCGCGGCTGCTGGCCGACGACTCTCCGGCCGGCGGGCAGCTGCTCGAGCTGGCAGGTGAGCTGATCGGCGAGCCTGCGCAAGCGGCGCGAACGGATGGGGCGTGATGGCGGCTGAGGTTCCCGAGTTGCTCGCGGTCGACCTCGCGGGCCGCCTCGTCGAGCGCGCCCTGCGCCACGGTGGCGAGTTCGCGGACCTCTATGTCGAGCGCCGCGACGGCTTCACGCTGTCGCTCGACGAGCGCCGTGTGGAGCGTGCGCAGACCGGCACCGAGATCGGCGCTGCGATTCGCGTGGTCGCCGGCGACGCCACCTACTTCGGGCATGTCGACGGCCTCGCCGAACCGGACCTCGAGCGGCTCGCGGACGAGGTCGCCTCGGCCGTCCGCGGATCGAGCACCGCGCCGCGCCCCCTCCAGGCGGCGAGGGTGCCGGAGCGCCAGCGTGTCGACATCGACCCGCAGGGAGTCCCGCCCGAGCGCAAGGCTGCGCTGCTGCGCGAGTGCGACGAGCGTGCGCGTGCGACCGGCGCCGAGGTCACCCAGGTCGCGGCGTCATACGTCGAGGGGCGCAGGCGCCTGATGGTCGTCAACTCGGACGGGCTCGTGTCGGGCGACGACCGCACGCGGGTACGGCTCGGGGCGCAGGTGGTCGCGCGCCGGGATGATCGAGTCGAGGCGGGCACCGAGTCCCTTGCCGGCCACGCCGGCTTCGAGCTGTTCGAGGGCGACCCGACGGCCGTGGCCGAGCAGGCGGCGCGCAGGGCGCTCACGATGCTGGACGCCCGCCCGGCGCCCGCGGGCCGCATGCCCGTGGTGGTGGGGAACGGCTTCGGCGGCGTCCTGTTCCACGAGGCGACCGGGCACGGGCTCGAGTCCGACGCCGTCCAGAAGCACGCCTCCGTGTACGAGGGTCGCGTCGGTCAGCAGCTCGCGACATCGATCGTGACCGCCTACGACGACGGCACGATGCCGGGAGAGTGGGGAACGGACGCGATCGATGACGAGGGGACGCCCTGCCAGGCGACCCGCGTGATCGACGAAGGGCGGCTCTGCGTCTTCCTCTACGACCTCCTGCGCGCCCGCAAGGACGGCCGCGAGTCGACCGGCAACGGCCGGCGCCAGAGCTTCCGCCACCTTCCGATCCCGCGGATGACGAACACGTACATCGCGCCGCTCGACGTCGACCCGGCGGACATCATCGCCGACGTGAAGCAGGGTCTCTACGCGGTGTCGTTCGCGGGCGGGCAGGTGGAGCCCGCCACCGGCGACTTCGTGTTCGGCCTGTCGGAGGGGTACATGATCGAGAACGGTGAGGTGACCGCCCCGGTGCGCGGCGCGACGCTGATCGGCAACGGCATCGACGTCCTCGCCAAGATCGACGCGATCGGGAACGACCTCGCGATGAAGAGCGGCTTCTGCGGCAAGGACGGTCAGCAGGTGCCGGTCGGCACGGGTCAGCCGACCGTGCGCATCTCGGAGCTGACCGTCGGCGGCACGGATGTCTGACCGCGCGGACCTCGAGGGCGCGGCGCGGCTCGCGGTCGACGCGGCGCTGTCGGAGGGGTGCGAGCAGGTCGACGCCTGGTGCCAGGACTCCGTCGAGCGCACCGTGCGTGTCTACGAGGGCGCGGTCGAGAGCCTCACCGAGGCAGGCTCGAAGGGCGCGGGCGTGAGGGTCTTCCGCGAAGGCCGCGCGGGCTACGCCTACGGCTCCGACCTCAGCGAGGAAGGGCTGCGACAGCTGGCCGCCGCGGCGGCGGCGTCCGCGAATGTGACCGAGCCCGACAAGCACGCGGGGATCCCCGGCAAGCCCGGGGCCGCGCCGCTCGACGGGCTGCTCGCACCGGGGTTCGACGGCTGGACGATGGCGGACCGCGTCGACCTCGCGCTCGCGGTCGAGCGAGCGGCGCGCGAGCGCGACCCCCTGATCACGAACGTCGAGGACACCGTCTACTCCGACGCGCAGGCGCGCGCCGCGCTGGCGAACTCGAACGGATTCTGCGACTCGTTCGAGGAGACGCAGTGCTACGCGTTCGCCTACGCCTTCGCCGGGGACGGCGCCGACCGCATGACCGGCATGGGCTTCGGCGTGGGCCGCGGCCCCGACGACCTCGATGCGGAAGCTGTCGGCCGCGAGGCCGCCGAGCGCGCGCTCGCGCTGCACGGGGCGCGACAGCCCGAGAGCCGCCGTTGCGCGGTGGTGCTCGACCCGTTCGTCGCCGCGAGCTTCGCGTCGATCATCGGACGGGCGCTCTGCGCCGACGCGGTGCAGCGCGGCCGCTCCCTGTTCGCGGATCGCGAGGGCGAGCGCATCGCCTCGCCCGCCTTCCGGCTGACCGACGACGGCATTCACCCGGATGGCCTCGCGACCGCGCCCTTCGACGGCGAGGGCGTCGCCCAGCGCACGACGCCCCTGATCGACGACGGCATGTTGCGCACCTTCCTCTTCGATTCCTACACCGCCAACAGGGCCGGCCGGGAGTCGACCGGCAACGGCCTGCGCGGCTCCTATCGCACACCGCCGTCCGTGTCGGCGACCAACCTGCTCGTCGGTGCGGGCGACAACGGCGGCGACCTCGTGAAGGAGGCCGGCGACGGCCTCTACGTGATGGGCGTGAGCGGCCTCCACTCCGGAGTCAACCCGGTGTCCGGCAGCTTCTCGGTCGGCGCCACCGGGCGCCTGATCCGCGGCGGTGAGCTGGCCGAGCCCGTGCGCGAGATCACGATCGCATCGGACCTCGAGTCGATGCTCCAGAACGTGCTCAGCGCGGGCGGCGAGGCCCGCTGGGTCCCGTTCGGGGGCAGCGTCCACGCGCCGGCGCTGCTCGTGAGCGAGATGACGGTCGGGGGCTCGTAGGGCACCGGAGCACCGCGCCGGGCGTCCACGAGCAGGCCCCGGAAGACCTGCTCACGCCCATTTCTGGCTTTCTCATGCGGATGTTGGTTTGTCCCTATCCGCGAGCGCTGGTAGGGTTGCCGCCGATTTGCCCACCGAAGAAGGGGGAAGCGTGACCAAGCAGGAGTTCATCGACCAGGTCGCCACCAGGACCGGTCTATCCAAGAAGGAAGCCACCGAGGCGGTCGAGTCGGTGCTCGGCACGATCACCGACACCCTCAAGTCCGGGGGCGAGATCAACTTCACCGGGTTCGGCAAGTTCCATGTGGCCGAGCGCGGCGACCGCCAGGGCGTGAACCCACGCACCCGGGAGCGGATCACCATCAAGGGCGGGAAGGTTCCGCGCTTCACGGCGGGCTCCTCGCTCAAGCAAGCCGTCAAGGGCTGACCCACGCCGGGCGGCGACCCGGTGACCTTCGGCGATCGCGTCGCGGACCAGGTCCGCGCACGCGAGAGCCAGCTGCTGCTCGGCCTCGATCCCGATCCGGCCGAGCTGCTGCCTACCGCCCAGGCGGCGGCGCGCGGGGACTCGGCGGCCGAGCGGGCCGCCGCCGCGGTCTCGGCGCACTGCCGCGCGCTCGTCGATGCGACGGCGAGCGCGTGCGCGGGGGTCAAGCTCCAGCTTGCGTGCTTCGAGCGCCTCGGGTGGCCGGGGGCGCGGGCGCTCGGCGAGGTCGCGGAGCACGCGCGGGCCGCCGGGCTGCTGGTCGTCGCCGACGGTAAGCGGGGCGACGTGCCGCACACGGCGGCCGCCTATGCCCAGGCGCTGCTCGGCGAGACCCCAACTCCGTGGGGAGCGGTCGCCGGCCTGGGCGCCGATGCCGTCACGGCGAACCCGCTGCTCGGCCGCGACGCGCTCGAGCCGCTGATCGGGGCCGCGCGCGCCAGGGGATCCGGCGTGTTCGTGCTGGTGCGCACGTCGAATCCCGGAGCCGCCGAGATCCAGGACGCCGCAGCCGCCGGGGAGCTCCCGCTGCGCGATCGGCTCGCCGACCTCGTGCGCGAGCTCGGGGCCGCCGGGGTGGGGCGGGCCGGGCTGTCGGATGTCGGCGCCGTCGTGGCCGCGACTCAGCCCGGGTTGCTGGCGGCGCTGCGCGATCGGATGCCCGCCGCGGTGCTGCTGCTGCCGGGTGTCGGCGCCCAGGGAGGCCGCGTCGAGGATCTCGCTCCCGCCTTCGGCGGGAGGCCCGGGGCGGCGCTCGTGACCGTGTCGCGGTCGATCGCCGGCGCCGCCGTCGAGGCAGGTGATGCGGAAGCCGCGCGGCCGGTCGCGGAGCGCCTGCGGGCGCAGGCGTGGCGGGTCGCGACCACAGCTTGACGACCGCGCGACCTCGTCAGCTCGTGCTCCGGTTGCAGGGAAGATGACCGGCGCGCCGGTATCATCGCCTCGGGCATGAGCGCCCATCAACAAAGCTCCCTGAGGCTGCTTGCGCCCGCCGCCCTCGGCGTCTTCGCGGTCATCTTCCTGATCGTCGTGATCGCGTCGCTCGGCGGGGAGGAGGACTCGCCGTCCTCCGAGCGCCCCGCGGCCGAGTCGGCGCAGCAACGCGACGCCGCCGCTCGTCGCCGCGAGCGCCGCCGCGCGGACAACCGGCCGCGCACGTCCGGCAGTCCGCGGTTCTACCGGGTGCGCGCCGGGGACAACCTCGCGCTGATCGCCGAGCGGACGGGGGTCCCCCTCGAGGGGCTGCGGGCGCTCAACCCGGACCTCGACCCGCAGGGCCTCGTGACCGGCCAGCGCATCCGGCTGCGCGCCTCGTCGGGCACGACCGGAACCACCGGGTCCCAGGGCGCGACCGGAGCGGGCGGCATCGAGTGACCCGGGCGCGGCGCCCGTGGTGGGCGCCGTTCGGGGCGGCGGAACTGACCGTGGCGCTGGCCGCGCTTGCGATCGCGCCCGGTACGGCCGCGCGCGCGGCGAGCGCCGGCCCGCACATCTCAGCGACGGCAGCGATCGTGATCGACGCTCGCGACGGCCATGTCCTCTACCGGCTTCGCGCGACGGATCAGCGCGCGATCGCCTCGGCGACGAAGTTGATGACCGCGCTGGTCGCGATCGAGGAATTGCCGCTCGAGCGGCGGGTGCGCGCCGTGCTCTACGCGCCGGCCGCGGCCGAGTCGCGCATCGACCTGCGCCCCGGGGAGCGGATGGCCGTCGCCGACCTGATGCGGGCGCTCTTGCTGGAGAGCGCCAATGACGCTGCCCAGACGCTTGCGGTGCGCGCGGCCGGGTCTGAGGCCGCGTTCGTCGCCCAGATGAATGACAGGGCTCGCGCACTCGGCCTGCGCGAGACGCGCTTCGCGAACCCGATCGGCCTCGACGCGCCCGGGAACCACTCGTCGGCCAAGGATCTCGCGCGCATCGCACGGGCCGTGCTCGCGAACGACTTCCTCGCGGCCACCGTCGACATGCCGCGTGCGCGCCTCACCACCGGCGCGCGCACGCGCGTGATCGCGAACCGCAACCGGCTCGTGGCCCGGGTTCCCTACATCGACGGCGTCAAGACCGGCCACACGCAGACGGCGGGATACGTGCTCGTGGGGGCGGCGACCCGCAAGGGCGCGCAGCTCGTCTCGGTCGTGCTCGGCGCGCCCTCCGACGCTGCCCGCGACGCCGATACCCTCGGCCTTCTGCGCCACGGGTTCTCGCGCTACCGGCGTGTGCCGGCGGTACGCCGCGGCGCCACGCTCGCGCGGGCGCAAGTCGCGCATTTCGGTGACCGGGAGGCGCGGCTCGTTGCCGCGCGGCGGGTGTCGGTGACGGCGCGCCGCGGCCAGCGCGTGCGCACGGTCGTGGAGGCGCCGGCCGAGGTCACGGGGCCCCTCCCGGAAGGGGCTCGCGTCGGGACGGTGCGCGTCTACCGGTCCGGACGGCTCGTGCGCACCGTGGCGCTAGTGAGCGCCACGACCGTTCCTGAGGCGGGTTTTTTCCGCAAGTTACGGGGATTCGCGCTGCCGGTGATCCTGATCGCCGCGGGGGTCGGCCTGTGGCTCGCGGTGCGCCGCCGGCGCTCGCCGCCCGTGACGATGCGCAGTCCCGCCGAGGCGGAACGGTGATCGGCCCGAAAGCTGGGAAGAACCTCACTTTCCCGGCGCGTCCTTGGTCCGCATGCTTGTATAGACGTGCCATGGGGGCGATCGCATGATCATCACAGTCACGCTCAACGCCGCGATCGACAAGACGCTGGCGGTTCCGAACTTCCAGCTCGGGCGCCGCCATCGCTCGAGCGAGCAGCGCACGATGGCGGGCGGCAAGGGCGTCAACGTGGCGCGCGCGCTGAAGACTCTCGGACAGCCCGTGATCGCCACCGGCCTCGCGGGCGGCGCCACCGGTACGCGCATCATCGAGCAGCTCACCGCGGAGGCGATCCTGTGCGACTTCGTGCGCATCGGGGAGGAGTCCCGCACCTCGACCGCGGTGATCGACCCCACGTCGGGCGTGCAGACCGAGGTCAACGAGATCGGGCCGGAGGTCACCGAGGCGGAGCTATCGCTCTTCTACGACAAGCTCACCTACCTCGGCAAGGGAGCCGACGTCTGCGTGTTCGCGGGCAGCCTGCCGCGCGGCGTCGACGCCAAGATCTACTGCGACCTGATCAACGAGCTCAAGCGCCTCGGCGTGATGACGGTGATCGACGCGGAGGGCGAGCCGATGGAGCAGGCCCTGCGCGCGACGCCCGATCTCGTCTCGCCCAACTCGGCCGAGGCCGAGCAGCTCGTCGGCCACGAGTTCCGCGACGACTCCGACCACGTGTTCGCGCTCTACGAGCTTTGCGAGCGCGGGCCACGAGAGGCGATCGTGACGCACGCCGAGGGCTGCTATGCGCTCGTCGGCCGCGACCACGAGCGCTCTCTCTACGAACTGCGGGTGGAGTCGCTCGAGCCCGTATCCGCGATCGGCGCCGGCGATGCGTTCCTCGCCGGATACCTCGCCGCGCGCTACACGCAGCGAGGGCACGCGGACGCGCTGCGCTTCGCTGTCGCATGCGGGGCGGAGTCGACGCTCCACCTGGGGGCGGGGGTGCTCGACGCGCGGGCAGCGGAGCGGCTCGAGCACGAGGTCGTGCTAACCGAGCTCGAGAAGCCGCGGGTCGACGCGACCGCCTGACGTTCCCGCAGCTTGCGGGAAGGCCTCCGGAAATCTCGCGGGCCGTTGGTAACATCGAACGTCAGTTGTCCCCGCCTCCGTCCACCGCGCGCCGTTTCGTCATCCCGCGTCTCTAGGATTGCTTGATGGAGATTGAGATCGGCAAGGGCAAGAAGGGTCGCCGCGGCTACGGCTTCGATGACATCGCGATCGTCCCGTCGCGCCGCACGCGTGACCCGGACGACGTCGACATCTCATGGACGCTGGGGCCGTACCGGTTCGAGCTGCCGATGCTCGCCGCCGCGATGGACGGCGTCGTCTCCCCCCGCACGGCCGGGCTCGTAGGCAAGCTCGGCGGGCTCGCGGTCCTCAACCTCGAGGGCATCTGGACCCGCTACGAGGACGCCGACGACCAGCTCGAGCGCATCTCGAAGCTGCCCCCGGAGCAGGCCACGCGCGAGATGCAGAAGATCTACAGCGAGCCTGTGAAGGCGGAGCTGGTCGCGCAGCGGGTCCGTGAGATCAAGGCGGAGGGCGTGGTGGCGTCGGGATCGCTCACCCCCCAGAGGGTGCGCGACTTCGTTGACGTGGCACTTGATGCGGGCCTGGACCTGCTCGTGGTCCAGGGAACGGTGATCTCCGCCGAGCACGTCTCCTCGACGGTGGAGCCGCTCAATCTCAAGGAGTTCATCGCGGAGTCGCCGATACCGTGCATCGTCGGCGGCTGCGCGAGCTACTCGACCGGCCTGCACTTGATGCGGACCGGAGCCGTCGGGGTCCTGGTCGGCGTCGGGCCCGGCGCAGCCTGCACCACCCGCGGCGTGCTCGGCATCGGGGTGCCGCAGGCCACCGCGATCGCCGACGTCCAGGCGGCCCGCTCCCAGCACATGCTCGAGACCGGGACCTATGTCAACGTGATCGCAGACGGCGGCATGCGCAACGGTGGCGACATCTCCAAGGCATTTGCGTGCGGCGCCGACGCGGTGATGATCGGCTCCCCGCTCGCGAGAGCGAAGGAGGCGCCCGGACGCGGTTTCCACTGGGGCATGGCGACGTTCCACTCGTCGCTCCCTCGCGGCGCCCGTGTGGCCACCAGGCAGAACGCCTCGCTCGAGGAGATCCTGCTCGGCCCGGCGATGGAGAACGACGGCAGCTTCAACCTGTTCGGCGCGCTGCGGACATCGATGGCCACCTGCGGCTATGCGGACGTCCCCTCCTTCCACCGCGCCGAGGTGATGATCGCGCCCGCGCTCCAGACGGAGGGCAAGCAGCTCCAGCGCGAGCAGCACATCGGCATGGGCTCGAACGGCAAGTCCCAGCAGGTCCCCGCGGCGGTCGCCACGCTGGATGAGTAGTCCGGGCGGCACGCTGCAGAGCGCGAAAACCAAGCCTCACAAGGACGCAGTGCCTGCGGCGAGGGAGCGTAGCGACGGCTACGTGACCGAAGCCGCGAGGACGCTGTCAGGCGCCGGTTTGCAGGGCTCCGAGGAGGTCCTGGTGCTCGACTTCGGGGGCCAGTACTCGCAGCTGATCGCGCGCCGTATCCGCGAGTGCGGCGTCTTCTCGGAGCTCCTGCCCCACGACGCTGCGCTGGATGAGCTGCGCAGGCGCCGCCCGCGCGGGCTCGTGCTGTCCGGCGGGCCGGCATCCGTCTTTTCGGATGACGCTCCTCCGCTGCGCGAGGAGCTGCTCGAGCTCGGCATCCCCGTGCTCGGCATCTGTTACGGGATGCAGGCGATGGCGCTCGCGCTCGGCGGGCACGTCGAGAGCGCCGAGGTCGCCGAGTTCGGCCGCACGGAGCTGGCGGTGCGCGACTCCGGACGACTGCTCGCCGGCCTGCCGCGTGAGCAGACCTGCTGGATGAGCCACCGCGACACGGTGTTCTCGCCTCCGGCGGGCTTCACGGCGCTTGCTTCCTCCCCCGCGTCCCCGGTGGCCGCGTTCGAGTCGGTTGAGCGCGCTCTCTACGGCATCCAGTTCCACCCCGAGGTCGTGCACACCCCGCACGGCACCGAGGTGCTGCGCACGTTCCTGCGGGACGTCTGCGGATGCGAGGAGGAGTGGACGCCGGCCTCGATCGTCGACGAGCAGATCGAGAGGATCCGCGCGCAGGTCGGCGACGGCCGGGCGATCTGCGGCCTGTCGGGCGGCGTCGACTCCTCCGTTGCCGCCCTGATCGTGCACCGGGCGCTCGGCGACCGGCTCGTGTGCGTGCTCGTGGACCACGGCCTCCTGCGCAAGGACGAGGCCACGCAGGTGGTGCGCACGTTCGGCGAGCACTTCGACGTGCCGCTCGTGCACGTGGACGCGCGCAAGCGGTTCATCGAGCGTCTGAAGGGCATCACGGACCCCGAGCACAAGCGCAAGATCATCGGCGAGGAGTTCATCCGCGTCTTCGAGGAGGAGGCCGAGAAGCTCGACGACGTGAAGTTCCTCGTCCAGGGCACCCTCTACTCCGACGTGATCGAGTCCGGCGGGGGCGCGAGCGGCGACGCGGCCAAGATCAAGTCCCACCACAACGTCGGTGGCCTGCCCGAGCACTTCGACTTCGACCTGATCGAGCCGCTGCGCCAGCTGTTCAAGGACGAGGTGCGCGTCGTCGGCGCGGAGCTCGGCCTGCCCGAGCGCCTCGTGTGGCGCCAGCCCTTCCCGGGGCCCGGCCTGGCGATCCGCGTGATCGGCGGCGAGGTGAACGAGGAGCGCCTCGAGATCCTGCGCGAGGCCGACGCGATCCTCCAGGAGGAGGTCCGTGCGGCCGGCCTGTATCGCGAGCTGTGGCAGTCCTTCACGGTGCTGCCCGCGGTGCGCTCGGTGGGGGTGCAGGGCGACGAGCGCACCTACGCCTATCCGATCGTGATCAGGGCGGTCACCTCCGATGATGCGATGACCGCCGATTGGGCGCGCCTGCCCTACGAGCTGCTCGAGAAGGTCTCGAGCCGCATCATCAACGAGATCCCACACGTGAACCGCGTCGCGCTCGACATCTCATCGAAGCCGCCGAGCACGATCGAGTGGGAATAGCCGGGCGACCCTCCACATGGGGTGACCGGCGCCGTACGAGCTAGCTGGTCCGGTCCCAGCGCTTGAGGTCGGGGAGGGGATCGACCGGACGCCCTCCGTCGTACCAGCCGGGGCCGGTCCACTCCTCGAAGTGCAGGTGGCATCCGCGCGCGTTGCCCGACTCCCCCACGGCGCCGAGCTCCTGGCCCGTGTAGACGCGGTCACCGACCTGCACCTGGGCACGCTCACGCAGGTGCATGTACGCGTAGTCGACGCCCGTGCCCTTGCCGTCGAGGACCACGTAGTAGCCGGCGGCCGCGTGGTAGCCGCTGAACTTGACCTTGCCTCCCCGCGCCGCGACGAGCGGGGCGCCGCAGGACGCGAATACGTCCTGGCCCTGGTGCGAGTGGCCGGCCCGTCCTGAGCCGAAGTCCGCTCCCGCGCCGCCGAAGTCGTGGGCGCCGCGCACGGGGAACATGTGGTCGTAAACGGTGATCGCGTCCTGCGGCGCGGCCTCGCCGGCGCGTACGCTCGCGACGGCGGCGCCCCCGGTCGAAATCACGAACGCGTAGCTGGCCTCGCGCGCCACCCGACCGCGCACCGCGCCGGTCCACAGCACCCTGTTCACGGAGCCGGGCGCGACGCCAGGCTTGTCCCATGCCCGGACGACCGTGTTGTCGGCGACCCTGACCACGCTCACGCGCAGGTCCATCGGGCTGGTGCCGAGCGCACGGTATGAGAAGACGGCCTTCTGGGGACCTCCGTAGAAGATCGTGTGCGGCTCGGACACGGCCGCCTCCACCGGAGCGGGGGCGCCCGCCGGGCGCAGTGTCCCGAACGCCGGCTGGAGGCCCTCCACGAGCAGGCCGCTCCAGCGATGCGAGCGCCGGCCCGCGAGGTCCAGGACGGCAACAGCCCCGGGGCGCGCGCCCGCCGGCACGGATGCCAGCGCCCTGCGCGCGGAGATCGGGGACGCAGGGGCGGTGACGTCGTCCTTCGGGCCGCGCTCGCCGTAGAAGACGATCAGCGCTGCCGAACCGAGGTTGCGCCCGATCAGACGCAGGCCGCCTCCAGGGGCGGCGCGATGGCTCTCGACGCAGGGACCGCCGGGATTCGACACGCAGCGCACGTCGAGCAGGATCGGTCCCGCTCCCTTTGCGGGCGCGGGCGCGGGAGCGGCCGGACTGGGGGTCACCGTGGTGCCTCCGCTGGCCGCGTGCGCGGGCGCGGCCATCGACGCGACGACGCATGCGAGCGCGAGCACGGCTCGCGGCACACGGCCACGCGATGGGCTTGCATATGGTCCGGCCGGCGAGGAGCACGTAGCTCCGCGTCGGACTGCTTGCGACGGCGACGGCAAACAAGCCTCTCTTTCGACGGCCTACGGAGTTAGCTGACGGGCTCGCGCTGAAAGAGCAGCGCTACGACCTCCGTCACGTCCTCTGACGTGCCGTGGACCGATTCGCCCCGCGAGCGGCAGTCGTGCCACTCGAGCGGTTCCCCCGCTCCCGGAGACGGGCAAATCGCCCGGCGGGATTAGGCTGGCCTATTTGAAGCGCGGCAGTATAACCATCCGACCGGAGCCGGACGGACGGCCGCCACGCACTTCGACAGGCTAGAGACATGCGCTACAAGGTCCGCGGGCACGACCCGCGAGGGCGTTCTCGTGCCCATTGAGGTGTTCGGGTCCGGCTCCCGCCATCCTGCCACCGCCGGGGGACGTTGCCCTTCAACGGCTATCATTCGCCGGTCGCCGCGGCCCCGCCGCGCGATCCTTGCTTTGCTTATGAAGACCTTCGTGGCGAAACCTTCGAGCCGCCAGCGCGACTGGGTGCTCGTCGACGCCAACGGCAAGACGCTGGGCAGGCTCGCGACCCAGATTGCGGACATGCTGCGCGGAAAGCGCAAGCCCGAGTACACGCCGCATGTCGATACGGGCGACTTCGTGATCGTCGTCAACGCCGAGAAGGTGCACGTCACCGGCGACAAGCGGCGGTCCAAGATGTACCGCCATCACTCGGGATACCCCGGGGGACTGCGCTCGCGCTCGCTGGAGCAGATGCTCGAGCGGCGGCCCGAGGAGGTGATCCGGATCGCGGTGAAGGGCATGCTGCCCCGCAACCGGCTCGCGCGCCAGCAGATGCGCAAGCTGAAGATCTACGCGGGTCCCGAGCACCCGCACGAGGCGCAGAAGCCACAACCTGCGGAGATGGAGAAAGCGTGATCGAAGCCAACGAGCAGGACCAGGACCAGGACGCCAGCAGCCCGACCCGCCGTCGGAGCCCGTGAGCGCCGAGGCCGAGGCGCAGCCGCCGGAGCCCGAGGCTCCGCAGGCGCCGGCGCCCGAGACCGAGCCGGCGCAGGCCGCCGCACCGGAGCCGGCTCCTGAGGAGGCGGTCGCCGATGCGCCCGCCGCTGACTCGCCGGCCGAGGAAGCAGCTCCCGCTGAGGAAGCCGAGGAAGCAGCGCCCGCTCCCACCGAGGAAGTTGTCGAGGCGCCCGCCCGCACGCTCGCGGACCTCGCTGCCGACGCGCGCTACTCGGCGACCGGCAAGCGCAAGAGCGCGGTCGCGCGCGTGATCGTCCGGCCGGGAACCGGCCAGTTCGTCCTCAACGGGCGCGCGCTCGCCGAGTACTTTCCCCGCCGCACGCACCAGGCCGTGGTGCGCCAGCCGCTCGAGGCATCCGGCTACGGCGACCGCATCGACGTGCGCGCTCGGATCCACGGTGGCGGCATCTCGGGCCAGGCCGACGCCGTGCGTCACGGCATCGCGAAGGCGCTGATCGAGGCGGACCCCGCCCTCCGGGGCGAGCTCAAGCGCCGCCAGTTCCTCACGCGCGACCCGCGCGTCAAGGAGCGCAAGAAGGCAGGCCTCAAGAAGGCACGTAAGCGGCCGCAGTTCTCCAAGCGTTAGGCCCGGCACCTTGGCGGTAGCGCCGGGCACCAGGCTGTTCGGCACCGACGGTGTCCGAGGACCGGCGGGCGAGTTCCTGTCGGCCGAGCTCGCGTTCGCGCTGGGCAGGGCCGCCGCCGCCGTGTGCGACACCCCGGCGCCGCAGATCCTGGTCGTACGCGACACGCGGGTTTCCGGCGAGATGCTCGAGGCCGCGCTCTGCGCGGGCATCGCGGCCGCCGGCGGGCAGGCCCTGCTCGCGGGCGTACTGCCGACGCCGGCCGCGTCGATCCTCGTGCGCCGCTACGGGTTCGACATGGGCGCGGTGATCTCCGCCTCGCACAACCCGTACTACGACAACGGGATCAAGTTCTTCGACTCGCGCGGGCAAAAGCTCTCCGACGAGGCGGAGGCGGCGGTCGAGGGGCATGTCCATGCCGGCGGCGCGCGCGCCGCCGGCGCCGACCCGGCGACCTGTGGCCGCGTGCGCGCTCTCAACGGCGCGGTCGACGACTACCTCCGGGAACTCGAGTCGCGCTCCGACCTGTCGCTTGCGGGCCGGCGCGTGCTGCTCGACTGCGCGAACGGAGCGACCTACAAGGTCGCGCCGCTCCTGTTCGAGCGCCTCGGGGCGGATGTCGAGTGTCTGGCGTGCGAGCCGGACGGCGTCAACATCAACGCCGGATGCGGCTCGACGCACATGGGGCTGATCGCCGACCGCATCCGCGAGGGCGGCCACGACGTCGGATTCGCGTTCGACGGGGACGGCGACCGCGTGCTCGCCGTTGCCGGCGACGGAAGCGTCCTCGACGGCGACGAGATCATCGCCGCGATCGCCCGCGACCTCTCGAGCCGCGACGAGCTCCAGGGCGGCGGTGTGGCGGTCACCGTCATGACCAACTTCGGATTCCACACGGCGATGGGCGAGGCCGGCATCGAGGTCGCGACCACCGACGTCGGCGACCGCCATGTGGTCGAGGAGCTGTTCCGCCGCGACTGGGTGCTCGGAGGCGAGCAGTCGGGTCACATCGTCGACATGCGGCTCACCCCCTCGGGAGACGGGATCGCAGCGGCGCTTCTGATGCTGCGAGCGCTCGGCGACGGCCCCCTCGCCCCCGGAACGGCGATGCGAAAGCTCCCGCAGGTGCTCGTGAACGTGCGCGTCGAGGACCGCGAGGCCCTGGCAGGCGCGTCCGGCGTGTGGGAGGCCGTGGAGGCCGAGTCGAGCGCGCTCGAGGGTGAGGGCCGGATCCTGGTGCGTCCCTCGGGCACCGAGCCGGTCGTGCGGGTGATGGTCGAAGCGCCGAGCCAGGAGCGCTGCGAGGCGGCGAGCGCCCGCCTGGTAGATGTCGTCGAGCGCGAGCTCGGTCCGCGCAGCTGAGCGCGCATTTCTCCCGCAACCCGCATGAGAAGTGGCCTGGCGGGGTAGAACGAACGCCTAACCACCGGAATCTTTGCGCGTGAGCAGGCGTTTTGGCTGGTACCATCAATATCTCTTCCGGTGAGGGCGAAGAGCCGCAGGTGGCGGCTCTTTTCAGTTGGAGGAGTTAGCCGATACCGGAAGTAAAGGAGTACGGATATGTGCGGCATCGTCGGATATGTAGGTGGACGCTCGTGCCGTGAGCTGCTGATGCACGGCCTGGAGCGCCTCGAGTACAGGGGCTATGACTCCGCCGGGCTGTCGCTTCTGACCGGCGGCCGGATCGAGACTGTACGCGCGGTCGGCAACCTCAGCCGCCTGCGTGAGGCCGTCGACGCGAGCGAGTCCAACGGCGGCACTGCGGTCGCGACGCAGAGCGCCGAGGCGACGACCGGGATCGGCCACACGCGCTGGGCCACGCACGGCAAGCCCTCCGAGCGCAACGCGCACCCGCACCCCGATTGCACCGGGCGCGTGCACATCGTCCTCAACGGCATCATCGAGAACTACGTCGAGCTGCGCGAGCAGCTCGAGGCGGACGGCCACCACTTCGCCTCCGAGACCGACGCGGAGGCCGTCGCCCACCTGATCGAGAAGCACCTCGACGCGCTCGGCCCGGGCAACCTCCCGGAGGCCACGCGCCTTGCCTACCTCGACCTGCGCGGCCACTACGCGTTCGTCGCGGTATGTGCCGACGAGCCGGACACGATCGTCGGCGCGCGCAAGGACTGCCCGCTCGTGATCGGCGTCGGCGAGGACGAGCACTTCGTCGCCTCGGCGATTCCCGCGTTCCTGCGTGAGACCCGTCGTGTGCAGCTGGTCCACGACGACGAGGTCGTGACGGTGCGCCCGGGCGGCGCGGAGTTCCGCAGCGCCGCAGGCCGGCCCGTGGACCGCGAGGTCGAGGAGATCACGTGGGATGAGGAGGCGGCGGAGAAGTCCGGATACCCGACCTTCATGCTGAAGGAGATCCACGAGCAGTCCGACGCGGTTGCGGAGACGATCGCCGATCGCCTCGCGCACGGCGACGCCGTGGACCTCAGCGACATCGGCATCGACGACGACCGGCTTGCGAGCTTCCGCCGGATCGTGATCGTCGCCTGCGGCACCTCGTACCACGCAGGGCTCGTCGGCCGCTACGCGATCGAGAAGTGGGCCCGCGTGCCGGTCGAGATGGACATCGCGTCCGAGTACCGCTATCGCGATCCGGTGATCGGCCCCGACGACCTCGTGATCGGGATCTCCCAATCCGGGGAGACGGCCGACACGCTTGCCGCGATGCGCCTTGCGCGCAGCCGTGGCGCGACCGTCCTGGCGATCACCAACATCCTTGGCAGCCAGGCGACCCGCGACGCGGACGGCGTGCTCTATACCCGCGCCGGCCTCGAGATCGGTGTCGCCGCCACGAAGACGTTCGTCGCCCAGGTCGCGACGATGTACCTGATCGGCCTGAAGCTCGCCGAGCTGCGCCACACGATGGATCCCGCCGAGCTGCGGGGCCTGATCGGCGACCTCAAGGCGATTCCCCACCGGATCGACCAGCTCGTCACGCAGTGCGAGCCTCAGATCCGGGCGATCGCGCGCACCCACTCCGAGCGTGACTTCTTCCTCTACCTCGGACGCCACATCGGCCTGCCGATCGCGCTCGAGGGCGCGCTCAAGCTCAAGGAGATCTCCTACATCCCGACGGAGGCCTACGCGGCCGGCGAGATGAAGCACGGCCCGATCGCGCTGCTCGACAGCTCGACGCCGGTCGTTTGCGTGGCCACCGACAGTCCGGTGCTCGAGAAGATGCTGTCGAACATCGCCGAGGTCAAGGCCCGCGGCGCCGAGGTGATCGCGGTCGCGACCGAGGGCTCCGGGCACGTCGCGGCGGCGGCCGACCAGACGGTCTTCATCCCCCGCACGGACTGGCTGCTCCAGCCGATCCTCGCGGTCGTGCCGCTCCAGTTGCTGGCGTACCACATCGCGCGCCTGCGCGGGCTGAATGTCGATCAGCCCCGCAACCTCGCAAAGACCGTCACGGTCGAGTAGCGCGCGCCGAGGCCCCGGCGACTACGTCGGCAAGCCCGGCGTATTACGGCGTCTCGGATGCACCGAACGTCCGGTGAGCGAAAGCCGCGCCCGCGCGCGACTGGGCGACTGCGTCCGTTGAAGCGGCCCGTTGCCTTGCGTTAGGCTCGTCCCCGAACGCAGAGCGACTCCGTGCCGATCACCGGACTCCACCATATCGACCTCGCCGTCAGCGACGCAGCCCGTTCGCTGGACTTCTACCTGAGTGTGCTCGGGCCGCTCGGAGCCGAAGAGGAGGTCCGCTACAAGACCTACCGCGGAACGGAGGAGGTCGTCTACCTACGAGTGGGCGGTCAGTCCATCGGGATCCGCCCTGCCGACGGTGGCGAATACCGCTACTACGACGTCGGCCTCGAGCATCTTGCGGTGTTCGTGGACAGCCGCGAGGATGTCGATGAGACCTATCGCCGCTGCGTCGAGATGGGAGCGAACATCCACCATCCGCCCGAAGAGGACAGCGACGAGCCAGGCTATTGGGCGATGTTCGTGTTCGATCCCGACGGCATCCGCCTGGAGATCGCGCACTGGCCGAAGGGCGATCCGGAACTCGACGGCTGACACCGGCGCTCAGCTCGACACGTGCGAACCGGCCGCAGTGAGACGGTCGTCCCACTCATACGCGCACCCCGGCTGCATCGAGGGCCTCGGAACGGTCCAAGAAGTCCTCCTGCCGGACGATCAAGCCCCTTCGGACGGTGAAGAGCTGAAACACCGGCTCGCTCACGACCACGCCGCTGCCCGACCCGCGTCCGCGCTGCTGAGTCGTGACGAGAAACTTGTCTCCGATGTCGAGGATCTCCTCGGGCTCCCACCGGATGTCCCCGAACGCGTCGAGCCAGTATCGCCAGAGCCGCAGGTACCCGTCCCGGCCGTAGAAAGTCGCGTCCAGGTCAGGGGGCCTGAGGTCGGGGCTGGGGCGGTATTCGTAGATCTCGAGATCCATGCCGGTCAGAACGACTTCGAAGTCTCGGCGGTTGGCCGCCGCGTATGCCAGAGCCACAGAGCGCGCGAGCATCGACCGCCGGAGTCGAGATCGCGGTGACACGTGCATCGCCGCGCCGACCAGCCGGCGGTATAGCGCGGGGAAGCGTACGGTCAGCCGCTGATCGAGCGTCCGGTGCCGGCGCGTCTTGTCGGAGAGAGGGGGGACCGCGATGCGGGCCCCGCGCACGATTTCGGCTTTCCCCTGCGCCATGGCCCGCCAGTATCCCGTGCTACGTCGGCTCGTGACACACGGCCTCGATGTTGTTCCCACCCGGCGCTCGCCATCGCGTTACCGGCCGTGCTTCAATTAGTGGACCAGAGAAAGGAGGTGGTCCTACTGATTCACATGCTTACCGGGACGCTGGAGGTGCGGGGCCGCTAGGCGGCCGCCTGTCTCTTGTCGCCGCGTGAGCGGTGGCGCAGGGCGAGCAGGGTGCGAGCCGCTTGGCGGAATCCACACCTAGCACCGGCAGGAAGGCGGTGCCGGGGCGACGTCCCACCCGGCCACACCAAGGCCGCTTTCTTGCTCTCAATCGCACCTGAAGAAGGGCCGTCCTCGCGGGCGGCCCTTCGCTTTCCGGGCGCAGGCCGGTCACTTCGGCGGCAGGCTCGACGCGAAGTCCTCTGCGCGCTCCAGCCACTGCTCGAGGTCCGCGTCCTCCGCGGTGGCCTCGGGCGCGACGAACAGCCAGCCGCGCATCGGGCGCCCGGTGACATCGAAGGGGCGCGTGCCGTGCTCGGGCGACGTCAACGCGCCCGCGTGCTCGGGGTCGAGGCGCACGATCAGGTCATCCCCGAGCACCCCGCAGCACATGTTGCCCGCGATCAGGAAGGCGATGCCGCCGAACATCTTGCGCTCGACCACGTCGGGTCGCACGTCGAGCACGGCGCGCACGCGCTGGGTCAGTCCCTCGTCGTAGGCCATCGGCCGGGCGATCCTATCCTGGCGCGGGATAGGCTCCCGCCGCGATGAGCGACCTCCCCTCGTGGCTCGAGCCCCTCTACACCGCGGACGAGATGCGCGCCGTCGACGCGTGGGCGATCGAGGATCAGGGCGTCCCGTCCCTCGACCTGATGGAGCGCGCTGCCGCCGAGGTCGCGCGGGCCGTGACGGCGATCGCCCCGGACGGTCCCGTGAGGATCGTTTGCGGCAAGGGGAACAACGGCGGCGACGGGCTGGTCGTCGCGCGGCTGCTGCGCGAGCACGGCCTCGACGCGGTGGCGTTGCTGCTGGCCGATCCGGGGCAGCTGAGCCCCGACGCGCGCGCCAACTTCGAGCGCCTGGACGAGCATGCCTGGTGCCCGGTGGACGCGGCCGCGCTGGCGTCGTCACTGGCGGGCGCGGAGCTGATCGTCGACGCACTGCTCGGCACCGGATTCGACGGCGCGCCCCGCGCACCGCTCGACGCCGCGATCGAGACGATCAACGAGGCCGGCGCGCCCGTGGTCGCGGTCGACGTCCCTTCGGGGGTCAACGCCGCGACCGGCGAGGTCGAGGGGGCGTGCGTGCGCGCGCGCGCGACCGTGACGTTTCACGGCGCGAAGGTCGGGCTCTGGGTGGACCCGGGAAAGAGCCATGCGGGCAGGGTGGAGGTCGTCCCGATCGGCATCCCGCCGGCCCGCTTCGGCTCGCCGGTGGCGCGCACGGCCGGCCTGATCGCTCCGGCGGCGCTCGATGCGCTGCCCCGTCGTGGCGCCGGGTCGACGAAGTTCACGTCGGGCTCGGTGCTCGTGATCGGCGGCTCGACCGGACTCACGGGCGCCGTCTGCCTGACTTGCGAGGCGGCGATCCGCGCCGGCGCCGGATGGGTGCGGGTTGCCGTGCCCGCTTCCCTGAACGCCGTGTTCGAGGTCAAGCTCACGGAGGTCATGTCGGTTCCGCTGCCCGACCGCGACGGCGGCCTGCTGCGCGAGGCTGCGGAGGCGGTGCTCGAATCGAGCGAGCGCGCGGAGGCCGTCGTGCTCGGACCCGGCCTCGGTCGCGAGCCGGAGTCGTTCGGCCTCGCCGCCGACCTGATCGAGCGCATCGAGCGGCCGCTGGTGGTCGACGCCGACGGGCTCAACGCGCTCGCCGAGGCCGGGCTCGAGCGGGCGGCGGGGCGGCGCGCGCCGACGATCCTCACGCCGCACGCGGGCGAGCTCGGGCGCCTGCTCGGGCGTCCCTCGGCCGAGATCGCGGCACATCGCCTCGCGGCCGCGCGCGAGGCGGCCGCGCGCTCCGGCGCGATCGTCGTGCTCAAGGGGGACGACACGCTCGTCACGCAACCCGGCTCCGGGGCGGTCGGGATCAGCCGCGGCGGGGCGGGCGCGCTCGCGACGGCCGGCACCGGCGACGTGCTGAGCGGCGTGGTCGCCGCGTTCCTGGCCCGGGGCCTCGAGCCGTATGACGCCACCTGCGCTGCGGTCGAGGCGCATCGTGAAGCGGGCCGCGAGGCGGCGCGGCGCCTGGGGGCGCAATCCGTGATCGCGGGCGACGTGATCGAGTCGCTCGCGCCGGTTCTGCGCCGCGGATGAACGGGCTAGTAGGCTCAAACACATGGCCGAGCTGACCGTCGCCAAGCGCGTACGGGCGGTGGCGCACGTCGATCTGGGGGCGGTCGAGCGCAACTGCGCGAATCTGAAGCGCCGCCTCGGCGGCGCTGCGCTCTGCGCCGTAGTGAAGGCGGACGGGTATGGCCACGGCGCAACGTCCTGCGCCCGCGCGGCGCTCGCCGGCGGGGCGACCTGGCTCGCCGTCGCGACCGCGGCCGAGGCGGCCGCGCTGCGCGAAGCGGGCATCAGCGACCGGGTGCTCGTGATGGGTGCGCTGACGGGCGCCGAGCTCGAGATCGCGCTCGGGGCCGACGCCGACGTTGTCGCGTGGCGGCAGGACTTCGTGCGGGCCGTGGACACGGCCGCACGCGAGCGTCCCGTGCGCGTGCACGTGAAGCTCGACACCGGCATGGGCCGCCTCGGCACGCGCGATCCCGACGAGGCGCGCCGTGTCGTGAGCGACGTGATGTCGTCCGGCCGCATGCGGCTCGCCGGCGTGATGACGCACCTGGCCACGGCCGACGAGCCCGACTCGCCCTTCTTCGACGAGCAGCTCGACCGCTTCCGCCCCTTTGCCCAGGAGCTGAAACGCGCTGATCGAGGGTGCATCGTGCACGCGGCCAACAGCGCCGCCGTGCTGCGCAGCGACGGGGCGCACTTCGACATGGCGCGGTGCGGCATCGCCGTCTACGGAATGGACCCGTTCGGCGCGGAAATCACCTCCGCGCGGCGCGAGCTCGAACCGGCTCTCACCCTGCGCTCGTACGTCGCGCAGGTGAAAAGCCTGCAAAAAGGCGATTCTGCGGGCTATGGGCGGAGCTGGTCGGCTTCGCGCGGCACCCGCATCGCAGTGCTGCCGATCGGCTACGGCGACGGCTATCGCAGGGGGCTCTCGAACTTGGCCGAGGTCCTGATCAGGGGCCGGCGCTTCCCTGTCGTCGGGACGATCAGCATGGACAACATCACCGTCGAGGTCGGCGACGCCGAGGTCGCCGTCGGCGACGCTGCGACGCTGATCGGCGCCGACGGCAGCGAGCGCATCAGCGCCGAGCACCTCGCGCGGCTGCTCGGCACGATCAACTACGAGATCACCTGCGGCATCTCCGCGCGCGTCCCGCGCGTGACGCAGTCGTCGTGAACGGGCTCACCGAGCGGCTCGAGCGCTCCGAGGGAGTGCGCGCCGTGCTCGGCGCGCGGGCCGGTGACACCGAATCATGGCTCGTGGGAGGCACGGTGCGCGACGCCGTGCTGGCACGGCCCGTAGACGACGTCGACGTCGTGGTCGCGGGCGACGCGGAGCCGGTCGCGCGCGCGATCGCATCGCGCGTCGACGGGTTCGTGTTCCCGCTGTCCGAGCGGTTCGGAGCCTGGCGCGTGATCGCCCGCGACCGTAGCTGGCAGTCGGACGTCACGCCTGCCCGAGGGGCGATCGAAGAGGACCTCGCGCTGCGCGACTTCACCGTGAACGCGATGGCGGTGCGTGCCTCTGACCCCGGCCGCTTGCTCGATCCGCTGGGCGGCGAGCCGGACCTGCGCGCGCGGATGCTCAGGGCGGCGGGGCCGGCCTCGTTCGCGGATGACCCCTTGCGCGTCTTGCGGATGGCGCGCTTCGCGTGTGACCTCGGCTTCCAGGTTGATCCCGGAACGAGCGCGCTCGCCGCGGCGGAGGCGCCGCGGATCGGCGAGGTTGCGCCCGAGCGCTCCTTCTACGAGCTGCGGCGCCTGATCGCCGGGCCCGAGCCGCGCCGCGGGATCGACCTGATGGACTCCGCCGGGCTCGTCGGGAGCCTCCTCCCCGAGCTGGATCTGCTGAAAGGCGTCGAGCAGAATCCGTATCACCACCTCGACGTGTGGGGCCACACGCTCGAGGTGCTCGACCAGGTCGTGCTCGTCACCGCCGATCCCGCGCGCGTGCTCGCAGGCGCGGCCGCTGCGCTCGCCCGTGAGCTCGAGCGCCCCCTCGCGGACGACCTCACGCGTGGCCAGGCGCTGCGGTTCGGGGCGCTCTTGCACGATGCGGGGAAGCCGGCCACGCGCGCGGTGAGCGGAGAGGGGCGCGTGCTCTTCTGGGGGCACGACCGAGTCGGTGCGGAGATCGCGCGCTCGTTCGTGCGGCGCATGCGGGGCAGCACGGCGCTCGCCGACTTCCTCGCGGCGCTCGCGGAGCACCACCTGCGACTCGGCTTCCTCGTCCACGAGCGCCCGCTCTCGCGGCGCAGCATCTACCGCTACATGCGTGCGACCGAGCCCGTCGAGGTCGAGGTCACCGCGTTGTCGGTCGCCGATCGCCTCGCGACGATGGGCCCGAAGACCAAGCGCCGCGCCGTCGAGAGCCATGTCGAGCTCGCCCAGACGCTGATGCGCGAGGCCCTTGCCTGGCGCGCGGGCGAGCGGCCACGCTCGCCGCTCGACGGCGACGAGCTGATGGCGGCGCTGGAAATGGAGCCCGGGCCGGAGGTGGGGCACCTGCTCGAGCGCATCGACGAAGCCGCGTTCGCGGGGGAGGTCGTGTCACGCGATCAGGCGCTCGCGCTCGCGCGGCGCGAGCGCTCCTAGATGGTTGATTCCGGATCCGCGGGTGCGGGGAGTTTGGAATAAATCATCTAGTGGCCCTCCCGGCGACGGGCGTTTAGATCCAGCGCGCGTCGAGGCGCCGCACGATGCCCTCGCACAGCATCACGCCGTCGGCCATCGTGCCGTAGTCGACGTTCTCCGCCGTGTCCGTGTGCCAGTGGTAGTTCGATGGCGCCTTGTAGTCCGTCACGGACCCGAGGCAGGCGCACTGGTAGCCCCGCTTGAGGGCATGCAGCCCGTCCGTCGCATTGCGCAGGCGCAGATTCGGGAACAGATCGATGCCAAGCTCCGCGGCGACGGAGTCGACCAGCGCGAGGCCCGCGCGCGGATACTCGTTCATGTAGAGCATTCCCTCACCGCGGATCGCGGTGAGGTGGGGCGAGCCGATCGTGTCGACCGCCAGGAAGAAGGTGTCCGCGCGCGGCAGTGACGGGGCGTGGCGGCGCATGAAGGCCTGCATGCCCTCCATGAACGACTCCTCCGACCCGGTCGAGACGAGCATCACCCGCACCGACGAGGTCGGCTGCTCGGCGAGGCGGCGGGCAAGCTCGATCAGCGCGACAACGGCCGTGGCGTTGTCGTTCGCGCCCGGGACGACCTTCGTCGAGCCGATCTGCGCGAACACGGCGGCCGCGCCCGCCGAGACGACACCGCCCGCTCGCCGCAGGGTACGGCTGCCCGTGAGGGATCCCGCGGCCGCGAGCGCCGGGCCCGCGAACACGGGCCACATCAGCGGTGGGCTGGTGTCGTTGTCCTCGATCAGTGAGGGAAAGTGGCGCCACGCGAACGCGGGAATGCCGGGATGGAAGATCAGCCCCGACTTGGCCGCGTCGTGATGGGCAACCAGAACGACCGTCCGTCGCGCGTCCGGCGGCCCGATCTGCGCGACGACGTTGTGGGTCTCGCGCCGCGGCAGCAGCCGCCGCGCGTGATGCGCGCCCCCGGTGATGTCGTCCCACACGCCGGCGGCCGCCAGTGCGGACAGCGCGACCCCGCCGAGGCGCCGGCGCCGGCCGAGGATCGCCCCGGCCGCCCCGGCCGCGCTCAGCAGCGCGAGCGGTCCCCAATAGCCGCCGTGCACGGACTCGGCCTCGATCTGGGCCGCGGCGCCCGCGCGGCTCAGGCGCTCGACGATCCACTCGGCCGCCCGCCGCTCTCCGGGTGACGCCGAGGGGCGATCAATGGCCGCGAGCTCGCCCACCTCCTCGGCGAGACGGTCCACGGCGGAGGCGGCGTGTAGCTCGTTGGCGACCGGCATGGGCGGCGCAGCATAGTGAAGGTAATCTCCCCGCCATGGGGGACGCGGACCCGAATTGCATCTTCTGCAAGGTCATCGCCGGAGAGATTCCGAGCCAGGTGATCGACTCGGACGCGCGGACGGTGACGGTGATGGACATCAACCCCGCGACGCGCGGCCACGTCGTGGTGGTCACGCGCGCCCATGCCGAGAACCTGCTCGAGCTCGGCGACGACGACCTGCTCGCCGCGATGCAGGCCGTGCGCCGCGTGACGGGGCTCCTCAAGGAGAAGCTCCACCCCGCCGGGTTCAACATCCTGCACAACATCGGCCGCGCCGCGTGGCAGTCGATCTTTCACTTCCACGTCCACGTGATCCCGCGCTACGAGGACGACCCGCTCCAGCTGCCGTGGCTGCCCGAGCCGGCGGATCCAGACGAGCTCGCGCGCGTGGCCGACCGGATCCGCGGTTGATCCGCGCGGGCCGTCGCACCGCGGTAGGCCTCTGAAGCAACCAATCGTGCCGCCGGCGCGGCACCCAGCAGGAGGTTTCAGTTGAGTCGCAAGATCCCCCCGTGCTTGCGCTCGGGGCGGTGCTCGCAGTCAGCATCGCCTTCGGCGCATGTGGAAATGACAATGACAACGATCCCAAGGTCTCCTGAGGAGCGCTTCTTCTCGAAGGCGATCGAGCCCGGCAGGCAGTATTCGCGCCGGTTCGCAAATGCCGGAACATACCCATACTTCTGCAGCCTGCACCCGACCCAGATGCGAGGCTCCGTCAGGGTCCGGTAGGGAGCGCGTGGCGCTTCCGAGGCAAGCGAGGGTCCGCCTAACCGGCGGCCCGCGTAATATCTCGGCGCATGGGAAAAGAAGAGAAGATCGAGATGGAGGGCGAGATCGTCGAGGCCCTTCCGAACACCATGTTCCGGGTGAAGCTCGATAACGACCACATGGTCCTCGGCCACATCTCCGGAAAGATGCGCCGGCACTACATCCGCATCCTGCCCGGTGACCGCGTGAAGATCGAGCTGTCCCCGTACGACCTCGAGCGAGGCCGGATCACTTATCGGTACAAGTAGCACGGGATTTCCGTTCCGGAAATCCCGGTTGCGGCAGGAGCGTCAGGCTGGCGTTTTTTGAGCTAGCGGTGGGATCGCGTCGACATACGCCCGATCCGTTGCCTGCTCGAGCAGCTCGGCCACGTCGAGCAGCCGCTCGTTGTCGCGCCAGTGGGCGAGCAGGTGCAGGCCAACCGGGAGCCCGTCGCTGGTGAAGCCGCAGGGCGCGGACATCGCCGGGACGCCCGAGAGGTTCGCGATCCCGCCGTGGTGCACGTTCGTGTAGTCGGCTGGGAAGGTTCCGGACGGGAGCTGCACGGTCGGGTTCTCGATCGGCGGCGCCGGCGCCGCCGTCATCGGCCACGCGAGCACGTCGACATCCTCGAAAGCACGCGCGAGCGAACGGCGCACCTGCGCGCGCACCAGCTCGGTGCGCGCCATCGCGACCGCCGGCGCGAGCAGGAGGTACTTGGACAGCGCGCGCCCGATCGGCGACACGCGGCCCTCGATCTCGGCGTAGATCTCCGGCTTGGCGTAGGGGGATGCCTCGAGGCCGAGGCGCAGCACCGTCGCGATGCGCACGTGCTCGATGCCCTCGAGCTGCACCTCCGTCACTTCCATGCCGCTCTCGCGCAGCCGCCCGATCGCCGCGTCGCAACGCTCGGCGACCTCGGCGTCGACGTCCTCCCAGTACGTGCGCACGACGCCGAGCCTGAGGTTCGTCGCGCGCGTTTGCTCGAGCGGCCGGCCGACCAGCGCCTCGGCGAGTAGCCTCGCGTCCGCGGCGTCGCGGCACATCGGGCCCGGGGCTCCCAGGGAGGCGAAGCCGTGGGTGTACCCCTCCGGCGGCACTAGTCCCCAGGTCAGCTTGAGCCCGGTCACTCCGCAGTACGCGGCGGGGTAACGGATCGAGCCTCCGCCGTCGGTGCCGACTGCCCCCGCGACGAGCCGCGCCGCGACGGCAGCGCCCGAGCCGCCCGATGATCCGCCGGCGCAATGGGCGGTGTTCCAGGGAGTCGCGCAAGGCCCGTATGCCGAGATGTGCCCGGTCGAGCCGGCCCCGAACTCGTGCATGTTGGTGACGGCCACAACGACGGCGCCGGCGTCGCGCAGGCGCTGGTAGACGGCCGACTCCCCGGCTTCGATGCCCTCCAGGTTGCGGGGCGCTCCGTCGCGTGGCGCACGCCAGGGCAGGGCGAACATGTCCTTGACGGCGATCGGCACTCCGTGCAGCGGTCCGTCGGGGGCCTCGGCGAGCATTCGCGCCGACTCTGAGGCGAACACGTCGGCGATCGAGTTGACCGGCCCGTCGCGCTCCTCGATCCGCGCGAGCGTGGCGTCCAGCAACTCGGTCGCGTCGAGCTCGCCGGATGCGATCGCATCAGCCTGCCCGCGCAGCGAGAGGTCCTGCGGATGGCTCATCGCGACGCCGAGCCGCTCGGCGGACGCGACGGGTCGAAGTCGTGCTCGCGCGGGACACCGCTCAGGTCAGCGGCCAGCAGAGCGTCGCGGCCGGGGCCGTAGACGCGCTCGGCGACGTCCATCACGGCGAGGTCGACGTCGTCGACCGCCACGCCCAGCCTCTCCAGCGCGGCGCGGGCGTATGCCTGGAAGCCCTCCGGGTCCATCGCGGCCAACCCTATCGCGGGCCTCGTCGGCGGGGAAGCCGGCGCCCCGATTGCACAGGCAGGCACCCGGCGCTCGACCGCGAAAGAGTGTCCGCGATGCGGAACTCGGGGCTCGAGCACGTGTTAGGGCGGCTGATGTCTCCCAATCTCTTACGGGGCCTGCTGGTCGCGTCCGTGGCGTTCGCATTCGCTGCGACGGCGCTCGCGGCCGACCACGAGCGCCATCCGCGGGCCTCGCAGTCGATCGTGCTCGGCAAGACGCCCGAATACCCGGCGTCCGGCTGTCCCGCGCCCGACAAGTGCGAGGTCGTCGCTCGCGTGACGGGCATCCAGATGATGGCCGGCGGCCTCGAGCACCCCTTCAAGGCCCCCCAGTCCGGGCAGCTGGTCTCGTACTGGCTCAAGCTCCCGAAGCTGCGCAGCACACAGATCCGCACCTTCAACGGGCTGTTCGGCGGCGATCCCGCGGCTCGGATCGCGGTGCTGCGCCGTGGCAAGGGGGGGCGTTTCCGGCTGATCCGCCAGAGCGCCAACCAGCCGTTGCGCGGAGACCTCGGGCGGCGCGGCCGGGTGCGCTACCGCCTTGCTGAGCCGCTCCGCGTGAAGGAAGGCGACTACATCGGGCTGACCGCAGTCACCTGGCTCCCCGCGTTCGCGGTGAACCTCGACGCCGTCGGCAACTCATGGTTGGCGAGCAGGCCCAAGCGCCGCTGCGCGACGCCGGCGAGCAGTCGGCCGAAGCAGTTCGAGCGCTACTACAAGCGCAACGACGCACACCTTCGGTCGAGCACGGTGAAGCAGTACGAGTGCTCCTACCAGACGGCTCGCCTTCTGTATTGGGCGCGCATCGTGCCCGACGCGCCCGCCGGCACCTCCGGCGGCTAGCTACCACCTAGCAGGCGCCCGGGTTCTCCTCGCAGAAGCGCTCGAAGCGCTCGGCCGGGCTCCCGCTCGGGGGCGGAGTGTCGTTCGTCTCGGTGTCCTGCGGCGCGGCGGCCCCGCCGCCCGAGTTGTCCGGCGCGGGCGCCGGAGTCGACGGCGCGCTGCCGCCGCCGGACTGGCCCGTCGATCCCCGCTCGCCGGTGGTGCCGCGATCGGAGCCCGTCGCGCCCTCGTCGAGCGACGACGACCCCGGAAGCGGCTCGAGCTCGGGCGTCGTGGCCTTGGTGCCCCCTCCGCCGTCGTCTCCGCCGCCGGCGATCGCGAAGCCGACGATCAGGCCAGTGACCACTGCCGCCACCCCGATCAGCGCGAACCTGCGCACGGGATCAGGGACGGCGCGGGAGGGCCGGCATGCGCCTGCCGCAATACGGACAGTCGCTCAGGTCCCGGCCCGCGAGCTCGTCGCAATGCGGGCAGATCCGGAGGTTCTCGGGGGAACGGGGAAGGTTGGATGGGCTGTTCGCGGTTGGCACGAGCCTCCCGACGACCTCGAGCCGCTCGCCGGTCACCTTGTCGTAATACGCGACCCCGCCGTCCCTGGAGTCGGTAGCGGCTCCGTCGATGGAAACGACGGATTCGCGCCCGGAGGCGGGCGCACGCAGCCTGTATCGCTCTGGGCGCTTCACGGCTCGGGCAACATAGCAAGCGCCTCAGGACCCACATAGACTCGTCGCCCCTTGAGGCTTCTGATCTTCCACGGTTACCTGCTGCGCGGCACCGGGTCGAACGTCTACAACGCCGAGCTGGCAGAGTCGCTGGCGCGGCTCGGCCACGATGTCCACCTCCTCTGCCAGGAGGCGCAGCCCGAGCAGCTCGGCTTCGTGGACTCGATCGGCCGGTGGGAGGGGGGCAACCTGACCGTCGAGCGCGTGCGCCACGCGCCGCACGCGGGCAGCTGCACCGTGTACCGGCCGGACATCGGCACGCTGCTGCCCGTATACGTCTTCGACACATACGAGGGATTCGAGGTCCGCACCTTCGACCGCCTCGACGACTCCGAGCTCGATACATATGTTGGTGCGAACGTGAAGGCCGTGAGCGAGGTCGCCGAGCTGGCTGACATCGAGGCCGGGTTCGCGAACCACGTGCTGATGGGGCCGGCGATCCTCGCGCGGGGGCTCGGTGAGCGCCCCTACGCGGTGAAGATCCACGGGTCCGCGCTGGAATACACGCTCAAGCCGCACTACAAGCGGTTCGCGCCATATGCGAGCGAGGGGCTCGTGCGGGCACGGGCGGTGCTCGTCGGCTCCCGTCACACTGCCGAGAGCCTCTGGGCCGCGATGCCGCTCGAAGGCCTGCGCGAGCGCACGTTCCTGGGCCCGCCCGGCGTGGACGTCCACGCGTTCGTGCCGGCGGCCGACAAGACCGCGGCGACGGGCGAGCTCGACGCGCTGGTGCGCTGGCTCGATTCGGCCGAGCGCACCGGATTCGGGCCGGCGGCCGCCGCGGCCGTCGACGCGCTGTGCCATCCGCGTCGCGACCGGCCGCCGGACGCCGAGGAGCTGGCCGCGGTGCGCGCGACCTACGACGTGACCGGGGTCGACATCGCGGCGCCCGACAGCCTCGCCGCGCTCGACCCCGAGCGTGAGCCGATCGTGATGTACGTCGGCAAGCTGATCGTCTCCAAGGGGGTCGACCTGCTGCTCGCCGCCTGGCCGCGCGTCCTCGCGCGCGAGCCGCTCGCCAAGCTCGTGGTCGTCGGCTTCGGCACCTACCGGGAGGGCCTCGAGGTGCTGCTGCGGGGGCTCGAGCGCGCCGACGAGCGTCTTTTGATGCACGTCTGCCGCCAGGGCCGCGCGCTCGAGGGCGGACCGCGCGACCAGCTCACCTACCTGCGCACTTTCCTCGAGACGATTGCCGGGCGCCACGAGCGCTACTTCGCGGCTGCCAAGAAGATGCGGCAGAGCATCGTCTTCACCGGCCGTCTCGACCACGGCGAGCTCGCGCGGCTGCTTCCGAGCGCCGAGGAGATCATCGTGCCGAGCATGTTCCCGGAGGCCTTCGGCATGGTCGCGGCGGAGGGAGCCGCGTGCGGCGTGCTCCCGGTCTGCGCGGCCCATTCCGGGCTTGCGGAGGTGACGGCGATCCTCGGCGAGAAGCTGCCGCCGCAGGTGCGCCGGCTGCTCTCGTTCGAGCGCGGCATGCACGCCGTCGAGGACCTCGCCACCTCGATGACGGACTGGTTCGACCTCGACGAGCGGGTGCGGGCGTCCGCGCGCGCGGCGCTCTCCGACACGGCGAGCAGCAGGTTTGGCTGGGAGGCCGTCGCCGAGAACGTCCTCGCGGCGTCCCAGGGCCGCACGACAAAGCTCGAGCCGGTACCGGGCGCCGTGCCGTTCTCCGCCGAGGCGCCGTAGCAGGGGTTTCCCGGCCGGCTTCCGGAGCACCGCGCTGTCTACTAATCTTGCATCAATAGTTACGAACCGCGATCAGAACATGACACGAAGGGAGCGGCGGTATGGACGTGCGGGATGGGATGTCGAGTGTCGTGCTGACCATCGGGCCAAGCCTCAGCCTTACCGAGGCGGCTCGCCGGATGTCCGAGCGCAACGTCGGCGCGGCGATCGTGATCGACCCGGAGAGCCCCGGGCCCGGCATCGTCACCGAGCGCGACATCCTGCGGTCCGTCGCCCAAGGGCAGACCCCCGCCAGCGAGCTCGTCGGCGACCACCTCACGGACGAGTTGATCGTCGCGGCGCCGGACTGGAGCCTCGAGCAGGCCGCTGAGGCAATGCTCGGCGGCGGCTTCCGTCACCTCTTGGTCGTCAACGGCGCCGAGATCGAGGGCGTGCTCAGCGTGCGCGACATCGTGCGGTGCTGGGCGAAGGACAGGGTCGCGACGTAACGCCGACCCGGCGGCCCCAGGTACTAGCGTTCGGTCGGGAGCTGCTCGTACTCGTCGCGCGCGGCGCGGATCCACCGCCACGTGGTGACCAGCGTGATCGCCGCTCCGACCGCCACGAAGGGCCACGCGAGGATCAGCCCCAGCAGCGCGACCGTGATCCCGATCGCCGCGGACAGCGGCAGCAGGCTGGGACCCGGCAGATGGATCTGGTCGGCGTGTCCGTTGCGCTGGCGGTAGCGGGCCATTAGCCCACTAGTTCCCGAGGTAGAGGGCCGCGACGACGAATGTCGCGGCGAAGATCATCACCGAGAGGCTGGCGGCAACGAGGCCCGTCACCAGGTTCTTGCGCGCGAGTCGGCGGTCCATCGGCCGGAAGTCTAGACGACGCGGTCGATCGCCATGGCCAGGAAGAGCAGGGCCAGGTAGGCGAGCGAGTAGTGGAACAGGATTGCGGCGGAGCGCCGGTCCGCGCGGCGATACAGGCGCACGCACAGAAAGAGGAAAACGCCACCGAGCGCGGCGGCCGAGACCGCGTAGATCGCGCCGAACAACCCGCCCGCCACGGGCAGCGCCGTGATCGGGAGCAGCAGCCATCCGTACAGGAGTATCTGGCGCCGGGTCTCGGGTTCGCCGTCGACCACCGGCAGCATCGGGATGCCCGTGCGCGCGTACTCGTCCTTGATCAGCAGCGCGAGCGCCCAGAAGTGGGGTGGGGTCCAGTAGAAGACGATTGCGAAGAGATAGAAGGCCGAGGCCTCGAGGCTGCCGGCCGCCGCTGCCCAGCCGACGAGTGGAGGCACGGCTCCCGCGGCGCCGCCGATCACGATGTTCTGCGTCGTGCGCGGCTTCAGCCACACCGTGTAGACGAGCACGTAGCCGGCGAGCCCCGCCATCGCGAGCAGGGCAGCGGTCATGTTGACCGTGAGGGCGAACAGCGCGAACGAAAGTGCGCCCAGCACGATCCCGAACCACAGGGCGGCGCGCGGCTCGATCCGGCCGGACGGCAGCGGCCGCCTCGAGGTCCGTGACATGCGCGCGTCGATGTCGCGCTCGATGTAGTGGTTGATCGCCCCCGCGCCGCCCGCGGCGAGGTAGCCGCCGACCATCGTCGCCAGCACCACGCCGAACGAGGGCGAGGGGTCCGCGACGAACATCGCCGCGGCGGTGGTGACCAGCAGCAGCGAGATCACACGCGGCTTGGTGAGCGCCACGTAGTCCGCGGCGAGCTCACGTGCTCCGTACAGCCAGGAGCCCGCGGCGGGCCGTGCGCGCGCGCCGGCTTCCATCAGGCGGTCTCCGTTCCGGTTCTGGTCACGCCGGCGCCGCCTCGACGGAAGTGCGCCGGCGCTTGCCGGCGAGCGAGGGCTCGGGCACGGACGCGAGCTGGAGGGTGAAGGCGACGAGCGCCACCCACAGGAGCGCTCCGACCGCGAGGTGGGCGACGATCAGCGACGCGTGCTCGCCGGCCCAGACGTTGACCGCGCCGAGCAGCACCTGGCAGACGAGCACCGCGGCGACCACGCCGGTCGTCCGGCTGAGCTCGCCCGCCGAGGCCGGGTCGAGCCGCCGCCGCTGGCGCATCACGGTCGCGAAGAGCACGAGGAGGATTGTGACGGCGATGAACATGAATGCCCGGTGGGTGAGGTGGATGTCGAGCGCCTCGCTGCGGCCGAAGGGGAGAAACTCCCCGCCGCACGAGGGGAACTCGTCGCCACAGGCCATGTGCGCGTCCACCGAGCGGTGCTCGACGCCGGTGCCGTGCAGCTCGCTGGCCGACATGTAGCCGCCGGCCACGATCGTCCCGAGCACCGCGACGAGCGCCACCGGCGTGAGGATTCGCAGTGCGCGGGTGCCGCCGAGCCGCAGCGACGTCACGGGCTCGGGCCCTCCAAGTCGCCCCATCAGCATCACGAGGCCGATCTGGATCATCGCGATCCCGAGGTGCGTGGCGACCAGCTCCTGCTTGAGCCCCTCCTCGACCGTCGCTCCGCCGAGCGCGGCCTGGAAGAGGATCAGCGCGAGCGCGCCGATGCTGACGCGCACGAGCAGGCGCTCGGAGCGGCGGTGGCGCCACGACGTCCACGCCAGGTAGGCGATCAGGATCGCGACGATCCCCGCCAGCACCCTGTGCGAGTACTCCACGATCATGTGCGTGTCCACGGCGGGGAGCAGGCCACCGCCGCACAGCGGCCAGCCTTCGGTGCCGCTGCCCGCGGCACCGCACCCCAGCCCCGAGTCGCTGATCCGCACGACACCGCCGACGATGATCAGCCCGAAGATCAGTCCCGCAGTCAGATACGCCAGCTTGCGAAAGCGGCGCGCGTCTCGGTCGGTCGTGGTGCTCACAGCGGTTCCGACTGCTTGCCGGGCGGCTCGGTGACGCGCCCGTTTCCGTTGCCGTGCCCGTTCGAGAGCGCCGCTTCGCGCTGTTGTACGGAGCGCCGGATGTCCTTCATCGGCTCGAGGCTGCGGACGGTAGGGATCACGTCGAAGTTGTGCTCGGGCGGCGGCGAGGGAGTGAACCACTCGAGCGTGTTCGCGCGCCACGGGTCCGGGCCCGCCGGCCGGCCGCTGCGGATGCTCTTGAACACGTTGAACACCGTTACGAGCACGCCTGCGGCGAGGACGAACGCCCCGATCGTCGAGATCAGGTTGTAGGTCGTCAGCTCGCCGCCGCTGTACTCGGCGACGCGGCGCGGCATCCCGCTGAGCCCGGCCGAGTACTGCGGCAGGAACGACGCGTTGAAGCCGATCACCATCAGCCAGAAGGAGAGCTTGCCGAGGCCTTCCGACATCATGCGGCCGGACATCTTCGGGAACCAGTAGTAGAGGCCGGCCATGATCCCGAACGCGGTGCCGCCGAACAGCACGTGGTGCATGTGCGCCACGACGAAGTAGGTGTCGGTGAGCTGCCAGTCGACGGGGAACACGGCGAGGATCACCCCGGTCATGCCGCCGAGCGCGAACTGCGCGATGAGGCCCAGCGCGAACAGCATCGGCACCGTGAACTCGATGTTGCCGCGCCACAGCGTCGCGAGCCAGTTGAAGATCTTGATGCCTGTCGGGACCGCGACGGCGAAGGACGTGATCATGAAGAAGCCGAACACTCCCAGCGGCAGGGGCGTCGCGAACATGTGGTGCGCCCAGACCATCACCCCGAGGAACGCGATCGCCCCCGTCGCGGCCGCGATCGCCTTGTAGCCGAAGATCGGCTTGCGCGCGAACACCGGGATCACCTCGCTCACGATCCCGAACGCGGGCAGCGCCATGATGTAGACCTCGGGGTGGCCCATGAACCAGAAGAGGTGCTGCCACAGCAGCGGGTCGCCGCCCTCGGTCGTTCCGAAGAAGGTGCCGTCGAACTGGCGGTCGACGAGCAGCATCGCGAGCGTGGCGGCGAACGACGAGATCGCGATGATGATCAGGTACGCGTAGACGAGGATCGTCCACACGAACAGCGGCATGCGGCTGAGGCTCATGCCGGGCGCGCGCATGTTGTGGATCGTCACGACGAAGTTGATCGCGCTGAGCACCGACGAGATGCCGACCAGGTGCAGGCCCAGGATCCATGCATCGACGCCGTGACTCGGAAGGAAGCCCACGCCCGAGAGCGGCGGGTACGCGGTCCAGCCGGCCTGCGGCGCATCCCAGAAGATCGATCCGTAGAGGACGAGCCCCCCCGCGATCAACAGCCACCACGAGAGCATGTTGAGGCGCGGGAACGCCATGTCGCGCGCGCCGATCATGAGGGGAACGAGGAAGTTCCCGAGCCCCGCGGCGACCGGCACCACGACCATGAAGATCATCGTCGTCCCGTGCAACGTGAAGAGCTGGTTGTAGGTCGTCGGGTCGAGGAACGTGTTGTCCGGCGACCCGAGCTGGAGCCGCATCAAGAGCGCCTCGACCCCTCCGACCAGGAAGAAGAACGCGGTCGTGAACAGGTAGAGGATCCCGATCTTCTTGTGATCCGTGGTCGTGACCCAGTCGATCCAGCCGGAGCGGCGCTCGGGCAGCCCGCCGACGATGATCTCGGGCGTGTGGCCCTCGGATCGGGAGATCGTGCCCGCGCTCACCGGCCGACCTCCGCCTCGATCTGCGCGCGCTGCTTGACGGCGAGTTCACGCGCCTTCGCGATCTCGCGCTTCTGGTTCTCGACCCACGCTATGTAGGTGCGCGGCTCCACCACCGTGACCTTGGCGGTCATCGCGTAGTGGTTGGTGCCGCACAGCTCCGCGCACTGGCCCTCGAAGGTGCCGGTCTCGGTGGCCTTGAACCAGGTCTTGTTCTCATAGCCGGGAACCGCGTCGACCTTGCCGCCGAGCTTCGGGATCCACCACGAGTGGATCACGTCGTTGGCCTTCAGCGTGAGTACCACCGTCGTGTCCCGCGGGACGACCATCTGCTGGAAGGACACGGCCTGGTTGGGGTACTGGTAGCGCCAAAGGTACTGCTGGCCCGAGACCTGGATCTCGAGCGCCTTGCCACCCGGGGGCGGGGTCTGGTTGATGTCGGCGTACTGGCCGCGCGCCTCGGCGACCGACTCGGGCCCCGACGGCAACGGGTCGGTGATGTCGTCGAGGTACGTGTAGGTGATGATCGTGATCGCCACCACGATCACGCTCGCGGCGACCGTCCAGCCGAGCTCGAGCCGCGTGTTCCCGGAGATCTGCGGTGCGCGCCGGCCGCGGCGGGCCCGAAAGCGGATCAGCGTGTAGAAGAGCACCGCCCAGACGAGGCCGATCACGGCCAGGCCGATGCCGAAGACGATCTTGTAGAGCGAGTCGATGTCCTTCGCGTTCTGGCTCGGCCCCGACTCGGGGGTCAGCAGATCCGCCCATGCGTGGGCAGGAAGGGCCAGCATCGTCACCACGGCTGCGACCAACAGCACGAGGGTTGCGGCCGTCCGGGGCTTGGCTCGACCTCGCATCGGCGCGCGATTCTATATGCCGGGCAAGCAGAGCCCGGCCCAGGGCGGGCGCCTGCCGGCCCTAGCTCCCCGTGAAACGAGGGTCCCGCTTCTCGATGAACGCTGATACGCCCTCGATGAAGTCGGAGCTCGTCACCATCTCGCCCTGGATGTCGGCCTCGAGATCGAGTTGCTCGTCCATGATCTTGAGCATCGAGTTGTTGAGCGCCCGCTTGGACTGGGCGTAGGAGCGGGTTGGGCCCTTCGCCAGGCGCTGGGCCAGCTCCCGCGCGTCGTCGATCAGGTCCCCGTCGGGCACGACGCGGTTGATCAGTCCCCAGTCGAGCGCCTGCTCGGCCGGGATCGGGTCGCCGAGCAGGGCCATCTCGAGCGCTCGCGCCTTGCCCGCCGCGACCGGCACCAGGAACGTCGACCCACCGTCGGGCACCAGCCCGATGTTCACGAACGCGAGGCCGAAGATCGCCGACTTTGCGGCCCAGATCAGGTCGCAGGCAAGCGCGAGCGAGCACCCGATCCCGACAGCGGGCCCGTTGACGGCCGCGACGACGGGCTTCGGCAGCTCGCGGATTCCCTTGATGATCGGGTGGTAGCGGGTGCGCAGCATCTCGCCCACGTCGGGGACCTGGCCTCCGGAGGCGCGCTGCTCGAGCATCTCCTTGAGGTCGGCGCCCGAGGAGAATCCGCGCCCGGCGCCCGTGATCAGGACGGAGCGCACGGCGGGGTCGGCGGCATCGGTCAGGAGTGCCTCCCGCAGGTCGTCCCCGAACTGCGCGGTCCACGCGTTCAGGCGCTCGGGCCGGTTCAGCGTGATCTCGGCGACGCCGTTCTCGACCTTCAGGTCGACGGTCTCGTAGGACATGCGGGCTCCTTGGTGGTTGGCGCGGGAAACCTATCGGGACGCTCCTCACCAAGTGGGTCACATCGACCGTTGCATGGATGGTCGATGTGACCCGGTTCAGATGAGGAGGGGTCCGGGGCCGCAGTGGCGGTGGCGGGAATGTCTGGACGAGACATATCGGCGCCGTGGCGGAATACTTCGTGCATGACGCTCGACGACATCGGCTGGCTCGGACATGCGGGGTTTCGCATCAGGACCTCGGCCGGCTGGATCTACATCGACCCGTACCGCGCCCCCGAGGGCCCGGCGGCGGCGGGGATCCTCGTCACCCACGACCACTACGACCATTTCTCGCGAGACGACGTGCTGAGACTCGCGGGCAAGGGCACGGTCTTCATCGCCCCGGCGACCGTCACCGAGCAACTGCGGGGCAACACGGTGTCCGTGACGCCGGGCGACGTGGCCGAGGTCGGCGGCGTGGAGGTGCTCGCCGTCGCCGCGTACAACACGAACAAGCTCGACAGCGAGGGGCGCCCCTTTCATTCGCGCGACGCCGGCTGGGTCGGCTACGTGATCCGTGACGGCGGCCGCAGGATCTATCACTCCGGCGACACCGACGTGATCCCCGAGATGGACGAGGCCGCTGGGGTGGACGTGGCCCTGCTGCCCGTCAGCGGGACGTACGTGATGACCCCGTCGGAGGCCGCCGAGGCCGCGCGCAGGATCGACCCCGGCGTGGCCGTCCCGATGCACTGGGGAACGACCGTCGGGACCCGCGAGGACGCCGAGGCGTTCGTGCGCGCCGCGCCGGTCGACGCCCGCATCCTCGAGCCGGCCGGATGACGAGGCGGGGGCCTACATCAGGCCCTCGGCGCGGCAACACTCCTCGGTCACCGACCACTGCGTCGATCCCGGTCCGTAGACGTCCCCCGGGCGCACTACTGCGATCGGCTCCCCGGCGCGTGCGCGCCCGACGGCCAGGGCGTCCGACGCCGCTTTCGTGTCGATGTAGGGAATGCCGGCCGGCCGCGGCGGGTCTCCACCGGGACCAAATCTATACTCGCGCCCGGTGAGGCCTCCCACCTTCAGGGCGCGCGCGCGCCGCCGCGCCCGCGGGGCCCGCGGCCTGCGCGTTGCGGCGTGGAGTGCCGTCTGCGCAGGAATCGCGCTGCCGCTCGTCCGACGGCGCCTGCACGTGCCGGCATCCGTCACGGCAGCCGCGGCCGCCGCCGCGCCGTTCGGGCTCGCGATCGCGCTGCCGCGCTCAAAAAAGCGCGATGCGGCGGTCTACACCCTTCAGATGTGGGCCTACATAACGATTCATGAGATGCCCTATGACGACCCTCGCCGCCTCGAGGAGCGGGTGCGCGTGGACTACCCGATCGCCGTCGACCGCGCGCTCTTCGGCCGTCCCGCGACGCCTTCGCTGCAGCACGCCTTGGCGCACGGCTCGGGGCCGACGCCGCTCGACCACGCGCTCGTCTACGCCCATTGGGCCTGGTTCGTCCAGCCCCACGCCGCCGCGGCATGGATACTTTGGAAGCACCCGCAGCGCTTCTCGCGGTCGGCCGTGCTCCTCTGCGCCGTGTTCGACCTCGGGCTCGCCGGGTACTTCCTTGTGCCGACCGCTCCTCCGTGGTGGGCAGCGGAGCATGGACGCATCGAGGGGATGAGACGGATCATGGTGGAAGTCGGGCAACAGGTCTGGGGCCGTTTGTGGTCTCCGCTGTACGGCTTTTTTGGAGGGAATCCGCTCGCCGCGATGCCGTCTCTGCATTTCGCGACGTCCCTGATGGCGGCGCACCTGCTCGCCGACGCGGACCCGGTGGCCGGCGCCGCGGGCTGGGCATATGCGGGCACGCTCGGGTTCGGGCTCGTCTACCTCGGCGAGCATTACGTGGCCGATCTCGCCGCGGGCGCCGCGCTGGCCGCGGGGATCCGCGCCGCGGCGCCACGCGCGACACCCGCGATCGCAGCGGTGGCGCGCTCCGTGGCCGAGTTGGAGCGAAAGGCGTCCCGGTGAAGGCGTTCCGGCCTGGCGACCGCGGGTCGCGCGCCGGGACCGCCCCGTCCGAGGACGAGCGGGCCGCGGCGCCCGGGCAGCCGGACGACGGGTTCCAGGAGCGCGCGACCGACGGGGTCGAGTCGCGGATGCTCTTCAACCGCAAGCGGTTGGTGACCTCGGCGATCGTCGTCGCGCTGATCCTCGGCGCGCTCTACTTCGTGCTGCCCGAGGTCGCGGGCCTGGAGGACTCCCTGCGCAGGATCGAGGATGCGGACCCGGTCTGGATCGCGATCGCGCTGGGCCTCAACCTCTTGTCGTTCGCCTCCTACATCGCCCTCTTCCGCGGGATTCTCGGCGGCAGGACGGTCACCCCGGCGGTGCGAGAGCGCATCGACTGGAGCACCTCCTACCAGATCACGCTCGCCGGGCTCGCCGCGACGCGGCTGTTCTCCGCCGGGGGTGCGGGCGGCATCGCGCTCACGTACTGGGGCTTGCGCCGCGCCGGGATGGGCGCCCGTCAGACGGCGAGCCGCATGGTCGCGTTCCTCGTGCTCCTCTACACGATCTATCTCGTGGCGCTGATCGCGTGCGGGATCGGGCTGCGCGTCGGCCTGGTCCCGGGGCCGAGCCCGGTCGGGATGACGATCGTCCCCGCCGGCTTGGCCGGAGCCGGGCTGATCATCGTCCTGGCGCTCTCGCTGATTCCCACCGACCTCGAGCGGATCGTGTCGCGCTGGGCGCAGGGCCACCGGCGCGTGCGGCTCGCGCGCCGCATGGCGAGCATCCCGGCGACGATCGCGACCGGGGCGCGCGTCGCGCTGTCGCTGATGCGCCACCCGAGCAGCGGGCTGCTCGCGGTCGGCGGCGCGATCGGGTTCTGGGCGGCCAACATCGCGGTGCTGTGGGCGTGCTTCCACGCCTTCGGAGAGTCGGTCCCCACGGCGGTGCTCATCCAGGGGTTCTTCGTGGGAATGGCCGCGAACCTGCTCCCCTTCTTCCCCGGGGGAGTGGGATCGGTCGACGCCGGGATGATCGCCGCGTTCCTGGCCTTCGGCGAGCCCAGCTCGACCGTCTTCGTGTCGGTGCTGGCCTACCGCGTGATCGCGTTCTGGCTCCCGATCCCGCCAGGGATCTTCGCCTATCTCAAGTTGCGCAAGACGGTCGCACGCTGGCGCGAGGAGGACGCGCCGCCGCCCGCGCGGGCCGAGCCCGGAGCGGCCTGAGGCGGCATCGCTACCGGGATAGGTCCTAAGCTGCCGATGGCCTCAAGAAGGCGCGGCGCTACACTTCACTTAGTGAAGTGACTAAGCGGAGGAAACCCCTTTGTCTGACGAGAACGGCACACAACAGGCGTACGACATCATCATCGTGGGAGCCGGGCCGGCCGGGCAGACCGCCGCGCTCTACGGCGGGCGCTCGCGGATTCCGACCTTGGTGCTCGAAAAGGGCATCCCCGGCGGCCAGTTGTGGAACACGGCGGAGGTCGAGGACTATCCGGGCTTCGAGCACATCATGGGGCCCGATCTCGCCGACAAGATGCAGAAGCACGCGGAGAAGTTCGGCGCGACGTTCGAGACCGGGGTGGAGGTCACTTCGATCTCGGTCGACGGCGACGACCGCGTCGTGCGCACCTCGGATGGGCGCGAGTTCCGCGCCCCCGCCGTGATCGTCACGGCAGGCGGCGACGCGCGCAAGCTCGGGGTGCCGGGCGAGGAAGAGCTCGCCGGGAAGGGCGTCTCCTACTGCGCCGTCTGCGACGGTGCCTTCTTCGAGGGCGCCGACATCGCCGTCGTCGGCGGCGGTGACTCTGCCGTCGAGGAGGGAACCTTCCTGACCCGGTATGGGCGCAAGGTCTACGTGGTGCACCGGCGCGACGCCTACCGCGCGGCGCCGATCCTCGTCGAGCAGATGCGCTCCACCGGGAAGGTGGACGAGGTCCTCAACAGCGTGGTCGACGAGATCCACGGCACCGACGGCAAGGTCTCCCACATCACTTTGAGCGACGTGGCGACCGGTGAGCGCCGGGACCTGCCCGTCAACGCGGTGTTCCCGTTCGTCGGGTTCACGCCGCACTCGGACATCTTCGACCCCGACCTCGCGGTGCGGATCGAGCTCGACGACTCGGGCCACATCGTCACCGACCAGGCGATGCGCACCTCGGTGCCCGGGATCTTCGCGGCCGGCGACGTGCGCTCCCAGTTCATCCGGCAGATCACCAACGCGGTCGGCGACGCGACGACCGCCGCGCTCGCCGCGAACCAGTACGTCGACAACCTCAAGCACGAGCGCTCGAAGCAGGCCGCGTAGTCCGTGGCTCAGGCCCGCAGGTAGATCGGGTTCGAGAGGATCCAGGTGCGCTCGCGGCCGTGGGCGTGGCGGTAGGCCTCGACGCGGTAGACGCCCGGCCCCTCGACCGCGTGCTCGAGCCGCTCGCCCTCGGCCGCCGCCACCTCCCGGCCGTCAGATAGCAGGCGGATGCGCGCGCGCAGGGGCGTGCGCACATGCAGCGTCCACGACCCGGCCGCCGCCTCGTCGCCCATCCGGGCCACGCCGTCGCCCTCGGCCCAGAAGCGGAACCCGCGCGCCGGCGCGAGCGAGTCCATCGCGATGTAGGCGTGACCGTTTCGCAGGGCGCCGAAGACGGCGGCGCGATCCGTCTCGAGGTCACCGCTGAGCTGCTCGCGCACGAGCAGGTGGGTCCGCAGGAACCGGAACGAGCGCCGGTACGCCATCAACCGCAGCGGCACGCGCCCGCGCACGCGGATTCCCACCTGGTGTGCGTCCACGCCGCCGAGCGCGACGCACCGCCGGCGCGCACACAGCCGATCCCACTCGTCGAGGTTGTGCCGCGGCGGGTGATCGATGGACCGGCCGGGCGCGGCGATGAAGGCGATCAGCTCGCGCACGCTCTTGACCCGCTCCGCCGAGTCGGTCACGAAGCTCCACAACTCGATGCCCGTGTAGCCCTCGGCGTCGAGGTCGCGCCAAGGCATTCCGTCGCCGATGCGCTTGAAGCGCTCCGATCCCTTCGAGAAGGGGTGCGCGAGAAACCCGAAGCCCCCTCCGGACTCGACGCGCTCGATGATCTGCTGCGGACTGAGATCGGAGTGGTCGATCGGCTCGCCGAGGCCGAACGCGAGGTAGTGGTTCTGGCGGCGCGGCGACACTTCGAATCCCGCCAGTAGGAGCGTGGAGCCGTACCAGCCCTCCTCGCCGCGCTCGGCGGCCGCGAGGGTGTCGTGGTCGGTGAGGAGCAGGTAGTCGAGGCCGGCGTCGCTCGCCGCGGCGCCGATCTCCGGCACCGTGCCGGTGCCGTCGGAGTGCGTGGAGTGGCAGTGGATCACTCCCGCGAGGTCGTGTGTGTGGGGCTCGAAGATGACCCGGTCAGGGTATCCCGGACGATCGGCCGTCCTGACGCCGCGGTTGACCCGGTGTCGAGCGCTGCGCTAGGGTCAGCGTTGAGTGAGGCGCTGGTTCGCAGCAGCAGGGGTCTTGGTATCGATGCTCGCGTGGGCAGGGTCTGCCGACGCGCAGATTCCCGCCGCGCTGAAGGCCGGCTGCCAGCCGCGCACGGCGCAGGCCGGCTACACGTACGAGTTGTGCACGGACGGCAACACGCCGACCTTCGGCCGCACCGCCAACAACGGCGGCGTGCGCGGTGTGCGCGTCCCGGCCAAGTACGACGGCTTCGAAGGCCTTCCGGCGAAGGCCGCCGACGCGACGAGCGTCCCCGGCGCCGACGCGGACGGCTTCGTCACCCTCGACGTCGACATCTCCCGGCCCACGCTGCCGGCCCCGCCGGGCGGATACCCGCTGGTCGTGTTCATGCACGGCTGCTGCGCGGGAGACAAGTTCGCGTGGCAGAGCCCCGACTTCGGCACCGGCGAGCGCTGGCACTACAACAACGCGTGGTTCGCCTCGCGCGGCTACGTCGTCGCGAACTACACGTCCCGCGGCTTCCGCAACCAGGCGGGTGGAGGCGGCTCGACCGGCGAGACGCAGCTCGACTCGCGGCTCTACGAGATCAACGACTTCCAGTACCTCGCGGGCGTGATCGCGGACGACCCCTTCTTCAACGTCAACCCGCAGAAGGTCGTCCCGACGGGCGGCTCCTACGGCGGCGGCTTCGCCTGGATGGCGCTCACCGACCCGAAGTGGCAGAGCCCGGGGAGCGCGGCGATGAAGCTCGCCGCGGTCGCGCCCCGCTACGGGTGGACCGACATCGTCTACTCGCTGATCCCGACCGGGCACCACTCGCAATACCCGGACGACCTGCCCGCGTTCGACGGCTCGGACTCGGCGGACCCCTTCGGGATCCCAAAGCAGACCATCAACAACATCCTCTACGGCACGGGGCAGTTCGGCGCGACGTTTCCCTCGACGGTCGACCAGGCGTTCCTTTGCATGGGCGCACCCGAGCCGTTCGACACCGCGCCGCAGTGCCAGAACCCGATCCAGAACATCCTGCCCGCGTTCATCACGGACCGCTCCGCCTATTACCAGAACCACTGGTTCACGCGGATCGCGTCGGACCCGAGCTATCGCATCCCGATCTTCAACGCGGCGACGCTCACCGACCCGCTGTTCACACCGGTCGAGAACCTGCGCATGTCGAACCGCATCGAGGCGACGGTGCCGGGCTACCCGATCAAGCAGTACTTCGGTGACTACCAGCACTTCGTGCAGAACAAAGCCAAGGAGTGGGGCGACCTGTGCGGCGCCGACCACCACGTCTGCAGCTTCGCCGACTATCCCGGCGGTGACGTCAATGCCGACCCCGCGGACCTCTATCGCACGGGCGTCACGACACGGCTGAACGCGCTCGTCGACCACTTCGCGCAGCCCCCGGGCAACGCCAGTGAGCCGCAGCCGGCCTACGACGTGACCGCGGCGCTCCAGATCTGCCCGCAGAACGCGACGGCCGAGTTCCCGGCCAACGAGCCGGGCGCGACCTTCACGGCCCCGAGCTTCTTCGATCTCGCGCCCCACCGCCTGCGCGTCGACGTTTCGGGGGCGCAGACGACGACCAACAACGCCGAGCCGAACCCGCACGCCGGTCAGGCCGACCCGATCACCAACCTCTTCGCCAACGGCTCGCGCTGCCCGTTCACCACGACGCCCGCCGGCCCCGGCGTGGCCGTCTACGATGCGCCCGCGCTGACCGAGCGCGCGACGATGATCGGCGCGACGAAGGTGACCGTCGACTACCAGGCGTCGACCACTGCCGGCGTGCAGCTGAACGCGCGCCTCTACGACGTCTTCCCCGACGGGACCCAGGTGCTTGTCGACCGCGGCCCATACCGCTTGCTGAGCGCGAGCGGCCCGGCTACGTTCGAGCTGCACGGCAACGGATGGCGCTTCGAGCCCGGGCACAAGGTCCGCATCGAGCTCGCGCAGGACGACGCCGGCTACCTGAAGGTGTCGGAGGTCCCGTCGACGATCACGATCAACGGTGTGAAGCTGCGGATCCCGGTGCGCGAGCAGCAGCCGCCGGTGCGCGAGGACTTCAAGAACGCTTCCGCGTTCTGCAAGGCGGACGCGGAGTTCCTCGGCGACGCGGCCTTCCGGGCGAAGTACGGCACCAACCGCAATGGTGCCAACGCGCACGGCAAGTGCGTCAGCAGCAACCACTGATCTAACATCCCGCGCCTACTACGAGGAGGTGGGTTGATGGCGACGATCGAGGCTCCCGAGACCCTCGGGATCAGGCCTTTCCACGAGTTCGACGGCGTGTTCGACGTGTGGCCGCGCGGGGACCGGCCCGACGCGATCCGGGACGCGGCACGGCTGTTCCGCGAGCGCTTCGCGACCGACGAGAACCGCGTGCGGGCGGTCAAGACGGTGGACCTCGCGTCCGCCGGGTACCCCGTGTCTTTCGCGTTCCACGGAGCCGCCAAGACGCTCAACCCGTACATCAACATCCTCAACCGGCTCGTGATCGTGCAGTTCGAGGACTTCGAGGGCAATCTCAAGACGCTCGCGTGGGAGCCGACGATCGCGGAGGGCGCGGCCGAGGCGCCGTTCTACGACCAGCTCCTCAAGCGCTACGGGGAGTTCCTCTCCTACAAGGTCTTCGCCACCTTCTACAACACGGTCGAGCAGGCGATCGCGAAGTGCGGCATCACGCCGGCCGACGTGGACTATGTGAGCTTCGACCACCTGCACGTGCAGGACCTGCGCCTGATCATGGGCACGACGCGACCGGTGCTCGGCGAATCCGAGCCCCGCAAGCCGTTCTTCCCGAACGCGAAGTTCCTGTTCCAGCGCAAGGAGGTCGACACCTTCAAATCGCCGCACCCGACGCAGTGGGCCTGGTACGTGCCCGGCGGGATGGACGATGTGATCGAGGACAACATGGTCCTCCTCGACGGGGACGTCGAGCTCGGCAAGGGCGTCGCGATCGCCTGGACCCCCGGTCACACCGACGGCAACCACAGCCTCGCGCTGAACACGCAGGACGGAGTCTGGGTCACCTCCGAGAACGGCGTGTGCGCGGACTCGTGGCACCCGCTCCAGTCCAAGATCCCCGGGATCCGCAAGTACGCCGAGTTCTTCAACCGCGAGGTCGTGATGAATGCGAACACGCTCGAGGATTCGGTCGACCAGTACGACTCGATGATCAAGGAGAAGGCGATCGCCGACCCGAACCGCCGCGACCCGCGCTGGCTGAACGTGCTCCCCTCGTCGGAGATGCCGAACTGGCGCCGCCAATGGCCGGTCATGCCGACGTTCAGCTACGGGGGGATGAACTACGGGGCGATCGAGCGGCCCGCAGTTCGCAGCTAGCCGTCCGCGGAAATCCAGGGTTTGCCTAACCTATCTTCGGGATATATCATTCCGATAGATGGAGCTTTCGAAGACCTCTTACGTGATCCTCGGGATGCTGCGCCTGGGCAAGCGCACCGGCTACGAGATCAAGTCGCTCGTGGACGTCTCGACGCGGTTCTTCTGGGCTGCGAGCTACGGGCAGATCTATCCCGAGCTTGCGCGTCTCGAAGAGCGCGGGCTCGTGCGCGGGGCCGACGACCGCTCCAACGGCCGGCGCCGGCGCGCGTATCAGCTGACCCGCGCGGGTGAGCGGGAGCTGCACGCCTGGCTCACCTCGAGGGAGCCGCTTCACAACGAGCTTCGTCACGAGGGCGCGCTCAAGTTCTTCTTCTCGGACGCCCTCACGCCGGACGAGCAGATCGCGCAGTTGCGCCACATCCGCGGCACACACGAGGCGATCGCTGAGCAGCTCAGGGCGATCGCGCCCGCCGAGCCCGAGGGCAAGCCTCCGGCGCCCTTGATGACGCTCGAGTTCGGCATCGCCTATCAGGAGTTCCTCGCCGGATGGTGCGAGCGTGCCGAGCAGCGCCTCGCAGCGCATGCTTCTGTAAACCGGTCGGACGGCTTGCCGGCCGACCGCTCTTTTTCCAGGAGGTAGCCGTGTACAAGCTGATCGTCAGGCGGATCGTGCGCCGCTCGTTCGCCGGCCTCAGTGCCGGGAACTACGAGCCGATCGTCAAGCAGTTCGGGCCGCGCTCGCGGTTCTACTTCGCCGGCGACCACGTCCTCGGCGGCGAGCGCCGGGGGCGGGAGGAGGTGCGCGAGTGGTTCGCGCTCGCACTGCGGACCTTTCCGGGATTGCGGATCGAGCCGCGCGACATCATCGTCAACGGCTGGCCGTGGAACACGGTGATCGCCACGCGCCTGGACATCAGCGCGACGCGCCCGGACGGGCGCGAGTACCGCAACGAGGGCATGCAACTGCTGCGGCTGCGCTGGGGCCGCGTGGTCGAGGACCTGATCTACGAGGACACGCTCGCGCTCCAGCGCGAGCTGGAGCGCTCGGACGCCCTGGCGCCGGCGGGCGCGCGATGAGCATCCGCGTGCGCGAGAAGTAGCTTCCCCGCGCGGAAGACCGTGCGGCCCTTGCGCATTTCCGATCTAGACTCGGAGCAGGATGGGTCGATCGCAGTCGGGTCAGGCGAGCGTCGAGTGGACCGGGCTTTCGGTCCTGCTCGCGCTGCTGCTCGCGGCGACCGGAATCCTGTTCGTGCGGCAGGAGCCGTGGACCTTCGGCGAGCGCATCGTGCACTCGATCGCGTGTGCGGTCAAGGGTGGATGCGACGAGCACGACTCGCTCGACGACGCCTACGGGGGCGAGGTCGCGGCGCTCGTGCGGCGGTACTCGCCGAACGTCGCCTACGAGCGCTCGAGCGCCGCCCTGCCGATCGACTTCCGCCGCTGCCGCGAGACCGGCTGCTCGGACGGCTCCGTCGCGGCGCGCGAGATCGAGCGCACGCGCGCCGGCCTGCCGGTGACGGCGTTCACGCGCGTCGTGGACGGGCGCAAGGCCGGCGAGCCGCTCTATCTCCAGTATTGGTTCTACTACCCCGAGAGCTTCACGGGGCCCGCGATCGGGCGCATCTTCGGGGAGGACTGGCCGGGGTTCCATCCGGACGACTGGGAGGGCTATCAGGTGCGCATCTCGCCCGGCGGAGCGGTGTCCGCGCGCGCAACCGCGCACGGCGGCTACGGCACCGGCTGGCAGGACTGGACGGGCTGGTTCAAGGTCTTGGGCGGCAGCCACGCCGGGCAGGTCGTGCGGCGCGGCGCGGGCGAGCGCACCACGCCGTCCTCGAAACTGGCGCTGACGCCGCTCGAGCGGCTGGAAGAGACGGATCGCTACGGGTTCGAGGTCTCGCCGCCGTGGCGCAAGGACGTCTACCGGCTCCCGGAGTCGGCGGGCTCCTGAGGCGCGGCCGCACCTACCCGTAGCCGAGGTCCCCCAACTGCTCCTCGTCCATGCCGAAGAAGTGGCCGACCTCGTGCCACACCGTGCGGCGCACCTCGTCCTCGTTCGGGTTCGCGTCGCGGAAGATCACGATGCGCTCGAGCCCCCCGACCGGGTCATAGATGCCCATCAGGCCGTCGGGATGACTGTCCTCGACGACCACCGCCACCGGGCCGAGCTGAGCCGCCATCTCCGCGGGCAGCGCGTCGAGCGCCTCCTCGACCGCCGCGCGCACCTGCTCGTCTGTCAGTGACCCCGACACGGACGAAGACTCTAGTGAGAGATAAGGTCCCCGCCGTGGATGCCCTGCTCGAGCGCATGTCGGCCGCGATGGAAGGTCGCCTGCCCGGCCTGTTCGGCGTCGAGCTGCTGCGGATCGAGCACGGCGCGACGGAGACCCGCCTCGAGCTGAAGAAGGAGCATCTCGCTCCGAACGACTTTCTCCACGCAGGAACGATCATCACCCTTGCCGACACGAGCGCCGGCATGGGATGCCTGGCCTCGCTGCCGGAGGATGCGGTGGGGTTCACCACGATCGAGCTCAAGACCAACTTCCTCGCGACGGCGCGCGAAGGCGCGCTGCGCTGCAGTGCGCGGCTCGTCCACGGCGGCGGGCGCACCCAGGTGTGGGACGCGACCGTCAGCCGCGAGGCGGACGAGCGCGTGATCGCCCTTTTCCGCTGCACCCAGTACCTGCTTCCCTCCGATGACGCGCGCACCGAGCGCCAGCGCCAACACGGCCAGACCACTAAGGAGACGACATGACCGCACCGCGACGATCGGCCGGCGCAGGCACGCGCCCGCGCGCATCCTCCAACGCTCCCCGGACGCCGGCCGCGGGCGGCGGCACCGCACTGCGGCGCAAGCGCGAAGCGACGGTGCGCGAGCACATGGAGTCGGAGAACCGGCACGAGTTCGACGTGACGATGGGCACCTTTCACCATCCCCGCTACGAGATCATCGCCACGGGCGACGTGTACGACGGGGAGGGCGAGGTCGCGCGCTACTTCCAGGAGACGCGCGCGGCGTTCCCCGACCAGCGCAACGAGCTGATCGCGCTACACCACTCCGACGACGCGGTGATCGTCGAGTTCGACCTGAAGGGCACGCATCTGGGCTCGTTCCGCGGCCTGCCGCCGACGGGCCGGGCGTTCACGTGCCGCATGGCCGCGCTCTTCCTCTTCGAGGAGGACCGCCTGGTCGGCGAGCGCGTGTACTTCGACTCCACCACGATCCAGCGCCAGCTCGGCATCGCCCACGATCCGCTCACGTTGTGGGGGCGCCTCGCGACGGTCGCGAACCACCCCGTGACGATCGGCCGCGCAGCGGTGCGCTCGATCATCGGGCGCTAGGAACTTTTTCGCGCACGCGTCACTGGACATATCTACGATAGGCCCACTGCTTCTCCCGCAGTCGATTCGCAGCATCTATCTGGTGGAACTCTCAAAGCGACAGCCCCTGTCGGCGCTGGCGGCATCCATTGTCGCCTTCGCGCTGCTCCTCGCGCTCCTTCCCGGAGACGCGCTCGCAAAGCACCTCGAGTGCGGCGAGCGGGTGACGGCGGACGTGCGCCTCGACGCCGACCTGCGTAACTGCGAGGGCACGGGCCTCGTGGTCGACGCGGCGGGCGTGACCGTCGATCTCGGCGGCCACACGATCGACGGCACCGGCCGCGGGACGGGCATCGTCGCGGGGTACGGCGCAGACGGTCATCGCGACGTCCGGATCCGCAACGGCACCGTGCGCGGCTTCAAGGTCGGAGTACGCAGCGGCGGCCACGCCACCCAGCTGCGGCGGCTGACCGTGACGAAGAACGCGACCGGCGGTGTGATCCTGCGCGGCTCGGACTGCGTCGTCGAGCGCAGCACGATCACGGACAACGGGTACGGCCATGGCATCTGGGTCGTGTCGGCGAACGGCTGCGTGATCGACGCCAACCGCGTCTCGCGTCACCTCGGCTCCGGAATCGCCGTGTCGCGCGCCGCTCGTGCGACGATCGAGGACAACCGCGTCGCCGCAAACCGCCGTGCGGGCATTCTGCTCGCCACGACACGCGACTCGATCCTCGAGCGCAACACCGTGTCGGGCAACGAGACCGGAATCTCGCTCTTCGACCGGTCCAGTTCGAACACCGTCCGCCGCAACGTCGTGGCGTTGAACTTCACGGGCATCGCGCTCACCTTCGGCGGCGGCTCCAACCGGATCGAGCACAACTCCGTGTCGGCCAGCGACAGCGCCGGCATCCGCCTTGCCGAGACGCGGTCGGGCAACCTCGTGCTGCGCAACCTCGTGACCCTCAGCGGTCAGGAGGGCATCCGCGTGATCGACAGCGCGGCAGCGCAAGTCGAGGCCAACACCGCATACGACAACGCGGGCGACGGGATCTTCGTGGACGGGCAGGACACGGCGAGCGCCGTGCTCCGCCGCAACATCGCCAACCACAACGGCGACGACGGCATCGACGCCGACAGCAGCCTCGTGGTGATGGAGGCGAACGTCACCGAGCGAAACTCCGACCTCGGGATCGAGGCCGTGGACGGCGTCACCGACGCGGGCGGCAACGGCGCGCGCTGGAACGGCAACGCCGCGCAGTGCACCGGCGTCGCGTGCTCCTGATCCGGTCCGGCGACAACGACCGGACACCTGATGACCCTATGGGGTACGCAGCGGTCCAGTGAATCCCGCTTGGGTTCGAGGTCACTCGTACGTGAAGAAGCCTCGCCCGGTCGCCTCGCCGATCGCGCCCTCGGCGACCATCCGCCGCAGCAGCGGTGCGGCGCGGTAGCGCTCCTCCTTCAGCTCCTCGTAAAGCGAGTCGAGCGTAGACAGCACGTGGTCGAGGTCGATCTCGTCCGCCCACTCGAGTGGGCCACGCGGATAGTTGTAGCCGGCGCGCATCGCGATGTCGACGTCCTCGGGAGAGCCCACTCCCTCCGACACAGCGAACGCCGCCTCGTTCACGAGCTGGCAGACGATGCGCCCGAGCACGAGGCCGGGGCTGTCGCCGACCCACTCGACGTGCTTGCCCAGCGTGCGGAAGAACTCCGCGGCGCGCGTCGCGTCCCGGTCGCTGGTCTCCGAGGAGCGGGTCAGCTCGACCAGCCGCGAGTCGCCGAGGGGCGGAAGCGCGTGGAAGCCGACCGCGCCCCCGCGCGTGTCGAGCTCCGCGAGGCTGCCGTCGACGCACAGTGCGAGGACGAGCGTGTCCGGGTCGTCGATCGTCGGCTCGGCCTCGAGCGGGGAGCGGCCCGTCACGGCGTCGATCAGGATGTCCGGTGCGTCGCCGTTGATGGACTCGATGTCGAGCACCTGGTAGCCGGCGTCGGCCGCGGCGTCGCGAATGTCGTCGGAGAGCCGCCCCTCGCCCGCGATCACGACGACGCCCTCGGAGCCGCCCGCGGCCGGAGGCTCCGGATCGTCGGGGCGGTGACGGTCGCCCGCGTAGTCGTAGTAGCCGCGCCCGGCCTTGCGGCCGAGCCGCCCCGCCTGGACCATCTGTGCCTGGATCATGCTCGGGCGCCAGCGCGGCTCGTGAAAGCTCTGCTCCCAGAACGACTTGGAGACCTCGAAGCCGACGTCGATCCCGACGAGGTCCGCAAGCTCGAAGGGCCCCATCCGGAACCCCGCGCCCATGCGCACGATGCGGTCGATCGTGGCGTGGTCGGCAACGCGCTCGGCGAGCAGGCGCAGGGCCTCCATCCCGAAGGGCCGTGCGCACCGGTTGGCGAGAAAGCCGGGCCCGTCGCGCGCCACGATCACCGTCTTTCCCATGCGCGCGCCGACCTCCCGCGCCAGCTCCACGGCCTCGGGCGAGGACTCCGCGCCGGCGACGACCTCGAGCAGGTCCATCAGCGCCGGAGGGTTGAAGAAGTGCATCCCGACGACCCGCGCCGGGTCGGCTGCCGCAGAGGCGAGCGCGGTCACGGGCAGGGAGGAGGTGTTCGTCGCGAGCACGACATCGGGCTTGCACACGTCGGAGAGCCGTTCGAACAGCGAGCGCTTCAGGTCGGTGCGCTCGGGCGCCGCCTCGATCACCAGATCGCACGAGGACAGGTCCTCGAGCGCGGAGACCGCGTGCAGGCGCTGGAGCGCCAGCTCGGCGTCACCGCCGCTCCAGCGGCCGCGCTGGACGCCCTTCTCGAGGCCCGTGCCCACGGCGGCCAACCCGCGCTCGAGCGCCTCGGGGAACGGATCGTGGAGGCGGGTCTCGTAGCCTGCGAGCGCAGCGACCTGGGCGATGCCTGCGCCCATCGTGCCGGCGCCCACGACGCCGATGCGGCGCCCCTCGACGGCGCTCACCGTCCGCGGAACTGCGGGCTGCGCTTCTCGAGGAACGCCTGCATGCCCTCGACGCGGTCCTCCGTCGCCATCGCCAGCTCGTAGAGCCGCCGCTCGTGTGCGAGGCCGGCGCTGAGGGTCATCTCGTCGGCCGCCAGCACGGCCTGCTTGGCGAGCTTCACCGCGAGCGGCGGGCGCCGCGCGATCACCTCGGCCAGCTCGATCGCGTCGGCGTACCACGTACGCCTGGAGGAGACCTTGTTCACGAATCCGAGCCGCACGCCCTCCATCGCGTCGATGCGCCGGCCGGTGAGCACGAGCTCCATCGTGCGCTGTTTGCCGAGGATGCGCGCCAGCCGCTGCGTCCCTCCGCCGCCCGGGATGATCCCGAGTGTGATCTCGGGCTGGCCGAACTCGGCCGTCTCCGAGGCGACGATCATGTCGCACAGGAGCGCAAGCTCGCAGCCTCCCCCGAGCGCGAAGCCCGAGACCGCCGCGATCAGCGGGGTGCGGCAGTCCGCGACGCGCTGCCAGAACGGCATCGTCGAGGCCTCGAGGACCTCTTCGAGGGTGCGCTCGGCCATCGCCTTGATGTCCGCGCCCGCCGCGAACACCTCGTCGGTGCCGGCGATCACGATGCAGCGCACCGACTCGTCGGCGTCGAGCTGGCCGATCGTGGCCGCGATCTGCTCGAGCACCGCCGGCGAGAGCGCGTTGCGCCGCTCGGGCCGGTTCATCCGCAGGATCGCGACGGCGTCGTGCCGCTCGACGGCGATGTCTGCCACGAACGGACCTGGCCTATTCGGGGATCATCGCGTTGATTCCGGTCGCGTGGCGCCCGATGATCAGCTTCTGGATCTGCGAGGTGCCCTCGTAGAGCGTCGTCACGCGCGCGTCGCGCATGTAGCGCTCGACCGGGTACTCGTCGATGTAGCCGTAGCCGCCGTGAACCTGGATCGCGGCGTTCGCGCAGCGCACGGCTGCCTCGGTTGCGTAGTACTTCGCGATCGAGGTCTCGAGCGTGTTCGGGCGCTTCAGGTCCTTGAGGTGGCCCGCCCGCCAGACCAGCAGGCGCGCCGCGTCGGCGTCGACGACCATCTCGGCGATCAGCTCCTGCACGAGCTGAAAGCTCGCGATCGGGCGGCCGAACTGCCGGCGCTCCTTCGAATACTTGACCGACTCGTTGACGCAGCCCTGGGCGATCCCGACGCAGCCCGCCGCGACGCTGTAGCGGCCCCGGTCGAGCGCCGACATCGCGATCTTGAAGCCGTCGCCGATCTCGCCGAGCATCTCGTCGCCGGAGACCTCGACGCCGTCGAGCGACAGCTCGGCGGTGTCCGAGGCGCGCAGCCCCAGCTTGCCGTGGATCTCCTGCGCCGAGAAGCCGGGACGGTCGGTCGGCACCAGGAAGCACGCGAGCCCGCGGTGCTTGCGCTCCGGGTCGGTCTGGGCGAAGATCATCGCGACCTTGGCGTTGTTGCCGAGCGAGATGAACATCTTCGACCCGGAGATCGACCATCCGTCGCCCCGCTTGGTCGCGCGCGTCGCGACCGAGGCTGCATCGGACCCGGTGCCGGGCTCGGTGAGGCCGAAGCAGCCGAGCCATTCGCCCGAGCAGAGCTTCGGGAGCAGCGCACGCTTCTGCTCATCGGTGCCCCACTGCTCGATGGACCCGGCGACGAGCGACGTCTGCACGGACACGACGGTGCGCGCCGACGAGTCGCCGCGGCCGATCTCCTCGACGATGAGGCCGTAGGAGATGTAATCGAGGCTGCGCCCGCCGTACTCCTCGGCGACCGGTGCCCCGAGATATCCCATGTCCGCGATCTTCTTGACCAGCTCGAGGTCGAAGCGCTCGGCGCGATCGTTGTCGCGGGCGCGCGGGATGATCTCGCGGTCGGCGAACTCACGCGCCGTCTCGCGGATCAGGCGCTGCTCGTCGGAGAGCTCGAAGTTCATCCGCCTTCGAGTTGCAAGGCGCCCGTGAGCTCGGCCTGGATGTGCTCGGCGAGCAGATCGGACACGCGCTGGGTGACGGGCCCGGGGCACGCGAAGTCGAGGCCGTCGAGCGACGAGATCCCCTGCACCTCGCGCAATGACGACGCCAGGAACAGCTCAGCCGCTCCGACCACGTCGGAGAGGTTGGTGGTCTCGTCCTCGGTGACCGGCACGAGCCGCATGATGCGCTCGCGCGTGATCGAGGCGAGTACCCCTGCATCGAGCGCGGGCGTATGGAGGTTGCCCTGCGAATCGACCCAGAAGAGGGTGGAGGTCGGCGCCTCGAGCACGCTCCCGTCGGGCTCGATCAGCAGCGCCTCGTCGGCTCCGTCGCGCTGCGCGAGGCGAGTCGCGCGCATGTTGCCCCCGTAGGAAAGCGTCTTCAGGTGGTTGAGCACGATCGTCGTCTGGTAGCGCACGCCCGACAGGGAGAGACCGTGGCGAAACTCGGGCAGCGGCTCGATGATCCCGATCCGGCGGCCACCGCGTGTGACCACCAGCCGCAGGGCGGCGTCGTGCTTCCCATGCTCGGCGATCAGGGCCTCGAGCTCGCGCTCGAACGCGGGCCGGTCGTACTCGAGGAAGATCCCCTCGGCCGAGCGGTCGAGGCGGTCCATGTGGTCGGCGAACCCGAAGGGCTTCCCTTCGTAGAGCTTGAGCATCTCGAACGCGCCGTCGCCGCGCAGGAAGCCGTCGTCGGTGATCGACACGGTTGCATCGGCGACTGGCCCGATGCGCCCGTCCACGCAGCACAGCAGGGGTATGGCCGGGTTGCGGGGGTCAGTCATGAGCGGGCTAGCTTAATCCACTCGCCGCGATCGCCTGTTCGCGGTCGTAGTAGGTCTGCAGGCGGATCATCTTGCCGTCGCGGAACTCGTAGACCCAGCCGATCGCCTGCTCGAGCTCGATGCCGCTGCCGCGTCCCCGGGCCCGCACGCCGCCGAGCGCCAGCACGATGTCGTCGCGCTCGCGGTACTCGTCGATCACGATCTCCCAGGTCTCGAAGTTCTCGTCCAGCCCCGCAAGCCACTGGCGCGCGCCCTCGTGCCCGCGAAAGGCCTCGCCCTGGAACGCGTCGCCGATCGCCGTGTGGATCTCCACCTCCGGGTCGATGAGGTCAAGGGGCGGGGTGCGGTCGCCGCCGTTCCAGCGCTCCATCGCCTCGCGCACCCGGGCGGCGTTGCCGCCGGCCGTCACGCTGAGGGGTTCTCGACCACGGTGGCGAGGCCCTGGCCGACGCCGATGCACATCGTCGCGAGCCCGCGCCGCGCGCCGCGGCGGCGCATCTCGTGGATCAGCGTGCCCAGCAGGCGCGCGCCCGAGGCGCCGAGCGGGTGCCCGAGCGCGATCGCGCCACCATTGACGTTCAGCCGCTCGGTGTCGATCTCGAGCTCGCCCGCACACGCCAGCACCTGCGAGGCGAAGGCCTCGTTCAGCTCGACCAGATCGATGTCCGCGATGCCGAGGCCGGCGGATGCGAGCGCCTTGCGGGTCGCGGGAACCGGGCCGATGCCCATCATGCGGGGCTCGACGCCGGCGGCGCCCGTGGCGACTATCCGCGCAAGCGGCTCGCGGCCAAGCTCACGCGCGCGCTCGGCGCTCGCCAGCACGAGGCACGCGGCGCCGTCGTTGATCTGCGAGGAGTTCCCGGCGGTCACGGTGCCGCCCTCGGTGAACGCGGGACGCAGGCGGGCGAGCTTCTCCAAGGTGGTGTCGGCGCGCGGGCCCTCGTCCGAGTGGACCGTGAGCGGATCGCCCTTCGGCTGGGGGACGGGCACCGGGACGATCTCGCCGTCGAGGCGCCCGCCCTCCTGCGCGGCGAGCGCGCGGCGGTGGCTCTCGAGCGCGAACGCGTCCTGCGCCTCGCGTGAGACGCCGAAGCGCTGTGCGATGTGCTCGGCGGTCTCGCCCATCGAGTCGGTGCCGTGCAGCTCGGCCATGCGCGGGTTGACGAAGCGCCAGCCGATCGTCGTGTCGTAGACCGGCGGCCCGCCACGCGGGAACGAGCGCTCGGCCTTGGGCATCGCGAGCGGCGCGCGCGTCATCGACTCGACGCCGCCGGCGAGCACGAGGTCGGCGTCACCAAGGCGGATCTGGCGCGCCGCCTGGTTGATCGCCTCGAGCCCCGAGGCGCAGAGCCGGTTGACCGTGACGCCCGGCACCTCGACCGGCAGGCCGGCAAGCAGCAGGCCCATGCGCGCTACGTTGCGGTTGTCCTCGCCGGCCTGGTTCGTGCAGCCCATGTAGACCTCGTCGATCCGATCGGCCGGCAGGCCGCAGCGGTCGACCGCTGCGCGGATCACGTGTGCGGCGAGGTCGTCGGGGCGCGCGTTGGCGAGCGCGCCCCCGTAGCGCCCGATCGGGGTGCGAAGCGCGTCGATCACGTAGGCGTCGGTCACGGCGGAAAACTGTACTTCAGCCACGAGGGGCGGCGGGTACACTCGGCGAAGCGGCTTTGGACACCTTTCCCCTCATCGTGCTGGGCGGGATCCTCGTGATCGTGTTGGTGCTCGTGCTGCTCGCGCAACTCTATCCCGGCACCGGGGCGGACCTGCTCGACTGGCAGCCGACGCGCTCCTACGAGACCGAGGTCGAGCTCGAGATGCAGGACGTCGAGCAGATGATCGCGGCGCAGAACGAGTACCGGCGAAAGCGCGGCGAGCAGGCGATCACAGAGGACGAGTTCCGCGAGGACGTCGTCCGCGAGGAGGCTCGCCGGGCCGCGGAGAACGCCGAGCGCGAGTAGGCGGGACTAATGGGGCGAGGCGCCGTTGCGCAGGGCCCGCCCGCTGGTGTTGCGCGCGCCGAGGAAGTCGTCGAGCAGCCGCGTCACGCTGGTCGGCAGCTCGAGCTGCGGATAGTGGCCGCAGCGATCGAGGATCCTCACGTCCGCGTGCGGTACGGCCGCGGCCAAACCCTCTGCGTGCTGCGCGGGCGTGAGGCGGTCCTCGCTGCCCCACAGCACGAGCACCGCCATCTCGAGCGTCGCGGTGCGCGCGAGCAGCTCGCCCGTGTAGCCGGCCATCAGCGCCCGGCCCGTCTCGATCAGGTGCCTGAGCTCACGCGGCCCGCCGTGGAGGTGCACGAAGTGGTCGATCACCTCACCCATCGCCCGCGTGTCGTGCACCAGGCGCTCCTCCAGGAATCCGCGCAGCGCGGCCTTGATCGCCGGCTTGGCCACCGGATTGGGCAGTCGCAGCAGCGCGGGCCAGTTGATCCAGCGCCCCGAGATCGCGTGCCACCACCACGGCGCGCTGTCCCCGAGCCCGGCCGGCGCGACGAGCACGAGACGATCGACGAGCGCGGGATCCTCGAGCGCGACGGTGAGGGCCATCGCGCCTCCGAGCGAATGGCCGACGAATGCGGCGCGCTCGATCTCGAGCTCCTCGAACAGCGCCGGGAAGAACTCGTGGTAGCAGCCGATCAGGTCATCGGCGAAGCACGGAGGAGGGTCGCCCGAACGGCCGAAGGGCGGGACGTCGATCGCGATCACTCGTCGCCTGCGGGCGAGCGGCGGGACAACGCGCCGCCAGGCGTCCGCGGTGTCGCCGTAACCGTGCAGCAGCAGCACCGGTGGCAGCGAGGAGGGTGTCTGCGCCGGCGCGTCGACCACGTACGTCTCGCATCCGCCCACGTCGAGCAGCCGCCCCGCGAGCTGCATTCCGCTCGCGTCGAACAGCCCCGGATGTCGCATCGCTCGCGCCATCAGGAAACCGTCAGCGCCGGTTTGGGGTCGGCGCGGTCATTGTGGCTCCCCTGCCAATACATCCCTGTCCCATTTGTATCTTAGGGCCGAGGCGGGGGGGCCCGCTTGAACCGCGTGGCTAAGCTCCGCCACGGTGCTTTGTCCAAACTGCATGTCTTCCTACATAGAGCCCCTGCCGGACGACCCCGACGACGGGGGTCCGGGCCCTGACGAGCCGGTCATGCGGTGCACGGAGTGCGAGTATGCGGCCCCGCGCTCGGAGTTCGTTCCCGAGACCTACCGCTGACGGCAGGCCTACGCGGCTCTCCGCCATTTGTGGATCGCGCCGTCGGCGCTGTTCGCCGCCGGCTCGAAAAAAGGCCCACGAGCGGGCACTTTTCGCATAGGGTTGGGCCGTCGGTGTGTCCCCCGCGGAGGGCGCGGGCGAAAGGCACCCGTTGGATCCAAAGGACGGGTCAAGGAGCAGGGTGAGCAGGGATTGCCTCCGAGCAGTTGCGTCGGCCGTGATCGCCGTGACGGCGATCTCGGGGTTCGCCGCGGACAGCGCCGCCGGCGACCCCGTGATCGCCGCCGCCGGAGACATCGCGTGCTCCTCCAGCAGCGCGACCACGGCCACGAAATGCCGCCAGCGATCCACATCGGACCTGCTCGTCAACGCGGGCCTGAGCGCTGTGCTTCCGCTCGGCGACGCCCAATACCAGAGCGGAAGCCTGTCCGGCTTCACCAAGTCCTATCACCCGACCTGGGGGCGCGTGAAGCCGATCACGTTCCCGGCGGCGGGCAACCACGAGTACAAGACCGCCGGCGCCAAGGGGTACTTCGACTACTTCAACGGTGCCGGTCAGGTCGGAGGTGCGGCCGGAAACCGCGGCGCGGGCTACTACAGCTACGACATCGGAGCCTGGCACCTGATCGCGCTCAACTCGAGCGATCACTGCCTGGTGGTGTCGTGCGCGAAGGGCTCGTCGCAGGAGACGTGGCTGAAGGCCGACCTTGCCGCTCATCCGCGATCGTGCACGCTCGCGTACTGGCACCATCCCCGGTTCAACTCCGGCCACGGTGGCAACGCGACCTTCATGCAGGCGCTCTTCCAGGATCTTTACGACGCCGACGCTGACGTTGTGCTCGGCGGCCACGCCCACGACTATGAGCGCTTCGCGCCGCAGAACCCGGCCGGCAAGCTCGACAATGCGCGAGGGATCAGGCAGTTCGTGGTGGGCACCGGAGGGGCGTTCTTCACAGCGTTGGGCGGGGCCAAGCCCAACAGCCAGGTGCGCAACGCGAGCACCTACGGGGTCCTGATGCTGACTCTCCGCGCGGCCTCGTACGACTGGAAGTTCGTCCCCGAGGCGGGCAAGAAGTTCACCGATTCCGGCACCGAGCGCTGTCACGGCGCGGGCGCTCCGCCGCTCGGGCCAGGGCCGCTCGCCCCGGCCAAGAGCATCGTGAGGGCCAACTCCCCGGGCGGGGTCCTCTCGCGCTGCACGATCAGCGGCACGGCCGGCGACGACGTGCTGATCGGGACATCGGGACGTGACGTGATCTGCGGGCTCGCGGGCAACGACCGCATTCGTGGCCGCGACGGCGACGACGTGCTGCTCGGAGGCCGGGGCCGCGACGTGATCTTCGGGGGAAGGGGGGACGACGTCCTGCACGGCAACTTCGAGGCCGACGTGCTGCGCGGACAGAGCGGTAACGACCGGATCGGCGGGGAGGGAGGCCGAAACCGGATCTACGGGAACGCCGGCAACGACGTGCTGGACTCCTCCAAGAACCGGCGCGGCGGCGACCGCGTCGACGGCGGCAGGGGCCGCGATACGGTGCGCGCGAACCGCGGCGACCGCGTGCGCTCGGCGCGGCGCCGCTAGCCGCTTCTGGCGCGCGCGCTCGGTCGCGCGCCGGCGCGTGACCGGCTTCGAGCGGCGGGCCGGCCCCTCTGGAGAAAGCTCGCGATCGCGGCGTGAGCTTGCCGCGGACGCTCGATCTGGGGGACGTGTCCGCAATCCAGCTCGACGTGGTGCGCGGCCGGCAGCTCTCGCTCGACGTGCTTCATGAAGGTGGTCGGGACGAGCGTGTCCTTGCGCCCCCACAGGAACATCGCGTCTGGAGCAAGCTCTCGCAGGCGTGTCCAGAAGCCGTCGTCGCCGTGCGGCTCGTCCAGGTAGATGTGACGCGCCGCCGCATAGAAGGCCGCGCGGCCACGAGCGGTGGTGTAGGCACGAATGAACTCGTCGATTCCGGCCGCGGCGGCTGGGGAGTCGGCCCCCGGGATGAGGCGCCGCACGAGACGGTCGACAACCGCCCGCGGCGCGATCTGCAGCAGGCCGAGCTCGGGCCTGATCAGGCGCAGGTAGGGCGCCCAGCGGCGCTCACTCAGCCACGCCATCGCCGGCGTCATCAGCACCAGGCGCTCGACTCGCCGCGGGTGCGCGAAGCCGACTTCGAGCGCGACCCGCCCGCCCATGCTGTGGCCGAGGAGATGCGCGCTCCCGATCTCCAGCGCGTCGAGCAGGCCGGCGATCGCTTCGGCCTGGTAGCGGGGGCCGTAGGAGGCTCCGAGCGGCTTGTCGGAATCCCCGAACCCCAGCCCGTCGACGGCGATCGTCCTGAAGGTCGGCGCGAGCGCGGCAACGGTGGGCAGGAACGACGCCTTCGTGCCGCCGAGGCCGTGCAGCATCAGCACGGGCGGGCCGCTGCCGGCTTCGAGGATCGAGAAGTCGCCCTTGCCGGTGCTGATGCGGTCGAAGCGCAGGCGCCCCGGCGAGTCGGGAGCGGTCGCCGCGAGGAAGCCGACGCCCAGGTGGAGGTTGCGCCGCACCTGGAGGCGACCGCGGCGGAACGCCTGCATGCCCCCGGCGACGTCCTCGCCGATCGACTCCCAGGTGGCGAGGTCGGCCTCGATCGTCGCGTCGGGGCTGCCGCCGGCCGCGCCGAGTCTCGCCTTCTTGCGGTCGACTGTCACGTCCCAGGCCTGCGCGCCGCGCGTCTGGAGCCGGATCACCGCCCGATCGCCGGGCAGGTCGAAGTAGTCGTGATCGAAGCGCCGCACCAGCGCGGCGAGCGCCGCCGGCGCGGTCGCATGTGACCGGGATGAGGTTGCGGCGGCCAAGCCCATGGATGGTATCCGGCGCCCCCCCGGCCTAAACGGAGGGGTCCCGTGCAATCGCGGCCGCGCCGGCCAGGAAGGAGGTCGCCGCGATCTCGTCGAGAAGGACGTGTGCCTACAGGATGGGCTTCAGGCGTTCCAAGAGGCCCGCGAGGATGCGGGCCGTGGCGCCCCATATGAGGTGGCCGCCGACCGTGTAGGTGTCGGTCCTGATCGGCACGCCGCGGCGGATCAGGCGCTTGCGCTCGTAGCCGGCGATCAGCTCGGGCAGCGACAGCTCGACGATCTCGTCGACCTCGATCGGGTTCGGCCGGAAGGCCCCGCCCGGGGCGGTGATGCCGACGAAGGGATAGATCACGTAGTTCGTGACGAACGTGCCCGTCGGCGGCAACGCGCCGACCACGTCGACCCGCTCCCGCATCAGGCCGATCTCCTCCTCGGCCTCGCGCAACGCGGTCTCGCGCAGCTCCTCGCCGGGGTCCTGCCGCCCTCCGGGAAATGAGATCTCCCCCGCGTGGCGGCGCATGTCGGCGGGCCGCTTCGTAAAGACGGCCGTGAGGTCGCCGTCGTGCACGTAGAGAGGGACGAGCACGGCGGCGTTGACCCTCCCCGCGGCGCTCAACCGGACAGACTCGGCCGGATCGAGCAGGAGCCCGCCCAGCCGGCCGGCGTAGTGGTCGGGAAGGCTCATCGCAGTGCGAATATAAGCCCATGGACGCGCTCCTGATCGTCGACTTCCAGAACGACTTCACGCCGGGCGGGGCGCTGCCGGTAAGCGGCGGGGACGAGATCGCGCAGCCGGTGAACGCGATCGCCGGGCGGTTCGATCTCGTGGTTGCCACGCGCGACTGGCACCCGCCCGACCACGGGTCGTTCGCCGGCGCATCGGTCGACCCCGACAGGTGGGAGGGCGTCGACCCACCGGGCATCTGGCCCGTGCATTGCGTGCAGGGAACGCCCGGTGCCGAGCTCTACCCGGCGCTCGACCGGTCCAGCATCGACGTCGTCGTCGACAAGGCCCAGGACCGCCACACCCAGGGCTACTCCGCGTTCCACGGCGGCAACCTCGCTGACGTGCTGCGGGAGCGGGAGGTGGACCACCTCTACGTCGCCGGCCTCGCCACGGACTACTGCGTCAAGCACACGGTGCTCGATGCGGTGCGGGAGCGATTCGGCGTGACCGTCGTCGAGGATGCGATCCGCGGCATCGAGGTGAAGCCCGGCGACATCGAACGCGCGAAACAGGAGATGCGCGCCGCCGGCGCGGACTTCGTGACCTCCGGGGCACTGCTCGCGGCTTACGCGCCGCGCGGGGGCTCGGCGGCACCGCCGGCGTAGGGGTACCACCACTCCTTCAGCTCGAGCTCGGTCTCGATGTGCACGTGCTTGGTCTCCTGGAAGGCCTCGAGGCCTTCCTCGCCGAGCTCGCGCCCGATGCCCGACTGCTTCATCCCGCCGAACGGCCCGGCGTCGTTGTCCGTCAGCGGGTCGTTGAACCACACGGTCCCGGCCTTGATCTCCCGCATGCACCGCAGGATCGAGCGCAGGTCGCGCGTGTACACGTTGCAGCCAAGGCCGTAACGCGTGGAGTTGGCAAGCGCGATCGCTTCGTCGAGGCTCGACACAGGCACGATCGGCGCGACCGGCCCGAAGGTCTCCTCGCGCAGCAGGTCGGTCTCGGCAGGCGCTCCCGTCACGACCGCGGGCGCGAAGAAGTGCCCGCGCTCGTGGCCCGTGCTCCCGCCGCCTGTAACCAGCGTGGCCCCCGCGTCGACGGCGCGCTCGACCTGCGCGACCACCTTGTCGCGCTGGCGGGCCGAGACCATCGGGCCGACATCGGTCGCAGGGTCGAGCGGATCGCCTACCACGAGGCTCCGTGTGTACTCGACGAACTCGCTGACGTAGTCGTCGTAGACGTCGCGCATCACGTAGAAGCGCTCCGCCGAGGTGCACACCTGCCCGGCGTTGAGGTATGCGGCCCATGCTCCGCCGCGGGCCGCGACCGCGATCTCGGCCGCCACGTCGGAGCAGACGATGAACGGGTCCTTGCCGCCCATCTCGAGGTTCGCGCGCGCGACGCGCTCGGCGCAGGCCACCGCGACGCGCTTGCCGGTGTCGACCGACCCGGTGAACGCGACGCAGTCCACGCGCTCGTCGTGGACGATCGCCTCGCCGACATCGCCCGCGCCCGGCAGGATGTTCACGACTCCGGGCGGCAGGTGGTCGAAGCAGGGTGCGAGCATCAAGGTCGAGAGCGGCGTCAGCTCGGAGGGCTTGCAGACGGTCGTGTTGCCGGCCGCGAGTGCGGGAGCGAGCTTCCATGCGAGCAGCAGCAACGGGTAGTTCCACGGCACGATGCAGCCGACCACTCCGATTGGCTCCTTCAGCACGAGCGCCAGCTGGGTCGACTCGACCGGCGGGATCACGCGGCCCGCGCTGTGGCGCCCGATCTCCGCGTAGTAGTCGAATGCGGCGGCCGTCCAGCCGACCTCGTCCGTGTTCTCGACGAGCGGCTTGCCGCCCTCGCGGGTCATCGTCTGCGCGAGCGCGGCGGTCCGGTCACGCAGCGAGGTCGCGACCTGGTGGAGCATCTCGGCGCGCTCGAGCGCGGGCGTCGCGGCCCAGCCGCGCGCTGCCTCCCGCGCGGCCGCCACCGCCGCGTCGACCTGGCCCGCCGACGGTAGCGCCACGGCCGCGATCACCTCCTCCGAATACGGGTTCTCGACGGCCAGCGGGTCGCCCTCCCCGGCAACCTGCTCGCCGCGGATCAGCATCCGCGTCTCGGGCTCACCACTCACACACGCTCGATGTGGTCCGCGATCTCGACGTCGCCCGTGAGGACGCGGTGGACCGGGCACTTGCCGGCGATCACTTGGAGCCGCGCGACCTGCTCGTCGGAGAGCGCGGTCGGCAATCTCAGCACGACGTCGAAGCGCGAAGTGGCCTTGGGATCGAGGTCGTAGTCGACATCGACCTGGAGGTCGCCGACATCCCATTGCTTGCGATCGGCGTACATCTCGATCGTGATCGCCGTGCAGGCCGCGAGGCTCAAAGCGAGCAGCTGCGTGGGCCGCGGGCCCGTGTCGCCGCCCCCGACGTCGGGCGGCTCGTCCGCGATCAGCGTGTGGTGCCCGGCAGTAAGGCTGTGCGCGAGGCCCTTGCGGCGCCGGGCGCTGACCCTCACTTCGCGCCCGCCGAGGACTTGTCGCGGCCCTCGAAAAGCTCCGGCTCCGCGACGTCGGCGAACCGCGCCATCGCGAACAGCAGGTCCGACGCCCGGTTCACGAACGTGACGACGATCGAGTCGCCGAGGTCCTCGGCCGCGGCGAGCGCGACGATCCGGCGCTCCGCCCGGCGCAGCACGGTGCGCGCGAGGTCGAGGTGCGCCGAAAGCTGGGTGCCCCCCGGGATCACGAACTTGGGCGGCAGGTCGACCTGGTCCATGTAGTGGTCGATCGCCTCCTCGAGCCACGGCACCATGCCGGCGTCGAGGCGGCTCACGCCGGCCTCGAGCCGTCCGCGCGCCTCCGGCGCCGTGGCCAGCTCGGCGCCCGCCACGAAGAGGTCGTTCTGGAGGCGCAGCACGTCGGCGGCGAGGCGCGCGTCGCCGGCGAGGGAGCGCGCGATCCCGAGCGCCGAGCAAGCTTCGTCGAGCGACCCGTAGGCCTCGGTGCGGGCGTCACTCTTCGCGACCCGCCCTCCGTACCAAAGCGACGTGGTGCCGTCGTCCCCTTTGCGGGTGTAGATCTTCACGGCGTCGTGAGCGTACAAGAGTAGGGTTCCGGCGATGAGGTTCGGGATCTTCTACGAGCACCAGATGCCGCGGCCGTGGGCCGAGGGCGCCGAGGAGAAGCTCCTGAGCGACGCGCTCGAGCAGGTCGAGCTGGCGGACAGGGTCGGGATCGACCACTTGTGGGAGGTCGAGCATCACTTCCTCGAGGAGTACTCGCACTCGAGTGCGCCCGAGGTCTTCCTCGCCGCCGCGAGCCAGCGGACCAAGAACATCAGGCTCGGCCACGGCATCGTGCAGATACCGCCCGGCTTCAATCACCCCGCGCGTGTCGCGGAGCGCATCGCGACGCTCGACCTGATCTCGGGCGGCCGCGTCGAGTTCGGGACCGGCGAGTCGAGCTCGCAGGTCGAGCTGGGCGGATTCGGCGTGGATCGCGACTCCAAGCGCGCGATGTGGGAGGAGTCCCTGGACGCGATCACGCGCATGTTCGTCGAGGACCCGTTCCAGGGCTACGACGGGCGCTTCTTCTCGATGCCGCCGCGCTCGGTCGTGCCGAAGCCCAAGCAGCGACCGCACCCGCCGCTGTGGGTGGCGTGCAGCCGGCGCGAGACGATCTTGATGGCGGCTCGCCACGGCATCGGCGCGCTCACCTTCGCGTTCATCGAGCCGGAGGAGGCGAAGGAGTGGGTCGACGAGTACTACGCGATCGTCCAGTCCGACGAGTGCGTGCCCGCCGGCTTCGCCGTCAACCCGAACTTCGCCGTGGTGCTCCCGATGATGATGCACAAGGACGAGGCGACCGCGATCGAGCGGGGCATCGACGGCGCGCACTTCTTCGGCTTCTCGCTCGCGCACTACTACGTGTTCGGGGACCATCGGCCGGGCGCCACCAACATCTGGGAGGAGTTCCAGGCCAAGCGCGCGGAGTACGGGTTCGCGCGCGAGATCGTGAACGCCGACGACGGCCCGCTCGGCGTCAAGATCCTCCAGCAGGGCCTCGGCTCGTTGCGTGGCGCGATCGGCACGCCGGACCAGGTCGTCGAGCTGGTCGAGCGCTATCGGCAGGCGGGCGTCGACCAGGTGATCTTCGTGCAGCAGGCCGGGCCCAACAAGCACGAGCACATCTGCGAGTCGCTCGAGCTCTTCGGCAAGAAGGTGCTGCCGAAGTTCACCGGGGGGCGCGAGCAGGCGGAGGCCGCGAAGCGCGAGCGCCTCGCCGAGGCGTGCGAGCGCGCACTTGCACGCCGTGCGCCGGTGCGGCCGGCCGACCCGAGCTACGTGGTCACGCCGCGCGGCGAGCCGTGGACGGAGCGCGACGTGGTAGCGCCGTCGAACGGCTCGCAACGGGCTCCGCACCCGGTCGTCAGCCGGCTCCAGCGTGCGGGCGAGTCCGCCTTCGGCGCGTTCGTGCGAGGCCGCTCCGACGAGCAGCTCGAGCGGGTCGTGGGGTCCAAGGCCGGGCTGCGTGTCCTCTTCAAGGGCATGGAGCGCGCGTTCGTGCCGGAGAAGGCGAACGGGTTCTCGGGCGAGGTGCAGTACGTGCTGACGGGCCGCAACGGCGCGCGCGAGTGGGTCCTGCGGATCGAGAACGGCGAGCGCGCTGTGGCCGCGCCCGGGCGCGCGCGGGACCCCGTCGTCACCTTCAAGATGTCGCTGCCGACGTTCGCCCGCATCGCCGCGCAGGAGGCGCACCCCGCGAAAGCGATGCTCGAGGGCGACCTCGAGGTCAGCGGCGACTTCGAGGCGGCCGCGCGCCTCGGGGAGATGCTCGGCGCCGACTCGCTGATTTGACGGGGTTCTAAAGCGGGTTGAAGAGCAGGCCGCTCAAGAGCTTCGGGTAGAAGTACGTCGACTTCGGGGGCATCGTCTCGCCCTCCTGCGCGACGGCCCGGACCTGCTCGATCGGCGTCGGGCGCAGCAGGAACGCGAGCTCGTAATCGCCGCTGTCGAGCAGCGCGCGTGCCTGGTCGAGGTCGCGCGCGTAGGCAAGCCCGTTCTGATGGGAGATGTCCTCCTCGGTGAGCCCCAGCGCGTCCTCGAGCACCAGCTTCTCGAGCACGGCCGTGTCGAGGTTGCGGTAGCTCGGGGAGTGGTCCGCGAGCGCCCGCTCCACCGGCTCGGATGAAGCGACCTTCAGGCGCAGCGCCCGGCCGGACTTGTCGAGGTAACCGTACGTGGGCGACCCGTTGCCGCCCTCGGGCACGACGGACCCCGCGTCGACCTCGTCGACCTCGAAGTCGCGCTGAAGCTCGTCCTCGAGGCGCGCGCGGCGGTCGTCCGCGAGGCGACCGACGACGCGGTGCGTGGGAAAGACGGTGAGGCCGGGGTCCGACATCGACACGAGGCACATCAACACGTAGCGGTGCTCGCCCTCGCCGCCGACCTCCTCCGCGTACGTGCGCGCGGTCTCATAGCGGTGGTGGCCGTCGGCGATCAGCAGCTCGGCGTCGGCGAGCGCTCCCTGCACACGCCCGATCACGTCCGGGTCCGCGACCCGCCACATCCGGTGGACGGTCCCGTCGTCGTCGGTGACCTCGCCCCACGGCGGGGCGCCGGTCGCCGGCTCGAGCGCCGACCACGCCGCTCCGCTCGGATCGTCATAGAGGGAGAAGATGGGGGAGAGATTGGCGCGCGTCGCGCGCATCAGCTGGAGGCGGTCCTCCTTCGCCGCGGGGTGAGTGCGCTCGTGCGGGCGGATCAGCCCCGGTCCGTAGTCGCTGATCCGCACGCGGCAGAACAGGCCGTGCCGCACCCGCTCCGCGCCGTCCGGGCCACGGTAGGCCTGCGTCATCGCCCACAGGGCGTGCTCCCCGTCGCGCGTGAGGATGCCGTCCATCTGCCAGCGCTCGAACAGCTCACCGGCGTGCCGGTACGGGTCCTCACCCTCGGGCAGGTCGATCTCGACGACGTTGTGCGGGCTGCGCGACGCAAGCTCACGGCGCAGGTCTGCATCGATCACGTCGTAGGGAGGGGCGCTGACGCGGTCGAGCGGACCGGCCGTCCGCAGGTCGTAGTGGATCGCGCGAAACGGTTGAACGTCGGCCATCGGGCGCGCAACTTAGCGCAAACGCCCCTCATCTCGACAGCGGGCTCGTAGCGCAAGTCGCCGCGACAGCGACGCGCTAGCGTTCAGTGGCCGGGGACGTCGAGGACGACCTTGCCGGTCGCCTGGCGCTCATCGATCACGCGCATCGCGTCGGCACCGCGCGCGAGCGGGAAGCGGTCCCCGACGACCGGGCGCACCGTGCCGGCGCCGATCATCGCGTCGAGCGCGTCGCCGATCTCGCGGTTGACCGCGGGCCTCGCCATCGCGTAGGCGCCCCAGCCGGCCCCTACGACCTCGGTGTTGCGAAGCAACAGCCGGTTCACCTTGACCTCCGGGATCGAGCCGCCGGTGAAGCCGACGACCACGACGCGGCCGCCCTCGCGCAGCGAGCGCAGGCTGTCGGTGAAGCGGTCTCCGCCGACGGGGTCGAGCACGACGTCGACGCCGCCCGTGCGCTCGACGACCTGCTCGCGCCATGGGCCGTCCGAGCGCACGACGTCGTCCGCGCCGGCCGCGCGCGCCACGCGCTCCTTCTCGTCGCTCGACACGACCGCGACGGTGCTTGCGCCGAGGCCCTTCGCCACCTGGATCGTGGCGGTGCCCACGCCGCCCGCGGCGCCGTGCACGAGCACGCGCTCGCCCTCCGCCAGCCGGCCGCGCAGCTTCAGCGCGAAGTAGGCGGTGTGGTAGTTGAGGATCAGCGCCGCGCCCTGCGCGAAGTCGAGCGCGTCAGGGAGCGAGAAAGTCATGAACGCGGGCGCGACCGCGACCTCGGCCATGCCGCCGAGCGCGGTGAACGCGGCGACGCGGTCGCCGGCGGCGAACCCCGATCCCTTGGGCGCTGAGCGCACGGTGCCGCCCACCTCGGCGCCCGGCACGAACGGCGTCTCGGGCTTGAACTGGTAGAGCCCGCGGCTCTGGAGCACGTCCGGAAACGACACCGCCGCCGCGTGGACGTCGACGACCACGCCCTCACCAGGAGTCAGCATGTGACTCGCCTCCGGCTCCGGAACCTCGGCGAGCCGGAGTGCGTCCGGCCCGGACTCCTCTGCGATCTGAAGCGCGCGCATCGCGCGGATACTAGCCGCGCGGGTTTGAGCCGTAGATCGCCGCGAGCCAGACGGCGAAGAGCGTGTCGACGAGGTCCTTCTCGTCGATCGCGGGGTGGTGTTCGGCAAAGGTCGCGTGCAGCGCGCGCTCGTTCATCAGGTTCAGGGCGACGGCGAGGTCGCGCGCGGGCACGTCGGCGGGCGCCGCGCCGCTTGCGCGGACGGCCTCGATCGCGGCGGTCGTTTCCTGCACGAAGATCTCCATCACGCGTGCCCACAGCTCGCGCACCTCGGTGCTGGTCGACCGGGCGTCGGCGGCGGCGAGTGCGACGGCGCGGTGCGACCGGAACGTGTCGTAGATGGCCGTGATCGCCTGGCGCAGCCAGCGCGGCGGATCCTCGGGGAAGCGCTCGAGCGCTTCGCCCCGATTCGCGCGGGCCTCCTCGACCATGCGATCGAGCAGCGTGAGCAGCACCGCCTCCTTGGAGGGGAAGTAGAAGTAGAACGTCGGGCGCGAGATCCCCGCGCCGCGCGCGAGGTCGTCGACCGAGATCTCGTGCAGCGGCCGGTCCTCCAAGAGGCGCTCGGCGGTCGCGAGGATCGCCTGCTCGCGATCATCACCCGTGGTGCGCGGCACACGTCGTCCGCGCGTGGGCGGAGTTTGCGAGGGGGCGGAAGGCATGCCCGTATCTTACAGGTCGTCGAGTGTGCCCAACATCACGTTTACCCGCTCGACATACTGTTGATAATCTGCCTGAACGATGGATTCCGCGACGGCACCACGGACCATGGACCCGGCCCCTCCCGGCCTCTCGGCGCGCCTGCCCAAGCGCTCGCCGGAGCATCTCGACGTCCTGATCGTGGGGGCCGGCCTCTCCGGCATCGGCGCCGCCTGTCATCTGCGGGCTGAGCGCCCGGGGTCCACCTTCGCGATCCTCGAGGCGCGGGACGCGATCGGCGGCACGTGGGACCTTTTCCGCTACCCGGGCATCCGCTCGGACTCCGACATGTTCACCCTGGGCTATTCGTTTCGCCCGTGGGAGGAGGCGAAGGCGATCGCGGACGGCGACGCGATCCTGCGCTACATCCGCGAGACGGCGCGCGACCACGAGGTCGACCGGAGCATCAGGTTCAACCATCGCGTCGTGCGGTCCGATTGGTCCAGCGCCGACGCTCGCTGGACCGTCGAGGCCGAGTGCGCCGACACCGGCGAGGCCGTGCGCTTCACCTGCGACTTCCTGTTCACGTGCAGCGGCTACTACCGCTACGACAAGGGCTACACGCCCGGGTTCGAGGGGGGCGAGCGCTTCGGGGGGCAGATCGTCCACCCGCAGCACTGGCCCGCAGACCTCGACTACACCGGCAAGCGCGTGGTCGTCATCGGCAGCGGGGCGACCGCCGTGACACTGGTGCCGGCGATGGCCGGGCGCGCCGCGCACGTGACGATGCTCCAGCGCTCCCCGAGCTACGTCGTGTCCCTCCCGGGGCGGGACCCGATCGCCGACCTGCTGCGCCGCGTCCTGCCCGCGAAGGTCGCCTATCCGCTCGTGCGCTGGAAGAACGTGCTGCTCACGACGGCCTTCTTCCAGCTCAGCCGGCGCGCGCCGCGCTTCGTGCGAGCGCTGCTCCGCAAGGGCGTCCAGCGCCACCTCCCCGAGGGCTACGACGTCGACGCGCACTTCAAGCCGCGCTACGACCCGTGGGATCAGCGCGTCTGCCTGGTGCCCGACGGTGATCTCTTCACCGCGATCAGCAAGGGCGATGCGTCGATCGTCACCGACCGCATCGAGATGTTCACCGAGAAGGGGCTGAGGCTCGAGTCCGGCCTCGAGCTCGAGGCCGACGTGATCGTGACGGCCACCGGCCTCAGCTTGCTGATGCTGGGAGGGATGAAGATCGCCGTCGACGGCCGCGAGATCGAGCTGTCCGAGACCGTGACCTACAAAGGCATGATGCTCTGCGGCGTGCCCAACATGGCGTACACGCTCGGCTACACCAACGCGTCCTGGACGCTCAAGGGGGACCTGGTCGCGCAGTACGTCTGCCGGCTGCTCGGCCACATGGACCAGCACGGTCACGATGCGTGCACGCCACGCGCCCCGGATGCATCGCTGCCCACCGAGCCGATGATCGACCTCACCGCGGGCTACGTAAAGCGGTCGATCGACGACCTCCCGAAGCAGGGAGGCAGAACGCCGTGGCGTCTTCACCAGAACTACGCACGCGACGTGCTCATGCTCAGGCACGGCTCCCTCGAGGACGAGGGAATGAAGTTCTCGAAGGTCACTTCCCAGGTGCGAGCCGAGCAGCGGCTCGCGGCGTAGGCCGGCCGCTCAGATACCCGCCTCCGCGAGGAAGTCCCCTACCTCCCGGGCGCAGCGCTCCGGCTCGTCATCGAAGAGGAAGTGGCGAACGCCGTCGAGCAGCACGAGCTTCGAGCCCGGAATCTGCTTCGCGAACCGGGTTGCGTAGTCGAGCGGGATGTACTCGTCCTGGCGGCCCCAGAGGATCAGCGTGGGCACCTCGAGTGCCGCGAGCTTTCGCTGATAGGACTCGAGCTGGTCGTCGTTGAAGGAGCGATAAAGCTCGAGCATCCCGCGGCGGTTGCCCGCGCTGGAGAACGCCTTCCAGTACTCGTCGAGCGCGCGCTTGTGGAACTCGCTGGATGCCTCCTCGAGCAATGTGGCGAACCCATCGCGGGAGAGGCTGTCCACGAGCGCCTCGCCCTGGATCGGGGTTCGCATCGTCTTGGCGATCTCGATCCACTCGTGGCCGGGAAAGAATCCGGTGTTCGTGATCACGAGGCCGCCCACGGCGTCCGGGTGATCGCACGCCCAGCGCAAGCCGATCAGGCCGCCCGTGTCGTGGACGGCGAGCACGACCCGGTCGAGCCCGACCGCGCGGCGGAACCGCTCGAGCGCCTCGACGTGACGCTCGAAGGTCCCGGGCGAGTCGGGCGGCGAGTCGCCGAAGCCCGGAAGGTCCGGCGCCACCGCCCTGCGTCCCGCTGACGCGAGTGCGGGGAGCATGTGGCGCCACATGTAGGAGCTCTGTGGCCACCCGTGTATGCACAGCGCAGGCAGGCGGTCCGTTGCCTGCGCGGGCTCCGCCTCCCGGTAGGCGATCCCGCCAGCGCGCTTGAGAGCCAGCTCCGGCATACAAGGCACCCTATCGAGCAGTTCCGGTGCGGCTACCGTGGTGTCGGTGCGAATCGCGACCTGGAACGTCAACTCGGCCAAGCAGCGCGTGCCGCGGCTGCTGCCATGGTTGGACGAGCGGCGGCCGGACGTGGTCTGCCTGCAGGAGACCAAGCTCGCAGACGACGCGTTCGCCGACCTGCTCGGCGAAGCGCTCGCCGCTCGCGGCTATGCGGTCGCAGCTCACGGCGAGGCGACGTGGAACGGGGTGGCGATCCTCTCGCGCGTGGGGCTGGACGACGTCGTGGCGGGACTCGCCGGAGCGCCGGGCTTCCCGCATCCGGAGGCGCGCGCGGTGTCTGCCACCTGTGCCGGGATCCGGGTGGTCTCGGTGTACGTTCCGAACGGGCGCGAGCCGGGGTCCGAGCACTATCAGTACAAGCTCGCCTGGCTCGCTTCGCTGCGGGAGATGGTTGCCCCCGGCCCGGAGGCGACCGTCGTTTGTGGCGACATCAACATCGCACCGACGGACGACGACGTGTTCGATCCCGACGCCTACATCGGCCAGACTCATGTGACACCGCCGGAGCGGGCTGCGCTGGCGGAGCTGCAGGCACTCGGCCTGCGGGACGTCGTCCGCGATCGCTGGCCGCACGAGCGGGTCTTCACCTACTGGGACTACCGCGCCGGAATGTTCCATCAGGACCTCGGGATGCGGATCGATCTGGTGCTGGCCGGCGCGGCGGTCGCCGGTCGAGTGCGGGCGGCATGGGTGGACCGGCAGGCCCGCAAGGGCAAGGGGCCGAGCGATCACGCGCCGGTGATCGTCGACCTGGACGAGGCGCCGGACGGTGACATCGGGCCGGTCGTGCCGCCGCCCTCGGCTCCGGCCGCGAGGCGGGGCTCGGCCAAGCTGCCGCAATCCCCCTGACGGCTACCGCGGGCGATCGCGATCGCGCGAGGGCTGAACGCGCTTCGGCTCTCCCGGCATCTTCGGATAGTCGGGCGGGTAGGGCATGTCCCCCTCTCCCTCTTGCTCGTACATGTCCAGCAGGGGCTGTAGCGAGTGGGCGACGTCGTCGATCGCGGCGTGGCGATCGCCTACCTCGGCAAAGCGCGCTGGCATCGTCGCGACCGTGAAGTCCTCGGGCGCGATCTCGGCAAGCTCTTCCCACATCACCGGTGCGGAGACCGGCGCGCCCGCCCTCGGCCGCACGCTGTAGGCCGAGGCGATCGTCCGATCGCGCGCATTCTGGTTGTAGTCGATGAAGATCCGCTCGCCGCGCTCCTCCTTCCACCACTTGGTGGTGACCTGACCCGGTAGACGCCGCTCGAGCTCGCGCCCGAAGGCGATCGCGGCGTGGCGGACGTCCGTGAACGTCCAGCGTGGCTCGATGCGGACATATATGTGGACGCCTCGGCCTCCCGACGTCTTCGGGAAGCCGGTGTAGCCGAGCTCGTCCAGGAGCACGCGGGCCTCGGCGGCGACGCGCACGGCGTCGGCGAAGTCCGTGCCCGGTTGCGGATCCAGGTCGAGGCGCAGCTCGTCCGGATGGTCGACGTCGTCGCGGCGCACCGGCCACGGGTGAAACGTGATCGTGCCCATCTGGGCGGCCCAGCCGACGACGGCTATCTCCGTGGGACAGATCTCATCCGCGGTGCGACCCGACGGGAACTGGATCTGCACCGTTTGCACGTAATCGGGCGCTCCACGTGGGACGCGTTTCTGAAAGAAGGCGTCGCCGCCGCCTTTCTCGCGCGTCGAGAGCACGATGCCCGGGTGCACGCCCTTCGGCCACCGCTCGAGCGTCGTCGGCCGCCGGTCGAGCGCGCGCATGATGCCGTCCTCGACCGCGAGGTAGTACTTGGCGACGTCGAGCTTGGTGACCGCGCCTGAGCGCCCGGTCGGCGGGAAGATCACGCGGTCGGGGCTCGACACGCGCAGATCGCGCCCACCGGCGTCGAGGATCGTGGCTTCGGACGCGGCCATGCCCACGGAGTTCTACGGCAACGGCGCCCGGCGCACATCCGCGGGCGAACGGGTGCCTGCTCCATCGGGGCGGCCGGATTCGAACCGACGGCTTCTGCGTCCCAAACGCAGTGCTCTACCAGGCTGAGCTACGCCCCGCTTTGGCAAGTGTAGGCGGCATGTACCCTGGTCCTCATGGACCTCGACAAGGCCCGCGACTTCCTGCGCGAGAACCATCGCGGCGTGCTTGCCACCAGGCGCTCCGGCGGCGCCGTCCAGCAGAGCCCGGTGATCGCGGCCGTCGACGGCGAGGGACGCGTGATCATCAGCAGCCGCGAGACGGCGATCAAGACCAAGAACCTGCGTCGCGACCCACGTGCGCAGCTGTGCGCGTTCACCGACAAGTTCTTCGGCGCGTGGGTCTACGTGGAGGGCACGGCCGAGGTCGTGTCCCTGCCCGAGGCGATGGACCTCTTGATCGACTACTACGAGCGCTTCCCCGGCGAGAACCCGGACTGGGACGACTACCGCACGCGCATGGAGCGCGAGCGCCGCGTCCTGCTGCGCATCACGATCGAGCGCGCCGGCCCGGATCGCCAGGGCTGAGCAGGCCGGGGTTGAGCTAGGGCCGCCCGGGCTTCGACGCCCTTAGGGGAAGAACAGCCCCGCGGCCATGAAGAGCGTGTTGTCGCCTGTGGTCTGCGCGACGCCGTCGGCACCGCCGTCGAACAGCCTGACGTCGCTGTCGCTTCCCGTCAGCTGCCAGATCGCGCGCTTCTGCTCGGTGATCGCGGTGTTACCGCCCAGCACGGCGTCGACGCTGCTGGTCAGCGAGCACGTTGCACCGACCGCCGTGTCGACTGTCGTGGTGCATGGCACGTTGAACGCGAGCGGCATGTCCTGGACCGTGGCGTTGGCCGAGAAGCCGGTCCCGGTCGGCCCGTTGTTCTTGTCGGTGATCCTGAACTGCGCGATCGCCCGGAGGTTGCCCGAGTAGTCCGCGAGGGGCCCGCCCGCGCAGCTCCCGCTCGTGCCGGCGCAGCGCACGTCCGTGACGCTGACGGTGATCCTCCCGTCGAGCTGATCTCCTGCCGTCGTCAGGCAGGGCGGTGCCTCGGTCGGCCCGCCGCCGTTGCAGAAGACGTCGATTCGAAGCGAGCCCGACGAATTGGACGCCGCGCCGTTGAAGTCCGGCGTGCCCACGGTCAGGTAAGTCGATTCCGGCGTCGGCCCGTAGCAGGAGGGCGTCGTCACAGTGCCGCGATGCGCGGTTTGCGGCGCGGTGCACTGCTTGTACGCAGGCACCAGTGGAACTCTCAGGGGCGTTGCGCCGGCCGGGCGCGCGTAGGTGTTGGCGATCGGCTGCCAGTCCGGATACTCGTCGGCCGCGGTGTTGAAGGTCGGCTGGGTGCTCGTCGTAAAGATCTCGTAGTCCCCGTCGCCGTTGTAGGCCCAGAGGAGCTGGCCGGTGTTCTGGGGATCGAAGCCGCCGGCGACGTCGTCGCCGGGGTTGCTCGTCTGCCTCACCTGGGACGAGCCGTCGGAATTCATCGTGTACAGCTCGACGTTGCCGTGACGGTTCGTGTCGAAGATGATCCGTGCCGAGTCCGGCGACCAGTCGGGACGCTGGTCGACGAAGCTGTTCACGGTGCGCGCGGTCTGGCCCGTCCCGTCGGCGTTCATCGTGAAGATCTCGAAGTCGCCGTCGCGATCGGACTGGAACGCGATCCTGGTGCCGTCCGGCGACCAGCTCGGAAACCCCTCGGCCGCCGTGTTGGTCGTGATCCTGGCCTGGCCCGTGCCGTTCGCGTTCATCGTGTAGATCTCACCGTTGCCGTCCCGGGTGCTGACGAAGGCGATCTTGGTGGCGTCGGGCGACCAAGTGGGCTGTACGTCGTCCGCCGTGTTGGTCGTGATCCGCACCTGGCCCGTGCCGTTCGCGTTCATCGTGTAGATCTCGTAGTTGCCGTCCCGGGTGCTCACGAAAGCGATCCTGGTGCCGTCCGGCGACCAGGCCGGCAGCAGGTCCTCGCCCGCGTTTGTCGTGAGCCGCGTGGCGCCGGTCCCGTTGACGTTCGTCGTGTAGATGTCGAAGTTGCCGCTGTCGCGGTTCGTGTGGAAGGCGATCTTGCCGTTGCCGCCCGGGAACGTGGCCTGGGCGGAGGGCGAGAACGCCAGGGCGGCGAGGAACGAGCAGGCGATCGCGGTGACGACCCAGCCCTTCGCGTGCGTCCTTGCAATCAGCCGATCCTGCACCGCCATCCCTCCCGCGATCGTTGGGCGATGAACCTATCCGGCCGGCGTCGCCTCAGCAAGTCACATGCGGCACACTCCGTCGCCGCTAGCCTTGGCTGCGTCCGCCCCCGTAGCTCAGTCGGACAGAGCGGCTGCCTTCTAAGCAGCGGGTCGCAGGTTCGAATCCTGCCGGGGGCATCCGAAAAATCCCACGTGGGTGTCTGAGCGCACCGCGGGCACGATGGAATGCGGAGATGGCTCCCGGACGGGCGAGGGTTGACCGGAGCGGGGTCGCGATGCCGGTTGCCCAGGTGGTGAGGAGCGGCGCGCTGAATCCGATCGAACCCCTGAGCCTCTCGCGCTCGACGCGTCTCACCCGAACGTGAACGCGTAACCCTCGACGCCCGCCTCGAAGCGCAGCGTCAACCGCCGGCGCTCGACGCGCGGCAGATCGACGAGCCGGTAGAGGCGCTGTCCGCGAACGGTCACGACTCCGTCCCGGACATCACCGCCCGCCGCCGCCGATGTGATCGGGCGCCCGTCCAGCAGCACTCGCACCCGCCTCGGACGCGAGTCGCTCGTGCCCAACACCAGAAACACCCGGCGTGCGCCGAAGCGCGCCGACAGCGACGCCCCGCGTCCCGCCGTCGCCCTCTGGGCGCCGGCCGTCCAGGTCCCGCCCAGCGCGAAGCCACCATCCGGCAGGTGCTCAACGCCTGGATAGGTGTGGCGTCCGCTGACAACCCCGTCGGGCAGGAACCCCTCCGCGCGCTCGAAGCCGAGATAGGTCTCGGGTGTCGTCACCGCAGTGGAGGGAGCCTCGCCTCCCACGCGCGTGCGCCGGCCCAATCGCTCGTTCCCCGCCTCCGCGAGCAGCGAGCGGATCGCACCCTCGGTCTCGCCGTACTTCCCTTCACCGAAGTGGACGTATCGCACGCGGCCCCGCGCGTCGACCAGGTACTTCGCCGGCCAGTACTGGTTGCCCCACGCCTTCCAGGTCCCGTAGTCGTTGTCCTGCGCGACGGGGTAGCCGAGGTTGCTCTGGCTGATCGCGCGCTGGACGTTGCCGGCGTCCTTCTCGAAGTCGAACTCGGGCGTGTGGACCCCCACGACGGTCAGGCCGCGGCGCGCGTAGCGCTCGTCCCAAGCGCGCAGGTGTGGCAGCGTGCGGATGCAGTTGATGCACGTGTACGTCCAGAAGTCGATCAGCACGACCCGGCCGCGCAGCCCGCGCATCGTGAGGCGACGCTTCCCGTCCGTGTTGAACCATTGCTGCGTGTCGGCGAACTCGGGGGCCGTGCCGAGCACGGGCAGCGCCGACCGCGGTGCCGGCCCCCCGGTCGAGGGGAAGCGCGACTCGCCGCGCAGGTCCTCGAGCCGGTTGGCGACCGCATCCGACTCCTCGAGGGCTTGGGTGGGGTTGACGAGGAAGTCGGGGAAGCGATCCGCGAGCGCCGTCTGGAAGCGCACGTCGAGCTCGCCCGCCATCGCGATCGCGGTGACGATCATCACCGCGCCCACGGCGCGCTGCAGCACCGGCCCGCGCCCGGCCGCACGGATCCGCTCGACGGTGCGCCGGCCGCCGAGCGCGAGCGCCAGCAGCACCGCGGCCGAGCCCGCGCTGAACGAGAACGCGATCGCGAGGATCTCGAGTGAGCTGCCCGTCGTGGCGCTCACCGAGACGACCGCCGCGAGGATCGGTCCGGCACACGGCGCGTACAAGAATCCGAGCGCACCCCCGACCGCGATCCCCGACCAGAATCCGTCACCGCGCGTACGCGGCCCGAAACGCGCGAGCCGGTAGAGCGGCGCCTGCACGCGCGCGGCCAGTCGCGGCCACAGCAGCATCACGCCGAAGCCGATCAGCACCGCGACCGCGAGCGAGCGCGCCGTCCCGTCAGCGACGCCGACGCCGTCGATCACCGACGCAAGGCCGGCGATCGTGACCGTGAAGGTGAGCATCAGCCCGAGCGCAATGCCGACCGGTCGCCTGCGCCCGCCGACCGCGCTGGCCGACAGCAGGGCCGGCAACACCGGCAGCACGCATGGCGTGATCGCAGTCGCGGCGCCGACCAGCAAGGCGAAGCCCATCAACACGAGCATTTCCCGAATATGGTCGCCGGTCCGCCTTGCAGGACCATTACGGTCGGTCAGGCCGAAAAGTGCGCTGCTAGATTCCTGTCACGGTCGACCGGCCGCGTGGTGGGCGTAGCTCAGTTGGTAGAGCTCCTGGTTGTGGTCCAGGCGGTCGCGGGTTCGAGTCCCGTCGCTCACCCCTCGGGAAGCCCTGCTCCGGCGGGGTTTCCGTCGCAGAGGCGACCTGCGACTCACCGGCTGGGGTACTACGTGGGGTACTAAAGTTTACGGCGGCCGCGCAAAAACGCTACGGAACGAACAACCCCTGCGTCGCGAACAGCGTGTCGCCCGTCGGGGTGCCGGCGTCGCCGTCAGGCCCACCGTCGTAGACCTCGACACGGCCGAGCTGCCAGATGGCACGGCGACCTTCCTTGACGGTGCCGGGTGCGAGCGCGTCGGCGGTCGTGGTGGCGGTGCACGCGGAGCCCTCCTGCGGATCGGCAACGGGCGTGCACGGGGCGATCACTTCGAGCGGGATCGAGGTCGTAGTGCCTGCGCCCGGGCCGCCGGGGTGCGGCGTGTTGTCCTTGTCGGTGATCTGGAGCGTGATGCGCGCGCGCAGTTCGCCGGTGTAGTCGGCGAGCGCGTTCGTGAAGACGTCGTCCATGAAGAAAGTGATGTTCACGTCGGCGTCGTCCAGGCCGCCGGGGACGCCGACTTGTGTGGCGAGCTTCAGGTCGCCCTCGTTTCGGGCGGGCAGTCCGTTCGCGTCGCCCGTTCCGACCGTCAGGTGGGCGGATGTCTGCTGCGGGCTGGCACACGACGGGAACGCGAGCGGCGGTCCGTGGGTGCGGTTCGGGGCGGTGCAGGCCTCATAGGCAGTAGTGAGCGATGCGCGGAAGGGCGTTGCGCCCTTGGGGCGGGGGTAGCGTTGATGGGGATCGGTTGCCAGTCGGGCCAGTTACCGGTCGTCACGTCTACCGCCCCGGTCCCGTCCGCGTTCACGGTCCAGACGTGGCCGTTGCCGGAGGGCGTTCCGGTGGTGAAGGCGAACCTCCGGCCGTCGGGTGACCATGCGGGCGCGTCACCGAAGTGAACGAACTGCCGGTCGGTGCCGTCGAGCTTGACCGTCGTGATGCCGCCGGGTGGACAGCTTGGGCCGGGCGTGCACGTGCCATCGTGTGCAAAGGCGATCCGCTGCGCGTCGGGCGACCAGTTCGGGTACGAGTTGAACTCGCCGCTCACCAAGCCGCACGTGAGGTTGTCGACGGACTGGCCTCCACTGCGTCCATCACATAGACGTCCACGATGCACTCCGGTGGCGGCCCATCGTCGGTGAACGCGATCTTGCTGCCGTCAGGGGACCACTCGGGATCGGCCGGCGCCTCGCCCCCATTCAGGGCGGTCTTGCCTGTCCCGTCGACGTTGATCTTGAAGACGATTCCAGCGCCCTGGTAGGCGATCTGGGTGCCGTCCGGGGACCAGGACGGATCATCGCCACCGGACGTGTTGGGAACCGGCGTCGCGCCGGTCCCGTCCGCGTTCATCACGAACACCTGCCGGTTGAAGCCGGGGCCGATGACCCGATCGAACGCGATCTTCGTCCCATCGGGTGACCACGCCGGGTTGTTCTCGGCAACGGCGGTGTTCGTGAGGTTCACCTGCGCCGTGCCGTCCGGGTTCATCGTCCAGATGTCGTCGCCGCGCTGGAACGCGATCTTGCCGTTCTGGCCGGGAAAGGCGGCTTGTGCTGGCGAAGACAAGCCTGCTGTTAGCAGCGCAATAACGCTGGTCACGACGATCCACGAGCGGCCCCGCATTGACTTCCCCTCCGATTGCTTGGCGCTAGCTTAGCGCCGTCAGAGCCAGCCGAGTAGCTGCAACGGCTCGCTGCTGCACTCGCTCAACGAACCGCCGTGGCGTGACCGGGCTGACCCTCGACCCGCTCGACCAGGCCGTCGCCTTCGGCCTCGCGCATGATCCCCCGCCGCCGGCTGTAAGAGTAGCGGCACACCTCGGCGGCGGCCAGCATCGGGGGAGGGTCGATCCGGGCGGCGGCGCTCAGCTCGCCGGCTTGCCCTGAGTGGTGGGCGGTAGGTACCCGCGTTCGCGGGCGTCGTGGATCATCTTGGCCGCGTACTTGCGCGAGCAACCTACCTCGCGCGCGGTGTCGGCGGTCGGGGAGTTACTGCTGCGCTTCCGGTGCTTGCGGTACACCGCCGCGAACCGGGCGCACTTGCTGTCGTCGCGTCGGCGACCACGCCGACCGGACCGTTAGGCGCTCGACCCGAAACCCATACCGGGCGAGCAGCTCGGCGTCTTGAGCATTCGTGGTTCCGGCCAACTCGGCGAAGTCCCGCCGCACCGCCGACCAACTCACCACCTCGCGGCGCACGGCATCGGGCAAGGGTCGTCCGGTCGAACGCTTGTGGGTGACCGTGAACACCCCGACGCCAGCGTCGCCGTCGTCCAGCGGCACGATCTCATAACGCGCGACGAACCCGTCGCCCACGTTCCGGTAGAGCTGCACCCGTCGAACGACGCGACCGTTCTTGCTAATCGCCGGCAGCTCTAGGCGCGGGAGCTTGTGCAGGCGCGCCGCGCGCCGCCGATCCAGCATCTCACTTCTACCGATTACCTCGATGACGCTGACGGTAGAAGTTGGACCGGCTGGAACCCTGCGGGCGCACCTATGGAACGCGACCCACTATCGCACGCGCTCGCCGGAGCCGCCCCGCGTCGGCGGCTGCCGGACCTGGAAATGCGACGGCTCCTGCGCCAAACCTGCGGGCTGTCTCAGCGGCAGCTTGCCGATGCGGTGGGCGTCACGCGGGCGAGCGTCGCCCGCTACGAGCTAGGTCTGCGAACGCCGCGTGGTGACGAGCTGGCGCGCTATGTGGACGCGCTGGATCGTCTGGCCGCCGAGGTCGCGGAGGCCATGAACGGAAACGGCCCGGTCGGAAACCGGGCCGCAGAACAGGAACAGGAATGACCGTACAGGCGAGGGCTGACGACACCCCTTCATTCGAGCGGCCTTTCGACCGGTTTCTGCTCGCGCTCCGTCTGTGTGCGTTCGAGTGCCGAGCTACGCCGGAGCCACCCGCCGACGTTCACGAGCGCGCATACGCGGCGTGTCCGTCGTGTCGCGTCGAGGGCTGCCTTGCGCTGGAAGTTGTGGAGCGTCTGCCGGGCGGCGAGGTCGAGCTTGGCTGTTTGAGCGGTTGCAACGACGCAAGCGTGCGGCGCGCACTCGTGCGGCTGCTGTGTATCACGGCTGTCGAGCATCTAGAGATCGCCGCGTGAGCGGCATGCCGACGCCGGAGGTACTGGGAGCTTTCGCTGCCGAGGCCGTCGCGGCGGAGTGGCACGCGGACGAGCGGAACCCGACTCCCGCAGAGTGGTCCGAGCGCCGCCCGCTCGACCTTGCCGTTGAGCGTGACCCCGAGCCACCCGACTACCTGGTCGATGGACGCATCGAGCGCGGCACCATCACGGCGCTTACGGGCGATACCGGCACGGCCAAGTCCTTCCACGCACTCGACCTTGCGGTGCGAACCGTGACAGGAGCCGACGAGTGGCTCGGGAGCGCGCTGCACGCGCGCCACGGCAGCGTCGTCTACATAGACGAAGAGAACCCGGTGCGGCTCGTGCGCGCCCGTGTGCGTGCGCTGGGGTTGACGGTCGAGGTCCAACACCACCTGCGCTACTACAGCCGCTTAGGCGTCCAGCTCGGGGCTGAGGGCGCGGACTGGACGGAGTGGCTGCATTACGAGCTTGAGCGCGCACCTGCCGACCTCGTGGTGATCGACACCGGAGCTGCTGCGACTGCGCCGGAGGTCAACGACAACGACCAGGTCGTCGCGCTTTACGCGCAGCACCTTCGCCCCATCGCCGCGACCGGCGTGCCGGTCGTCCTGCTGCTGCACGAGCGCAAGCCGCATCCGGGTACACGCACGAACCGCTCAATGGCGACGATGGGCGCGCGCTCGTGGATTGCGCAGGCCGACGCGCAGCTCGTGTTGTCGGTGCGCGGGCGCGGAGTCGAGACACCCACCGAGGGCGAGGGCTTCGCCTACGAAAAGCGATTCCAGCTTGAGGTCGGCAAGCTGCGCGACGGCGCGGCCGAGCAGACGGAGGTCACCTGCATTCGCTCGCAGCTCGATGCGCGGCGCGTGCTGCTGTCGGCCGAGGTCGTCAACGAGGGCGAGGCGAGCGCGGACGACGCGAAGGTCGAGGCGCTCCAACAGGAAGTGACCGAGCTGCTGGTCGAGGCTGGCGAGCCGCAGCGCAAGGTGGAGCTGGCCGAGGCGTTGGGCGTCGAGCGCGGCGACCGCACGTTCACGCGTGCGCTTGAGGTCGGCATCGAGGGCGGCGCGTTCGAGCGCGTGAAGCGCGGCGTCTACCAGCTCACGGAGGCCGCAGATGCTTAGCGCCAAGCGAAGCGCCACCTATATAGCTATGGCGCTTGGCGCTAACTCCGCTCGGGAGTGGTGCTTTGCGCAGCCTTCACGCCAGGTTCGCGCCAACGGGTCGGCAGCCGACGAGCGGCGCGCTGTAGTGCGCGCGCCGCGCCGTCGCTGGCCTCCCGCAACCCGTCACCGCGCTGTCGCTAAGTCCTTAGCGCCACGTTCGCGCCACGTTAGCGCCACGTTTTGCGGACCCGCCACCGGCCCGACGCCTACGGGCCGGTTTCGCGGCCGTCGCGACACCCGCCTCCGTACCTTCCGTACCAGCCGAACGATGCGCACGAGGCCGGCGTGAGCGCGCAGCTCCTCACTGCCGAGGACGTGGCCGCGCTGCTCGCCGTACCCGTGAGCTGGGTGTACGCGGAGACGCGCGCCGGCCGCTTACCGCACGTCCCGCTGGGGCGCTACCGCCGCTACAGGCACGAGGCAATCGAGGCGTGGGTCACGGACCGCGAGCGTGGGCCGACTGCGCCGCCGACGCGCTACCGAAAGCACGCGCCTGGCAGCGGACCAGGAGGTCGGGGCGATGAGTAGGCACTGTAGGGCTGCTGTAGAGCCGAGACGCGGCACACCTGCGCCGCTGAGGTACTGCGTGGGGTACTTCGATCCCGGCGTGAGGCGGCCTCGACGACCTACCGCCGCGAACCCACACGTTCACCGCTGCGCCCTACACCGGTGCCGCTGCGCACGCCGCAGCCGATCCGCGACCAGGACGGCGACATGAGGTGCCTGCGCTGCGGACGGCCACCTGCAACCGACCCGAAGGGAAGCGATGGACGACCTCACCCCCCGAAGAGCTGGAGGCGGCGAGGACGGCGCTCGCCGAGCTGCCGCCCGACGTGCCGTTCTCCCGGCTCGTGAAGGAAGCACACGAAGCGGGCCTGCTCGATGACGAGTGGCTCGCCGCCAACTGACCAACGGAAGGGACACCGCAACGCTATGACCACACGACAGACAGTCGCAGAGCAGTTCAACGCGGCCGGCGCGCTGATCGCCGGCCACCGCCAGCGCATGATGAACATCGACAGCATGCTCTCGCCGACACACTCGGGCCGGCGCGCTACGAATCGCCCGAGGAACACGGCTCGCGCCTCGCCGCACGCCGTGGCGAGGCGAAGGTGGCGTCCGAGGCAGCGTTCAAGCGCGACATCACGACGCGCTGGGCGGCCTCGTGAACGCCCGCCGGGAGGCGCTGCGCTCCGCTCGCCAGCGCGTGAGGCGCGAGCGGGAGGCGCTGCGCAAGCGCCACGATCCGCAGCTCTTACAGGCCGAGCGGGAGCGCGTGCGCGCGAAGCTCGCCGCACCCTCGACCTCGCTCACGGGCGAGGACCTCGCGCAGCGCGTGCGGTCCGAGTACGTGCGTGCGACGCGGGCCGGCGACGACCTCACGCTGGAGGCGCTGCGGCGCGAGTTCGCCGAGTCCGCCCACACGGACCCGCTGGCCGAAGGCACGGAGGCGGACGCTTGGCGCGAGCTGCGTCATGCGTTCCGCGAGGACGGCGACGCCGCCGAAGCGCAGCTCCGCGCGGCCGAGGCCGACGAGGCCGACTGGACGCGATTGCGCCGCAGATCGAGCAGCTCGTCCGAACGGCAGAGGTCGAGGCCGGGCTGAGTCCCTGCCGGCGGCCTGTATGCGAGCGTGGAGCGCGGCCCGTGGTAGCGTGACATGCTCGGCCTGGATCGGTTCCCCGCCGGCGCGGTGGTCGCGCCGGAGGACGTTCAAGCCGCCGCGCCCGGTGCCGCATCCCCCGGAGTCGGACGCCGAGCGCATGCAGCGCCTCGCGTGACCGACGACCGCGCACCGGCACGCCGTTACTCATGGCCGCCGTTCGAGCCGGGGAACAGGCGGCCATGACGCACGGCGCTCGCTCGGACCGTCTGGTCGAGCCGCGAGCGGCTGAGCTGACGCGCCCGGTGTTCGAGGCGAACCCTCATCTGGACCCCGCTCGCAACGGGCCGGCAGTCGCGCGCTACGCGATCCTGCTGGCGCGTATCGAGCGCGTCTACGGCTGGCTCGAGGACCAGGCCGACCCGGTGTTCGAGGACACGGACGCCGGCAAGGTCCACGGCGTCTACGAGCGTCTCGGGCAATGGGAGCGTCAGGCGAGCGCCGCCGAGGCCGAGCTGGCAATCGCACCGCTCACACGCGCGCGCCTCGGCCTCGACCACGCACGCGGACGGGCGCTGCTCGACAACCTCGAAGAGCTGGCGCGCGAGGGCCGGCAACTCGACGGAGGCGACGAGTGACCGCGTTCGACCTGTTGCGCGCGCTCGTGCTGCCTGACGGGCGCAAGTGGGGCGAGGCTGCTGCCGACTTCCAGCTCGCCGACGCACGCGCCGTGCTGGACGGCGACGCGCCCTACAGCTACCTGACCCGCTCGCGCGGTTCGTCCAAGACGACCGACCTGGCCGGCGTCGCGCTCGCGCTGCTGCTGACCCTCGAACGCGAGCGGCTCTTCTGGCTCGCCGCCGATGCCGACCAGGGCGCGCTCGCGCTCGATGCGATCCGTGGGTTCGTCCAGCGGACCCCGCAGCTCGACGGCGCGCTCGACCTGCAAGCTCGCCGCGTGGTGGCGCACTCGACCGGCAGCTCCCTCGACGTGCTGCCGGCGGACGCAGCCGGCGCGTGGGGCTTGCTCCCTCGATTCGTGATCTGTGACGAGCTGGCGTGGTGGGCGGAGACGGCCGCGCCGCAGCGGTTGTGGGAGGCGGTGTCGAGCGCCGTGGCGAAGCGTGACGACGCGCGACTGGTCGTGCTGACGACCGCCAGCGATCCCGGCCATTGGTCGCGCGCGGTGCTGGACCACGCGCTCGAGGATCCGATGTGGCACGTCCACGAGGTCCCCGGTGCTGCGCCGTGGCTGTCCGAGGACCGGCTGGCCGAGCAACGGCGGCGGCTGTCGGAGTCGATGTACCTGCGCCTGTTCGAGAACGTCTGGACCACCAGCGAGGACCGGCTGACCACGCGCGATGACCTGCTGGCGTGCGTGACGCTCGACGGGCCGCTCGACTACGAGGCCGGCCACGAGTACGTGATCGGACTGGACCTCGGCCTCACGCACGACGCCACGGTCGCCGTCGTCGCACATGCCGAGCAATTCTCCGGTTCCGAGGACGGACGGCGCGTCGTGCTGGATCGCCTGCGCGTGTGGCAAGGCTCGCGCAGCGAACCCGTCCAGCTCGCGGAGGTCGAAGAATGGATCAAGCACGCGGCCAACGCCTACCACGCGCGCGTCGTGTGCGATCCCTGGCAAGCAGCCGGCCTCGCGCAACGGCTGCGGGTGCGAGGCGTCCAAGTGGAGGAGTTCACTTTCTCGGCGGCGAGCGTCGGTCGCCTCGGCTCGACCCTGCACGTCCTGCTTCGCAACCGCGCGCTCGCGCTGCCGAACGATCCCCGCCTACTGGACGAGCTGGCGTCCGTGCGGCTGGTCGAGAAAGCGCCCGGCGTGCTGCGCCTGGACCACGACGCCGGCAAGCACGACGACGTGGCCGTCGCGCTCGCGCTCGCCGCCTACCACCTGATCGAAGAGGCCGCCTACGGTCAGGCGGGGTTCGTCCCCGCGCACCAGCTCCCGGCTGCCTTACGTGACCTCGTGTCCGGGAACGCCGGCAACGGGCGTGTTGGCGACCCGCCGGTCTACAAGCGCATCGGCGCCGACCCGAACCACCCGCGCCACGACAAGTGGGCAAAGCACGTCTACTGCGACTGCCCGAGGCATCGCGCCGAGCGCGAGGCTTTGGAGGGACGGTGAGATGACCGGGCCTGCCGCGAGAATCTCGCTATGGATGACTCGACCGTCATTGCGCTGGCCGGCGTCAATACCGGCGGTGTTGTCGCGCTCTTCGGACCACGCTTCACCGCTCAAGCGAATTTCAGGGGTGAGCGCACGCTGCGCGATCGCGACGAGCTTCGGAGCCGCCTCGATCCCGTCGCCGAAACGATTGACGCTGCGGGTAGGGCGCTTGACGCGGCGTACCGGATGCTTCAAGAGGGAGGCTCGGCAGCGGCCGGGTTGGCCGGTGCACTTCGCACCGCGTCAGAGGCGATCCGGGACCTTCACTTCGCGACCGCCCGGCTGTCGCTTCATCTGGATTACGACGCGGCAGCGACCCAGGCCGCACGTGATTGTGGCGACTTCCTCGATGAGCTTCACAAGCTGCTCGACGTCTTCGTGTCGGCCGGTCGGCAGCTTGACGCTAACACCCGTCGAGCGGTCAAAAGGCTTGCCGATCAAAGCCTCGAAGCGAACCAGCGGTTTCTCAGGGAGGCTCAGGCGGAGATCGCCCGCACCTGAGGCTGCCAGCGTGAGGGCGCGCGCAGCCTGCGGCGCGTCGCTCGCTGGCCGGCGGCGCGGGAGTGAGGCGATAGGATGACGGCGACAAGTGAATCGGGGCGGCACCGCGTCAACGGCCCGCCCCCGGCATAGGAGGGACTATCTCCCATGCAAGATCAACGTAACACTCGTGCGCGACCCGGCACGGGCCACCTGTTCGTCAAGATCACCACCGCCGGACGCGAGGACTGGTACGGCAAGTGGTACGCCGAGGGCCGCCAGGTCAAGCGCAAGATCGGCCCGAAGCGCAAGCCTGGCGGCGGCGGCATGACCCAGCGCGACGCGGAGGCGAAGCTGCGCCGCATCGTGGACAAGGTGACGCCGCCCGCCCGTGAGCGCGTGACGGTCGCCGAGGCCGGCGAGCGGCTCATCCGCCACCTGACGGGCGTGGGTCGCAAGCCCTCGACCGTCGAGGGCTATGAGTCCTACCTGCGGGTTCACCTCGCGCCGTTCTTTACGGGTCGGAAGCTCGACGCGATCACGCCCGCCGACGTGGAGGCTTTCATCGCGGCAAAGCAAGCTGACGGTGCCGCTACCAAAAGCATCCTCAACTACCTCGGCCTGCTGTATTCGATCTTCGAGTTCGCGCGCAAGAAGAAGCTCGCAACGTCGAATCCGTGCGCGGACGTGGACCGGCCAGCGGTCGAGTCCACGACCGCCATTCGGTTCCTCGACCAAGAAGAGCTAGAGGCGCTGATCGCCGCCGAGCTGGACGACCCGCTCGGGCGGGTGCTGGCGGTGATGTACCTCACGGCTGCGATGACCGGGATGCGTCAAGGCGAGCTGATCGCGCTGCGCTGGCGCGACGTGGATTGGGTCGCGGCGCGCGTGCGCATCCGTCGCAACTACGTGCGCGGCGAGTACGGGACGCCGAAGTCGAAGCGGTCGAGCCGGTCGGTCCCGCTCGCCGACCGCGTTGGTGGCGAACTGGACCGGCTGTCCCGCGAGACGGCATGGGCGGGCGATGACGACCTCGTGTTCGCGCACCCGCTGACCGGCGGGGAGATAGACCGCTCGAAGCTCCTCAAGCGGTACAAGAAGGCGCTCAGGCGGGCGAAGGTGAGGCCGGTGCGGTTCCACGACCTGCGCCACACGTTCGGGACGCGCACGGCGGCAGCGGGCGTGCCGATGCGGACCTTGCAGGAGTGGATGGGTCACGCCGACTTCACGACCACGCTGATCTACGCCGACTACGCGCCGAGTGCGCACGAGGCGGCGTGGGTCGAGGCGGCGTTCGGCCCGGCGACGGAACCGACGCCCTCGCGCGAGGCGGCGGCCGGTAGCGTCGTGCCATGACCTTCCGGGCGCGCGGCACCTACGCCGGCCAGCCCGCCGAATTGCGCTGGGACGGGAGCGACTTCGAGCGGGACGGCGGCATCGGCACGGAGGCGAGCGCGCTGGTCGCGGCGAACGTGACGGTTAGCCTCGGCGGCCTGTGGGCTGGGCGCAGCGGCGACGGCGAGCTGGGCGCGATGGCGACCGCGGACGTGCTGCTGACAGACGCGCGGTTCGACCCGCCGCCGCCCATCGATCCGCCCGACTCGCACCCCGACTCCGTGGTGTGACCAGGCCGCGCGTCAGGGTACTAGCCGGGGTACTAAGGTGAGCGCAGGTGAGCGAACGGAGCGCACCTGACCTCGCGTCAGAGTGCGCCACGTAGGCCAGTTAGTGACCAGGCCTACGGTTGTGGTCCAGGCGGTCGCGGGTTCGAGTCCCGTCGCTCACCCCTCATTCTGGTTTCAACCTGAACGCCGCATGGCTGCTCGATCCAGGGGTTCTGCCGACCTGACCCTCATCGGGTGAAGGTGAGATGGGTGACGCCGCTCGGCGTCGACACCGCCTCCACGTCGTAGTGCTCCTCCAGCGCCTCCAGACCGTCCCACAGCCGGACGCCGCGGCCGAGCAGGATCGGGACCTGCACGACATGCAGATGGTCGACGAGCCCGGCGGCGAGGAACTCGCGCAGCATCGTCGGGCCCCCACCGATGCGGACGTCCTGACCGTCCGCCGCCTCCCGAGCAACGGCGAGCACATCCACCAGCGCGACATCGAGGAAATGGAACGTCGTACCGCCGTCCATCTCCAGCGGCGGCCGCGGGCGATGGGTCAGCACGTAAGTCGGCGTGTGGAACGGCGGATTTGGTCCCCACCATCCGCGCCACTCCGGGTCGTCCTGCCAACCAGGAGGGCCGAACTTGCCGGCGCCCATGATCTCCGCGCCGATGCCGTGCTCGTGACGCTCGGCGAAGGCGTTGTCGACGCCGGCAGTGCCGGCGGCGTCCCAGAATCGGGTCGCGATCATCCACTCGTGGAGCCGTTCCCCGGCGTGGCCGAACGGCGCCTCCAACGACAGGCCGTCGCCGGTGCCGAACCCGTCGAGCGAGATCGAGAAATTGTGAACCCGGACGCGAGACATAGGAGCTCCTTCGGTTGTGATGTGCGACCTCAAAGTAGCGACCCGTCTCGCGGCGACATTTGATCGGCGCCCGCGCCTCACGCGGTAGCCAGGCGTGCTGGAAGCGAGTCGTGGTCCAGGCGGTCGCGGGTTCGAGTCCCGTCGCTCACCCCTCGGAAATGCGTGACCGGCCGAGTGCTTCGAATGCCGCCTCGACCGGTCCGTACATCCGCCGTTCAACGGACTTGCCGCCTACGGCGACAGCCCGGCCGCTTCGAGCGCGACCGCCGGGTCGTTGAACCAGGAGAACCGAACGGCCCGTCCGTTCGCGATGGTCCAGACATAGCCCTGTCGCCGGTTGACCGTGGCTCCGCTGCCCCTGCCGCGTGCGTGCAACGTTGCGATCACGACCACATGGTCGCCTGCGTCGAGAAAGTCCTCGATATCGAGCTCGACGTCGTCGAAGCTGAGATTGACGCTTTTGTCCGCCTCGATGACGCTCGGGAGACCGCGTCGCACGCCCGGCTCCACGGCGTCGTCCGGGTTGACCCACTCGATGCCCGGATCGAGGAGTTCGGTGGCGGCCCCGAGCCCGTCGCTGGCCCAGATGCCGTGAATCCGGCGCACGAGCTCCACGTTCTGCTCAGAAATACGGCCTCACCACCCGTTCTGCGCCACCGTCCTGCCCTGGGGTCCCATAGCGCACATTAGTCAGGACGGCGCCCCGTTCCAGGGCAATTACATGCGTCGCGTGTGACGTCATGGCCTCTCCTGCGACATTATCGCTCAGGATCCCGTCGCCGGCTCTTACTCGCGACCTCTGCGCAAGAGCCAGCCGACCAGCGCACCGAGCGCCAGCCCGACCTCAGGTGCGAGCGGAACACCGGTAGTCACGCTGACGAGGATGCCGAGCGCCAATCCGATCAGCGCGCCGGCCCCGATCGCGGCCCCGGTGCTCATCGTGTCGGCAGCGCTACGCGACCGCCCGCTCGGGCGCGAGCGCCTCGAGCACCTGGGTCAGGAAGAACACCGACTCCTCCACGGCGTCCTCGGGCGTGATCGTCACGTCGGGTGCCTCGGGTGCTTCATAGGGCGCTCCGATCCCCGTGAAGTTGGGGATCTCGCCGGCGCGCGCCTTCGCGTAGAGGCCCTTCGGGTCGCGGCGCTCGCACTCCGCGAGGGTGGTGTTCACGAAAACCTCGGCGAACGGAAGGCCCGCCTGCTCGTGGATCTCGCGGGCGTCGAGGCGGTCCGCCTCGTAGGGCGACACCAGCGAGACGATCGCGACCGATCCCGCGTCGGCGAGGATCGCGGCGACGTGCGCGACGCGGCGCACGTTCTCAGCGCGCGACGCGGCGTCGAAGCCGAGGTCCTTGCACAAGCCGTGGCGCACGTTGTCACCGTCGAGCACATACGCCGAGCGCCCGGACACGACCAGATCGCGCTCGAGCGCGGTTGCGATCGTCGACTTGCCGGAGGCCGGCAATCCCGTCAGCCAGAGGGTCGCTCCCCCGTGCCCGATCGCCTCCCAGCGCTCCGGCCGCTCCAGATGACCGTTGTGCCACACGACGTTCTCCTGCGGTGCCTTCCCTGACGTCCTCATCCACCCACCCTTTTCAACCGACTGCATTGGAATGGTTGACTGTAACGGCTCGCGTTTGACTTGGCGCGTCTGACTGGGCGCGTCTGCCTTGCCGCCGGGCATTCCTCGAAAAAGGCGTCCGATGGGGCATTTAGCTTCAGCGCGCCACTTCCAACGAGGAGGAGCCCTCATGAACAAGGCCCAGCTGGTCGAGCAGATCGCCGAGAAGTCAGAGCTCAGTCGCCGTGAGGCGGAGCAGGCTGTCGACGCGGCGCTCCAGACGATCGAGGAGCAGCTCGCCAGCGGAAGCGAGATAACGCTCACCGGATTCGGCAAGTTCCACGTCGCGGACCGCGGCGCCCGCCAGGGCAGGAACCCCCAGACAGGGGAGCCGATTCAGATCAAGGCTTCGCGCGTCCCGCGCTTCAGCGCAGGCGCGAAGCTCAAGCAGGTCGTAAACAAGTAGGGAAGGGCCCGGCGTCAGCCGGGCAGGTGCGGCGGCGCGTCCAACGCGCCGCCGTCTTCACCCTTCGCCCCGCGAAGGGTCAGGCCGCGACCGGCTCGGGGTCCACCGGTGTGCGCGAGCGCGAGCGCTCGCGGAGCACGGTGGTCGCTCCGCGACCGGGGCTGATCGTGATGGCGCGTCGGCGGGTGAGCTCGAACGCCCCCGTGGCAGGCGTCACGTCGAAGCGCGTGAGCACCGCCGTCAGCACGATCTTCATCTCCTGCAGCGCGAAGCTCGCGCCCAGGCAACGGCGGCGACCGCCGCCGAACGGGATCCACGTGTAGGTGCCCGGAGTCTCGTCGAGAAAGCGCTCGGGCCTGAACGCGTAGGGGTCCGGGTAGAGGCCCGGGTCGTGGTGCATCAGGTACGAGTTCGCGACGAGGCAGACGCCCGGGGGATACTCCCAACCGCCGATCTCGATCGGCTTCTTGACGAGCCGCGGCGCGGCGTTCGGCAGCACCGGGCGACGCCGTAGCGTCTCCTGGATCGTCGCCGTGACGTACGCGTCGCCGTCGCCGGCGTCGATCTCCTCGTGCAGCCGGGCGACGACCTCCGGCGAGCGCCCGAGGCGCTCGAACGCCCATGCCAGCTCGGACGCGGTCGTCTCGTGCCCCGCCACGAGCAGCGTCATCAACTCATCGCGCAGCTCCCGGTGGGACATCGGGCTGCCGTCCTCGTGACGGGCTTGGAGCAGCATCGAAAGGATGTCGTCGCGGTCCCCACCCTCGGCTCGGCGCTCGTCGATGAGCTCGTAGATCAGCGCATCCGCCTCCGCGCGTATCCGCAGGAACTCGGCCCACCTGCGCCCGCGCTGGAGCGAGGTGACCATCGCCGCGGGCTTGCTGCTGAGCGCGAGCAGCAGGTTGAGGCGCTCGCGCAGCCCATCGAGGCGCCCACCGGCATCCAGGCCGAACACGGCGCGCAGGATCACCTCGAGCGTCAGCGCCTGGAAGCGCGGGTGCAGCTCGACCGGCTGGCCGGACGGCCACGCTGCGGCCTCCTGCTCGGCGACCTCCATCATCGTGCCGGCGAGGCGCTGCATCTGCTCTCCGTGGAAGGCCGGCAGCATCAGCTTGCGTTGCTGAAGGTGGGCGGATTCGTCAAGCAGGATCACGGAGTTGCGCCCGACCACCGGCTCGAGGATCTGCGCTCCCTCGCCGGGGTGCAGGACCTCCGGATCGGCGGTGAAGATCTGCTTCACGGCGTCGGGGTCCGCGATCATCACGAACGGCGGCGTGTTCAGCAGCCGGACCGTGAAGCGCTTGCCGTATCGCGCACGGCACTGCTCGAGGAATGCGATCGGGCGAGACCACCAGCCGATCGTCTGGATCAGAGCCGGCCGGCGCGGGCCCGGCGGTAGCTTCTCCTGTGCGTGCACTCCTCGTTCCTCGCCGCACAAGATACCCGGGCCCGCGCCTTGCAGCGTGCCTCTGATCACATAGAGGCTCTCTCTACTTGGAGCGGCTCTCGCTACTTGGCGGTGAGCGTGCCCTCCATGCCCGCCTGGCGATGACCCGGGACGGAGCAGTAGAAGGTGTACTTGCCGGCCGCGAGCGTCGCCTTGGCCGTGTCCTCGCCGTCCGAGATCACCTCGGTCTTCGCAACCTCCTGGCCGCCGTCGTCCTCGAGCACGAAGTCGTGGGGCGTGGATGACGGGTTCTCGAATCTGAACGTCGCCGCGCCGACCGGCGCGCTCAGGCTCTTCTGCACGAACTCGAGCGCTCCGCCGGGGTCGGCCGAGACCTCGACGGTCTCACCGGCTCCGCCTGAGCCGGTGGTCGTCTCGTCGGTTGTCGTCGTCTCGGTCGCGGCAGGCTCGGTGGTGTCGCTGCTGCTGCTGTTGTCGTCGCCGCACGCGGCAAGCCCGAAGGCGGCCGTCGCGCAGATCAGGATCAGGAGCGGGAAACGCTTCATGTGGACCCCCTTCTCGCGGGCATCGGAAAGCAACACGGGGTGCCGCCTCACGCGAACGCTACCGCCCGGACGGCGATCGCGCCGAAGGTCGCGTAACCACGCTGCGCGTCTAGTACGGTTGAGAACGGGTCGCGGCCACGGCGCCGGCCGGCCCGACACCATGTACGAGGAGAGGCATTGACAGGGGACAAGGCGAACGTGGCGCTGTTGAGAGCCGCCTACGAATCCTTCGATACGGACGGACCGCGCGCCTTCGACGGTGTGCTCGCCCCGGAGGTCGAGTGGCTCGAGTCGCCGAATGCCGTCGTGCACGCCCGCCAGTCCCGCGGGCAGGTCATGGCCCGCATGGACGAGCTCGGCTGGCACGACTGGCGATTGGTGCCGCTGGACTTCGTCGATCTCGGGGACCGTGTCGTCGTGCAATTGCGCGAGGTCCGCCGCCACCCTCAGGCCGGCGACCGTGCAGAGCGCGATCGCGCGCACTACTGGAAGATGGGCCCGCGCGGCGCGGACCGTCTCGAGGTCCACGTGCGGCGCGCCGCCGCGGTGAACGCCGCCGTCGGTTACTTCGCTTTGCTGGAGCGCATGCACGAGCGCCTGCGCCCGCGCACGTACGCGGAGATCGGCGTCCACGCCGGCCGCTCGCTGGGTTGCGTGCTGCCCGGCACGAGGAGTGTCGGGATCGACCCCGAGCCGATCCTCTCCGATCCGGCGGTTGAAGAGGCGTCGAAGATCTTCCGGCTCACGAGCGATGACTTCTTCGCGCAACACGACCTTAGGGAGGAGCTGGGCGGATCGCCGCTCGACTTCGCCTTCATCGACGGGATGCACCTGTTCGAGTTCGCACTGCGCGACTTCATCAACCTCGAGCGCCACTGCGGCGAGAACTCGGTGATCCTCGTGCACGACTGCTACCCGCGATTGCGCGACCACGCCGAGCGCGAGCGCAAGACGATCGCCTGGAGCGGCGACGTCTGGAAGCTGATCCCATGCCTTCGAGAGCAACGGCCCGACCTGCGCGTCTCGGCGGTGGACCTGCGCCCTGCCGGCATCGGCATCATCACCGGGCTCGATCCCGGGTCCACGGTCCTGTCCGATTCCTACGAGGAGATCGAGGCGCGTTACCGCGCGCTCGACTACGACTGGGTGGAGGAGGACAAGGAGGTCCGGCTCGCGCGCGTCGAGCACGACTGGGAGGTGATCGAGCCACTTCTGCCGCCGCCCTTCGACTCCAGCCCGGCGTCGCTCGGAGGGCATCCCGCTTGAGCGTGCGCCCGCATTACCTCTCGGTCTGCGCCGTATACCGCGACGAGGGTCCGTACCTGCGGGAATGGGTCGCTTTCCATCGCGTCGTCGGCGTCGAGCACTTCTTCCTGTACAACAACCGCAGCTCCGACGACGGGCACCGCGAGGCGCTCGCGCCCTACATCGAGGAGGGCGTGGTGCAGTTGCACGAGTGGCCTGCGTGCCTGCCCCCAGGCATCGTCACCGGCGAGGCGACCCAGGCCGCGGCGTTCCAGCACTGCATCCAGAACTACGCAGACCAGTCGCGCTGGATCGCGTTCCTCGACCTCGACGAGTTCCTCTTCTCACCGCTCGGGCGCCCGCTCCCGGACCTGCTCGGCGAGTACGAGCGCTGGCCCGGCGTTGGCGCGAACTGGGCGAACTTCGGCGCGTCCGGCCACGCGACGATGCCGGACGCTCTCGTGACCGAGGCGTACACGCGCCGCACGGAGGAGGAGGAGCGCAACCGGCTGATCAAGTGCGTGGTCGATCCGCGCCGAGTCCGCAACTTCTGCCTCGCGCACTTCTTCATGTTCCGCGGTGACCCGGCGTTCACGGTCGACGAGAACCATCGCCCGATCGAGGCGCGTCCGGGGTCCCCGCTCAGCAAGACTGAAGAGGTCTCGTTCGAGCGGCTCCGGGTGAACCACTACGTGACCAAGTCGGAGCAGGAGCTGCGCCGCAAGCAGAGGCGCGTGCGAGTCGACAACGGCCAGATGCGCGAATACACGGACGCGCAGATCGCCCGCACGCTGGCGGCACTCGATCAGGTCGAGGATCGCGCGATCCAGATGTACCTGCCGGCTCTGCGCGAGGAGCTCGCTCGCGTCGCGGGCCCCGCGATGGCAAGCGCGCCGGCGGACTAGGCGTACCGGCTAGACGGGAGCGTCCCCGGGGCCGACGACCTCGAGGAAGTTGTCCACGCCGGTGAGCTTGAACAGCTCGTGGACGTGCGGCGGACCTGCCACGACGACGAAGCGCTGCCCCCTCATGCGGGCATGCATCTCGGCGACGAGCACGGCTGACAGCCCGGTCGAGTCCATGAAGGTCGTCGCGCTGAGGTCGAGCACGACCGTGCCGGCCGATGCGTGGCGCAGCTCCGAGAGCTCCTTGTTGAACGCCGGGACCGTCGACACGTCGAGCTCGCCGGCGACGGTGACCTTGAGCGAGGCGTCGTCCTCGGCGATGGTCACCACGAGTGCGCGCCCATCATTGGAGCCGGCGGGGCGTGTGGTCATGAGATGTGGGCGTGGATCACTGATGGGGCGATGTGTGTTGGTCGGTCGCGGCGAGGACGGTTGACGCCTACCCGCATGCGCGACGACCCTAACGATGCTCGGTCCCGGCTTGTGCGGGCTGAAGTAGGCTACCGGTCGTCGTGGACCCGTTCAGGACCCCAGACGAGCGCTTCGACCGCCTGCCCGGATACGAGTACGAGCCGCATTACGTCGAGGTCGGCGGCCTGCGAATCCATTACGTCGACGAGGGCGACGGATCGCCGATCGTCTGTTTTCACGGCGAGCCCACCTGGTCCTATCTCTACCGGAAGATGATCGGGCCCCTGGTCTCTGCCGGGCACCGGGTGATATGTCCCGACTACGCCGGCTTCGGGCGCTCCGACAAGCCGACCGACCGCGACTGGTACACGTACGACCGGCACGTCGGGGTCGTCACCCAGTTGCTCGAGATGCTCGACGTGAGGGACGCGACCGCCGTGGTGCAGGACTGGGGCGGGCCGATCGGCCTGCGCTGGGCGGTCGAGAACCCTGACCGAGCCGAGCGGCTGGTGATCATGAACACCGGCCTGTTCGCCGGGCAGGTGAACGAGGCCTTCATGGCGTGGCGCGACTTCGCCGAGCGCAACCCCGACCTCCCCGTCGGATTCGTGATCGGGGGAGCGACCGCGAGCGACGTCGCCGCGGATGTGATCGCCGCCTACGAGGCGCCGTGGCCGAACGCCGAGTCCAAGGCCGGCGTCGCGATGTTTCCACTGCTCGTGCCGACCACCCCGGACGCTCCGGGCGTCACCGAGATGGACATGGTCAGGGAGCGCCTCGGCGATTGGCAAAAGCCCGCGCTGGTCTGCTTCTCCGACTCCGATCCGATCTTCACCCCCAAGGCGGGGCAGCGCTTCGTCGACCTCATTCCCGGCGCGGGCGACCTGCGGGTGATCGAGGGCGCCGCCCACTTTCTCCAGGAGGACAAGGGCGAGGAGATCGCGCAGGAGATCAACCGGTTCCTCGCGGGTGGCTGAGCGCGAGGTCGAGTTCCTGCTCGTCGGGGGAGGCCTGGCCGCGGCCAACTGCGCGCGCCACCTGCGCGAGCAGGGTGCCGAAGGCGACATCGTGCTCGTCGGCCGCGAGCCAGACCCGCCGTACAACCGCCCGCCCCTGACGAAGGGCTATGTTCGCGGCGAGGAATCGCGGGACGACGTCTTGTTCCGGCCGGACGACTGGTACGGGGAGCAGCGGGTCGAGCTGCTGACCCGCACAAGTGTCACCGCGCTCGACGTCGCAACGCGCACGGCGAAGCTCTCCAACAAGGACGAGCTGCGCTTCGACAAGGCGCTTTTGGCAACCGGCTCGACCGTGCGCATCCTGCGCGCCGAGGGTACGCAGCTCGACGGGATCCACTATCTGCGCACGCTGCGCAACTCGGATGCGTTGCGCGCCGAGCTCGAGCGGGCGGAGCGCGTCGCGCTGATCGGCGGGAGCTACATCGGCACGGAGCTGGCCGCCTCGTTCACCGTGCTCGGCAAGCAGTGCGAGCTGATCATGCTCGAGTCGACGACCCTCGAGCGGATGTGCGGACCCGAGGTCGGGCGCTTCTTCCAGGACACGCTGACGTCGCACGGCGTGCGCGTGCACGGCTCGCAGGAGCTCGAGCGCTTCGAGGGTTCGGGTGACCGGGTCGAGCGCGTCGTCACGAAGTCGGGCCTCACGATCGACTGCGACTTCGTCGTGATCGGCGCCGGTGTGTCGCCGGACATCATGCTCGCGCAGCGCGCGGGGCTCGAGACCGGGAGCGGCGTGCTCGTCGACCGCTTCCTCGAGACGAGCGCCCCCGGAATCTTCGCGGCGGGCGACATCGCCGAGTACGACAGCGTCGTGCACGGTCGCCGGCTGCGCATCGAGCACTGGGACGTCGCGCTCAACCAGGGCAGGTACGCCGCGCTCAACATGCTCGGCCACGGGCGGGAGTACGACGTCGTGCCCTACTTCTGGTCCGACCTCGCCGACTGGGCCGCCATGGAGTACGTCGGGCCCGCGAGCGACTGGGACGAGGTCTGGCTGCGCGGCAGCCTCGACGAGGCAGAGTTCACCGCGTTCTATGTGAAGGGCGGGCGCCTTGCGGCGGCGCTCACGGTTGGCCGCTCGGACGATCTCACCGTGGCGGCGCGGCTGCTGAAGGAGCAGACGGACATCGGCGCGATGCGCGCGCGGATCGAGGACCCTCAAGCCGACATCGCCGTGCTGGACCAGCTCTAGTACCGGCGCCGCACGTCGAGCGCCTCGATCGCGTTCGAGAAGTCGAAGCCCGGGGTCGGCCCGCCCTCGATCGCGTACACGCGGCGGCCGCGCGAGACGAGCCCGAGCCCGTGCCGGGGCGTGCGCATGCGCGGCAGGCTGCTCCAGGCGCGCCTCGCCGGGTCGTAGACCTCGACCTCCCCGATCGTCCCAGTCGCCTCCTCGCCGCCGGCGACGACCACGCGGGCGCCGGCGGTCGCCGCGGCGATGCCGCCTCGCGGCTTGCGCATGTCGGGCAACTGCTCCCAGCGCCGCGCTCGCGGCAGATAGCGCTCCGCGGTCTTGAAGTTGCCCTCGCCGCTGACGCGGCCCGCGAGCACGTAGAAGGCTCCGCCGGCGACGGTCCCGGCGAGATGCTCACGCGCGCGGCCCATGTCGGGCCCGCGCGTCCAGCGCCGCCGCGCGATGTCGTAGACCTCGAGCGTGGCGAGCGCGCCGTCGCGCGTGTTGGCGCCCCCGGCCGCGTAGAGCTTCCCGGCGATCACGCCGACAGCCAGCGCCGCCCTTTTCGTGGGTGCGTTCGGCAGGCGCGTCCACCGGTCGCGGCGTGGGTCGTAGCGCAGCAGGGAGGACACCTCGCCGCGGAGGTTGCCGCGCCCCGTGTAGCCGCCGACGACGTAGAGCGCGCCGCCGTGCGCCGCCGCCGCTGGGTGGTTGAGCGCGACGGGCATCGACCGCACGCGGCGCCAGCGGTCGCGCCCGATGTCGTAGCGCTCGACCGCCGCGGTCGTCGCGCCCGAGCGCTGCTCGAACCCCCCGACCACGTAGACGAACCTCCCGATGCGGGCCGCTGCCACCTCGGTGCGGCTCAGCTGCGCCGGGCTCAGCGTCGTCCACGCCTCCCCGCGCGCGCCGCGGGAGCCGTTACCGCTCTCGCCGTCCGCCAGCACGAGCGCGGCGCCGCCGGCAGCGAGCACGAGCGCGAGCACGACGACGACCAGAGTCCTGCGGCTCACGCCTTCTCCTCCTCGCGTGGCTCATGGCCGCGACACTCCACGACGGGCAGGCGCGGATAGCGGGGGAATCCGGGGTCCGAGCGCGAGCGCTCGCACAGCGAGAACGTCGACCCGCGCGTGTTCGGGACGAGCCGCTGGTGGCGGCAGTTGTCACACAAGCCTGCGCGCGGCCGCGACATGCCGCCCAAGTATGGCAGCGGTCACACTGCCGGCGGCCGGTCATGGGAGACAATCCGCGGGTCCGGTCAACGGCGGAAGGAGCGGCAATGAGAGCACCCCGGGTGAGCGAGGGCACGATGCGGTTGGCATTGGTGAGCATCGGCCTGACCCAGATCGCGATCGGCGTCTGGTTTGCGATCGATCCGGACTCGTTCGTCGAGACGCTGGCCGACTACGGTCCCGCGGACAGCCACTTCCTGCGTGACATCGCAACGTTTCAGCTGGGGATCGGCATCGCGCTGCTCGCCGCTGTCGGCAGGCCGGCCTGGCGGGCGCCGGTCCTCTTCGCGGCGCTCGCGCAGAGCGCGCTCCACACCGTCAACCACCTCATCGACATCGGTGAGACGGATCCGGGCTGGCAGGGGCCTTTCAACTTCGTCAGCCTGCTCGTTCTGACGATCGCGCTGGCCGGGTTGATGCTGTCCGCCGCCGCGCAGCAGCGAGGCGACGCGCGCGACTCGCCGCGGCCGTCGCGCGGGGCGCCGGCATGAGGGTCTTCCTCGCCGGCGCGACCGGCGTGATCGGCCAGCGGCTGCTCCCGATGCTCGTCGGGAGCGGTCACGACGTCACGGCGATGACGCGCCGCGAGGACCGGGTGCCCGCGCTGCGCGACGCCGGCGCGACCGCGACTGTGGCGGACGTATTCGACGCCGAGGGCGTCCGCACCGCGATCGTGCAGGCGCGCCCCGACGTCGTCCTGCATGAGCTCACCGACCTGCCGCCCAACCTCGATCCCCGCAAGATGGAGGAGCAGGCCGCGGGCAACGACCGGATCCGTGGCGAGGGCACGCGCAACCTCGTCGCGGCGGCGCTCGCCGCGGGCGCGCGGCGCGTGGTGGCGCAGAGCATCGCGTTCGCGTACGCGCCCACGGGCGACGCGCCCAAGACCGAGGATCAGCCGCTGTGGGACGACGCCCCGTGGCCGTGGTCACGCGGCGTCCAGGCGTTGCGCGAGCTCGAGGACACCGTGACCCGCACCGACGGGATAGAGGGGCTCGTGCTGCGATACGGGTTCTTCTACGGGCCCGGGTCGGGCTACGCGCCGGACGGCCATTTTGCGCGCGAGGTGATGAGGCGCCGCCTGCCGGTCGTCGGCAGGGGAACGGGCACGTTCTCGTTCATCCACGTGGACGACGCGGCGGCCGCCACCGTCGCCGCGGCCGAGCGCGGCGCTCCCGGCATCTACAACGTGGTGGACGACGATCCGGCGACGATGCGCGAGTGGGTGCCGGCCTACGCCCAGGCGGTCGGGGCGAAGCCCCCGCGGCGCGTGCCGGTGTGGCTTGCCCGTCTGCTGGCCGGGCGCTACACGGCGAGCATGGCGACGCAACTGCGCGGGTCCTCGAACGAGAAGGCGAAGGCGGCGCTGGCCTGGCAGCCGCGCTACCCGAGCTGGCGGCAGGGCTTCCGCGCAGGGCTCGGCTGAGTCAGGCGCGCGGTCGGGTCAAGCGGCGTCGCTGGCGCGGCGCAGCTCGTCCATGCCCTCGGGGATCGAGCGCACCGGCTCGTAGCCGATCTCGCGCCGCGCGCGCGAGGTGTCGATCGTGCACTCCTGCGCGGAAAGCCAGTAGGCGAGACGGGTGAGAGGAGGGCTGCCGCCGAGGCGCAGCGTGCGCCAGATGCCTTCCGAGCCCGTTGCCATCGCCCGTGCCAACGGCGCTGGAACGTTGCGCTTGCCCGGCGTCACGCCCTGCGTGCCGAGCAACTCGGTGACGAACTCGCGGAACACGACCGGCTCGCCGTCGGTGACGAAGTAGACGCCGCCGGCTCGTCCGCGCTGGGCGCCGAGCAGCAGGCCGTGGATGACATTGTCGACGTGCGTGGTCGAGGTCCGGTGGCGCCCGCCGGCGATCCACGCGAACCGTCCCTTCTCGACCGCGTCGGCGAGGCTCGGGAGGATCGTCGTGTCACCGGCGCCCCACACGAGCCGCGGTCGCACGACGACGGTCTCGAGGCCGTCGCGATCGGCGTCGCGGACGACCTGCTCGGCCTGGGCCTTGGTCGCCGAGTAGAGGGCTTTCGAGTCGGGGCGCAACGGCGCGTCCTCGTTCGCGTTCACGAGCGGCCGGCCCGCCATCAGGGCGGCCTCGGTGCCGACGTGGACGAACCGCCGCACGCTCGCTGCGCGGCTTGCCTCGACCGCGTTGCGCGTGCCATGAACGTTGGCGCGCTCGAACTCCTCGCGCGTGCCCCATTCGCCGAGGTGCGCCGCCGCGTGGAAGGTGACGCTGGCGCCCTCGGCGCCGCCTCGCATCGACTCCCGGTCGTCGAGGTCGCCGCGCACCGGCTCCGCGCCCAGGGCAGCCACCTTCGCGGCCGAGCCCTCCGAGCGCGCGAGCGCGCGGACCCGCCAGCCGTCCGCGACCAGTCGCTGCACGAGACGCCCGCCGATGAAGCCGGACCCGCCCGTGACGAATGCGGTGCGCGCCTGTCCCTCCATCACCAAGGCGCGTCCTTCCCCGCCAGCCGGCGGCCCCAGTAATGCACGGAGGCGATCCCGAGATCGAGCGCGAACGCGGTCAGGCGCCCTGCCGACCCGGTGAGGAACCTCGTCGCGGCCCGGCCCATGGCGCGCTGCCGACCATCCGTCATCGGTTGCAGCCTAGATGAACACCTACCCGTGGGCGCGGCTCGGACTCAACCCCCGCCTGTGCGCTCCGCGAGCGCCGCGCGAACGGCGCGACCGTAGGGCACCAAGCCCTCGTCGGCCTCCGCTTCGAGAATGCGGTCCCGCTCCTCCGCCGACTCGGGACTCGGGATCAGTACGCCGGAGTGGGCGCGTGGCAGGGTGATCTTGCGCCGGCGTTCCTGCTTGGAGCGGGTGAAGTAGTGGTTGATCCGCAGAAGCTCTACCGAGACCTGCTCGGTTTTCTCGCCACGCGCGTCCTGGAAGTTCTCGTCCACGGCCTTCACCCGGTCCCCGTAGTGAAAGAAGTGGGGCACCGTGCCGATCGCGACCGTGCGCGCCGGATCGACGATGCTCTTGACGATCCTGTGCCGCGGCGCATCCAGCGGCGCGCGGCGCGTGTAGTTCTCGACGACAAGGCCGGGTGGCGGTGTCTGGTGCCCCGAGGTACCGAAGAAGATGCAGTTCACGACGACGCCCCGGTATTCCTCGAAGTCCCGCAGCACGTCGGGGAGCGGGCGGCCCGTAGGCGAGAAGAGGAACTCGTCCAGGTCGATGAACGCGATCCACCGTGACGCGTCGCGATGGTGCTCGACGCAATGCTGGTACGCCTCGAGCTGGCCCGGGAACATCGGCCAGTCCTGCCACACCACGATGCCGTCCTCGATGTACGGCGCGAGCACCTCGAGGTGGTTGTCGGTGCTCTGGTTGTTGTAGAGGAAGAAGCGTTCGACGCCGACGAGCCGGTGGAACTCGAGCCACTCCTCGATGTAGTCAGCCTCGTTGCGATAGATGGCGCAGATCGAGAGGTAGGCGCGCTCTCTATCCTTCATCGCCGCGAGTCTAACCATTCCCCAAACGCCTGGATCGAGCCTGAATGACAGTGAAGACGACCATCACCGAGCTACCGGACTCCCGCGTGCGCCTCGATGCCGAGGTGCCGGGCGAAGAGATCGAGTCGCGCCTTCAACGCACCGCCGCGCAACTTGGCCGCGACCTGCGCATCCCCGGTTTCCGCAAGGGCAAGGTCCCGGCGCCGATGGTGATCCAGCGGATCGGCCGCGAGGCCGTGCTCGAGCAGGCCGTCAGGGATTCGCTTCCCGAGTGGTACGAGGAGGCGATCGTGCGCTCGGGCGTCTCGACCGTCGGCGACCCGCAGCTCAACATGGAGGACCTGCCCTCGGCCGGCGAGGCGCTCAGCTTCTCGATCGAGGTCGGGGTGACCCCGCGGGCCAAGCTCGGCGACTACAAGGGGCTCGAGGTCGGCAAGCGCTCCCCGGAGGTCCCCGACGACGCGGTCCGCAACGAGGTCGATCGGCTGCGCGAGACATTCGGGCGGCTCGACAGCGTCGACCGGCCCGCACAGCAGGGCGACCACCTCGTGATGGACTTCACCGGCCGCGTCGACGGCGAGTCCTTTCAGGGCGGCGAGGCACGCGACTACATGCTCGAGATCGGCGGCGGGCGGTTGATCGAGGGCTTCGAGGAGCAGCTCGTCGGCGCCCGGGCGGGGGAGCAACGCACCGTCGCGGTCACCTTCCCCGGCGAGTATCACGCGGAGGAGCTGCAGGGGCGCGAGGCCGCCTTCGACGTCCAGGTGAAGGACGTCAAGGAGAAGCGGCTGCCGGAGCTCGATGACGACTTCGCGTCCGAGGCGAGCGAGTTCGACACGCTCGACGAGCTGCGGGCCGACATCGCCCACAAGCTCGAGCACGCCCAGGAGCACGCGATCGAGGACGAGTTCCGCCAGGCCGCGGTCGACGCAGCGGTCGGCGAGGCGGACCTCGACATCCCGGACGAGCTCGTGACGGCCCGCGCCGAGGAGATGTGGGAGCGCACCGAGCGTGTGCTGAGCGCGCAGGGCATCGACGCGGACGCGTACGCGCAGGCCTCGGGCCGCACGCGTGAGGAGATGATCGAGGAGGCCAAGGAGGACGCGCGCCAGGCACTCGGTCGCGAGAGCGTCCTCGAGGCAGTCGCCGACGCGGAGGGGATCGAGATCTCCGACGAGGACCTGCTCGAGGCGCTCCAGGCGACCGCCGAGCGCGAGGACACCGAGCCCGCGAAATTGCTCGAGCAGCTGAAGGACAGCGGGCGCGACCTACCGGTCCGCAAAGAGCTGCGCCTGCGCCGGGCGGTGGATGCGATCGCCGAAAGCGCCCAGCCGATCGACCCCGGCCAGGCGAAGGCTCGCGACGAGATCTGGACGCCCGAGAAGGAGCAGAAGGGCGAGGGCTCCTCGCAGCTGTGGACGCCCGGCGCCGGTGATCCACCCGGGCAGAAGGGCTGACGTCGCGCCCAGCGTGGATCGCGTGGGCAGGATCACGCGCCTCGCCACGGAAACTACCGGCGTGGCAAGCGCACCAGAAACTTCGCCGAGACGGCCTATGAGAGCCCTCCGGACCCTGGCGGGAGGCGGAATTCCCATTGCTAGAATCGCCGCACGGCGGCGGTATCCGGACGCTCCAGAAAAGCCAAGCAACGTCCAGGCGCGAGGCGCCGGAAAGGCCACATGAGCCCACTAGTTCCAATGGTCGTCGAGCAGACCTCCCGCGGGGAGCGCGCCTTCGACATCTACTCGCGCCTACTCAACGAGCGCATCGTCTTCCTCGGCACACCCGTCTCGGAGGACATCGCCAACCTGATCGTGGCTCAGCTCCTGCACCTGGAGTCCGAGGACCCCGACAAGGACATCAGCCTCTACGTCAACTCGCCGGGCGGCAGCGTCTACGCCGGCCTCGCGATCTACGACACGATGCAGTTCATCAAGCCCGATGTGCAGACCATCTGCGTCGGTGTGGCGATGAGCATGGGCGCGCTGTTGCTCGCGGCCGGCGCCGCGGGCAAGCGGATGGCGCTCCCGAACGCCAAGATCCTGATCCACCAGGTGTCGGGCGGGTTCTCCGGTCAAGCCGCCGACATCGAGATCCACGCCCGCGAGATCATCGACATCCGGCGCAAGCTGGACGAGATCATCGCGAAGCACACGGGGCAGCCGCTCGAGAAGGTCTCCCAGGACACCGACCGCGACTACTTCATGAGTGCCGACGAGGCCCAGGAGTACAACATCATCGATCGGGTCATCAGCGAGCATTAGATGCCTGGTCCCACGACCACGCACGCACGGATGACGCGTCATCCCTTCGGTGGATCTGCGTCCTCGGGTTCGCCCATGCAACCAGCATGGGCTTCACCCTGCGTCCTTGCCCACCTCGGCCTGACGCGCCCCCGTGCGCACGTCGCCGCGGAACCAGCCATCTAGAGCGCGACACAGCGCGCTCCAGGCCCTAACCTGAACACGTGACCCGACCGACCGACTCAAACGAACAGCTCCTCTGCAGCTTCTGCGGCAAGTCGCAGCGGCAGGTGAAGAAGCTGATCGCCGGCCCGGGCGTCTACATCTGCGACGAGTGCATCGATCTCTGCAACGAGATCATCGACGAGGAGCTCGCCACGACGCCGACGTTCGACGGCGAGAGCCTCCCGAAGCCGAAGGAGATCGACGCGGTCCTGAACGAGTACGTGGTGGGGCAGGAGAAGGCCAAGCGCACGTTGTCGGTCGCGGTCTACAACCACTACAAGCGCATCCAGATCGCGCGTACCGAAGAGGACGCGGAGGTCGAGCTCCAGAAGTCGAACATCCTGCTGCTCGGCCCGACCGGTTGCGGCAAGACGCTGCTCGCGCAGACGCTCGCGCGGATCCTCAACGTGCCGTTCGCGATCGCCGACGCGACCGCCTTGACCGAGGCCGGCTACGTCGGGGAGGACGTCGAGAACATTCTGCTGAAGCTGATCCAGGCCGCCGACTACGACGTCAAGAAGGCGGAGACCGGGATCATCTACATCGACGAGGTCGACAAGATCGCGCGCAAGGCCGACAACCCGTCGATCACGCGCGACGTGTCGGGCGAGGGCGTGCAGCAGGCGCTGCTGAAGATCCTCGAGGGAACGCTGGCCTCGGTGCCGCCCCAGGGCGGGCGCAAGCATCCGCATCAGGAGTTCCTCACGATCGACACGACGAACATCCTTTTCATCTGCGGCGGGGCGTTCGCCGACCTCGACCGGGTGATCGAGCGGCGCATCGGCAGTCGCGGGGTGGGCTTCAGCGCGGCGATCGACTCGCACAAGAACAAGGACACCGGCAAGGTGTTCGAGGCGGTGCTGCCCGAGGACCTCATGCACTACGGGCTGATCCCCGAGTTCGTCGGCCGGCTGCCGGTGATCTCCGCGATCCACCAGCTCTCGCGCGAGGACCTGATCCGGATTCTCGAGGAGCCGCGCAACGCGCTCGTCAAGCAGTTCCAGCGCTTCTTCAGCTTTGACGGCATCGAGCTGCACTTCGCCGACGACGCGCTCGGCTCGATCGCCGACAAGGCGCTCGAGCGCGACACCGGCGCGCGCGGCCTGCGCTCGATCCTCGAGGAGATACTGCTCGAGGTGCAGTTCGAGCTTCCATCGCGCGGCGACGTCACGAAGTGCGTCGTGACGAAGGAGACCGTCGAGAAGAACCTCAAGCCGACGCTCGTCACCGAGGGCGCCAAGGCGGCCCAGTCGCGCAAGCGCGCGGCGGCCCAGGCGCGCGCGGCCGAAGCCGAGCTCGGCGAGCGCTCCGCGTAGCCGCAGCGGCTCGGCCTCCGCAACCCCGAGGTGCGCGGTTTGACCCACCTCTGGCGTTGGCGATCTGTCTCACCTTGCGCTGAGGCGTCGGCGTAGGGCTGCGATCACCCGTGCCCGCTCGTGCAGGATCTGACGCCAAGTGAGACGGATCACGTGCCAGTTCGCCAACTCGAGCTCGAGGTCGCGAGCGCGGTCGCGATGAAATGCGATCGCGTGCCCGTGCGTAGCGCCCCCGTCAGTCTCGACGACCACGCGCTGGGCCGGCCAGTGAAAGTCGACCTGCAGCCCGCCGATCTGTCCGTTGATCACCGGGTGGGGAAGCCCGCTGTCGCGAATCAGCTCGAGCAGGCGGCGCTCGATCTCGACTGCCGTGGGAGGCGGCTCGTCGGGCAGGTCGGAAAGCGCGCTCCGGAGCATCCTGATGCCGCGGCGACCGTTGGACCGCTCGAGCACGGCATCGAGCGCGACGCGGTCGAACAGGTTCAGCTCGAGCGACCGCTCGAGCGCGCGCCTGACCTCTCGCGGGTATCGCACCACTGCTGCCAGGTCGACAAGCGTGCGGGCGGGAGTGGTGCAGCGAATGCCCTCCTCATCCGTCACCTCGCTGTCCGGCAGCCAGCGCGTGACGTGCACCGTGATGCCACGATGCCGGCGGCCGCCCCGGCGGGCCACCAGCACCTCGACCGGGCCTGACGGCGTCCCGCGCAGGCCCCAGAGCCTGGCGGCCGACATGTGGCTGAGGATGGCGTCGTCGCCGCACGCGAGAACGGCCGCCATGTATCGGGCGCGCGGCCCAAGCGCGGCGTGGCCGACCGCGTAGACACCGGGATGCAAGGGGTGCAGTCGCCCCGCGGCGATGCGATGATCGACCGCGCGCCCGGTGAAGCCGGCCGCGAGGAGTTGCTGCCGGCTCACGATGCCGTGCTGCCGGGTCGCCAACCTCGCAACTCCGTTGTCGGCGGCGGGTGCGCGGTTTGACCCACCTCTGGCGTTGGCGATCTGTCTCACCCACCGAAGGGTGGCGGGGAGCGCGTGACGTGGGGTGCGCGGCGTGTGCGTGAAGGCTACACGGAGGTGTAGAGCGCGCGGACCCAGATGGTCCAGAGCGCGTCGACTACCTTCGCGGCGGGTTGCCGGGGGCGGCGGCCGAGACACTCCAGGAGGTAGCGCTCGGTCATCCACACGAGTGCCGCCGAGGTCGCGCGCGCGTCGAGGCCCGCCGTAGCGCCGGACCCGATGTCACGCTCGATGCTCGCGGTGGTCGCGTCGACGAAGCGGTTGATCAGGCCGTGGTAGACGCGATCGACCTCCGGGTCATGGCCCGATGCGTCCGCGATCGCCCGCAGCACCAGTCCGTGCTGCATGTATACGGCGGCGAGCCCGGAAAGCGCGTCGCGGATGTCGCTGCGAGGGTCGCCCGTGCCCCGGAGCCAGCGGTTCGCCTGCTCGAACAGCTCGCCCCCGATCCCCTCGACGAGCCGCACCGCGAGATGGTGGCGATCGCGGAAGTACACGTAGAAGGACGGGCGTGACAGGGTGGTGCGGGCCATCACCTCGTCGATCGTCAGCTCGCGAAAAGGCCGCTCACTAAGGAAGGATTCCGCGGCTTCGAGGATCTCGCGCTCGGCCGACTCGGGCGTGCGGCGGCGGCGTTTTGTCTGGAGGGTCGAAGACATGCAGAATCCGTTATTGACTCGACGTCAATAACCCTATATGTTCGCGCCTGGTTACGCAATTGCCGCTGGCTCGGTCGATCGCCGCGAGGAGGCCCCATGAGCGCCACCACCACCCGTCGCCGCAGCATCACCAAGACGCACGAGCGCATCTCGCAGCTCGGGTGGGAGCCCGACTACTTCCAGCCCGCCGAGAAGTACCCGTCGCGCTACACGTTCCCCACCAAGGCGAAGGACCCGATGAAGCACATCATGCGGGAGTACCTGCCGATGGAGCTGGAGAAGGACGAGCGCGTGTACGGCGGTCAGGACGCGGCGGTGCGCGCGGAGATGACGAGCAAGACGGGCAAGCGGTGGATGGAGATCATCAAGCCGTACATCGTCACGACCGCGTACGCGGAGGTCGGCGCGGGCCGCTGCATGTCGATGCTGATCGACGCGATCCCGAACAACGAGCTGCGCAACGGCTACCACGTCCAGTTCGTCGACGAGATCCGGCACACCGGCCTGCAGATGGCGCTCGCACGCTGGTACGCGAAGCACGTGCCGGACCCCTCGGGCTGGCACCTGGGCCCGGCGACGCTCTCCAAGGACCCGGGCACGCGACAGGCGCTCAACATGCTGTCGCACTTCATCGTGGGCGACCCGGTCCAGTGCGCCTTCACGCTGATGGTCGTCGCGGAGACGGCCTTCACCAACATCGCATTCGTGGCGCTGCCCGACGTCGGCGCGCGCAACGGCGACTTCACGCTGCCGACCACCTACCTGTCGGTGCAGTCGGACGAGGCGCGCCACATCTCGAACGGCTACGCGACGCTGCTGACGGTGCTCCAGGAGGACGACAATGCGCCGCTGATCGAGCGTGACCTGGCGCAGGCCTGGTGGATCAACCACGCCTACCTCGACGGCTTCGGCTCGGCGATCATGGAGTACAGCTCCGACGACCGGTCCGACCCCGAGAGCTACCTGGACAAGTGGGAGCGCTGGATCGAGAACGACTGGTACCGCTCCTACGTGCTGAAGCTCGGCAAGCTCGGCCTGAACTTCCCGCCCGAGATGTTCGATCGCGCGAAGTCGCGGCTCGAGCGCGGCATGGTGCACAAGAACATGCTCAGCGCCGGAGTGTTCTGGATGCTCCACTTCTGGCGCACGGACGGACTCGACGAGCATGACTTCGAGTGGCTCGAGTCCAAGTATCCGGGCTGGTACGCGGAGTACGGGCCTGTCTGGGAGGCCTTCCGCCAGACCCGCCACGACCCGCAGCAGTTCAAGCACCTGCTGAACATGGCGCTCGACCAGGCCGCTCCGTCGTGCTGGGTGTGCCTGATGGGCTGCGTGTTCCCCGAGGACATGTGCCACCGGGCCGTCGGCGACCGCACGCGCTTCTACTGCTCGAAGGAGTGCATGTGGCTCGACGAGTCGAACCCCGGCCGGTATGTCGGCGACCGCAACTTCTTCGACCGCTTCCATGGGTGGGAGCTGTCGGAGGTCGTCCGCGACCTCGGCTTCGTGCGCACCGACGGCGAGACGCTGATCGCTCAGCCGCACCTCGAGACCGACAGGATGTGGACCCTCGACGACGTCAAGAGCATGGACTTCCACGTCCAGAGCCCGAACATCACGGTCGCCGAGAAAATGGGCCTGCCGAGCGGCTCCTCGGTCGGGCTGGTGTCGCCGAACGGTCACATCGACGGCGGGCTGAAGCTGGCGGCGCCCTGGTCGAACGGCGCCGGTAACGGCAAAGCGGTGGCGCGCTGAGGTGAGTCCGCGGGTCGTCTTCGAGCCGATCGGCGAGGAGGTCGACTGCGACGAGGAGGAGTCGGTCCTCGACGCGGCGTTCCGGCATGGCTACAACCTCGTGTACGGCTGCCGCGAGGGCCAGTGCTCGGCCTGCAAGGCCTATCTCCTGGAAGGCGAGGTGGTCCTGAAGCCCTATTCCACCTTCGCGCTGTCCGAGTCGGAGGAGTCGAACGGGTACACGCTGCTGTGCCGCGCGATGCCGGAGGAGGACCTGGTCGTCGAGCTGCTCCACTTCGACCCGGAGAACTACAAGCTGGAGCACGAGATCCGGGACGGGCGCGCGACGGTGACGGCAGTCGAGGCGCTCACCCATGACATCCGCCGGCTGGAGCTGCGGGTGACGGAGCCCGCCGACTTCTCGTTCCTGCCCGGCCAGTACGTCGACGTCTGGATCCCCGGGGCCGAAGGCGCGCGCCGCTCCTTCTCGATGGCGAACCTGCCGGGCGACGGGCGCATCGAGCTGATCGTCAAGCGCTACGAGGGCGGCCGCTTCTCGTCCATGTTGGACGGCACGCTGATCGTCGGCGACGAGTTGCGCTTCACGGGCCCTTATGGGGCCTTTCACCTGCGCGACAGCGAGCGGCCGGTGCTGATGGTCGCGGGTGGCTCGGGCATGGCGCCGATCCTCTCGCTGCTGCGGAGCCTTGCCGACGAGGGAAGCGATCGCATGGTGCGCTTCTTCTACGGAGCCCGGTCCGAGCAGGACCTCTTCTACGTGGACCTCGTCCAGGAGCTCGGGGCACGCTTGCCGGACTTCGAGTTCGTGCCGGTGATCGGCTTCGTGCACGAGCCGGCGTGCGCGGTCATCGAGGCGGGCGAGCTGGACGACCCCGAGATCTATATGTGCGGACCGCCTCCGATGATCGACGCGATGATCGAGCTGGCGACGGAGCGGCACGGCATCGACGAGGCCGGCAGGATCTTCCACGATAAATTCACGACCTCGGCAGACGCCGTGGTCGCCGAATGAGGAGGTAGAAGGATGGAGGCGGGAGCGAAGGCACGCCGTGGGGAGGACCCCGAGCGGTCGTTCCAGTGGTACACGCCGAAGAAGCGCCGCGCGACGATCTACGAAGACGTCACGATGGACACACAGCCGTCGATCCATCGCCACCTCGACCGCGGATGGCCGGTCCACTTCGAAGACGGGCGCGGCCTGTGGTCGGATGACTCGACCCGGCTGCGCGCGACCGATTGGTACGACTTCCGCGACCCGGGCCAGATGTGGGAGCGGACCTACTACCAGGCCGGGACGTCGAGCGAGCAGTTGATCGAGGGTGCGGTGCGGACGGCCCGGCGCGAGCGCGTGTTCGCGGACTTCACCCCGGAGTGGGTGGAGTTCCTGCGCAAGCATCTCCAGGTGCCGGCGTTCCTCGACCACGGCATCTGGCTGGCGCTCGCCAGCGCGGCCCGCGAAACGCTGTCCGACACGGTGACGCACTGCGTGGCGCTGGAGGCGGCGATGAAGCAGCGGCAGGCGCAGGCATACCTGCTCTACGGCATGGACCTCGAGCAGGACTTCGGCGAGTTTCCCGTTGAACGGTCCCGGGCGAGCTTCCTGGAAGACGAGGTCTGGCAGCCCGCGCGCAGCTACGTCGAGCGCCTGCGCGCGACTCCCGACTGGGGCGAGCGCGTGATCGCGGCCAACCTTTGCTTCGAGCCGGTCGTCGGGTTGCTGATCCGGCGCGAGCTGCTGATGCGCTCGGTGCGCTTCAACGGCGACATCGTCACGCAGGCGCTCAGCCACGTCGCTCAGCTCGAATGGGATTGGGTGTCGGGTTGGACCACCGAGTTGGTGAAGTTCGTACTGGCGGACGCCGAGCACGGCGCCGCGAACCGCGAGGTGATGGGCGCGTGGCTTGCCGAATGGCTGCCGCTCGCGGACCAGGCGGCGCTCGCGCTGCAGCCCGTGTTCGACGAGCTGCCCGCCGGCATCTCGTTCGACGACGCGCGTGCCAACGTGCGCATCGACATCGACGAGCTCTGCGAGGAATGCGGCGTGACCGAGCTCGCCGCGACGGCCGGAGGTGCCGGATGAGCGAGGAGACCTACGACTACGTCGGGATCGTGATGGCGAAGAGCGAGGAGGGCGACGCGGTCGCGAACGTGCTCCGGGAGCACGAGGGAGTCGAGATCGTGGAGAACGCGTCCTTCTGGGACGTGAGGGCCAAGGACCGCCTGGTGATCGATTTCGACGAGGTCAGCGAGGAGCTCGGCTTCGACGTGGACCCGTATGCGATGCAGCACGAGATGTCCACCCACTATGGTCGGCTGGTCGTGACCGATGACGCGCTGATGCTGTTCTCGGATCCCGTCGAGGCGATGGAATATCTGAGCAATTGAGGAGGAGCCGATGAACGAGCTGAGCGAAGGCCGCCGTGCCGTGCTGCAAGCGGTGTGCGACACGGTCGTGCCGAGCATTCCGCGCGACCCCGACCCGGCGGGAATGTGGCGCCGGGCCGCGACCGACATGGGCGCCGACCAGGGCATCGAGCAGGTGTTCTCGGAGCTTCCGGAGGAGCAGTTCGCCGGCATGATGGAGCTCCTCGACGGGCTCGGCCAGCAGGGCTTCGCCGGGCTCTCGCAGGCCTCGCGCGAGCAGGTGCTCCGAAACGTCGCGATGCTCGGCCCCGAGGCGGCCGCGGGCATCTCGACGCTGATCGGGCTGACGCTCTTCATCACCTATGGCGCGCCGGACCCGCGGACCGGCCAGAACCCGAACTGGCAGGTGTTCGGCTATCCCGGTCCGACGGCCGCCGCACCCGCGATCGAGAAGACGATCGCGCCGATCGTGCCCGCCGGCGACGAGCTCACCCTCGAGGCTGACGTCTGCGTCGTCGGATCGGGGGCGGGCGGGGGCGTGATCGCGGGGACGCTCGCGCAGAAGGGCCTGAAGGTCTGCGTGGTCGAGGCCGCGGGCTACTACAACGAGTCCGACTTCGACCAGCTCGAGCTTTCCGCCTACGAGCGGATGTACTGGCGCGGCGGGCCCAACCCCACGGCGGACTTCAACGTGACCGTTTACGCGGGCCAGGGCCTCGGCGGCGGCACGGTGATCAACTGGGCCAACTGCCTGCGCACCCGCCCGTGGGTGCGGGAGCAGTGGGCGCGTGAGCATGGGCTCGAGGGCGTCGACGGCCCCGAGTACGACCGTCACCTCGACGCGATCTTCGAGCGCCTGTCGGTCAACGACCGCTGCTCGGACCTCAACGGCCCCCATCAGCGCATGAAGGAGGGAGCCGACCAGCTCGGCTGGTCGTTCCAGACGATCCTGCGAAACACGGACGCCGATTGCTACGACCCCGCCTCCGCCGCGTACATCGGGTTCGGCGACCAGTCCGGCTCCAAGCAGAGCGCGCAGAAGACCTACCTCCAGGACGCCTTCGACGCCGGCGCGGACATCGTCGTCGACTGCGCCGTCGAGCGCGTGCTGGCCGAGGGCGGCCGCACGACGGGGGTCGAGGGCACCTGGACCGATCGCGAGACCGGCCGCACGGCGCGCGTCAAGGTGCACGCGCCGCGGGTCGTCGTGGCGGCCGGGTCGCTCGAGTCTCCGGCGCTGCTGCTGCGCTCGCGCATCGGCGGGCCCGCGGTCGGCCGGCACCTGCGCATCCACCCGTGCACCGCTCTGTTCGGGATGTACGCCGAGGATCAAAAGGCATGGTGGGGAGCGCCGCAGTCGGGTCTCGTCGACGAGTTCGCCGACGCCGAGGACGGCTACGGCTTTCTCGTCGAGGCGACGCAGTACGCGCCGGCGCTGGTCGGCTCCGCGCTGCCGTTCACCAGCGCGCGTGACCACAAGGAGATGATCGAGAAGGTGCCCAACGGAGGTACGTTCATCGGCCTCCTGCGCGACCGCGGCCACGGCCGCGTCGAGATCGACCGCGACGGGCAGGCCGTTCCCTATTACGACCTCACCGACGAGCTCGACGTGCGCAACACGCACCGCGCGATCGACGCCCAGGCACGGCTGCACGCCGCCGCCGGGGCGCGCGAGATCCAGCCGATGGCGGCCGGGACGGCGGCCTGGAGGCTCGGCGACGACCTCGACGCGTCGATCGCCCGCTGGCAGCGCATCCCACTGCGCGCGGGCGGCTTCCGGCTGTTCTGCGCCCACCAGATGGGCACGTGCCGGATGGGCAACGACGCCGGCACGAGCGTGGCCGACCCGTGGGGTCAGCTGCACGACACCAAGGGCGTGTGGATCGGCGACGGCAGCGCCTTCCCGACGGCCTCGGGCACGAACCCGATGATCTCGATCATGGCGCTCGCGCGGCGCACGGCCGAGGCGATCGCCGCCGATGTTTCCTCTGCGACGGCCCCGTCGCTCGAACCCGCTCACCGATAGGAGTCGACCAATGGCAGTAGCCGCCGAGATACAGGTACGCGACAAGCTCTTCATCGGAGGCGAGTGGGTCGACCCCTCCGGCTCCGAGACGATCGACGTCGTCAACGCCTCCACCGAGGAGGTGATGGGACGCATCCCGCAGGGGACCGAGGAGGACGTCGCCCGCGCGGTCGACGCCGCCCGCGCCGCGTTCGAGTCGTGGTCGCAGGCCGGCCTCGCCGAGCGCGCCGACGTGATCCGCGCGGTCGCCGCCGGCCTCGCGGCCCGCAGCGACGAGATCGCCGCGACGATCTCGCAGGAGCTCGGCATGCCGATCGGCCTGTCGAAGGCCATCCAGGCCGGGCTGCCGACGATGACGTTCACGTCGGTTCCGCAACTCGTCGAGGAGATCACCTGGCAGGAGCAGGTGGGCAACTCGCTGGTCGTGCGCGAGCCGATCGGGGTCGTCGGCGCGATCACGCCGTGGAACTACCCGCTCCACCAGATCGCGGCGAAGGTGGCCCCGGCGCTGGCCGTCGGATGCACGGTGGTGCTGAAGCCGAGCGAGGTCGCTCCCCTGAACGCGTTCATCCTCGCGGAGATCTTCGCGGAGGTGAGCGCAAAGGCCGGCGCCCCGCCCGGCATCTTCAACCTCGTGACCGGCACCGGGCCGGTGGTCGGCGAGGCGATCGTCTCGCACCCCGGTGTGGACATGGTGTCGTTCACGGGCTCGACGCGCGCGGGCCGGCGGGTGAGCGAGCTCGCCGCGCAACGCGTCAAGCCCGTGGCGCTCGAGCTCGGCGGCAAGTCGCCGAACGTGATCCTCGACGACGCCGACCTCGAGCAGGCGGTGGCCGACGGCGTCTCGAAGTGCTTCCTCAACTCCGGGCAGACGTGCAGCGCGCTGACGCGGATGCTCGTGCCGCGCGACCGCCTCGAGGAGGCCGAGCGGATCGCCGCGACGGTCGCGGCGGCGTTCACGGTTGGGGATCCGTTCGATCCGGCGTCGAAGCTCGGCCCGCTGGTCTCCGACGCGCAGCGCGAGCGCGTGCGCGGCTACATCCGCAAGGGAGTCGAGGAGGGCGCGAGGCTCGTGACCGGCGGCGAGCAGGCGCCGGACGGCCTCGACCGCGGCTACTTCGTCCAGCCGACGGTGTTCTCAGGCGTGCGCTCCGACATGACGATCGCCCAGGAGGAGATCTTCGGCCCCGTGCTGTCGATCATCCCCTACGACGACGAGGAGGATGCCGTCCGGATCGCGAACGACTCGGCGTACGGTCTGGCCGGCGGCGTCTGGTCCGCCGACGAGGAGCGCGCCAAGCGCGTCGCCCGGCGGATCCGCACCGGACAGGTCGAGATCAACGGCGGCGTGTTCAACCCGCTCGCGCCGTTCGGCGGCTACAAGCAGTCCGGCCACGGCCGCGAGCTCGGGAAGTTCGCGCTGGAGGAGTTCCTCCAGGTCAAATCCATGCAGCTCTGAGCGCGACCGATGCAGTTCGAGACGGTCGCGTCGGGCTTCGGGCTGACCGAGGCGCCGTGCTGGGACGGCGCCGGGGGCGTCTACTTCAGCGATGTGCTGGGCGGGGGGCTGCGGCGTTGGTCTCCCGCCGGCATCGAGGAGGTCGTGCCGAAGCGCCGCGGGATCGGCGGCATGTGCCTGCACGGCGCCGGCGGGGTCGTGGTGTCCGGGCGCGACGTGGTCCACGTGCGCGACGGTGAGAAGCGCATGTTGCTCGGGGAGATGGAGGGCGTCACGGGCTACAACGACCTCGGGGTCGACGGTCAGGGGCGCGTGTACGTGGGGGCGCTGCGCTTCCGTCCCTTCGCGGGCGAGTCGCCGGTCCCCGGGGAGGTGTGGCGGATCGCCGGCACCGGCGCGGCGACGCGGGCGCTCGCAGGGATCGACTGGCCCAACGGCATCGCGTTCGCTCCCGATGGAGCGACGATCTACGCGTGCGACTACGCGCATGGGACGGTGGTCTGCGAGGGGGGCCGCGTGTTCGCGCGCTCTCCCGCGGGGTCGGCGGACGGACTCGCGGTCGACGCGCAAGGCGGCGTGTGGGTCGCGACGGGGGAGGGCGCCACGATCGCCCGGTTCACACCCGACGGGTCGCTCGACCGCACGGTGGACGTGCCGGCGTCCTTCGTGTCGAGCGTCTGCTTCGGCGGCGAGGACCTGCGCGACCTCTACGTCACGGCGATCGGCGACGCGGGCGGCGGCCTGCTGCGCGGGCGCTGCGACGTCGCGGGCCTGCCGTTGCCCGTCGCGACCGTGTGACCGGGGCATCTAGCGCCAGTCCTCGACGCCCGCGGCAGCGAGCGCGCCCTCCTGGTCGGTGTAGGAGTTCAGTCGCGCGATCTGCTCGCCGCGGAATCTGATCACCCACCCGCCGCGGGACGTGGTCTCGACACCGCTGATCCGGCCCTTGATCGTCCAGTGGCCGAGTGCGACGACGCAATGGCCGAAGTCGTGCGCCTCGTCGTAGTGGATCTCCACCTTCTCGAGCACCTCGTCGAGGCCGTTGCGGTAGGCGCGGATCTCGTCATGGCCGCGAAACCCGTGTCCCTCGACGCCACCCGCGGTGATCGGGAAGATCTCGGCGTCGGCGGCGTAGTGCTCGAGCATCGCGTCCACGTCGCCGCGGTTGAACGCGAGCCGCCCCTCGTGCACGATCGCGATCCGGTCCATGCGCCCGGAAGTATCCCCGCTGGGCCGTCGCAAGTGCCTGAATAAACTGCCGAGCATGGCCCCCAGCGACGCGAAGGACCTCGAGCAGCGCACCCGCTACGACCCCCGGGAGGTCGAGGCGCGCCTGCTGGCGAGATGGCTCGAGGCCGGTTACTTCCATCCCGCGCCCGAGGGCACGGCCGAGGAGAGCTACTCGATCGCGATCCCGCCGCCCAACGTGACGGGCGCGCTCCACATGGGTCACGCCCTCAACGGATCGATCCAGGACGTCCTGATCCGCTTCAACCGCATGCGCGGGCGCCGCACGAAGTGGATCTTCGGGACCGACCACGCCGGCATCGCGACCCAGGCCCAGGTCGAGAAGCTGCTGGCCGCGGAGGGGACCAGCAAGGAGGAGCTCGGCCGCGCGGAGTTCGACCGCCGGGTCTGGGAGTGGCGCGAGCAGTACGGGCGCACGATCGTCGAGCAGTTCCAGCGCCTGGGCGCCTCCGCCGACTACGAAGACGAGCGCTTCACCCTCGACGGGGGCTATGTGGAGGCGGTGATGAAGGTCTTCGTCGACCTTTTCGACAAGGGCTACATCTATCGCGACAACTACATGGTGAACTGGGATCCGGGCACCGGGTCGGCGATCTCGGACCTCGAGGTCGAGGACCGCGAGATCACGGACACCCTGTTCCACATCGACTACCCGCTCGACGACGGCAGCGGCGTCGTGACCGTCGCCACCGTCCGGCCGGAGACGATGCTGGCCGACACCGCGGTCGCCGTGCATCCGGGCGACGAGCGCTTTCGGGCGCTGGTCGGCCGGCATGTCGTGCTGCCGCTCGTGGGTCGCCGCCTGCCGATCATCGCGGACGACTACGTGAAGCCCGAGTTCGGCACGGGCGCGCTCAAGATCACGCCGGGCCACGACCCCAACGACTTCGAGATCGGGCGCCGGCACGGGCTCGAGGAGATCACCGCGATCGGGGAGGACGGGCGCATGACCGAGTCCGCCGGGCGCTTCGCGGGCCTCACCGTGGCCGGGGCGCAGGAGGCTGTCGTCGCGGCGCTCGAGCAGGAGGGCCTGATTCGTAGCAGCGAGCCCTACACACACACGGTGCCGTTCTCGCATCGGTCGGGCGAGCGCATCGAGCCGCTCATCTCGCTCCAGTGGTTCATGCGCATGGACGAGTTGGCGCGGCCCGCGATCGACGCGGTCCGCGACGGCCGCGTGCGGTTCCACCCCGATCGCTGGTCGCGCGTCTACCTCGACTGGCTCGAGAACATCCGGCCCTGGTGCATCTCGCGTCAGCTGTGGTGGGGCCACCGGCTGCCGGTCTGGTACTGCGACCCGTGCGAGGAGACCTACGTCTCGCTCACGCCGCCCGAGCGGTGCGGCACCTGCGACGGCGAGCTGCGGCGTGACGCGGACGTGCTCGACACCTGGTTCTCGTCGGCGCTGTGGCCGTTCGCGACGCTCGGATGGCCGCGCGACACGCCCGCGCTGCGCGCGTTCTACCCGACGGACGCGCTCGTCACCGCGCGCGACATCATCTTCCTGTGGGTGGCCCGCATGGTCATGATGAGCCTCGAGTTCCTCGACGAGGTGCCGTTCTCCGACGTCGACATCACCTCGATCATCCAGGCACCGGACGGCCGGCGCATGTCGAAGTCGCTCGGCACGGGCATCGACCCGCTCGACGAGATCGAGGCGCACGGCGCGGACGCCGTGCGGTTCGGCCTGCTCGCGATGTCCTCGTCGCAGGACGTGCGCTACTCGCCCGAGAAGATCCAGCAGGGCCAGCAGCTCGCGAACAAGATGTGGAACGCCTCGCGGCTCGTGCTCACCAAGGTCGCCGACGTCGATCCGGCGCCGCGCCCGCGAGCGGTCGAGGATCGCTGGATCCTGTCGCGCCTGCACCGCGAGATCGCGCGCTTCACCGAGCAGCTCGCCGCTTACGACCTCTCGCACGCGGCGCTCGGCCTCTACGGCTTCTTCTACAGCGAGCTTGCCGACTGGTACCTCGAGATGGCGAAGCCGCGCCTCTACGACCGCGACGAGGACGTGTCCGCCACGCTGCTGTACGTGCTCGGCCAGACGATCGCACTCGCGCACCCGATCATGCCCTTCGTCACCGAGGAGATCCACTCGTTCATGCCCGGCGCCGAGCGCGACCTCGCGGTGTCGCCCTTCCCGCAGGCTGATGCCTCGTTGATCGACGAGGACGCCGAGCGGGAGGTCGGGGCCGTGATCGAGGCGGTGCGGCGACTGCGCAACTACCGCGACTCCGTGGGGGCTCCGGCCGCGGCGCGCATCGGCGCGCGCATCGCCGGCAACGGGTATCGCGATTCACTGGAGACGATCGGCCGCCTCTCGCGGTTCGACATCACCGCCCGCGCGGGCGACGGCGATGCCGTCGACTCGATCGCGCTCGACGGCGCAACGATCGAGGTGCTCGCCGGCGACACGGTCGACCCGGCCGATGCACGCGCGCGCGCCGAGGCGGAGCTTGCGCGCCTACGCGGGGAGATCGAGCGCGCTCGCGGCAAGCTCTCCAACAAGGGATTCACGGACAAGGCGCCGCCGGCCCTCGTCCAGGGCGAGCGCGACAAGCTCGCGCGCTTCGAGGCCGAGCTGGCCGAGCTGGATGCCGGCGAGGGGTAGGGCCTTGCCGCTGCCGGACAGGGCGCGCTCGCGCGCCGACCTCTACCTGGAGTCGCTCGAGCTGTTCGGGATGCGCTTCGGCCTGGAGCGGATGCGGCGCCTCATGACGACGCTCGGGTCTCCCCAGGAGTCGTTCCGGTCGATCCACGTGACCGGGTCCAACGGGAAGACGTCCACGACGAGGATGCTCGCGGCCCTGCTCGAGGGCCACGGAATCCGCACCGGGGCCTACCTGTCGCCACATCTCGTCTCCTGGGCCGAGCGCGTCGAGATCTCGGGCGAGGTAGTGGCCGGCGCCGACTTCGACGCTGCCGTCGAGCGTGTGGCCGACGCAGCCGCGCTCGTCGAGCGCACGCTCGATCCCGGCGACCGGGTGACGCAGTTCGAGGCGCTCACCGCGGCCGCCTACTGGGAGCTGGCGCGCGCGCGGGTCGATGTCGCGGCCGTCGAGGCCGGGCTCGGGGGACGCTACGACGCGACGAGCGTGATCCGCTCCGACATCCAGGTGCTCACGAACGTGAGCCTCGAGCACACGCGCTGGCTCGGTCCCACTGAGACGCACATCGCCGAGGAGAAGGTGGCCGTGGTGCCGGAGGGGGGGACGCTGATCGCGGGGCGCCTGTCGCCCGAGGCGCTGGCCGTCGCGCAGCGGATCGTCGCAGCGCGCGACGCGCGGCTGCTGCTGCTCGACCGGGACTTCGGCGACCCCGGGATGCCGCTGGGCCCGCGGGGCGCGTTCCAGCGCGAGAACTTCGCCGTGGCGGTCGCGGCGGCCGAGGCATTTCACGGGCCGCTGGATCCGGCCCTCGTGCGCGACGCGGCGCTCTCGGTGCGGACTCCGGGCAGGCTCGACGTGGTCGCCCGCCGGCCGCTGACGATCGTCGATGGCGCGCACAACCCCGCGGGCGCCCGCGCGCTCGCCGCCGCGCTTGCAGGCGTCGCCGAGGGACGCCCGGTGGTCGGGGTGATGTCGGTGCTCGACGACAAGGCCGCGGCGGAGATGCTCGGAGTCCTGTTGCCGCTGATGGAGCGCGTCGTGTTCACGCGCTCGTCGAATCGCGGCGCGCTGCCGGCCGCGACCCTCGAGAGCCTCGCCCGCCAGGTCGGCGGGCCCCCGGCCGAGCTCGAGCCCGCACCGCGCGCCGCACTCGAGCGGGCGCGCGAGCTGGCCGGGCCCGACGGGGCCGTGCTCGTGACCGGCTCCATATACCTGCTCGCCGACCTGGCGCGCGAGCGCGCCCTCGGGGAGCGATGACCCAGCACGCGCGCATGCTCGGGCTGGTCGCGGCGGTCGTGGCGCTCGTGATCTTGCTGTTCTTCGCTCTCGGGTACGGCCTGGGGCGCTTGCTGCTCTAGCCGGGCCCTGCGGCTGCTGACCGGCCGATGATTGGCGGCCACCCGCTCGGGTACCCTGTCGGCGCAGGGATTTACCGGGAATCTCCATCGCAATGACGCTCGCCCTATTCGGCATCGAGAACGACGGCCTCAACCTGGCCGTCAACCTACTGGTCTTCTTCCTGGTCGTGATCTGGGTCGCGCTGGTCTACTGGACCTACTCGGACGCGAGCAGGCGGCTCGACGACCCGATGCTCGTCGCCTGTGCGACGGCGGCCTCGCTGTTCCCCTTCATCGGGACGATCGTCTACACGATCGTGCGCCCGCCCGAGTACTTCGAGGACCGCCGCGAACGCGAGCTCGAGATCCAGGCGGCCGAGAAGCGTCTCGCCCTGCTCGAGAACCGCACGTGTCGCAACTGCGGCAACGAGGTCGACCCGAGCTATCTGAGATGCCCGAGCTGCACGCGCAAGCTGAAGGAGCCGTGCGCGAGCTGCGGCAAGCCGCTCGACCCACGCTGGCGCGTGTGCCCGTACTGCGAGGCCGAGGTGGCAGCGTCGCTGCGTGCGAGCGCGGACCAGCAGCGCCGACCGGGTCGCCAGGAAGCGCGGACCGAGGCCGGCAAGCGCGCGGCGGAGCGCACCGCCGAGCGCGACGCGCGCGATCGCGAGCGTCCCGCCGAGCACGAGCGCTCCCCCGAGCGCGACGGCACCCGGGCCGAGCGGCGCGAGGCCGCGACCTCGCAACGGCCGCCCAACCGGTAAGGTCCCGCGCCGTCATGAGCCGCACCTTGATTCTCGTGAAGCCGGACGCCTTCGAGCGCAATCTCACGGGCGAGGTGATCGCCCGCTTCGAGCGCAAGGGCCTGAAGATCGCCGCCCTCAAGCGGATGCGCGTCGAGCGCGAGCTGGCCGAGCAGCACTACGGCGAGCACGCCAGCAAACCTTTCTTCCCCGATCTGATCGAGTTCATCACCAGCGGCCCGCTGGTCGCGCTCGTGTTCGAGGGCCCGGACGCGGTGCCCGCGGCCCGTTCGGTGATCGGTGCCACCAACCCGGTCGAGGCGGTGCCCGGCTCGATCCGCGGGGACTTCGCGCTCGAGGTGACCTTCAACCTCGTGCACGGCTCCGACTCCGACAACACGGCGGAGCGCGAGATCGGCCTGTGGTTCCCGGAGCTGAGCGGCTAACGCTTGCATCTCGCTCTCCCCAGCGGAGAGCGATACTCGAACAGCTCCGCATTCCCTTCGACGTGCGCCCGGCCGACGTCAACGAGGAAACCGACGGCGATCCCGCCGAGATCGTGACGCGCAACGCCCAGCGCAAGGCGCGCGCCGTCGCGGGCCGCACCGTGCTCGGCGTCGACACGGAGGTCTACCTCGACGGGCGCCTGTTCGGCAAGCCGGCCGACGAGCGGCAGGCACGCCGGTTCCTCGGCGAGCTCTCGGGCCGCTCCCACGAGGTCTACAGCGGCGTGGCGCTGATCCACGACGGGGTGGAGCGGACCGCCGTCGAGCGCACCGAGGTGCGCTTCCGGCGCCTCGATCCGCCGCTCGTGGACTGGTACGTGGCGACGGGGGAGTGGCAGGGCCGGGCGGGCGGCTATGCGGTCCAGGGGCGGGGCGCGGCCCTCACGGCCTCGATCGATGGTGACTATTGGAACGTGGTCGGGTTGCCCGTCGCGGCGCTGCTGGACATGGCGCCGTGGCTGCTCTGAGCGCCAGAACCCCCGATTTCCGCTGCAAGATGAGGGCCACTGGGCGGTTTCCCGGCCGGTGTCCGGTACTATCGGCGCTGCGGACGCGCCCCGCTGGCGGAGGCACAAGTCTCCCTGCGACCAGGGGAACGGTTGCCGGGCGCGGCTTTTGCCCTCGCCGGGATGGCGACACACACACGAGCACGTTTCTCCCTTTCAGTTGGGTTTTTTCAGCGCACTTACCGGTCTCGGCGGCCGCGACATGGCCGTCGATCTCGGAACCGCCAATACCCTCGTCTATGTCCGAGGTCGTGGCATCGTGCTCTCGGAGCCCTCGGTGGTGGCGATCGACGCGCGTTCCGGCGAGGTCCACGCCGTCGGCATCGAGGCCAAGCGCATGCTCGGCCGCACGCCCGGCACGATCCAGGCGATCCGTCCCCTGAAGGACGGGGTGATCGCCGACTTCGACGTGACCGAGCAGATGCTGCGTCACTTCATCCAGAAGGTTCACCAGAATCGCTGGGCGCACCCGCGCGTGGTGGTCTGCGTGCCCTCCGGGGTGACCGGCGTCGAGAAGCGCGCGGTCGAGGAAGCGTGCCTGTCCGCGGGCGCCCGCCAGGCTTATCTGATCGAGGAGCCGATGGCGGCCGCGATCGGCGCGGGCCTGCCGGTCGGTGAGCCGACGGGCAACATCGTCGTCGACATCGGGGGCGGCACCAGCGAGGTCGCCGTGATCTCCCTGGGCGGCATCGTCGTGTCCGAGTCGATCCGCGTGGGCGGCGACGAGATGGACGACGGCATCGTCAACTACGTGAAGCGCGAGTACAAGCTGATGATCGGCCAGCAGACGGCGGAGGAGATCAAGCTCGAGATCGGCTCCGCGTTCCCGCTGTCCGAGGAGGTGCAGGCGGAGGTGCGCGGGCGCGACCTCGTCACCGGCCTGCCCAAGACCGTGGTGCTCACCTCGGAGGAGGTGCGCGGTGCGCTCGAGGAGCCGCTCTCGCAGATCATCGGAGCGGTCAAGGAAACACTCGACAGGACTCCGCCGGAGCTCGCCTCGGACATCATGGACCGCGGAATCATGCTGGCCGGCGGAGGCGCGCTGCTCCAGGGCCTCGACGAGCGCCTGCGCGACGAGACGCAGATGCCCTGCCACCTGGCGGAGTCGCCGTTGACCTGCGTCGCCGTGGGCTCGGGTCGCTCGCTCGAGGAGTTCGAGGTGATCCACCGGGCGAACAAGAACTCCCGCAACCGGAGGCGTTCGCAATGAGGTCCGGGATGACAATGATGATTTCGGAGACCGCCGTCCGGCGGACTCTCGCGACTTTGGGTGACGGCGAAGCCGTCTCGATATTCCGGGCGTCGAGCAAACGCTCGGAGACTCATGACTTGAGGACTTTCCCTTGTACAAGAAGTCTGTTCGCAGGCGACGGGCAGTGTTGGCACTGCTCGTCAGCCTCTCCATAGCACTACTGACGGTCTATTTCGGCGAGTCCGCCTCCGGCGGGCTGCACGCGATCCAGCGTGGCTTCCTGGAGGTGATGGCTCCCCTCCAGGAGGGTGCGAGCCGCGCGCTGAAGCCTGCCAGCGACCTCGTCGAGTGGACCGGCGACGTGTTCGACGCGAAGTCCGAGAACGAGGACCTCAAGAAGCAGAACGAGGAGCTGCGCGCGCGGCTCGCCGCGTCGCAGACAGCCGAGCGCGACGCGCGCCAGTTGCGCGGGCTCGTCGGCTTCAACGAATCGAGCCGCTTTCCCGACGGGCACGATCCCGTGCCCGCGCGCGTGATCGGCCGCTCGCCGACGGTCTGGTACTCCGCGATCACGATCGACAAGGGCTCCGACCAGGGCGTGCGCGTCGACCAGCCCGTCGTGAGCGGGGCCGGCCTCGTCGGGCGTATCTCGGACGTGGCGCCGGATGCCGCGCGCGTGACCCTGATCACCGACCACACGAGCGGCGTGTCCGCGCAGCTCGTCCCCGACGGGCCGAACGGGCTCGTGAAGGCGACCGTCGGCAACCCCAACGACCTGATCCTCGACTTCGTTGAGAAGAATCGCGCGGTGCGCAGAGGCGCGACGATCGTGACCTCGGGCTGGCGGTCCTCGCGGCTCGAGTCGCTCTATCCGCGCGGCATCCCGATCGGCCGTGTGGCACGAGTCGACTCCGACGAGCGCGAGCTGTACCAGCGAGTGCACCTGCGGCCCTTCGCAGACGTGCGGGAGCTCGACGTGGTCGAGGTCCTGACGCGCGACTCGGGCGCCGTGCAGAACGCGCAGGCAGGACCGTGACGGCCGCGTGACCGTCAGCTGGGGAACGCTTGTGCGGGTCACCGCCCTGGTGATCGCGATCGTCGTCCTGCAGATCGCGGTCGTGGCGCAGATCGCGGTGTTCGACGCGAGCCCTGATCTGCTGCCGCTGGTCGCGCTGTCGGTCGGGCTGCTCGGCGGGCCGGTGGCGGGCGCCACGGTCGGGTTCCTGCTCGGCCTCGTGGCGGACATGGCGCTGCTCCAGACGCTCGGGGTCAGCTCACTGCTGCTGATCGGAGTCGGGTACCTCGCCGGGCGCTTCCGCGAGCTGCGCGACGCGAGCCACAAGCTCGTGCCCCCGATCGCAGCCGTGATCGCGACCCTCGGGTTCGATGCGGGCTTCGCGCTCGTCCAGTTCCTGCTCGGCGTGGACTCGTCGGTCAGCCCGCTCGTGATCCGGGAGGCATTCGTGAGCGCGCTGGTCAACGGACTGCTCGCGATCCCGGTCTACGCGGGCGTCCGAAAGTTGTTGCGCCCTGACCTGATCGACGACCTGCGCCCGCGCCGCCGGCCGGTGACACGCACGAGGGTGCTCTCCCAGTCGTGATCGCCACCTTCGCGAAAGGCAAAAGCTGATGTACCTGCCCCAGGGCGACAGGCGCATGGTGATCACGCCCCAGCTCGCGTTGCGCGTCGCGATCCTCGGCGGGATCGCGCTCGTGCTGTTCGCGGTGATCTTCTTCCGCCTCTGGTACCTCCAGGTGCTCTCGGGCGACAAGTACCTGGCCGAGGCGAACAACAATCGGGTGCGCGAGGTGAAGGTCGAGGCCCCGCGCGGGCGGATCGTCGACCGCAGCGGGACGCTGCTGGTGGACAACCGCACGGCGCTGGTGGTGCAGGTGCTCGCCGAGCGGCTGCCTCACTCGCAGGTGCGGCGGGCACGTGTGTACCGCCGCCTGGGTCACGCACTCGGCAAGTCGCCCGGGTCGATTCGGCGCAAGATCCGGCGCGAGGTCAAGCAGCTTCCCTTTAGCCCCGTGACCCTCAAGACGGACGTGGGCCTGCGCACGATCCTCTACTTGCAGGAGAACCAGGGGCGGTTCCCCGGCGTCGAGGTCGAGCGCGTCTTCCTGCGCAAGTATCCCCACCGCGAGGTCGGGGCCCACCTGTTCGGGACGATCGGCGAGGTCACCGAGAAGCAGCTGGACCTGCCGCGCTACTCCGACGTCGCCCTCGGCGACCGTGTGGGCCAGTCCGGCATCGAGTTCCAGTACGACCGCTACCTGCGTGGCCGCAACGGCGCGAGCAGGGTCCAGGTGGACGCGATGGGCCGCCCGAAGGGTGAGCTGTCGGTGAAGGACCCCGAGGCCGGCAAGCGACTGCGGCTGTCGATCGACTTCGGCGTGCAGAAAGCAGGTCAGGCGGCACTGGAGCGCTACGGCTTGCCGGGCGGCTTCGTCGCGATGGACCCGCGCAGCGGGGAGGTCATCGGGCTGGGCAGCAACCCGGCCTACGACCCGAACGTGTTCGCAAAGGGCGTACGCGCCTCGGTCTACAAGCGCCTCCAGGATCCCGACAACGGCGCGCCGCTCGCGAACCGCGCGACCCAGGGCCTCTACCCGACGGGCTCCACGTTCAAGCTCGTGACGGCGACCGCCGCCCTCGAGAGCGGGTTGATCACGCCATCGACCGTGCTGTTCGACGGCGGGTCGCTGACGGTGGGCGGAGTCACCTTCAAGAACGCGGGGAACGTCTCGCACGGCGCGGTCGCGCTGCCCCGCGCGCTTCAGGTCTCCTCGGACGTCTTCTTCTACCGCCTCGGGCTGATGGCGGACCAGAAGGGCGGAGAGGTGATCCAGAAGTGGGCCAACCGGCTCGGGCTCGGGCGAACGACCGGCATCGACCTGCCCGGCGAGGGCGCGGGACTGATCCCGACGCCCGAGTGGCGCAACCGCCTGTTCCGCCGCAAGCTCACCGAGCGCCCCTGGAGCTCCGGCGACAGCGTCAACCTTTCGGTCGGCCAGGGCGACCTCCAGGCGAACCCGCTCCAGATGGCTGTCGCATACGGCGCGATCGCGAACGGGGGCCGGATCGTGACTCCCCACATCGGCCTGCGGGTCGAGGACAACGATGGGCGGATCCTCCAGCAGATCGAGCCGGGCGCGCGCCGCCGGATCGACGTGTCGTCGACGACACGCGCGGCGATCATGCAGGGGCTGCGCGCCGCCGCCAACGACCCGGGCGGCACGTCGACCCCCGTGTTCGAGGGCTTTCCGATCACCGTCGCGGGTAAGACCGGGACCGCGGAGCGCGGGGTCCAGCGCGACCAGTCCTGGTACGTGGCGGTCGCGCCCGCGAACGACCCGCGGATCGTCGTGGCCACGACGATCGAGCGCGGCGGCTTCGGCGCGGAGGCCGCGGCGCCCGCGACGCGTCGCATCCTGGCCGCCTACTTCGGCGTGAAGGGCAAGAAGGCCGTCGGCCAGGAGGGGAGCGCGCCCGACTGATGGCCCAGCCTTCGGCCACTCCCTTCGGCACGGGCGTGCAGCGCTTCAGCGAGCCGCGCACGCGGCTCCTGCGGCTCGACCCGCTCGTCCTGCTCGCGACGCTCGGGCTGATCGCCTTCAGCCTCGTGACGCTCGACACCGCGACCGCCGGCGATGTGCCCGGGTCGCCCCATTACTTCGTGATCCGCCAGGGCCTCTACGCGGCTGTCGGCGTCACGTTGATGCTGGTGCTCGCCTCGATCGACTACTCGCGGTTCAGGGAGCTGCGGATCGGGCTCTACGCCTCGATGGTGGGCCTGATCGTGCTGGTGCTCGGCGTGGCCGGGGCGACCCGCGGGTCGCGACGGTGGATCGAGTTCTCGTTCTTCCGCTTCCAGCCGTCGGAGCTCGGCAAGGTGCTCCTGATCCTGGCCCTGTCGGCCTTCATCATCGACCGGGTGCGCCGCCTGGGGGAGCGTGAGACGACGTCGCGGATCATGTTGCTGGCCCTCGTGCCGACACTGTTGGTGATGGCCCAGCCGGATCTCGGCACGAGCATCGTCTACGTGACCATCGCGCTCGCGCTGCTTTTCGTGGCCGGGACGAGATGGACCCACTTCGCCGCACTGGCTGCGGTGGCGGCCGCCGCGGCGGCCCTGGTGCTCGTGATCGCGCCGGCGGCCGGGGTCCCGTTGATGAAGGACTACCAGAGGGACCGCCTCACGGCGTTCCTGGAAAAGGACAATGCCAACCCCTCGAGCCAGGGCTACCAGCTCAACCAGGCGGAGACCGCGATCGGTTCCGGGCGCAAGACCGGCCGGGGCGCCGAGCGTGCGACCCAGACCAGACTGGACTTCCTCCCCGAGAGCCGCACGGACTTCGTGTTCGCCGCGGTCGGGGAGCTTTACGGCTTCGTCGGAGCCGGAATCGTGTTGTCCCTGTACGCCCTGTTGATCTGGCGATCGTTACGGATCCTCACGATCGCCAAGAATCTCTATGGGGCGCTGCTCGCCGCCGGTATCGGCGCGATGCTGATGACGCAGGTGTTCGTGAACGTCGGTGGCAACATCGGGATCATGCCGATCACAGGCATCCCGTTGCCGCTGATGAGCTATGGCGGCTCGTCCGTAATCGTGACGTTGCTCGCCCTGGGGATCCTGCAAAGTGTCTACGTGCAGGCGAAGGAGGCCGCGGCATCCAAACCAGAGGTGCTCGCATGACGTCTCCAGATCTCGCGCTCGTAGCAATAAATGTTCTTGGCGAGCGCCGAAGGCGCGAAGCACAGGACTTTAGGTGGGCGAAGCCCTCGATATTTGTTCTTGGCGAGCGCCGAAGGCGCGAAGCACAGGACTTTAGGTGGGCGAAGCCCTCGATAAATGTTCTTGGCGAGCGCCGAAGGCGCGAAGCACTGGACTTTAGGTGGGCGAAGCCCTCGATATCTAAGGAGTTTTATGCGTAAGCAGGTGTTGGTGTCAGTCGACCGGGGCGAGACCCGGGTCGCGATACTCGAAAGCAAGAAGGCGGCCGCACGCGGCCAGCAGACCGAGCCGCTCAAGGGCATGCCGAAGGTCGATGACGAATGGCGCGTCGGCGAGCTCTACATCGAGCGCCGCGGTCGCCGGTCGATCGTTGGCAACGTCTACAAGGGCCGCGTCGACAACGTGCTCGGCGGGATGGAGGCCGCGTTCGTCGACATCGGCCTCGAGAAGAACGGCTTCCTCCACGTGGACGAGATCGTCACGGGCGACGGGCGCACCCACCGTCGCGGGCGCGGGCGCGGAGGACCGCGGATCGCCGACCTGCTGAAGGCCGGGCAGGAGATCGTCGTGCAGGTTACGAAGGACCCGATCGGGACCAAGGGAGCGCGTCTGTCGATGGAGGTGTCGATCCCCGGCCGCTATCTGGTCTTCGTCCCCGACGGGGACGGGGTCGGCGTGTCGCGCCGGCTGCCCGACAAGGAGCGCGAGCGCCTGCGCAAGCTCGCCTCCGGCCTGAAGCTGAAGGATGCGGGTCTGATCATCCGCACGGCCGCGCACGGCGCGCGCAAGAGCGACATGGAGCGCGAGCTCCAGTACCTCTTCCGCCTGGACGAGGTGCTCCAGAGCCGCGTCGAGGAGTCGCGCGGGCCGACGATGGTCTTCCAGGAGGCCGACCTGCCGATCCGCGTCGTGCGCGACGTCTACTCGCGCGAGTTCGAGCGCGCGGTGATCGACGACGAGAAGCAGCACCACCGCATGACCAGCTTCTTCACGCGCACGGCGCCGGAGCTGGTCGACCGGGTCGAGCTGCACCACGATGAGGACCTGTTCCAGAACTCGGGCATCAACGAGGTCTTCAACCAGACCCTCTCCCGGCGGGTCGACCTCCCGCACGGCGGCTACCTGATGATCGACCACGCCGAGGCGCTCACCGTGATCGACGTGAACACGGGCAGCTACACGGGCCGCGGCAAGGGCTCGCTGGAGGACACGATCGTCAAGACCAACCTGCAGGCCGCGGAGGAGGTGGTGCGCCAGCTGAGGCTGCGTGACATCGGCGGGATCATCGTCATCGACTTCATCGACATGGCGTACACCCGCAACCGCGACAAGGTCCTCGGTGTGCTGAAGACCGCGCTCGAGGGCGACCGCACGCGCACCCACGTCGTCGAGATCTCGCCGCTCGGCCTGGTCGAGATGACGCGCCAGAACGTCTCGGAGGGCGTGCGCGAGATCATGAACAAGACGTGTCCCACCTGCGACGGCGAGGGCGTCGTGCGCTCCGAGGAGACGATCGCGATCGACGTCGAGCGCGGGCTGCGCAAGATGGCCAAGGATTCCAAGGCGGAGGGCTGTCTGGTGCAGGTGCACCCGCGCGTCGCCGCGATCCTGATCGGCGGCGGAGGCAAGCCACTGCGCGAGCTCGAGGAGGACACCGGCAAGATCTTCCACTTCCAGGGCACGGAGGGCATCCCGCTCGATACCTTCAGGATCACCTCCGAGGGCACGCGCGCGGAGATCGAGGAGATCGCGCTGCCGTTCAAGCAGGGCGAGGAGGTCCTGATCCGGATCGAGGAGCCCCACATGTACAACATCGATGACGCGATCGCGAAGATCGACGGATACGTGATCTCGGTCGTCGGCGGCGGCCCGTTCGTGGGCGAGAGCAAGCTGATCAGGATCGACGAGGTGAAGCGCACGGCGGCCTACGCGAGCCTCGTGACCGGCAACGGCGTTCCAGAGCCCGCGCCCGCCCGGGCGAAGAAGAAGCCCCCGGCCGCGGAGGAGTCCGCGCCCGAGCCGGAGGACGGCGAGGAGCCGGCGGCGGACGCGGACGGCGGCTCCGAGGAGGACGGCGCCGCTGAGGAGGAAGGTGGCAAGCTACAATCGAACGGCTCTACGAGCAGACCACGCCGCCGGGGCCGCAGAGGCGGACGGCGGCGTTCTGGCGCTCGGGGCGGTACTTCAAGCAGCGAATGACCTACGCAATCGTTGAAATCGGCGGCAAGCAGTACCGAGTGCAAGAGGGCGACTCGGTCCTCGTCGACCGCGTGGGCGAGGACGAGGGCGCGAAGGTCTCGCCCCGCGCGCTGCTGTTCGCGGACGGCAAGACCGCGGTGATGGACGGCCCCGACCTCGGCAAGGTGAAGGTCGAGGCGGTCGTCACCGAGCACCTGAAGGGCCCGAAGATCCGCGTCGCGACATACCGGCCCAAGAAGCGCACCCGCCGTCAGATGGGCCACCGGTCGCACCTCACGCGGCTCGAGATCAGGACGATCACGGGGCCGTCCGGGTCGGCCGCCAAGCGCACCGCGAAGCAGGAAGAGAAGGACGAGACAGATGGCGCATAAAAAGGGACTCGGATCGAGCCGCAACGGCCGCGACTCGCAGGCACAGCGCCTGGGCGTGAAGGTCTTTGCGGGCCAGCGTGTGACCGGCGGCGAGATCATCGTGCGCCAGCGCGGCACGCGCTTCCGCCCCGGCCCGGGCACGGGCATCGGCCGCGACGACACGATCTTCGCCACCGCTGCCGGCGTGGTCGAGTTCACGACGGGCCGCCACGGGCGTCGGATCTCGGTCCTCTCGGCCGAGTAGCAACCTGATCCCGCGTGGCTTGTCCGGTCGTTAGGCTCGGCTGACGATGCTGTACGACCGCGCGACGATCCATGTGGAGGCGGGGGGCGGCGGCAACGGCTGCATGAGCTTCCGCCGCGAGGCCCACGTTCCGCGTGGCGGGCCCGACGGGGGAGACGGCGGGGGCGGCGGTGACGTGATCGTGGTCGCGGACGCCAGCCTGCGTGACCTCGCCACGTACCGCCACAAGCGCCACTTCCGCGCCGAGCGCGGCGGGCACGGCCAGGGCAAGCAACGCCACGGCGCGACGGGCGAGGACCTGATCCTGCGTGTCCCGTGCGGCACCGTCGTCGAGGACCTCGCGCGCGGCGTGCGCCACGACCTGACTTCGAGTGGCCGCCGCGCCGTGCTCGCGCGAGGCGGCGCCGGCGGCGCGGGCAACAAGCGCTTCGCGACGTCGACTCGGCAGGCGCCGCGGTTCGCCGAGCGCGGCCTGCCCGGCGGCGACGCCACGATCGAGTTGCGGCTCAAGCTGCTCGCCGACGTGGGCCTCGTCGGGCTTCCGAACGCGGGCAAGTCGTCGCTGCTGCGGCGGCTCACGCGCGCCCAGCCGAAGGTCGCGGACTACCCGTTCACGACGCTCGAGCCGGTGGTCGGGACGATCGAGGACGACGAGGGCCGCCAGCTCGTGCTCGCTGACATCCCCGGGCTGATCGAGGGGGCCGCGGAGGGCGCCGGGCTCGGCCACGAGTTCCTCGCCCACGTGGAGCGCACGAGCCTGCTGGTGCATGTCGTCGACATCGCCCCGATCGACGGCTCGGATCCCTGGGATGCCTTCGTGACCGTGCGCGGTGAGCTCGAGCGCTACGGCGCGGCGCTCGAGCAGCGCTCCTACGTCGTGGCCCTCAACAAGACCGACCTGCTCCCCGCGGACGAGGTCGAGGACGCCGTGGCGCGGTGGCGGGCGCGCCTCGCGGACGACCCGCGGGTGGCCGGCGATCCCGGTCCGGTCGTGCTGCCGCTCTCGACCGTCACCGGCGCCGGGCTCGAGGTGCTGGGACGAGCGACTTTCCGCTGGGTGCCGGCGCCGGCCGTCGAGGTTCCGGGCGAGCCGGACGAGCTGGCCGAGCACGCGGTCTACCGCCCGGGCGACGGCGGGTGGCAGGTCGAGCGCACCTCGGACACGTGCTTTCGCATCAGCGGATCCGCGGTCGAGCGCCTGGTCGGCCGGCACGACCTCGACAACCCGGATGCGCTCGCCTACATCGAGGAGCGGCTGAAGACGATGGGCGTCGTCAAGAAGCTCGAGGCCGAGGGCTTCGCCCCCGGCGACGAGGTCGAGATCGGTGAGGTCGCGTTCGCGCTCTATCCAGGGCTGCCCCAGGAGGGATGATCTGACGTGCCGTTGACGGTGGTGAAGCTCGGGTCCACGTTGGTCGCCGACGATGACGGGAGCGTGCGCGACGGCGTGCTGCGCGAGGTGTGCCGGCAGGTCGGCGCGATCCACGCCGACGGTCAGTCGGCGACGCTCGTCACCTCCGGCGCGATCGCGCTCGGTGTGCGCAAGATGCGCAGGCCCGTGCGGCCCACCGCGATCGAGGAGCTCCAGGCCGCCTCCGCCGTCGGCCAGGGCCCGCTATACGACGTCTACTCCGGTCTGCTCGGCGAGCATGGGGTGGAGTCAGCGCAGGTCCTGCTCACGTTCCTGGACATCTCGGCGCGCGAGCAGTACGTGAACGCAAGGCGCACGCTCGCGAAGCTCCTCGATTGGAACGTCGTGCCGGTGATCAACGAGAACGACACGACCGCGACCGACGAGATCAGCTTCGGCGACAACGACATCCTCGCCGCGCAGGTCGCGATCCTGATGTCGGCGGACCTGCTTGTCGTGCTGTCGGATGTCGATGGGCTGTTCACGGCCGACCCGGCCAGGGACCCGAGCGCGCGGCTCGTGGACGAGGTGACCGACATCGCCAAGCTCGGCGACTACGAGATCGGGATGTCGAGCTCTCACGTCGGCTCGGGCGGCATGCGCAGCAAGGTGCTGTGTGCGGAGATGGCGACGGCCGCCGGCATCCCGGTCGTGATCTGCAACGGGACCGAGCCGGGCACCCTCCTGCGCGCGGTCCGCGGCGAGCCCGCCGGGACGCGCTTTCACCCGCAGGCACGGCGCCAGTCGAGCTTCAAGCTGTGGCTGCGCTACGCAAAGGGCTCCCGCGGCAGCGTGGTCGTCGACGCCGGTGCGGAGCGGGCGCTGCGCGAGCAGGGCACCAGCCTGCTGCCGGTCGGCGTGGTCGACGTGCGGGGGGAGTTCGAGGCGGGTGACGCCGTCGACGTGCTCCCGGCGGGCGACGGCACCCGCGCGATCGGCAAGGGCATCACCAACCTCTCGGCGCAGGACCTTCGACGCGTCAAGGGCCTCAAGTCCGCGCAGGTGCGCGAGATCCTGCCCCGCGCCGGCGAGGAGGCCGTGCACCGCGATTACTTCGTGTTGAGATGAACCCCTTCTCGTCCGCGGTCGTCCGCCATGGTCACGCGCCCGTCGCGGATCCCGAACGCGAATGCGACCCACTGGTCGAGCGGCGCGCCGCTTTCGCTGCCGTGCCCGGTGAACCGGATTTCGGTGAGGACCGCGTCACCGTCCTCGCCGATCACATCCGTGTGAATCTGAAGGTCGGAAAAGGCATCGATCCATCCCTCGAGGTAGCTGCGTACGGCCTCGGGACCACGGTGCAGCGCGGGGTCGGGATCCTCATCCGAGACCTGCCACTCGATGGCCGGATCCAACATCTGAACGTACTCATCCAGGTTCCGGCTGTTGAACAGCACTTCCAGCCGCCTCACCACTTGGACGTTGGCCGATTCCATGCGTGCCCGAGTATGCCGGACCACTTGCCCGGTACCCTTTCCGCATGGCAATCGGGACGAGAACCGTAGCGGAGACATGCGCCCAGGCCAAGGCGGCGTCGCGTCGCCTGGCCACGCTCGACGCCGCGACCAAGGACGCGGCGCTGCGCGCGATCGCCCACGAGCTAGAGGCGCGGGTCGACGAGATCATCGAGGCCAACGCGGGCGACCTCGAGGCGGGCCGCGCAGCCGGGCTGACGGACGCGCTGATCGATCGGCTCACGCTCAACGAGGAGCGCGTGCGGGCGATGGCCGCCGGCGTGCGCGCGATCGTCGAGCTCGATGACCCGATCGGTGAGGAGCTCGAAGCGCGCACCCTTTACAACGGACTCGAGCTGCGCAAGGTCCGGGTGCCGCTCGGAGTCGTCGCGATCGTCTACGAGGCGCGGCCCAACGTGACCGTGGATGCCGCCGCGCTCGCGATCAAGTCCGGGAACGCGGTCGTGCTGCGCGGCTCCTCGACGGCCGAGCGCTCCAACGCGGCGCTCGCCGGGATCGTCGCGGAGGCGGCAGAGGGTGCCGGCCTGCCGGAGGGCTCCGTGGCCCTGATCGGCGGCGGCGACCGCGCCGAGCTGACGGAGCTCGCGCGTCAGGACCGCTACGTCGACCTGATCATCCCCCGTGGTGGCGGCGGGTTGAAGGACGCTTTGAAGGACGTCGCCACTGTCCCGGTGATCTACGCCGCGGCGGGCAACTGCCACGTGTACGTCGACGACGCCGCCGACGTCGCGATGGCGCAGCGGATCGCCTACAACGCAAAGGTGCAGCGGCCCGGCGTGTGCAACTCCGCGGAGACGCTGCTCGTGCACTCCGCCGTCGCAAGCGAGGTGCTCCCCGGATTGATGGACAAGCTGGGCGAGGCCGGCGTCGAGCTGCGGGTGGACTCGCGGACCCGCGCCCTGGCCGGCCGCGACGGCGACGGCCTGGTCGCCGCCACGGACGACGACTGGGACACCGAGTACCTCGGGATGACGATGGCGGTCAAGGTCGTGGACAGCCTCGAGGAGGCGATCAACCACATCAACGCTCACGGGACGGGGCACTCGGAAGCGATCGTGACGGGCAACGACGCCGCCGCGCGGGCGTTCACGAGCGAGGTGGACGCGGCGTGCGTGTATGTGAACGCCTCGACCCGGTTCACCGACGGCGGCGAGTTCGGCCTCGGCGCCGAGATGGGCAACTCGACCCAGAAGCTGCACGCGCGCGGGCCGATCGCCCTGCGCGAGCTGACCACCTCGAAGTACGTGGTCCAGGGCACCGGCCAGGTACGCGAGTAGGCGCTCGAAGCTGCGAACTGGAATTCTCGGAGGCGTCTTCAATCCGCCGCACACCGGTCACATGGTGTGCGCGCAGGAGGCGTGGTGGCAACTCGGGCTGGACGGCGTCGTGCTGATGCCGGTCGGTGAGCCCTCGCACCGGGAGATCGACGGCGACCCCGGCCGCGAGGTGCGCGTGCGCCTCTGCGAGGCGGCTGCCGAGGGCGCGGACTGGCTGACGGTGTCACGAATAGATGTGGACCGGCCGGGTGAGACGTACACGGTGGACACGCTGGAGGACCTTCGCGCGCAACGACCCGACGACGAGTTCGTGTTCGTGCTCGGCGCCGACCAGGCGCAGCGGATGCCCGAGTGGCGTGAGCCCGGGCGGGTGCTCGAGCTGGCGCGGCTGGCGGTGGCAGAGCGCGCCGGCGTGACGGCCCGCAGCGTCGAGGAGGCGCTCGCCGGCATCGGCGGCGGCGGCCGCGTCACGTTCTTCGCGATGCCGCGCGTCGACGTCTCGTCGACCGACGTGCGGGAGCGCGTCGCCGCCGGGCGCCCGTACCGTTACCTGGTGCCGGAGCGCGTGGCTGACCTGATCGAGCGGGAGGGGTTGTACCGGTGAGCGCCGAGACGGCCGCTCGAGACGCGCAGTCCTCGGAGGAGCTGGCGCGCCGCATCGCGGCCGTCGCGCTCGACAAGAAGGCGCACGACGTCATGGTGCTCGACATGCGCGAGGTGGTGTCGTACACGGACTTCCTCGTGATCGCGACCGGCAATACGGAGCGCCAGACGCACGCGATCCAGGAGGCGGTGTACCAGGACCTCAAGCACGCGGACGACGACGCCCGCACGCCGCGGCGCGTCGAGGGCGGGTCGGAGGGCCGCTGGATCCTGATGGACTACTACGACGTCGTCGTGCACATCTTCACCCCGGAAGCACGTGGGTACTACCGCCTCGAGACGCTTTGGGGAGAGGTTCCGGAACTCGAGGTCGAGCAGGCCGAGTCGGTCTAGCCGCTGCGTCCGGCGCGCGCCCGTACGGGTCAGCTCGTTAGGTGGCCGGCCTCGTCGGACGAGAAATCCGGGCCCTCAGCCAACACGTTGCGCGCCATCTGGTGATCTCCGCGATCGTGAGGGTCGATCGCTTGCGCCCTTACCAACCGAGCGACCGCCTTGCCTCGCCGGGTAACCAGAACCTCCTCACCCTGCTCCACGCGCTCCATGAAATATCCGAACTGGTTTCGGAACTCGTGTGCGCCGACGACCCTCTTCCCCTCGGCGACTGACTGAATGGAGCTGAGGGGGCTCGAACCCCTGGCCTCCGCCATGCCATGGCGGCGCTCTCCCAACTGAGCTACAGCCCCAGGAAACTCGTATTCGGATGCATAGTTTATCGAGGCTCTCTGACCGTTCTGTGGAGCCGAAAGCCGCAGGTGTATCGTGGTCTGGGAGCCGACCTTACCCTCGAAAGGCAACAGGTAACTACGTTCCAGCTCGTGGCAGTAAGCCGCGATCAGGTCGATCTCCTCGAGGCTGTACCTGGAGCGCACGTAGCCGGAGGGGGTGCACGACACCGTGAGAAGGGGAATGAGAACGACTTCGCCTTGGCGCCGCGCCGTCTTGCATTGCACGCGGTAAAGAGATCCAGCGACTTCGAAGATCATGTCGGAGCGAGAGTGCTCCGACAACGGCTTGAATACCTCCACGCCGAGACGGGCCGCCTCGAAGGCAATAGCCGCTTCCGCGACGGCTCCCTTGTGGTTCGGAGAGTCCACCAGCACATTCTGCCGAGGAGCAAGTAGCGGATGGTGCGATGAACGCACCAATTTTGTGACATCGCGATCACAGCCGGCTGGTGCTGTCCACTCATGGGCCTGAGAGTGGCGGTTCCTCCCCGCGAACCCCGCCGGGAACTGCTACGCGCCGGCCTCTTCTCGCTCGACGACCCGCAAGAACGCCTCGACCACCACCTCGTCGAACTGGCACCCCGCGCAGCTGCGCAGCTCCTCGCACGCGCGGTACGTGCCGATCGACGCGCGATAGACGCGGTCGTTGGTCATCGCCTCGTATGCGTCGGCGACCGCGAGGATGCGTGCCTCGAAGGGAATCTCGTCACCGGAGAGGCCGCGCGGGTAGCCGTTGCCGTCCGGGCGCTCGTGGTGGCAGTAGATCCACTCGCTGATCTGGTCGAGCTCGCAGGTCTCGAGCAGCTCGACCGCGATCCATGGGTGGCGGCGCATCTCGAGCCACTCGATGTCGGTCAGCGGGCCGGGCTTGGCCAGGATCCGCTCGGGGATCGCCGTCTTGCCCACGTCGTGCAGCAGGCCCGCGAGCCGGATGTCGTCGACGACATCCGGCGGGAGGCTCAGCTCGCGCGCGGTCAGCTCCGCGTAGCGGGCGACCACGTGAGAGTGTCGCGCCGTGCCGCCGTCGCGCGCGTCGATCGTGCGCGCGATCTCGATCACGCTCGCCATCGAGTCCGCCGTCATGCGGCGGGGACCGGCCAGGACTTCGATCAGTTCCTCCACGATCATCACTCCTACTACCGCGCGCGCCCGATTCCTTCGCCCCGATCGACCCCCGCAAGGGAAGGGCCCGCCTTGCGGCGGGCCCTTGGGCCATGGGAAGCGCGGAAAACCGCGCGAGCGGATATGTGATTTTTTGTGCCGGGCTAGCCGGCGTGCTCCTTGATGGGGCGCTCACCCTGGGTCCCCGCACTCTCTCGCGGAGCCGGCACAAACGCGGCCATCGTCTTGCACTTGTGACCGCATCGGGTGGCGTCCATTGCCGGCTTCAACGAAGGGGATTCCCCGAACATACGGGTCCTGTCGCGAACTGGACGTACGTACGAAGTGCGGCGCTACGAACGCGGCGCGCGCTTCACGCGCAGCTTCGCGCGCATCCCTAGCTGCTCGTGACCGGGCAGCGAGCACCACAGCTTGTAGCGGCCGCTCGCGAGCCTCACGTCGAGCTCGGCGAGGCCGCCCGACGGCGTCTCCGCGACCGACACCGTCCGCCGCGCCGACACGCCTGGCCCCACGATGCGGCGCAGCCGCAGGTCGTGCGGGTCCTCGCCGCGGTTCAGGAACTGGATCAGGGCGGGGCCGGAGACGATCGTCTGGCGCGAGAGGACCAGGCTGTGCTCGTCGGCGGAGACCATCAGCCGCGCCGGCGGCCGTTCCCTGCGCGCGCCCGCGACCGCGCCCGAGAGGCCGAGCACGGTGATGCAGGTCGCCGCGCCAGCGAGCGCGCGGAGCCCTCGGCCGCTCATTTCACCAGTGCCGGCCGGCCGAAGCGCGCGGCCTCCGGGATCACGGCCGCGGCGTCGTGTCCGAGCCACTGCTCGAGCAGGCTGCAGTAGACGCCACGGAAGTCCGAAGTCGCGCGCAGGTTGCCGTCCTCGTCGAGTCGCTCGAGGCCGGGGAACTCGCCGACCATCTGACCGCGCGCGTGGGTGCCGATCAACATGCCGAGGCCGGCGGCCCCGTGATCGGTGCCGTCGGAGCCGTTCTCTTCGCCGCGTCGCCCGAACTCCGACCAGACCTGCACGAGCACGCGGTCGGCGAGCCCGCGCGCCTCGAGGTCGCGCTGGAACGCGAGCAGCGCGTCGCCGGTCGTCTTGAGGCCCTCCGCGAGGTCGGCCGGCTGGCTGTCGTGGGTGTCGTAGTCACCGGGCGCGTTGAGCGCGACGCAGCGCAGCGGCAGGCCGCCTCCCAACATCGCCGCGAGCGACGCGAGCCTGCGCGAGAACCCGGAGTCGTCCTCCGGCGGGTACTGGACCGGGCTCTGGATCTCCCGGCCGCCGAAGGGCAGCAGCTGCTGGCGAAGGCGCGCGGACTGCACCGCCACGCTCCCCGCCGTGCGCATCGCCGCGTCCCGCGAGCCCGCGTGGGTCTGTCCCATCGACTGGAACGCCTCCAACATCCAGCCCTGCACCTCGCCCCACACCCCGGGTGCGCGGAAGTCGTAGTCGCCGGGCCCGTCGATCGCGGCGACCGGCATCTTCGCGGTCGCGAGCGCCGGGGCGAGGTCGCCGCTCAGCGCGAGCCCCTGGAGCGGATTGTCCGGCCGCCCGACCCGGTCGAGGTAGCGGCCCATCCACCCGGTTGCGAGCTTGGCCTGGAGCGCCCCGACCTCGTAGAAGTGGCGCGAGTTGAAGTGCGACTGGTCGGGGTGCTCGTAGCCGACGGCGGGCATCACCGAGGCCTTGCCCTCGGCGTGGAGGGTCGCGAGGCCGGCTGCGGACGGATGCCAGCGCAGGCGGCCGTCCTCGCCGAAGGGCGTTCCCTCCGCGTCGCCGAGCGCGAGCCGCGGCCGCAGCTTGCGGTACTGCGGGTCGCCCACGGGCGCGAGCACCGAGATCGAGTCGACGCCGCCCGCCATGAACACCGATACGAGCACGCGATCGGCCGGCGCGGCTGCGGCGATCCCCTCCTCGAGCGCCGCGATGTTCAGCTTCGACATTCCGTAGACCGACATCACGACGCCGGCGCTGCGCAGCAGGAACTGCTTGCGGTCGAGTCCCCTGCCGGCCGCTGCGGGAGCGCGCGGATCGCGGGGCGCGAGAGCGCCGGCCGCGCCGCCGGCCGCGCGGTGCAGCGCCTGCGAGCGCGTGAACCCGTTGCAGCAGTTGTGGCTCATCAGGCCGTCTGGAGGTCGGGGGAGGTCGCGACCAGCACGCGCAGGGCGTTCTGGCGCAGGATCGGGTAGGCGCGGCGCTTGTAGTTCGAGTTCGCGCCCGCCTCGCAGCGCTCGGCGAAGGCGACGAGCCGTCCCCTGGTCGGCGCCGAGATGGACGGCGCGCCCCAGAAGTCGATCGCGCGCTGCACGGCCATCGCCGGAGCGTCGGGCTCGTAGGGAGCGTCGGTGTCGAGCTCGCGGTCGCGCACCGCCTGGGTCGCGGCGATCCAGCGCGCGCGCCACGTGCCGGTGTCGAGCCAGCGCTCGTCCTCCCAGCCCGCGACGTTCGGGGGGTAGAACAGCCGCTGGCGCATCATGTCCGAGATCCAGGCCCACGACTCGGTGTCGACGCCGCGCTTCATGCCACGCAGCAGCCCCGCGAGGTACACGACCGGTGGCTTCACGATGCGCGGGCCCTCGTAGAACGACGGGTGGCGCAGGATCGCCTCGAGCACGGGCCGGACCTTGTAGCGCTCGCGCACGTACAGGCGCTGCAGAGCAAGCCGCGTCTTGCGCCCCGGCGGGACCGGGATGAAGTACGACCACAGCTTCTCGATGAAGAAGGACGGGTGACTGCGATGCTCGAGGCACAGATCGCATGAGTCGCGCCAATCGAAGCGGCCCTTCTTGCCGAGCACCTTCTTGGAGCTGGGATCGTGCTGCTCCGGGTCGAAGCGGAAGTTGTGCGGCCCGACGCCGTCGTCCCAGTCGTGCTGGAAGCCGGTGAGGGCGCGGGCCTGCTCACGCACGTCTTTCTCGGTGTAGCCGCGGTCCGCGCCGAGCGTGAACAGCTCCATCAACTCGCGGGCGTAGTTCTCGTTCGGCGCGTCCTTGGTGTTCTCGGAGCCGGACAGCCAGAGCAGCATCGCCGGGTCGCGCGTGACGCGCACGAGCAGCTCGGCAAAGGACCCGAGCCCGTGCTTGCGGAAGAGGTCGTTCTGGTGCAGCATCAGCCGCTGCGCGCCGACGCCGTCGTTCGAAGTCGCGAACCAGTCGTGCCAGACGAGCGCCATGCGCTCGACCAGCGGCTGGTTGGAGCGCACCATGCGATCCAGCCACCAGAGGTGATCGTGGCCCCAGGCGTCCGCGGGGGCCAGCGGCCGCCCGTCCTCGTCCTTCGGGGCGGGTCCGGCCAAGCGCACCTTCGGAGGCCGCGTGAGCGACTGGACGGCGCCGCGCAAGCCCTTCTTCGCGAGCTTCTGCGCGTCCCCGGGACGCGGGCCGAAGCCCGCCCGCCACAGCAGTCGCTCGGCCTGGGCCGGGCCGAAGCGGCCCTTGTAGACGGCAACGCCGGAGCCGGCCGGTCTGCGCCGCCTGCGCCTTCCACGCTTGCGCCGCCTCGCGGCGACAGCATCCGTTCGTGCGTCCCTGTCGCTTCCCTGCGGCACGGAATCGTCCTCCTGACCGTTGGCCTTCCTAGGTACAACGGCCTCCCGGGCCGCTCTTATTCGGTCCGCGGGGCCTGGCTCGACGCATGTACGAGGGGCGCGACCGTTTTAATGGGAGCCGTGAACCCCCGAGACGACGGTCCGCAGGATCGCTACGACGCCCGCGCGATCGAACGCCGCTGGCAGGAGTTGTGGGAGCGCGAGGGCACTTGGCAGGTGCCGAGCCCCGGCGAGCCGGGCTTCGACCCGGACGCGCCCGAGAGCTACGTGCTCGAGATGCTGCCCTACCCGTCGGGCGAGCCCCACATCGGGCATCTGAAGAACTACTCGATGGGAGATGTGCTCGCGCACTACCGCCGCCGGCGCGGGATGCGCGTGCTGCACCCGATGGGCTACGACGCCTTCGGGCTGCCCGCGGAGAACCACGCGATCCGCACCGGCGAGCACCCGGCGGTCTCGACGAACAACTCGATCGAGGAGTTCCGCCGCCAGTTTCGCTCGTGGGGCGTGTCGATCGACTGGCGCCGCGAGTTCGGCACGCATGAGCCGCGCTACTACCGCTGGACGCAGTGGATCTTCCTGAAGCTCTACGAGCGCGGCCTCGCGTACCGCAAGCGCGCTCCGGTCAAGTGGTGTCCCCACGACCAGACCGTGCTCGCCAACGAGCAGGTGATCGACGGCAAGTGCGAGCGCTGCGGCAGCGTCGTCGAGGTCCGCCAGCTCGAGCAATGGTTCTTCAAGATCACCGACTACGCAGACCGCCTGCTCGAGGACTTCGACCTGCTCGATTCGTGGCCGCAGCGGGTGATCACGATGCAGCGCAACTGGATCGGCCGCTCGGAGGGGGCCGAGGTCGTCTTCACGTGTGCCGAGCCGCCGGTCGAGTTTCCGGTCTTCACCACACGCCCGGACACGCTGTTCGGTGCGACGTTCTTCGTGCTCGCGCCCGAGCATCCCGACATCGAGCGGCTGGTCGAGGGCACAGGCATGGAGGACCGCGTGCGCGAGTACGTCCAGACGGCGCTGAAGGAGTCGACCGAGGAGCGCGCCGAGACCGACCGTGAGAAGACGGGTGTGTTCACCGGCCGCGAGGTGATCAACCCCGCGACGCAGGAGCCGATCCCGGTGTACGTGTCGGACTACGTACTGATGGAGTACGGGACCGGGGCCGTGATGGGGGTGCCCGCGCACGACGAGCGCGACTTCGAGTTCGCGAAGCGGTTCGGCCTGCTGATCCGGCGGGTGGTCGAGCCGGCCGGGGCGCAGGTGCACGAGGACCAGGCCTTCGTCGCGCACTCGGGCGACGAGCGGCTGGTCAACTCGGGGCACTTCACCGGGATGTCGGTCGCGGAGGGAACGGAGGCGATCATCCGCTGGCTCGAGGGCGAGGGCAAGGGCCGCAGGGCGGTCAGCTATCGGCTGCGCGACTGGCTCGTGTCGCGCCAGCGCTATTGGGGCGCGCCGATCCCGATGGTCTACTGCGAAACGGACGGCCTCGTGCCCGTCCCCGAGGACCAACTGCCCGTGCTGCTCCCCGACATCGCCGACTACGCGCCGCAGGGCAAGTCGCCGCTCGCCTCGAGCGAGGAGTTCGTCAACACGACGTGCCCCGCGTGCGGTGGGCCGGCGCGGCGCGAGACCGACACGATGGACACCTTCGTCGACTCGTCGTGGTACTTCCTGCGCTACTGCGACCCCGACAACGAGCAGGCTCCGTGGTCGCGCGAGGCCGTCGACCATTGGATGGCGGTCGACCAGTACATCGGCGGCGTCGAGCACGCGATCCTGCACCTCATGTACGCGCGCTTCTTCACCAAGGCGCTCGCGGACATGGATCTCGTCGGCTTCCTCGAGCCCTTCGCCAACCTCTTCACGCAGGGGATGATCACCTACCAGGGCGCGAAGATGTCCAAGTCGAAGGGCAACACGATCAGTCCCTCGACCTACGTCGAGCGCTTCGGCGCCGACACGGCGCGCTGCTACATCCTCTTCCTCGGGCCGCCCGACCAGGACGCCGACTGGTCCGACGACGGTCTCGGCGGCGTGCACCGCTTCCTCGGGCGGGTGCACCGGCTGCAGCCCGGGACGGGCGACCCGCTCGTCTCCCCAGCGGCCGGTGGCCTCGCCGGCAGCGCGCTCGACGTGGCGCGCAAGGCCCACTGGGCGATCGCGAAGGTGACCGCGGACATCGAGCGCTTCCAGTTCAACACCGCGATCGCCGCGCTCATGGAGCTGGTCAACGAGATCTATCGCGGCGATGCCCAGCTGCGCGGCGACGAGGCCGGCGAGCGCACCCTGTCGTTCGCCGTCGCGACCGTCGCGTCGCTGCTGTTCCCGTTCGCCCCGCATCTCTCCTCGGAGGTGTACGAGCGGGTCACCGGCGCACGCGTGTGGGAGGCGCCGTGGCCCGAGGCCGACCCCGCGTTCCTCGCGCGCGACACCGTGAACGTCGTGATCCAGGTCAACGGCAAGGTGCGCGACAGCGTCGAGGTGGACGCGGGGACCGGAGCGGATGACCTGAAGCGCGCCGCGCGCGAGCGCCCGAAGGTGCAGCGCCACCTGGACGGCGGTGAGGTCGTGCGGGAGATCGTGGTCCCGGGGAAGCTCGTGAACTTCGTTATCAGGTAACTGGCCCGCCGCGTCCCGAGGGCCCATAGGCCCTAAGATCCGGCGCGTGAGGCTCCGGCGCCTTTCAGAAGCGGCCGTGGAGGAGCGCGGCCGGCTTCGCTCCCACTTCCTGATGGATGCGGGCGACCTCGGATCGCGGAACATCACCGTGACCTGGGTCGACGTGCCTCCGGGCGCGGAGCAACGGGCGCATTCGCATCCCGACGCGGAGCAGGTCTACGTGATCGTGCGGGGCCGCGGGCGCATGACGGTCGCCGGCGATGTCGAGGACGTGGGTGAGGGCGATCTCGTGTTCATCCCACCCTCGACCGCGCACGCGATCGTCAACGACGGGTCCGAGGACCTCGTCTACGTGTCGGCCGCATCGCCGCCCGTCTCGATGGAGGAGCTGTACAGCGCGGACCTCGCGCCCGATATGTCGGGCTACGACGAGGACGACTAGGACGGGTTTACCAGCGCGCGAGTAGCGACACATCCTTGACACGGGTGTCTGGAGCTGCGCGCGTGTCCCGCCTAGTCTCGATCGCAGCATGGTCGAGATCTCCAGGCAGCAGCTCGTCGTCTACGCGGCCGCCCTGTTGGCGGTCCTCTTGATCGGCGCCCGCTACCTGAAGGCCGAGCGTGATTCGCCGGCCGTCGGCGGGCAGCCGCAGGCGGTCGCGGTGGAACGCTCGGGCTCGGGCGGCGTGGTGGTTCACGTCGTGGGTGCCGTGCGGCGCCCCGGCGTGTACCGGCTGCCTGCCTGGGCGCGACTCGGCGGCGCGCTGCGGCGCGCCGGCGGCGCGACCGGCCGGGCGGACCTCGTCGGGGTCAACCTCGCGGCGAAGGTGTCCGACGGCCAGCAGGTGATCGTGCCCGTGCGCGGTCCGGGGGCAGGGCAGGCGGCCGCGGGTGTGCCGGCCTTGCCCGGCGCGGCCGCACAGCCCGTGAGTCTCAACACCGCGACCGTGGAGCAGCTCGACGAGCTCGACGGGATCGGGCCCTCGACGGCCCAGAAGATCCTCGACTGGCGCAAGGACCACGGTGGGTTCGGCTCCGTCGACGACCTCAAGCAGGTGAGCGGGATCGGCCCGAAGCGCTTCGAGGTGCTGAAGGAGAAGGTGCGCATGTGAGCGGCTGATGGACCACTGCACAACGCTCGCCCGCCATCCGCGGCATGTGGCACTGGCCTCGCTGGCCGCCGGGCTCGCGCTCGCCGGGCACGTGCCAGTGTCACTGGCGGCCGGCGCCGGCGCGGCGGTGGCGCTGGCCACGATCGCACCGCCGCGATCGTGGGTGCTGCTCGTCGCGGTCGTGGCCCTGCCGCCGGCCGGCGCGTGGATCGGGGGCGCGCGGCTCGAGGCGATCCACCGCTCGCCGCTCGTGGCCGACGTGGGCTCGGGCGCGGCGCTGCGCGGCCACGTCGTGCGCCGGGAGCGCGAGTCGTTCGGCAGCACGCGGGTGCGCGTGCGGGTCGCCGCGGTGCGCAGGGACGGCGTGTGGCGTCCGGTCGGAGGACTCGTCCAGGTGCGCGCCCGGGGACGGGCTCGGATACAGCCGGCAATCGGCGACGAGGTCGAGGCCTCCGGAGCGCTCGCCGTCCCGGGCGCCGGTACGCAGGGCTCCGGCTACGCCGAGTACCTGCGCCGCGCAGGGGTGCACGTCGTGCTCCACGCGGACCATCTCCGATCGACGGGGCGCCGCCGCGGCGGCCTCGCGGGAGTGCTCGACGCGATTCGGCGACGCGCGGAGGCGGGGGTCGGCGCGGGACTGGGCGAGCCGCGCGGGGCGCTCGCCCGGGGCATGGTGCTCGGTGCCGACGAGGACATCCCCGACGCGATGGCGGAGGACTTCAAGCGCTCCGGCCTGGCGCACGTGCTGGCGGTGAGCGGCCAGAACGTGACCCTGCTCGCGGTGCTCGCGTGGCCGTTGCTGGGGGCCCTGGGCCTGTCGCGCGGACCGCGCCTGTGGGCCGTGGTCGGCCTGATCGCGCTCTACGTCCCGCTCACCGGGGCCGGCCCGTCGATCGTGCGCGCCGGCGCGATGGGCATCGCCGGCACGCTGGCGGCGCTCGCCGGCCGGCCGGCCGCGCGCTGGTACGGCCTGCTCGTCGCGTGCGTCGTGACGCTCGCGCTCGACCCGCTCGCGTGGCGGGACGTCGGATGGCAGCTCAGCTTCGCCGCGGTGATCGGGATCTTCGCCCTCGCACGTCCGCTCGGGCGGGCGCTCGGCCCGTTGCCGGAGCCGCTGCGCGGCGGCGCGGCGCTGACGGTCGCGGCGACGCTCGCGACCGCGCCGCTGATGGCGTTCCACTTCGACCGGGTATCGCTCGCGGCACTGCCCGCCAACCTCGTCGCCCTGCCCGCGATCGCGCCGGTGATGTGGCTGGGCATGCTGAGCGCCGCTGCCGGACAGGTCGCACTCGGGCCCGCCGAGCTGCTGAACGCGGTGAGCGCATTCTGCCTCGCGCACGTCGACGCGGTGGCACGGTGGGGGGCACGCCTGCCCGGGTCTGCGCTCGACGTGCGGATCGGCTCAGCGGGGGCGCTCGCCGCGACCTACCTGGTGGGCGCGGTCTCGCTGTGGGGGCTGTCCCGCCTGGCGCGCGGCACGCGCGTCGCGCTGCTCGCGGGTCTTGCGACGGCGCTCACGGTCACCTGCGCCGCGGTGCTCGTGCTTGCCACGCCGTCCGGCCCGCCGCGCCACTTCACGGCCACGTTCCTCGACGTCGGGCAAGGCGACGCGACGCTGCTCCAGGAGCCCGGCGGGGCAACGGTGCTCGTCGACGCCGGCCCACCGGGATCCGGTGTCGCGGAGAAGCTGCGCGATCGCGGCATCGACACGATCGACCTCGCCGTGTTGACCCATGCGCAGGAGGATCACGAGGGCGGCTTCGAGGAGGTCCTCGGGTCGCTGCGCGTGCGCACGTTGCTCGACGGCGGCCTGCCCGACGACGGGCCCGGCCACCGCAGGATCGTCGCGATCGCCCGCGCCCGAGGCGCTCGCGTGGTGCGGTCGCGCGCGGGGCAGCGACTGCGGGTCGGGCGCGGGTTGCTGCTGCGCGTCGTCCACGCAGCGGGCGGTGCGACGGCCGACGAGGACCCGAACCTGCGCGCGACGGTGATCCTCGCTTCCTACAGCGGCTTCGACGTGTTCCTGCCGGCCGATGCCGAGAGCGAGGTGACCGCGGCGCTCGCGCTCCCGGACGTGGACGCGATGAAGGTCGCCCACCACGGCAGCGCCGACGAGGGCCTCGCCGGGCTGCTGGCTCGCCTGCGGCCCGAGGTCGCCGTGATCGAGGCAGGCCGCGGCAACCGGTTCGGGCACCCGCACCCGGACACGCTGCGGGCGCTCCGAGCGGCGGTCCCGAGCGTGATGCGCACCGATCGCGACGGCGACGTCGCCGTGACGCTCCAGAACGGGCGCGCGCGTGTGGCGCGCGGCCGCTAGCGCCGGGAGCGTTCCTGCGCCTGAAGTATCCTCGCCCGCATGGCCGGCCCCGATCTCAAGCCCGTCTACCTGGTCCACGGCGACGACGAGGTAAAGATCGACGCCTGGCGCGCGCGGATCCGCAAGCGCGCCGAGACAGAGGGCGCGTCCATCGAGCTGATGGACGGCGAGCGCGACTCGGGCGAGTCGGTCGCGATCGCGATGTCGTCGCTCACGTTCTCGATGGGGATCCGCTACATCGTCGTCGACGCGATCGAGCGCTGGAAGGACAAGGACGTGATCCACGTCGTGGAGGCACTCGCGTCGCCGCCTCCGGAGACGGTGGTGGTCTTGGTCGGAACGAGTCGACCGGCCAAGAAGTGGTCTGTGTCGGAGAAGCTGGTGAAGGCCGTTCAGAAGGCCGGCGGCGAGGCTGCGGAGTTGGCCAGGCCGAAAGGCGGTCAGCTGCCGCGCTGGGTCGCAGAGCAGGGCGCCGCGCTCGGCCTCGCGCTCGACCGCGACGCCGCTCAGGCGCTCGTCGAACGGATCGGGACGAGGCAGCGTCGCCTCCAGCGCGAGCTCGAGAAGATCGCGCAATACGCGCCCGAGGGAGGAAAGGTCGACGTCCAGCTCGTCGAGCTGCTCACCGCGGCGGACGTCGAGGCCGAGGCCTACGAGCTGGCCGACGCATTGATCGAGGGCGACACGGCGCTCGCGCTCGCACGCGCCGAGGATCTCCGCGACCGCGACGAGGACATCATGCGCCTCCTCTACGCGATGCTGCGCCGCGCACACGACATGCGCCGCGCCTGGGCGATCCTCGAGGCGGGGGGCACGAGCCAGGACGTGACGGCGGCAGTCGGGATGCCTCCGTGGCTCGCCAAGCGACTCGCTGCGCAGGCGCGAAACGCCGACCCGGACCGGCTGGAGCGGATCGCCGCGCGCCTCGCCGACCTCGACTACGCGATCCGTGGCGGTGGCAACCGCGACACGGACACCGCGCTGACGCTCACGCTGGCCGCTTGACGCAGCGGCGGGCGCTCAGCGGCTTACTAGGCCGTGGCGCGGGCGCGGATGCGTGCCGCGCGGGACTTCTTGCGGGCCGCGTTGTTGCGGTGCAGCGCCCCGTGCTCGGCGGCCTTGTCGATGTTCGAGACGAGCGTGCGGTGCTCGGTTTCGATCGCGTCCTTGTCACCGGCCTCGACAGCCGCCTCGAGGCGGCGGAAGTAGGTCTTCACGGTCGACGTGCGCCGGCGGTTCTCGACCCGCTCGCGCTCTGACCGGTGAATGCGTTTTTCTTGTGACTTGATGTTGGCCACGGCGGCGGCGAAGTATAGCGGCGGGTCGCTCCTCGCCCGGTTGGGCCGGGCCTGGCCGGCCGTGCCGTGACGCAGGATCCCGCGCCGGAGCCCGGGTCCGAGCCCGCGCAGGAGCCGCGCGCCGGCCGTCTCGCGCTCTCGACGGCCTTCTTCGCGTTCGCGACGGCGCTGTCCCGGATCGCCGGTCTCGTCAGGGAGATCGTCGCGGCCGGCTACTTCGGCGTGAAAGGGCCGATGAGCGCCTTCACGATCGCCTTTCAGGTCCCGAATCTGGTCCGCAGCCTGTTTGCCGATGCGGCGCTCCAGGCGGCGTTCGTGCCGGTTTTCACCGAGCAACTCGAGCACCGCAGCCGCCAGGAGGCGTTCCGCGTCGCGTCCGGGCTGCTGTTCGTGATCTCCGTGTCGCTCGGTGTGCTCACGGCTGCGTTCGTCCTGGCGGCGCCTGTGATCATGCCGCTGTTCGCACCCGGCTTCGATCAGCAGCTCACGGACCTGACGGTCAACCTGGCACAGCTGCTGTTCCCGATCGTGCTGCTGCTCGGCCTCTCGGGGCTCGTGGTCGGCGTCCTCAACAGCTTCGACCAGTTCGCGGTCCCCGCGCTTGCCCCGCTCGCCTGGAACTTCGCGATCATCGCGACGCTCGTGGTGCTCGTCCCCCAGTTCGACGGCGACGAGCGCATCTACGCCTACGCGATCGGAGTGCTGATCGGGACGCTCGTCCAGCTGCTGCTCCCCCTGCCGTGGCTGCGGCGCACCGGCTTTCGCATCGCGCGCGACTTCAACTGGCGCGACGAGCGCGTGATGCGGGTTCTGAAGCTGATGTTCCCCGTCACGATCGGGCTCGGGCTGATCAACTTCAACCTGTCCGTGGACAGCATCTTCGCGACCTTCATCTCCGAGGAGGCGCCGGCGGCGATCGACAAGGCGTTCCGGATCTACATGCTCCCTCAGGGCGTGTTCGCGGTCGCGATCGCGACAGTCCTGTTTCCCACCTTCTCGCGCCTCGCGACGCGCGGCGACACCGAGGGCCTGCGCAACGTGCAGGGCACCGGCACCCGCCAGATGCTCTTGCTGCTCGTGCCGTGCGCGGCCCTGATGATGGTGCTGAGCGAGCCGATCACCCGGATCATCTACCAGCGCGGCGAGTTCGACGCGGCGCAGACCGACCTCGTCTCCGAGGCGCTGTTCTTCTTCGCGCTCTCCCTGCCGTTCGCCGGCGTCAACCTGATTCTGATCCGCACCTTCTTCAGTCTTCAGACGCCGTGGACGCCGACGTTCATCGCGCTCGCCAACCTCGTGATCAACGCCGGCCTCGACGCGATCCTCTACGAGCCGATGGGGATCGGCGGCATCCCGCTCGCAACCGCGATCGTCTCGCTGGTCACGACGATCGCGCTCGCGCTCGTGCTGCGCGGGCGCCTCGGCGGGATCGACATGGCGCGGACGGTCCACGCCGGGGTGCGGATCCTCGCTGCCGGCGCGCTCTGCACGGGCGTCGCGCTGGGGGCGCGGGCGGCACTCGCCGGCCTCGACGACACGCTGCTGGCGCAGACTGCGCTGGTGGCGGTGTCGTCGGTCGCCGGCCTGGCCGTGTACGGCGCCGTGGTGACGGCAACACGCGTCGAAGAGGCCCACCAGATCACGACCCTGGTCCGCGGCCAGCTCGCGCGGCTGCGTTAGCCGATTGACTGGACAGTTGAGTACCCCATGGGGTACTCAGCTGTCCACTGAATGCGATCCGTGCTCTGAGACCTTCCCGAGCCGCCGTCCCTCGCACCTATCCTTAGGGCCCATGCCAATAGGTCTGCACGTCCGAGGCAGCCGCTCTGCGGCGCCGGGAGCCACCCGATCCGTTCGCCGCACCACCGGTGCGTCTTCACGGCTCGTGCGGCCCCTGGCATCCATGGCTCGACGACCTCAGGCGCACATCCCTACCGACATGGACCCTTAGCCCGAGATGAAGGACATCCGCAACTTCTCGATCATCGCCCACATCGACCACGGCAAGTCGACGCTGGCCGACCGGATCCTCGAGCTCACGCACACCGTGGACCCCCTGAAGATGCGCGCCCAGGTGCTCGATTCGATGGACCTCGAGCGCGAGCGCGGCATCACGATCAAGGCGCAGGCCGTGCGCGTGCTCTACACGGCGCGCGACGGGCGCACCTACAAGCTCCACCTGATCGACACGCCCGGCCACGTGGACTTCAACTACGAGGTCTCGCGGTCGCTGGCGGCCTGCGAGGGCGGGCTCCTGGTGATCGACGCCGCCCAGGGCGTCGAGGCCCAGACGGTCGCGAACACCTATCTCGCGGTCGACGCCGGGCTCGAGCTGGTGCCGGTCATGAACAAGATCGACCTGCCGAGCGCGGACCCCGAGCGCGTCGCCCACGAGATCGGCGAGTTGATCGGCGAGCAGCCCGACGACATCCTGCGGATCTCGGCCAAGACCGGCGAGGGAGTGGAGGAGGTCCTCGAGGCGATCGTGAGGCGCATCCCGGCGCCCGTGGGCGACCCCGAGGCGCCGCCTCGCGCGCTGATCTTCGACTCGGTGTTCGACCAGTACCGCGGCGTGATCGCCTACGTGCGCGTGGTCGACGGGCGCTTCACGCGCGGCGAGGCGATCCGCGCGATGCAGGCGGGCACGCGCGCCGACATCGACGAGATCGGCTTCCTGTCGCCCGACATGGTCAACACGAAGGCGCTCGAGGCAGGCGAGGTCGGGTTCATCATCACCGGCCTGAAGGACGTGGCGAAGCTGCGCGTCGGCGACACCCTGACCACCGAGGCCCGCCCGGCGACGGAGCCGCTGCCCGGGTACAAGGAGGTGCGGCCGGTCGTCTTCTGCGGCCTCTACCCGGTCGAGACGGACCAGTACCCGGACCTGCGTGACGCGCTCGAGAAGCTCCTGCTCAACGACGCCTCGCTGTCGTACGAGCCGGAGACCTCGCAGGCGCTGGGGTTCGGCTTCCGCTGCGGCTTCCTCGGCCTGCTGCACATGGACATCGTGCGGGAGCGCCTCGAGCGCGAGTACGACCTCAACCTGATCGCGACGACCCCGAACGTGGAGTACCACGTGCGCATGAGCAGCGGTGAGATGGTCGAGGTCCACAGCCCGGCCGACATGCCCGACCCGAATTACATGGAGGCCGTCGAGGAGCCGTACATCCGCGCCAGCATCATCGCGCCGCCGGACTTCGTCGGGCCGATCATGGAGCTGTGCCAGGCGCGCCGCGGCACGCACATCGACATGCACTACCTATCCGAGCAGCGCGTGCAGATGCGCTACGACCTCCCGCTCGCCGAGATCGTGCTCGACTTCTACGACCAGCTCAAGTCGCGCACGCGCGGCTACGGCTCGCTCGACTACGAGCTGATCGGATACCGCGAGTCGAACCTCGTGAAGCTCGACATCATGCTCGCGGGCGAGCTCGTGGACGCGCTGTCGCTCGTCGTGCATCGCGACAATGCCTACTACTCGGGGAAGGCGCTGGTCGAGCGCCTCCGGGAGAAGATCCCGCGCCAGCTCTACGAGGTCGCGATCCAGGCGGCGATCGGGTCGCGCATCATCGCGCGGGAGACGGTCAAGCCGGTGCGCAAGGACGTGATCGCAAAGTGCTACGGCGGCGACATCTCCCGTAAGCGCAAGCTGCTCGAGAAGCAGAAGGCCGGGAAGAAGCGGATGAAGCAGGTCGGCCAGATCGAGGTCCCGCAGGAAGCGTTCCTTGCTGTCTTGGAGCTCAACGGAAAGAAGTAGAGTGCGGCCCGTGAGCAGGGGATTCCTCGCGGTCTCGGCATGCGCGCTGGCGGCATTCGTCGCCGCGGTGCCCGCGCGCGCGGCCGACCGCGCGGTCGTGAGCGACCCGACCGCCGCGAACGTCACCGCGCACAACGGCCAGCTCGTCTGGTCGCGGCTCGCGCGCGACGGGCGCGCGAAGCTCGTCGGGCAGATCCGCGGGAAGACGCGCGACCTGCCGGTCAGGGCCAAGTCAGGCGGCCTGTTCGACCCGGACCTCGGGACGAACCCGAACGGGCAGGCGGTTGTCGTCTACACGCGCTGCGCGGGCGTCTCCGGGCGCAACTGCGATGTGTACGAGTTCAATCGCGCGACGCGCCGCGAGCGCAAGGTCTCAGGCGCCTCGAGCGACGAGTGCTCGGAGTTCGCGCCCTCGGTGTGGATCGGCTCGATCGTCTTCGGGCGCTCGGGCTCGAGCGAGTGCAACGGCGTCTACCTGCTGCGCAGGGGCAACGTGCGAAAGCTCGACACGCGCGTGCCGGCCGCCACGGACCTGCGCGGGAGCGGAGTCGCCTATCTCTACATCCCGGCGGCCGACGCCGAGCGCACCTTCATCCGCGTCCGGTCTTTGTACAAGGGGAAGTCGCGCATCCTCGTGACGGGCTTCGCCGCCGAGGGCGAGAGCTACCGGGTGACCAACCCCGTGATGTTCGGGCGCCACGCCTATTGGCTTCAGCAGGACCGGGTGCGGAACGAGTTCTTCGCCGGCCGCGGGCTGTCGGCCAAGCGCTCCCCGCTCGAGTTCAGCGACCGGTTGTTCCCGGGCGCGGTCGACTCGCTCGCCGTGACGCGCACGGGCACCTACTACACGAACGGCCAGGGCCTCTTCCGGGCGACGGACCCCGAGCCCACGTTCGCGGCGCGTGGCTAGAACACCCGCCCGCAAGTTCCGCACAGATCCCGCCCCGGCCACGCCGACCGCCTCGCCGGATCCGCACCGAACTTACGGTCGCGCGTACTAGAATCCCGCGCCGTGGCTGAGGCACCGATCGGCAAGCAGTACCCGCCCTTCGAGTACGAGGTGGGGCGCGAGAAGATCCGCGAGTACGCGAACGCGGTGGGCGAGGCGAACGCCGTCCACCAGGATCCCGAGGCGGCGCGCGCCGCGGGCTTCCGGGGCGTCGTCGCGCCGCCGATGTTCTGCGTGGTCTACTCGGCGGGGGCGATGGCCCCGGCGATACTCGACCCCGAGCTCGCGATCAACCTGATGATGATGGTCCACGGGGAGCAGGCGTTCGAGTGGGGCGAGCCCGTCTGCGCCGGCGACACGGTCACGACCGCCGTGACGCTCGAGGACGTGTTCGACAAGAAGGGCATGAATTTCTACGTGTTCGAGTCGCAGTCGACCAACCAGGACGGGCAGACGACCGTGAAGGGCACCTGGACCAACATCGTGAGGGGGAGCTGATGGCGGACGTCGAGCTGACGCCGGGCGCGGAGGTGCCCGAGCTGACCGTCACCCCCGACAAGTACGTGCCGCACCGCTACGCGGGCGCGTCGGGGGACTTCAACCCGATCCACATCGATCCCGAGTTCGCGAAGGCCGTCGGCCTTCCCCGGAACATCCTGCACGGCCTGTACTCGATGGCCCAGGTCGCGCGCGCGGCCACGCAGGCGGGCGGGGGCGACCCGCGCTCGCTGCGGCGACTGTCGGTGCAGTTCCGCGGGATGGGCGTGCCGGAGCAGGAGATCAAGGTCACGGGCACGGTGCGCGAGATGAAGGACGGGCACGTGATCGTCGACACGGTCGCGGAGCAGGGCGGCAACCAGATCGTGCGCAACGCCGAGGCGGAACTACAGATATAGGCCGGCTCTCGTTGAACTTTGCCAATCCGCACCCACCTGTCGGGTGCGGATTGCAGAAGTTCGGCCGGGCCGAAAGAGCCGGGGCCCCAGCGGGTCCGAACGGGGACGCGGTAAGCCCCTCCTACAATTGACCGCATGCTGAGCGAGCGACAGCGGATGCTGCTCCAAACCCTCGTTGAGGCGCACGTCGAGCTGGGCCAGCCGGTCGCGTCGAAATGGCTGTCCGAGCGCACCGACATGCGCTGGAGCCCGTCCACGATCCGGTACGAGCTGGCCGCGCTCGAGGAGCTCGGATATCTGAACCATCCGCACACCTCCGCGGGGCGCGTCCCGACCGACGCCGGCTACCGCTACTACGCCGACACGATCCTCCACGAGGCCCCGTTGCCGGACACGGGCGGGATGCGGCTCGACCTCGAGCTGTCGAGCATGCGCCGCGAGGTCGACGCCGCGATGCGGTTCACGACCTCGACGCTCTCACAGATGACCGACTTGCTCGCGGCAGTCTCGGCGCCGCCGCTGCACACCGCGACGATCCGCCACATCGAGGTCCTGCTGCTCCAGCCACAGATCGCGCTGGTCGTCCTGATCACCTCGACAGGCGCCGTCACGAAGCGGGCCTTCACCTTCGAGCGGCCGATCGACGCGGGCCTCGCCGAGTGGGCCGCGAGCTATCTCAACGAGCGGCTCACGGGCACCGATCTCGGCGCGCTCACCCTCCAGAGCAGGCTGCTCAGCCCCGAGCTGTCCGCGACCGAGCGCGGATTCCTCGAGGCGATCGTGCCCGTGTTCTCCGACCTGCCCGACACGGTCGAGGACACGCTCTACCTGGACGGGACATCGCGATTGTTGTCGGGGACGAGCGACGTGTCCGAGATGAACGACCTGATCCGGATGCTCGAGCGACGGGTGACGCTCCTGGCCGTGCTGCGCTCCGCGCTCGGCGAGCCGACGGTGTACCTGCGCATCGGCGCGGAGAACCAGGCTCCCGAGCTGCGCTTCGCGAGCATCGTGGCCGCCAACTACGGGCTCGGGCACCGCACGCTCGGCGCCGTCAGCGTGATCGGCCCGGTGCGCATGGACTACCGGCTCGCGATCGGCTCCGTGCGCTCCGCCGCGCTGGCGCTGAGCGAGTTCGTCGAGGAGGTCTACGAATGACCCCCGATCGCAGCGGTCTCTTCTAGCGTGCCGCGCGACTACTACGAGCTCCTCGGGGTCGGCCGCGAGGCGGGCGACGACGAGATCAAGAAGGCTTTCCGCGGCCTCGCGCGCGAGCTGCATCCGGACATCAACCGCCACGACCCGGAGGCGGAGGAGAAGTTCAAGCAGGTCGCCGAGGCCTACGAGGTCCTGAGCGACTCCGAGCGCCGCGCTGTCTACGACCGCCACGGCCACGAGGGCCTGCGCAGCGGCGGGTGGCAGCCCGCGGGCGCGTCCTTCAACGACGTCTCGGACATCTTTCAGGCGTTCTTCGGAGGGGGCGACGTCTTCGGCGGCGGCGGCCGCTCCGGCCCGCAGCGCGGAAGGGATGTCGCCGTCGAGGTGTCGCTCACGCTCGGCGAGGTGCTCACGGGGGCGGAGAAGGAGGTTGCGTTCAGGGTCACCGCGCGGTGCTCACGCTGCAACGGCAACGGCGCCGAGCCGGGAACGCCGATCGAGACTTGTCCCCGCTGTGAGGGGACGGGGCAGCTACAGAGCGTGGCCCGCACGGTCTTCGGCCAGGTCGTGCGCACCGTGGCGTGCGATCGCTGCGGCGGCGACGGGCGCATCCCGGCGACGCCCTGCGGTGTCTGCAAGGGCGCCGGCGTGGAGACGCAATCGAGCAGCCTCTCGGTCGACATCCCGGCGGGCATCGAGGACGGCCAGCGCGTGCGGCTCGGGGGCAAAGGCCACGCGGGTGCGCTCGGCGGCCCGCCGGGCGACCTCTACGTGCTCGTGACGGTCGAGCCGGACCCGCGCTTCGAGCGCCACGGCGACGACCTCATCACGCGGCTCGACGTTCCCTTCACCGACGCGGCGCTCGGCGCGACCATGTCGGTGCCGACGCTCGACGGCGAGGAGCAGGTCGAGGTCGAAGCCGGTTCCCAGCCGGCGACGATCAGGCGTCTGCGCGGCCGCGGATTGCCGGCGCTGCGCGGCCGTGGCCGCGGTGACCTCCACGTGGTGCTGAACGTGATGGTCCCGAGCCGCATCACGGACGAGCAGCGCGAGCTGCTGCGCCGGTTCGCGGACACCTCCAACGGCGACACCTACGCGTCAAAGGGCGGTGACCGGCTCTTCGACCGGCTCCGGCAGGCGTTCAGAGGTTGATCCGGCTTGCCGTCCGCTGCTCCGCGGGGCAGGCCGAGACGGTGCTCGCCGAGCTGCTCGAGCTAGCCCCGGGGGGGGTCGAGCAGGTCGACGCGCCGGACGGCCGCGACGGGATCGTCGAGTACGCGGTCTACGGCGCGCGCGGAGAGCTTCCCGACCTCGGCTTGCTCGACGCGGCCGCGGGCGGCGGCCCTGTCGAGGTCGACAGCCGCGAGGTCCCCGACGACTGGGCAGAGCGCTGGAAGCGGTTCTACTTCCCGGTCCTGATCGCCGGGCGCCTGTACGTGCGGCCCCCGTGGGAGGAGCCCGCGCAGCGCGGCGGGGTGGAGGAGGTCGTGATCGATCCCGGCGGCGCCTTCGGCACCGGTACGCACCCGACGACGCGGATGTGCCTCGAGCTGATCCTCGAGGCGCACACGGCGAGCTGCCGGCGACTGGTCGAGCCCGGCCTGGTTGCGGCGCTCGCAGGCCGTGAGCCGGGCGCGTTCACCGACCTCGGTTGCGGCTCGGGGGTGCTGGCGATCGCAGCGGCGAAGCTCGGGTTCGACCCGGTGCTCGGCGTCGATGCCGACCGCGCCGCCGTCGAGGAGACGGATCGCAATGCACGCGCCAACGGCGTGCTGCTCGAGGTGCGCCACGCGGACCTGCGCCGTGATCCGCCGCCCCCCGGCGACGTCGCCGTGGCGAACCTCACCCTGCGCCTCTGCGCCGAGGTCGTGCGCGGCTGGGCCGAGCGCGGCGAGCGGCCCGCGATCGCGATCCTCTCGGGCTTCCTGCGCGAGCAGGCGGACGAGATCGAGGCCGCGCTCGCGGCCGCGGGGCTCGCGCAGCGCCGCCGCATGGTGGCCGGCGACTGGGCCGCGATCCTCGCCGCCTGACCGGCTGTCGCGACCTTTTGCGATCTACACCCGGGGGGTGGGTGCGAAACGCCGAAGTTCGCGTAGGCTGCGGCCGTCGCGTAGGCTGCGGCCGCTCGCGTAGGCGGTGTAGCTACGAGAGCGCTTCGGCGAGCTCGTCGAGCATCCGCTGCTCGCCCGCGCTCACGCGCTCGGCCCTGAAGCCGAGGAAGCCGCCTTCCTTCGCGGCCTCCGCCGCCCGCTTGGCGGCCTCGAGCAGCCACTCGCGCAGCGCGGCCGCTTCCTCCGGCGTCGCCTTCTGCTTGACGATCTCATTGACGGCGCGCAGCTCCTCACGGATCTCCTCGCCCGCGAGCGCGCCCTTCGGCCGGAAGCCCTTGAGTGGGTTGTCACGCTTCTTGACCCGCTCGGTGATGCTCTTCGCGACCGCGTCGACGAGCTCGCCGTGGCCGCTGGACTGCGCAACGTCGGTAACGGTCTTGACGGTCGCCATCGTCTCCTTGAGCGCCTCGATCGGCCCGCCCGGGTCAGCCAGCGAGATCGCCATCCCGGCGACGAACGGCGCGCGCTCGAGCCGCGCCCACTCCTCTTCTGTGAACTCTGAACGTGTAGTCATGCGGCGAACGGTAGCGGCCACCCCCCGCTACCCTTGACCGGGTGACCGTCACCGAGCGCATCCAGGCCGAGCTGTCGAGCGCCACCAAGGCGCGGGACCGCACGCGGGTAGCTGCGCTGCGCCTGCTGATCGACGCCCTCCAGAAGGAGGCCAAGGCGGCGGGGGCCGACCTCGACGAGCAGCGCGAGATCGCGGTGCTCAAGCGCGAGCGCAAGCGCCGCGCGGAGGCGGCGGAGGCGTTCCGCAAGGGAGGCCGCGAGGACGCGGCGCAGGCCGAGGAGGCCGAGGCCGCGATGATCGACGCCTACCTGCCCGAGCAGATCTCCGAGGATGAGCTCCAGAAGCTGGTCGCCGACGCCCTCGCCGAGACCGGAGCCGACTCTCCCAAGGAGATCGGGCGGGTGATGTCCGCGGTCATGTCCAAGGCCGGAGGCCGCGCCGACGGCCGGCGCGTGAGCGAGCTCGTCAAGGAGCGGCTGGCCGGCTGAAGCCGCCGTCAGCGACCGCTTGCGCGAGCAGATCACACTCGACCCCGCAGTCGCGAGGGAGCTCGCCGGCTCCGAGGACACCGTGCTGAAGGCGCTCGAGGATCACCTGGACTGCAAGGTCTTCCTGCGCGGCAACGTCCTCACCCTCGACGGTGAGCCGGCCGATGTGAAGGTCGGCAGGGAGGTCGTGTCCGAGCTGTCCGAGCTGATCGCGCAGGGCCACGAGATCGCGCCCGGCACGATCGGCGCGGTGACCTCCGCGCTCGACCACAGCGAAAGCCCCTCGTCGATCCTCGGCGACGTGGTGTGGACCCATCGCTCGACCCGTGTCGCGCCCAAGACCGTCAACCAGAAGCGCTACGTCGACTCGATCCGCCGCAACACGATCACCTTCGGCATCGGGCCCGCGGGTACCGGCAAGACCTATCTCGCGATGGCGATGGCGACGGCCGCGCTTGCGCGGCGCGACGTCAACCGCATCATCCTCACGCGCCCGGCTGTCGAGGCCGGCGAGCGCCTGGGCTTCCTGCCCGGGACGATGATGGAGAAGGTCGACCCCTACCTGCGCCCGCTCTTCGACGCGCTCTACGACATGCTCGAGCCCGACCGCGTCAACAGCCACCTGGAGAAGGGCGTGATCGAGGTCGCGCCGCTGGCGTTCATGCGTGGCCGCACCCTCAACGACTCCTTCATCATCCTCGACGAGGCCCAGAACACGACGCCCGAGCAGATGAAGATGTTCCTCACGCGCCTCGGGTTCAACTCCACGATGGTCGTCACCGGCGACGTCACCCAGATCGACCTGCCGGCCGACCAGCGCTCGGGGCTCGTCGTGGTCCGCGACATCCTCGGGACGGTGACCGACATCGACTTCGTGAACTTCACGGGGGAGGACGTCGTTCGCCACAAGCTCGTGCAGGAGATCGTCAACGCATACGCCGAGCATGCGCAGGCCTCGGCGCCCGAGCTGCGCCCGGCCCGCAGACCGCCCGCCGCGTCCTGACGTGATCGAGCTCGAGTGCCCGCGGGAGCTCGAGGCCGCGGCGTATGCCGCGCTGCGCGCATGCGGGATCGACGACGGCCACCTGACGGTCGAGCTGGTCGGCGCCGAGCGCATCCAGGCGCTCAACCGTGACCACCGCGGCATCGATGAGCCGACGGACGTGCTGTCGTTCCCGGTTGACGGGGCGGGCACCGCGCTCGGCCCCCGCGAGCTCGGGGACGTGGTGATCTGCCCGGAGCACACGGCCGACGTGCGCGAGGCGGTCGTGCACGGCGTGCTGCACCTCGCGGGCCACGATCACGAGACCGACGACGGCGAGATGCTCGCTCTCCAGGACGACGTGTTGCAGGGCCTGGCGGCGTGAGCAGGTCGGGGTTCGTCGCGGTCGCCGGGCGCCCCAACGTGGGCAAGTCGACGATCGTGAATGCGCTCGTGGGCGCGAAGGTCGCCGTCATCTCGGACAAGCCGCAGACGACGCGGCGCGCGATCCGCGGCATCTCCAACGGGCTGCGCGAGGACGAGCCGTACCAGTTGGTGCTGGTGGACCTCCCGGGCGTGCAGCAGCCGCGCGACGAGCTCACGGAGCGCATGCAGCGGCGCGTCGAGCGCGAGCTGTCCGAGTGCGACATCGCGCTGTTCGTGCTGAACGCCGCCGAGCGCAGCGCCGGCGGAGACCGGTTCATCGCGCAAGCGCTCGCCGCCGCGAAGCTTCCGGTCGTGGTCGCCGTGAACAAGGTCGACGTCACGGACCACGCCAAGATCGCCGCGACCCTGGCGGGCGCCGCCGACCTCGAGCAGGGGGGCGTCGACATCCGCGAGATCGTGCCGATGTCGGCGCTCAAGGGGTCCGGCGTCGAGACGCTGCGCGAGGCGCTCGCGGTGCTGCTGCCCGAGGGGCCGTTCTACTTCCCCGTCGAGGCAGTCAGCGACCAGCCGCTCGACGTCCGCCTCGCGGAGCTGATCCGCGAGGCCGCGCTGAAGCGCACACGCGAGGAGATTCCCCACTCGATCGAGGTGCACGTCGAGGACGTCATGCGGCGTGACGACGGCCTTACGATCGTGCGGGCCGTGATGTGGGTCGAGAGCCAATCGCAGAAGGCGATCCTGATCGGGCGCGCCGGAACGATGATCCGCGCGATCGGCAGCGCAGCGCGCAAGGAGATCGAACGCGAGCTCGGCGGCCGCGCGCACCTCGACCTGACCGTCAAGGTGCGCAAGGGCTGGCGTCGTGACGACGGCCTGCTCGACCGCCTCGGCATCGAGGCCTGACCGGCAACCGATGATTCCCGGGGCGCCCGCTCGCCGCTGGACGGCGGAGGCCCGCGAAGCCCGCCGTCCAGCGTAAATTCCCTGGACACCGCCCCTTCTTTCGGTTAGAACCTTAAGGCTGGTTCGCGCTATCGGGTCGCACTGTTCGCGGCTCCCAAGGAGGGCAAACGGATGGCAGCTGCGCATGGCATTGGTTGTTCGCACGGAGGTTTTCACTCCGGCGTCGGCTTTTATTCGAAGGAGTCGAAGCAGATCCGCTACGTCATGGTCTGCGACGACTGTGGCGAGGAGGTCCGGGAGCTCGTCAACGAGCCCTACGTCCCGGATCCGATCCTCGGACCGGGCGCGGGCTTCATGCCGGCCCCGGCCTAGACCGCACAGAACTTCCGGTCGGAAAGCGGCTCCTTCGGGAGCCGTTTTCATTGCTCCGTAGAATCAGCCTCGATGCAGGCCGAACAGGGGGCAACCCGACCCGACATCGTCTTTGACGAGGCAGGCCTCGTCCCGTGCATCGCCCAGGACTGGGCCACGGGAGAGGTCCTGACGCTCGCCTACATGAACGAGGAGGCGCTCGAGCGCACCCTCGCGACCGGCGAGATCCACTTCTGGAGCCGCTCGCGCGGTGAGCTGTGGCGCAAGGGCGCGACCTCCGGCAACGTGCAGCGGGTCCGCTCGCTCAGATACGACTGCGACGCCGACGCGGTACTCGCGCTCGTCGACCCCGCCGGCCCGGCTTGCCACACGGGCGAGCGCACGTGCTTCCACCGCTCGATCGGCGCCCGAGCCGTGGCCGCCCACGAGGCGCTGCCCGCGCTGGCGCGCACCCTCGCCGCGCGCCACCGGGACATGCCGGAAGGCAGCTACACGGCCGAGCTCTTTCGCGCGGGACAGGAGCGCATCGGGGCGAAGGTCGAGGAGGAGGCCGAGGAGGTCGCGCGCGCGGGCCGGGAGGAAAGCGACGAGCGCGTGCGCTCGGAAGCTGCCGACCTGCTCTACCACCTCGGTGTCGCGCTCGAGTCACGCGGCCTGTCGTACGCGGACGCGTTCGAGGAGCTCGTGGCACGCATGGGCCGCTCAGATCCATGAGCCCCGTGGCCGTCTCGAACCTCCCCGTCACCCCCTCGAAGGACGAGGCGCGCGCGCTCGCCCGCGACTACAACGTGATCCCGCTGCGGCACACCTTCATCGACGACATCGAGACGCCGGTGTCGGCGTTCCTCAAGCTGCGCGGGCGCGGGCCCGCGTTCCTGCTCGAGTCGGCCGAGCAGGGCCAGCGCTTCGGCCGTTACTCGTTCCTCGGCTTCCGGCCGCGCGCGGTCTTGCGCTACGAGGGCGGCAAGATCACCGCGGAGGAGGGCGGGGAGCGCCGCGACCTCGGCGGCGGCGACCCGTTCGGTGCGGTGAGCGACTACCTGTCGAGCTACCGCGTCGCGCCGCTCGAGGGTCTGCCGCCCTTTGCCGGCGGCGCCGTCGGCATGTTCGGCTACGACCTCGTGCGCACCGTCGAGCGGTTGCCCGAGCCCAACCCAGACGACATCGGCACGCCGGACATGGCGCTGATGGTGTCCGACGCGCTCGTCGTGTTCGATCACCTCAGCCACCGCGTCACGATCCTCGTGAACGCGTTCGTCGAGGGCCCGGAGGAGGTCGACGAGGCCTACGACAACGCCGTCGGCCTGATCGAGCGCGCGCGTGACCTGCTCGCCCAGCCTGTCCCGCGCCGCGAATCCACGGCGGAGCGACCCGCCGACCCTCGCGCGGGCTTCGAGTCGAACATGACCCGTCCCGAGTTCGAGGCCGCGGTCGAGAAGGCGAAGGAGTACATCTTTGCCGGCGACGCGTTTCAAGTTGTCCCATCGCACCGGTGGACCGGACCATGTCCGGTCCACCCATTTTCTCTCTACCGGGGGCTGCGGGTCGTGAACCCCTCGCCCTACATGTACTTCCTCGAGTTCGAGGACTTCGCGATCGCCGGCGCGTCGCCGGAGCCGATGCTGAAGGTCGGCGGCGGCCGCGCCGAGGTGCGCCCGATCGCGGGCACGCGCCCTCGCGCGGCGACTCCCGAGGAGGACATCGCGCTCGCCCGCGGCCTGGTCGAGGACGAGAAGGAGCGCGCGGAGCACATGATGCTCGTCGACCTCGGCCGCAACGACCTCGGGCGCGTCTGCGAGTTCGGGACGGTGCAGGTGGACGACCTGATGCACGTCGAGACCTACTCCCACGTGATGCACATCGTCTCGTCGGTGTCAGGGCGCCTGCGTGCCGGGTTGAGCGCGATGGACGCGCTGCGTGCTTGCCTGCCCGCCGGCACGCTGTCGGGCGCCCCGAAGATCCGCGCGATGGAGATCATCGACGAGCTCGAGCCCGTGAAGCGCGGTTTTTACGGAGGCGCGATCGGCTACCTGAGCTACTCCGGCGACCTCGATACCTGCATCCACATCCGCACGGTGGTCGTGAAGGACGGCATCGCCCACGTCCAGGCGGGCGGCGGCGTGGTCGCCGACTCCGATCCTGCGTACGAGTACCGTGAGACCCTCGCGAAGGCCGGCGCGGTGTTCGAAGCACTTGAACTGGCGTGCCGGCAGGGGGAGTGGGAGTGATGCGCGTCCTGGTGATCGACAACTACGACAGCTTCACCTACAACCTCGTCCAGTATCTCGGGGAGCTGGGGGCGCAGCCGGATGTCGTGCGCAACGACGTGCACACCGTGGATCAGCTGCTCGCGCGCGGCGCCGACCGCGTCGTGATCTCCCCGGGCCCGTGTCGCCCGGCCGACGCCGGCGTGTCGATCGAGGCGGCGCGGCGCTTCCCGGAGGAGGGCGTGCCGACTCTCGGCGTGTGCCTCGGCCACCAGGCGATGGCGGAGGCCTTCGGCGGCACGGTCGAGGTCGGCGAGCCCGTGCACGGCAAGACGGCCGAGGTCACCCACGACGGGCGCTCCATCTTCCGCGACGTCGAGAACCCGCTGACGGCGGGCCGCTACCACTCCCTGATCGTTGCGCCCGACCTGCCCGGCGACCTCGAGCAGTCGGCCTCCTCGCACGGCACCGTGATGGCGATCCGTCACCGCACGCTGCCGGCCGAGGGAGTCCAGTTCCACCCCGAGTCGGTGCTCACGGGGAGCGGCAAGCGTATTCTGCGCAACTTCCTCGAGCCGCACCCCTGATGATTGATTCCAAACTCCCCGCACCCGCGACGACGCTGCGAACCTTCGCTGGATCTGCGTCCTCGGGCTCGCCCATGCCCACCGGCATGGGCTTCGCCCTGCGTCCTTGCCCAGCTCGGTTCTCGCGCCCTCGCGGGCACGCGGATTCGGAATCAACCATCTACTGATGCCCAACGACACCCTCACCAGCGCGATCGACGCGATCTCCTCGGGCCGCGACCTCACCGCTTCGGAAGCGCAGGAGGTTCTCGCGGAGATCATGGCCGGATCGGTCGGCGAGGCGCAGACGGCCGCCTTCCTGATCGCGCTGCGCACGAAGGGGGAGACGGTCGAGGAGTTGACGGGCCTCGCGCGCACGATGCGCGAGCTGGCGCTGCCGGTGCGCCCGGACGTGGAGGATCTGCTCGACACGGCGGGAACAGGCGGCGGCGTGCCCACCTTCAACGTCTCCACGACCGCTGCGTTCGTGGCGGCGGGCGCGGGCTGCCCGGTGGCCAAGCACGGCAACCGCTCCGCGACCGGGCTGTCGGGCTCTGCGGACCTGCTCGAGGCGCTCGGCGCCCGCATCGACCTCGACGCCGGCGCGGTCGCGCGCTGCATCGAGGAGGTCGGCTTCGGATTCATGTTCGCCCCCGCCCACCATCAGGCGATGCGACACGTCGTGCCCGTGCGTAAGGCTCTGGGGGTGCGAACGATCTTCAACTTCCTCGGGCCGCTCACCAACCCGGCCGGCGCGGCGTACCAGCTGATCGGCGTGTCCGACCCGGCGTACCTGGACGTGATCGCCGGCGCCCTCGTCGAGCTGGGCGCCCGGCGCGCCGCCGTCGTGTCGAGCGAGGACGGCATGGACGAGATCAGCATCGCCGGCGAGACGCGCCTGCTCGAGGTGACCCCGGGCGGCGTGACCGTGCACACGGTCTCGCCGGAGCGGGTCGGGCTCGAGCGCGCGGAGCACGGCGACGTTCGTGGCGGGACGCCGGAGCGCAATGCGGCGACGGCGCGCGCGGTGCTGAGCGGTGAAGCCGGCCCGCGGCGCACGCTGGTCGTCCTGAACGCGGGCGCCGCGCTGTTCGTCGCGGGCCGCTCTGCGAGCTTCGAGGAGGGCGTGCGCACGGCTGAGGAAGCCGTGGACTCGGGCGCTGCTCTCGATGCGATGGATCGGTTTGTCGCAAAGACGCACGAGCTCGCTCCGGAGGAGGCCGTTGAGCGTGCTTGACGACATCACGCGCGCGGCTCGCGCGCAGGTGGAGCGCCGCCGGGAGCAGGTCTCGCTCGACGAGCTCGAGCGGGCGATCGCGGGCAGGCGCGAGGGCCGGCCATTCAACGAGGCGCTCGCCGCGCCGGGCATCTCGGTGATCGCCGAGTTCAAGCGCCGCTCACCGGCGGCCGGCGATCTGCCGCGCGGCGCGGACCCCGTCGAGGAAATCGTGCGCGCCTACGAGCGCGGCGGCGCGGCCGCGCTGTCGATCCTGACCGAGAGCGATCACTTCGGGGGTTCGGTGGCCGACCTGCGCGCAGCGCGCGCGGTGACCGACCTGCCGATCCTGCGCAAGGACTTCACCGTCGACCGGTACCAGCTGCTCGAGGCCGCGGTCGTGCAGGCCGATGCCGTGCTGCTGATCGTCGCGGCCCTCGATCGCGAGGAGCTCGAGTACCTCCACGCGGAGGCGGCGGCACTCGACCTCGATTGCCTGGTTGAGGTGCACGACGCCGAGGAGCTCGAGGCCGCGCTCGCGATCGACGCGGAGGTGATCGGGATCAACAACCGCAACCTCGCCGACTTCAGCGTCGACGTGGCGCGCACGTTCGAGCTACTGGCCGACGTGCCCGCGGGCAAGACGGTGGTCTCGGAGAGCGGCATCAGCACCCGCCGCCAGATCGATGAGCTCGAGGAGGTCGGCGTCGACGCGGTGCTGATCGGCGAGACCCTGATGCGCTCCGAGGACCCGGAGGCCGCGTGCCGCGAGCTGGCCGGGACGGAGGAGGCCACGACGGCGTAGCGCTCAAGGGCCGAGCTCGACGCGCCGAAGCCCAATGAGACCTTCATCCCGCCTTCATCATTCTCTTAGGCGGGGCGACTAGAAAGAGATCCGTGGCAACCAACCCTCCCCGTCCGCCTGTTTCCGAGCGCCTCTCCCGGGGCGCTCGGAACCCCTTCGTCGCCGGCCTGCTCGGCGGCCTCGTCGTGCTCGTCGTGGGCGCGCTGCTGGTCGTGACCGGCGTGGTCGGCAAGGAGGAGAAGACGACGATCGTGCAGTCGCCCGTCGCCGGCTCGGTCCCGAGCACGGACGAGGGCAAGGGCGCGGGCCTGACGGTCAACGGGATCTACAAGCGCGACGCTCCAGGCGTCGTCTTCATCCGCGCTGAGGTCACGCAGCAGACCGACTCGCCGTTCGGCATGCCCCAGGACCAGCGCGGCACCGCGACCGGCTCGGGATTCGTGATCGACAAGCAGGGCCACATCCTCACCAACGCGCACGTCGTCGAGGGTGCCGGCAAGGTCGACGTCAGCTTCGGCGACGACAAGACGGTCGACGCCCGGGTGCTGGGCCGCGACGCGAGCACCGACGTCGCGCTCCTGAAGGTCGATCCCGGCGACGTCAAGCTCAACCCGCTCGACCTCGGCGACAGCACGAAGGTCGAGGTGGGCGACGCGGTTGTCGCGATCGGCAACCCCTTCGGCCTGGACCGGACGGTAACCACCGGCATCGTGAGCGCCCTCCAGCGCCAGCTCGAGGCCCCCAACGGCTTCTCGATCAGCAACGTGATCCAGACCGATGCGGCGATCAACCCCGGTAACTCGGGCGGGCCGCTGCTCGACAGCTTTGGCCGCGTGATCGGGATCAACTCCCAGATCGCGACCGGCGGCGGCGGCGGATCGGTCGGCATCGGCTTCGCCGTCCCGATCAACACGGTCAAGAAGATCTCCGACCAGCTCAAGGACAGGGGTAGGGTCGACCACGCCTTCCTCGGCGTCACCGGTGTCTCGATCTCGAAGTCGATGTCCGACAACCTCAACCTCCCGACCGACGAGGGCGTGCTCGTGCAGCAGTCGAGCGGCCCGGCGAAGAAGGCCGGCATCCGCGGCGGCGACACCCAGGTGTCGATCGGCGGCTCGGACATCCTGCTGGGCGGCGACGTGATCACGAAGATCGGCGGCAAGCAGGTGAAGTCGATGGAGGACGTGATCCGCGTCGTCGACTCCAAGGAGCCCGGCGATCCGGTGACCGTCTCGCTGCTGCGCGGCAAGGACGAGCGCTCGGCGAAGGTGACCCTGGGCACGCGCCCCGCCTCCGCTGATCGCGGCGGCCAGACACCGCAGCTTTCCCCCTAGGCTCAGCGCCGGCGCGAAACCCCCCCGCAACGGGCCCGCGGTGCGTTCGCTCTACGATTGGCAGATGGCCGCGAAGGTGAAGATCTGCGGGATCACGCGACGCGAGGACGCGGACCTCGCCGTTTCGGGTGGGGCCTGGGCGGTCGGGCTGATCTTCGCCGATGAGAGCCGCCGCCGGGTGGACATCGGCACGGCCGCCGAGATCGCGACCGCCTACCGCCGCCGCGTCGAGGTCGCCGGGGTGTTCGTGAACGAGCCGCTCGACGACGTGCTCGCCACGCTCGCGAGCGTGCCGCTCACGCTCCTTCAGTTCCACGGCGAGGAGGGTCCCTCGTACTGTGCCGAGGCCGCGCGCCGCACCGGGCTGAAGGTGATGAAGGCGATGCCCGCCAAGGACGCGCACGCGGTCCAGGCGCTCTCGGCATACAAGACCGATTTCCACCTGCTCGACGCCTACGTGCCGGGATCGCACGGCGGCACGGGAGAGCGCTTCGACTGGGAGCTTGCCGGCGCGCACCGCGGGCGCCCGCCGCTCGTGCTCGCGGGCGGCCTCACCCCGGAGAACGTCGACGAGGCGCTGAGGGTCGCGCAACCGTATGCCGTCGACGTCGCGGGTGGCGTCGAGGACGCGCCCGGGATCAAGGACCCCGATCGGCTGCGCCGCTTCTTCGAGGCCGTGCAGCAGGCTGCCGCGCCGGCCTGATGGCGACCGGGCTCGAGCAGCGCTTCGGCCGCTACGGCGGCCGCTACGTCCCCGAGACGCTGATGCCCGCGCTCGCGGAGCTCGAGCGCGAGTGGCTCGCCGCGCGCGCCGATCAGAAGTTCCGCGCCCGGCTCGACGGCCTGCTCGCCACCTACGTCGGGCGGCCCTCGCCGCTCTACCGCGCCGAGCGGCTGTCCGAGCGGGCCGGCTCCACGATCTACCTCAAGCGCGAGGACCTGCTGCACACCGGCGCGCACAAGATCAACAATGCGCTGGGCCAATCGCTGCTGGCCCAGCGGATGGGCAAGCCCCGCGTGATCGCCGAGACGGGTGCGGGCCAGCACGGCGTCGCCACGGCGACGGCGTGCGCGCTGCTCGGGCTCGAGTGCGTCGTCTACATGGGGACCGAGGACATGCGGCGCCAGCGCCCGAACGTGGAGCGCATGGGCCTGCTCGGCGCGACGGTCGAGCCGGTCGAGGCGGGCGCGCGCACCCTCAAGGAGGCCGTCAGCGCCGCGATCCGCGACTGGGTCGCGAACGTCGCGACCACCCACTACGTGATCGGCTCGGCGGTCGGGCCGGCGCCGTATCCCGCACTCGTGCGCGACCTCCAGCGCGTGATCGGCGACGAGGCGCGCGCACAGGCGCTCGCCGCCGGCCGGCTGCCCGACCGCGTGATCGCGTGCGTGGGCGGCGGCAGCAACGCGATCGGCACCTTCGCTGCGTTCATCCCGGACGCGGAGGTGGATCTCGTCGGCGTCGAGGCCGCGGGGGAGGGGCTCGACGGGCGCCACGGAGCGTCGCTCGCGGCCGGCCGCGAGGGAGTGCTGCACGGCGCCCTGTCCTCCGTGCTCCAGGACGAGGACGGGCAGATCCTCGAGGCGCACTCGATCTCCGCCGGCCTCGACTACCCGGGCGTCGGGCCCGAGCACGCGCACCTGCGCGACACCGGCCGCGTGCGCTATGTCTGCGTGACCGACGACGAGGCGGTCGTGGCCTTCCGTGAGCTCTCGCGCCTCGAGGGCATCATCCCGGCGCTCGAGCCCTCGCATGCGATCGCCTGGGTGCTGGCCAACCCCGTCGCTGCCGACTCGATCACGCTCGTGACGCTCAGCGGGCGTGGTGACAAGGACCTCGCCGAGGTCCTGTCGCGCGATGCCTGAGGCGCAGGTGGCCGCCGGCCGCGAGCGGATCGCCGCCGCGTTCAAGGGCCACCGCCGCCGCGCGGCGCTGATGCCCTACCTGATGGGCGGCTTCCCGTCGCTCGCTGGGTCGCTGAAGGTGGGGCGGGCCTACGCAGAGCACGCTGACATCGTCGAGCTGGGCGTGCCGTTCTCCGACCCGCTCGCGGACGGGCCGGCGATCCAGGCTGCGGGCCAGCGCGCGCTCGACGGCGGCGCGACGCTCGAGCGGGTGCTCGACGAGGTCGCGGCGCCGCTTGCGCGCGACGTGCCCGTGGTGCTGATGTGTTACGCGAACCCGCTGCTGACCCGCGGCCTCGAGCGCGCCGCGGACCTGATCGCGGCGCGCGGGGTGGCCGGCCTGATCGTGCCCGACATGCCCTCCGCGGAAGCCGGGCCGCTGCGCAGCGCCTGCGACGCGGCCGGGATCGCGCTCGTGCCGCTCGTCGCGCCCACGACCCCGCCGGACGACGTGCGGAGGATCGCCGAGTCCGCCCGCGGCTTCGTCTACGTGGTCTCGGTCACGGGCGTGACCGGCGAGCGGGCCGCGATCCCACCGCAGCTCGGTGACATCGTTGAGCGGGTGCGCGAGACGGCTGACGTGCCGGTGGCCGTCGGCTTCGGCGTCGGCACGCCCGACCAGGCCGCCCAGGTCGGCGCGATCGCCGACGGCGTGATCATCGGCAGCCGCCTGGTCCGCGCGATCGCGCAGGCGCCCGGCCTCGAGTCCGGCCTTGATGACGTTCGGACCTTCCTAGCCGATAGTGTGCGCGCCCTCGCCCCGAGCACATGACCGCCGACCGCCAACTGCGAACTGTGAACTAGCCATGTGGGTCTTCCTCGGATTCACGGCCGGAATGTGCCTGTTCATCGTCCTCTGGGCGACGGGACTGGCGCAGGACGCGGCAGGCGTGATCTCGCTCGGCATCCTCGGGATCGGCGTGCTCGCCCAGATGGCCGACAGCCGCGCCAAGAAGACCTCCGCGTAGCCGCGACCCGCACGCTCCGTTTGGCATGTGTCGGGCGTGGGGTAGAGAATGCCGGTAAGTGATAAGCATTCCGGTATGCCGAAGGCGCGTGGCCCCCGCCGCGCGGGATCGGACCCGTAAAGCAACACCTGTCCTAGAGGAGGGAACTTTGAGGCGAAAGAGAATGCTGCCTCTGCTGGTCGCAAGCCTCGCACTCGCTGCCACACTCGGCATTGCCGCATGTGGCGACGACAGCGGTGGCGGCGGGGAGCAGACACTGAATCTCACGATCGGCGACATCGTGCCGCTGACCGGCGACCTGTCGGACTACGGTCCCCCCGGCCGCAAGGCCGCCGATCTGGCGCTCGCTCAGCTCAACGCGGCCGTGAAGGAGGCCGGCGTCGACCACACCGTGAAGGTCGTCCACGAGGACGATCAGACCGACCCGCAGGCTTCCGTGCAGGCGGCTCGCAAGGTCGTGAACACGGACAACGCAAGCTGCATCGCGGGAGGGTACTCGTCGACGTCCAGCACGATCCCGATCGCGCGATCGGTCGCGATCCGCGAGGGCGTGCTCCAGATCTCGCCGGCATCCACGGCTGATGAGATCACCGGCATCAAGGATCAGGGCCTGCTCAACCGGACGGCCCCGGCCGACCGCTTCCAGGGCCCCAGCCTGGCCGGTCTCGTGGAGGAGAGCCTGGGCGGCGCGCAGGGCAAGACGATCAACATCGGTGCTCGCAACGACGCCTATGGCACCGGCCTCGCCGACACGTTCACCAAGCCGTGGGAGGAGAAGGGCGGCAAGATCGGCAAGCGCGTGGTCTACGACCCGAAGCAGCCGAGCTACAACTCCGAGGCTGCTCAGATCACGTCCGGTGACCCCGACGGCTGGGTGATCATCGACTTCCCGGAGACCTACCAGAAGGTCGGCCCCGCGCTCGTGCGGACCGGCAAGTGGGACCCGAAGAAGTCGTTCTTCACCGACGGCCTTGCCTCGAGCGGCCTGCCGGAGGACTCCGGCAAGGAGGCAACCGAGGGCATGCGCGGCACGGCGCCGGGCTCGCCCGACAGCGGCGACGCCGCTGAGGCGTTCGACAAGTTGTTCGCGGACGCCCCCGGTCCTGGGCGTCAGACGTTCGACGCGCAGAACTTCGACGCCGTGATCCTGTGCTACCTGGCGGCAGTGGCCGCCGGCAGCACGGACGGAAAGGACATGGCGGCGGAGCTCCAGAACGTCTCCGGCCCTGGCGGCGACAAGTACACGTTCGAGCAGCTCCCCGCCGCGATCGAGGCGCTCCAGAACGGCGACGACATCGACTACGAGGGGGCCTCCGGCCCAGTCGACCTCAACGACGACGGTGACCCGACCGCCGGCGTGTACGACGTCTACCGCTTCAAGGACAGCAAGATCGAGGTCTTCAGCGAGCTGCCGGTCGAGGAGCCCCAGGGCTGACGACCAGCTGCAGATCGAGGTCTCTGAACGGCCGGGGCGACGCGCCCCGGCCGTTTCAGTTCTGCTTGCCGTTCCCCTGCTCGGCCTGGCGCATCCGCGCCGATCCGCCGAGATAGAGCTCGGCGACCTTGTCGTCGGAGAGCAGCTCCCTGCCCTTGCCTTCGAACGCGTTCTTGCCGACGTCGAGCACGTAGCCGCGGTCCGACATCGCCAGCGCGCGGCGCGCGTTCTGCTCGACCATCACGATCGTCACCCCGGCGCGGTTCACGTCCGCGATCTTCTCGAAGATCGCCTCGACGAATGCCGGCGCCAGCCCCGCCGAGGGCTCGTCGAGCAGCAGCACCTGCGGGTCGGTCATCAGCGCGCGCGCCATCGCGACCATCTGTCGCTCGCCGCCGCTCATCGTCCCGGCGTCCTGCTTGCGCCGCTCTCCAAGGCGCGGGAACAGCTCGTACATGCGCGCGATGTGATCGCCGGTGCGCGCGCTGTCGAGGGAGCCCACCTGGAGGTTCTCCTCGACGGTCAGGCTCGGGAACACGTTGTCGAGCTGGGGCACGTAGTTCATCCCGCGACGGGTAATCGTGTGCGGCTTCGCCCCGGTGATGTCGTCACCTCCCAACCGCACGCTCCCCTCGCGCGGCTTGAGCAACCCGAAAATCGTCTTGATCAGGGTCGACTTGCCCGCGCCGTTGGGCCCGACCACGGTCACGATGTCCCCCTTTGCAACCTCGATCGTGACGCCGTTGAGGATGTCGACCTCGCGGACGTAGCCGGCGACCACGTTCTGCGTGCTGAGGATCACGCCGTTGTCGTTCACGCCGGGCGCTCCTCGCCGATCGCGGCGCCGCCGCCGAGGTATGCATCGATCACGCGCTTGTCGCGCCGCACCTCCGCGGGCGGGCCGCTCGCGATCACGCGCCCCTCCGCCATCACGATCACGCGGTCGGAGTGCTCCATCACGACCTCCATGTCGTGCTCGACGAACAGGAAGGTCATGCCGCGCTCGGCCCTCAGCTGGTGGATGTGCTCGAGCAGCCGCGCCCCGAGGGTCGGGTTGATGCCGGCCATCGGCTCGTCGAGCAGCAGGATCTTCGGCTCCGCCATCAGCGCGCGGGCGAACTCGAGCAGCTTGCGCTGGCCGCCCGACAGCACGCCCGCGTACTCGTGCGTGAGCTTGCTCAGCTGGAAGACCTCGAGCAGCTCCTCGGCGCGCGCACGCACCTCGCGCTCCCGCGCCCTCGACGACCCCGGCCGCACGATCAGGTTGTAAAGGCGCTCGCCCGGCTGGTCGGGCGCCGCGAGCATCATGTTGTCGATCACGGGCATCCGCGACAGCGCCTTCGTGATCTGAAACGTGCGCACCATGCCGAGCCGCGCGATCAGGTGCGGCGGGCGGCGCAATATCTCCCGTCCCAGGAGGCGCACCGATCCCCGCTCTCCGCGGTAGAACCCCGTGACCACGTTGAAGAGCGTGGTCTTGCCGGCGCCGTTGGGACCGATCAGGGCCGTCACGGATCCCTCCTCGACCTCGAAGGTGGCGCCGTTCACGGCCAGGATCCCGCCGAAGCTGCGCACCACCTCCCGGACCTCGAGGATCGGCTTGCCGTCACTCACCGAGGACCATCTCGTCCTTCTTGCCGAACATGCCCTGCGGCCGGAACGCCATCAGCAGGATCAGCACCAGCCCGACGATCATGAAGCGCACCGCGGCCTCGCGCTCGGCGCTGATCGGCAGGTCGACGAAGCGCGTGCCCTCGAGGATCGTCCACATGATGATCGCCCCGGCGGCGACGCCCCAATAGTTGGCGAGGCCGCCGAGCACGAGGACCGCGTAGCCGATGAAGGTGAAGGCAGGCTCGAACGCGTCCGGGGTGAGGAAGTTCAGGTTGGTCGCGAGGAAGAAACCGGCGAGGGCGCCGAGCGTGGCGGCGATCGCGAGCGACTGGAGCTTGTAGGCGAGCGTGTTCTTGCCGAGCGCCCGGGCCGCGTCCTCATCCTCGCGGATGGCACGCAGGACGCGCCCCCAAGGGGACTTCTGGGCGAAGTGCAGCAAGAGCGTCGCGACCAGCGCGGTGAGCCATACGACGATGAACAGCGGGAACAGATTTTCCGGGTTGCTCCATCCCAGCGACTGCAGCCAGCCGTCTATCCGATCCGAAAGGTTGTTCCAGGACTCGTCGAAGCCGAAGAGCCCCTTGTTGCCTCCCGTCAGGTCACGAGCGTTCTGGGCGGTCAGGCGCACGATCTCGGCGGCCGCGATCGTCGCGATCGCGAAGTAGTCCGCGCGCAAGCGCAGCGACGGCAGCCCGACGAGCAACCCGAGGGCGATCGCGAACCCCACCGCGGCGGGCAGCGCGAGCCAGAACGACCACCCTGCCTTCACCACCAGGATGCCCATCGCGTAGGCGCCGATCGCCATGAAGCCGGCCTGGCCGAAGTTGACGATGCCGGTGAAGCCGACGTTGAGCTGGAGTCCCAGCGTGAACAGCACGTAGGTGCCCGCCAGGATCCCGACGCTCGTCCAGAAGCCGAAGTCGGTGAACGCCTCGAAGGTCACGCCGAACGGCAGGGTCATATGGCCTTCGCCTTCCCGAAGATGCCCTGCGGGCGCACGAACAGGACGACGATCAGCACCGCGAACCCGACGGCGATCTTCCAGCGGGGCTCGATCTCGAGCGTGGAGAGCTCGATCACGAGCCCGAGCACGATGCCGCCCGCGAGCGCCCCGAACGCGTCACCGATGCCGCCCAGGATCACCGCGGCGAAGATCGGCAGCAGCAGCTCGAAGCCGAACTCCGGCCGGATCGTGGTGACGGCGCCGGCGAGCACCCCTGCGAGGCCGGCGAGGCCGCCGGCGAAGATCCACGTGTACAGCACGATCCGCGAGGTGTCGATGCCGGACGTCTCCGCGAGGTCGAAGTTGTCCGACAGCGCCCGCATGCGTTTGCCGAGCAGCGAGTACTTGAGCATCATGCCGATCGCCAGCAACGTCACGAAGCCGATCACGATCACGATCAGATCGGTGCGGCCGATCCGCAGGCCGAGGAACTCGACCGTGTCGGTCACGTTCACGTCGAGGCCGCGCACCTCGGTGCCCCAGATGAACTGGATCGTGTACCGGATCAGGAAGGCGAGGCCGATCGACATCAGCAGCAGTTGCAGGAGACCCGCGCCTCGTGCCCGCATCGGGCCCCACATGACCTTCTCGGTGGCGACGCCGAGCAGCGCGGTGGCGACGATCCCGAGCAGGATGCCGAGCACGAGCGGCCCGCCCCACGTGACGTTCACGAGGAACGCCATATACGCACCGAACGTCAAGAAGTCGCCGTGCGCGAAGTTCGTCAGCTTCAGGATCCCGTAGACGAGCGTGAGCCCCACGGCCCCGAGCGCGTAGACCGAGCCCAGCGAAAGGCCGTTGAGCGCCGTCTGGGCGACGTCGTGCAATCCATGGCGCGCGATCAGGATGACGACGCCGAGCGCGATCACCGCCACCGCCGTGTACTCGGGGTGGCGCGCCGCGAGGCGTGCCGGCGCCGTTTCGCGCAACCGCTCCCGGAGCGGCAGGTCCATGGCAGCTGAGATCGATCGCGCTTCCACTGGCGGAAACGGGAGTATGCCTGCTCTGCAGGCTTTCCCCCGTCTGGGGCGGGGGCCTACCCGAAGAAGGTGCTCGCCAACCTCAGGTAGCCGAGGTCGACCTGCTTGACCCCGTCGACATCGGCGAGCGGGACGCTCGTCATCTCGGTGCCGTGCAGGGCTGCCATGCGCCCGAAGTCGCCCGCCATCGCCAGCTCCGCCGCCTTCACGCCGTAGCGCGTGGCAAGCACGCGATCGGTCGCGGTCGGGGTCCCGCCGCGCTGGACGTGCCCGAGCGTCGTGACCCTGGCCTCGAAGCCCGTTCGCTCCTCGATCTCCCTGGCGAGCGCGAGGCCGATCCCGCCGAGCCGCGGATATCCGTAGTTGTCGGTCTCGGTCGATGCCCGGATCTGGCGCGTCTCGCCGGAGGCGAATGCGAGCTCCGCGCCTTCCGCGACGACCACGATCGAGAAGCTCTTTCCGCGCTCGTGGCGCGCGTTGATCGAGTCGCCGATCTCCTCGACGGTCAGCTCCAGCTCGGGGATCACGATCGCGTCCGCGCCGCCGGCGATCCCGCTGAAGACCGCGATCCAGCCGGTGTTGCGCCCCATCACCTCGACAACGATCACGCGGTCGTGCGACTGCGCGGTCGTGTGCAGCCGGTCGATCGCGTCGCTGGCGATCTGAACGGCGGTGTCGAACCCGAACGTGAAGTCCGTGCAGGGGACGTCGTTGTCGATCGTCTTGGGCACCCCGATCAGCGGCATCCCCTCCTCGTGCAGCCGGCGCGTGATGCTCATCGTGTGCTCGCCGCCGATCGCGACCACGGCGTCGAAGCCGTCCTCCCGGACGGCGGCCATCACCTTCTCGACTCCCGCCTCGTGGCGATAGGGGTCGTAGCTGGAGGTCGAGACGATCGTGCCGCCGAGCGGGAGGATCCCGGAGACCGTGCGCATGTCGAGCGGCACGTAGCTGCGCTCCGCGAGGCCCGCATAACCGCGCCAGAGGCCGACCACCTCGTGCCCGGCGGCAAGCGACTTGCGCGTGACCGCGCGGATCACTGCGTTCAGCCCGGGGCAGTCGCCGCCGGCCGTGAGGACCCCGATCTTCATGCTTGGCAATATAGGTCGGCAGTCGGCAGTCGGCGACCCCGCGGTTAGAATCGCCCGCCGTCCCTCCTCGTGACCGCCGCATTCCCGAAAACCCTGCTGGCTTTCGCCTGCGCCGCCATGCTCGTGGCGCTGGGCGCCTGTGGCGACGAGCAAAGCCGCTCCGGCAGGGTCCCCGGCGACACGCTCACGATCTTCTCGAGCCTGCCCCTCCAGGGCCCCCACGCGGACGAGGCCCAGAGCATCGTCAACGCCCAGAAGCTCGCGCTACGCGAAGCCGGCGGGAAGGTCGGCGACTTCAAGATCAACTTCGCGTCGGCCGACGACGCGACCGCGGGCGGGGATCGCGTTGGATGGGATCCCGACAAGACCGCGGAGAACGCCCGCAAGGCGGTCGAGAACACGCGCACGATCGCCTACATCGGCGACCTCGACTCCGGGGCGACGGCGATCTCGCTCCCGATCAGCAACGAGGCGGGCTTCGTGCAGGTCAGCCCGGCTTCGACGGCCGTCGGGCTCACGAAGTTTGCCGCGGGCGCGGAGGCCGGCGAGCCTGACAAGTTCTATCCCTCCGGGGAGCGCAGCTTCGCGCGGGTCGTGCCGGCCGACGACGTCCAGGCCTCCGCCGCGGCGCGCTGGACCCGCCGTCTCGGAGCGGAGACCGTGTTCGTGCTCGGCGACCGCTCGCTCGAGGGCGACGGCGTCGCCAAGCTCTATATCGACGCGGCCAAGCAGGCGGGACTGCGCGTGGTGGGCCAGGAGCGGATGGACCCCCGCGACGAGGACTACCGGGACCTCGCGCGGGAGATCGCGCGGCTGCGGCCCGGCGCCGTCTACTTCGGCGGCGGCGCCGACAGCAACGCCGTGCGGCTGTGGAAGGATCTCAGCGAGGCCGTTCCGGAGGCGCTCAAGATCGGTTCCAACAACCTGCTGGTCCCCGAGTTCTACGGACGCCTCGGGGCGGCGCAGGCGCGCACCTACCTCACCTCGGTCGCGCAGGACCCGAGCCGCTTGCCGCCGCGCGGACGCCGGTTCGCCGCCGACTACCGGCGGGAGTTCGGTGAGCCGCCCGACCGCTTCGCGGCGTACGGGCACGCGGCGATGAGCCTGCTGCTCGACGCGATCGGGCGCGCCGGGAAGGATGCCGACGATCGCGAGCGGGTCGTGAAGGAGACGCTCGCCACGACAGCCTTCGAGAGCGCGGTCGGCACCTTCTCGATCGACGCCAACGGCGACACCTCACTCGACCGCCTCGCCGGGTACCGCGTGCGTGGCGGGCGCCTGGCGCTCGCCGCCGCGTTGCGGGGCAGCGCGGCTCGATGAGTCAGGCTCCCAAAGCCCTCATGGTGCGCGGTTTGACCCACGCATAGGGTGGGCGATCCGTCGCACCGCCGTAGGAGGCTCGCGAACAGCTAGGTGCGCACGACCTGCACGCCGTCGGACGCCGCGACGCTCGTCGCCGGGGTCTCGCGGGCGAGGCCGGCGCGGCGGGCCTCGTCACCGACGGCCTTCGCCACCGCCTCGGCCACCCGGCGGTCGAACACGCTCGGGATGATGTAGTCCTCGGACAGCTCGGACGGCGAGATCACCTCCGCGATCCCGTACGCGGCGGCCAGCTTCATCTCGTCGGTGATCGTCGTCGCGCGGGCGTCGAGCGCGCCCCGGAAGAGGCCCGGGAAGCAGAGCACGTTGTTGATCTGGTTCGGGTAGTCCGAGCGCCCGGTCGCGACGATGCGCGCGTGCTCGGCGGCCTCCTCGGGCATCACCTCGGGCTCCGGGTTGGCCATCGCGAACACCATCGCGTCGTCATTCATGCGATCGAGGTCCCGGGCGTTGACGACGCCCGGCCCGGAGACTCCGATGAACAGGTCCGCGCCCTCGAGCACGTCGGCGGGGCCTCCGCCGCGCCGCTCGCTGTTGGTGGCCTCGGCGTACCAGCGCTTGAGCGGGTGCATGTCCTCCCAGTCGTCGCGACCGACGTAGATCGCGCCGTGCGTGTCGCAGCCGATGATCTCGCCGACGCCGACCTGGAGCAGCATGCGCGTCACCGCGATCCCGGCGGCGCCCAGGCCGACCATCGCGACCTGGAGGTCCTCGAGTCGCTTGCCGGTGATCTTCAGCGAGTTGAAGAGCGCGGCCATCACGACCACGGCCGTGCCGTGCTGGTCGTCGTGGAAGACGGGGATGTCGAGGTCCGCCTTGAGGCGGTCCTCGATCTCGAAGCAGCGTGGGGAGGAGATGTCCTCGAGGTTGATTCCGCCGAAGCCGGGAGCGATCGCCTTCACCGTCGCGACGATCTCGTCGGGGTCCTTCGTGTCGAGGCAGATCGGAAAGGCGTCGACGCCGCCGAACTCCTTCAGCAGCATCGCCTTGCCCTCCATCACGGGCATCGCAGCGCGCGGACCGATGTCGCCGAGGCCGAGGACTGCGGAGCCGTCGCTGACGACCGCCACGTAGTTGCGCTTGATCGTGTAGCGGAAGGCGAGGTCCGGCTCCTCGTGAATCGCGCGGCAGACCCGCGCGACGCCGGGCGTGTAGGCCATCGAGAGGTCGTCGCGGTTGTTCAGGGGGTGCTTGTTCTCCTGCGCGATCTTGCCGCCCTTGTGCATGTTGAAGGTGCGGTCGGTGACGTCGAGCAGCTCGATGCCGTCGATCGCGCGCACGGCCTGCATGATCGGCCCCCAGTGCTCCTGGCTGGGCGCGTCGACCGTGATGTCGCGCACGAGCTTGCCGCCCTCGGCCTTCACGATGTCGATCGCGCCGACCGACCCGCCGCTCTCGCCGATCGCGGATGTGACCTCACCCAGCATGCCGGGCTCGTTGAGAAGCTCGACGCGCAGCGTCAGGCTGTATGAAGCGCTAGGTGTTACAGACATGGTCCCCCGCCGTCGGCGCGTCCGCGCCTTCTTCGTGATTGCAGGGGTAATCATACTTTTGGAAGGTTCGACGCCCGCACCGGGTTTCCGTCCGACTCCGGATCGATTCCTATGATGAGGCCGCGATGGCGGACCGCGAGCTCTACCTGATCGACGGCAACAGCCTGGCCTACCGGGCATTCTTCGCGTTGCCGGACACGATCGCGACCTCGCGCGGCGAGCCCACCAACGCGATCTTCGGGTTCGCGAGCATGCTGGTCAAGATCCTCACGGAGTACGGGCCGAAGGCGACGATCGTCGTCTGGGACGCCGGCATGTCCGGCCGCGAGCAGCAGTACGAGCCCTACAAGGCGGAGCGCAAGCCGAAGCCCGACCTCCTGAGGGACCAGTGGCCGCACTTCGAGCCCCTGGTCGAGGCGTTCGGCTACGAGAACGTGCGCGTCGACGGGTACGAGGCCGACGACGTGATCGCGAGCCTCGCCGAGCAGGCCAAGAAGGCCGGGATCCCGGTGATGATCGTGACGGGCGACCGCGACGCCTACCAGCTCCCCGACAACGGCACGGTGCGGGTGATGACGACCTCCCGGGGGATCACCGACACGCGCGTCTACGACCGCGAGGGCGTGGTCGAGCGCTACGGGATCCCGCCGGAGCTCGTGACCGACTTCATCGGGCTGAAGGGCGACACCTCCGACAACATCCCAGGCGTCCCGGGCATCGGCGACAAGACCGCAGCGCAGCTGCTCCAGCAGTACGGGTCGCTCGAGGAGGTGCTGGCGAACATCGAGGGGATCTCGGGCGAGAAGCGCCGCCAGAACCTGCGCGAGAACGCCGACCTGGCACGGATCTCCAAGAGCCTCGCGACCCTCAACCGCGACATCGACGCGGGCGTGGACGTGGTCGAGGTCACGGACCGCGAGCCCGATCGCTCGCGGTTGCGAGAGGTCTTCAGCCACTTCGAGCTGCGCGAGCCCCTGCGCCGTCTCGAGGAGGCGCTCGGCGAGCAGGAGGCGGCTCCGCGCCCGAAGGCGCAGCGGCGGATCGAGGCGAGCTCGCGAGAGGGCTCGCTCTCCGACCTGCCGGATGGGCCGGTCGCGCTCGTCGTCGAACCGGCCGACGGCCACGTGCGCTGGGCCGCGGCGCTCGACGGCGAGGTGGTGACGGGCAGCGCCGGCACGCTCGCGGACGTCGTCGCGGCGTCGGGCGGGGTCGTGGCTCACGACTGGAAGACGGTCGCGCGCGACTGCGGCGCGGACGACCTCGACGACACCGCGCTCGCGTGGGACACCGCGGTCGCCGCCTACCTGATCGATCCCGCGCGCCGGCGCTATCCGCTCGTCGAGCTGATCGAGCAGGCGGGGATCGATGCCGTGGTCGAAGGAGAGCCGGCGCGGGACGCACTGGCGGTGCGCGCGTTGTGGGAGGACCAGCAGCCCGAGGTCGACCGGCTCGAGCTGCGCGGCCTGCTCGAGGAGATCGAGCTGCCGCTCGTCGAGGTGCTCCACCGGCTCGAGCGCCAGGGGGTGAAGCTCGACACCTACCGGCTCGGCGAGACCGCGGCGCGCGTGTCCGATGACATCGACGAGCTCGAGCACCGCATCTGGGAGCTGGCGGGCGAGGAGTTCACGATCGGTTCGCCCCAGCAGCTTTCGCAGATCCTGTTCGAGAAGCTCGAGCTGAGCCGCAAGCGCCGTGGCAAGACCGGGTTCTCGACCGATGCGCGTGTCCTACGCGCAATCCGCGGCGAGCACGAGATCGTCGCGCTGATCGAGCGGTGGCGCGAGCTCTCGAAGCTGAAGAGCACCTACCTCGACACCCTCCCGGCGCTGATCTCCGAGCGCACCGGCCGCCTGCACACGACGTTCAACCAGACCGCGACCACTACGGGACGCCTGTCGAGCACCGACCCGAACCTCCAGAACATCCCGATCCGCACCGAGGTCGGCCGCCAGATCCGCAGCTGCTTCATCGCGGAGGAGGGATCCCGCCTGATCTCCGCCGATTATTCGCAGGTCGAGCTGCGGATCCTTGCGCACGTGGCCGGCGAGCAGGTCCTGAAGGACATCTTCGAGCGCGGCGAGGACGTGCACGCCGCGACGGCCGCCGAGGTCCTGAAGCTCGAGCCGGCTGCAATCGGGCCGGGCGAACGCTCGCGCGCGAAGGCCGTGAACTTCGGGATCGTGTACGGGCTCAGCGCGCATGGTCTCTCGGAGCAGCTCGACATCCCCCACGAAGAGGCCGCCGAGTACATCGAGCGCTACCTGGGCCGCTTCCCCGCCGTGCGGAGGTTCATCGACCAGACGATCGCCGACGCCGGGGAGCGCGGCCACGTGACGACCCTTTTCGGCCGCCGCCGGGACATCCCGGAGCTGCGCTCGCGCAAGTTCCAGACCCGCTCGCAGGGCGAGCGCCTCGCCGTCAACACGATCATCCAGGGCACCGCCGCCGACATCATCAAGATCGCGATGGTGCGCGCCGACACGGCGCTGCGCGAGGCCGGCCTCGCCACGCGGCTCGTCCTGACGATCCACGACGAGCTGCTGTTCGAGGGCCCCGCCGGGGAGGTCGAGCGGGCAAGCGACCTGGTCCGGCGGGAGATGGAGGGAGCGTTCGCGCTCGACCCGCCGCTGGTGGTGGACGTCGGCGTTGGGGAGAACTGGATGGACGCGAAATGAGCAGATCGCAGATCGCATGGATCGCACACTCGTAGCCGCTCTCGGGACGGTGGTCGTCGGGGCGTTGATCGCGCTCCAGGCGCCGATCAACTCGGGGCTCGGGAAGGTGAGCGGCACGATGCCCGCGGCCGCGATCTCCTTCACCGTGGGCACGGTGTTGCTGCTCGGGATCGTTCTGGTGAGCGGCGAGGCGGGGAGCCTCACGAAGGCGGCCGACGTGCGCTGGTACTACCTGATCGGCGGGATCCTGGGCGCCGCGTACGTGACGACCGTGCTGCTCACGGTGCGCACGCTCGGCGCCGGCGGCGTGACCGCCGCGACCGTGGCGGGGCAGCTCACGATGTCCGTCGTGATCGACCGCTTCGGCTTCCTCGGCCTCGAGGAAACGCCGATCACGCTCCCCCGCGTGATCGGCGTCCTCCTGCTCTTTGCCGGAACGCTGCTCGTGATCCGGACCTAGCGCGGCCGCCGCTGTCGGTTTACCCCCGTATGGGGGGTCAATCGACGGAAGCGGCGCCCCGAAGGCGGGCGCTCAGGTCTTGCGCTCGAGGTTCGCGACCTCGTCGGCCTTGCTCGCGGCCTTGTCCTGCGCGTTGTCCAGCTCGTCCTTGGCCTCGCCCTTGCGCTCCTCGCGGGCGCCTTGGCGGCGCAGCGAGCTGTCTCCGGTGAGGTCGCCCGCGGCCTTCTTCGTGCGCCCCGTGATCTTGTCCATGATGCCCATGTGGGCCTCCGTTCGTCTCTAGGTTTCGAGGGAGGGGTACCCCTCGAACGGAAGTGGAAAACTCAGGCGGCCAGCGCTGCCCGCGGATCCGCGGCGGCTGCGCCGCCCACGAACCGGGGATGCGCGACTCCGAGATAGCGGTCGAACGCCCAGCGCGTGACGGCGCGGGTGGCCATCCCCCGGAAGGCGAGCGTCAGCATGCGCGGCGGGACGCGCGGCATGAACCGCTGCCCGCGCAGCAGCCATGTGAACTTCCATTCGTGCTCGGCCGAGAACGCTTCGTAGCGGCGCAGCGCCGTCGCCCGGGTCGCGCGGCCGTCGAGGACCTCGCGCAGTTCGCGTCCGAGCGCGATCCCGAAGTAGAAGGCGGTGCGGATCCCCTCCGCGGTGAGCGGCAGGCAGTGGCCGGCCGAGTCGCCGGCGAAGAACACCTCACCGTCGGCCGCGGGTCGCAGCTGATGAGGGATCCAATTGCCCTGGTAGCGCACGGCGTCGCGCGCCAGGCGACCGGCGAGGTCGACGGTCGGGTCCTTTACGTGGAAGCGCGGGTCGAAGGACCCGACGCCGACCCGGACCTCGCCGGCCGCGGGGAAGCTCCACCCGTAGCCGGCGGGCACGATCGAGCGGTCGATCCAGACCTCGAGCTCGCCCGACGCTCCCTGGGGGTGCACCTCGAGGCCGCGTGAGAGCGGTGCGCCGGGCGGCTGATGGCCGTCGTCGCCCAATACGCGCCGCCAGCCGAGCGCGTCGACGACCAGCGGGGCGCGCACCTCGCCGCGGTCCGTGACGACCGTCACGAGCCCGTCCTCGCCGCGGGCGCGTCCGGTGACCGTCGCGGTCTCGAATTGCGCGTCGTTCTGGTCGTCGAGCAGCTCGCAGAGAGTGCGGTAGTCGAAGGTCGACAAGGTCCAGGGCAGCGGGATCCGCAAGGTCCGGTGCGGCGTGTGGAGCACGAGACGGTCGAATGTCTGGCGCATGGAGCCCTCGAGCCCGAGTGCCTCGAGCCAGGCGGTCGGCGCGGCGCAGGCGGAGGTCTGGCGCTCGCCGACCTCGTAACGGTCGAGCATCAGGACCCGCGCTCCGGTCAGCTCGCGTGCCGTCGCGAGGCCCGCGAAGCTCGCCCCGCACACGATCACGTCGAAATCCCCTTCGAGGCGCGTGCGCTCGGAACCCCTCTTGGTACGGCGCCTCGGCATGCTGGCAGCAGGCTACCAACGCGATCCGGCCCCAAGGCCCGGCACGGGATCGCCGCTATAGTTCCCGGCGTGCCGCAGGTCGACGCGCCCCCTCAGGCTGCCCCGGGGCCTCCTCAGCAGCAGAGCTTGAACGACTTCATGATCGAGGTCGATGGTCAGCTGATCCCGAATTACGCCGCCACGATGGTCGCCTTCGAGGAGGGCGACGTCGTCACCGGCCAGGTCGTGCGCATCGACAAGGACGAGGTCCTCGTGGACATCGGCTACAAGTCCGAGGGCGTCATACCCCAGAACGAGCTGTCGATCCGGCGCTCGATCGACCCGGCCGAGGAGGTCTCGCTGGGCGAGGAGGTCGACGCGCTCGTCCTCACCAAGGAGGACCAGGACGGCCGCCTCATCCTCTCCAAGAAGCGCGCCCGCTTCGAGCGCGCGTGGCGGCGGATCGAAGGCGCGGCCGAGTCCGGCGAGCCGGTCGAGGGCACCGTGATCGAGGTGGTCAAGGGCGGGCTGATCATCGATCTCGGCGTGCGCGGGTTCCTACCCGCATCGCTGGTCGACATCCGCCGCGTCCAGAACCTCGACGAGTTCATGGGCCAGAAGATCGAGTGCAAGGTCATCGAGCTGAACCGCAGCCGCAACAACGTCGTGCTCTCGCGGCGGGCGGTGCTCGAGGAGGAGCGCAAGGAGGCCCGCCAGCAGATCCTCGACCGTCTTCAGCGCGGCGAGGTCGTGGAGGGGACGATCTCCAACATCGTCGACTTCGGCGCGTTCGTCGACCTCGACGGGATCGACGGCCTGATCCACATCTCGGAGCTTTCGTGGGGTCACGTCAACCACCCGTCCGAGGTCCTCAACATCGGGGACACGGTCGCGGTGAAGGTGCTCGACATCGACCGCGAGCGCCAGCGCATCTCGCTCGGCCTCAAGCAGACCCAGGAGGACCCGTGGGAGCGCGTCGTGCGCACCTACAACGTGGGCGACGTGCTCGAGGGCAAGGTCACCAAGGTCGTCAGCTTCGGCGCGTTCGTCGAGATCATGGAGGGGGTCGAGGGCCTCGTCCACATCTCCGAGCTCGCGCAGCACCACGTCGAGAACCCGCGCGAGGTCGTCGAGCCGGGCGACGAGGTGAAGGTCAAGATCCTCGAGATCGACGAGGAGCGCCGCCGTCTCTCACTGAGCCTGAAGCGCGTCGAGGGCCAGGTCCTCGAGCGCCGCGAGGTCCCGCCCGCGGAGGGCGAGGAGGTCGGCGAGGTTCCGGACCTCGGCCTCTCTGAGGAGGTCTTCGCGCCCGAGCCCGAGGCCGCCGCGGAGCCCGCTGCCGAGGCGGATGAGATCGCGCAGCTCACGCCCGAAGCGGCGGCGGTCGAAGCCGTGGAGGCCGCCGAGGCTGCGGAGCCGCCGCCCGAGGAGGAGGCTGCGGAGCCGCCGCCCGAGGAGGCTGCCGAGGCGCCGGTCGAGGCATCCGCCGAGGTCGAGGAGGAGCCCGCCGAACCAGAGCCGGCTCCCGCCGACGAGGCCGAAGCGCAAGCAACGCCAGAGGACCAGGCCTAGCGACTTGCTGTTCGTCGGCTTGACCGGGGGCCTCGGCTCCGGCAAGTCCGAGGCCCTGGCGGCGTTCGAGCGGCTCGGGGCACCCACTCTCTCGAGCGACGCCGTCGTCCACGAGCTGCTCGGGACACCCGAGTTGCGTGACCTCCTGCACGAGCGGTGGGGCGCCAGCGTGGTGGCCGCCGACCAGATCGACCGTGCGGCCGTGGCATCGATCGTGTTCGAGCGCCCGGAGGAGCTCTCGTGGCTGGAGAGGACGCTCTTCCCCCGCGTGCGCGAGCGCACCGCCGCCTGGCGCATGGGGCTCGAGCGCCGCGATCCGCCGCCGGCCGTGGCCGTGGTCGAGGTGCCGCTCCTGTTCGAGGCGGGGGGCGAAGGGGCCTTCGATGCGACGATCGCTGTCGTCGCCGACGAGCCCGTCCGCGCCGAGCGCGCCGCGGCACGCGACCACGAGGGCGTCGCCGGCCGCGCCGGCCGGCAGCTCACCCAGGACGAGAAAGCGGCTCGTGCCGACTACGTGATCCGCAATGATGGGTCCCTGGCCGATCTCGAAGGTACGGTTGCGACGATGCTGGACGAGCTGCGAGACAAGGGGTCGCGATGAGGAGCCGCGCGGGGCTCGCGGCGTCCTCCTCCGCCCGCGCCGGGCGCGTGCCGCGCGCACGCCGGCGCGCGAGCCGCCGCCGCACGGCGGTGATGCTCCTCGGGCTCGTGAGCCTGCTGGTCGTCGCCGTCCTGGCAGCGCGCCCGGTGGTCGACGACGCGATCAAGGAGATCACGCTGCCGCTGCGCCACGAGGACGTGATCCGCCAGCAGGCGCGCGACAAGAACCTCGATCCCGCGCTGATCGCCGCGGTGATCTACCGGGAGTCGAAGTTCCGGGACGCGACCTCGCCGGCGGGCGCCAAGGGGCTCATGCAGATCCTGCCGAGCACCGCTCACTACATCGCCCGCAAGTCGGGCGGCACGGAGTTCGAGCAGGGAGACCTCGCGGACCCGCAGATCAACATCTCCTACGGCAGCTGGTACCTGCGCTACCTGCTCGATCGCTACGACGGCAACGCGGTCGCCGCGGTGGCCGCGTACAACGCCGGCCACGGGCGTGTCGACGAGTGGGGGGGCAGCGACCTCGTGCAGGGCGACATCCGCTTCACCGAGACCGCGGACTACACGCGCGACGTGATCGACAAGCGCGTGGAGTACGCGAAGGAGTACCGGGGCGAGCTGGGCCTCTGACGCGCTTGTTCCTGCGGGCCCCCGGGTCTAGACTGCGGACTTGAGCGTCCACTAAAGGGGGACCGTGGGATTGGGAGAGGCATCAGCAGCACGCGGGCGCGGGGCGGCGCACGTGGCGCTGATCGGCGTGCTGGCGATCGTCGGGCTGATGCTCGCTCTCCAGCCGCGCCCCTCCGCCGAGTCGGCCGGCTCCGATCCGTCGAGCGAGCCCGCCGTGACCTTCACCCCGAACGCCGGGCAGACCGATTCGAGCGTGCGCTACATGGCGCGCGGCGCAAACCACGCCTTCTACTTCACGCCCGACAAGGCCGTGCTGGACTTCCAGCGCGGCACGCGCGGAGTCGCCTTGGAGCTGGGCTTCCGCGGCGCCAACCCCTCCCCTGAGATCGTCGCCGAGCAGCGCACCGGAGCGCGCGTGAGCTACTTCACCGGCCCCCAGGGCCAGCGCAACCTCGCCGCCTACGAGCAGATCCGCTACCGCGCGCTTTGGCCCGGCATCGACATGGTCTTCCGCGGACAGGGCGGCGCGCTCAAATATGAGTTCCACGTCGCCCCCGGCGCGGACCCGCGCGACATCCGGCTGGCCTACGCCGGACCGGACTCGCTGCGCCTGGCCGCCAACGGCTCGCTGGCGATCGCGACGCCGCTGGGCACGCTGCGCGACGCGGCGCCCAAGACCGTGCAGGGCGCCACGGCGGTCGACAGCCGCTACGTGGTGTCCGGCGCCTCCTACGGCTTCGCGCTGGGCGCCTATGATCGCTCGCGTGCGCTGGTGATCGACCCGGGGCTGGTCTACTCGACGTTCCTCGGCGGCTCGTTCGCGGACAACGGCGCCGGACTCGCCCTCGACGGCGCCGGCAACGCTTACGTCTCCGGCGACGCGTTGTCCGCCGATTTCCCGACGACGCCGGGGGCGTACGACTCGCCGTCGACCGCAAGGGACGCATTCGTGGCCAAGTTCAGTCCCTCCGGCGCGCTCGTCTACTCGGCGCTGATCGGCGGCAATGGAGGGGACCGGGGGTTCGACGTCGCGGTCGACGCATCAGGCAGCGCATACGTGACCGGGGTGACGGATTCCACGGACTTCCCGGTGACCTCGGGCGCGTACAAGACGTCGATAACGAGCGGTGCGACCGTCAGCTTCGTCGCGAAGCTCAACACGTCGGGGAGTGCTCTCGACTACGCAACCTACATCGGGAGCACGACTACGGTTCACGGGTTGATCGAGGTCGATGCAGCAGGCAGTGCCCATGTGTCCGGTGACACCTTAGACAACTTAGGCGGCTATCCGACGACTCCCGGCGCCTTCGACTCGACTCCATCCGGGAGCAGGGAGGTCTTCCTCACCAAGCTGACCCCTGGCGGCGATGCGCTGGCGTACTCGACCTTCCTCGGCGACGGCCGGGGAGGGGGCCTCGAGCTCGACGCGAACGGCAACGCGTTCGTGACGGGCCACACGTTCTCATCCGCGTTTCCGACGACCCCGGGCGCCTACGACACGACCCTCGGCGGCGGCCAGGACGCGTTCGTCACCAAGGTCGCTCCGACGGGCGCGACGTTGGTGTACTCGACTTTCGTGGGTGGAAGCGAGGCCGGTGACGAGGGCTCCGACGTTGCGGTGGACAGCGCCGGCAGCGCGTATTTGACGGGCGTCGCCAACTCACATGACTTCCCGACGACTCCGGGCGCCTTCATGACTTCGCCAATACCCACACAGGGTGGGTTCGTGACCAAGCTGAACGCGGGCGGCAGTGGTCTCGTCTACTCGACGTGGCTCGCAGCGAATCAGTTCTCCGGCTTCAACCGCGGCATCGCGGTCGATCAAGGCGGGCGCGCGTACGTCACGGGCGAGGCAACCTCGCAGAGCTTTCAGGCAACACCGCTGGCGCATGACAGCAGCTTCAACGACGGCAGCCGTGACGCCTACGTCATGATGCTGAGCCCGAACGGCTCGTCATTGGACTACGCCACGTATCTGGGCGGCACGGGATTCGAGTGGGGCAGGGACATTGCCGTTGACGCCCAAGGGAACGCCTTTGTCGTGGGGACGACGAGCTCCAGCGACTATCCGCTGGCCGCGCCGGCCGACAGCACCTACCACGACGGCGAAGCGTTCGTGACGAAGCTGACAACACCGGTGTCCTCCGGGATGGCGCGCCCGAAAGGCGCCACTCCCGCCCTCTTCGCGATGACGATCGCCTACCGACAGTGCACCGACCCCAACGAGATCCACGGCCCGCCGCTTGCCTACGGCTCCTGCGCGGGACCGCAGATGACCTCGGACCACCTGACGGTCGGCACCGGCGACTCCAACGGCCTGCCTGCGAGAAACGAGGGCTACGTGCGGTTCAGCGCGGTGGTCGGGGTCCCGTCGACGCCCGCGGACGAGGCCGACGTGCGGATCGAGATGTTCTCCGACGACGTCTTCACGAAGGCGCTGGCCGACTACGCGGGCGAGCTGAGAGCCCAGTTCACCGTGCGCATCACGGACCGCGACAACATCCCTACCGGCGGCGGTCCCGCCGGACCCGGCACGACGGTCGACGTGCCGCTCGGCGCCACATTCGGTTGCGCGCCGGTCGCCGATCCTCAGGAGGGCTCGGTCTGCTCGGCCACGACCACCATGGACGCGATCATGCCCGGCGCGGTCAGCGAGTCCAAGCGCTCGATCTGGCAGCTCGACCGGGTGCGGGTGTTCGACGGCGGGGCGGACGGCGACGGCGACACGGTCGGCGACAACACGCTGTTCGCGACTGCCGGGCTGTTCGTGCCCTAGCTTCTGGGCCCGATATGGCGCGCCTCTAGACTTGGCGGCGTGCCCCCGTTCAGGTTCAACCCCGCCTATTCGCCCGTTGCCGAGCAACCGCAGGCGAGCGACTCGCTGGCCAGGGGGTTCGAGGCGGGTGAGCGCTTCCAGACCCTGCTGGGGGTGACGGGCTCGGGCAAGACGGCGACGAT
>CAVRTB010000002.1:0-510948 GCA_963724065.1 uncultured Solirubrobacterales bacterium
TGCTCGTGCTGGGCGGCCGCGCGCCGCAGTTTCGCTGGGGGCAGGGCTCGCTCCAGGAGATCGACCACGTGCCGTTCGTCGCTCCGCTCGCGAAGAGCGCGCGCACCGCGACCGCGACCTCGGAGGTACCCGGTCTCGTCGACGAGGCGCTTGCCGCGACGCTCACGCCCCCGACCGGCCCGGCGTTCGTCGACCTGCCGCTCGACGTCGTGTTCATGGAGGCCGACGATCCCGCGAATGCGGCGTCGATTCCCGACCCCGCGGGCCTTCCCGCCGCCGACGGCGACGAGATCGCGCGCATCGGCGCATTGCTCGGGCGCGCCGAGCGCCCGGTGATCATGGCGGGCACCGACCTCTACTGGGGCCACGGGGAGCGGGCTTTGCGCGAGCTGTCGGAGGCGCTCGGCATCCCCGTGTTCCTCAACGGCCTCGCGCGCGGGTGCGTGCCGGCCGACCACCCCAACTTCTACTCGCGTGCGCGCAGCGCGGCGCTCAAGGACTCCGACGTCGCGCTCGTGATGGGCGTTCCGATGGACTTCCGCCTGGGCTTCGGCGGCAGCTTTGGCGAGCACTCCCAGCTCGTGCAGATCGACTCCGCCGATCCTGGCCGGATCGCGCCGCGCGAGCTGGCCGGCGAGCTGTACGGAGGGTTTCCGGCGACGCTCGCGGCGCTGCGCGAGGCCGCGGTCGGCGCCGGCGGCGATCCGCGGCGCACGAAGGCTTGGCGCGACGGCCTGCGCGAGACCGAGGACTCCAAGCGCGCCGCCGAGCGCGAGATGCTCGACGACGAGCGCGCGCCGCTTCACCCGATGCGCATCTACCGGGAGCTCGGCGAGTTCCTCGACCGCGACGCGGTCGTGATCGGCGACGGCGGCGACTACGTGTCGTTCGCGGGTCGCGTGATGGACACCTACGAGCCCGGCTGCTGGCTCGATCCGGGGCCCTTCGGCTGCCTCGGCTCAGGCCCGGGGTACGCGATCGCGGCGAAGCTCGCGCGACCCGACAAGCAGGTCTGCCTGCTGCTCGGTGACGGCGCGTTCGGCTTCTCGGGGATGGAGTTCGACACGATGGCGCGGCACGGCATCCCGGTCGTCGCGGTCGTCGGCAACAACGGCATCTGGGCGCTCGAGAAGCACCCGATGGAGTTCCTGTACGGGTACTCGGTGGCGGCCGAGCTGACGCCGAATACGCGCTACGACAAGGTGGTCGAGGCACTCGGCGGGCACGGTGAGCTGGTCGAGCGCCCGGATCAGCTGCGCCCCGCGCTCGAGCGCGCGTTCGCGTCGGGCAAGCCGGCGTGCGTGAACGTGATGACCGACCCCACGGTGATCTACCCGCGCAGCGCGAACCTGGCGTAGTCGCGGCGGCGTGAGGAAGCCGCCGGACATCCGTTACGTCGAGACCGAAGACGGGACGAACATCGCCTAGGCCGTAACTGATTAGGGCGAGCGCCGCAGGCTCCCCACCGAACGTCCCGGAGCGTGTGCTCCAGGCGGTATCGCGGGACGTTCGGCACGAGGCTGTGGGTCGTGCCGAAGGCGAGAAGCGAAGAAGCGGCCGTCTTATCGCGAACAGCCGCTTCTTCTGAATGGCCCCGTCAGGACGGGCAGGGGTACGTGCCTTTGGGGGCCTCGATGCGGTTCGAGCAACGGGAGGCGCCGGAATCATTTCGGCAGCACTCGAACCTATTTTGGGAATCAAGACCTGTGAAACGCGGTCTCATCATCCCGCAGTCGCATTATGGTTGTGGCTCAGGACGTACCGCAACCGCAGAACGCCCAAACTGGACGTTTAATCCATGCGCGCGGTGCGAATTGGCGCGATTACTCGTGTTTCCGGGCGGTTTCGGCCGCCTCGATGGCTGCTCCATCGAGGATGTCGTGCTCCGACACCGCGATCGCGCCGAGCCCGAAAAGGCTCATCGCCTCGACGAGGATGACGCCGCCGGCCACGATCGTCGGAGCGCGGTCCGGATGCAGGCCGCGCACCTCCCGCCGCTGCGCGACCGGGGTCCGGGCAAGCTGCGCGAGTATCTCCTTGCAGCGCTCGAGCGTGAGGCGATGACCGTCGACCCGGTCGCGGTCGTACGGCTCGAGGCCGAGGTCGATCGCGGCGAACGACGTCGGCGTGCCGGCGACCGCGACTCCCTCCTGCACACGCGCGCGCACGCCGTCCGGCACGGCGTCGTCAAGACCCGCGCGCACGGCCGCGCGACATGCCTCCATCTCCGGCTCCGAGGGTGGGTCCGTGTGCAGGAAGCGCTCGGTGTGACGCACGGAGCCGATCTGCATCGAGACGAAGAAGCCCACCGACGCGTCCTGCCCGACGACGATCTCGGTGCTGCCTCCGCCGATGTCGAGCACCATCAGCGAGCCCGCCGGCGCGCCCGCCGCGGTTGCGCCCAGAAAGGTCAGGCGCGCCTCCCGCTCTCCCGGGATCGTGCTTGCCTCGAAGCCGAAGCGATCACGCAGGGCGCGCTCGAGGCCTGGGCCGTTCTCGGCGTCGCGAGCCGCGCTCGTGAGCACGGCGACGACACGCTCGGCCCCGTGCCCGTCGATCAGCGCACGATAGGAGGCGCATGCCGCGAGCACGCGCTCGATGGCCTGTTCGGAGAGCCGGCCCGTTTCGTCGACCCCCTCCCCCAGGCGCGTCACCGTCGTGCGGCGCTCGAGCTCCCGGCGCACGCGCCCGCCGTCCACGTCCGCGACCAGCAGGCGGGTCGAGTTCGTGCCGACGTCCACGACCGCGACGATCATGCGCTGGAGTGTCGCCGATCGGGTAGAAACAGATCGTTGTGACTGGTGTTCAGTCCGAGGACGTGATCGAGAAGCTGGTCAAGCCCCGCCTGCGTGGCGTCTCACACCAATGGGCGTTTTTCGTGGCGCTCGTGGCGGGCGCCGTGCTCGTGATCGCAGCGCCCTCGGGGAAGGCGACCGTCGCCGCGATTGTCTACGCGCTGAGCATGGTTGCGATGTTCGGTGCGAGCGCCCTCTACCACCGCGTCGACTGGCGCTCGCCGGCGGCGCGCCGCTGGATGCGGAGCCTCGATCACTCGATGATCTACCTGCTGATCGCCGGCACCTACACGCCGTTCGCGCTCCTGGTGCTCGACGGCGGGCTGTCGCGCGCCGTGCTGATCGCGATCTGGGGCGGGGCGGCGCTCGGCATCGCGCTGAAGATGCTGTGGCCGAACACGCCGAAGTGGCTCACCGCAGCGGTGTACGTGACACTCGGCTGGGTCGCGGTGATCGCGTTTCCCGAGCTTGCGCGCGAGCTGGGCGTCGTGGGCATGGCGCTCGTCGCCGGCGGCGGGGTCCTGTACACGGCGGGCGCGGTCGTCTATGCGCTGCGCAAGCCGGACCCGGTGCCCGCCGTGTTCGGCTACCACGAGATCTTCCACGTGCTGGTGATCGCCGCGGCCGCGCTTCAGTTCGTGGCCGTGGCCGCCTACGCGCTGCCCGAGGGCTGATCCAACCGGCGCGCGAGCCGCCGCCAGCGCCGTTGCCGGTAGCGGTAGAAGAGGTGCGCGTAGCCCCAGACGAGCGGGGTCAGCGGGCCGGCCTCGATCTCGATCTCATCGGTGTAGTGGCTGCGGTAGGGGCCGCGCTCGTCAACCGTGATGCGGTGGCGCCACTGCTTGATCGCGCCACCCTTCTCGGACGTCAGGATCTCGCGCGAGGCATCGTCGAGCCGCGTGATCTCGATCTCGTGCCACCAGGCCGGCACGACGCCGAACAACAGCAGGCGGATCCGGTACGTCTCCCCTTGCGCGAACTGCGCCGGCAGCTCGCGCTCGGATCGAAAGCCGAGAACCCCCTTGGTGACGTAGCGCAGCGTCTCCGGTTGCTTGACCGTGTCCCAGGTGCGCTGCGCCGGAAGCGCGAGCGCCGTGGAGACCTTGACTCTCAGGGAACCATCACGCCCTGCACCGCGAACACGGTGTTGGGCGTCGTGGATGCGAGTCCGTCGGAGCCGCCGTCGTTGAGCTTGAGCTGGCCGAGCGCCCAGATGCTGCGCTTGGCCTCGATCACGGCGCCGGCGCCGAGCACCGCGTCAGCGGTCGTGTTCACCGCGCAGGTCGAGCCGACCGTCGTGTCGGCCGTCGTCGTGCAGGGCACGGTCACGCGGAAGGGCGTGTCCTGGACGGTCGCGACCTCGGAGGGGCCGTTGTCCTTGTCGGTGACCCGCAGCGTGGTGTCGAGCTGGAGCTGGCCGGTGTAGTCGGCGAGGCCGGTCTTGTTGCGCACGTCGGTGATCGAGACGCGGAAGCGCGCGTCGCCCTCGTCGGCCGGCGTCGCGGCGTTGCCGACGATCGCCTCGGCCTTCACGTAGCCCTCCGACTTCGCCGCGGCGCCGTTCGCGTCGGGCGAGCCGATCGTCAGCTGGCCCGAGGTCTGGACCGGCGGGTTGCACGAGCCGTCGGGGTTCGATGCGTTGCCGGGGAAGTCCGGTGGGCCGTGCACGCGGTTGGGCGCGGTGCAGGCGTTGTAGGCGGGCACGAGCGGTACGCGCGTGGGGGTCGCGCCCTTCGGGCGCGGGTAGCCGGGGGAGATCGGGACGTACCAGGCCTGGATGATTCCCATCACGTCCGTCTTCGGTCCACCCGAGTCGTTCTGGTACTCGCTGTGTAGCTTCAGCACCTGGCCGTTGGTGATTCGCACCCCGTCGCTGGGATACTCGGCGCTGGCCGGATACGCCTCGGCCTGCCTGCCCGCGGGCATGTCGCCGAAGAGGCCGCAGTGGTTGTCGGTGTCGAGGTGGCCGTTGCTGCCGTTGGAGGCGCCGAAAGACGTCCCGTGGTTGGCCTCCGATCTGCACAGCGTCGCCCCGGTGATGTCCGCCGGGGGCGGGTTGTTGGGCGGGATCGGCCCGTAGTAGGTCGAGCCGGTGCCGCCGACCTGCTCGAGCGACAGCGCGATCGCACCGCCCCGCTCGGTGCAGTGAACCGAGCAGAAGCTCGGGTCGATGATGTCGATGTCGTGCAGGTGGCCGGAGACGTCGATCAGGCGGCCGTCCACGGGGGAGGTCCAGTTCACATGCGTGTCGGAGTAACCGGTCGGGATCGTGTACTCGGAGTTGCCTCCGTTGCAGATCGAGTCGATGTCGAGCCACAGCGGGCGCGTGTCCGAGGTCTCTGACAGCGGCCGCCAGCGGAAGATGATCTCGACGTTGACCGTGCGCGCCGTCGCCGACTTGTTCACGACGTGCGTCAGCATGTTCCAGTTCGCAGCCGTGTTCGTGTAGCCGTAGGGCGTCGGGAGGTGCAGGTGCGTGCGCTCGTTGCCCGCGCCCATGAACGGCTCGCTGATCGGGCAGCCGATGCCGGTCTGGGTCGGGTTGAAGACCACGAAGTGGTGCAGCAGCATGCCGTTGTCCATGTTCGCCGTGGCGCCGCTGCCGTCGAAGACGAGGTTCGGCACCATGTCCGTGATGCGGCAGTTGGTGCACGGAGCCGGCACCGAGAGCGGGATGTTGTGGATCTCGCCGTTGGCCGGCACGTTGAACGGCCCGTAGAGAGCCTTCACGAGCTGGCCGGGGCGGGCGGGAAGGTCGGTCCGCGGGTCCGAGAACGAGCTGATGTTGGTGACCGAGCTGGCCGGGGCGGGCGCGGCCTGGACCGCGAGCGCGAGCAACATCGCCGCCAGAAGCGCAGTCCCCTTTACGGAGATTCCCGTCTTCCCCCTCATCCCGGGAGCGAGTGTATATCGGCGGGGCGATTTCGTTCCACCCGTTGACAGGGCCCTGACTCCTATGCGAACATACGTTCGATGCACAGGGAGGCACAGGTCGTATGCGTTCTGATCCCGCGGTTCACGCTTCTGGCGGCCGTGGGCGAGCGCCGCGACCTTGTCCGGGAGGCCGTCGCGCTGGCCCCCGAGCCCGACCGCGAGCAGGTCGTGGGCGAGGTGTCCGGCGCGGCGGAGGCGCACGGGATCCGTCCCGGGATGCGGCTGGGAGAGGCGCTTGCGCGCTGCCCCGGGCTGCGGCTCGTGCCGCCTGACCCCGAGCGCGCGGCGGGCACATGGGAGGCGCTGCTCGCCGCGCTCGAGGGGATCGGCGCCGCGGTCGCGCCGGCCGCTCCGGGCGAGGCCTACTTCGACGCGGCGGCGCTGCGCCGGATGTGCGGGGGCAGCGTCGAGGGCGTGCTCGCGCGCGTGCGCAGGGCGGTCCGCATGCCCGCCCGCCTGGGCGTGGCGCCGAGCAGCTTCTGCGCGTTCGCGGCCGCACGCACGGCGCGGCCGGGGCGCGGCGCGAAGATCGTTCCCGCCGGGGCGGAGCGGGCATTCCTCGCGCCGCTCGCGGTATCGCTGCTTCCCGGCCCGCTTGCCGCGGAGCTGTGCCCCGCGCTCGAACGGCTCGGCGTGACCACGCTCGGCGAGCTTGCCGCGCTGCCGGCGCGCGACGTGGCGGACCGCTTCGGCGCACCGGGGCTGCGCGCGCGGGGGCTTGCGGCCGGCGGCGGCGAGCCGCTTCGGCCTCGCCCGCCGGGCGAGGTGCTGAGCGAGGACATCGAGCTTCCCGAGGCGGTCTCGGGCATGCAGCTGGAGCGTGCGCTCGAGCTCCTGATCGATCGCCTGCTCGCCCGTCCCGAGCGCCGCGAGCGCGCGTTTCGCAGGATGCGCCTGGGCGCGCGATTCGTCGAGCGCGGCACCTGGCGGCGGGAGGTCGCGCTGCGCCGGGCGACGATCTCGCGCGAGCACCTGCGCCTTGCGCTGGCTTCACGGCTCGCCGAATTGCCCGCCCCGATCGAGCGGCTCTCGCTGACGGTGATCGCCTACGGACCGCCGGTCGCCGACCAGCTCTCCTTCCACCGGCCCGCCGAGGAGCGCCGCAGGCGGCTGAAGGAGGCGCTGCGCCAAACCCGCGCGGCGGCCGGCAGCGAGTCGGTGCTGCGCGTGCTCGACACGGATCCCGGCTCACGCATCCCGGAGCGGCGCGCGTTCCTCACGCCCTTCCCTGACTAGCTTTTGGCCAGGCGGCTTTACCGGCCGCGCACGGCGACGGTGGTCGCCGGCGATGACGGCGTCCCCGTGCGCGTCGGGCGAGCGGACGTGGACACGGTGCGTGAGGAGTGGCTCGTCGAGGACCGCTGGTGGAGCGCGCGGCCGCTGCGCCGCCGCTACTTCGAGCTGACGCTCGCGGACGGAGCGAACGCGGTCGTGTTCTGCGACTTGCCGAGCGGGCGCTGGTATTCCCAGAAGGGCGCGTGACCTCGCATGTACCAGGAGCTCCACGCGCACTCCGCTTACTCGTTCCTCGACGGCGCGTCCTCGCCGGAGGAGATCGCGGCGGCCGCGGCGGTGCACGGCTACGAGGCCGTCGCGCTCACCGACCACGACGGTCTTCACGGGTCGATGGAGTTCGCGCACGCGTGCCGGGGGCTGGGACTCAAGTCGATCACGGGCGCCGAGATGACCCTGGACGACGACTCGCACCTGACGCTGCTCGCCGCCGACCGCGCGGGCTACTCCAACCTCTGCCGGCTGCTCACGCACGCGCACGCGCGCACGCGCGTGAACCCACGCGAGCGCACCGATCCGCGCGTCACGCTCGAGCAGGTCGAGCGCCATGCGGAGGGGATCGTGTGCCTGTCCGGCTGCGCCCGCGCCGGCGCGGCCGGGCGTCATGGGCCTCGGCTGCTCGCCGCGTTCGGGCGCGAGCGCCTCCGCATCGAGCTCCAGCGCCCGTACTGGCGCCACGACCGCGCGCGCAACCGCGCGCTCGCGCAGGTCGCCGCGCGCCTCGGCGTGCCGTGCGTCGCGACCGGGAACGTGCACTCCCACCACCCGGACCGCGCGCGGCTCCAGGACGCGTTCGTGGCAGCCCGCCTGCTCTTCCCCATCGACCAGACCGAGCCCCAGCGGCGCGGCAACAGCACGTCGGTGATGGTCTCCCCCGCCGAGATGGCCGCCCGGTTCGCGGAGCATCCGGACGCGGTCGCGGAGACCGCGCGGATCGCGCAGCGGATCGAGTTCGACCTCACGCGTGACCTCGGCTACCGCTACCCGGGCTCGGAGGACCCCGACGCCGACCGCAAGCTCGCCGAGCTGTGCGGGGCGCGATTGCACGAGCGCTATCCGCGGGGCGGCGAGAACGGCGAGGCGGCCGCGCGCCTGACCGAGGAGCTGCGCGTGATCTCGAAGCTCGGGCTCTCGGGCTTCTTCGTGCTCCACCACGACATGCTCGAGCTGGCGCGCGAGGTCGCGGCCGAGGTGCGCGGCCGTAGCGAGGCGCGCCGCCTGCTCCCCCCCGGCCGCGGGCGCGGCTCGAGCGTCAGCTCGATCGTCTGCTACCTCACCGGCCTCTCGCACATCGACCCGATCCGCAACAAGCTGCTGCTCGGGCGCTTCCTGCACGAGGAGATCACGTCGCTGCCGGACATCGACCTCGACTTCCCGCGCGACATCAGGGAGAAGCTGATCCCGCGCGTGCACGAGCGCTACGGGACCGAGCGCGCCGCGCTCGTGGCGGCGTTCGCGACGTATCGCTGGAAGGGCGTGATCCGCGACCTCGGCAAGGCGCTCGGCCTGCCGGCGGGCGAGATCGAGCGCGTCGCGCGCTCGGCGGACGTGTACGCGGATGCCGACGACTTCCTGCGGGGCGTGGACGAGGCGATCGGCGCGCGGCGCGCCGGCTCGGAGCGCTGGCGCGCGCTCGCCGAGCTCGGCCCCGAGGCGTACGGGCTCCCCCGCCATGCATCCCAGCACCCGGGCGGCATGGTGATCTCGACCACGCCGCTGATCGACCTGTGCCCGGTGCAGCCGTCGGCGATGGAAGGGCGCAACCTCGTGCAGTGGGACAAGGACTCGTGCGCCGACGCGGGCTTTCTCAAGATCGACCTGCTGGGATTGGGGATGCTCTCCGCGGTCGAGCGCTGCGTGGACGAGGTCGCGCGCGTGCGCGGCGAGCGGCTCGACCTCTCGCGCGTGGACTACAGCGACGAGGAGGTCTACGAGACGATCCAGAAGGCCGAGACGACGGGCGTCTTCCAGATCGAGAGCCGTGCGCAGATGCAGAGCCTGCGCCGCACCCAGCCGCGCAGCCTCGACGACCTCACGGTGCAGGTCGCGCTCGTGCGCCCGGGGCCGATCCAGGGTGGCGCGGTGCACCCCTATATAGAGAGGCGGGAGCGGCGCCGGGCCGACCCGGACTACGAGATCCCCCACGCCCACCCCCTGCTCGCGCCGGTGCTGGAGGAGACGCTCGGCGTGATCGTCTTCCAGGACCAGGTGCTCGAGGTGTCGATGGCGCTTGCCGGGTTCTCCCCCGGCGAGGCCGAGGGCCTGCGCCGCGCGATGAGCCGCAAGCGCTCTGACGCGGCGATCCTCGTCCACCGCGACCGCTTCATCGAGGGCGCGATCGAGCGCGGCGTCGAGCGCGAGGTGGCGGAGCGGATCTTCGAGCAGGTGCGCGGCTTCTCGGGCTTCGGGTTCCCGAAGGCGCACGCGGCCGCGTTCGGCCTGCTCGCCTACCAGTCGACGTGGCTGCGCGTGCACTACGGCCCGGAGTTCCTGTGCGCGCTGCTGAACGAGCAGCCGATGGGCTTCTACCCGCCCGACGCGCTCGTGCACGAGGCGCAGCGGCGCGGCATGGAGGTGCTGGCGCCGCACGTCAACCGCAGCGATGCGGAGTGCCGGGTGGAGCGCTCGGGGAAAGTCGCCTCGCTGAAGACTTTGGTACCCCATGGGGTACCCAATCCTTCAGCGAGCGACCGGGGCGCCGATTTTCTCGGCGTGCGGATCGGGCTCGGTTACATCCAGGGGGTGAAGGAGGAGGAAGTGAAGGAGCTGGTGGCCGAGCGCGAGCGCGGGGGTCCCTATCGCGACGCCGGCGATCTCGCCGCGCGGTCGGGCGCCGGGCGCGGCACGCTCGAGCGCCTTGCGTGGGCCGGCGCCTGCGACACGCTGGCGCGCCGCGAGGCGCTGTGGCAGATGGGCGTGGTGACGCCCGGCCGGTCGGTGCCCGGGGGCGTGCAGCTGTCGCTGCCGCTGTCCGCGCCGGACGCGCCCGCGCTGCGCGCGATGTCCGCGTGGGAGCGGCTGCTCGCGGACTACGGCTCGTTCAAGATCAGCATCGCCGAGCACCCGATGGCGCTGCTGCGCCCGGACCTGCCGCAGGCCGTGGGCAGCACCGCGCTCGAGCGCGTGCCGCACGGCCGGCGCGTGCAGGTCGCCGGCCTCGTGGTCGCGCGCCAGCGGCCCGCGACCGCGAAGGGCGTGACGTTCATGCTGCTCGAGGACGAGTGGGGCACGATCAACCTGATCGTCGCGCCGCCGGTCTACCGGCGCCACCGCCTCGCCGTGCGCGCGGAGCCGTTCGTGCTCGCGAGCGGGCGCCTCGAGCGGCGCGGCGGCAACACCAACGTCGTGGTCGACGAGATCAGGGGCCTCGAGCGGCCCGACCTGCCGCTCGCCGACGTGAAGCACATCGAGCCGCCCGCGGGCCGCGAGACCGGCCGCGACACGGTCGGGGACCTGCGCGCCGTGCTGCCGCCGGTGCACAGCTTCGGCCGGCGCGGGTGATGGGCGGGGCTACGCCTGCGCCCGTACGCGCTCGGGCAGCTCGTCGGGCCGAAGTACCGAGCATCCCGGGTCGCGCACCAGGTCGTATCCGCTGATCTTGTGCCCGAAGCTCTCCAGCACGACGTGCCACCACCGAGCGGCGTTCCAAAGGTGCTCCGGCGCGCTGTTGCGCTCCGAGGCGCCAGGCGCGAGGTCGATGCCGATCGCCTCGAAGCAGTACTGCACGAACGCCGTCGACGGCTCGGGGACGCCCTCGCGCAGCGGGTTGGGGACCGCGCCTCCCGACCACAGGTAGGCCTGCCAGACCCCCAATGTCTGCCAGAGGTCGTAGCGCAGCCTGTCCTCGTTCAGCTTCGTCATCGCCCGCTCCAGCACTTTGTCGCGCTGCCCCTCCTTCACCCCGACGGCGAGCACGGCGAGGTTCGCGTACACCACCTCGTCCGCGTATGACCCGAGGGTCGCGTCGGTTACCGCGTTGGACGCCGGATCGGGAAAGGCTCCCGTGTGCGGATGGAGGGTGACCTCGCGCACCGGCACATCGAGGACCTTATCTCCGCCCGGCTCGAGGATCATGAAGGCGTGCGACCAAGCGCTCGGCCGCATGTCCCAGCGCATGATCTCCTGGGCGCGCCGCAGGGTGACACCCGGGATGTCGCGGTGGCCGACGAGGCCGATCATCACCTGCGCTTCGCTCTCGCTCTGCGCTCCCAGCGCTCGCTCGAAGAACTCGCGATTCGAAGTCTGCGTCCGCTCGAGCGCGGTGGCGGGCCGGACTGCAGGGTTCGGCTGGTACTCCCCAGAGTGCATGACCATGGTTCCTCCCTCGCGCATTAGCGCAGTTGGATCTCCCAACTGTGGACCGGGCGGATCTCGCCTTCGCGCGGCGATGGGACACCGCGCGCCTGCTTCACGCTCCACAACTCGAGCTCGAACCGCACCCGCCCGTTGGTGCCCTCGCTCATCCGCACGGCGCCGACGTGGTTCGACGACAGCGGACCGCCGCCGACCAACCTGACGGTCCAAAGCGGCTGACCCGGGGGTTGCAGCTTGCCGGGCGGTTTCCCGTCCGAGCCGAGGAACGGCGCCTTCATCACGAGCGAGGCGGGCGAGGCGACGAACTCGTGCACCTCGGCGCCCGGCATGCCCGCGATCTCACCGACGGAGTGTCTGCCCTTGTGGATGTCGCCTGCGACGATCAGGACGTCGTGGGGGCGGCCGTCGCCTGTGTTGCCACGCAGGGCTCCCTCGAGCAGCGACCGCAACTGCGCCTGATCGGGCCCAAAGTCGGCGAGCGAGCGATCCGATCCGCCGCCGCGAGCCTGATACAGCGGCTGCGCAAGCACGAGCACGCCCGGCCCGGTCAGGCCGTGAAACCAGGTCTCGAGATCGACCCACTCGGCCGCCGGAAAGAAGTGAGAAGCCGCGTTGCCGGCCACGGTGCGTTGCGAGCGACTGTCCGACACAAAGAACCCCACGCGACCGACGACGAAATCGAAGTAGCGCTGCCCGCTTGGATTGGCGCTTCCCTGGTAGTGGTCGTAGAGGGCCTGCGCCGCGCGCGTGGAGGTGTCCCGCCAGCCCCGACGGAAAGCCCAGGGCGGGTGAAACTGGCGCTCGGGGTAGCTGTTCCAGAACTCGTGGTCGTCGGGCGTGAACATCGTCGGGCACGCCTGGAGGGCCTTTTGATAGCCCGTGTCCCCCCAATACTCCGCGTAGCGTTCGGCGTAGAACTTGGCAAGCCCGGTCAAAACGCTGCGCGCGTAGGGCCAGTCCGTGTAGACCTGATCGCCGATCAGGAGCTTGAATGCGGGTTTGACCTTCTTTGCCAGCTCCGCGACCGTCGCGCCGTATCGACCTTGCTTGTCGCCGTTGCGATAGAAGCACGACGACACGAGGAAGTTCACGCCTCCGTCGAGGCTCGCGGGCAACGTACGCCAGGAGAACCGGCCGGCCTCCGGGATCGCCACGTCGTAACGCGCCCCGGGGTGGGGCTGGTCGAGCGTCAGGGTCAGCACGCCGGCGCGCCGGCCGACGTGCTGGACCACCGGCAGACGGTCCCATGCGGTGGATGTCGCCTGCTCCTGGCCGGCCAGCTCGACCGTGACGGGATCCGGTTCGCGGTCGTCCGTTCCCAGCCGCGAGTACCAGATGCGCCAGCCCGCACCGTCCAGCAAGGGCGCACCGGGGACGACCCACATATCAGTCGGCATGACCGGCCTCCCAGCGGCCCTGGGAGCCGGCGCTGGAGAGCAGCTTCCGCGCTTGCCGGTCAGGGCTGACGCGGCGGACGTTCCATGCCAGCCCGAGGCGCTCCAACAGGCGGATCAGCCACCCCGCGGGATCCAGCTCACGGCGTTTCAAACCGTGGAAGGCCGAAGTCGGGAACGCGTGGTGGTTGTTGTGCCATGCCTCGCCGAAGCTGAACGGCGCGAGCCAGAATACGTTGCGGGATTCGTCACCGGTATCGAAGCGCCGCCGCCCCAGGAAGTGGCAGAGCGAGTTGATCGCGAACGTCGTGTGATGCCCAAGGAAGATGCGCACGGCGCCTCCCCAAAGGAGGGCTATCAGCGCACCCTCGAGGGTGCCGCTGACGGCGAAGCCGATCGCGAACGGCACGGCGAGGCCCATCAGGACCCAGACCGCAAAGAAGCGATGCACGAACACCATTGCGGGGTCCGCGAGCAGGTCGCGCGCGTAACGGTCGAAGGCGGCACGATCCGGGCCGAAGATCCAGCCGACGTGCGCGTGCCACAGCCCGGAGACCGCGCCACGGACACCCTCACGCCCGGACAGGTGCGGGCTGTGGGGGTCCCCTTCCTCGTCGCTGTACGCGTGGTGCTTGCGGTGGTTCGTGACCCACCTGATCACCGGACCCTGCAACGCCATCGACCCGCAGATCCCCAGCGCGATCCGCACCGGTTGCACGGTCTCGAACGAGCGGTGCGCGAAGAGCCGGTGATAGCCGACCGTGATCCCGACGCCGGACAGCAGGTACAGCACGCACGTGATCGCGAGCGCCTCAGGGCCTACGAGACTCCCCCACAGGAGCACGATCGCGAGCGCGAAGCCCGCCACCGGGAAGAACACGCCGAGCACGTTGACCGCCTGCTTCGTGCGGCTCATGCCTCGCAGTCGTAGGGCGTCTTGCCGGTCCGTTGGCGAAACGAATGCTCGTACGCGCGGGCGCGGAATCCGAGGATCGCATCCCTGTCCGTCGGGGCCTCGATCCCGTCGACCATGTGCGTCGGGTCGAACGAGAGCGTGTCGCCGTTGCGGCGACGCTGGTCATCGAGACCGGTCAACTCGATCATGCCTGCCAGCAGGAAGCGCTTGCACCGGTGCTCGGCTCCTGCCGGCGTGATCTTTCCCTTGCGCTTGTCGGGCCAGGGCCTCGCCGGATTGAAGACCCGGTCACGCGTCCAGTCCTCCTGCGACGCGATCTGGGCCTCGAGCTTGAAAGCGAACGGGTTCTCCGGAATGCGCCCGAGACGCTCGTACAGGTCGCGCTGCATATAGTCGCGCTCGCGCCATGGTCCGAGCAATGCGCGGCGCTCCCCCTCCTCCGGCGTCAGCACATAACGCACGTAGTGCTCCTCGCCGGCCTTGTTGATCCAGCGGAAGGCGTGCAGCCCCCTGTAGGTCAGATGCGCGTAGCTGTGGGCGGGGCGCATGAACATAGTCGCGAGCGTCGGCCTGATCGCGTCCCGGTGGGAGGCGAGGAAGCGCACCAGCTTCAGCAGCCGCGGCTTCGCAACCGCGCCCGGCCGCTTGCGCCGGAAGATCTTGTTGAGCTTCACGAAGTCCGCCGGACTCGACACGAAGAAGCACGGCAGGGTGACCGCAACGATGTCGGTCCATTCGCCGTCGCGAAGGTGGAAGCGGACCGCCATTCCGTGAGCGTCGCGGCCGCCGTCGGGAACCTCGGGATCGCCAGACGCGTTGGAGAACCGCACCGTGACCGGTACGGAGTCCGCCCGCATGTGCCGGGCGCGGGTTAGCTCCTTCGCGTGGGCTGTCGGCGTGAAGACCCCGTGGCAGATCGTGCCCGTCGCGTGCGCGGCCCGCGCGCCGCGGTGACATCCGAAGACCTCGTGGATCGCGTGGACCGCGTCAGCCGGCGTGGGCTCCATGAGCGGACCCTAACTTCCTTCGACGCGCCAGTCGAGAGGATTGCGTGGGTCGGGCTCGTAGCTGCAGAACGTGCCCGTATGGATCGTCGCCTCGAGCTCGTGGCCGAGCGCGTGATCGTGCTCGGCCACCCGCTTTATCGCCGTGCGGATCGCCTTCGTCACGCTCACGCGTGCGCGCTCGACGTTCGATGCGGCGCGACGGTCGCGCCCTCCCAGCCCGACCGCCCCGGCCAGTTCCCGCGCGACGAACCGGATCTCCTCACGTGCGCGCGCTGCCCGTTCCGGATCGTTGAAGGACTCGGCCTCCTCGACCTCGTCACGCAACCCCTCGAGCCGCTGCCGATAGGCGGCCTTCGCCTCGGCGTCGAGCAACGGGCCCGCATCCTCGCCTGCCCGCTCCGTCATCTCGAGACCGGTCGCATCCGCGTCGCCGCGTGCGCCGGGATGACCGTCGTCGCGTGCCAGCTCGGCGGCGTGGATTTCGATGCCCGGGTTGCCGAGCAGCGTCGCGAGACACCGGACTCCCTTGCTGTCGCGAACGCGGACCGACCGCTGCTCGAAGTCGAATGCCCACACGTCGCCCTCGCGGCGCAGGCGGGCGCCGTCCCTGACGTTGACCGCTCGGTGAGGCTCGGCGAGCGGCATGCCGGCGCCGCCGAGTGCGGCGCGCCGCGCGTCGATCCGCTCGACGATCCGATCGAGCCCCAGGTCACCCGCGATCGCCTCCGCCTCGGCGAGCAACGCGACGGCCTGTTCCCGGTCACCGTGAGTGTCGCGGCGAGCCAGCATCTCGGCCTCGTCGAGGTGCGCCTGAAGCACGATCGGCTGTGATGCCATCCTCGCGCCGGCGGCGCGGGCCGCCTCGAAGTGCGCGGCGGCGGCCTGCCATTCGCCGCGGGTGCCCGCCAGAAGTCCGAGGTACCGTGCGACCGGGCCCGCGAAGCCCGCCTGGCCGCCCGTGGCGTTTCGCTCGGCGAACGGCAGCAGTAACTGGTAGAGGCGCTCTGCGCGAGCCGCATCCCCGATCCGTGAACAGACGTCAGCAAGCAGCGTGACCGCGATGATGAAGCCGTTGTAGCGGGGGATGTCCGTGAAGTCGCGCGCCGCCATGCGCTCGAATCCGCGGCGGGCCTCTGCGTCGTAGCCAAGCTCGCAGCAGAGAAGGAGGAGCGCCGCGGGCCAGGCCGGCGTGGAGTCGCCCGCGGCGATCCGGCGAGTCGGCTCCTCGAGCTCCTCCAGCCGCCCCTGCGGCCATCGAACCGAGACAGCTCGGTAGTCGCCAGGATCTGGATCGTCGGGTCGCGCAGGCGCGACCCCTCCTGGTACGCCTCGGTGGTAAGCCGCTCGGCATCCGCGTAGCGTCCCTCGACGACGGCGTGCCGCGAACGGTGGATTCGGACATATGCCGCGGTTCGCGGGTCCGCGGTCTCCGCCGGACTCAGCTCGAGGGCGCGGACCGCGGATTCCGCGGCGCCGAGGTCGCCCAGGCACACAAGGAAGTCGATCTGCCGGTTGCGCGCGCTCAGCTCCAACTCGCGGTCACCTGTGCACTCGACCAGCTCGAGCACCTCGTTCATCCAGGCGAGGTCGCGCTCGGTGTGGTCCGGGCCCCACGTCGCGAGCTGTGCGTTGCTGAGCACATGGACGAGCACAGCAGGCTCGCCCACCCGGCGTGCCATGGACACAGCCTCCTCCGCGAGCGCGGCGCGGCGCGCGTCCGTCCCGGGCCAGTAGTAGAGCGAGGCGGCGAGACGTGCTATCACCTTCGCCCGGAGCGCGCCGTCCTCGTCACCGAGGCGCTCGAGCGCCTCGGTGAGCACGCCGCTGGGCTGATCGTCCAGCACGCCGATGCCGCGGGGATACGCACGAATCAACAGGCCGGCCGTCGCCAGCTGTTCGGGCTCGTTCACTGCGGCTGCCGCCGTGGCGGCGGCGATCAGCGAGTCACGCGCGGCGACATGGTCGGTTCTCGCGTATGCGCGGCCCAGCGCGAGCAGCAGGTCGGCCCTGCGTCCAGGATCGGGCTCGAGTTCCTCGCTAGCCTCGAGCGCGACCGCGTAGAGGTCAGCCGCCTGCTCGTAGGCGAACAGGCTCATCGCCTGATCGCCGGCCTTGGTCGCGAATCGGAGAGCCCGCTCCGGGTCGCCGCCGGGCGTGGCTTCGGCGAAGTGGTGGGCGAGCTCGATCAGGTGCTCAGGGGCCTCTCCGTAGGCTTGGAGCAGCGCCTCGCCGACCGCGCGATGCAACCGTATGCGGCGCCCGGTGCCCAGCCCCGCGTAGAGCGTCTCGCGGATCAGGTTGTGGGTGAAGCGAAACCGGCCGATTGACCCGGGCACGGGGGCCACCAGCCCCGCCGCGACGGCCTCGTCGAGCAGGTCGATCGGATGCCGAACGCCGGACGCGGCCTCGGCCGTCGTCAACCGGAACTCGCGACCGACCACCGCCCCGGTCTCGAGCAACTCGATCGTGCCGGCGCCGAGTGGCTCGAAACGGCGCTCGATCGTCTCGCGCACGGTGTCGGGCAGCGGGAAGCCAAGTCCATGGTATTCGCGCCCCCGTGACGGCGGGTCGGCCGTGCCGGCCAACATGACGACTTCGGCTGCGAACAGCGGGTTTCCCTCGGTCGTCTCGTGTAATGCGCGAATCGCTTCGGGGGGCCACGACCGGCCCGTCCTCAGCTCAACCAACCGCGCCACCTCGGCCTCGTCAAACCCGCGCAACAGGATTGTCGACGCCTCGTGCCGAAGCGTGCCGATCAATCGGTCGGCCTCCGGGCGTCGCCGCGCGGCAACCTCCTGGTACGCACCGAGCATCAGTATCGGCGCTGTTCCGATCCCGCGCGCGACGAAATCGAGCAGCAGTAGCGAGGCATGGTCGGCGCCGTGCAGATCGTCGAGCACGATCACCAGAGGGCTGGCGGCAGCCGCAACATGGAGGAAAGCGGCGACGGAGTCGAACAATGCGAAGCGGGCCTGGTCGGAGGCGGGCGAGCGAGTGGCATCAGCCTCACCGAGGCGCTCGCGCACCTCGGGCAGGATCTGCGCCAGCCGGCCGGCGCGAGTGCCCCCCACCTCCTTCGCGAGACGCTCCGCGTCCCATCCTCCAACCAGGGTGCGCAGCAGCTGCGCCCACGGCCAGTACGCCGGCGCTCCACCGCTCTCCCATGACCGACCCCAGAGCGCGACCATCCCCTGCGTCGCGCCGTGCTCGGCGACCGCCTCGCAGAGACATGTCTTGCCGATGCCCGGCTCGCCCGCGACCAGGAACAGGCGACCGTGCCCGGCGCGCGCCCGCGCCGCGGCCTCATCGAGTTGAGCGACCTCCTGCTCGCGTCCGACGAGCGACGCGGCGTGGTGCATCGCGCTGCTGCGTGCGGGACTGTCGGTTGCCTCCAATGCGCCCTCCTGCGCGAGTCTATTCCGAGCCGCACCCTGGTTCCAAGGGGCGGATGATTCACTCTTTTTGTTGACACGTTGTCCAGGGGCGAGGTGAACGTTAGGGTCGGCTCGGCCATGGTGAACAACGCCAAGCACCGAGGAAACTGGACGGCGATGGTGGCGATTGCCCCGGTGCACCCGCTGTGGGCGCGATGGCTGCCCGGCTATTGGAAGTCCGTGGAGTTCTCCACGACCCGCCTTCGGTACTTCTTCCCACCGCTGCTCGCTCTGATCAAGCTGTCGATGATCGCCTTCGCGCGCTGGTCCGTCGTGCGCCAGGTGCCCGCTGATCCCGGGGAGGGCGAGGTGAAGAGGCTCCCGAAGCCCTATCTGTTGTTCGAGAGCAACTACAACACGGGCGTCGACCAGTACCTCGAGGCTTTCTCGTTGATCGTGCTCTGGGGGATGCGGTTCAACTTCCAGGGGACCTATGGCATTGGGAACATCCGCAAGGTCAGCGCGTTCCAGCGCTTCGTCAAGACGACCGAGTCCGATGTCGCGTGGTACTACTCGGCGTATCCGAACGCGACCGCGAAGACCATCCGGTCGGCGCTCGAACTGGAGCGCCGCCATTCCTTGTTCACCAGGGACGCCGACGACCTCAGCGACGAGGAATTCAAGCGTGGGTACCACAAGCTTCTCTCGTCATCACAGCCGATCCGGAACCCGCGCCCGAAGCACCTGGCGAATAGGGATGAGCAGACCAACGGGCTGACCCTCATGGCACCGATCGAGGACGGCCACAGCGACCTACTCACCGCCGACCTGGCGTCGCTCGATGCGGACCCGCTTCCCGTCCCGCGCGACCGGACGCACTTCGCCCGGTACGCGATCGCGAGGCACCTCCTGTGTCCCCCGAAGCGCCCGGTCGACCCCACCTCATACCTGTTCTTCTCCGCCTGGTTCGACGGCGATCCGGCGGCCTTCGCCGAGCGGCTCTACGAGTGCCTTGACGAGCGCGCCGCGCGGATCTGGCGCCACTGCGGATACACCGGAACAGACCGTGGAGCCTTCTGCAAGTACGTGTGCGGGCACACCGTCGCGCAGGGTTCGGGGTTCCCGGGCTTTGACGGCGTCACTGTTACGCGCGCGCAGGAGGCGCTCGAGCTCCGCCGCGACTTCATCGGTTTCGCCCTACTACCGCACGACCGATCGCCCGCGGACCTGCGCGCCGATTGGCACCGACTGCTCAAGAGGCCACCGAGTGCGCCGTAGGCATCGAGTCGACCTGCGCGACGTGCAGGGCAACGTCCTGACCGGCTATGGCAACGACTTCCGGCACGGCGCCTACCTCTTCGTACACGTGCACAGCGAGAGAGCGGGGCGCGCGTGGTTGCGCGACCTGGCCGAGCGCGCGACCGACGCGGTCCCCTGGGAACGCGGACACAAGCCCCAGGAGACTCTCAACCTCGCACTAACTTCTGACGGCCTTCGCGCCCTCGGTCTCCCGAAGCTGGTGCTCGGCACGTTCCCGGAGGAGTTTCGCGAGGGCATGGAGAGTCGCGCACGAAGCCTCGGCGACGTGGGTGCAAGTGCGCCCGACCTCTGGGACGACGGCCTGCGCCGTGGCGACGCCCACGTGCTCGTGACGCTGATGGCCCAGGACGCGCACGTGCTCGACCGGCGGCGCGAGTTGCTGAAAGGGCAGATCTCGGCGCAGGGGTCGGGCTTGGAACTGGCGCACGAGCAACGCGCGAGGCTGCTGAATCGCCGGGCAGGGCGGTTCACGCGCGAGCACTTCGGCTTTGCCGACGGCTTCTCGCAGCCGTCGATCCGTGGGAACTCGGGACCGAGCGGACGCTGGGGAATGGGCACGCCCATGAAGATCGGCTGGCGCCAGCTCGCGCCTGGCGAGTTCGTGCTCGGCTACCCGGGCGAGGACGGGCTGCGCCAGGCCGCCCCGGCAGAGCCGCTCGGGCACAGCGGCTCGTTCACCGTCGTCCGGAAGTTGCACCAGCACGTCGAAAGGTTCATCCAGTTCACGCGGGACATGGCCGAGCGCTTTCCGGAGCCGAACATCGAGCCGCGACCAGGAGGAGGCGGTCGCCGCCAAGATCGTGGGCCGCTGGCGCGACGGCAGGTCGCTGGTCCGCTGGGACCTGTCGGACCCGGGTCCGCGCCCCGAGAGCAATTACCCGTTCCCGCTCAGCCTCTACCTGAAGCGCCGGGTGCGGATCAACCACTTCCGCTACGGCCGCGATGAGGACGGCCTCCGGTGCCCGCTCGGCGCGCACGTGCGCCGGGCGAACCCGCGTGACGGGCTCGGATGGCAGGGCCGGCCGACCAAGCGTCACCGCATCGTCCGGCGCAGCATGCCCTACGGGCCGGAGCGCTACGACATCTCGAAAGGGCCGCAGTCGATCCGCGACCTGGGCATCGAGGACGAGAAGGAGCGCGGCATCATGTTCGTCTGTCACCAGGCGAGCATTGCGCGTCAGTTCGAGTTCATCCAGACGAGCTGGCTCAACGACGGCGACCCCTTCTGGCTCGGCGAGGAGCGCGACCTGCTCGCGGTCGGGGCACAGGAACCGCCGTCGCCGGATCTGATGCGCAACCCGCCGGCGGCGAGGCTCACGATCCAGGGCGAGCCGCCGCGGTTTCTCGTGCCGCAAGAGCCCTTCGTGACCACGAGGGGCGGCGAGTACTACTTCACCCCAGGGCTGAGCGCGCTGCGCGCGCTCGCGTCCGCGTACTGGCGCTGAGCGCGATCAGGCCGGCGGGCCTGTCTGCCAGAGCGGGAAGTCCTGTTCGTCGACCCGGCGGATCAGTGTGCTTGCGTCGGCCCTCCCCTTCTCGACCAGCGCCGTCCCGAACTCGGGGGCGAAGAACAGGTAGCTGAACAGTTCGCCGCGCGCGGGATTGTCGTCGACGTCCAGCTTCCCACCGAGCCAGCCGACGCTCGTGTAGTGGTCGCGGTCGAGCATGCGCGCGTACTCGGCGTTGTAGACCGTCGTCGCAACCTTGCCGATGGCGTCCGGTGCGCACGGCGCGATCACCATGTAGTGGATTATCCGGAACCGCTTGGTGGGCCTGTCCGGCCCACCCTCGACCCGTAATTCATCCTCTGTGCCCAGCGCGTCGGCTCGACACGCGTTCGCTGCACCGATGAGGCCGTTGATGTCGGCGAGCGTGTGGAGATCGTTCACGAGCGGGTCCACGAGCAGGCCCTGGATGAGCTGCATCGAGCCGTCGACCAGCTCCGGCTCGGAGGTGTCGGGGGGCTGGGGCACGTTTCCGAGAGCCAGGCTGTTCAGCGCCACGATGACCAGGTGCGTGGCGCCGAGCTCGATCGCCGGCTTGATCGGCGTGTTCAGCCGAGTTCCTCCGTCGGAGTACCAGTAAGACCCGATCTTCACGGGAGGGAACACGCTCGGAATGGCCGCCGAAGCGCACACATGGTCGACATCCAGTTTCGTATGCGTGTAGTCGATGCCCCGGCGCTTGTCGTCCTCGGGACGACGCGGACCGCTACTGTCGTAGAAGACCTCGCTGAGGCTGGTCGAGGCTCTTGTCGTGACCAGAGCGGCGGCCTCGAGGCATTTCAGCTTGTGCACGTTGTCGTGGATCTGGGCAAACGGGATGCCACTCTTGCCTCCTTCGGTAAGCGGACCGTCGCGCAGCGTCTTGGCCAACGGCGCGGAGTCGATCAGCCTGCGCGCGTGGACGCCGGGAACGTCGATCGCGTCACCTAGGCCCGCGAGCACGTCCTTGACCGAGCTCCACGAGAGGAGGCTCGCGGCCGCCTTGTTCCACGAGATCTGCTCCCAGATCTCGCATCCGTACGCGAGCGACTGCTCGAGCTTCCGCTCGGCGGTCGCGGCGAGATAGGCCGTGTTGAGGGCGCCCGCGCTCGTGCCCACCATGATGTCCGGCCGCCAGGTGTCGACGTCCACCTCCCTGGTCCACTGCGGGTCGGCCTCGAGCTTCCCCGCCAACCAGGGGAGAAGCGTGTCGAGCGCGCCCAGCTCGTAGGCGCCGCGCGCGCCGCCTCCCGCCAGCACCAGGGCGACCTTCGCGTGCTCTCCGTCCCCGTTGGGCGCGGTCACCGGCCGAGCATACGCTTACACGAGGTTCATTGGAACCCCGCTGCGGCAGACCTTGCGAGTTACTCGCCAGCGCCCAGGAGCGCCTGCGGCGCCTGCTCGGGCTCACCGGCGTCTCCGGGGATCGTCGTCGGGAAGACCTGCGTGCGGAAGACCTCGACCAGCCGGGGGTCGAACTGCGTGCCGGCGCAGCGGCACAGCTCGGCGAGCGCCTCGTCCCGGCTCCTGGACTGCCGCCAGGGCCGGTCCTCGATCATCGCCTGATAGGCGTCGCAGACGAAGATGATGCGCGCGCCGAGCGGGATCTCCTCCCCGGCGAGGCCGTCCGGGTAGCCCTTGCCGTCCCAGCGCTCATGGCTCGAGCGAACGACCTTCGCGAGCGGCACGAGCGCCGGCGCCGACGCGAGTATCCGCGCGCCGGTGAGGGTGTGGTTGCGCATCAGCTCCCACTCCCAGTCGTCGAGCCCCTCGGGCTTTCGCAGGATGTCGTCCGGCACCGCGACCTTGCCGACGTCGTGCAACTGAGCACTGCGCGCGAGCACGTCGAGGTCCTCGGCATCCAGCCCGAGCGCCCGGCCCAGCGTGATCGCGAGATGCGCGACACCCTCGAGGTGCCTGCCCAGGAGCGGCTCGCGCTCGTGCAGTGACCACATCAGCACGTTCGTGGTCTGGCGCTCCGTGGACCCCGGCCGCCTGCCCTTCTGCGCATACATTCGTTCATCCGCGAGCCGCAGCGCCTCGGCCGCGACGCTCGTGTCGTCCGGGATCAGCACCGACCCACGCGAGCTCCCGACGGAGAATGCCTTGCCCTCCTCGAGCAGTGCGCACGACGCGGCCTCGAGCAGCGCCTCGGGCGTCGTGCGATCGAGTGCCGCGATGATGCAGAACTCGTCTCCGCCCAGCCGGTAAGCGCTTCCATGCGGCTCGATCACCGCCCCCAGCTTGCGGCCGAGGCTCGCGAGTAGGACATCACCCGCGGGGTGGCCGAAGCTGTCGTTGTACGCCTTGAACCCGTCGAGGTCGAAGATCGCGACCAGTCGCCGCGGCGATCCCTCCCCGCCCTCCGCGGCGCGCGCGAGGTCGCGCAGCAGCCGGCGCCTGTTGCCGAGTCCGGTGAGCGGGTCGGTGAGGGCCTCGTGCTCGGACGCCCTGAGCAGTCCGCGGTTCTCCTCGAACATGATGCCCATGCGAGCGATCACGAGCACGAGCGTTGCGCCCGCGAGCCAGATCGCGAGCGCCGAGACTCGCTCGAAGTGGTCGTACACCAGCAGCGCCACCGCCAGCAGGGCGAATAGCCCCGGCAGGACGAGCAGGCGTCGTGCCGCCGCCGGCAACGGCTGCGGTCGGCGTGTCGGGACCCAGGCGGCCGCTGCGATCGCGACGGTGCCCGCGAGCCACAGCGTGTCGGGCCACGTTCCCTGCATGTACCCGGCGGTGGCCTCCTGCTGGAGGTACACGCCGTCCGCGATCGCGACGACCGCGAGCCCGCCGCCGATCAGGGCCCAGCCCCGGTCCGGGCGCCAGCCGCTGAGCGCGACAGCCGCGACGACGAACGCGAGCAGCAGAAGATCTCCGAGCGGATAGGCGAGGGTCACCGCCGCGGTCGCCGCGTCGCCGTCGGTGCTGCCTCGGAGCGCGGGATACAGGAACGCCGCGCCGGCGGCGGCCACCGCGAGCGCGGCGATCATGCCGTCGAGCCACAGACTCGCCTCGAACCGGGCGAGCCGCGCGCGCGTGAGCATCGCGATCCCGACATAGAGCGGGAGGTAGCCCACGACGTAGAAGAGGTCGGCAAGCGACGGGTAGGGGATCTCATCGAGCCTTGCCAGCTCGAGGTTCCAGTAGATGTCTCCCAGCGTCCACATCCACACGCCGGCGGCGATCACGAGCCAGGCTGCGCGCTCCTCGCGCACGAGGATGCCCCGCATCAGGCACGCAAGCGCGGCGGCGACGATCACGCCGTCGTAGAGCCATTCGTTGAAGAGGCGGCCGAGTCCCGGCTTGCCGAGACCGAGCAGCGTGAAGGACGCGTGCGCGAGCACTCCGGCCGCGGCGCCGGCAAGGAGCACCCCTGCCGTCGCGCGGCCCCACGAACTACGCGGCTTCGCGCTTCCGATGCTCATGTGTTTGGTATCGGTCCCCGGTCGGCCGCGCTGAAGGACTGTCCCGCCGATCGTCGGGTGAGAGAATCCTGGGCGATGAGCGTCGCGCCTATAACCGTCGAGCGCATTCCGTCTCCCGAGGAGCCGGTTCCGCGCATCTCCGTCCCGGTGCTCGGCCTCTTCGTCGGCGGCCTCGGGCTGTGGCTCGGATCGGCCTGGATGGCGGTTGCCGATCTCTGGCCGTGGCCGCTCTCGACACTGGTCAGCGCGATCGCGTCCTTCATCCTGTTCACGGTCGCCCACGACACGAGTCACCGGTCGGTGTCGACGAGCGAGGCGGTGAACGTCTGGATGGGCCGCGTCGCGGCCCTGTTCTTTGCTCCGCACGCGGGCTTCCACACGTGGCGGTTCATCCACATGCAGCACCACCGCTTCACGAACCACGAAGACGGCAGCGACCCCGATGCCTTCACCCAGCGCGGGCCCCGCTGGCAGATCCCGCTGAGGTGGATCACGATCGACCTCTACTACATGGTGTTCTACCTGCCGAAGCTGCGCACGCGCCCGCGTCGGGAGAAGGTCGAGCTCGTCGCTACATGGCTCGTTGTCGGCGCCGTTTGTGTCGCGGCGATCGCGACCGGGCACCTGTTCGAGTTGGTCGTCCTGTACTTCCTCCCGATCCGCCTGGCGATCCTGTGGCTCGGCTTCGCGTTCGACTACCTGCCGCACAACGGGCTGCACCACACGCCGCGCACGGACAAATTCAAGACGACGCGCAACCGCATCGGCCTCGAGTGGCTGCTCTCGCCGCTGCTGCTTTACCAGAACTACCACCTCGTGCACCACCTGCATCCGATCATCCCGTTCCACCGCTACCTCGCGGTGTGGCGCCGCAACGAGGATCGCTACCTCAGCCACGATCCGGCGCTGAGCGACGTGCGCGGGCGCCCGATCACCGCGGACGAGTACCGGCGCATACGCGAGTTGGCGAACCATCCGTGACCCAACGCACACACAGGGCCCTTCGGATCGTCCATACATACTGCATGTATCCGTAACCTGAGAGAGGAGCTGCTGTGCCCACCGCCTCCATCTTCGAGCTCGCAGAGCGCTACTCCGACGCGTGGCATTCCCACGACGCCGACCAGATCGTCGCCCTGCACACGCCCGACACCGTCTTCCAGATGCACGTCGGCGACGAGCCGGCGCGCGGCCGCGACGCCGTGCGCGAGACTTTCGCGCAGATCCTCCAGCAGTGGCCCGACCTCCACTTCGAAGCGGTCACCCTGCGCTTCGGCGAGGACTTCTGGGTGGTCGAGTGGCGCATGACCGGCACCAACTCGGAGAGCGGCGCGAAGATGGATGTCGACGCCCTCGACGTGATCACCGTCAAGGAGGGCCGGGTGCACACGAAGGACACCTACATCGACGCGATCACGGTCCAGCAGCAGATCGCGCAGGCGCAGGAGGTGGCCGCATGACGGTCACGGAGACGCGTTCCCAGGCCGCGGAGTTCGTCGACTTCTTCGACCGCGGCTGGCAGGCCGGAGCGGGCGAGCACTTCTTCGAGCACTTCCTCCCGCGGATCCACGCCGACGTGCTGCTCACCCAGCCGCTCGCGCCGCCGGTGCGCGGGCGCGACCGGTTCCGGGCGTCGTTCGAGCCCGTGTTCCGCGCGATCCCGGACCTGCGCGGGGAGGTCACGAGCTGGGGCGAGACGGACGACGGAGTGATCGTCGAGATGCCGTTGAGCGGCCACCTGGGTGGTCGTCCCGTGCGGTGGACGACGATGGACCGGATCGTGCTCGAGGACGGCATGATCAAGGAGCGTCACGCGCGCTTCGACCCGCTGCCACTGGTGAAGGCGATGTTGCTGCGCCCGCAGGTTTCGCTGCCGTTGTTGCCGTTGCTGCTGCGGCGCGGCTAGCTGACGCCGGCGCTCCGTGGCGCCGCGTATGCAAAGCTGCCGCGCGATGTCCATCACCGACGAGCTGCTCGAGAACAATCGCCGCTGGGCGGAGGCGTTCGACAAGCGCGGTCTGTCCAATCGGCCCGCGAAGAAGGTCGCGATCGTGTCCTGCATGGACGCGCGCTTCCTCCCCTCGCGGGTACTGGGCATCGAGGAGGGCGACGCGCACATCATCCGCAACGCCGGCGGCGTCGTGACCGACGACGAGATCCGCTCGCTCGCGATCTCGCAGCACCTGCTCGGCACCGAGGAGATCGTCCTCATCCACCACACCAACTGCGGGCTCGAGGGCGTCGGGGAGGATCAGATCCGCGCGCAGCTGCGCGAGGCCGCGGGCGTGGATCCGCCATGGCGGATCGAGGCGTTCACCGATGTGGACGAGAGCGTGCGCGAGTCGATCCGCCGGATCCGCGTGAGCCCTTTCATCCCCCACAAGAACGTGCGCGGCTTCGTCTACGACGTCGAGGACGGGTCCCTGCGCGAGGTCTTTTGAGGGCTCGAGCGAGGCTGGCTATAATCGGCCTACGCCGCGGGGTGGAGCAGTCAGGTAGCTCGTCGGGCTCATAACCCGAAGGTCGCGGGTTCGAATCCCGCCCCCGCTACCTAGAGAAAGGCCCGCTACGGCGGGCCTTTTTTCTGCGGCCAGCGGCGGAGCGCGACACCGCGATGCGGGGGTTCGCCGCGTCGAACGAGATCATCGACCCCGAGACAGGCGGGCCATGGCGCCCCGACACGCTGCCCGTGATCTACGACCCCGAGGGCGACGAGGACTCCTCGGCGTGAGCGTCTTGCTCCGACAGCCCCACGGCTTCGAGGGCCTGGGTCGGGTCCATGTAGACGTGCCAAGCGGCGACCCGTCCGCCGCGCAGTGTCCAAACGTGCCCGGCCCTCACGTTGACCTCGACGCCGCTGTGCCTGCCATACCCGCGTGCCTCAACGATGGCCACGACGTGATCGCCGCCGGCGATTAGCCGTATGGGGACGAAGTGGAGGTCCCGGAACGTTTCGAACACCTCCTGCGCGCTGCGCGCCAAGCCGTCGTAACCGTGGAACGTCCCCTCGGTCCCGAGGAAGGATGCGCTCTGCCGGAGCTCGACGGCTGGATCGAAGAACTGGACGATCCCCGGATCGGACACGCGTTCCGGCCGGGCCAGAAACTCGTCGTAGAGCCGAGTGATCGTGTCCACGTTCTCCTGCGACATCGTGTTGCAGTATCCCGCAGACGTAGGAGTCACCGGACTGATCCATGCTGGCCGTCGTCCTCCCCGTCGCAGGCACAGCGACGGAAGTGGGAGCGGACAGCCCAGCTTGATCCGTCGTAATCTGGCGGCGCTTCACGCACCCTCGACCAGCTAGGAGCCCGGTATGCCAACCCCGTCGCGAGAGCAGCAACAGCGCGCACGCATCTTCGGCGTGTTGTTCGGCCTGACGTTCGTCACCTCGATCGCAGGGCTGCTCCTCTACGACCCGGTCCTCAACGACGCCGACTACATCCTTGGTGACGGCGCCGCCACGCGCGTCCAATTGGGTGCACTCTGCGAGATCTTCCTTGCGATCACCAACATCGGCACCGCGGTCGTGCTGTGGCCGATCGTCAAGCGGCAGAGCGAGACGCTTGCGCTCAGCTACGTCGCCAGTCGCGTCGTCGAGTCCGTTGTGATCGTCGTCGGCCTGATCAGCCTGCTGTCGGTCGTGACGTTGCGGGAGGACTTCGCGGGAGCCGGAGCGGATGCCGGCTCACTTACGGTCGCCGGGGCGTCGCTCGTCGCGATCCACGACTGGACGTTCCTGCTCGGGCCCGGCTTCTGCGTCGGTGTGAATGGGCTGCTGCTCGGCTACCTCTTCTACCGATCGGGCCTCGTGCCGCGGCAGATAGCGATTCTCGGCCTCGTCGGCGGTCCCCTGATCTTCGCTTCGGCGATCGCCGTGCTGTTCGGCGCCTACGAGCAAGACGGTGCGCACTTCCTCCTGGCGATCCCGGAGATCGCCTTCGAGGTGTCGCTCACCATCTACCTCATCGTCAGGGGCTTCAGGCCGTCCCCGATCCTCGACGACGCCCGGTATGCCGGAGTGGGCGAGGGCTCCACGAGCGCGCCCCAACTGCGGTGATCTCCCCACCGAACGTCCCGGACTGTGTGCTCTGGGCGGTATCGCGGGACGTTCGGCCACGAACTCTGGCCAGCGCCGCAACCGCTAGGGAACGAACACGCCCTGCCGGGCAAACGGCGCGTTGCCGGCACCCGTCGACGCGAGGCCATCGGCTCCGCCGTCCATGACGACCGCCTGTCCGAGCCCCCAGACCGCGCGCTTTCCCTCCTGGATCGTGTTCGGCACGAGCGCGTCGGCGGTGGTCGTCGTTGAGCACGTGGATCCGACGGTCGCGTCGGCGGTCGCGCTGCACGGCACGGTGAAGGCGTATCTGAAGTCCTCGACCGTGCCCGGCTCGGTGCCGGTCCCGTTGGCGCGGTCGGTGATCCGCACCACCGCGCCGGCTTCCAGTTCACCCTCGTAGTCCGAGAGGTCGCTCTTCCGGCGGACGTCGGTGAGCTGGAAGGAGAGCGTGACGTCGGATTCGTCCGTGGACGTGGACGGGTCGCCGGTGATCACGCCGGCCCGCAGCGATCCGCTCGACTTCGCCGGCGCCCCGTTCGCGTCGGGCGCGCCGACGGTGAGCTGCTGGGAGCTCTGGGACGGCGCGCTGCAGGAAGGAACTACGAGGGCTGGGCCGTGCGTGCGGTTCGGATCGGTGCACTCGGTGAAGGCGGGTACGAGTGGGACGAGGAGGGGCGTCGCGCCCTTCGGGCGCGGGTAGCCGTCGAGGACGGAAGTGTCGTTTTCGAACGGCACGTAGTCGCGACACGGCTCGCCGCGCAGGCCCGGACACGGCGGGAGCTGATCCGGCACGTCGACGCCGGGCACGATCGGGAGGGCAAGGCGGGAGGGCATCCCGCTTCCGTAGCCGATCTCGACCTCCGCCGTGCCGGCGGGCTCGGTCTCGCTGAACGACCAGATCGGCTGGTCACCGTTGGGCGCCGAGACCCTGACGCGGATGCGCGAGCCTGCACGATAGGCGTGCCCCTCGTAATAGAGCGGCACCGTGACCGGCACGAACTGGTCGGAGGGCATCGGCGCGACGTCCGCCTCGCGCAGGCTGAGAACCGGCTCGAGCTCCGTGCTCTTGGCCTCGTCGAGCGCTCGCGCCTCGGCGCGCACCCAGCCGTTCTGCACGAAGGTCTCCTTGCCGTCGGGCCGGACCTCGCTGATCGTCACCTGAAGGTCGACGTTGGGCGCGGAGGACCGCACCCAGAGGTCCACCCGCCCGGCGCCGAACACGGTCGTGTCCGCGCTCAGCGGCTGAGTCGCGTAGGCGACGGCGTGCCGAGCCGGGTCCTGCGACCACTGGTAGTTGGGCGTCGCGGTCCAGAGTCCGCCGTCGCCCGCGCCGGTGTCGCCGGTGAAGTCGTTCAGTGGCCGCGCGTGCGCGTCCCAGGTGAACGCGTCGGCGCGGGCACCGCCGGCGGCCGCATCGGCGAGCAGGCCACCGGGCGCCAGATACCAGGAGCGAGCGGTGGTGCCAGGCACCGGGTAGGCAGCGAACGAGTGCTCGAATGACGGGTAGGGCCAGCCGGGATTGCTCGAGTTGCCCGCGCCGTTGTCGAACAGGACGCGGATCGGGAGCTGTGCCTCGAACGCCGCCTTGGCGAGATCGTAGGTCGGCATTGCCTGGATCGGGTCCGGCGGCAACGTCATGAGCGGCGGCGCCCCTCCCGGCCCGTCGATTCCGAAGATCGCCTGGAATGCGGCCGGCGCGGTGGCCTGGATGAAGGCCGTTTGGGCGATCGGCGGCGCCTGCCGGCCGACGTAGATGTTGAAGAAGTCGTAGAGGCGGTTGTAGATCTCGGGACTGAGCGAGTCGACGTGCGTGCCGTTCGTGAACGTGAACCACTTCTTGTCCGTCCCGGTCATGCGCTTCGCGAGCGTCGGGCAGTGGCCGCCCGTCTGCTCGTCGGTCCACTGGCAGGCCATGAAGACGGGGACGTCGATCTTGTCGACGAACGTGAGCGGGGAGAGCGGGTCGGCGACCTCCGGCACGTAATGGTCGTTCTCGCGGATCTTCGACTCGAGGTCGGCCGCCTCGGGGTGCAAGACCTGATTTTCCCCACAGGTCGTATCGCCGTTCGCGATGCGCTCGACGGCCCAGGACTGGGCGCCGTTGTTGGGATTGGCGGGGTCGGCCGGCCGCGCCTCACGGATCCGCTCCTGCGCCCACGCGTAGGCGAATCCCGTGTTGAGCATGCCGCCCGGATAGAGCGTCGTCTGCACCTGGTCGAGCACGGATAGGGGCGCGATCGCGGCCAGGCTCGGCGGGCGGGTCTGGGCCGTGAAGAGCTGGCTGATGCCGCCGTACGAGATGCCCATCATCCCGACCTTGTTGTGGGCGACCCACGGCTGCCGGGCGACCGTCTCGACCACGTCGTAGCCGTCGATGTTCTGGAGCGTCTCGAAGAAGTCGTAGGCGCCTCCGGAGCAGCCGGTGCCGCGCATGTTGACGTCGACGACCGTGAACCCCATCAAGTTGGCGAGCGTGGCGATCCCGCTCTGCGGGCCCTCCGGCCTCGCGTAGCCGTAGCCGGAGTACTCGATCAGGGTCGGGGCCGGAACGCTGTTGCCGGCCGGGTTGGGCGGAAGATCGACGCCCCCGACGTTCGACACGTCGCTCGGCGGATGCACCGAGTAGGCAAGCTTGGTGCCGTCGCGGGTGGTCATGTAGCCGTACCCGTCGGAGGGGATGCTCTGGTCGTAGACGTCCGTCGAGGGCGGCGCCGACTGCGTCGTCAACACCGTCAAGGGATCGGACGTCTCGCCGCTGGAGTCGAGGCGAACGCGGTAGCCGCTCGCCGGCTCGACGTCGCGGAACAGCGACCCGCCGAGCTGGTTGGCATTCCTCGTGGCGACCACGCCGCCGCCGGAGTCGAGCAGGGAGATCCCCGCGCCCGCGGGCAGGTCGGTGACGTACACCTGCTCGACACTGCCGCGCGCGTTGAAGGTCGCAGCGCCGGCGCTGCTCGCGAACACCAGCGCGAGCGCAGCTCCCGCTAGGAAAAGAGAAACACAGCGTGGGACCAGACGTGCTGGTGCGGACATCGACCCCTCCCCGGGTGGAAGCCTCTCGTAGCGCAGGCAGTCTAACCACGACGCGGCCGCTTACAAAATCGACCCTCGAGTACGAAGGCGCTCGGCACTGCTGCTCTCACGGCGGGTGATGGCCCTCAACAAATATACAATCCCACAGTGGTAGAGTGGAAGACATGGACCCAACCCCTCCCCTGCCCGACCCCCTCGTGGAGCTCATTGCGCAGCGCTTCCGGGTGATCGGCGAACCGATGCGCATCAAACTCTTGGACCACCTGCGCAACGGTTCCGCCACCGTCGGCGAGCTCGTCGAGGCGTTGGGCGCTTCACAACAGAATGTCTCCAAGCATCTCGGAGTCCTCCACCAGGCCGGCATCATCAGCCGCGCGAAGGAGGGCACGAGCGTCCGCTACGCGATCGCCGACGACACCGTGTTTGCGCTGTGCGAGCAAGTGTGCGGTGGCCTTCGCGATCAGCTCGCCGAGCTCGATTCGATCTTGAGCGGACGTGCGGTGTGACGCACGCATTCGGGCTGCGCCCGGCGACCCAAAGGGATGTGCGATGAACCCGGTCGGACCGATCGGCCGCCTGGGCCGTTACACCGCCACCCACTTCCGTGTCGTTGCGATCGCGTGGGCGCTGCTCGCCGTATCGCTCGGTCTCCTCGCCCCGAAAGTCGAGCACGCGCTGTCGGGCGCCGGATGGGAGGCGACGGGGTCCGAGTCCGTCCAGGCCCGTGAGCTGATCGACCGCGACTTCCAGGGGCTGTCCTCCAGCGCGCTCCAGGTGGTCGTGCACTCCCCGACGAAAACGGTCTCTGACCCCGCCTTCCAGCAAACGATCACGTCGGCGCAACGCACGCTCGAGGCTGATCGGCGGGTCGCGAGCGTGGTGGCTCCGCGCGCCGGTCAGTCCATCTCCCGTGACGGCCACACCGCCGTCATCCAAGCCGGCGCGGCCGACAACCCGAACGAGATGGTCCGCGCTGCCGACGACCTCAAGACCGAGCTGAAGAGCGCCGACGGCGTGCAGGTCTCGCTGACCGGCGCGTCGGGGATGTGGTCGGACTTCAACGAGGCAAACCGCTCGGCGATGCTCAAGAGCGAGGTCATCTCCTGGCCGGTGACGATGATCATTCTCGTGCTGGCCTTCGGGTCGCTGGTCGCCGCCGGGCTGCCGCTGATGCTGACCATCCTGGGCCTCGTGGCCTCAGCCGGGTCGCTGTACCTCGGCACCCAGCTGCTCGACATCTCGATCTGGGCGATGAACTTCGCGCTGATGTTCGCGCTCGCACTCGGCATCGATTACGCGCTGTTCATCGTGATGCGCTTCCGCGGAGCTTTCTTCGGCTCGGAGCTGTCGGCCGAGGAGGCGGTCGCCGAGACGATGGACACAGCCGGCAAGGCCGTGCTGTTCTCCGGTCTGACGGTGCTGATCTCGCTGACCGCGGTGATGCTCGTGCCGAGCCCGGCGTTTCGCTCGATGGCGCTGGGGATCATGCTCTCGGTGATCTTCATCTTGGCGGCGACGCTGACGCTGTTGCCCGCGGTGCTTGCCAAGCTCGGCCCGCGCGTGGACAAGGGGAGCCTGCCGTGGGCGCACTCCGGCGGGCCCCGCTCGCCGCGCTTCGCCGCGTGGGCTGAGCGACTGTGGAAGCGGCCGCTCGCCTATGGAGCGGTGGCCGTCATCGCGCTGATCGCCTTCGCGATCCCGGTGCTCAACCTGGAGACCGGCATGCCGTCGATCAAGGTGATCCCAGACGGGGACTCCTCGCGCACCGGTTACAACCAGGTGCAGCAGGCGTTCGGGACAGGTGCTCCCGGAGCCCTGCAGGTCGTCGCGCCCAACACTTCCGCCGAGCGCGTCACGGCCGTGGTCAAAGCCGACCCGGGTATTGCGCAGGTCCTACCGCCCCGGCCCGGTGATGGCGGGCGGAGCATGGTGCAAGCCATCCCCACGGGCGACCCTTCCGGGAAGCCCATCGGCGCAACCGTCGACCGCCTGCGCAGCGACCTTCCCGCGGGCGCCCTGGTCGGCGGCGCCGTGGCTGAGAACCACGACCTCGAAGCCGCGCTGTCATCGAAGACGCCGCTCGTGATCGGGGTTGTGCTCGCGCTCGGCTTCCTGCTGCTGCTCGTCGCACTCCAGGCACCATTGCTCGCGGCCGCGGCCGTGCTGACCAACCTGCTGGCGACCGGCGCCGCCTTCGGGGTAGCCCGGCTGATCTTCCAGGAGGGCCACCTCTCCGGATTGCTGGGTTTCGAGTCCCAGGGGTTCCTCGACGCGTGGGCGCCGGTGTTCTTCTTCGCGATGGTCTTCGCGATCTCGATGGACTACTCGGTCTTCCTGCTGTCGTCCGCCAAGGAGCACTGGGACCGTACCCACGACGCCAAGGAGGCGATGGTCGGTGGCATCGCGCAATCCGGGCGTGTGGTCTTCGCCGCCGCGGCGGTGATGGTGGCCGTCTTCTTCACCTTTGCGCTGAGCGGACCGCTGCCGCCCAAGGAGATGGGCGTGATCCTCGGGATCGCCGTCTTGCTCGACGCCGCCCTCGTTCGACTGCTGCTGGTGCCCGTGCTGCTGCGCCTCATGGGCAAGTGGGCCTGGTGGCTGCCCGAGCCCTTGGACCGGATCCTGCCGGACGTCCGTTTCGGCCACGCCTGAGGCGTTCCCCCGTCTCCCACCTGGGTACCGCTTGGCGCGTCGCCCGGTCGCGCGACTGCGTACTAGGCCGCACTCGAGGTTCGGAAAACCACGACGAACTCGTGGGTGCCTACCGATGGCACAGCAAAGCACTCGCGTTTGACTTGTTCCCATAGACAGGTCCAACGAGCACCGGAGGAACATGACTACGATCCCGCCCGAAAGCACAGGCCGTACCAAGGCCAACCCAAGCACCGGTCTGATGAAGCGACTTCTCGAATGGGGCGGCTTCGCGGCCGGCACCGTTCTGATCGCTTTCGGAGTCGTCGCGATCATCATGGGCTTCGACGGCCGCACGACGGTCACCGACAATCTCGGCCAAGAGAAGATCACCGGCACGCCCGACATGACGCCCGCACTGACGCAGAAGGCCGTCAAGGACGCGGAGTTGACCGGCGTCGACATCCCGAGCTGCAGCGTCGCCGGCAAGTCGATCGATACCGGATCGAATGCCCGCTGCTTCGCTCAGTACTTGCGGATCCACGCGCTCGAGGCGAGCGGCGGCTACGTCTACTCCGAGATGGGCCGCTTCCAAGCGAAGCCCGACGCGCCGAAGGCCGAGCTCGCTGTGGGTGGCGGCACCGATAACGCGAAGTTCGCGCTCGCCGATGCCAAGACGAATGAACCCGTTGCGAACGGGGCGCGCAATCTCTGGGTGACCGCAACCGGCCTGGGGACGGCGTTGAACGCCTCGTACATGGCCGAGCGGCTGAGCATCTTTGGGATCGTCGTCGGTATTGCGTTGCTGCTGAGCGGCATCGGCTTCCTCGTGCTCGCCTTCTCGGTGCTGCATCGGAAGCGGACGGAAGCGGCCTCTCGCTAGGGGCACGCGAGCAAGGAATGAGGCCTGGTATGTGCCAGGCATGAACGAGAAGCCGCTCCCACCCGCGCAGGGGGAGCGGCTTCTTCTTTGAGCCTCAGCCCAGTCCGCCCGGAAGACGATCGAGCCCGAGCACGCCGGCGGCCGCGCGGGCCGCGAGCAGCTCATCATGCGGCGCCTGTCCAGCGACCCCGATGACGGCGCCCTCCATTGCGCCGACGAGGGCGAGCGCTACGGTTCTGGCGGGCGGACCGGCGGGGATCGTCCCCGCTCTGCGCCCCGCGTTGATGAGACGGGCGCAGCGCTTCACCAGCGAGTCGGAGACCCGCTCGAGCAGACGCCCCACGGGATGATCCTGAGCGCTGAACTCGAGCCTCAGTGCGATCGCCACGCGGGCGACGTCGCGCCGGCAGAAAACGGCGTGACCGCGCGCCAGGGTGATCAGCGCGAGAACTGGATCCGGCTCCTGTTCGATGAGCCGGCCGACCTCGCTTCTCCACGTCTCATCGACCCACTCGATCACGGCCAAGGCAAGGTCCTCCTTGTCCTTGAACTGGTGGTAGAGCGCGCCGCGCGTGTAACCGGCATCGCTTGCCACCTGCTCGAGGACGAGGTTGCCGTAGCCGTAGCGGGAGAGCCCTCTCGCGGCGGACTCGAGCAAGGCGCTACGCGTGCGTGCACTTCGCTGCGCCTGGGTTGGGCGGAGAGTGCCGCGATCGGTTCGTACAGCCATGTATGTATGTTATCGTGCCTGGCAATGAGGCTCCCGAGCACCGCGCACACCTCCCGGCCCTGGCGGATCCACGATCTCACTGCCGATTTCCGGGTCGAGGACGTGTGGGCCCTGCCGACGCCGGGCGGCCCGGACGACTTCCCTCGGCTGGTGCAGATGGTGGCTTCGTCCGACCCGTCGCAACGTTCCCCCACCGCCGTCCGCACCCTCTTCGCGATCCGGTGGAAGCTCGGGGAGCTGCTCGGTTGGGACGACCAGGGCGGCGGTGTCGGCTCCCGGGCGCCAACGCTCCGCGACCGTTTGCCGGCGGATCTGCGCGACGGCCCCTCCGGTCCGGACTTCGACGCGCTCCCCTTCAGCCCGCTGTACTCGACCGACGACGAGTTCGCGGCGGAGATCGCGAACCGGACCATGCACGGGGTCATGCACCTGGCCTGGGTGCGAGACGAGACCGGCAACGGCTACCACGGCCAGATGACCGTCCTGGTGAAGCCCAACGGACTGCTCGGGACCGGCTACATGGCCGCGATCGCGCCGTTCCGGCACCGGATCGTGTACCCGCAGATGCTGCGGGAGATCGGGCGCAGGTGGCGGGCGGGCGCCGGCGCTCCGACAGCGGCGCGCGCGTAGCTCAGCTCGTCGGCCTTCTTCCGCGTGCGCATCCCAGCGCAGGCCGATCAGACCGCCGGTGTCGTGGACGGCGAGCACGACTGCGCCCGCGCGTCCCGGTCAGGCCGCAGCCCCCGCCTCAGCCATGATTCGCCCGATGTTCTCGGGCGCGAAGAACGCCGGCGCTGGAAGCGTGTTCGCCTGCACGCTGACGAAGTCGTCCATGGCCTTCTGGTTTCCGCGCATCGCCCCGAGCAGCTGCTGCATTTCCGGTGGCGGGGGCTGTAGCTGGGCGAAGTCGTCCGTGAACTCGTATACCGGCATCGCCTCGCGGTCGCGGGTCTGCTGGTAGTCGCTCATCCCCTCCTCGTACGAGCGTCGCCCCGAGAAAGCATCGTCCAGCGCGCCGGTCACCAGCTCGGCGTCGCGAAATGCGTCGTTGATGCCCATCGCCGTGATCGGATTCTTGTGGTACCCGGCGTCGCCGAGCAGCGCCCAGCCGGGACCGAACGGCTTGCGGAAATACCCCGGCAGGTCAGCGGAGCCGATGAACTTCGACTCCCGCTTCGCGGCGCGCACACGCTCGGCGAACTCGGGGACGAGATCCACGGCCGCAAAGAAGTTGCCCTCGATGTCCTGACGGTTCGCGTGGAACTCCTCGACCGGCCATCCGAACGGGAGCACGGTGAGATCGTCGTGGGTGGGAATGGCCGCCCAGCCCCGGTGATCCTCAGCCCGGATGGTGATGTCGAAGCCGCCTACCGGAAGACCGCTCCAATAGGCGTAGTACATCGCCTGGCGCGAGGGCCGCTCGTTGTACTGGTCGGGCTCCACCGCCTTTGCGACCAGGGAGTGCTTGCCGTCGGCGCCGATCACCACCCGCGCGCGCTCGGTGAGTGCCGCACCCCCTCTTGTGTGACCGCGGATGCCCGTCACCGTTCCGTCAGCGGCCAGGATCTCGTCGACGGTGAAGCCCTCGCGCACCTCCGCACCGGCCTCGGCGGCGGCGTCGATCAGGAGTTTGTCGAGGACGGTGCGGCGCGCGCAGTAGCCACGCGCGACCCCGTCGATCGACTGCGGGGACCCGGAGATCGTCAGCGGCCCGAAGTCGAAGGAGTAGGTCTCGACCGGCGGGCAACCCGTCGCTTCGAGGCGCTCCAGCAGGCCCCACCGCTCGAGCGCGGCCACTCCCGGTGGATGCACGTGGTGGGTGGACATCGTGTCGCTCGGGAAGGTCGCCTTGTCGAGCAACAGCACCCGGTAGCCCTTGCGGGCGAGCAGCATCGCGGTGGGCGATCCTGCGCAGCGCGCCCCGACGACGATCGCATCATGACTCGGCTCGCTCATGGCTCGTGCACCTCCTGGCGTCGTAGAAGGGACAGCGTCTCATCGGACGGCGTCCATTACAAGCGACTGGCGAGAGCGCGCCGCGGGCTGCGAGGTTGAGAGTCAGGGATCTCCTCGAGCCCGGGGCGCGAAGCTCGTCGCGCTCGGTTAAAGACCAGCGACCTCGCGCGTGCGCTCGCTTGCCGACGCCGCGCTTGCGCCGCGTTCGGCGACCTGCTGTTCGTACTCGCGGATCGCCTCGGGCACGGTCTTGCCCGTCTGGCGCTCGGCCATCCGGGACGCGAAGAACTGGCGGAGCGGCAGCGCCTTCAGGAACCAGCGCGGGTAGGCGACCCGGCGGCGGCGCTGCGCGATCGCCGCGACGAGCTCTTCGATCGCGGGAGGCAGCGGGTAGGTGCGCGCAAGCGCCCGCGGCATCTCAGCCTTGGCGCGCTGGAGCAACGGCGATTCACGCTCCCCGTCGTTGACCATGTCGGTGTCGAGGAACAGGAAGTAGGCCACGCCGACCTGGACCCCGAGAGGCTGCATCTCGACCCGCAAGCAGTCGCTGAGCGCTTCTACCCCAGCCTTGGCAGCGCAGTACGCGCTCATCCCGGGGCCGCGCATCACAGCCGCCGTCGAGGCGATGTTGAGCACATAGCCGCGGCTGCGCTCGAGGTGCGGGAGCGCCGCCCGATCGGTGTACATGACGCCGAGCAGGTTGATCTCGATCACCCGCTCCCACGAGCGCAAGTCCTGCGAGCGCAACGGTCCGCCGGCCGCGATCCCGGCGTTCGCGACGACGACGTCGAGTCCACCGAGCGCCTCGGCCGCGGCGTCGACCGCCTGCGTGACCTGGTCGCTGTTCGACACGTCGCACTCCGCGACGAAGGTGTCCTGCCCACAGCGCGACGCGACCTTCGCCATCGTCTCGGACTCGAGGCCGACGAGCGCAAGCCGCGCGCCGTGTGCCGCGAGGCGTTTTGCGAGCGCCGCGCCGATGCCGCGCGCCGCGCCGGTGATGAGAACACGCTGACCGCGCAACACGGACAGGTCGGCCGCTGCCATGCCCGCCACCATATCGACCGAGCGCGAGGCTACGGTGCTCGCGTGCTGGCGCTGGTGCGACGAGAGCCCTCTGCTTGGCTGCTCTTCGCCCAGCTGGCGGCGGTGTTGCTCTATCCGTTCATGGAGAGCAGCGATGCGGGCCGCGCGCTCTTCAGCGTGTTCGGCATCGCGATCCTGGGCCTCGTCGTCCTGGCGGTCCGCCGTTCTCCGGCACTGACCTGGGTCGTGGTCCTGCTCGGAATCCCCACCACCGTGCTGCTGCTGATCCAAGCCGTGACCGGGAGCGACGGCTTGCTGCCCTACTCCTCGGCGCTCGAGGCCGTCCTCTACTTCTACGCCGCCGGCGCCCTGATCGCGTACATGCTGGCCGACCATGAGATCACCCGTGACGAGCTCTTCGCGATCGGCGCCACCTTCACTCTCGTGGCTTGGGCGTTCGCATATACCTACACGGTCTGCCAGGCGATCGAGCCCGGCAGCTTCACGGCCGCAAGCGACCCGAGCGGCGAACGCACGTGGATGGAGCTGCTGTTCATGAGCTTCACGACCCTTTCGAGCACCGGGATCGGCGATGTGGTGCCGGTCAGGGCGTCCGCGCGATCGATCGTGATGATCGAGCAACTGGCCGGACTTGCCTACGTGGCGATCCTGGTCTCCCGGCTGGTCGGCCTGACGGTGATGCGCGGGCGACACGACAGCAGCCCTTCGTAACGGCCGATGCCGACACCCCGCTCGATCCAGCGCACCTATCTCGGACTCCTGCTCGGCAACACGCTGGCGGCATCGCTGATCTGGGGCATCAACACGATCTTCCTGCTCGACGCCGGGCTCACCAACCTGGAGGCGTTCGCCGCCAACGCCTTCTTCACCGGCGGCATGGTCCTGTTCGAGGTGCCGACCGGAGTCGTCGCCGACACCGTCGGGCGCCGCGCCTCGTACCTGCTCGGCACATTGACGCTGACCGGATCCACGTTGCTCTACTTCGCCCTCTGGCAGATGGAGGCGCCGTTCTGGCAATGGGCGATCGCCTCGACCCTGCTCGGCCTCGGATTCACGTTCTTCTCCGGCGCGGTCGAGGCGTGGCTGATCGACGCGCTCGCCGCGACCGGCTTCACCGGTGAGCTGGAGTCGGTCTTCGGGCGCGGTCAGGTCGTGAGCGGCGCCGCGATGCTGACCGGCTCGCTGGCCGGCGGGTTCGTCGCCGCGCAGACCAGCCTCGGTGTCCCGTTCCTGCTCCGCGGTGCCGTCTTGATCGTGATGTTCGCGGTCGCGTGGCGTTTCATGCACGACGTCGGGTTCACGCCAGAGCAGGGTGGCAAGCTGATCGCCGAGATGCGTAAGGTCGCGTCCGCCTCGATCGAGCACGGTTGGCGTGTCCCCGCGGTCAAGTGGCTGATGGTGGAGGCGCTGGTCGTCGGAGGCGTCGGGATCTATGCCTTCTACGCGCTCCAGCCGTACCTGCTCGAACTGTATGGCGATCCGGACGCGTACACGATCGCCGGTCTCGTCGCGGCGATCGTCGCCGGCGCCCAGATCCTCGGGGGCATCGCCGCCCCTCGCATCCGCCGGCTCTTTCACCGCCGCACGTCCGCGCTGATCGCGACCCTGGGAGTGAGCACGATGACGCTCGGCCTGATCGGGCTCATCGAGAGCTTCTGGGTCGTGCTCGGGCTGATCGCGGTCTGGGGCCTCATGTTCGCCGCTTCGACCCCGATCCGCCAGACGTACCTCAACGGCCTGATCCCGTCCCGCGAGCGCGCGACGATCATCTCCTTCGATTCGATGATGAGCTCGAGCGGCGGCGTCTGGACGCAACCGCTGCTCGGCCGCGCCGCCGACGCCTACGGCTATGCCCCCTCGTACCTGATCGGCGCCGGGATCTCGGCCCTGGCGCTCCCGTTCCTGGCGCTGTCGAGGCGGGAGCACGCACCGGCCGACGTCGTCCAGGTGATCGAGCCCGTGCCGGCGCCGCTCGCGCGTTGTGAGCCTTCTCCGCGCGTCGTCTAGTCCACTAGCGCTTGCTCGACCCGCCTCCACGCACGGCATCCGCCCGCTTGACGACCGACTTCGCCGCGCTCTGTGCGGTGCTGCCGACGGCCTTGGCCAGGTCGGTCACGCCCCTGCCGGTGCTGCGGGCTGAGCTCTTGACGTCCTTTGCGCCCTGCTTGGCGGCATTGCGCTGACGGGTTGCGGCCGCCTTCTTCGCTGCGGTACTACGTTGCGCCTTGGTCTGAGCCATTCGGCCTCCTGTTTGCTTGATCCGATTCCGGGCGATCCTTCGTACTGCGTACGAGATGCCTACCCGATCGCTCATCGTGCACGCCTACGCAGGTGCCCGGATCGCCTACGGCGCCGCGCTCGTCGCCGATCCGCGCCGCACGGCGCGCAACTGGCTCGGGGACGGGCTCGACCACGGCTCGGCCCGCGTCGGCGCCCGGGCGCTCGGTGCCCGCGACGCGCTGCTGTCCGCAGGTCTCATGCAAGCCCACCGGCGCGAGCACGACGCTTTTCCCTGGCTCGTGTCCCTCGCCGCCTCAGACCTCGTCGACATCGGCGCGACCGTCGCCGATCGCCGGGACCTGCCGGCCCACGCCGCACCCGCGACCGCGCTGGTCGCCGGCGCGTTCTGCGCCTGCGCCATCGCGCTGGCGGCCACCCGGCCGCACGGCTGAAGGCGCGCGATTCGCGGACCATTTAGTCCGCGCGCTAAACCCCCGCGGGATTAGGCCGATACGCACTCCGTGGACCGAATGTTGCGCGGCCGGATGGTCAGCTTTGCCGTGCTGGTTGCGACCAGCGCCTCCTTGCCGCTGGCGATTCTGCATTTCTTCGGACGGGAACAGGTCCAGGTGGAAGGCTGGGTGCACTTCTCGTTCCTTGCGTTCGGGTCCCTCGCCGCAGCCACCGCGGCACTCGCGCTGACGGTCGTGGGAGCGCGTCGCGGCGACGGCCGCACCGTGCTGCTCGGCACGGCGTTCTCGGTGATGACCGGCATCCTCGCGGTCCACGGCCTTGCGACGCCGGGCATCCTGACCGGCCAGAACGGCGTGATCGCCTTCTCCGGCGCCGCGGTGCTGCCCGTCGGCGGCGCGATCCTTGCCCTCTCCGCGCTGCCCGGGCTGCGCCGCCCCACCGCGGTCCGGCCGCTGCTCGTCCTGCAGGCGACGCTCCTCGCGATGGTGCTCGCGCTCGGCCTGATCGGCATTCTCTTCCCCGAGTCGGTGCCGGCCGTCCCGGAAGCCGGGAGCGCTCCCGCGATCGTGCTGCTCGTGGTGGGCCTGTGTTTCTTCGGAGCCGTGACGCTGCGCGCGGTGAGAACCTTCAGCCTCACCCGCCGTCGCGCCGACCTGGTCGTCGTGGTCGGCCTCGTGTGGCTTGGCGTGGCCCTCGTGAGTCAACTCCTGCTGACCTGGACGGAGCTCGGGTGGTGGATCGGGCACGCGATGGAGCTGATGGGCGTTCTGATGGTCGGCGTGCCGGTGGCGCTCGACGTGCACCGTGGCGCAGCGTCACGGCCCCTCAGCGGCGACCTTCGCGGGAGCGAACTGGTCGCGGCCGAGGAGGCCTACCTGGGGTCCAACGTGCGGGCGCTGCTTTCCCATCTCTCCCACAAGGACACCTATACCGAGCTGCACACGCGCCGCGTGGCGCTGCGCGCGGTACAGGTCGGCGAGGAGCTGGGGCTCTCGGGCGGGCGGCTGCGGAGCCTCGCCATCGGCGGGCTGCTGCACGACATCGGCAAGCTTGCCGTACCGACGGAGATCCTGCAGAAGCCCGGCCCGCTCAACGACGAGGAGTACGCGGTGATCCGCCGCCACCCGGAGTCGGGACGGTCGCTGATTCGAGAGCTCGGGGGCTTCCCGGCCGAGGTCGAGCGGCTCGTCATGGACCACCACGAGCGTTTGGACGGGACGGGATACCCGCGCGCGCTGTGCGAACAGGATCTCGATCTGGAGACCCGCATCCTCGCCGTCTGCGACGTCTACGACGCGCTGCTGTCGGAGCGTGTCTATCGCGAGGCATGGAGCGAGCGTTCGGCCATCGCGCTGCTTCACGACAAGAGCGGCACTGCATTCGACCCGCGCTGCGTGTCGGCGCTCGAGCAGGTGCTCGCGGACGAGCGCGCCACACTCGAGCCGCCGATCCATCTCGTGCGCGAGGCTCAGTCGGCCGCGGCCTGATCGCGCGCGCGATCAACCTCCCAACCGCTTCGCGCACGATGCCGAGCCCAGCCACGTGTGCGGGTTGCCGGCCCAGCACCAGCCGAGCTTCGGGCGGCCCGCGGAGATCCACAGGGCGCTGACGCGGCGGTCGCCGCGGCGCGAGCCCGGCAGCGAGAAGCCGCCGTTCTTTGCGACTGCCTCGGGGAACTGCGTGACCAGCGCGATGCCCTCCTCGAGCGTCAGCGGTGACCGGCCCTGCCGCTCGATCGTCGCGAGCGCATCGTCGGGCGTGACGTTGAGCGTGTCGCGGCCGCTGCTCACGTTCACCGCGAGGTAGGCGCCGTCATCCGGCGGATCGATCCCGTCGATCGGGCGGAAGCGCTCGAAGTCGTCGGCGTCGAGCATCGTCGTCGGCGTCTTTCCCTCGCGCTCGACGAGCGCGATCGACGCCTCGGGCGCGACCAGCTCGCGGCCGACGACGATCACGAACGGGAAGGGCCCGTCTTTCCGGTCGGGACCGGGGTCGGGCTCGGGCACGGCGGCGGCGACCTCGCGCAGCGGCTCCACCCGCCGCCGGAACGCCGCCGGCTCGAGGCCGGCGGCGTGCGGGTAGCGCTTCGCGATCAGGTTCCCGAGCTGGCGATCGAACTCGCGCAGCGCGCTCATCGTTCGAGCACCTCTCTCTCCCCCGTCTTCTCCATGCGGGTGCGGACGAGGCGCTTGAACGACTTCTGCCTGGTCGTGGTGCTCCTCTCGTGGCGGCGGCCCTGCGACCCAGATGCCGGCGCCATCTAGAGACGCACGATCACGAGGCCGATCGCCAGCAGCACGAGGCCGGCGGCGAGCGCGCGCAACGCTCCGTCGAGCGGCTCCGCGAGCGTCTCCCGCGTCAGCTGCACGGTCTTACCGTCGTCAAGCGTCTGGGTGCCCGCCACCGCCGCCGTCCGCCGCCGCAGCGTCCTGACGGGTGTGCTCAAGCGCCGCTGCGCGACGCTCAGCGCGAAGCAGGCGGCAGCCACCAACACGCCGGCGGGCTGGAGCGAGACGGCATTCGCCCAGTACGCGGTCAGCGCCGGGAACGCCCCCCACGATGCCGCGAACCAGAAGTCGGTGTGGAGACGGCCGCCGAACAACTCGAGGTTGTAGGCGACCAAGATGAACGCACCGGCGACGATGAAGGGCAACAGGCTGGCCCCCACGGTCGCAACGCCGACGATTCCGAGCGCGATCGCGCCGGCCAGGCTGACGACGGACAGGACCACGAGCGCGGTGTCGGAGAGGCGCGTGCCCAGCGGCCGGCCGTTGAGCTCGTCGAGCGCGTGCGCGCAGACCCCCACGGCGAGGAAGAACGCGCCCAGCGCGGCGGCGAGGCGATCGGCATGCAATGTCGGCGCCGCGGCCGCGCCGAGCGCCACGTAGCTCAGGTGCCAGGCGGTGTACGGCGGGTGGAGCAGCGTGACCAGGTCGCGCCAGCCGCCGGGCGCGAGCGCGTAGAAGGCGGGCCGGTCAACCTGCGGCTGAGCCATCGGCCCGGCGCGTGCCCCAGATGACGACGCCCGCCCCGAAGCTCATGCGCCGCACGTGCACCGGGCGGATGCCGGCATCGTGCCAGTAGTCGCGCTGGCGCGAGATCGGGTACCGCTCGTAGTACTCGGGGATGTTGTGCGACAGGAAGCGGCCTACGTCGTACCACCCCCGAGATACAAGGCGGCCGGCGCCGGGCATCACGTAACGGACGTAGAAGTTCCAGAGCGCACGTGCCGGATGCCGGCTCGGCACTCCGAACTCAACGGAGGCAACGGTCCCGCCTGGCTTCACGACCCTGGCCAGCTCGCGGATCGTGACCGCGGGGTCGTCCACGTAGCGGAGCAAGTAGCCGACCGTCAGCCCGTCGAACTCGCCGTCTGCGAACGGAAGCCGCTCGGCTTCGGCGGTCACGAGCTCGACGCGCTTTGCGAGGTGCGGCTCGGTCGCCAATCTGCGCGACGCGCGATTCAGCATGTCCCCGCTCTGGTCCACGCCCACGACTGAGCAGCCGTAACGGCGGATCAGCTCCGACGCGACCAGGCCGGTGCCCGTGGCCACGTCGAGAATCCGATCCGACGGGGCGGCCTTGATCTGAGACACCATCGCCCTGCGCCAGCGGCGGTCCTCCCCGAAGCTCAGTAGCCAGCCCATCTCGTCGTACTCGCGCGGCAGCTTCGCGAACAGCTCGAGGGCGTGCGCTTTGCGAGACGATGTGGGAAAGGGTCGTTCGACCGGATGCGTCATAGCCGCGGATCGGGAACCTAGCGCACGTTCTGCCTGAAGCTCGGCACTCCGAGCGCTGACGATGCCCTGGCCGCAAGGCTACGTCGCCACGAAGATTCAAGTCGTGAAGGCACTAGACGACAATCCAGGATCGAGCACCGACCCCCGGGCGCCACGCGACACGAGTCGCTCCGGACCTGGTCGCGGCCTGATGACGGTGATCTTGCCGGCCTTGCTGATGGCCTACGTCGCGGTTCCGTTGGTCGTCGCGCGGAGCCAGTAGTCAGCGCGGACTGTCCAGCGGGCTGATGTGCCGCGAGACCGCCTGCCAGGCTCCGCCCCGCCGCACCCAGACATCGGTCATCAGGAAAGCCTGATTGCGCTGCTTGTCGTCCATCCATCCGCGCTGGCTGTAGCGTGATCGCGCGAAGCCGAAGTCGCCGTACACATGGACGTCGAGATCAACGTATTCGAACGACTCCAGCGTGTAGTTGTCACGAGTCACGTCCAGGTACTGCTGCCGCGTGCGGGTCTCGATCCCGGGCCGGCCCGTGATCAGGCTGAACTCAGGCCCCAGCAGCCGCTCCAGGAACTCGATGTCACGACGCTTGACGGCGTCCATCCATTCGTGTTGCAGAGCGATCAGCTCCTGCCGTTCATTCATGCGCTCTGCGCGCCCACCGTCGCGATCGCGCTCGCGACGCACGTGCGCACCAGCTCCTCGGGCGCGACCTTGAAGAGCGCCGGCACGCCCGGGGAGACCTCGCGCACCCCGACGCGAATCCGGGCGAGGTGCATGGTGCCGAGGATCTGGGTCCACAGCACGTTCGCCATGTAGTCGGGGTGCTCGACGGCGAACGCACCGGACTCGGTGCCCGCGCGCAGGGTGCCGGCGATGTGCTCCGAGCAGCGCGCCATGCCCTGGCCGAGCCGCAGCCAGACGGACTCGGACACACTCCCGTGCAGCCCACGCGCGGGGCCGCGCATCAGCGCCAGCGTGCAGTCGAGGAAGGCCGGGTAGCGCAGGCAGTAGTTCGCGAAGGTCTCGATGCAACGCTCGAGTCGCGCGGCCGGGTCCGTGCAGCGCTTCAGCGCGCGCTCGAGCTCACCGGCGAGCTCATCCAAGTAGTGGGTGACCGTGAGCACGTACAGCTCCTCCTTCGAGGAGAAGTGCCTGTAGATCAGGCCGCGCGCGATTCCGACGGTCTGGGCGATCTTCTCGACCGGCGCATCCTGGATCCCGTGCTGGTCGAACAGCGCACGCGTGGCGGCGACCAGCTCCCGCTCGCGCTCCTGGCGCAGGGGCTTCGCGCGCGAGGCTATGTCCCGGCTCCCGGCTGTGAGAACACATGGTTGACAGTCGTTCTCATATTTTTCGTATGCTACCCGCGATGGCGGAACGCGGAGCCCCTCCCAAGGTCCACCCGGTGCAGCGCACGGCGCTGCGTGCGGTGCGGGCACTGTTCACCCCGCTGCTGCCCGACGACTACCTCGAGCTGATCAACCCGCTGTGGTCGACGCGCGAGCTGCGCGGCCGCATCGAGCGCATCGAGCGCGAGACCCCCGACACGGTCACGGTCCTGATCCGGCCCGGGTACGAGTGGATGGGCCACGAACCCGGCCAGTACCTGCGCATCGGCGTCGTGGTCGACGGCGTCCACCACTGGCGCGCCTACTCTCTGACCTCCGACCCCGACCGGCCCGACGGATGGATCAGCATCACGCCGAAGCTGGTCGACTCGGGGAAGGTGTCGCCGTACTTCGTCACGCGCGCGAAGCCGGGCGAGATCGTGCGACTCGGCGGCGTCGAGGGCACGTTCGTGCTCCCCGCTCCCCTGCCCGAGAGGCTGCTGTTCGTGAGCGCGGGCAGCGGCATCACGCCGGTGATGAGCATGCTGCGCAGCCTCGATCGCCGCGGCGCAGTCGCGGATGTCGTGCACGCGCACTCGGCGCGCAGCGCGGACGGCGTGATCTTCGCAAAGCAGTTGAGCGGCCTCGCCGAGCGCAATCCCGGCTTTCGCCTCCACGTCCAGCTGACGGGGGACAAGGGCCGCATGTCCCCCCAGGACCTCGACGCGCTGTGTCCCGACTGGCGCGAGCGCGAGGCGTTTCTCTCCGGACCCGGCCCGATGCTCGACGCCCTGACCGATCACTGGGAGCGCGAGGGCGACCTCGCGCGCCTCCACATGGAGCGCTTCCAGCCCGTGATCGGAGGCGAAGCGGGCGAGGGCATCGGCGGCCCGGTGCGCTTTGGCAAGAGCGGCGTCGAGGCCGCGTGCGACGGCGGCACGCCGATCCTCGTCGCGGGCGAGGAGGCGGGCGCGACGCTCCCGTTCGGCTGCCGGATGGGCATCTGCCACACCTGCGTCGGCCGCCTGCATTCCGGTCAGGTGCGCGACCTGCGCACGGGCGACGTGTACGGGCAGCCCGGCGAGATGGTCCGCACATGCGTGAACGCGCCCGAAGGCGCGATCGAGATCGAGCTTTGACCCGACGCAAACGCCACAGAGAGGATCCCCGATGTCCACGAGCCTGATCGAGAGCCCGCTCGCTCACCTGAGCCCCGAGCAGATCGAAGAGCTCGCCCGCGAGTTCGACGCGATCCACGACGACGTCTACGCGGACCTGGGCGAGCGCGACCGCCGCTACATCGAGAGCATGATCGAGATGCATCGCCGGCTGCTCGTGATGAGCCGCGTGGGGCTGCTGTTGGCGCACCACCGGCCGGCGTGGCTGGCGGGCACCACCGCGCTGTCGCTCGCGAAGATCCTCGAGAACATGGAGATCGGGCACAACGTGCTGCACGGCCAGTGGGACTGGATGAACGACCCCCAGATCCACTCCTCCACCTGGGACTGGGACACGGCGTCGACCTCGGAGGCGTGGAAGCACTCGCACAACTACGTGCACCACACCTTCACGAACATCCGTGGCAAGGACCGTGACCTCGGCTACGAGATCATGCGCATCGACCCGCACCAGAGCTGGCATCCCGTGTACCTGGCGCAGCCGCTCTACAACCTGGCGCTCGCGGCGTTCTTCGAGTGGGGCGTCGCGATGCACGACCTCGACTTCGAGGCGATCCGCAGCGGCCAGAAGTCGAAGGCGCAGATCAAGCGCGAGCTGAAGGGAATCTTTGGCAAGGCCCGCAGCCAGGTCGTCAAGGACTACATCGCATGGCCGCTGATGAGCGGACTCGCGACCGCCGCGCTCGACATCGCCCGCGGGCGACGGGGAGGGGCGGCACGCAACGGTGCGCGCGCCTTCCGCTCGACCGTGACCGCGAACTTCACCGCGAACATCGTCCGCAACGTGTGGTCCTACGCGATCATCTTCTGCGGTCACTTCCCGGATCAGACGTACACGTTCAGCGAGGCGGAGGCGACCGACGAAGAGCGCGGCGCCTGGTACGTGCGCCAACTCGCGGGCGCCGCGAACATCGAGGGCAGCGCCCTCTTCCACGTCGCGAGCGGGAACCTCGGGTACCAGGTCGAGCACCATCTGTTTCCCGACATGCCGAGCACTCGCTACGCGGAGATCGCACCCCGCGTGAAGGACATCTGCGAGCGCTACGGGCTCCCGTACAACACCGGCCCGTTCCTCCAGCAACTCGGCATGGTGCAGCGCACGATCCTGCGGCTCGCGTTCCCCGGTGGGCGCCCACGGCCGAAGCCGGGGCCCTACCGTGGCGGCGACGAAGTCTCCGCGTCACCGGCGCCGGGCGGCAACGGGCGCGTGGCGGTGCGGTCGGGCGGGTGACTCGGGCGCGCTTGCCCTAGATGTCGTCCCAACCACGTTGCTCAGGCCGCGCAATGCGCCTCGCGGGCGCAAGCTCGGGCGTGGAGAACCGGGTGGGCAAGGGAAGAGCGGATCGTCGGCGTCTGCGACCGCGCTGGGCGGCGCAGTGTCACGAGACTTCAGAGAAAGGTCGCGGTCACGGGCGAAAGCCCTCCGGGTCGCGCATCGGCCGCCGAACTTTCCCTCCCGCCATGCGTGAAAGTGGACGCCAGGAGGGAAAGTTCGTCGACCGGCGCCTGCCGGACGACGCACCTCATGCGAATCACGCGCAGACGGCTCTTTCACGAGCGACGCGTGCGCTTTGCGTCGCAAACGACGCGTCGCGCGAGTCCTTGCTCGTCCCGGGTCCTGCTCTCCTTACCCACCCCGGTTTTCGAACCCGCCACCAGCGCCAGGCCCGCAACCGGGACAACGTGCGTGGGAACTGCAGCTACACCGGGCGCAGGTCGCCGGCCAGGAAGCGGTCGCGCAGGACGAACTTCTGCACCTTGCCCGACGGCGTCATCGGGAACTCGTCGACGAAGACCCAGATGCGCGGCGCCTTGTACGCCGAGAGCTCCGCCCGGACGTAGGCGTCGAGCTCGTCCTTCTCCGGCGTCGTCCCGGGCGCCGCACGGACGAACGCGCACACCTGCTCCCCCCACTTGTCGTCCGGGATCCCCACGACAGCCGCGTCGCCGACCGATCCGTGGGTGAACAGCCGCTGCTCGATCTCGCGCGGGAAGATGTTCTCGCCGCCGCGGATGATCATGTCCTTCAGCCGTCCCTCGATGCGGCAGTGGCCGCGATCGTCCATCGACGCGAGGTCACCGGTGTGCAGCCAGCCGTCGTCGTCGATCGCTTCGGCGGTCGCGTCGGGCATCTCGTAGTAGCCGTGCATGACGAGGTAGCCCCGCGTGCACAGCTCGCCCACGACGCCGCACGGAACGGTCTTGCCGGTGGGCGGGTCGACGATCTTCACCTCGGTCTGCGGGAGCGGGCGGCCGATCGTGGTGGCTCGATCCTCGAAGCTGTCGTCGAGGCGGCCCTGGGTGATCACCGGCGAGCTCTCGGTCTGGCCGTAGATGATCGAGAAGCGCACGCCGAGGCGATCCTCGATGCGCTTGACGAGGTCGGGCACCACGACCGCGCCGCCCGATAGCGCCGCGCGCACCGACGAGAGGTCGCGCGTTTCGAAGCCCGGGTCTTCGGTCAGCGCGATCAGCACGGTCGGAACGCCGGCGAGCGCCGCGGCACGCTCGGACTCGATCAGGTCGAGCATCAGCCCAGGCTCGAAGGCGAGCACCGGCACATGCGCGAGCCGGTGCGAGACGCAGCCGAGCGCGCCGAGGCCACATCCGGCGGTGTGGAACAACGGGAACGGGTTCACGTAGGCCTCGCCCGGCGCGAACTCGAACCGGCCGAGCGTCATGCGGGCGTTGTTCGTCAACCCGCGGTGGTGCAGAAGCGCGCCTTTGGGGAAGCCGGTCGTGCCCGACGTGTACTGGATCTGGACGGGGTCGTCCGGACGGACGTCGGGGAGCTGCTCGGCGGGTGCGCCGGACGCCAGGAATGCCTCGAGGTCGGTGAAGGCGATCGCCTCGCGCAGCCCGGGGAGCCGGCTGCGGACGGCCTCGAGCGACTGCGCCATCGGATTCCCGCGGAACTCAGGCAGCAGGAAGACCCCGGCCGCGCCGGACTGCTCCAGCACGTACTCGAGCTCGCCGGGCTTGTACGCGGGGTTGACCGTCACCAGGACCAGGCCCGCCAGTGCCGCGCCGAACTCCACCACCTCCCACTCAGGGATGTTGGGCGCCCACACGGCGACCCGCTCGCCGGGCTCGAAACGACCGAGCAGCGCACGCGCGCAGCGCTCGGCGTCGTCGAGCAGCTCCCCGTAGGTCCAGCGCCGCCGCTGCTGTGGATCAGGATGCCCGCCGATCAGCGCGGGCTGGTCGGGGCCGGCCTGCGCCGCGTCGCGCAGGATCCCCCCGACCGTCGTCTCGAGCACGGGCTCGCTGCGGTCCGCGGGGTAGTACGACTCGCTCAGCGTGGGCGTCGTGACGGTCAATCCTGTCCTCCTCCTCAGGGTCTGCGCACACTATCCCCGCATATGCGCCGCCCGCGCAAGCTCAGGTCGCAACGCGGGTGGAGCGCCGGCCCGACCACCAGCGGTACAGGCCGAGCAGGACCATCACGCCGATGATGGCGCCCACCAGGCCGCCCAGGTCGAACGCGTCGTCGTCGCCGATCCCGAGGCCAAGGGTGAAGATCACCCATCCGAGCGCCGACCCTGCGAGGCCCAGCAGAATGGTGGCGAAGAATCCGCCGGGATCGTCGCCGGGCATGAGCGCCTTGCCGATGAACCCGGCCACGAGGCCAAGTATTAGTGCACCGATCACAGTTCCTCCTACGTTGTCATTGACATGTGAGGAGGTCTACCCAACCGATGCCCTCCTACGCACGACGTGCGAGAAAGACGGGCGAACGCTCAGCGCTGGAGCCGGATCGCGTTGAGGTCGCGCTCCTCGACCTCGTCGGCGCGCTCGATCAGGGCCTCGATGTCGTCGTGCTCGGCGTGGATGTACCGGCCGGCGAGGCGGTCGGCTCTGCCGCTCGCGAGCACGCGCACCAGTCGCGGCGCAAGCTCCGGCGGAGTCCACGGCATGTCGGGGCCGAAGGGCTCCGTCATGTCGGTGCGCACGAGGCCGGGGCTGATCACGAAGACCGAGATGCCGAACTCGGCCACCTGGCCCGCGAGCAGCTCGCCGAAGCGCCCGAGCGCCGCCTTGCTCGCTCCGTAGGAAGGGACACCAGCGCGGGGCAGGTACGACGCGCCGCTACCGGTGTTGACGATCCGGCCGTGACCGCGCTCGACCATGCCGCGCAGCACGGCGCGCGCGCAGAGGTAGGCGCCCAGCACGTTGATCTCGAACACGTGCCACCAGTCCGCCGGGTCCTCCTCCCACGGCAACGAGCTGGACGGGCCGATGCCGGCGTTGTTGACGAGCAGGTCGATCGGTCCGAGCTCGCGCTCGACGGCCGCCGTCATCGCCTCCACGTCCTCCTGCCTGCTCACGTCCGCGGTCACCGCAAGGCCACCGATCTCCCGCGCGGTCTCCTCTACCTGGCCCGCGCTGCGCGCGGCCACCGCGACGCGCATCCCCGCATCGGCCAACTCGCGTGCGATCAGGCGGCCGATGCCGCGACCGCCGCCGGTGACGAGCGCAACCTGGCCCTCGAGCTCGCGGGAGGAGTTCACCCCGGGGAGGATACGCGGACCACTCGGCCCGGATCCTTCAGGCCTCCACGGCGGCGCGGCGCACCGCCTCGTCAAGCCGGGCGAACCGCGGGTCGTCCGGGTCGAGCATGGTCGCGAGCGCCGATCGCAGCGCCTCGAGGTCGAGCGTGCTCGCAGAGACCATCGCCTCGATGTCCGCCCAGTCGCGCGTGCGGTCGAACATCACCTTGAACATCGCGAGCTCGACCGGCCCGAGCACCGGAATCCGGGTGCCGGAGAAGGGAACGGTGCGCCGGTTGCGCGCGGCGTCCTCGTGGATGGGGACGTAGTCGAAGAACAGGTCGATCGGGGTCTCGTCCCACCAGAGGCGGATCTGCCCGTCACGCTCGATCCGCTCGGCCGTGCCATCCGGAGACTCCACGCCGTCCGGCAGCGCGCGCAGGGCGCGAGCGCTCCCGGCGGCCGGAAGGAAGACGTTCAGGTCGATGTCGCTCGTGCCGCGCGGGTCGAGCGTCCAGTAGGCGAGCGCGATCGCCCCGCCGAAGGCGTGCGGGATCCGCTTTCGCGCCAGCGCGCGATGCAGCGCGACCACCCGCTCCGCGAGCGTCATGCCGCACGGTCCCGGCGAGCGACGAGGCGCGGATAACGCAGGCGGGCCTCATGCCGGCTCGGCAATGCCTCCGCAAGCGCGAGCACCTCGACGAGGCCACGTCCCGCGGCCGCGAGCTGCAGCTCCCCGACCGCGATCAGCGGGCGCTCCGCCGGCTCGACGGCGAGCCTCGATCCCGCGGCGGCGAGCAGCCGGCTCAGCGTGGCGACCGAAGGTTGCTTGCGAGCGCTCTCGTAGGCAGAGACGGCTGCCTGCGAGGTGCCCGCCCGGGCGGCGAGCGCCCCCTGGGTGAGCCCCGCCCGCAGTCGTGCGGAGCGAAGTGCGGAAGCAGCATCCATTACGGCCAGTATATCCAAGTGGATATATTCGTGCTATTGAGCGTTGCTTGCGCTGTAGAGCGCGAGCGTGCCGAGCGGTGTCCTCAATCGCCGCGTCTCCCGGGCGCCGTCCAGCCCTGCGTCCGTGAAGATCGCCGGGAGCGCGCCGCGCGCGTTGTCGGCGGTCACCTCGAAGCCGTCGAACGCCCTCACCGCGAGGAACGCGGCGGCCATCACGGGATCGCTCGCCCTCCCCCAGTCCGCGACGTGCAGCGTTCCCCCCGGCCTGAGCACGCGCCGCACCTCCGCCGCGCTGCGGCGCTTGTCAGGGCCCGTCAGGTGGTGGAAGAACAGGGTCGAGAGCACCACGTCGAACGTGCCCGTCGCGAACGGCAGCTCCGTGGAGAACCCCTCCACGAACGCGACGTCGCACCGCGCACCGGCGGCCTTGCGCCGACCCCGGGCCAACACCTCCGGGTCCGCGTCGAGCCCGGTCACCACGGCCCCCGGCGCGCGGCGCTTCAGCTCGATCGCGAGCGTGCCGGTGCCCGCGCCCAGATCGAGAACCGATTGACCGGCGGCCACGTCGGCCTGGTCGAGCAGCAGGCGCTTGGCGGCGCGCTCCCGCGCGCTGACCCTCACGACGCCGTCGAAGAGCGGCGTGAGCGCCTTCCACCGCAGCGCCGGCAGGTAGGCGCGCTGGTCTGCACCGTGCCCGGTCATCGTCAACGGTTGACGAGGCGCCCGACCGCGCTCATCAGCTCGTCGGCCTGAGCGCCCGGCTGCGCGGGCGTCGGCGCATGGCCCTTGCCGGCCAAGCAGTGGCGGACATGCTCGTCGAGCAGTCCCAGCGCGATCTTGTCGAGCGCCGCCTGCGCCGCGCTGATCTGGGTCACCACGTCGATGCAGTAACGGTCCTCCTCGACCATCCGCTCGATGCCCCGCACCTGACCCTCGACGCGGCGCAGCCGCTTCAGCAGTTGGTCCTTCGACGCGGTGTATCCGCGTGTCCCTGCCTCAGCCATGGTTTCCTCCTTCGGTTGGGTGGCTACCCGGTTCGCTGTTGCCACTGCTCGAGACCTCGTGGGTGAAGGCGGCCGTGTGGACCTCGCCCTCGTGCTTGAACTGGAGGAACAGGCGGTAGCGCCCGGCGGTGGGGAACTGCGTCGCAAACGCGACCGGGTCGCTGCCCTCGTCGTGTCCGGCGGGATGGACGTGCAGGTAGGCGAGGTCGCCCTCGCGCAGCGCCACCAGGTGACCACCCGCACCGAGGTACTGCTCGACGGGCACCGGCTTGCCCGCGCGGGTCACGGTGAACCGCAGGTCGGCCTCCCGGCCGGCGCCGCTGCCGCCCTCCATGCGTACTTCGTACCCGTCGGGCGTACGGGCGCTGTCTGCGGCGGCCGGCAGGTCCTGCCACTCGATGGGCCCGTCCACCGCGACGTCGGCAGCCAGCGTCCGCGCCTCGCCCTCGCGCTTGAAGTCCGCAAAGACCCGGTAGCTGCCCGCTTCGCGGATGCGCAGCGGGGTGCGCCACGTACCGGAGGAGTCCATTCGCGGATGCAGGTGCTGGAAGCCCGTCATGTCGCGGCGGGCGATGATCAGGTGCATGCGCTTGTCGTGCTCGACCTCGAAGTCGCGCACGGCCCGTCCGTCGGAGTCGAGGATGCGGAATGCAAGCTCATCCTCGCGGCCGCGCGGATACTCGTGCGTGGCGAGCGCGAGCGTCATGCCGGCCGTGCTCACCGCAAGCCCGCGGACCGGGTCCGCGGCCGTCGCGCGATGCTCGGCGCCCGCCATGTCGTCACCGTTGATCGCCTCGGCGGTCAGCACGACCGTCCCGAAGACAGCCGCCGCGGCAGCCACGATCGCGACTACGCGCGTCGGGGGGCCGCCGTGGATTCCCGTCTTGTGCACGGCGACGTGCCCCTTGCCGCGCGCGATCAGCCAGCGGTTCACGGGAAGCGCGAACGCACCGGCGATCACGAGCGCGACAGAGAGGCTGCCCCAGAAGAGCAACGAGGCGACGCCGGCGTCCATCGCGCCGGGGATCACAACCAGGATCGCGTTGTCCACGATCTCCATCGTCGCGATGCTGAGGGTGTCGGATGCAAGCGCGATCGGGATCACGGCACCGAGCGCCAGACCGGCACGCAGCAGTGGCAGGCTCGTCAGCGCGTAACCGAATAGGAATGCAAGCGCAACGGCAAGCGCGATCGTCCCGAGGTTGGAGAAGCCCAACGCCGTTCCGATCACCACACCCGTGATCTCGCCGATCGCGCAGCCCGTGAGGCAGTGCAGCGTGGCGCTCATCGCAACGCCGGTCAACTCGCTGCCCGACGTCGGCATCTCGTGGTGGTGCTCGTGACTGTGTGCGGTCGCCTCCATCGTTAGAAAGCCTCGCCGCGGCTCGGCGACAGCACTTCCGAGGAAGCCGGGTGCGGTGCGAGGTGGCCGAGCACGCCGGTCGCGATTGCCGCCACGACCGCGATGATCGCCAGCACGCTTGATCCGAAGCCGGTGAGCAGCAACGCCAGCGCCCCGGTGAGTGAGAGCGCGGCCAAACCGACGACCGAGACCATCCACACGGTCGTCCAATCGGCGACGCGAAAGGCCGGCCGTGCCGTAGCGCCGGACAGGATTCGCCTTGGTGCCTGGGCTGCCTCAGTAGCCATTGTGATCCTCCTCCTGTGATGCTCCTGGGGGGTATCTTTCTCTCGCCGCAGAGTAGACACCCCTAGGGGGTATGTCAAGGCCTGCGATCGTTGTGTGACCAGGTTCACTTGGACTTGCGCTCAACGGGACGCCGCTACGATCGATCCGTGCCCGACCGTCTCTACTTCACCGACTCCGACGAGGCCAACGCGCTGATCGCGTCCGACCCGATGGCGCTGCTCGTCGGCTTCGCGCTCGACCAGCAGGTCCCGGTGCAGAAGGCGTTCGGCGGCCCGCTCGAGCTGCGCGCGCGCCTCGGCGCGATCGACGCGGCGACGCTCGCGTCGGCGGACCTCGAGCCGGTGTTCCGCGCCAAGCCGGCGCTCCACCGCTACCCCGGGGCGATGGCGGGGCGCGTGCACGACCTCGCCGTGCACATCCGCGATCACTACGGCGGCGATGCAGCCCGCGTGTGGACGGACGCCGCGGATGCAGACACGCTGCGCGCCAACCTCGCAGCCCTTCCCGGATTCGGGGAGATGAAGGTCAAGGCGCTTGGCGCCGTGCTCGCCAAGCGGTTCGGCATCGCGGCCGCCGGCGATCTCGTTCCGTGGCATCCTACGCTCGGCGACGTCGACTCCTCGCAGGCGCTGCTCGACTACCAGGCGGCCAAGCGCGCCCACAAGGCCGAGTGGTCGAAGGCCGCGGCGCGCTCGTAGCGATCGCCACAGGCGATGAGTTCAGCGCCGCCCCCCGGTCTACGTTTTGACGACTCCGAATGCGAGCAACACGAAAGGCATCGACTACGTGACTGTTGACACGACAAGGGAGCGCTCGCGCTGGCTGGCGCTGTACGTGCTCTGCGGCGGGATGCTGATGATCGTCCTCGATTCCACGATCGTGAACGTCGCCCTGCCCTCGATCCAGGACGATCTCGGCTTCTCCCAGAGCAACCTCGCGTGGGTCGTGAACGCGTACCTGATCGCGTTCGGCGGGCTGCTGCTGCTCGCCGGGCGCATCGGCGACCTGGTCGGGCAGCGGCGCGTCTTCCTGATCGGCCTGGCCGTGTTCACCGCCGCCTCGGCGCTGTGCGCGGTGGCCCAGAGCCAGAGCATGCTGATCGGCGCGCGCTTCCTCCAAGGCGGCGGCGGCGCGGTCGCCTCGGCCGTGATCCTCGGGATGATCGTGACGATGTTCCCCGAGCCGCGGGAGCAGGCAAAGGCAATCGGCGTCTACAGCTTCGTCGCATCGGCCGGCGCCTCGATCGGCCTGCTCGCCGGCGGCATCCTGACGGAGGCGATCAACTGGCACTGGATCTTCCTGATCAACCTGCCGCTCGGCGTCGCGACCGCATTCGGAGCCCTGCGACTGGTCGAGGATCGCGCGGGCATCGGCGTCAAGGAGGGCGCCGACGTCCCCGGCGCCGTGCTCCTCACCAGCGGGCTGATGCTCGGCGTGTACACGTTGCTCGAGGCCGGCGAGCAGGGCTGGGGCTCGGCCCAGACGCTCGGGCTCGGCGCCGTCTCGGTCGCGCTGCTGAGCGCGTTCGTCGCGCGCCAGGCGCGCATCAGCAACCCGCTGATGCCACTTCGTCTTTTCCGCTCGCGCAACGTCACCGGGGCGAACGCGGTGATGGGACTGCTCGTCGTCGGGTTCTTCGGGATGTTCTTCCTCGGTGCGCTCTACCTCCAGGGGATACTCGGCTACAGCCCGCTCGAGGTCGGCCTCGCGTTCCTGCCCTCGTGCCTCGTGATGGGAACTCTGTCGCTCGGCTACGCGGAACGTCTGATCATGGGCGTCGGCGCGCGCGCCGCGCTGATCGCGGGACTCGTGGCCGGCGGCGCCGGGCTGCTGCTGTTTGCCCGGGCGCCGGTGGATGCGACCTACTTGATCGACGTCGCGCCGGTGATGGTCCTGCTCGGCGTGGGCGCCGGCCTCGCCTTTCCCGCACTGATGACGCTCGCGATGTCGGGCGCGACGCCGCGCGACTCGGGACTCGCCTCGGGCTTCGTCAACACCACCGTGCAGGTGAGCGGCGCAATCGGGCTCGCGGTGCTCGCGACACTCGCGACCGAGCGCACGGACGCGTTGCGCGCCGACGGCGTCGCGCGCGACGCGGCGCTCAACTCCGGCTACCACCTCGCGTTCCTGCTCGGGGCGGGGTTGATGGCGGTCGCGGTGCTGGTGGCGGTCACCGTGGTGCGCTCGCAGGCCCCCGCGACGGCCGCGCACGGCGACGTCGCTGAGGCCGGCCGCGAGCCGGCCTACGCCGAAGCCGCGTAGGGCTGTCGCGGGCTCAGCGGGCGAGCTCCGCGAGGCGGCGGTGAGCGAGCGCGACAGCCATCGCGCCCTCGCCGACCGCGCCGGCGACACGCTTGGTCGACCCGTGCCGCACGTCGCCCGCGGCGAACACTCCCGGGCGGCTCGTCTCGAGCGCGAGCGGGTCGCGGTCGAGCGGCCAGCCTGGCGGGCGTCTGCCCTGCTCGAGCAGGTCGGGGCCGGTGAGGATGTATCCCGCCGGGTCGAGGGCGACCCCCGAGCCGGCCGCCCAGCCGGTCCGCGGCTGGCCTCCGATGCAGATGAACAGCGCGGTCGCGGGCAGCCGCTCCGCGCCGTCCGGGCCCTCGACCGTCACCGCGTCCAGCTCGGTGCCGGCGTGCAGCCCGCGCACCTGCGTCCCGTAGCGCACGTCGATCAGCGGGTGCCGCTCGATCCGCTCGACGAGGTACGCGGACATCGTCTTGGCGAGCCGGTCGCCACGGACGAGCATCTTCACGCGCGCGCCGGCGTTGGCGAGGTTCAGGACCGCCTGGCCCGCCGAGTTGCCGGCGCCCACCACGAGCACGTCGTCCCCTCCGCACTGCAATGCCTCGCTGCGACCCGCGCCGTAGTAGACCCCGCGACCGAGCAACGGGTCGAGGCCGTCGACCTCCAGCCGGCGCCAGTCCATCCCGGGCGAGGCCACGACGATCGGCGCGGTCACCTCGTACCCGCCGTCGACGGCGAGCCGGTGGTTGCTGTCGGACAAGGGGTCGTCCCCGACGACGCCGCGAAAGATCAGCTCCGCGCCGAAGCGCTCGGCCTGGCGACCCGCGAGGCGGGCGAGCTCCGCGCCGCCGATGCCCTGCGGGAAGCCGAAGAAGTTCTCGATCATCGATGTATGGCCGGCCTGCCCACCCGGCAGGTCGCGCTCCAGCAGGACCGTCGCCAACCCGTCCGAGGCGGCATACACGGCAGCCGCGAGGCCGGCCGGGCCGGCGCCGACGATCGCGATGTCGTACTCGGCCCGCGACGGCGCCGACAGCATCCCCCACAGCTCGTGGAGCCGCTCGACCGTGACGCCCGCGTGGGCCTCACCCTGATCGATCAGCACGGGCAGGTCCGCGCCCACCGCGCCGACGCGCTCGAGCAGGCCGTCCGCGGCCGCCGACCCGGCCTCGTGCCACTCGAACGGCTGGGCCGAGCGGGTCAGGAAGTCGCGTACACGATGGTGCTCCGGATCGAGCCTGCGGCCGACGACGTGCACGTCTTCACGGACCGGGCTCACACCGCCGGAGCTTAAGGGGCGGGCGGGGGCGAATCCATGCTCGCTGAAGACTTTGCTACCCGATGGGGTCATCAAGGCTTCAGCGAACGTCGGCGGGTGTCTGGATGCTCTCGCGGTCGCAGCACGGGGTGGTGACGCGGCAGCAGCTCTTGGCCCTCGGGTACAGCGCGCGGATGATCGACGACAGGATCCGCGGCGCTCGCCTGCATCCCGTCGCGCGCGGCGTCTATGCGATTGGGCGCCCGCAGCTCACCATGCACGGCCGGTGGATGGCCGCCGTCCTGAGCTGCGGCTCCGCCGCCGTCCTGAGTCATGAGAGCGCCGCCGCGCTGTGGGGGATCCGGCCGCCGACGGCACGGATCGACGTGTCCGTGCCCGCTACCGTGGCGCGGCGGCGGCCCGGCATCGTCGTGCGGCGTCGGGCCGCGCTGGAGAAGGATGACGTCGGCCGGCGATGCGGCATCCCCGTGACGAGTCCTGCCTGCACACTCGTCGACATCGCCGCCGTCCTGGACCGCGATCGGATCGAGGGCGCGGTGAACCAGGCGGACAAGCTCGACCTCATCCATCCGGAGCAGTTGCGGTCCGCGATCTCGGGGATGACCCGGCGGCCCGGGCTGAGGGTCCTGCGGGAAGCTGCTCGATCGCGCAACCTTCACGCTCACCGACTCCGAGCTCGAGCGGCGCTTCCTGCCGGTCGCCCGGGCCGCGGGCCTCTCCACCCCCGAGACCGGCCGCTACATCGGCGGCGTGCGGACCGACTTCTACTGGCCAGACCTCGGCCTGGTCGTCGAAACCGACGGGCTGCGGTACCACCGCACCCCGGCGCAGCAGGCGAAGGACCGCCGCCGCGACCAAGCCCACACGGCGGCCGGCCTCACGCCGCTGCGGTTCACCCATGGGCAGATCGCGTTCGAGCCCGCCTACGTGCGGGCGACGCTCGAGGAGGTCGCGCGCCGACTCAGCTAGCGGCGGCGCTCGCCACGAGCGTCTCGAGCTCGCCGGCGACGCGCTCGAGCGGCGCGCTCGAGCGCTCCGCGCGCGACAGCACGATCGCCCCTTCGATCGCGGCGATCGCGAGCGTCGCCAGCGAGGCGGCGCGCACCGGGGCGACGCCCCGCTGTGCGAACGCGCCGGTGAGAAGCTCCTCCCAGCGGCGGAAGGCGGCGCCGGCCGCGTCGCGCGCGCCCGGGGTGCGCTCTCCCTCGAGGGTGGCCGAGACGACCGGGCAACCCGAGGTGAAGTCGCTGCGCTCGAGGATGTCGCGCCAGAGCGCCGCGAAGGCGCGGATCGCGGCGACCGGGTCCTCCTGGGCGAGCCCCGCCGCGAGACCGCCGGCGATGAAGTCGCCGGCGTAGCGGGTCGCCTCCTCGGCGAGCTGGGCCTTGCCGCCCGGGAAGTGGTGGTAGATCGAGCCACGCGGCGCCTCGCTGTGGGCGAGCACGTCCGAGAACGACGTGCCGTGCACCCCTCGCTCGCGGAACAGGATCGCGGCACTCTGGATCATCCGCTCGCGTGGATCGATCTGTGACGAGGTACTCATACGCTCGTCATCCTAGCCTTATGATGCGCGTCATACAGCGTCACACCGACCGAGGGAGGCCGCTTTGCCGATTTTCGAACTCACCTACCCGAAGGGCGCACTCGAGCCCGGCGCCCGCGCCCAGCTCCTCGAGGACCTGACCACCGCGCTGCTGCGTGCCGAGCGAGCGCCGGACACGGAGTTCTTCCGCAACGTGACGTGGTCCTACGTGCACGAGCTGCCGGCCGACTCGGTGCTCGCCGCGGGGCGGCCCGTCGACAAGCCGACCTTCAAGGTCGACGTGACGACGCCCCAGGGCGCGCTGTCGGACCGCCGCCGCGAGGAGCTCGCCGATGCGGCCACGCGCCTGATCCGCGAGGCGGCCGGGATTCCCGACGAGGAGGCTCTGCGGGTCTGGGTGCTGATGCACGAGGTCGCGGAGGGCAGCTGGGGCGCCGGCGGCCACGTGGTCCGCTTCGAGCAGCTGCGCGAGGCGGCGAAGGCGGAGCGCGACAAGCACGAGGCGAACGCCGTTCCGGCGGGCGCCTGAGGTACACGCGCCTTCGAGTCGTGTGACCTCACGTTTCGTGCCGGGAGGGCGTTCAACATGCGAACCCCACGACCGAGCGAGGCGACGATGCTCTACACGACTCTCGATAGCCCGATCGGCGAGCTGCTGCTGCTCGGCGACGGCGAGGCGCTCCACGGCCTCTACATGCAGGGGGGCCGCACGTCAGTAGCGGTCCGCCGCGACTGGGAGCGCCGCGACGAGCCGTTCGCCGACGCGCGCGCGCAGCTTGCCGAGTACTTCGAGGGCGGGCGCACCGCCTTCGACCTGCCGCTGATGATGAGGGGCAATGACTTCGAGCGCCGCGCTTGGCGCGCGCTCGAGGACATCCCGTACGGCGAGACGATCAGCTACGGCGAGCAGGCGCGCCGGATCGGAGCGCCGTCGGCCGCACGCGCGGTCGGGACCGCCAACGGGCGCAACCCGATCTCGATCGTGGTCCCGTGCCATCGCGTGATCGGCGCGAACGGCAGCCTCACCGGATACGGCGGCGGCCTCGAGCGCAAGCGCGCGCTGCTCGAGCTCGAGGCCGGGGTCCAGGCGCTTGTATGACTTGCTCCTGAGGCCTACTTCCCGCGCCGGTAGCTGATGAGCGTGGCCCGCCCGCCGGGTCCGTCGGTGTGCATGCTCAGCAGCGGCCCGACGCCGGGCGCGTAGAACTTGATCTCCTCGACCTTGGGCTCGAGCGGCACGAGGTCGCGCGTCATCAACACGTCCTTGTCGTAGAAGCCGGCCGGAACCTCGACCCGCTCCTCACCGACCGTGATCACCGCGCCCCGGTCCTCGGCCTTGCCCTTGTAGTACTCCTGCCGGTACGAGAGGCCGGGCTCGGGGTCCGCCGGCATCGCGATCCCCGGCTGGGCGCCGTCGACGCCCGCCTCGAACGATCCCTCGCGGTCGAGGAACCGGCCGTTCTCGAAGTTGCGCACGGCCTCGCCGAGGTACCAGACGTTCCCGTCCTTGTCCTGGGCGTACCAGTCGTCCGTGATCTCGACCGGCTTGCCGTTGTCGGTCACGACGTCGGTGATCACACGGGCCGTGATGCCGTTCGCGACCTTCTTCGTCTTGTCGGTGACGGTCACGACGACGCGCTCGTCGGTGCCCGTGGTGTCGGTCTCGCGAAAGACCCAACGGCTCCCTGGGCTCATCGGCCAATACGGATTGTCGATGTTCGTCGAGAAGTCGGCGGGGTCGAGGTCCACGGGCTCACTGCCCTGGGGGAGCCCGCGATTGTCCGCGCCCGAGTTGTCGTCGTCGCCGCAGGCGACGATCGCGAAACTTGCGGCGATGCATGCCACGGCCGCGGCGATCAGCGTTCGCTTCCTCATTGTCAGTGCTCCCGTGTCGTGGTGGGGTGACCGCTCCGACAGGCCACCGGGAAACTGCTTTCTACGAGGCAAAAATGAGAGCGCGATGAGGATGTGATGAGGCCGGCGCCCGGGTCCACGAGGCGGCGGCGTCATATGCTGCGCCGATGGGATCGACGGTGCGCCTCGACGAGTCCGTCCACATCGACGCGTCGCAGGCCGAGGTGTGGGACGCGATCGCCGACTACTCGTTCGACGAGCGCTGGCGCGGTGGGCTCACCGAGATGACGCCCGACCCGCCCGGCCCCCCGGCCGTCGGCACGCGCGTGCACGAGGTGGTCAGGTTCGCGGGCCGGGCCTTCACGACGGACTGCACCGTCACGAGCGTCGAGCCCGGCAGCGCCTACGAGTTCACCGGCAACGGGACGAGCGGCGAGCTTCGGGGAAGGCGCACCGTGCGGCCCCGGACGGTCGGCACCGGCAGCTCGTTCGGCTATGAGATCGAGCTGACGCCGCGCCGGCGCCTGCGCCCGCTCGCACCGCTCCTCGGCCCCGTCCTGCGCGCCGGCCTGAAGCGCGACCTGCACCGGCTCAAGGGCCTGCTCGAGAGCGGCGAGCGCGCCGCGTGCCCGGTCGCGCTCGTGGAGTTCCCCGCCGACGACCCCGATCGCGCCCGCCGCTTCTGGAACGGCCTGCTCGGGATCGAGCTTGCGGCACGCACGCCCGATCAGGGCGCGGGCTGGCAGACCGGCTCGGGCGAGCCCGCGATCGGATTGCACGAGCGCGGCCGGGGACCCGGCGACTCGTTCTCGCTGCCCTATCTCCACGTCCACGACATGGCGTCCTCGCTCGCGCAGGTCGAGGCTCTTGGCGGGAGCGTCGTGCATCCCGGCGAGGGGTTCGCGATCTGCAAGGACTCCGAGGGAAGCCCGTTCGGGCTCACCGCGCGCAAGCTTGCCTGAGCGGGCGCTGGAGCAGGTCGCGGCGCGGGCCCTCGCGACGGGCCAGATCGCGTTCGACACCGAGTTCATGTCGGAGGGACGCTACTTCCCGCTCCTGTGCCTCGTCCAGGTTGCCGCGCAAGGCGACGACGGGCAACCTCTCGTCGCGACGATCGATGCACTCGGCGACGAGGATCCCGGTCCGCTGCTCGCCGCGCTCGGCGACCCGTCGGTGGAGGTGCTGGTCCACGCCGGCCGCCAGGACCTGGCGATCGTCGAGCACGCGTGGGGCACGCGGCCGACGAACGTCTTCGACACCCAGATCGCCGCTGCGCTCACGAGCACCACGCACCAGTCGAGCTACCAGTACCTGGTCGGGCAGTTGCTCGGCCGCTCCCTGAAGAAGTCCGAGAGCTTCACCCGGTGGGACCAGCGCCCGCTCACCGACCGGCAGCTCGCCTACGCACGCCAAGACGTCGAGCACCTCGTCGCCGTGGCGGCCGAGCTTCAGGAGCGCCTGCGCGCGAGCGGACGGGTCGAGTGGGCGCAACAGGAGTGTCGCCTGCTCGAGGCGGCAAGCGCGGAGGAGCGCGATCCCGAAGAGGTCTTCCGGCGGCTCTCGGCCTCGACCGTCCTCAAGCCGGTCGAGGCGGCGGTCGCGCGCGAGCTGACGATCTGGCGCGAGCAGGCCGCGCGGGAGCAGGACCGGCCGATCCGCTCGGTCCTGCCGGACCGCCTCGTCACCCAGCTCGCGCGCCGGCGTCCGGCGTCGCTGGACGCGCTCAAGCAGGAACGCGGCGTCGGCGAGGGCATCCTGCGCCGCCACGGAAAGCAGTTACTCGCGGCGCTGCGCCGCGGCGAGCAGGCAACGCCGATCGAGCTGCCCGGGAGGCCCGAGGTGCCGCCGTGGTTCGGGCCGCTGTCGGTGCTGGTCGAGGCGCTGATCCGCGCGCGTTGCGAGGAGAAGCGGATCGCCCCCGAGATGATCGCGAACCGTGCCGAGGTCGGTGAGGTCGTCCTCGGGGCGGTGCGCGACCGCGCCGAGCCCGCCGCCAACCGCCTGCTCACCGGATGGCGGCGCGAGGTCGTCGGCGAAGAGGTGCTCGAGCTGCTGCGCGGCGAGCGCTCGCTACGCGTGGGTCACGACGGCCACCTCGTCGTGGACCGCCACGCCTGACAAGGACGACCGAGCTGCCCGAAAGGCGGCCGGCGTCAGCCGGCGACGAGCGCGCGGCCGACGCTGTCGGCGACGCACGCCGGCTTCTCTGAGCCCTCGACCTCGACCGTGAACCGCGTCACGACCTGCCACCAGCCGCTGCCGACCTCGTCGACCGAGATCACCGCGGCCTTCGCGCGGACACGGCTGCCGGAGGGAACCGGCGCGGGGAACCGCACCTTGTTCCAGCCGTAGTTGACGCCGAGCGCGAAGCCGCTCGACGAGATCAGGTCGAGCCGGAAGCCGTCGATCATCGAAAGCGTCAGGTTGCCATGGGCGACCGTGGTGCCGAACGGGCTCTCGCGCTCGGCGCGCTCGCGGTCGACGTGGATCCATTGGTCGTCGCCGGACAACTGCGAGAACGTGTCGATGTCCTCCTGCCGCACCTCGCGCCAATCGCCCGGCCCGATCTCCGTGCCGATCAGCGCCTTGAGCCCGTCGATGCCTTGTACCTCGGCGACTGCCATCACCAGCGAGCTTACCGGCGCGGGCGTAGCACGCGCAGCGCGATGCGCTCGATCGTCTCCTCGCCGTAGGCCTGGGTCGGCGCCCCGCTCGTGAGGACGGCGAGCGCGATCCGCCGGCCCCCGCGCTCGAGCAGCGCGACCTGGTGCGTGATGCCGCTTCGCCAGCCGCCCTTGAAGAAGATCTTCATGCCCCGCCGGCGCGCGACCGGCGCGATCCCCCACCGCTGCTCGGTGACGATCGAGGAGAGCAGCTTGCGCGCGTAGCGACGATGGGCCCCGGGCACGAGGCGGTCGATCCGCAGGAACAGGCGGGCCTGGTCGGCAGGGGTGACCTTCGCGTCGGACCAGTGGCCGACGTCGCCGAACTTCCTCATTCCCGCGGCCCGCGCGACGGCGCGCAGTCCGTTCCCGCCGACCTGCCGGTAGAGCGCGCTCGCGGCGTCGTTGTCCGACACCGTGATCATCGCCCGCAGCAGCGCCCGCTCGCCCTCGCTGAGCCGGCGGCCGGCGGCGCGGCGCAGCACCGCGACCATCAGCATCGCCTTGGAGACGCTCGCGGACGGAAACTGGACCGTGCGCTGGAAGCCGCGCGGCCGCCGGCCTTCCTCCAGCACCGCAAAGGCCGCGACGCCGAACCGGCGGCTCGCGAAGCGCTGCGCGCGATCGATCCCGCGCGGCGACGTGAGCGGGGATCTGGGGGCGACGGCGCGGACACCGTCGGACCCGGCAAGCGCCGTTCCCGAGACGGCCACGGTCGCCGGCACGACGGCGAGCCCGACCAGCCACGGTACGACATGGCGCGACATCCTCGGCGCCCCGCTCAGGGCAGGAGCTTCTCGATCCGGTACTTGCGCGGGCCGCGCAGCGTCTCGACCTCGACCGACTCGCCGGGTGAGCTGCCGAGCAGCGCCTTCGCCACCGGCGACTCGGCGGACAGCTTCCCGCCGCCGGGGTCCGCCTCGGTCGCGCCCACGATCGTCCACGTGTGAACGTTGCCGGTCTCCTCGTCGAGCACCTCCGCGGTGCGCCCGAACGCGAAGGTCACGGCGCTCGCGTCGGCCTCGACCACGACGGCATCGCGCAGCCGCATGCGCAGGCGCTTGATCTTGGTCTCGAGATGCGCCTGGTCCTCCTTCGCAATGTGGTACTCCGCGTTCTCCTTGAGGTCGCCGAGCGAGCGAGCCGCGAGCAGTCGCTCACCCATCGCACGGCGCCCGAAAGTCTCGAGCTCCTCGACCTCGCGCTTCAGGGCGTCGAGCCCCGCGGGCGTGATCGCATCGCCTGGGTCGGTTGGAGTCATGCGCTCACCTCGACCGCATGTTCGCAGCTACGATGCCCTTCCCGGCTCACGACCACGGAGGCCCGAATGAAGTCGATCCGCAGCGACCTCGAGGACGCGCTCGTGATAGAGCGGGAGTTGTGGGAGGAGGGGCCGCCCCACGAGCTGTTCCGCGAGATCCGCAGCGAGTGCCCCGTGCACTGGAGCGCCAAGATCCCGGAGTACCCCGGGGAGCCGGGGTTCTGGTCGATCACCACCGCGGACGACGTGCACGCGGTGAGCCGCGACTGGAAGACCTTCTCGTCCGAGCGCGGCGGGGTCACGGCGGTCAGCGAGGTCTTCCCGCTCGAGCTGGTGCGGGCGATGTTCATCGGCATGGACCCGCCCAAGCACGACCGCATCAAGGCTCTCTTCCAGGCGGGCTTCACGCCGAAGCGGATCGCGGCTCACGAGGACGAGATCCGTGCGATCGCGGTCGACGTGCTCGACCGCGTCGCCGGGCGTGAGACATGCGACCTCGTGTGCGACGTCGCCCAGCCTGTCGTGTCGCGCGTGATCGGAAGCTTCATGGGCATCCCGCCCGAGGACGACGAGGCGTGGGCCACCCTGATGAACTCGGCGCTCGGCGCGGGCGACCCCGACCTGAATCCTGAGGGCATCCCCGGGGTGCTCGAGCGCGACATCCCCGAGGTCTTCGAGCGCTGCCGCGTGATGATCGCGGACCGGCGCGAGAACCCGACCGACGATCTCACGAGCGTGCTCGTGCACGCCGAGATCGACGGCCAGAAGCTCGAGGAGCACGAGATCGTGATGGGCTTCTTCCTGCTCGTCGCGGCCGGCAACGACAGCACGAAGTCGACCTATTGCAGCGCGATGAAGGCGCTGATGGAGAACCCGGACCAGCGGCAGATCCTGCTCGACGACCCCTCGCTGACCGCGAGCACGGTCGAGGAGGCACTGAGGATGTTCCCCGCGTTCGCGCACTTCCGCCGCACCGCGACCGAGGACACGGAGCTGAACGGCACGAAGATCCGCGAGGGCGACAAGGTGGTCATGTGGTATGTGTCCTCCAACCGCGACGAGACGCGCTACGAGGACCCCGACCGCTTCGACGTGCGGCGCAACCCCGAGCACCAGGCCTTCGGCGCCGGCGGGCGCCACTTCTGCCTCGGGACGGCGCTCGCGCGGCTCGAGCTACAGATCCTGCTGGAGGAGACGCTCAAGCGGTTCCCCGCGATGGAGCTCGCGGGGCCGAGCGCCTACGCCCTCTCGCCGTTCATCAACCAGCTGAAGACGCTCCCGGTGCGGCTGTCGCCGTAGGCGAGCCGGGCGCTACTCGGGCCAGAAGTCCTCGATCATCTCCGCGTCATCGCGCGCGTCCTCGATGCGAGTCGAGACGATGATCAGCTGCGCGTCGCCCGGTCCCTCGTTCCACACCGAGCGCACGACCTCGGGCGCCACGCGCAAGACGCTGCCGCCGCCCAGCTCGAGCACCTCGTCGTCGAGCTTGAACTCGAGGGTGCCGGAGATCACGAAGTAGACCTCCTCCTGCGTCTTGTGGCGGTGGCCGTAGCCGCCCTTGCCCCCCGACCCGGGAGTCATGTGACGGTGCGTGATCGCGACCTGCTCGTTGCCGAGCGGCTCGCTCAGCATCCGCATCGTGCCCGGGTACTTGCCCCCGAAGAGGTCCGGCACTTCGTCCAGGCTCACCACGCTGTAGTTGCTCATCGCGGCGATCCTACCCGGCGCCGCCGCAACGAGAGAGGGCCCCGCTTGCGCGAGGCCCTTCTCGTGCGTCGATCGCAGCTGGCGATCAGCCGATCAGCACGTCCGCGAAGGCCTCCGCCACCTTGTCGTAGCCGGAGTCGTCGGGGTGCAGGCAGTCGTTGCCGCCCACCCAGTCCTGCGGGCTGAGGTCGCCGTACACCTCGGCCACCTCGACGCCGTAGTCGGCCCCGACGTCACGCATGATGTCGTGCAAGCCGAGCGGCACGAACGGAGGCAGGCCCTCGAGCACGATGCCGGCGAGCTGCACCGCGCCGGGCACGCCGCCGAGCACGCACTGCGCGATCCCGTTGTCGTAGGTGTTGATGACGATCCGGGCATCGGGCCCGGCGGCGTCGCGCAGCGCGGACAGCGCCACGTTGAGGTCGCTGGTGTAGGCCGCGAACTCGGACGAGATCGTCGCGATGCAGCTCGCAGTCAGCCCGCCCAGGCACGCGCCGATGATCGGGTTCGTGACGTCGTTCCCGCCGATGCTGACCGTCACCACCTCGACGTTGTCACGCGGGTTGCTGTTCGAGTTGCGCTCCTCGAGCAACGCGACGGCGGCGGGCAGCTGGTTCGCGATCAGCGTCGGCGTGGTGGCGCCTCCGACCGCGATGTTCACCAGCTCGAGCTGGCCGCATCCCTGGCCCGGCTTCGGGTTGTCGGAGGGCGAGCAGTCAAAGCCCGCCTGAAGCGCGGTGTGCAGCTTCGGCACGTAACCGCCTTCGCTCGGAACGGCGGCGCCGAACCCGAAGGCCCAGGAGTCACCGAGCGACAGTTGAACCGGCTTGGCTGCCATCGCCGGCGACGCCGCCACCGCCCCCACGGCAAGCAGCATCGATACGAGCGCCAAAAGGCGCGTACTACGCAACATCTGAACCCCCAAAGTTGTGGTTTGTGTGACGCCGGGCGCCACGACCGCCCCTACCTATAACACAGGGCCGCGGGCGCCGTGCCGGGAATCAGTCCTCTACGCGGGCCCGGGTGAGCGTGCAATGCCACCCACGGACGCGCGCCACCCGGACTCGCCGATCAGCAAGTATGCGCAGGTAGGTCTCCACCTTTCGAGGCGACACGCGTGCGCCTCCCGGTCCGTACCATGCGTTCCCCGTGACCACCCTGCAGCTGTCGCCCAGCTCGGCCGTGACCGTGCGCGGCTCAACGCCGGAGGCGCTCGAGGTCGAGGTCGTCTACGAGCCCGGCTCACCGGCGCCCCCGCAGCACTTCCACCCGGATCAGGCCGAGCACTTCGAGGTGCTCGAGGGCTCGGTCACCACGCTCGTCGAGGGAGCCGAGCGGGTGCTGGTCGGCGGCGACACGCTCGACATTCCCCCGCGCGCCGTGCATCAGATGTGGAACGCGGGCGATGTGCCGGCGCGCGTGCTGTGGCGCACCTCCCCGGCCGGGCGGACGCTCGAGTGGTTCGAGGCGCTCGACGCCTTTCAGCGTGACGGGGACGGCGCGGCGCTCGGGGCCGCGATCGCCGAGTACCGCGACGTGTTGCGGCTCGCCGAGAGTTAAGGCGTGCTAACCCCGAGTTGTCACGACAACTCGCGCTCAGCTGACCGTCGCCACCGCGCGGGCCCTCACATCCCCACCGAACGTCCCGGGCTGCTTGCTCTGGGCGGTAGCGCGGGACGTTCGGCCACGAGCTATCGAACCCCGGGGTGTCCGGGTACTTGGGGTTAGTCCGCCCTAGGGCTACTCGACGAAGATGTCCGGGATCAGGTCGGCGTCGGAGCCGCCGGACGAATAGGAGGAGAGGTCGGTGACCCCCTCCTGCGCGAGGACGTCCTCGCAGAGGTAGAAGTTGCCGGTCGTCTCGCGGCTCGGCCGCGTGACGACCGCGTGGGCCGAGTCCGCGTAGATCTCCGGGGTGCGCGCGCGGGCCATCGCCTCGTCGCCGCCGAGGATGTTCTGCACCGCCGCCGTCGCGATGATCGTCCGCGGCCACAGCGAGTTGAACGCGATCCCCTCCTCCCGGAACTCCTCCGCCATGCCCAGCGTGCACATGCTCATCCCGTACTTCGCGATCGTGTAGCCGACGTGGCTCTTGAACCACTTCGGGTCCATCAGCAGCGGCGGCGAGAGGGTCAGCACGTGCGGGTTCGCGGCCTGCCTGAGGTACGGGATGCACGACTTGCTGACGAGGAAGGTGCCGCGCGTGTTGATGTCCTGCATGAGGTCGTAGCGCTTCATCTCCAGGGCCTCGGTGCCGGCGAGGTTGATCGCGCTGGCGTTGTTGACGCACACGTCGATGCCGCCGAAGCGCTCTGCGGCCTGCTCGACGGCGGCCGCGACCTGCTGCTCGTCACGAATGTCGCCCACGATCGGGAGCGCGGTCCCGCCGGCCTGCTCGATCGCCTCGGCTGCCGTGTAGATCGTCCCCTCGAGCTTCGGGTGCGGCTCGGCCGTCTTCGCGATCAGGGCGACGTTCGCCCCATCGCGCGCGGCGCGCACGGCGATCGCAAGGCCGATCCCGCGGCTTCCGCCTGACACGAACAGGGTCTTTCCACGCAACGAGCGATCCGTCATTCCGCGCTGACCGTAACACTATGGTCATGCCCACGGCCCGCACTCACGACGGCTGGCTCTCCTGGCACGAGCAGGGACCGCACGAGGACGGCGCCCCCGGCGAGCCGGTCCTGATGATCATGGGTCTCGCCGCGAGCTCGCGCCTGTGGTTCCGGCTGTTGCCGTGGGTCGCGCGCCGCCACCGCGCGATCGTGTTCGACAACCGCGGCACCGGGGACTCCTCCCCCGTGCGGGGACGGCTGTCGATGCGCGGCCTCGCGCACGACGCGCGCGCCGTGATGGACGACGCGGGAGTCGATCACGCCCATGTGATCGGCGCCTCGATGGGCGGCATGATCGCCCAGCACCTCGCGCTCGGCCATCGCGACAGCGTGCAGTCACTGACGCTTGCGTGCACGACGCGCGGGCGGACGCCGCGGGGCGCCGCCGTGGCGACTGCTGGCGACCGCGGCCATGCGTCCGCTCGCGGGCCCGAAGCGCACCTTCCCGCTCGTCGCGCCCGCGCTCTACGCGCGCAGGACCCTGCGCGAGCATCCGGAGCGCGTCCGCGACGACCTCGCGCGGCGCCTGGAGGACGACACTTCGCCGCTCACGCTCTACGCGCAGCTGGCCGCGATCGCCGGGCACGACACCCGGCCCCGGCTGCGTGAGCTCGACGAGCGTGCCGACGCTCGTCGTGCACGGCCTCGAGGACAACCTCGTGTCGCCGGACAGAGGACGCGAGCTTGCGGCTCTGATCCCCGGCGCGAAGCTCGAGCTGATCGAGGCCTGCGGCCACCTGCTCACCACCGACGCGGAGGGCGAGGTCGCGTCAGCGATCCTCGCCCACCTCGAAGAGTGCGCTTCGGCCGAGCCGGCGCGGCTCAGCCGCCCGGCCTGACGGCCACCGGCGCCGGCTCCAGCGCCAAGCTCAGCACCTCGTCGATCGTCATGACGGGGTGGAACGTCATCTTCTCGCGCACGTCCTCGGGGACGTCGTCGAGATCGCCGCGGTTGCGCTCCGGGAGGATCACGTCCGTGAGCCCGGCCGCGTGCGCGGCGAGCACCTTCTGCTTGAGCCCGCCGATCGGCAGCACCCTGCCCTGGAGCGTGACCTCACCGGTCATGCCGACGTTGTGGCGCACCGGCCGGCCGCCCAGCAGGGAGGCGAGCGCGGTGGTCATCGTGATGCCGGCGCTCGGCCCGTCCTTCGGAATCGCGCCCGCGGGCACGTGCACGTGGAAGTCGCGATCCTCGAATGCGTCCGCAGCGATGCCGAGCTGCTCGCCGTGCCCACGCACGTACGAGAGCGCGATCCGCGCCGACTCCTTCATGACGTCACCGAGCTGGCCGGTGAGGACGAGCGCGTCCTTGCCGGGCATCGCGGTCGCCTCGATGAAGAGCACGTCGCCGCCCGCGCCGGTGACCGACAGGCCGGTCGCGACGCCGGGGACCGCCGTGCGCTCCACCGACTCCTGGAAGAACCGTTGCCGGCCCAGAGAGCGGCGCACCGCGTCGACGTCGATCGCGACCGGCGCATTCTCCGCGCCGGCCGCCAGGCGGGTCGCCGTCTTACGCAGGAGCTTGCCGAGCTCGCGCTCGATGTTGCGCACCCCAGCCTCGCGCGTGTAATCGGACACGATCGCCCGGATCACCGCGTCGTCGAGGGTCACCTCGTCGTCGTGCAGCCCGTTGCGCTTCAGCTGGCGCGGGAGCAGGTAGCCGCGCGCGATCGCGACCTTCTCGTCGGTCGTGTACCCGTCGAAGCGCACGACCTCCATGCGGTCGAGCAGCGGCCCGGGGATCGTCTCCGCCACGTTGGCGGTCGCGATGAACAGGACCTGGGAGAGATCGAGCTCCACGTCCAGGTAGTGGTCGCGGAAGCTGTGGTTCTGGGCCGGGTCGAGCACCTCGAGCAGCGCCGACGACGGGTCGCCGCGCCAATCCGCGCCGACCTTGTCGACCTCGTCGAGCAGGATCACCGGGTTCATCGTGCCCGCGTCCCTGAGGGCGCGCACGAGACGGCCCGGGAGGGCCCCGATGTATGTCCGCCGATGGCCGCGGATCTCGGCCTCGTCGCGCACGCCGCCCAGCGACATGCGGACGAACTCGCGGCCGGTCGCGCGTGCGATCGACTCGCCGATCGACGTCTTCCCGGTGCCCGGGGGGCCGATCAGGGTGAGGATCGCGCCGGCGGCGCGCCCTTCCTCGGTCATGCCGCGCTCGGTGCGCAGCTTGCGCACGGCGATGTACTCCGTGATCCGGTCCTTCACGTCCTCGAGCCCCGCGTGGTCGGCGTCGAGCACCTCCCGCGCGTGCACCGGGTCGAGGCGCTCCTCGGAGCGCTTGGACCACGGCACGGCGATCAGCCAGTCGAGGTACGTGCGGATCATCGACGACTCGCCCGATGAGTCACCCATGCGCTCGAGGCGCGCGAGCTCCTTCTCGGCCTGGTCGCGCACGCCATCGGGCATGCCGGCCTCGTCGATCTTGCGCCGGTACTCGTCGGCGACCGAGCCCTCGTCCTCGCCGAGCTCCTTGCGGATCGACTCCATCTGCTTGCGCAGGAAGTACTCGCGCTGCTGGCGCTCGGCGCCCTGCTGCACGTCGTCGCGGATCTTCGCGCGGACCTGGAGCTCCGCGAGTCGCTCACGCTGAAGCTCGAGCGCGCGCTCCAGGCGCTTCGCGACGTCGAGCGTCTCGAGCAGGCCGACCTTGTCGCGCAGGCTGATGTCCGGGGAGTAGCCGGAGGCGTCGGCCAGCGGGCCGGCCCCCGTGATCGAGCGCACGAACGCGCGAATCCGCGCGTCGGCTCCACGCAAATCGAGGATCTCCTCCACCACCGCGCGGTACTCGCGCTCGAGGGTGCGGACCTGCTCCTCCTGGAGGTCCGGGTCCGCGTGCACCGTGACCTCCACGCGGAGCGTTCCGGAAGGGTCGGTGTTTGCAGCGCCGGGCACGCCGCGCGCGACTCCCTCCAGGGTGACGGCGCTGCCGCCCCCGGGGATGCGCATGCGCTCGACCACGTCGGCGACGGTGCCGACGCTCGCGAACTCGCCGTCGATGCGCGGGACCAGTAGGACGCGCTCCTCGTCCCCGGTCTCCACGGCGATCGTCGCCGACATGCCCGGGAAGAGGATCGAGTCGTCGAGGGGGACGAGAATCAAGTTTTCCGTGGTGGCTGGCTTTTCCATCGTTTCCTCTTTCGCGTTGGACCGATATGTAGGGGCTTCGCCCCACCTCAGTCACGTGGCCTCGCTGACGCTCGGCCCAGAACCTGCATGATTATAGCCACCAATCGTTTGTTGCGACCATGATTTGTCGCTAACATGGCGCAATGCATACGAAAGCCGCTTCCAGAGCCGAACCGGGCACCACCCGCGTCGTCCTCTTGCTCGCGCGCCTGGCGCGCACCGCCGGCTACCGCCTGGGCGAGGCGCTCGCGGCGATGGAGATGCGCACGCACGAGTTCCCCGTCCTCAACCACCTGGCCGAGGCCGGGCCCCTCTCGCAGCAGGAGCTCGGCATGGCCCTGCGGATCAACCCGAGCAACCTCGTCGGGCTGCTTGACACACTCGAGGGCGACGGCCTGCTGGTGAGGCTGCGCGACCCGCGAGACCGGCGGCGGCACCTCGTGCAGCTCACCGTCACGGGCCGCCGGCGGCTCGCCCAGGCATGGCAGGCGGCCGAGGCAGCCGAGCAGGACCTGCTCTCGCCACTCGCACCGGGCGAGCGCGAGCAGCTGCGCGGCGCGCTCGAGCGTCTGGCCGGGCATGCCTGCGGGGGCAGGCGCGGCTGTTGAGCGACGAACCCGGAAAGGTCGACGGGCGCCGGCTGCTCGCACTGTTCCGGCCCTACCGGCGCCGCCTCGCGGCGGTGCTCTTCCTGATCCTCGTCTCCGCCGGCCTCGGGATGGTGTCTCCCTTCCTGCTGCGCGCGATACTCGACGACGCGATCCCGGGCCAGGACACCGGGCTGCTGGCCGCGCTCGTCGCAGGGATGATCGGCATCGCGATCGCGACGGGAGTGCTCGGCGTCGCCCAGACGCTTCTGTCGAACACCGTCGGCCAGCGCGTGATGCACGATCTGCGCGCGGCCGTATACCGGCACCTCCAGCGGATGTCGCTCGCCTTCTTCACCCGTACGCGCACCGGCGAGGTGCAGTCGCGCATCGCGAACGACATCGGCGGCGTGCAGAGCGTCGTCACCAGCACCGCGACCTCGATCGTCTCGAACGTGACGACCGTCCTCGCGGCGACCGCCGCGATGTTCCTGCTCGACTGGCGCCTCGCGCTGGCCGCGCTCGGCCTGTTGCCCTTCTTCGTGTGGATCACACGCCGCGTCGGCGAGGAGCGGCGGCGCATCACGACCGTGCGCCAGGAGCGGCTTGCCGACATGTCCTCCCTGATCGAGGAGTCGCTGTCGGTCTCGGGCATCCTGCTCGGCAAGACGATGGGCCGCTCGCCCGAGCTTGCGCAGCGCTTCGAGCGCGAGTCGGCGAGCCTCGCCGACCTCGAGGTGCGCTCGCGGATGGCCGGCCGCTGGCGGATGGCGTCCGTGCAGATCAGCTTTGCTGCGATGCCGGCGCTGATCTATCTGTTCGCCGGCCTCACGATCGTGGACGGCGGCGGCGCGATCACGATCGGCACGCTGGTCGCCTTCACCACGCTCCAGACCCGCCTCTTCTTCCCGGTCCAGTCGCTGCTGTCCGTGAATGTCGACGTTCAGAGCTCGCTGGCCCTGTTCGAGCGCGTGTTCCAGTACCTCGACCTCCCGGTCGAGATCGAGGAGCGCGACGGCGCGGTCTCGCTGCCGGCGCGGGAGCTGAGCGGAGCCGTCACCTTCGAGCGCGTCGGTTTCAGGTACGGCGCCGAGGCCGGGTGGACGCTGCGCGACGTCGACCTGGCGGTCCCCGCCGGCACGACTCTCGCGCTCGTCGGCGAGACGGGGTCGGGCAAGACGACGCTCGCGTACCTGCTCGCGCGCCTCTACGAGGTGCAGGAGGGCAGGGTCACGATCGATGGGCTCGACGTGCGCGACCTCAGCCACGCCTCGCTGGCCGCGGAGGTCGGCGTGGTCTCGCAGGAGACACACCTCTTCCACGCCTCGATCGCCGACAACCTGCGCTTCGCGCGGCCGGACGCCACCGACGAGCAGCTGGAGCAGGCAGCCCGTGCCGCGCAGATCCACGGCCTGATCGAGCAGCTGCCCGACGGCTACGCGACGGTGGTCGGCGAGCGCGGCTACCGCTTCTCGGGCGGCGAGAAGCAGCGCATCGCGATCGCCCGCACGATCCTGCGCGACCCGCCGATCCTCGTGCTGGACGAGGCGACCAGCGCGCTCGACACCGAGACCGAGCGCGCGGTCCAGGCCGCGCTCGACGACCTCGCCCGCGGGCGCACGACGATCGCGATCGCGCATCGCCTCTCGACCGTGCGCGACGCTGAGCAGATCGCGGTGCTCGACCACGGCCGCGTCGTTGAGCTCGGCAGCCACGACGAGCTGATCGCGGCCGACGGCCGCTACGCCGCGATGGTCGCCGTCCAGGGCGGCGAGCTGACGCCGGCCTGAGGCTGGGGCGCTACGCCAGCTCCGGCTGGTGGCGCTGCACGTGGTCGTCGATCGTCTCGCGCACCCAGCGCTGCGTGTCCTGGTCCGCAATCCGGAAGCGGGCGAGCAGCTCCTTCTGCCCCTCCAGCGGCAGGCCCGCGATCGTCCAGCGCACGGCGAAGCGCTCGAAGAGCATCTCGCCGCGCCGGCGCCACATGTCGTCGGGCGACGCCGCGGCGCCGCCGGTGCGCTCAGCGAGCTTCGCCGCCGTGCCGGCCGACACCGTCGCGCGCAGCGTGAGGACGTTGCCCTCCGCGTCGGCGTAGTCGACGCTCGCGACCGGCTGCTTGGAATCTGCGCGGCGGCGCTTGCGCTTGGCCATCGTCAGCAGGTCAGGGAGCGACCGGCGCTTGCTCGGCGTCGGCGGCCGCGAACCGCAGCAGGCCCGCCCGCACCCAGTCCGGGAGCTCGGTCTTCTTCCACGTACGCGCGTCCACGCACACGTGCTGGAGGCGCCCCTCGACGAGCAGGTCCTCGCCCCGCAGCACCTCGATCCGCGTGGTCATGCTCGTGGTGCCGATCCGCGTCACCTGGCACCGCAGCGTGAGAACGTCGTCGAATCGCGCGGGTGCGCGAAAGCGGGCGGTCGCCTCGGCCACGACGGCGTCGACGCCGCGCTCGACCATCTGCTCCCACGGGCCGATCGCCTCACGCCACAGCTCGGTGAAGGCCACATCGAAGTACAGGAAGTAGTTGGCGTTGAAAACGATGCTCTGCGGGTCGCATTCGCCGTACCTGACCCGCAGCTCGTGGTCGAAGACAGCGCTCATCGCGGGCATGGTGGCAGGATCCGCGGGATGGCGAGCACTTCTCCCTGGAGCGCGGCGCCGCCGAGCGCGCGTGACAGCGCGTCCTATGCGGACGCCGTCCCGCGGCCGTTCTGGCTGGATTCGCCTGCCGCGCCCGCGCCACATCCGCCGCTCGAGATGGACGCCGAGGCGGACCTCGCGGTCGTCGGCGGCGGGCTCAGCGGCCTCTGGGCAGCGATCCTCGCGAAGGAGGACGCGCCCGGCGCGGACGTCGTGCTGCTCGAAGGCGAGACCATTGGGTTCGGCGCGACGGGCCGCAGCGGCGGGTTCTTCATGTCCTCCCTCACGCACGGGATCGACAACGGCCTGGCACGCTTCCCGGGCGAGCTGCCGGCGCTCGAGCGCCTCGGCCTCGAGAACTTCACCGATACGGTCGCGGCACTCGAGCGCCACCGGATCGACTGCGACCTCGTGCTCGGCGGCGACCTGACCGTTGCGCTCGAGCCGCACGAGGAGGCATGGCTCGAGAAAGGCGCCGAGCAGATGCGGCGCTTCGGCCACGACGCCGAGCTGCTCGACCGCGACGCCGTCCGTGCGCAGATCGACTCGCCGACCTACCGAGCCGGCCTGTGGCAGCGAAGCGGGGCGGGGATCCTCGACCCGGCGAAGCTCGCGTGGGGGCTCGCGCGGGCCGCGGCGACGCTCGGCGTGCGCATCCACGAGGGCACGCCCGTCACCAGCGTCCGCGGCGCGCGTGGCGGAGCCGAGCTGACGACCCCGCGCGGCCGCGTGCGTGCGCGCGGCACCGTGCTCTCGACCGGCGCCTTCCGCTCACCGCTGCCGGCGGTGCGCCGCCGGATCGTGCCGGTTTGGGACTACGTGCTCATGACCAGGCCGCTGAGCGCCGCCCAGCGAGCGGCGCTTGGCTGGGCCAACCGCCAGGGCATCGGCGACTCGGGGAACCGGTTCCACTACTACCGGCTGACGGCCGGCGGCCGGATCCTCTGGGGCGGCTACGACGCGATCTACGGGTTCGGCAACGACCTGAGCCCGCGCCGCGCGCAGCGCGACGCGACCTTCGCGAAGCTAGCTCAGGACTTCTTTACGACGTTCCCGCAGCTCGAGGGCATCAGCTTCACGCACCGCTGGGGCGGGCCGATCGACACATGCAGCCGATTCTCGGCGTTCTTCGGCACGGCGCACGGCGGCCGCGTGGCCTATGCGGCGGGCCACACGGGCCTCGGCATCGGCGCGAGCCGCTTCGGCGCGCGGGTCGCGCTCGACCTGCTCGCGAAGCGCCACACGGAGGCGAGTGCGCTCTCCTATGTGAAGCGCCGACCGATCCCGTTCCCGCCCGAGCCGCTGCGCTGGGGCGTGATCCAGCTCACGCGGAACCGGCTCGCGGCGGCCGATCGGAAAGAGGGGCGGCGCGGCGCGTGGCTACGGCTGCTCGACCGGCTCGGACTCGGCTTCGACAGCTGATCGCGCTCCGGCTACCTGGGGATCAACGGCTATCCGGCCGTGGAGCCAGCTCGACCGCGGGAAGGCCGTCGAGGCTGCTCGCGTTCTTCTCGCGCTGGTAGTCGCGCAGCGCCTCAGGCCCCTCGGTGCGAAGGCGCTTCGAAGCCCACTTCTCCATGTGCGGCCGGTGGCCCTCGAAGCTCATCAAGGGCACCCCGTATCCGCACGAGTCCCCGATCCGCGTGACGTCGACCCGCACGACCGCGCGGCGCGCCTCGGCGACCGCCGGCTGCTCGAAGGCGCAGCGCTCCATCAGCGCCGCGAAGCGCTCGTCGTCCGCCGCGATCACCTCGCCGCGGCCGTGCAGCCGCACGATGCGCGGCGGTCCCTCGGTCGCGCACAGCATCACGACGATGCGCCCGTTCTCGCGCAGGTGCGCGATCGTCTCCGCGCCGCTGCCGACGAGGTCCAGGTAGGCGACCGTCCTGTCGTCGAGTACGCGCAACATTCCGATCGGCCCCTTCGGCGAGACGTTGACGTGTCCCTCGCCGTCGAGTGGCGCCGACGCGACGAAGAACACATGCTGCTTCGCGATCCACTCGCGCAGCGGTGTGTCGATCGCGTCGAAGACCTTCGCCACCCGACCGAGCTTACCGGCCGCCCGCAGCCCAGGGGGGTTGGTTAGACTCGCGTGGCGATGGCGGAGTTCAGCTCGGCGCGGGAGTTTCGGGAGGTCATGGACAAGGTGTTCACGATCATGAGCACCGACCCCGAGATGGGCCCGAAGCTGCGCGACGCGCGGGTCCCGCAGCGGTTCGAGTTCCCCGACCAGGACGCCGTCGTGAACGTCACCTACGACGACTCGGGCGGCGATCAGAACCTGCGCTGGGAATGGTCGGACGACGTCGACTGGAAGCCCCAGGTCGAGATGACGATGGACTCCGAGGTCGCGAACAAGTACTTCCAGGGCAAGGAGAACGTGCCGATGGCACTCGCGCGGCGCCGGATCAAGAGCGGCGGCGACGTGAAGGCGGCGCTCAAGCTGATGCCGATCACCAAGCCGGTGTTCGGCAAGTACCGGGAGATGCTCGAGCGCGAGCATCCGCACCTCGTCGTCTGAGGCCCACCCGGCATGCGCCACGTGAGCATCGAGTCGCACGAGAGCACGGCGATCGTGCGCATCGACAGGCCGCCGGCGAACGCGCTCGACCCGCAGCTGCTCGAGGACGCGATCGACGCGGTGGCCGAGCTGGAGCGCTCCGCACCCGAAGCCGTGGTGCTCGTCGGGCGTGACGGGTTCTTCTCCGCCGGGCTCGACCTGAACCTCGTGCCGACGCTCGACGAGTCCTCGCAGCGCGAGATGATCATGGGCGTCAACCGCATGGTCGCGGCCTGGTACGGCTTCCCCCGCCCGGTCGTCGCGGCCGTCAACGGTCACGCGGTCGCAGGCGGCCTGGTGCTCGCGCTCTGTGCCGACTATCGCGTCGGGTCCCAGCAGGGCAAGCTCGGCCTCACCGAGACGCGCGTGGGCGTCCCATACCCGGCCAACGCGCTCGCGGTCGTGACTGCGGAGCTCTCGCCGCCCGTCGCCCGCCTGCTGGTCCTGCGGGCCCACCTGATCGAACCGCGCGACGCGCTCGCTTTCGCCGTGGTGGACGAGATCACCGCGCGCGACGCGGTGCTTGCACGGGCCCTCGAGATCGCCGCGGAGCTGGGCGACATGCCTTCGGACGCGTACGCCACGGTCAAGGGCCAGTTGCGGGGCCCGGTGCTTGCCGCGATGCAGCGGGTGGTCGAGTCGGGCGTCGATCCCCTTGCCCAGGGCTGGCTGTCTGCGGAGGCCCGGTCGACGTCGGCGGCAGCCCTCGGCCACGACGCCGAAGCGCGCTGACCCGCCCGTCGAGACCGTCAAACGCGGAAGAGCCCGCGACTTGCGCGGGCTCTTCTGGACCGGTTTCGTGATCAGCGGTGTTAGCGCAGCACCACTCGCCTCGTAGGGCTTGCGGGCTGCGGGCCTGGCTGAGTCGCGGCTTCGAGCCGTTCCTTCAGCGAAGCACCGCTCGCTGTGCGCGGTTCGTAGGCCGCGAGCTGCTGTTCCGTCAGCCGGGCCTCCGCCACTAGCGCTTCAACCTGATCTTGCGCTTGGCGGTGGTCGTGCCTCCGGACGGGTCGGTGGCCACGACGGTCACCGTCGCGCTCACCCGATTGCCCTGGCGCAGCGCGCGACGGACAGCCCGCATCGTCTTGCCGGACAGCTTCAGGCGCAGCCGCACCTGCTTGCCGCTCGCGGCGCTGCGCGTGACAGCCCGCAGCTTCAGGGCACGGCTGGCGCCCGCGAGGGTCACCGTGGCCGAGGCCTTCAGCGTGCAGGATGCGGCGCAGCTCCCGTGCACGACGATCGCCTTCTTCGCGAGCACGCGCTGGGTGCCGGCGACGGCCAGTGCGAGCACCGGATTCGTCAGCGGCTTGACCGGAGTGACCTTCAGGTCGGGCACCGAGAGGAACGGCCCCGTCTTGGGGTCGACCTTCGGGTCCGGCGTCGGGTCCGGCGTCGGGTCCGGCGGGCGCGGAGCGACCACCAGCTCGAGGACCGGGCGCTTTGCCGCGTCCAGATCCTCGCGCGATGCCAGCTCCAGGCTGTCGTCGGAGAGCTGGCGCAGGCCGACGTTGACCTCACCGTTGGCGCCCACCAGCGACTTGACGTCGTACTCGACGAGCGCGTTCGGCGCGATCGCCGCCTTGTCGCCCAGCTCGGCGGCGAACGCCGGCCGGTTCGACCACTTGACGCCCGTCTCCGTCCAGCCGGCGGCCGCGGAGTGCAGCGTCGGGCCGTCGGCCGTGCCGTCGGCCAGCGCGCGGAGCTTGAGCTTCGCGCTCTGGACGATGCCGTCGATACCGGTCACGTTGAAACGCAACAGGCTCTCGACCTTCGGGTTACCGTCGGTCCTGAGCTTGTTGGACGTGCCGTAGTTGGTGCCCGAGTTGGCCAACTCGACGCGCGCGTCCGCGACCGGCGAGAAACGCAGCGTCCTGAGGCCGCTGTCGCTGACCGTGATCGTGACCGTGTCGGTGCTGGACGCCAGCTTCGAGTCCGTGACCTTGAGCGTCACCGTGTACGTCCCGGGCATCTCGTACGTGAATGCCGGCTGCGCGGCGGTGGAGTCGTCCAGCAGGTTGTCGCCGTCGAGGTCCCATGCGTAGGTGAGCGTCTCACCCGGGTCCGCGTCGGTCGACCCGAGACCGCTGAACTTGACCGTCAGCGGGTTGGGCCCGCCGGCCACGTCAGAGGTCGCGTCCGCCACCGGCGGCGTGTTCGCCACGATGTAGCGGATACGCCGCACGATGTCGTCGCGCTGGTCGATGTAGAGGAGGTCGCCCTGAGGGGTGACCTCGAGGTCCGTCGCCCGCGTCGCCATGCCCGCGAACGGCACGACGTTGCCCTTCTTGGGCACGCCCCCGCTGCTGGCATCGGGCAGGAGCGCCCAGATGCAGCTGCGCAGGCGGTCCGCGAAGAACAGCGCGTTCCGGTACATCGGCGGGAACGTGCCGCCCGCCGCCGGGTAGAACTCGAGGCCCGAAAGCGTGCTGCCGGGCGGCGAGCCGAGGCTGTCCTTCTCGCAGTTCTCGCTTGCGTGGACGGGTAGCTCGTGGTCGTAGGCCCAAAAGGCGCTCGTCGCGCCGCCGCCCGAGTACAGGGACTCACAGAGGCTCAGGCCCTGCTCGTCGCTGCGCTTGCGCGGTGCGTTGTTCTCGTAGCACGGCCAACCGAAGTTGACCTTCCCCGAGGACGGAGTCACGCGGTGGAGCTCTTCCCAGTAGCCGCCGCCACGATCCGCCACCCAGAGGTCGTTCGCACTGCCCGGCCGGACCTCGAGACGCGTGGCGTCCCGGAGGCCGAAGGCGACGATGCGGCTCGCGTTGGTCGCGGGGTCGATCTTCGTGGTCATCGTTGCGGGGCTGTCGATCCGGATCAGCGAGCCGGCGAGTCCCGTCGGGTCAGCAGTCGTGCGCACGTCCTGTGCGCGCAGCCGCCCCCCTTCCGAGGTCGGAGGCGTGAGGTCGGCCCCGACACCGCCGGGGGGGTCACCACAGGGGTTCTTGGGTGATCCGCGCTGCCCGTAGTCCCAGAACAGGGAGGTCGAGCCATCGCTGCCGGACGCATAGAGCTTGCCGTCGGTGCCGAAGGCGAGACCGCCGCCGCCGTGTCCGGCGAACTGCTGGCAGAAGTCCTCGACCAGCACCTTCTCGGCGCTCATCGTCTCACCGGAGACGGTGAGCCGCGAGACGCGCGACCCCACGGGGCAGTTGTCGAGCGCACCGAGGTCCGGCACGTCGCCGACCGTGTCCGCCTTCGGGCACGGGTCGAAGGACCCACCCCCATACACAGGCGGCGTGCCGCCGAGCGGTGCGTCCATGTTGTAGTAGACGTAGACGAAGGGCTTGGCCGGGAACCCGGGGTCCGCCACGATCGACAGCAACCCGCGTCCGCTGAAGTTGTGCACCTGGGTGCGCAGGTCTCCGAACAGCGTGGGCGTCGGATCGTCGATGTTGTCGTACGTGCGGATGAAGCCCGTCTTCTCAGCCACGAACACGCGCCCGTTCGGCGCGATCGCGACGTCCTGCGGCTTCCCGACTCCGGGCAGAACGTCCGTCTGCTGGAATCCTGCCGGTAGCGTCACCGCACTCACGCCCGCGGGCGTGAGCAGGACGACGATGCATGCGAGCACCGTCGCCAAAGCCAAAACAAGGTTGACCAACCGTGGTCCCCTGAATGCCATGGGTCCTCCCTGACCTGCCTATGTAGAGGTGGCACCAGCGGGCGGCGCCGATTACGAATCCGAAGCCCAAGGTAGCTGCGGGCAGATCGGTTGGCGACAAAAGTTTTTAGGCTCGGACCTCCACTAGGCCGTGTCGTGACCGTGTCACATCGTTCCCCCGAATGTCACGCCTAACAGGTAGATGGGCGCGACACGGGCACACACCTTCCTCTTCGCCGACATCTCCGGGTACTCCCGCCTCACGGAGCAGCACGGCGACGAGGCCGCGGCCGAGATGGCGATCAGCTTCGCCGAGGGCGTCGCGTGCCTCGCCGCAGCTCACGGTGCTGAGCTCGTCAAGACGTCAGGCGACGCCGTGATGGTCCGCGGGGAGGTCGCCGCGCAGGTCGTGCGGCTCGGCGTCGCGCTCGTGACCGAGCCGTTCTGGGGCACGGGCCGCCCCCCGATCCACGCCGGGATCCACACGGGTCCTGCTGTCACCCGGGGCGGCGACTGGTGGGGCGGCGCCGTGAATGTCGCTTCGCGGGTCGCGGACGCCGCCGGCGCCGGGCAGCTGCTGATCACCGAGGCGAGCAGGATGGCCGCCGGCCGGCGCCTCCCGATCCGCCTTCAGAGCCTCGGCCCGCTGCGCTTCAAGAACATCTCGAACCCGGTCCGCGTCTACGCGACCGCGAACTGGCGCGAGCCGGCGGTCACGGCGGACGCGCTTCAGCTCGCCTCGGCGGCATGAGCCACCGCGACCGCGCGGACGCCGAGCTCGGCGGCATTCACTGTGGGACTGTTCGCCGTCAGCCTGCTCGCGGAACGTGCCCACGGACCGACGCTCTCGATCTGAGCCGCAGGACCCGCCCCGCGCCGGCCGCGGCGCAGGCCGTACCGGCGCCGGACCCGAGCTCGACCACCCGGTCGGCGAGCGGCACGAGGCGATCGTCGTGCGTCGCGACGACGACCATGCGTCCCGCGTCCGCGATCTCACGCAGCAGCCGCAGCACCCCGTCCACCTGCACGTGATCGAGGTGGGCAGTGGGCTCGTCCGCCAGCAGCAGGGGTGGATCGAGTGCGAGTGCGCGGGCGATCGCGACGCGCTGTTGCTCCCCGCCGGACAGCTCGCCGGGGCGGTGCGACTGCCGCTCCGCGAGCCCGACCTCGGCCAGCAGCTCGGCGGCGCGCTGACGCGCGAAGCGCCGGCTCTTGCGGGCGGCGCGCAACGGGATCTGGACGTTCTCGGCCGCGGTCAGGCTGGGGATCAGGTTGAAGGACTGGAAGACGATCCCGACCCGATCGCGGCGGTACTCGTTCAGCGCGCGACCGTGCAGCCGCGTGACCTCCGTGGCGTCGAGGCGCACGCTACCGCGGCCGGGACGCAGGATCGCCGCGAGCACGGAGAGCAGCGTCGTCTTGCCGCAGCCGCTGGCCCCCAGGAGCAGTGCAAGCTCGCCGGGGCGCGCGTCGACGTCGAGGCCGTCGATCGGGCGCACGACGTAGCCACCGACCGAGTACTCGACGACGAGATCGCGGCAGCGCAGGCTCATCGGGACCCCGCAAACGAGATCGCCGGGTCGACCGCGACCGCGCGGCGCAGAGCGATGAAGCTCGCCGCCACGCCGACGACCACGGCGACCAGGGGCAGGGTCACGTAGGCGGCGAGCGGCACCTCGACGGACATCGCGACCGCGGGCGCGATCGCCTCCTCGAGCCCCACCGCGAGCAGCGCAGAGAGCACGGAAAGCACCACCGCCTGGAGCACGAGGCCGCCGAGCAGGTGGCCCGTCGACACGCCGATCGCCTTCAGGGCCGCGAAGTCGCGCGTGCGCTCGAGCACGGAGAGATAGACGATCGCGCCGATGATCCCGGCGGCCACCGCCCACAGCAGGAGCCGGATCAGGCCGATCGTCTGCTTTGCCTGCTGCACGGGACGTGCCAGGTCACGTGCCACCTCGCGGTCGTCCAGCAGCGCCATGCCCGGCGGAGCGGCGGCCGGGCGGCCGCGGGTGACCACCGCGGTGGCGAGCGGGCGGCCGTCGAGCGCGATCCTCTGCGCCTCGGCGAGCGAGACGGTCACCGTCGGGATCCCGGCGAAGTAGGTCATGCCGCGCGTCAGCGCGCCGACCCGCAGGGCCCGTCCGTTCAGGTCGATGACCTCCCCGACCGCGAGCCCCAGGCTCTCGTCGACGATCGCCGTCGCGCGACGGGCGAGCAGGTTGCTCTGCCACCCGCGCGGCGCGCCTACGCCCCCGGGGACGACGCCGAGCAGGTTGACGTTGCGCCGCGCCGGAGTGGTGGTCGTCGCGCGCAGCACGGCGACCGGGTCGGCCTGCCGCACGCCGGGCACCGCGCGGGCGCTGCGCACGAGCGAGACGGGGATCGTGGCGGGGCCGGTGAACGGGCCGAAGCTCTCGCCGCGGACGAGCCACCCATCGGCGCCGAAGGACTCGACGGTGCGGTCGATCTCGTTGTCGAAGCTCGCGCTGACGCCGGACATCAGGAGGCCGAGCGCGAACACGAGCGCGGTCGACAGCACGGCGATCGCGAACCGCCGGCGGCTCCACTGGAGCTCCCGCATGCCGAGCAGCAGCGTCACGACCGCGTCCCTCGGATCTCGACCGGCGCCTCGTCGACGTCGAGCGTGTAGAGCGCGACGGCCTTGCGCTTGCCCTTCATCCGCTCGCACCTGCGGGGGGTGATGCGAAGGTCGCTGCGCCGGAGACGGCGCATCGTCTGCTCGCTGAAGAGGATCGTGTCACCCGTGTCGCGTGTCGCCGTCTCGATCCGCGCCGCGGTGTTGACCGCGTCGCCGATCACGGTGAAGTCGAGGCGGCCGCCCCCGCCGACGTTGCCGGTGATCACCGTGCCCGAATCGATCCCGATTCCGATCTCGAGATCGCCGCGGAAGGTCTCGCGTGCCGCGCGTGCGATCGCGCACGCTGACTCGAGCGCGAGGTCCGCGTGGTCCGGGCGCTCGAGCGGTGCTCCGAACACGGCGAGCAGTCCGTCGCCCACGAACTTGTCGACGTGCCCGTGGCGCTCGGCGATCAGCGGGACGACGAGCTCGAACAGGCAGTTGAGCGTCTCTAGGACCTCGCCGGGGCGGAATTCCTCGGCAAAGGCGGTGAACCCCCGGATGTCGACGAACATCGTCGTCACGTCGACCTCACGCGCCCGCAGCGCAGGGCCTTCGCGCAGGATCTGCTCGGCGATGTCGCGGTCGATGTAGGTGCCGAACGTCCGCTCGAGGTACTGCTCCGTGCGCTTGCGCTCGGTCACGTCGCGGGCGATCAAGGTGACCTCCCTCGCATCGGGGATCGAGGCCACGGTCACCGTGATGTCCACGATGCCGCCGTTCTTGCGGACCGCGCGCGTCTCGCGGTGCTCGGGCCGCTGGGCCGCGCCCACCTGCTCGAGCAGTGCCGCGAGATCGAGGCCATCTTCGGCGCCGAAGAAGCTCAGCGGCCTGCCCACCACCTCGCGCTCCGTGTATCCGAACAGGCGCTGTGCGCCGGCGTTCCAACTCGTCACGATGCCGCCGCGGGAAGTTGCGGTGACGATCGCGTCCTGGGTGCACGTGGTGGTGACGCGCAACCTCTGGAGCTCCTGCTCGAGCCGGCGGCGCTCGGTCAGGTCCCGGATCACGTAGCTGTATCCCTCCGGGGTCGGGCTACCGTTGCGCAGGGACGTGATCGTGACGTCGGCGCGGTAGTGAAGGCCGTCGGCGCGCATCAGCCAGCCGGAGTGGTCCATGCGGCCGTCGGCCGCGACCTGCCGCAGGTGCTGCTCCGGCTCCCCCGCGGCGAGCGCGTCGGGCGTATAGAGCCGCGAGACGTGGCAGCCGAGAATCTCGGCCTCGGAGTGCCCGGTGACGTGCCCTGCGAACTGGTTCCAGCTCGCCACGTTCCCGGCGCGGTCGAGCATCACGATCGCGCAGTCCTCGACGCTCTCGAGCAGCAGGCGGAACCGCTCCTCGCTGCCCCGCAGGGCCTCATCGGAACGCTTGCGCTCCAGCATCGCGCCGAGCTGGGCCGCGACGCGCGCGACGAGGTCCGCGACCGCGTCGTCACGCTCGCGCGGCTCGCTCGCGAAGAACTCGAGCACCGCGACGATCCGTTCGGCCGACGGGACCGGCACCGCCAAGCCGGCGGCAAGGCCGCACTCCCGGGCGAACTGCGCTCGGGGGAGACTCGGGTCCGACCGCACATCGTCGATCCAGACTGCCTGCTTGGTGGCCAGCGCCCTGCCCGGCAGGCCGGTCCCGGCGTCGAAGGTCATCGCCCGGCTGCGACTCGTGAAGGGGTCGTGCGACGAGCCCGCGGTGGGCCATGCGCTGCTGAACTCGAGGTAATCGTCGGCCACGAGCCAGGCCTGGCCCAGGGCGAAGCCGCCGTAACGGCACAGGCGCGCGAGCACCGCCTGGGTCGCCTCTTCGGCCGAGGCGGCGGCGTCGACACAGAGCGCCAGCTCGCGCGTGATCGCGATCTCGTCCTGGATGCGCTTGCGCTCGGTGACGTCCTGGCAGATCCCGAACAGGCGCACCGGGATGCCGCCCTCGCGCACGACCTCGCCGCGGCAGTGCAGCGCCCGCACGCGGCCGTCCGGGCGCACGATCCGATGCTCGAACTCGAGCGGGGCGCCGATCTCGAGGGCGCTCTCGATGAGGCTCGCGATGTGCTCGCGGTCGTCCGGGTGCTGCAACGCGACGAACGCCTCGTAGGTCGGTGTGAAGCTCTCGTCCAAGCCGTAGATCCTGTACAGCTCGCGCGACCATCTGATCTGGTCGTGGCGGATGTCCCACTCCCAGCTGCCGACGTGCAGGAGCCGTGCGGCGTGGGCCAGTTGAGCGGCCTCGGCGGCGTACGCGCCGTTCGTTCCCTCCCGTGGTGCTTCGAGCAGTTGCATGCCATCAGTCTCGCCTCGCGGCGGTCCGGCTTCCACAGAGCGCGCGGCGCCCGTTGTGCGGCCTTTTCGGCAGTGACGGGGCTCTAAGCGGCGCGGCGGCGGATCGCATCCACGTCGAGCACCGTGATGCGCCGGCGCCCGGTCTCGATCCACCCGAGGTCACGCATCGACTGGAGTGCCTTCACTACGGAGTCACGTGAGCACGCCGTCCAGCCGGCGAGCTCCTCCTGCGTGATCGGGAAGTCGATCCGGATCCCGCCCTCGCCGGCCACGCCGAACCTCTCCGCCATCTGCACGATCCTCGACGCCACGCGGCCCATCGACTCCTTGGCCGCGAACTCGAGCCGCTGGCGGTCCGCATCGCGAAGCCGGTGGGCGAGCATCTCGAGCAGGACCCTGAACACCCGCGGGTGGCCGTCCAGGAACTGGTTGAAGAACGTCGTCGAGACCGCCAGCGCGTCAACCGGCTCGAGCGCGACTCCGGTGGCCGACCGCGGATTGCCGTCGATCGCCGCGAGCTCTCCGAGCAGGTCTCCCGGGCCGCGGATCCCGAGGACCACCTCATGACCGTCCTCGCTGAAGCAGCTGAGCTTCACGAATCCGGCGAGCACCACCAGCACCCGATCCGCGACCTGCCGCTCGTGGAACAGGGCCGTCCCGGCGGGAAAGGTTCGCATCATGCCCCCCGCGGTGAGCGCCCTGCGCTCGCCTTCCTCGAGAGCCGGCATGAAGAGCGGCTCGTGGGACGTGCCGCTTGGCTGAACGGACATCTTGGGCGCGAGCCTATCCGGGACCCACCCCAGGGTGAAGGGAATCCTGCACCCGTCGCGGCTGCATTGCGGCGGTAGCGCCGTCCCGCGCCTCCTAGCGTCTCCCCCAGCCTTTTGCAGCACAACCTGCCGAGAGGGGATCAGCATGCTTTCGACGTCAAGCGATACGCACCTCGGGTGGACGCCCCACGCGGCCTCCCACCGGCGACTCCTCGCGCTCGTCGTCGCCGTCGCAGGCGCAACCGCCGCGGCGGTCGCCATCACGAGCGCAGTCGGAGGCACGTCGTGCGCGACGGCCGCGGACGCGACGGACGCGCCCGAGATCCGGATCACGGCGCTCGCGGGCGTCGACCTCGCCCCTGTCGCGAGGCTGCCGGGAGTGGCGGCCTCGAGCGGCCCGTACCCGGCGGTCGCGACCTCGCTCAGCCGTGGCGGGCACGAGCGGAGCGTCCGCCTCGAGGCGCGCCCGGCGCTCGGGTCCGCCGGATCCCCACGCCGCGGCAGCCTGGTCGTGGAGCGTGGGCTCGCCCTTGCGCTCGCCCTGGCGCCCGGCCGGTCGGTGACGGTCACGACGACCGCCGGCCCGAGGCAGATGCGCGTCGCCACGATCGCTGCCACGAGCGGCGCGGGTCGCGTCGCATACGTCGTGCCGGCAGATCTCGAGCGCGTTGCGCCGAACGCGCGGGTGCACGAATCCACCCTCCTGCTGCGCCTCGAGGACCCGGAGCGGTCCGGGCGCCTCGCCGCCTGGGTCTCGCGCGCGTACCCGGGCCCGCAGGTGCGGATCGCGCGGGTATCCGGCGCTCGCTGTCCCGGCGGCGGCATTTGAGCCGACACCGCGGAACTCGTCGGGTTGGTGCTCCCGTCCGCAAGCACTAGCATCCGGCGCGTGGCAGGGGAAGCTCCGGATACGACCCGTTCGGGCGCGTCGTCGGTCGAGTACCGCAACGTCACCAAGCACTATCCGGGGCAGGCCGAGCCGGCGATCCGCGATCTCTCGCTGAGCGTGCCGGCCGGCGACATCTGCGTGCTCGTCGGGCCCTCGGGCTGCGGCAAGACGACGGCGCTGCGGCTCGCGAACCGCATGATCGAGCTGAGCGAGGGCGACATCCTGATCGACGGCGAGAGCACCCGCCGCCGGCCGGCGGCCGAGCTGCGGCGAGGCATCGGCTATGTGATCCAGCAGATCGGGCTGTTCCCGCACCTCACGATCGCCGAGAACATCGCGGTGGTCCCCAAGCTGCTCGACTGGGACGGGAAGCGCATCGCCGCGCGCGTCGACGAGCTGCTCGACCTCACGGACCTCGGCACGGACCTGCGCGACCGCTATCCGGCGCAGCTCTCCGGCGGCCAGCGCCAGCGCGTGGGGGTAGCGCGCGCGCTCGCCGCGGACCCCCCGCTGATGCTGATGGACGAGCCTTTCGGCGCGATCGACCCGATCAACCGCGAGCGCCTCCAGAACCAGTTCCTGCGCCTCCAGTCGGAGCTGCGCAAGACGATCCTGTTCGTCACCCACGACATCGACGAGGCGATCAAGATGGGAGACCGCGTGGCGGTGCTGCGAAAGGGCGGCGTGCTGGCACAGTACGCGACGCCGGAGGAGCTCCTGATGAATCCGACGGACGACTTCGTCGAGGACTTCGTCGGCGCCGACCGCGCGCTCAAGCGCCTGTCGCTGCTGCGCGTGCGCGACATCGACCTCTGGAAGGCGCCGCTCGTGCGCGCCGGCGATCCGACAAGCGCGGCGCGCGAGGCGATCGCGGGCGCCGACCTCCCCTTCCCGCTGGTCACCGACGACGAGGGCCGGCCGCTCGGATGGCTTTCCCGGCGCGACCTCGAGCGCGAGACGGTTCCCGACCGGCCCGACACCTCGCCCCGGCCGATCCTCGAGATGGAGGACGTGCTGCGCGACGCCCTCTCGGACCTGCTGCAGTCGGACACCCAGTACGGTCCCGTGGTGGACGGCCGTGGGCGCGTGGTGGGCGTCCTGTCGGTGGAGATCGTGTCCGAGTTCCTGACATCGCCCCGAGCAACGATGCACGTCACGGCTTGACCAGTCTCGCCGCGGCTGCGCCCGTACTCGCCCAGGTCGAGCTGCGCGACCGCAGCGAGGCCAGCTGCATCTCCCAGAACAAGCTCTGCCCGGGCTGGGTCGTCGACAACTTCGATCGCTACACCGATCCGCTCGCGCAGCACCTCTACCTGGTCGCCGTTTCGGTCGCGATCGGGTTCGTGATCGCATTCGCGCTCGCGCTGATCGCGCGCCGGCGTCGCTGGCTGGTCGGCCCGATCGTCGGGCTCACCGGCGTGCTCTACACGTTGCCGAGCCTCGCGCTGTTCTTCCTGTTGCTGCCGATCACGGGACGCGGCTCGACCACCGCGATCATCGCGCTCACCGCCTACACGCTCCAGATCATCTTCCGGAACATCATCCTCGGGCTCCAGAATGTGCCCGCCGAGGCGCGTGACGCCGGCCGCGGCGTCGGCCTCACCGAGCGCCAGTTGCTCTGGCGGGTCGAGTTGCCGCTCGCGATCCCCGACATCATCGCCGGGCTGCGGATCGCGACGACGAGCACCGTCGGGCTCGCGACGCTCGCCGTGTTCGCGGGCGCGGGTGGGCTCGGCGAGCAGATCGTGACGGGCAGCAACATCACGTTCAAGACGGGGGTGGTGGCGGCGGGCGGCCTCGCGATCCTGCTCGCGTTCGCGCTCGACGTGATCCTGCTCGTCGTCCAGCGCGCGCTGACGCCGTGGCGGAGGGTGCAAGCCGCGTGATGCATCCAGACCTTGCTTTTCCGATTGCGTTCGTGTCGGACTTCGGCAACGCGATCGACTTCATATTCAACACCCGCGAGGCTCAGACGGGCACCGTGCAGGTAGGCGGCCTGAACGAGGTCATCGAGTTCACCTGGCAGCACCTGAAGCTGAGCTTCGCGGCGATCGCGATCGCGTGCGCAGTCGCGGTCCCGATCGGCCTCGCGCTCGGGCACGCGGGCAAGGGGGAGCTGCTCGCGATCAGCATCTCGAACGTGGGCCGCGCGGTCCCGAGCCTCGCGCTGATCGCGTTCTTCGTCGCATACATCGGAGTGGGGTTCACGAACGTCATGTTGGCGCTCGTGCTGCTCGCGATACCGCCGATCCTCACGAACACGTACGTAGGGGTCCGGCAGGTCGACCAGGACGTGATCGATGCCGGGAAGGGCATGGGCCTGAAGGCATGGCAGGTGGTCCGGCGCATCGAGCTGCCGCTCGCGTTGTCATCGATCTTCGGTGGCATCCGCACGTCCGCCGTGAACGTGGTGGCGACCGCGACGATCGCCCCGCTCGCTGGGGTCCTGACGCTCGGCGACTACATCCTGAGCGCGAACGTGTACGGAGACGACGGCCGCCTCGCGGGCGCGCTGCTCGTGGCGGTGCTGGCGATCTCGGTCGAGTTCGCGTTCGCCGGGTTGCAGCGCCTCGTGCAACCCCGGGGCCTGCGGCCCGTTGCGACCGGATAGGCTCCTCCCGTCGCAAAGCCGTTCAGCCCCCGATCGAGGAGAACGACCCTGATGAGACGCGGTAACCCGTTCCTTTTCCTGCTCGCGGCACTTGCCGCGGTCGCGTGCGCGGCGTTGCTGACTGCGTGCGGCGACGACAACGACAGCTCGAGCAACAGCACGTCGGCAAGCGGCAAGGCGATCGAGCGCAACGCCGACAACGCCGCCACGACGATCACGGTCGGCTCCAAGAACTTCACCGAGGAGTTCATCCTCGGCGAGATCTACGCGCAGGGTCTCCGGGCGGCCGGCTACACCGTCAAGAAGGACCTGAACCTCGGGGATGCCCAGATCGCCCTGAAGGCGCTGAAGAGCGGCGACATCGACGGATACCCGGAGTACACCAGCACCGCGCTCACCGAGTTCTTCGACGTTCAGCCGCAGGACATCCCGACGGACCCCGAGCAAGCGGTCAGCGAGGCCCAGGACGACTTCGCGAAGGAGGGCCTCGTCGCCCTCGCCCCCACGGCGTTCACGAGCGCGAACGCGGTCGGCATCCTCAAGAAGAAGGCCGACGAGCTCGGCGTCAAGGCGGTGTCGGACCTCGAGGGCAAGTCCGAGGACCTGACTCTCTACGGCTCGCCCGAGTGCCGTCAGCGCGTCGACTGTCTCGTGGGCCTCGAGCAAAACTACGGCCTGAAGTTCAAGAAGTTCACGCCCGTCGACATCGGCCTGCGATACGAAGTGCTGGACAAGGGCCAGGCGGACCTGTCGGTCATCTTCACGACCGACGCGCAGCTCTCGACGCGCGACGACGTGATCACGCTCGAGGACGACAAGCAGGTGTTCCCGCCCGGCAACGTGACCTTCGTCGCGAGCCAGGACACGGCCGACAAGGCCGGCCCCGACATGAAGGCGACGATCGAGGCGGTCCAGGAGGGCCTCACCGAGCGCGTGATGCAGGAGCTGAACGCGCGGGTGGACGTCGACCGCGAGACGCCACGCGCGGTCGCGCGCGCGTACTTGCGCGAGTCCGGTTACGTGCAGTAGGCAGTTCGCGGTCTGCAGGTCGCCGTCGGCAGCTCGCAGTCGGCAGAGCGGACGGCGTCGTTCCCGCGCGCGCAATAGGATCGGCGCGCAGTGGCGCGCCTCCCCAAACGCCGACCCGCCGCCCCGGGTGCCCGGTGACCTCGGTCCGCGACGCCACGTATGACCTGCTGCGTGCGCACGGCCTGACGACCGTCTTCGGCAACCCAGGCTCGACGGAGCTGCCGTTTCTCTCGGCTTTTCCCTCCGACTTCCGCTACGTGCTCGGGCTCCAGGAGGCGATCGTCGTCGGGATGGCCGACGGCTACGCGCAGGCGAGCGGGCGCCCGACGCTGGTCAACCTCCACACCGCTCCCGGCGTCGGCAACGCGATGGGGGCGATGTTCAACGCGCGCGAGAACAAGAGCCCGCTGGTCGTCACGGCGGGGCAGCAGGTGCGCGCGATGATGACGATGGAGGCGTTGCTGACGAACCGCGACGCGACCACCCTCCCGCGGCCGGTCACGAAGTGGAGCTACGAGCCGCCACGTCCCCAGGACGTCCCGCACGCGCTCGCGCGCGCGACCCATCTTGCGGGCCTCGCGCCGCGCGCGCCCGTGTTCGTGTCGATCCCGATGGACGACTGGGCGGCCGAGGCCGACGACGAGCTGACCCGGCACGTCGGCGCCCGCGCCGTCCACGGGCGCACCGCGCCGGACCCGGCGGCGCTCGGCGACCTCGCGCAGCGACTGGCCGGCGCCGCGAACCCCGTGCTGATCGCGGGCCCCGACATCGACGCGAGCGGCGGATGGGAGGCCGGCGTCGCGCTCGCCGAGCGCTGCCGGCTGCCTGTCTGGTCCGCGCCCGCGTCGGGATCGGGGCGCATCGGATTCCCCGAGGGCCACGCGCACTTCCAGGGCATCCTGCCGCCCGCGATCGCGGCGGTCACCCAGACGCTCGAGGGACACGACCTCGTGCTCGTGGCGGGCGCAGCGGTGTTCACGTACTACCCCTACATCGCCGGGCCGCTACTTCCCGAGGGCGCGTCGCTCGTGATGCTCACGAGCGACCCCGACGAGGCGGTGCGCGCGCCGATGGGCGACGCGATCCTCGGTGACGTGGCGCTCGCGCTCGAGGGACTGCTCGCCCAGGTCCCCGAGTCCACCCGCTCCGCGCCGGCCCCGCGGCCGGCGCCCGATCCGCCGCCCGAGTCGGACCCGATCACGGCGTCCGGGGCCGCCGCGGTGGTCGCGGAGGTGTTCCCGCCCGAGGGGATCCTCGTCAACGAGGCGCCGTCGAGCGTGCTGGCGTTTCGCAACCAACTGCGCCTCTCACAGCCGGGCAGCTACTTCTTCGGCGCCGGGGGCGGCCTCGGATACGGCCTCCCCGCCGCGATCGGGGTGCAGCTCGCGAGGCCGCAGCGGCCGGTCGTGGCCGTGATCGGCGACGGCTCCGCGCAGTATGCGATCGCGGCGCTGTGGAGCGCGGTCGCCTACGAAGTCCCGCTCACGGTGCTGATCCTGCGCAACGAGGAGTACGCGATCCTGAAGTGGTTCGCGGAGTTCGAGGGCGAGATGGGCGCGCCCGGCCTCGACGTCAGCGGCCTCGACAGCGTGGCGATCGCGTCCGGCTACGGCATGCGGGCGCGGCGGGTCGACGGCGCGCACGAGCTGCGGACGGCGCTCGCCGAGGCGATCGCGTCACCGGCACCGGAGCTGATCGAGGTTCGCGTCGCGCCGGGAATGTCTTTGGGGTGAGGACAGATGGCCGTCGCGCCGCTCGCACCTGACGCGCCCGCCGCGGCCGCGGATCGCGTGCCGGACTCGCTCGCGACTGGGACGCCCGAGCCGCTGCGCTCGGACCTGATCGGCCTGCTCGGCGCCGACCGGGTGCTCGCGCGCGTCTCGGACCTCGTGCGCTACGCGTCGGACGCCAGTCCCTACCGGATGCTGCCGCAGGCGATCGTGATGGCGCACGATGTCGGCGACGTCGTGAAGGTCATGGACTACGCGCGCCGCACCGGCGTCCCGCTCACCTTCCGCGCCGCGGGCACGAGCCTCAACGGCCAGGCGCAGGGCGAGGGCATCATGGTTGACGTGCGCCGCCACTGGCGCGGCGTCGAGATCGAGGGCGAAGGTGCGCGCGCCCGCGTGCAGCCCGGGACGTTGCTGGGCCACGTCAACGCGGTGCTCGCGCCGTACGCGCGCCGCCTCGGCCCCGACCCCGCCTCGACGGACATCGCGACCGTCGGCGGCGTGGTCGCCAACAACTCGGGCGGGATGCGCTGCGGCGTCACGGCGGACTCGTACCGCACGGTTAGCGCGATCACGTTCGCGCTGCCGTCGGGCACCGTGATCGATACCGGCGCCCCCGATGCGGAGGCGCAGTTCGCCGCCCGCGAGCCAGAGCTCGCGCAGGGCCTGATCGCGATCCGCGACGAGATCCGCAGCGACCCGGACCTGTCGGAGCGGATCCGCCGCAAGTTCGAGATCAAGAACACGATGGGCTACCGGCTCGTCGCGTTTCTCGACGCCGATACCCCGCTCGAGATCTTCCGGCGCCTGATCGTCGGCTCGGAGGGGACGCTCGCATTCGTCGCCGAGGTGGTCTTCGACACCGTGCCCTTCGGCCGGCACAGCTCCACCGCATTCGTGGTCTTCCCCGGAATCGACGAGGCGGTCGCGTGCGTGCCGCCGCTCGTCGCGGCCGGTGCCACCGCGACGGAGCTGATGATGGTGCTCGCGATGAAGGCCGCGCAGGCGTTCGCCCCGATCCCGCAGGAGTGGAATGAAGCGTCCAACGATGCCGCGGCGATCCTCGTCGAGTTCCGCTCCGACGACGCCGGCGCGCTCGCGCCGCTCGAGGAGGAGGCGATGAGGGTCTTCGACGCGAGCGCGCCCGTCCAGCCCGCGCGCTTCACGCGCGACCCGGAGCTGACGGAGGTCTACTGGCGTGTGCGCGAAGGCCTGCACGGCCTGCTCGGGAAGATCCGGCCGGCCGGGACCTCGCTGATGATCGAGGACGTTTGCGTGCGGCCGGAGCGAATCGCCGAGGCAGCCGCGGAGATCCGCGCGCTGCTCGGGCAGCACGGGTTCCTGCCGGGGGTCGCGGGCCACGCGTCCGCGGGCAATCTCCACTTCATGCTGACGCCCGCCTTCGGCGAACAGGCCGACCGCGACCGCTACGAGGCGTTCATGGCGGACCTCGTCGAGCTGATCGTCGACAAGTACGACGGCTCGCTGAAGGCCGAGCACGGCACGGGCCTGAACATGGCCCCGTGGCTCGAGCGCGAGTGGGGGGCGAAGGCGACCGCGATGATGTGGCGGATCAAGGCGCTCGCCGACCCGGACGGCGTGCTCGCGCCGGGAGTGCTCCTGAACCGCGACAGCGGCGTCCACCTGCGCAACCTCAAGTCGGCGCCGTCGATCGAGGCGGAGGTGGACAATTGTGTCGAGTGCGGGTTCTGCGAGCCGGTTTGCCCGAGTCGCGACCTCACGACGACGCCGCGCCAGCGCATCGTGCTGCGGCGCGAGATGGCGCGCCAGCCGGCCGGCTCGCCGGTGCTGCGCGCGCTGCGCGAGGAGTACGAGTACGACGCCCTCGAGACCTGCGCCGCGGACGGTACGTGCAGGATCGCGTGCCCCCTCGGGATCGACACCGGCAAACTCGTGAAGGAGCTGCGCGAGCGCGAGCGCGGGCCGCGCGCGCAGCGCGCCGCGCTGGCCGCGGCGCGCCACTGGGCCGCGGTGGAGCGCGGCGCGCGCGCCGGGTTACGCGTGGGCGCCCCGATGCGCGGCGCGACGCGCGCCCTGCGTCATGTGATCAGCCACGAGTTGGTGCCGCAGTGGCCGGCGGACATGCCGCGGCCCGCGCCGGCGCGGTTGCCGGCAACGGTGCGCGAGGGCGCGGCGGCCGTCTACCTCCCGGCGTGCATCAACCGGATCTTCGGCAACGCCCGCGGATCGGGGCGGGGCGTCGAGTTGCCCGAGGCGCTGGTGGCCGTGTCCGCCCGCGCCGGCCGGCCGGTGTGGATCCCGCCGGACGCGCCGGGGCATTGCTGCGCGACGCCGTGGAGCTCGAAGGGGTATCGCGACGGCGCCCGGTTCATGGCCGCCAAGACGGTCGATTCCCTGTGGGAATGGTCGGGCGAGGGGAACCTCCCGATCGTGATCGATGCGAGTTCGTGCGCGCTGGGGCTCGTAGAGGATGTCGGCACGCATGTCGACGACGCGCGGCGCGAGCGCCTCGGTGCGATGACGGTTCTCGACTCGGTCGCGTGGGCGCACGACTCGTTGCTGCCCGATCTCGAGGTCAGGAGCCGGGTGGCAAGCGTGGCCGTGCATCCGACGTGTGCGACCCGGCACCTCGGGCTCACCGGCGCACTCAAAGGCCTCGCCGCCGCGGTGGCCGAGGACGTCTACACACCCCCGTCCGCGTTTTGCTGCGGCTTTGCCGGAGACCGGGGGTTCCTCCACCCCGAGCTGCCGGCCGCGGCGACCGCCGATGAGGCCGCCGAGCTGCGTGGCCGCTTCTTCGACGCCCACCTGTGCAACAACCGCACCTGCGAGATCGGCCTCCACCAGGGCACCGGCGCCGACTACACCTCGTTCCTCTTCCTCCTCGAAGAGCTCACGCGCCCGTAACACCGGCGCGTGGTCGGGTCACGCAGGGGGCCGCGACGCTACTTCGACAGGCCCACGGCTTCGAGGGCTTCCTCCACGCTCCCGTACAGCAGCATCCTGACCCCCAGTCCGTCCCGCAGGGTCCACACTTGAGCGAAGCGCATCTCGACGGGGATCCCCGTGGCCTTCGAGCGCCCCCGCTGGACGAGGATCACGACGACGCGCTCCCCGGCGTCGATGTAATCCTCGGGCTCCATCTCCCAGTCATCCCATGCAGCGGCCCACTCCGCGTTGAATTGCATTGCGCCCTCGGGCCCACGGTAGACCTGCTGTTCAGGCCAGCCGAGGTTGGACACATCCCAGACCAAATCGGCATCGGCGCGGATTTCACCGCCGGTGGCTTTGAAGTGCTCGTAGCCGCGTCTGATGATCTCCACGTTCTGCTCAGAAATACGCCCTCACCACCTGTTCTGCGTTGCCGTCCTGCCCTGGGATCCGATCGCGCACCTCGGGCAGGACAGCGCCCCGTGCCAGGGCGATTTCACCAGTCGCGTGTGTCGACTGACAGCTCGTCACGGCCTCTCCTGCGACATCGTCCGCGGAGTATCCCGGAGAGTCGGAGTCGGCGTTAGCGGACTGATCAGCCGCGGCGTGGGGGCGGGACGATCGTCAACCTGCGCAGCGTCGAGGTGATCGGCTTGCCGGTGGCGTCGAGCGTCTGCACTCTGGCGTTGGACTTCACGCGGCGACCGCGGCCGAGCGTCCGTCGCGCGGCTCGCGAGAGCTTGACCCGCACGGTCACGCGGGCCCCGAGCGCGGCGCTGAACCGCTTCGACCCGAGCACCCGTGAGCGGCCGGACGGCGACGCTTCGAGCACGATCCGCCCGCTGCAAGCGGAGCCGCCGGCGCAGGTCACGCGCAACGACACGATGCCGGCCCGGGTGGCTCGTGCGCGGCGCCCGAACGACACGGCGATGCGCGCCGGGCGTGCGCTCGTCTGGTTCGAGCCGGCCGCGGGCGGCGCGGGTACCTGAGCAGCGGCGCCCGCTCCGCCGCCCGCGTCGCCACCGCCGTCACTGGGCAGGGGCGGAGGCGGTGGCGGGGGTGGGGGCGGTGGGGGTGGCGGTGGGGGCTCCTCCTCCGGGCGCGACGGCAGGCCGCTCAGGTCGGCCGCGTAGATGTCCACCGCGGCGTCGGTGTCGGCCGCGGTCAGTCGCTCGGCGGTGCGGAAGAACACCCGCCCGCCGCCCTCGGACATGTCGAGGAAGGACGCCCCCTCGTCGAATGAGCCGCCGCTTATGAGATAGGTGCTCTGTCCGGCGCGCACGTAGAGGTCCGCCGCCTCGTCCACATCCTCGGGGACGAGCGACTCGTGCGTGGAGAACACGACCCGCGAGCCGCCCGCCGTCGCGCCGTCGGCGCCGGCGCTGGGCACGCCGTTGCCGCCCTGCGGCCCCGTGGAGACGAGCGCGGTCGCGCCGCCCGCACGCTCGTAGACGTCGGTCGCATCATCGCGATCCTCCGGCACGAGGCGCTCGGCGGTCGAGAAGACGATCCGGCCGCCGTCCTCGGAGACGAAGTCCAGGAACGCGGGCGCGCCGCCCGATCCGCCCGCGGAGACCAGGTCGAGGTCGGCGCCGGTGCGCTCGTACACATCGACGGCCGAGTCCACATCGGCGGCGACCAGCGCGTCCGCCGTCTCGAACACGACGTGGGTCCCGTCGGCGGACATGTCGAGTCCGGCACAGCCGTCGAACCGGTCACAGGCGTCGCTCGGCCCGCCCGCTCCCGACACGAGCGTCGTCGCGCCCGCGGCACGCCGGTACACGTCCACGGCGGAGTCGGTGTCCTGCGCCAAGAGCGCCTCGGCGGTCGCGAACAGCACGGTGCTCCCGTCAGCCGAGATGCGAGCGTCGCTCACGACGTCTACGGCTCCCGACCCGCCCGACACCAGCCTCAGCGTCCCGCCGATGCGCTCGTAGACGTCGAGCGCCGCGTCGGTGTCCGCCGGGGTGAGGGGCGTGCGGGTGCCGAAGAGCACGTGCGAGCCGTCGCGCGACGCGCCCAGCAGCACGGCGCCCTCCCCACCGCTCGTGCCCGTCGAGACCAGCGTGGTCCTGTCGGCGACCCGCTGGTAGACGTCCAAACACGGGAGGGGCGTGGACAGGCAGCCGGCGTCGAGGTCGTCGAAGGTGAGCGACTCCGGCGTCGTGAAGAAGACCGGCGTGCCCACGGCGGCGCCCACGAGGCCCACGCAGGCGAGCGCCGACGGCGAACCCTGGCCGCAGACGTCGAGTTGGAGGTTGCTGCTGGCGGGCCCGGTCGAGACCAGGCGCACCTCCCCGTCGCGCACGTAGACGTCCGATGTGAGGTCGAGGTCGTCCCGCGTGAGCGACTCGTACGTGGCAAACAGCGCCTTCGAGCCGTCTGCCGAGATGCCCTGGAGCGTCGCGTCGAAGTTGCCGTTGCCGCCCGGCAAACCCGTCGAGACCTGGACCGTCGTGGCGCCCGAGCGCAGGTAGACGTCCTTGCTGGAGTCGATGTCAGTCGCGGCGAGACGCTCGGTGGTGGAGAAATAAGCGCGCGATCCGTCGGCCGAGGCTTCGAAGTCGAGACACTCGATCGAGACGTCGCAGGCGTCCTCCGGAGCGACGCCGGCCACGCCCGTGGCCGGCGCGGAGACGAGCTCGAGCGGGACCGGGGCCGCCTGCACGCGGGCAGGCAGGAGCAGCGCCACGAGGGCACAAATCATCAGAGCCGCCGTGCGGCTGCCGCGAATCACTTCCCTGCCTCCTGCAAGACAAGGAACCTAGCAGCGGCTGGGTGGCCCGGCCAGGGTTCCTGAAAAGGAAGAGGCCCCCGCCGCAGCGGGGGCCTCTCCGGTCAGACGCGAGTCGCCCGGTCCGTCAGGGAGTCGCGGTGAGCGTCATCGCGTTGTAGTCCGCGCCCGGCGTGTTGCGGCAGGTGTGGTTGCCGCTCGCGAGGGCGTAGGACAGCGAGATGCACTTCCCGATCGCGCGTTCGCCGTAGGCGTTCGGGTGCAGGGACTCCTCGAGGTCACCCTGGGTGAGCCCCGTGTTGATCCAGCGCACCCACTCCTTCGTGATCGGGTTCGGCCCCGAGCCCGTCACGAGGCTCGCGCTCTTGTGGCAAACCTCGTGCCCGTTGAGCGCATCGCGCACGTCGAGGAACCGCACGCCCTTCTCCGCGGCGACGGTCTTCATGTTGTTCACGATCGTCGGCGTGGCCGTGTTCTTGGCCCAGTTCGCGTCCACGTCGTAGAACGGGCAGCCGCCCACGGTCAGGCGGTCCCAGCTCGACTGGGGATAACGGATGTTCGCGCCCACCGGGATCGGCGAGGAGTAGCCCTGGATCACGAACTTGTACTGGGAGGTCGAGTAGCCCGCGGACGACATCACCGCGCGCACCTCGTCGACCGCCTTGCGCAGGCCGTTCGCGGCGGCCGGCAGCGCGGCCACGATCTCGGCCTGCTCCTGCGCGTTGCAGGTGAAGCCGAGCGTCCACGCGACCGTGCAGTCGATCACGTGGTTCGTGAACCCGAGGTCGTTGGCGCTGATGTTGAGCACCACCAGCTTGACGTTCTTCTGCTGAGCGACCGGCAGCAGCTGATCCGCCTGCGGCGCCTCGCCCTTGAACGCCTGGCCGCCCTGTGCGGCCCGCCAGATGTTCGCCGTCTGAGCCCCTGAGCACGCCAGGTTGATCTTCTCGCTCACGCTGATCGGGGCACTCTTGATCGGCGCGACGTCCGCGCGGTGACAGCCGTTTGCATACGAGCTGCCGTAGACGCGGGTGGCGTCGTAGCTACAGAAGATGCCGAGCGTGCAGCGCGCGGCGCGGTCGGTCCCGTCCCTGGTGCCGAAGATGTTGAGGCTGTTGCCGTTCCAGCGACCTGCCTCACCTGAGCTGAAGCTATCGCCCAGCGCGACGATTGCGGTGGTAGACGACGTCGGCCCCGCGCTGGCGACCGGTGCGACCGTGGCGAGCACGGCGGCGACTACGAACACGAAGGCAACGACCCTCGTTCCTCTCATCCGTCCCCCTTCCCCCATCGATTGCCCGGGGCGCCCCCTAACGCTCCGGCGAGGGGCGAACATATCCGACGCCGAGGACCGGTTCCAGCCGGACTACCGGATCGCGTTTCCGGCCGGGTCGACGACGAGCCAGGTGCCGCCGAACTCGGTGATGTCCTGGCACGTGATCTGGCCCGGCTTCGTGTCGGTGATGTAGTAGTAGAGCGGGTGTCCCTTGTAGGTGACCTGTCGCCGCCCGCCGCGCCGGCTCGTGGTCCCGAGCAGGTCCGCGTCGATGCCGGCGCGGGCGCGCGGCTTGCCGCGCGTGTAGACCGGGGGCCAGGCCACGGCGCATTGCCCGTAGCAGCGGCTCTTGCTCCCCTTCTCCCTGGTGAAGAGGTAGATCGCGCGGCCCTTGGCGTCGAACAGCATCCGGCCGTAGCGGCTGTTCATGACCTTGATCGCCTTGCCGCGGCGCCTCGCCGTCGTCGCGGGCTCTGAGGGCCCCGTCGCGGTCGTCTCGGCCGTGGCCGTGGTGGCGGCGGTGGCGGCCGGGGCCGCGGCGTTCGAGGACTCGTCGTCGCCGCAGGCGGCGACCCCGAAGACCAGCGTGGTGCAGGCTGCGGCGATCGCGATCGAGCTCTTCATGCGTGGAGTCCTCCTCGTTCGACCTGCGGACACTACGGGCCCTGTCGCGTGGCCGCGCCGTTCGTTACGACGTTCGAGGATAGCCCCGGATCTGCGTTAGGGTCCTGGGTCTAGGAATGGATCGCAGGGGGAACGGGAAGCAGGGGGTGGCGGCATCGGCCGCCGCACTGGCGGTCGCGGCGCTGCTGTGCCTGCCCACCGCCGCGGGCGCCCACGCCACGATGGCGGCGCAGCCGCCGGGAGCGATGCTCGGCCCGGCCGCTTGCGGGGGCGCGGCGATCGCGCCGACGCAGGTCTTCACGGGCGAGTTCGAGTCCCAACTCCAGGGCAGCTTCGTGCTGCTGCCGTTCCCGGTGCCGGCCGGCACGACCGCGGTGCGCGTCAAGTACTGCTGGGATCCGGGACTCGGCCCGTTCGTGCGCCACACGCTCGACCTCGGGCTCTACGAGGCGCGCGACACCGCCGGCGAGCTTTACGACGCCGAGGAGTTCCGCGGCTGGGGCGGCTCCAGCCACCCCGACGTGATCGTCTCGGGCGAGGGCTTCAAGAGCGAGGCGCAGTACGTGGCGAGCCCGCGCACCAACGAGCCGGGCAAGACGACCCGCGGCTTCATTCCCGGCCCGGTAAAGCCAGGCGAGTGGGCCGTCGAGCTGGGATTGGCCGCGATCATCCCGAAGGCGCTCGGCGACGCCGACGGCAAGGTCGGCTGGCGGGTCGAGATCGAGCTGTCGAGCGATCCCGCGTTCGCGGACGAGCCCTATGCGCCGGCGCCCTATGACACGACCCCGGCCAAGACCGGTGGCGATTGGTACGCGGGCGACTTCCACGTGCACGCCGAGCACTCCGCGCTGGGGGACGCGACGATGACGGAGACCTTCGGGTTCGCCTTCAGGCCGATCTCCCAGGGCGGCGCCGGGCTCGACTTCGTGACGCTCTCCGACTACGTCGTCCCGACGGCGTGGGGCGAGATCGGGCGCTACCAGGGCGACTACCCGGAGAAGCTGATCGCGCGCAGCGCCGAGATCATCACCTACCGCGGGCACACGAACAACCACGTTAGCGCCACCTACGTCGACTACCGCACGGGCCCCGTGCTCGAGCGCGAGCACGACGGCTCATTGGTGATGAAGCGCGACCCGAGGCCCCCGCGTGAGCTGTTCGACGACGTGCACGCGGCCGGCGGGTTCACGCAGATCAACCACCCCACGATCTTTCCGTCGACGGACCCCTTCTTCCAGCAGTTCTGCCGCGGGTGCCCGTGGGACTACACGGACGCCGAGACGGACTTCTCGAAGGTCGATGCGATCGAGGTCTCGACCGGCCCGCCGCCGCCCACCAACTTCTTCACGCCGGCCGCGATCGCATTCTGGGAGCGGGCGCTCGATCTGGGTCACAAGATCGCGGCGGTCGGCTCGAGCGACTCGCACAACGCGGGCCGCGCGGCCGGGTTCCTCTCGCCGCAGGCCCCGGTGGGGACCGCCACGACGAAGGTCTTCACCGATGAGCTTTCGGAGGCCGGGATCAAGCGCGGCGTGCGTGCCCGTCACACCTACGTGAAGCTCGTCGGCAACAAGGGGCCGGACGTGCGACTCGATGCGCAGGTGCCCGGCAAGAAGGGCGACAGCGGGATGATCGGTGACGTGGTGCGCGGGAACGAGGTGGACTTCACCGCACGCGTGACGGGCGGTGTCGACCTCGCGAAGCCCGATCCGCTCCTCCTGAAGATCGTGAAGGACGGCCAGACCTTCTCGAGCGAGCCGGTCACGAGCAACGACCACGTGCTGCGCTTTCACGTGACAGAGCACGGGCGCTACCGGCTCCAGCTCGAGCGGGGACCGGCGATCGAAGTGGTCTCGAGCCCGATCTGGTTCGAGTCGCTGCCCGCGCGGCCGGGCAAGGGCTGTGGCGACCGCAACCACGCCCACGAGCGCGCGGCGGACTGCAAGAAGTAGGCGGCGTCCCGGCGGACCCGGGTCAGGCGTAAAGCGCGTCGATCCGGGCCGCGTACTTCTCGGCGATCGGACGGCGCTTGAGCTTCATCGTGGGAGTGAGCTCGTCGCCCCCGGGCTGCCACTCCTCGTCGAGGATCGCAAACTTCTTGATCTGCTCCACGCGGGAGAGATGTGAGTTGGCCTCGTCCACCGCCGCCGCGACCAGCTTCTGCACGCGCTCGTCGCCCGCAAGCGCAGCCGGCGAGGCATCCTCGATGCCGTGCTCGCGCGCGAAGGCCGCTGAGACATCCGGGTCGAGCACGATCAGCGCGACGTTGTAAGGACGCCGGTCGCCGATCGTGACCGCGGTCCCGATCAGCGGGTGCGCTGCCTTGAGCCGCCCCTCGATGTTCGCCGGCGACATGTTCTTGCCGGCCGCGTTGATGATCAGCTCCTTCTTGCGGTCGACGATCTTGACGTAGCCGTCAGCGTCGATCTCCGCCACGTCTCCGGTGTGCAGCCAGCCGTCGGGGTCGAGCGTCTCTCGCGTCTTTTCGGGCTCCCCGCGGTAGCCGGTCATCACGACCTCACCGCGCACGAGCAACTCGCCGTCGTCGGCGAGCTTTACCTCGACGCCCTGGAGCGGCGGGCCGCATGTCCCGACCTTGATCGCGCCCGGCGGGTTGATCGTGGCGCACGAGGAGGTCTCGGACATGCCCCACAGCTCGCAGATCGGCAGGCCGAGGGCCGCAAAGTAGTCGAGCACCTCGACCGGGGTCGGCGCCGCGCCGACCACCAGCCACTGCACCTCGTCGAGGCCGAGCTTCTGGCGGATCGCGGCCTTCGCCTCCTCCGGCAGCGCGGCCGGGTCGGTCACGCCCTGCGCCTCGAGGGCCGCCTTGATCTTCTCCCAGATCCTCGGCACCGATCCCCACGCCGTGGGCCGGACCTCGGGGAGCGTCTGCACGATCGCGCGCGGGTCCGCGAGGCAGGTGAGCGTGAAGCCGAGCACCATCGACGACTGGTACTGCGATGCCCAGCGGTCCGCGATGTGGGCGGACGGCAGGAAGGAGATGATGCGCCCGCCCGGCTTCGTCGGGAGCCTGTCGACCACGCCGCGGATCTCGGCCATCAGGTTGCGGTGGGTGAGCTGCACGCCCTTCGGCGGGCCCGTCGTGCCGGACGTGTAGATCAGCGTGAGGACGTCGTCGGGCTCGACGGCGCGCCATGTCGCATCGAAGTCGAAGCCGGGATCGCCCATCTCCTCCAGCCGCGCAAGCGAAATGGTGCCCTCGTGGTCGCCGTCGACGAGCACGACGTGCTCGAGCGCGGGCGAGCGCTCCTTCGCCTCCAGGACGACCGGCAGGAACTGCCGCTCGGTGATCACGACCGTGTTCGCCGCGTTGCCGAAGAGGAACTCGACCTGCTCTGCGGCCGACGTGTTGTAGACGGAGAACGCGATCGCGCCCAGATGCATCGCGCCCGTGTCGGCGATGTTGAACTCCGGGCGGTTGACAAGCATCAACGCAAGGGTGTCCCCGCGCCGGACGCCGAGGCTCGCGAGCCCGGCCGCGATCCGCCGCACCCGCAGCGCGTACTCTGCCCAGGTGACCGAGACGCCGTCTCCGGGCGTGCGCAGCGCGACCGCCTCCGGCCGCTCGCCGGCGGTGATCTGGAATGCCTCGCAAAGAGTCGCCGCGGCCAAGGCCGCAGGCTGCTCCGCGGAGGCTCGCTCTGCCGTGCCGCTCTCCATCCTCTGAGCCGGAGGTTAACGGCTGGTAGCGTGCCGGTGCATGTCTCTGACGGTGGGAACCGCGCCGTTCGGCGAGCGCCCCGGCGGGCAGTTCAACTTCGAGTTGCCCCGGCGGAAGGGCCTGATCTACTTCGAGGACTCGCCGCGGCGGATCAGGGCGGAATTTGGCGGCGAGACGATCGTCGACGGCCGCCACGCCAAGTTGCTGCATGAGCACGGCCACCTCCCGATCTACTACTTCCCGCAGGACGAGGTGCGCATGGACCTGCTCGTCCCGAGCGACAAGCGCACGACGTGCCCGTATAAGGGGGAGGCCTCCTACTGGTCCGTGCGCGCCGGCGGCAAGGTCGCCGAGGATGCCGTGTGGAGCTACCCGGAGCCGATCGACGGCGCGCCGTCGCTGTCCGGCTACTACGCCTTCTACTGGAACAAGATGGACGAGTGGCTCGAGGAGGACGAGCCTGCGATCGTTCACGCGCGCGACCCGTATCACCGCATCGACGTGCTCGAGACGTCGCGACACGTGCGGATCACGCTCGCCGGCGAGACGCTCGCCGACACGACACGAGCCCGCGTGCTGTACGAGACGGGCCTGCCCGCGCGCTGGTACGTGCCGCGCGAGGATGTGCGGATGGACCTGCTGACCGCGAGTGACACGCGCACCGGCTGCGCCTACAAGGGATTCGCGACGTACTGGTCGCTCGGCGACGAGGTGGACCTCGTGTGGTCGTATCCCGACCCACGCCACGAAGCCGAACGGATCAGGGACCATCTCGCGTTCTTCAACGAGCGCGTCGACGTCGAGATCGACGGTGAGCTGCAGGAGCGTCCCGTGACGCAGTGGTCGCCGCGAGCGCGCGCCGCTCAGCCCTGAGCGGCCGACTTACGCGTAGCTGCGGACCTTGGCGTCCACCGCGGCGTCGTCGCGGCGGCGCACCGGAGTGGTGTGGGGCCCGAGGAACACGCCCGGCACGGACGGCGCGAAACCGGCCGGCTTGGCCGGTAGGCCGTAATCGGCGGCGCGGTCGATCAGGTGCGCCGCCGCGCGCTCGGACACCGCCGAGATCGTCAGCGACGGGTTCACGCCGAGCGACGTCGGGATCGCCGAGGAGTCGATGCAGAACAGGCCCTCGTTGCCGAACACCTCGTTGCGGTGGTCGACCACGCCGTGGTCCTTGGAGTCCGCCATGCGACACCCGCCGAGCGGGTGCGCGGCGAACACGTGGCGCATGCTGAGCTTCATGAAGCGGCCGAGTCCCGAGCGCTGCGCGACGTCGCGGATCGCCGCATCGGCCGCCTCACGTACCCGTGCGGACTGGTCCGACAGCTCGTAGGTGAACGTCCCGACGCCGACCGGCCCCGCGTTCGGGCGCACGTGACTGCCGCTCGCCGGGGGCGCGATGAACTCGCCGTCATGGGTGTCCTCGACCATCGCGAGGATCTCGATGTGGTTGTTGAAGGTCGAAAGAGCCTGCTTTTTCTGGAGGCCCCAGAACGAGGGCTCGCCCGTGGGATCGCGACCGTCGTCGTAGAGCGTGTGCGCGAGCGGCGATAGGTAGATCTCCTGGAGCGTGAACCGCTTTCCGTCGTTCGCGTTCCCGGGCTTGCCGGCCCAGTAGTCGTAGGTCATGGTCGTGATGTGGTTGCCCTTGTAGAACTGGCCGTAGCCGGGCAGCCCGAGCACGTCGCGCACCTTCTGCTCGTCGTACTCGATCGCCGCCATGTGGTCGCCGTTGACCCCGAGGTGCTTGCCGACGTGCTCGGAGACGCCGGGGAGCGTCGCGCGTGAGCGCATCAGCAGCGGCGAGGTGCCCATCGCGCCCGCGGCGAGGATCAGGACCTTGCACTCGACCTGGAACGTGCGCCCGCTCGGCTGGCGCGTCGGCTCGTCGCCGTCGTTGTCGATCTCGGACACGTTCACCACGTACCGGTAGGGCCGCGCCGCGCTCGGCGTGATCAGCTCCACCTGTGCGCTCGGGCGCACCTGCACGCCGAGGCTCTCCGCCGCCGCCAGGTAGTTCGTGATGACCGAGTTCTTGGCCGCGTACACGCAGCCCGTGTGGCACCACTTCGCCTGGATGCAGCGGTCGAGGTCGATCGCCAGCGGGACGCGGTCGCAGGTGTGGCCCGCGTTGTCGAGCGTCTTCGCCCAGAGGCCGCCCGACTTCGCCACCTGCTTCCAGGTCGGTCGCTGCACCCGCAGCGCCGCCTCGACGCGCGCGTAGTAGGGGTCGAGCGCCGCGCGGCTGATCTCACCCGGCCACATGCGCCGCTCGGGGCCGTCGCCCGGCCGGCGGTCGCGGCGCTCGAAGGTTTCGCTCGGGGACCGCAGCGACGCGGCGAGGTAGAGGTTGGAGCCGCCCCCCACCCCGTCGCCGATCACCATCTGGGCACCCTGGCCCTGGACCAGGCCGTAGATCCCGGAGAGGTGCTCGATGTCCGTCGACTGGCGGAAGTCGGTGTGCTTGTGCCGGCGGCCGCGCTCGAGCACGAGCACGCTCGGCGAGGCGCCCGCGGCGCGGTAGAGCTCCGCGAGGCGGTAGGCGGAGATCGATCCGCCGAAGCCGGATCCGACGATGCAGACGTCGACGCGCTCGGGCGTCATGCGAGGCTCCCGGTCGCCGTGCGCTCGCGCGAGAGCTTGCGCCCGTACGAGTACTCGGCGTACCCGTTCGGCGCGATGCCGGGATGGCCCATCACCTGATAGCCCGAAGCGCCGTCGATGCTCGCGTTCGGCTGTGTCGCCGCGGAGAGGAACGCGGCGAACGGCACCGCGGCCGCGGCCTCCCAGACCGTCACGCTCGGGTTCGACGCCGCGAGGCCCTCCTTCACGACCTCGACGCGCTTCGCGAACGACAGGTCGACGAACTGCCCGAGACGTGGCAGCGAGCGTGCCTCGACCTCCGCCAGGAAAGCCGGCTCGAGCGCGTCGAAGCCGATCAGCGGGTCGTGGTACAGCGCGAGCGCGTCGGCCTCGACCGCGCCCGGTTCACCGTGCACCCCGGCAATCGCCTTGGGGTGGATCTCGTTGCCGAGGTCGGTGGTCACGGCCCGGCGGCCTGGGATGAATGTGTCGGCGATCGCCTGGAGGGTCGCGTCGGCGAGGTTCACGGCCGCCTCCGAGGGGGCGGCGGACGAGAGGATCCGGTCCGCGGCGGGCAGCGCGCTCCACACGAGGCCGCCCAGCCCGAGCACGGTGGCCCGCTTCAGGATCTGACGGCGCGACAGCAGCTTGCCGACGTCCGCCGCGGCGCCGGCCGTCTCGAGTTCGTGAGTCAAGTTCCGCGGCCCTCCCCGTTTCCGACGCTTAATTCCGACGCGTGGCGGGTAGTACCCCGAATCGAGTGGTGCTGAACATCTATTCATCACTCGCCCAGCGTCGAACTCAAAGGGGAGGACCCGTGCGCCGCACGCTCATCGTCACCGCCGCAATCACCGCCTCGCTGCTCTGCCTGGCCGCTCCAGCCCTCGCCGCGCCGATCGCTCCGTACGACGGCGACAACCCTTTCCGCTGCAAGACCCAGAACACGGGCTTCGGCGTGGACTACCCCGACCCCGGGGCGGACCCGTTCTGCGTCAGGTACGACAAGACGCAGCAGAACGTCTCCGACTTCGGCATCGTCGACTTCCTGCTGCTCGAGCCGGCGCGCGTCGCGGCCGCGGTGCCGAAGTGCTTCTACCACCAGACCGACCACTGGACCGGCTCCGTCGTCCAGGGCGCCGGGCCGGAGCTGTGGAACTGGGAGGGCCGCTACTTCTTCGACAAGGCACGCGGGATCGGCGGCGTGTTCATCGCCAACGCGCGCGCCGGCGGCGTGCCGGTCGACCCGCGCGTGCTTCCGGGCTTCCCGGCGGAGTACCAGGCCTACTTCGGCCCGGGCGGCGGCGGTGTGTACACGGACAGCGTGGCCGCCGAGCCCACGTGCGCGGCGAAGGTCGACACGCCCGAGGAGGCGAAGAAGGTCTACCGGCCCGACTGGCGCTACCCGCAGTAGGCGGCGCGCGTGCGCCGTCGGCTCGGAGTTCTCGCGCCTCCTTGACGCGCATGCCTCAACGTGTCACAGAGTTCCGGGCATCCTCCACACATGCCCGGACCTCTGCGATCCGCACCCACCCCTCGGGTGCAAAGCGCCAAAGTCCGGGTCGTCGAGTTGGCCGAGCGCCAATCGGGCGTCGTGAAGCGGGGGCAGCTCGAGGCGATCGGGCTCACGGGCGGGGGGATCTCGCGATGGATCGACGAGGGCCGGCTGCACCGGATCCATCCGGGGGTGTTCGCCGTCGGTCATGGCTGCCTGTCCACGGAGGGCGAGCTGGCTGCCGCCTTGCTGTACGCCGGGCCCCGGGCGACGCTGAGCCACATGACCGCGGCCTGGTGGCTCGGCCTGCTGAGTGCGACGCCGCGGCGCTTGCACGTGTGCGCTCCCTATCGGCGGCGCTCGCTCGCGGGCGTTCGCGTTCACACGCGCACCGGCCTCGAGCGGCGCCGGCACAATCGCTTTCCGGTCACCCCGCCGGCCCGGACCCTGCTCGACATCGCAGCGGTGCTGCGATTCAACGAGCTGCGTCGCGCGCTCGCCGAGGCTGAGTATCTGCGGCTCGTGACGCTCGACGAGGTGGAGTCCACCCTCGGCCGGGGCCGACCGGGGAGCGCCGCGCTGCGCGCGGCGCTCGATTGCCACCGTCCCGAGTTGGCCCGGACGAGAAGCCGGTTGGAAGAGAAGTTCGTGCTGTTCTGCGAGCGCCACTCCCTTACCCCACCCGATGTCAACGCGAAGGTCGCGGGCTGGACAGTGGACGCGGTCTGGTTCACGGCGCGCGTGGCTGTCGAGCTCGACAGCCGCCTGGCGCACGGCACGCCCGCGGCGATGGAGGAGGATCGCCGCCGCGACCTGGACCTGCGGGCGGCCGGCTACACCGTGCTGCGCTACACGTGGCGGCAGCTCACGGACGAGCCAGAGCGCGTCGTTGCGGACCTCCGTCGCGAGGGCGTAGACCTGGCGCGCGCGGCGCTCGCCTGATCACCACCACCCAGCGGCGCCCCACCCCCAAAGTGTGCAATCCGCACCCACCCCTCGGGTGCGGATTGCGAATCTTCGCCGTGGTGCTGGCTCGGGGGTGGCTCAGTCGGGCGGCGGGAGCGGCTCCGTCGCGAGCTGACCCGGCGCGCCCGCCCCGCCGCGCCTGAACACCATGACGCTGAGCACGGCGATCCAGATGAGGCCCGCGAGTAACGCGAGGAAGCCCGCCGGGGTCACGGCCAGCACGCCGAGCACGATCGCGATCCAACCCGGCCAGGCTGGGGCCAAAGCGCCTCGCACGATCGCGAGCCCGCTGGCCAGCAGGAACACCGAGAGGCCGATCGCCAGCGGGAAGAAGAAGTCCGACTGGAGGGCGGAGAAGGTCTGCGTGACCTGCGGCGCGACGTCGCCGACGGTCTCGGCGGCCATGAAGTTGAAGGCAATCAGCATCGACCATCCGAGGGCCATCACGATCGCCCCCGCGAAGGCGGTGTTGGCCAGCCGTGCCGGGGCGCCCTCGCCCACCGCCAGCGTGGCGCGCCACACACCCGCGAACCAGATCAGCGCGACCGCCGAGTACGCCGCGATGATGGAAGCCACGACGTTCTGCTCATCGTTGTCCTGCCAGTACTCGAGCACGTCGCCGATGCGATCGTTCGCGCCGGGCGTCTCACCCCCGACGATCACGGCGGCGATCGCCAGCGCGACGAACAACAAGCCGGTCAGCGGTGCATAGCGCTCGAGACCCTGCATCTGTACCTCCCCGGTCGATGACGAGGGCGCGAGCCTCCCATCGCGGGCGGACGTAACGAAACTGCTCTGCCCCGGACTACCATCTACGCATGGCATTCATCCTCGGCCGCATCAAGTCCAAGATGATCGACCCCGAGCGCGCGCTGCCGGGGCGCGACGAGGCGATGCCCGTGCCCGGCCGCCACGACGTGCTCGGCAACCCGATCGCCCCTCCCTTCCCGGACAACCTCGAGCAGGCGGTCTTCGGGATGGGCTGCTTCTGGGGCGCCGAGCGCCTCTTCTGGGAGGCGGACGGCGTATGGACCACGGCTGTCGGCTACGCCGGCGGCTACACGCCGAACCCCACGTACGAGGAGGTGTGCTCAGGCAGCACCGGGCACACGGAGGCGGTGCTGGTCGCGTTCGACCCGGCGAAGACGAGCTACGAGGAGTTGCTACGGATCTTCTGGGAGGGCCACGACCCGACCCAGGGCATGCGGCAGGGCAACGACGCGGGCACGCAATATCGCTCCGCGGTCTACTACGCGAACGACGCCCAGCGCGCGGCCGCGGAGGCGTCGCGGGCGCGATACCAAGAGCGCCTCGACGCCGCCGGACACGGCGAGATCACGACCGAGCTTGCGCAGGCGGGCCCGTTCTACTACGCCGAGGGCTACCACCAGCAGTACCTCGCCAAGAACCCGAACGGCTACTGCGGCATCGGCGGCACGGGCGTCACCTGCCCGGTGGGCGTCGCGACAACCGGCGACTAGTACGGACTAACCCCAAGCACCCCGGACACCCCGGGGTTCGATGGCAACGCTTTGAAGTCCCGCGCGTGCGGTGATCCCTCGAGGTCAGCACGACCCAGAGCTCGTGGCCGAACGTCCCGCGATACCGCCTAGAGCACGCAGTCCGGGACGTTCGGTCGGGATGTGGGGGCCCGAGCGATGGCGACGGCCAGATCAGCGCGAGTTGTCGTGACAACTCGGGGTTAGGACGGACTAGTACGGGCGAGCGCTACCCGCGCGGCAGCACGATGAACGAGGCGAGCTTCGGCGGCGAGAGCTGGCCGGCCGCGTCCGTCGCGCGCACGGTCACGCGGTAGCGGCCCGGGACCAGCCGCCGCTTGCCGATCCGGGCGGCGAACGGGCGCTGGTTCGCGCCCGCCGTGCCCGGCACGACGAGCGCGCCGGCCGGCAGCGCCCGTATGCACTTGACGTCACTTGGCTTTCCGGTCGGCTTGACGCAGCTCCCCCCCGAGAGCCGGCCCTTGGTCATGCGCTCGAGCACCAGCCGCACGGTTGCGGCCTCGGACAGCTCGAATTGGAACGTCGTCCCACGGGCCCGCGCGAACGTCTTGGGCGCGAAACGGACCTTCCTCAGCCAAGGCGCGGCGTCAACCGCCGCCGGCACGACCGCCGCCGGGGGAACAGCGGTGAACTCGAGCGCGATGCCGGCAACAGCCGAGTCGAGCAGCGCCCGCACGACGGAAACGCCCGGCAGCGCGGATTCGATCGCGGACTGCGCGGCTCCCCCGCCCGGCGACTCGGTCGGGCCGAGCATGCCCGGCCCCGCGAGCTTCTCGAACACGAACGGCAGGGGGCCGAGGAGCGCCACCTCGGCGACGTCCTGGCCCGCGCTGTTGCGCTGGATGCCGGCGCTGAGGCGCAAGCGGCCGGGGGCGGGCGTGTGGGCGGGGATCGCCGCGGCGGACAGGACCAGCCACGGCGCTGTGACGATGCCCGGCCCCGCCGTGACGGCGCAGCCGGGAGCGCCGGGCCCGCCGCTGCACGCCCACCAGTTGTTGGCCGCGAGCACGCCGTTGCCGTCGCCCTGCTCCGCGGCCAGGATCGCCGGCGCGACGGCCGGCGTACCGGGCGCGAACCGGTTCGCCACGACCACGAGATCGTCCCCCAGCACGCCCCGTGCGATCGCGATCGCGGCGCTGTCCGCGACGGCTGCGTCCCCGAAGCCGAGCAGGTGGTTGCGGATGATCGAGACGTCCCGGCTGGCCGGCAGCTCGGCGGTCGCTCCGAAAGAGATCCCCGTGACGGTCGCTGAGAACCTGTTGGAGTCGATGCGCAGGCCGTCGGCTCCCGAAACGGCGATCCCCTCCTGCGTCCCCCAGATCGTGTTGCCGCGCACGCTCGACTCGACCGCGAGGCCGGCGAGGTCCATCGCGAGCCCGGCGCCGGCGAGGCCGACGATCGTGTTGTCGAGGATCTCGACGCTCTTCTTGCGGGCGGCTCCGTCGAGCACGATCGCGTCGTCGTGACCCTCGAAGCGGTTCTGCCGGATCGCGAGGTCTGCGAGCGGCGTGTCGGCCATCACGCCGTATGCGCTGTCGGTTCTCGCGTCCTGGAGGAACAGGTTGCGCGAGACGAGGTGATGGTCTCCCGCGAGCCTCAAGCCGGGGGCGTGGTCGACGATCACGCTGTTGCGCACCTCGCCGCGGCTCGTCGTGAACTCGACCGCGGCGAAGGCGTCCTCGGCGCCGCCGGTGCCGCCGGCGAAGTGCAGGCCGTCGATGCGCACACCCGTGGCATCGACGGTGATCGCCGCGCGCGCGTCGTCGGGAGCGTCCACGACGGCCTCCGTGGAGAGGTCCCCGGCGCCGCCCCGGGTCTCACCCGCGACGTTCTCCTGGGGGCCCACGAGCTTGAGGTCGTCGACCGAGATCACGACCGCCTCGGCGTAGGGGCTCGAGCTTGGGAAGACGCGCACCGTGTCCGCTCGGCCGGCAGCGTCGACGCCGCCCTGGATCGTGTTGCACGGGTTCGTGACGAGGCCGCACCCGGCGTCGTCGGGCATGCCGTCATCACCGTCGACGACGATCGTCGCGCCGTGGGCGAGCGCCGGCGACATGCACGCGCACGAGAGCGCTGCGACTACCGCCGCGCAGATCCTTCCCCTTGCCATTGGCCAATCCCCGCCGTTGATCCTGCCTGTAGTGACCCTCCAGCCACCTTAGGGGAGCCCAAGCCGTGCCGCCAGCGATGCGGCGCCGCGGTTGACCCTCCGTAGAATCAGCGCCCATGCCCGAGGACTGGCCCGAGCTCCCCTACGAGGCGTGGACCGAGACGCGCGACGCCCGCGCGGCGCCGTCCCGTGACTGGGACCGGGCAGGCGCCTGAACCTGCGCGCGCTAGTCCTGTGGGACATCGACGGGACGCTCGTGCAGTCCGCGCCCCTCGGCCGCGAGACCTTCGTCGAGGCGTTCGAGCGCGTGGTCGGGCGCCCGCCGGACGTGATCGTCCCCTTCGCGGGCCGCACGGACCTCGAGATCGCCGCCGACCTGCTCGATCGCTCCGGGGTCGCGTGGGACGACCGCCTGCTCGATCGGTTCCGCGCGGCGCTCGAGCACTCGATGGCGGCGCGCGAGCCCGAGTTGCGCCGCCGCGGGCGAGCGTACCCGGGCGCACGCGAGGCGCTTGCGCGGCTCACGCGCGAGCCCGGCGTCGTCCAGGGACTGCTCACCGGGAACATCACGGCCAACGCGCGGGTGAAGCTCACCGCGTTCGGGCTCGACGCCTTCGTCGACTTCGACATCGGCGGGTACGGGTCGGACGATCGCCGTCGCTCCGAGCTGGTGGCGGTCGCGTGCGGCCGCGCCACGCGCAAGCTCGGCGTGGCCGTCGACCCGGCCAGCGCCGTGCTGGTCGGCGACACCCCGCTCGACGTGGCCGCGGCGCGGGAGGGCGGCGCCCGGGCGGTGGGCGTCGCGACGGGCCAGTTCGGCGTACACGAGCTCGAGGCAGCGGGGGCCGATGCGGTGCTCGAGGACCTGCGCGACGCCGAGCGCGTCGTGGCGGCGATCCTCGCCGGCTGACCGGAAAACTTCACCTTTCGGGCCCAGCGTCCGATCAATGCGACATGCCCCAAGCAGAGGGCGCCCGGCCTTTGTGGGACGTGATTCGCACGCTCTTTGCGCGGCGCGCCGACCCCTACGCCGGGAACGACCTCGACAACGCCGGCCGGCTGAACGGGCTGGTATGGGTCATCTGCGCCATCGTGATGGCGGTCCTGCTTCCGCTTGCGCCGCCGACCGGGCGCTTCGTGACCGCCGGATGGATCGTGGCGGTTCCGCTCGTCGCCAGCGCGCTCGCGCGCGGGGTCCGCTGGCTCACGCGAGCGCCGTCGAGTTTCAACCGGCTGCTCGCCGGCAGCTACGTGGCGGTCGCCGAGCTCGTGCTGATCCAGGCCCTCGCCGGCGAGGGCGCCTCCGCCTACGAGGAGCTCTACCTGTTCCTCGCGGTGTCAACCGCGGCCGTGCACCCCCCGCGGCGGGTCGCGCCATATCTGGGCGCGATCGCGGTCGCGGCGATGCTGCCGCTCCTCCAGGAAGGCTGGACCTCGGCGACCGCCGCCGACCTCGTGGTCCGGCTGATGCTGTGGCTGACGCTCTCGGGCCTCGCGATGATCCTCGTCGGGACGCTTCGCGCTCAACGCCAGGCGCTCAGCGAGGAGAGCCGCGCGGCTCAGGAACTGGCCAACCAGGACCCGCTCACCGGGATCGGCAACCGCCGCCGCCTGATGAGCGACCTCGAGGCGATGCTGCCCGTGGCGAGCGAGCGCACCCCGCTGCTGCTCGCGGCGTTCGACCTCGACGGCTTCAAGGCATACAACGACACCTACGGCCACCCCACGGGGGACACGCTCCTGCGCCGCCTGGGCGAGCAGCTCAGGCAGGCTGTCGCGGGGCGCGGTCACGCATACCGGATGGGCGGCGACGAGTTCTGCGTCCTCGCCCACGTGACCGCGACCGACGCGGCGACGATCGTCGACCGCGCGGCAGCCGCGCTCTCGGAGCGCGGCGAGATCTTCTCCGTGAACACCTCCTGCGGCTGGGTGCTGCTGCCCCACGAGGAGGTGAGCGACTCCTCGACCGCGATGCGGCTCGCCGACCGCCGCATGTACGCGCAGAAGAACCTCGGCCGCGCGTCGGCGGGACGGCAGGCGACCGACGCGCTGCTCCAGGTCCTGTCCGAGCGCTCGGCCGATCTCGGCAACCACATGCACGACGTGATGGCCCTTTGCGACCCGGTCGCGACGCTGATCGGCGTGAGCCCCGAGGCCCGCGGCGCGTTGCTCCAGGCAGCCTCGCTGCACGACATCGGCAAGGCGGCGATCCCGGAGTCGATCCTCGACAAGCCCGGGCCGCTGAACGCGTCGGAGTGGGCCTTCATGCGCACCCACACCGTGATCGGCGCGCGCATCATGGCCGCCGCGCCCGCGCTGAAGGAGGCGGCGAGACTGGTGCGCGCCAGTCACGAAAGCTACGACGGCACCGGCTATCCCGACGGGCTGGCCGGCGACGACATCCCGCTCGGAGCACGGATCATCGCGGTCTGCGACGCGTACGACGCGATGGTGTCGAGGCGCCCGTACCGGGCGCGCATGAGCCCGGAGGTCGCGCTCGAAGAGGTGCGCCGCTGCGCCGGCACACAGTTCGACCCGGTCGTCGTCGACGCATTCTGCGCCGCGATCGGCGAGCGGGCGGCGGACGCCGCGCTCGGATAGCTTCTGCTGCGTGGCACAGGTCGCCGAGCTCGATCTCCCGACGTTCGACTACACGAACCCCGACCTGCGCGGGGATCGCTTTCACGAAGTGATGAGCGAGCTGCGCGGGACGTCGTGGATCGCGTCGTCGGAGTTCGGCTACTTCGTGCTCGACCGCGAGGCCGCCGGCTTCTTCCTGCGCTCGCGCAAGGCTGAGTTCCCCGGCGCCTACATGTTCGACCTGCTCGGGATCACGGACGGCCCGCTGCGCGATTCGCTGTCGCGCAACATCCTCACGCTCGGCGGTGAGCAGCACGCGCGGCTGCGGAAGCTCGTGCAGCCGTCGTTCACGCCGAAGGCCGCGGACCGCTACCGGCCGGCGATGCGGGAGTTCCTCGCACAGCTTTGGGAGAAGGTCGCCGGGCGCGGCGAGTGCGACTTCGTTCGCGACTTCGCCAAGCCCTACCCGGCGCTGATGATCGCGACGGTCGTGGGCGCGCCGCTCGAGGACGCGGGAGAGCTGCACCGTCTCTCCAACTTGCTCCAGCAGCAGTTCGACGCGATCGCGTTGATGACGCGCCGCGAGGAGCTCGAGCGCGCCGCCGAGGAGTTCGACGCGTATGTCTGGAAGCTGGTCGAGGAGCGGCGGCGCTCTCCGGGCGACGACCTCGTATCCGAGCTGATCGCCGCCGAGGAGGCGGGGGACCGGCTCTCCGACGAGGAGTGCCAGGCGCTCGCGCGCGACGTGCTGAACGGCGGCGTCGACACGACGCAGAGCCAGCTCTCGCACGGCATCCGGATGTTCGCCGACCACCCGGGCCAGTGGGAGATGCTGGCCGGCGACCCGGCGCTCGCCGCGCAGGCCGCCGAGGAGGTGCTGCGCTACGAGCCGGTCGCGCCGTTCACGGCGCGCGTGATGCTCGAGGACGTGGAGTTCCGCGACGTCGTCTTCCCCAAGGGCACCGTCGTGATCGCGTGCCAGTGGACCGCGAATCGCGAGTCCGAGGGCGACGAGGACCCCACCAGCTTCGACATCACCTCACCCCGGGGCGCCGCGAAGTCCCTCACGTTCGGCGCGGGCGCGCACTTCTGCCTGGGGTCGAACCTCGCGCGCGCCGAGCTCCAGGAGGGCCTCGCGTTCCTCGCCCCCCGGATGCCCGGGCTCGCGCTCGGCGGCGAGCCTGTCTACGACACGATCACCGGCATCTACGGCATGCACTCGCTGCCCGTGCGCTGGGCGATTTAGTAAACAACGGTTCAAAACCTCGCCCCGCCGGGTAGACCCTCGCCGTCCAGCCGTCCGCGTCGGAGCACAGGGGGAGCACATGGGGAGCAGGGTCAACGCCCGCATCGTCGTCGTAATCGCCGCGCTGCTGGCGGCGCTCGGGGCGCTCGCGGTCGCCCAGAGCGGGCCCGGCGCCGGCGTCGCCCGCGCGCAGGTCACCGGCAGCCCTGGCGGCCTCCAGGCGACGATCCGCACGACGTCGCACGGCATCCCCCACATCGTGGCCTCGAACTTCGCCGGCCTCGGCTACGGCTACGGCTACGCGGCCGCCAAGGAGAACATCTGCGTCCTGGCCGACATGTACGTGACCGTCAACGCCGAGCGCTCCCGCTGGTTCGGCCCCGACGCCGGCTACTCGCAGGGCGGCAACGGCACGACCAACAACAACCTCAACAGCGACTTCTTCTTCCAGCGCATCAAGGACAACGGCTCGATCGAGAGGCTGCTCGCGCTCGACCCGCCGCGCGGCCCGCGGCCGGAGATCAAGGAGGCGGTGCGGGGCTTCGCCGCCGGCTACAACAAGTGGCTCGGCGAGACGGGCGCCGACAACATCACGGACCCGCGCTGCCGCGGCGCCGCGTGGGTGCGCCCGATCACCGAGATGGACGCCTACCAGCGCTTCTACCAGCTCGGCCTGATCGCGAGCCAGGGAGTCGCGATCGACGGCATCGGGGGCGCCCAGCCGCCGGTGGGCGCCGGCCCGGTCCCCCCGACCCCGGGTGAGACCGAGGACATGATCCGGCGCCTCGGCGACCAGTTGCCGCTCGGCGGGATCGGCTCCAACGCATACGGCCTGGGCCGCGACGCGACCGACAACGGGCGCGGCATGGTGCTCGGCAACCCGCACTTCCCGTGGGACGGGTCGGAGCGCTTCTTCGAGGCGCAGCTCACGATCCCGGGGCAGATCAACGTCAGCGGGGCGAGCCTCTTCGGGGTGCCGGTGATCAACATCGGGCACACGGACAACCTCGCCTGGAGCCACACGGTCTCGACCGCCTACCGGTTCACGCCGTTCGAGCTGAAGCTCGTCCCGGGCCAGCCGACGAGCTACATCTACGACGGTGAGGTGCGCCAGATGCGCTCCGAGGACGTGACCGTCGAGGTCAAGACGGCCGGCGGGGGACTCGAGTCGCGATCGCGCACCTTGTACTCGTCCCACCACGGATCGGTGCTCACGTCGATCCTGGGCCTGCCGCTGTTCCCGTGGACCCCGGCCACGGCGTGGTCGATCGGCGACGCCAACGCCGGCAACTTCCGCTACCTGAACCACTTCTTCGAGGTTAACCAGGCCCAGGACGTCGACGAGCTCGACGAGCTGATCAAGCGCAACCAGGGCGTGCCGTGGGTCAACACGATCGCGGCCGACTCCGACGGCGACGCCTACTACGCGGACATCTCCGTGGTCCCGCACGTCACCAACGAGAAGGCGCAGACCTGCAACACGGTGCTCGGGCGCGGCACGTTCGAGGCCCTCGGCCTGCCGGTGCTCGACGGCTCGCTCTCGGCGTGCGAGTGGGGCAGCGACCCCGATGCGGTCGAGCCGGGCATCTTCGGGCCGTCGAACCTGCCCAGCATGCGGCGCGACGACTTCGTCCTCAACTCGAACGACTCGTACTGGCTGACGAACCCCGATGACCCGATCGAGGGCTACGACCGCATCATCGGGGACGAGCGCACCGAGCGCGCGCTACGGACCCGGTCCGGGCTCGCGATGGCGGCGGAGCGGCTCAGCGGGAGCGATGGGCGGCCCGGTGACCGCTTCACCCGGAGCCAGCTCCAGGACATCGTCTTCGACAACCGCCAGCACGCGGGCGAGCTGTGGCGCGACGAGCTTGCCGCGTTCTGCGAGGCGACGCCCGTGATGACCGGGTCGGCCGGCCCGGTCGACGTGAGCGAGGCGTGCCCCGTGCTGCGCGCCTGGGACCTCCACGACGACCTCGGCTCGCGCGGCGCGATCCTCTTTCGCCGTTTCGCGAGCCGCGCGCTCGGCGCCGTGCCGGTGGCCGGCACCCCCGGGCTCTACACGACGCAGTTCGACTTCACCGACCCCGTCTACACGCCGCGCGGTCTGAACGTCGCCAACCCGGCGGTGGAGCAGTCGTTCGCCGATGCCGTCAACGACCTGCGCAATGCCGGCATCCCGCTCGACGCGCCGTTGCGCGACTGGCAGTACGAGCGGCGCGGGAACGAGCGCGTCCCGATCCACGGCGGGCCCGGCAGCGTCGGCGTCTTCAACGCCATCAACGTGGGCTGGACCGGCTCGGGAGCGAGCGCCGGCTACAACAACGTGCCGCACGGCTCGAGCTTCGTGATGGTCGCGCAGTTCACGGGCGACGCCGACTGCCCGGTCGACACGCGCTCGATCCTCACGTATTCACAGTCGGCCAATCCGAACTCGCCCTACTTCGCCGACCAGACGCGGATGTTCTCGGAGAAGCAGTGGGTCGACGAGGCCTACTGCGAGGACGAGATCGCGGCCGACCCGAACCTCGAGGTGACCGAGATCGCGGAACCCACAGGCTATCCGCGCCCCAAGGGTGCGACGCCCGTGCGCGTTGCGCTCGTGCCCGCCTATCGCGCATGCACGACTCCCGACCGCACCCACGGCCCGCCGCTCGCGTTCCCATCGTGCGGATCGCCGGCGCAGACGTCGTCCCACCTGACCGTCGGCTCGCCCGACGCGAACGGAGCCGGCGCGAACGCGAGCGGCTTCGTGCGGCTCGGCGTGCAGGTCGGGGTGCCCGGTCCGCCGGACGACTCGGACCTGAGCATCACGGCCGACGTCACGGACGTGCGCTGCGCGGGCGCCGGACCGGCCTGTGGCCCCGCGAATGCCGCCGGCGGTGACGACTACACCGGTGAGCTCCAGGCCAACATGCAGATGCGCCTCACCGACAAGTTCAACGGCACCTCCGCGGGCGGGGGGACCGATCCGGGGACCGTCGTCGACTTTCCCTTCCCGGTGAGCCTCTCGTGCGCTGCGAGCGCCAGCACCGCGGTCGGTGGATCGTGCGCGGTCACGACCTCCATGACCGCGGTCGTGCCCGGCGCCGCGCGGGACGGCGACCGCGCGATCGTGCAGCTCGGCCAGGTGCAGGTGTCCGACGGCGGGCCGGACGCCGTCGCCGCCACCGCGGACAACCAGCAGTTCATGGTGCAGGGCCTCTTCGTTCCGTAGTCGCCGGCCCGGCGCGCGATCGGCGTCGCTCGTGCTGCAATAGACGCGTGAAGCGGTACGCGATCGTCGTGGTTGCGATCCTCGTTGCGCTCGGCGGCGGCGGGTGCGGGGACTCGCGGGAGGGCGAGGCCGCCGCGCCGCGCACGAGCGCCGCCCCGGCCGCGGACGTCGTCCGCGTGCACGTCGGCGACGCGACGGCGCGCGCGGACGTGGCCGACGACGATGCCGAGCGCGCCCGCGGGCTCGGCGGCCGCGCGCGCCTCGGCCGTGACGCCGGGATGTACTTCGTGATGCCGGGCGACTCTCCGAGCTTCTGGATGAAGGGCATGCGGTTCCCGCTCGACATGATCTGGATCAGGGACGGCCGGGTGGTCGACGTGACCGCGCGCATCCCTCCCCCCGCGCGGGCGCCTCCGAAGCGCGGCTTCCCACCTACTCACCGGACCGGCCGGCGAACCGGGTGCTCGAGGTCCGCGCCGGGTGGGCGGCTCGCAACGGCGTCGGCGCGGGTGACCGCGTGAGGGTCGAAGCCGTTCGCTGAAGGCGCGGGGGGTCGGTAAGTCCGAGTGGTCGGCGATCTCGATGCACGCGACCGCCGACGCCGAGCGCATGCTGGCGGACTTCGAGCACGCGTGAGCGCGTAACATCTCCGCGCGTGGCGCCCGAGCCGACACCCGACCGGGCTGCGGCACGCGTCACCGTGTTCGGCTCGCACCCGCTGCTGGCGATCACGATCGAGCAACGCGGCGAGGACCAGGACGACGTGCACATGCATCCGGCCGGCCAGGGCGTGTGGGTCGCGCGGATGGCCGCGCAGCTCGGGTCGAACGCGATCCTCTGCGGGTTCATCGGCGGCGAGACCGGCACGGTGCTCAGGCCGCTCCTCGACGGGCTCGACGCCGAGCTCCGGCTCGTCGACACGACCGCGACGAGCGGCACCTACGTGATCGATCGCCGCGGCGGCGAGCGCGACATGGTCGCGAACGCGTGGAGCGATCCGCCCTCGCGCCACGAGATCGACGACCTGTTCTCGGTGACCGTCGCGGCAGCGCTCGAGAGCGAGGTGCTCGTGCTCTGCGGCCCCGTCCCCTCCGAGTCGCTACCGCTCGAGATCTACGGCAGCCTCGTGGCCGACGCAAAGGCTGCCGGCACGCGCGCGATCGTGGACCTCTCCCCTCCCCGGCTCAACAGCGCCCTGGAGGGAAAGCCGGACTTCGTGAAGCTCAACGACTGGCAGCTGGGCGAGTTCCTCGACGGGCCCGCGGTCGAGCCCGAGCAGATCCGCGAGGGCGCCAAGCGCGTGCTCGCAGCCGGCGCCGGCTGCGTGATGGTCACGCGCGGTGGCGACCCGGCGCTGATCGTGGTCGACGACGGTCGTGCCTGGGAGCTGATCCCGCCGCGCTTTCGCCGCGGCGCCCCGGAGGGCAGCGGCGACTCGATGGTCGGGGCGCTCGCGGCGACGCTCGCCCGCGGAATGGAGATCGAGGATGCGCTGCGCTGGGGTGGAGCGGCGGGCGCGACCAACTTCCTGCGCCATGGGCTCGGCACCGGATCGCACGACGTCGTGTCGGACCTGCTCTCGCATGTCGTGCTGCGGCCGGTCTCGATCGACTAGGCGCGGGGCCGCTAGGTCGCTCCCACATCCCGACCGAACGTCCCGGACTGCGTGCTCGAGGCGGTATCGCGGGACGTTCGGCCACGGGCTCTGGTCGTCCTGACCCGGGTGTCCGGGGTACTCGGGGTTGGTCGCGCTAGATCAGCGGCGCCGCCCACGGCGGGCGGACGTCCTCGCCGGCGAGGATCGCTGCCGGCCCGTCGCTCGTGATCCAGCCGAGGTGCGGGCGCACCAGGTCCACCTCAGCCAGGCGGCTGAGCCCGTCGGAAAGGCGCAGCGCGCGCCCGGCGTGCGACGAGTGCGCATCCGAGGCGATCAGATGGATCAGCCCCTCGCCCGCGAGCTCGAGCAGATAGTCGGACGCCGGGCTCTCCGCCACGAGCGCGGCGGTGGCCTGCACCAGGGCTCCCATCTCGACGAGCGCCGCGAGTCGATCGCGAAAGTCCACCCCCGGGTGGCGCTCGGGGTGAGCGATCACGCTGCGGAAGCCACGCTCCTCGAGGCGCAGCACCGCGTCCTCGAGGTGCTGGCTGAGCGGCCCCGGGCGCGGCTCCACGAGCAGCCAGCGGCCGTTGCCGAGCGCGACGCGCTCGAGCGCCTCGTCGGAGAGCTGGTCGAGCATCGGCTCGGAGATCTCGCCGGCGGGGATGACGCGCAATGCGATCCCTTCGCGCTCGAACTCCGCGTTCACGACCCGGACGCGGTCTTCGAGCTCCTCGGGCACGACCGCGTGGTCGGGATGGATGTGCGGCGTCGCGCAGACGAGCGTGATCCCGTCCGCCTCGGCGACGCGCGCCATCTCGACGCTGTCGGCGAGGTCACGCGCGCCGTCGTCGAGCCCGGGCAGGATGTGACAGTGGAGGTCGATCACGGCTTCAGTATGCCTGCGCCACGCCGCGCGCACGCTCAGGTAGGGTCCGCGCCGATGGCGCGCGAACTGAAGCTCGGGCTCAACACCGGTTACTGGAGCGCCGGGCCACCGCCGGGGGTCGAGCAGGCGATCGCCGAGGCCGACCGGCTCGGGTTCGACTCGATCTGGACGGCGGAGGCGTACGGCTCGGACGTGCTGACGCCGCTCGCATGGTGGGGAGCGAAGACCCGCAACGTGCGCCTCGGGACGGCGATCATGCAGATGTCGGCGCGCCAGCCGGCAGCCGCCGCGATGGCCGCGATGACGATGGACCATCTCTCGGGCGGCCGGTTCGTGCTCGGCCTCGGCGTCTCCGGCCCCCAGGTCGTGGAGGGCTGGTACGGGATGCCCTTCGAGAAGCCGCTCGCGCGCACCCGTGAGTACGTGAAGATCGTGCGCGACATCGTTGCGCGCGATGGGAAGGTCACGAGCGAGGGACCGCACTATCCGCTGCCCTACCCCGACGGCACGGGCCTCGGCAAGCCGCTGCGCTCGACGATCCACCCGGTACGCACCGACATACCGATCTTCCTCGGCGCGGAGGGCCCCAAGAACGTCGCGCTCGCGGGGGAGATCTGCGACGGCTGGATGGCGTTGTTCTTCTCGCCGCGTAACCAGGACTTCTACCGCGACGCGCTCGCCGAGGGCTTCGCGCGCGAGGGGGCGCGGCGCTCGTGGGACGACTTCGAGGTGATGGCGACCGTGCCGGTGATCGTGCACGACGACGTCGAGCAGGCGGCCGACTTCCTACGGCCGATGTACGCCCTGTACTTCGGCGGCATGGGCGCGCGGGGGCGCAACTTCCACCACGACGTGGCGGTGCGCCTCGGCTACGAGGCGGAGGCGAAGAAGGTGCAGGACCTCTACCTCGACGGCAAGAAGGACGAGGCCGCGGCCGCGATCCCCACGCGGCTCGTCGAGGACCTTGCACTGATCGGATCCGAGGACAAGATCCGCGACGAGCTCGACGCCTGGCGCGAGTCGATCGCCACGACGCTGCTGATCGGCGGCGACGCGGCGATGATCCGCCGCGTCGCCGAGTTGGTCAAGGGCTAGGCGGCGGTCTGCGGCGCGCGCGCCCGGACCGACAGCATCACGCTGACGATCACGATCCAGACCGCACCTCCGAGGAAGCCGACGAACCCGACCGGGGTCAGGCCGATGACCCCGAGCAGGATCGCGATCCACCCGAGCCACTTGGGCAGCGCGCCGTGCCTCACGATCGAGATGCCGCTCGCGAGCAGCATCACCGTCGTGCCGAGCGCGATCGGGAAGAAGTCGTTGTCCCATAGAGCCTGGAGGGCCTGCGCGGCCGCGGGCTCGATGTCGTCCGCCTGCTCGGCGAGCGCGAACGAGATCGTCGAGTCGATCGCGATCCCGATCGCCACGATCGCCGCGCCGGCGAACGCGACCAGCGAGAGCATTCCGTTCTCTCCCTCGGCAGCCCGTAGCACCTTGCGGACATATCCGAAGAAGAAGATCAGCAGCGCTCCGGCGATCGTGGCCCCGGCAGCCCCCAGCTGAATCTGGTCCTTGTCTTCGACGTAGTGGTCGACGACCTTCTGCGCGCCGTCCTTCGCCTGCGTGGGCTCGCCGAAGGACAAGTCGGGCCGGTGTCGCCGCTCTGATAGACAGACCCCATGGACCACGTTGTGCGCCCGGTCGTCGTCATCAGCCGGTGCATCGACTTCGACGCGTGCCGCTACAACGGGCAGGTGGTCCGGGCGAGCCTGCGTGAGGAGCTCGAGCCCCATATCGACCTGCGGCCGATCTGCCCGGAGCTCGAGATCGGGCTGGGCGTGCCGCGCGACCCGGTGCGGCTCGTGCGCTCCCCGGAGGGCCCACGCATGGTGCAACCCGCGACGGGCCGCGACCTCACCCGTGCGATGGAGGGCTTCTCGCGTCGCTACCTCGGCGACGTGGGTGACGTCGACGGCTTCATCCTCAAGAGCCGCTCGCCCTCGTGCGCGTTCCGCAACGCGAAGCAGTTCCATTCCGAGGACGAGGGCGCGGGGCACGACAGCGGCCCGGGCCTGTTCACCGCGCGCGTGCTCGAGCGATTTCCATACGCTGCGGTCGAGGACGAGGGAAGGCTCAACGACCTGCGCCTGCGCCACCACTTCCTGACCAAGCTGTGGGCGCTCGCGGGATTCCGCGAGGTCGCGCGGGAGGGGCCGGCCGCGCTCGTCGGCTACCACGCCCGCAACAAGCTGCTGCTGATGGCGCACAACCAGACGCGTATGCGCGCGCTCGGCCGCCTTGTCGCGCAGGCCGGGACGGCCCCCCGGCCGCAACTGGTCGACGAGTACCGTGCGGGCCTCGGCGCGGCGCTCGCGCGCCCCGCGCGGGCGGGCTCGGACGTCAACGTGCTGATGCACGCGCTCGGACACGTCTCCGATCACCTGACCGCGCGCGAGCGCGAGCACTTCCTCGCCACGCTCGAGTCCTACCGGCAGGGCAAGGTGCCGCTGAGCGCCGCCAACGCCCTCGTGGGCGCCTGGGCCGCCCGCTTCGAGGTGCCCTATCTCGCCGGGCAGACCTTTTTCGCGCCGTATCCGCTCGAGCTGGTGCGTCTGGAGCGCCCGCGGCGCCGGCGCGCAGCCTGACGAACCTCGGAAATTGCGGTGAGTATGTGGATGCCGCCCTTTCATCCGAGAGCGCGCTGGGAGACTGTCTGCCCGCAAACCGCCGACTCCGGAGGGAGGATGCGTTGGATACTCGAGAGAGGGACGTCGTCCGCTCGCGACTCGAGGGCCTCGCCGGCAGGGGAGTCACGATCGGGGCGATCGATTCACAGCTCAACGGCATTCCGTTGAGCGTCGACGAGTACGACGAGATGTGGCTGTACGCGTGGTCGCTGCTCGAAGGGCGCGCGTCGCGCGTCGTCGTGCAGCCCCAGGATTGGTACGGCTACACGCCCGTCGAAGGGGGCTGACCACCCCGGCCACAGGGGCGCGCCACACGGCAGAAGGCGCGCCCCCGGTGTCGCGTTTCGGCTAACTTGGGTCGCGAGCCCGGGACGGCAGGACGCCGGCCCGCATCTCTCACGTCGTGGCCCGACCCTTCCGCGCAAAGATCTCTGTCTGCTGCGCGCTCGCGCTCGTCTGCGCCTGCGTGACGGTCCTCCCCGCGACCGCGCCCGCGCGCGTCGTTCGCGGGAGCCCGGGCGCGGACGTGCTCAACGGCACCGCGCGCGCGGACGTGCTGCGCGGCCTGCGCGGCGCCGACACGCTGCGCGGCAGGAGCGGCCGCGACCTGCTCTCGGGCGGACGGGGCGACGACCGCCTGAGCGGCGGGGCGGCGGGTGACCGGCTCTATGGGGGCCCGGGCAGTGACCGGCTGACGGGCGGCGCGGGTGCGGACACGCTGCGCGGCGGAGGCGGCGCAGACACGATCAGGGCGCGCGACGGCCGCCGCGACCGCATCTCGTGCGGCGCCGGGCGCGACACCGCGACGATCGACAGGCGCGACTTGATCGCCGGAGCGACGCAGCAGCGCCCCGACGGCAACTGCGAGACCGTGCGCCGTCCCGCGGCCCCGGACGCGTTCATGGTGGCGGCCGGCGACATCGCCCAGTGCACCGAGGGCGCCGCGATCACGGCCGCGCTCGTCGACTCCCTGCCGGGGACCGTCGCGACCCTTGGCGACCTCGCCTACCAGAGCGGCACGGCGGACGAGTTCGCGCGCTGCTACGAGCCGACCTGGGGGCGGCACAGGGCGCGCACGCGGCCGGCGGCCGGGAATCACGAGTACGGCACGCCGGGCGCCGCCGGCTACTTCGGCTACTTCGGCGCGGCGGCCGGCACGCCGGGCAGGGGCTGGTACAGCTACGACCTCGGCAACTGGCACGTCGTCGTGCTCAACAGCAACTGCACGCACGTCGGCGGCTGCGGAGCCGGGTCGGCGCAGGAGCAGTGGCTGCGTGCCGACCTGGCCGCGAACCCACGCCGGTGCACGCTCGCCTATTGGCACCACCCGGCGTTCAGCTCCGGCAACACGCACGGCGGAGTCCCAACCGTCGTCCCTTTGTTCCGGGCACTGCGCGACCACCGGGCCGAGCTGGTATTGAGCGGTCACGAGCACGACTACGAGCGGTTCGCGCCACAGAACGCCGATGGTGCCGCACACCCCGCCGGGGTAAGGCAGTTCGTGGTCGGAACGGGCGGTGCCGGCCTGCGCGGGTTCGCCGATCAGCCGCAGCCGCACAGCGAGGTTCGCATCGCGCAGGCATACGGCGTGCTGCACCTGCGACTCGGCGCAGCCTCCTACGACTGGCGGTTCGTGCCCCAGCCGGGCAACCCGGCGCAGGACTCGGGCCGCGCCGCCTGCGCCTGACGCGGATTCGCGTGTACTAGGCTCCCCGCAGCCCGACTTCCCGCCGCAATGCGACAAGGAGACCTGAATTCATGCCTGAAGCAGTGATCGTCGACGCCGTCCGCACCCCGATCGGCCGCGCCTTCAAGGGCCAGCTCGCCGGCCTCAGGCCAGACGACACCGGGGCCTTCGTGATCGACCAGCTTTTCGAGCGCAACCCGGGCGTGAAGCCCGAGTCGGTCGAAGAGGTGATCGCCGGGTGCGGCCTACCGCAGGGCCTCCAGGGATTCAACATCGGCCGGATCATGGTGCTGCTCTCCGAGCGGCTCCCCGACTCGGTCAACGGCGTCACCGTCTCGCGCTACTGCGCCTCGAGCCTCGAGGCGATCCGCGAAGCGTCGAACGCGATCCGCGCGGGCGAGGGCGACACCTACGTCGCGGCCGGAGTCGAATGGGTCAGCCGCTACAACGAGCGCCAGGAGGCGGCCGGGCTCGCCGACCAGAACGAGAAGCTCCAGGGCAACAACGGCCAGCCCAACGCTTACATCGCGATGGGCGTCACCGCCGAGAACGTCGCCGACAAGTGGGAGGTGAGCCGCGCGGACATGGACAAGTACGCGCAGCGCTCGCAGGAGCTCGCGGTGGCGTCGCAGGAGTCCGGATTCTTCGACCGCGAGATCGTGCCGGTCACGCTTCCGGACGGCACGGTCGTCGCGAGGGACGAGGGTCCGCGCGCCAGCTCCACGCTCGAGAAGCTCGCCGAGCTGAAGCCCGCCTTCCGCGAGGACGGCAAGGTCACCGCCGGCAACTCGTGCCCGCTCAACGACGGCGCCGCCGCGATCCTGCTGATGTCGGACACGAAGGCGAAGGAGCTCGGCCTGACGCCGCGCGCACGCATCGTCGCCTCGGCGACCGCGGCGCTCGAGCCCGAGCTGATGGGCGTCGCCCCGATCGGCGCGATCAAGAAGGTCCTGGAGCGCGCCGGCATGTCGATCGACGACGTCGACGTCGTCGAGCTCAACGAGGCGTTCGCCGCGCAGGTGATCCCGATCATGAGCGAGTGCGGGATCCCGATCGAGAAGATGAACCCGCACGGCGGCGCGATCGCGCTCGGCCACCCGTTCGGGATGACCGGGGCGCGGATCATGACGACCCTGCTGAACGACCTCGAGTCCGACGACAAGTCGATCGGCCTCGAGACGATGTGCGTGGCCGGCGGACAGGGCCAGGCGACGATCGTGGAACGGCTGAACTAGCCGGGGCGAATCGCAGGTTGAGTGGCGAGCTGCGCTCTTCCCCGCTAAGAATGGAATAGGCCCGCCCAGCCCCCGCAGGCTGTGGGCACCCCGTCACGGAGGACTTTTCTTGAGTCGCAAGCACCACTTGCGCGCCCGCCTTGCTGCCGGCGCGATCGCCTTGGTTGCCATGGCACCCGCGGTGGCCCACGCGAGCCCGTTCGCGACCGCGTCGGACGACCGCATCTCCGGCACGTCGCGCGCTGACGTGATCAAGGGCCGCGCGGGCGACGACGTGCTGTCCGGCCGCGGCGGGAACGACCGCCTCGACGGCCAGCTCGGGGACGACATCCTGAGCGGGGGCCCTGGGCGCGACCGCCTCGTGGGTGGCCCCGGCGACGACGCGCTGCGCGGCGACACCGGCAGCGACGTGATGAACGGCGGCCCCGGCAAGGACAAGATTCGCGCACGCGACGGCGTCAAGGACCGCGTCGTGTGCGGACCGGGACGCGACACCGCGATCGTGGATTCACTCGATGTGGTCCTGCGCTGTGAGGTCGTGAGGCGCTCGCCCGCACCAAAGGGCAGCGCGCCGATCGCGGGAGCCCAGACGCCGCCACCGCTGCCCGCGCCGACGGCCGGCGATCCGCCACCGGGCCCGAACCCCGACCCTTTGCCGGATCCTGATCCCGACCCGGACCCCGATCCGGACCCGGACCCCGATCCCGACCCGGACCCCGAGCCCGAGGTGGCCCAGTTGCTGGCCGCGGGCGACATCGCGGATTGCAACCCCGGCGCCGAGGCGACCGCGACCCTTCTCGACGACCTGCTCGGCACCGTCGCGCCGCTCGGCGACCTCGCTTACGACAACGGCTCGGTCGAGGAGTTCGAGAACTGCTACGACCCGACCTGGGGACGGCACAGGGGCCGCACGCGCCCCGCGGTCGGCAACCACGAGTACGGCACCGACCGGGCAGCCCCGTACTTCTCGTACTTCGGAGACGCCGCCGGCGACCCGCTTCAGGGCTGGTACAGCTACGACCTCGGCGACTGGCACATCGTGGTCCTCAACAGCAACTGCGGGGAGGTTCCCGGCGGTTGCGGCGAGGGCTCGCCTCAGGTCCAGTGGCTGCGCGCCGATCTCGCCGCGAACCCATCGGCCTGCACTGCTTCCTACTTCCACATTCCGCGCTTCAGCTCCGGGGAGAAGCACGGCAACGACCCCAGCACGCGGAGCTTCTGGCAGGCGCTCTACGAGCACGGGGCCGAGTTCGTGATGAGCGGCAACGACCACGACTACGAGCGCTTCGCGAAGCAGACCCCGGACGGCTTCGCGGACCCGTTCGAGGGCATCCGCCAGTTCGTGGTGGGCACGGGCGGGCGCTTCCTTCGCCCGGTCGCCAGCACGCCGGAGCCGAACAGCGAGGTGCTCGACAACAGCACCTTCGGCATCCTGCGCGTCGAGTTGCTCTCATGGGGTTACGAGTGGGAGTTCGTGCCGGCCGGCGGCGGCACCTTCACCGACTCGGGCACTACCGCGTGCCACTAGCAACCCCGTCGTAGCCTCGGCAGCGACACCCGGTTAGTGTTCGAGCGGGCGGCTCGCCGCCCTTCGATGGAGGCCTCCACCTCACTCACGAGCGCAGTGCCAACCGAGCGGCAGATCACCGTTTCGGGACTGAGCACACCGCTGCTCGAGGCCGGCCCGGCCGATGCCTCCGAGGCGGTCGTGTTCGTGCACGGCAACCCCGGCTCGTCACGCGACTGGGAGGACCTCGTCGGCCGCGTCGGCACTTTCGCGCGCGCGGTCGCATTCGACATGCCCGGGTTCGGCCGTGCCGACAAGCCGCGCGACTTCGATTACTCGGTACCCGGCGAGGAGCGGTTCCTCGACGCGGCGCTCACGGAGCTCGGCGTCGAGCGGGTACACCTCGTGCTGCACGACCTCGGCGGCCCGTGGGGCATGGAATGGGCGGCGGGCCACCCGGATCGGGTCGCGAGCGTTGTCGGAATCACCACGGGTGCGTTCATCGGCTACCACTGGCACATCGTTGCTCGCGTCTGGCAGATGCCGGTGCTCGGCGAGCTGCTCATGGCGACCACCACCCGGACGTCCTTCCGCACGCTCACCAACCTCGGCCGGAAGCGGAAGCTGCCGCGCGCGTTCCTCGACGCGATGTACGACAACTTCGATCGCGACACCCGGCGCGCCGTGCTGAAGCACTATCGCGCCGAGTCGAACCCGCGACCCGCCGCCCGCCGCCAAGCGGATGCGGTGCGCCCGCATGACATTCCCGCGCTCGTTGTGTGGGGTGCCGACGACCCGTACCTCGGCGTCGACCTGGGGCGAAGGCAGCAAGAGGCGTTCCCCCGCGCGCGCCTGATCGTGCTGGACGACAGCGGGCACTGGCCTTTCATCGACAACCCAGAAGCCGTCGCCGCGGAAGTGATTCCGTTCCTGCGCGAGACGACCGGCGCTCCCAAGGAGGACCGATGGCAGACGACGTAAACCGCAGATACGTGTTGCGCAAGCGGCCCGACGGCCGCATCGACGATTCGACCTTCGAGCTGGTCGAGGAGGCGGTGCCCAAGCCCGGGTCCGGCCAGGCGCTGGTGCAGAACCTCTATGTGTCGGTGGACCCCACGAACCGCGCCTGGATCGGCGAGGAGCCGACCTACCTGCCGCCCGTCGGCATCGGCGAGTGCATGCGCAGCGTCGGCCTGGGCCGCGTGATCTCCTCGGATGACGACGCTTATCCGGAAGGCTCGCTCGTGACCGGGCTGACCGGCTGGCAGGACTACGTCGTGACAGGCGAGGGCGAGATCCCGCTGACGCCCGTTCCCGGCGACACGGGCCTCCCGATCGAGTGCATGCTCGGCGCGCTCGGCCTCACCGGCGTGACCGCCTACTTCGGGATGCTCGACATAGCCAAGCCGCAGGAGGGCGAGACGGTCGTGGTGTCGGCGGCGGCCGGCGCCGTGGGCTCGGTCGTCGGCCAGATCGCGAAGCTGAGGGACGCGCGCGCGGTCGGCATCGCGGGCGGCAAGGAGAAGTGCGCGTGGCTCGTCGACGAGCTCGGCTTCGACGCGGCGATCGACCGCCACGATGCGAAGTGGCGAGAGCAGCTGCGCGCTGCCTGCCCGAACGGGGTCGACGTCGACTTCGAGAACGTCGGCGGGGAGATCATGCGCGAGGTGTTCGGCATGCTCAACCTGAACGCGCGCGTCGCCCTGTGCGGGCTCATCTCGGAATACAACTCCGCGGAGCCCGAGCCCGGCCCTTCGCTTTCCCGGGTGCTCGTGAACCGCGTCACTGTCAAGGGCTTCATCATCCTCGACTACTTCGCCCGCTTTCCGGAGGCGATCACCCAGCTCGGCCAGTGGGTCGCCGAGGGGAAGGTGAAGGACCGGCACACGATGGTGGACGGATTGGAGAAGGCTCCGGACGCCGTGAACATGCTCTTCGACGGCGACAACGTGGGGAAGCTGATCGTGAAGGTGTAGCCAGGCCGGCCACACGCGGCCTTCTTCCCGCGAGACGTGGTGGTGTACAACTCGTCCGTGGCGAAGGTGCCGCCCGGATCACGGGTCCCCGGTCCGATCAACGCGTTCCTGTTCACGCGCGACCCCGTCGGCTTCCTCGAGCGCCAGCGCCGGCGGTACGGCAACGCGTTCGCGATCAACTTCCCCGGGTTCGGCCGCATGTCGTACTTCGCCGATCCCGAGCTCGTGAAGCAGGTCTTCACAGGCGACCCGCGCGCGCTTCACGCGGGCGAGGCGAACGGCCGCGCGCTCGAGCCGGTGCTCGGGAAGTTCTCGCTGCTGACGCTCGACGAGGAGGATCACATGCGGCAGCGCAAGCTGCTGCTCCCGCCCTTTCACGGCGAGGCGGTGGATCGCTACGGGGAGCTGATCGAGGAGATCGCGGCGCGCGAGATCGAGCGCTGGCCGGTCGGCGTGCCGTTCGGCCTGCGCCCGCGGATGCAGGCGATCACGCTCGACGTGATCCTGCGCGCCGTTTTCGGCATCCGCGGCGAGCAGCGTCTCGCGCAGTTCCGCGCGGTGCTCCCGCAACTGACCGAGGCGAGCGCGGTCGTGATGTGGCTTCCGTTTCTGCGCCGCAACCTCGGGCCGTGGAGCCCGTGGGTGCGCTTTCAGCGCGCGCGCCGCGCGGTCGACGACCTCGTCTACGACGAGATCCGCCGCAGGCGCGCCGACCCTGACGCCGGCGAGCGAGACGACGTCCTCTCGCTGCTGCTCCAGGCCCGCCACGAGGACGGCACCGCGATGAGCGACCAGGAGCTGCGCGACGAGCTGATCACGCTCCTGACCGCCGGGCACGAGACCAGCGCCACGGCCCTCGCGTGGGCCTTCGAGCGCCTGCTGCGCACACCGGCGGTGCTCGAGCGCCTGCTCTCCGACCTCGATGACGACGCGTACGTCGACGCCGTCGTGAAGGAGACGCTGCGCGTGCGGCCGGTCGTGATCGACGTCGCGCGCGTCGCCAAGGCTGACATGCGCGTGGGCGAGTGGGACGTGCGCGCCGGGACCATCGTCGTCCCGGCGATCGCTCTCGTGCAGCTGCGGCCGGACCTCTTCCCCGAGCCTCACGCGTTCCGCCCCGAGCGGTTCCTCGACGCGCAGCCGCAGGCCTATTCCTGGATCCCGTTCGGCGGCGGGGTGCGGCGCTGCATCGGCGCCGCCTTCGCCCAGTACGAGATCCGGACCGTGCTGCGGGCGGTGCTCAGGCGTGCTCGCCTGCGTGCGCCGGATCAGGCTCCCGAGGCCCAGCGAAGCCGCCATGTGACGATCGTCCCCGCGGGTGACGCGAACGTGGTTCTCGAGACGCGATTGGACACGCTGTCCAACCATGAGGTGGCGGAGTTGTCCACCAGGGCTTGAAACTTACCGTCGAGTCAGTAATACTCCCCGGCGCCCGACGAGCCCTTGGGAGGGGAGAAATCGGTTGACAGCAGTGCCATATATCCATTGCCCGGAATGCCGCCTGACGGTCTACGGCGGCATCGCTTACCGGGAGCGCAAGGGATGTCCGCGCTGTGGCACGGAAATGTCAGAGCGCCCCAGCCCGCTGTTCCGGTCGCTGCGACTGGATCGCGGGCTGCCGCGTCCGGGCGCACGCCCAGACGCGGGCGAGGGCGAGGTACCACCGCGCGGCCTCAGTGCCGCGGCGTGACCGCTCGCTCAAGCGCAGCCTGAGCAAGTTCGCCTCGACGAAGCTGCTCAACCCGTTGGTGCGGCCGCTGCTCGAGCACACCTCGGTGCTCCGCACGCACGCGCTGATCGAGACCACCGGACGTACCAGCGGGCTCCCGCGGCGCGTGCCGGTCGGCAACGGGCTGCGCGGCGACACCTTCTGGATCGTGGCCGAGCACGGCCGGGCCTCCGACTACGTGCGCAACATCGAGGCGAATCCGCGCGTGCGCGTGAAGGTCGGACGTCGGTGGCTGTCGGGCACCGCGCACGTGCTGCCGCACGACGACGTCCGCGCCCGCATGCGCGATCTGAGGCGGCCGGTGAACGACGCGACCGTGCGGCTGATGGGCTCGGATCCCCTCACGGTACGCGTCGACCTCGGCCCCTGAACGGAGGCGGAAGTCGCGCCGGCGCGCAGCACCGGCTGATCGTCGACGCGATGAACGTGATCGGCTCGCGCCCCACGGGATGGTGGCGCGATCGCGTCCGCGCGATGGCGCGGTTCGTCGAGGAGCTTGCCGCGTACGCTGCGCGCAGCGGTGAGGACCTCACCGCGGTGCTCGACTCCGAGCCGTTCGAGCTGCCGCCGGCCGCGGGTGCGATCGACGTGCGCTTCGCGAGCGCGCGCGGGCCGGATGCAGCCGACGACGCGATCGTCGAGATCGTCGGCGCGGCAAAGGATCCGACCGGGCTCGTGGTCGCCACGTCCGACCGGCGGCTGGCCGAACGCGTACGGGCGCTCGGCGGTGAGGTGATCAGCGCCGGGGCCCTGCGCCGGATCCTCGATACGTAGAGCGCCCCGCCCGAGGGCGGAGAGAGTAGTCTCACGCTAGCTCGTGGACAGCGACGACACGAAAGACTTGCGCTCCGAGCAGCAGCGCAAGGAAGCCGAGGAGCTACGGCGCGCGCGCCAAGCCGACTCGGACGAGGACACCAAGACGCACGAGCGGCGCGCCGAGAAGTCCGAGTACCTGCGCGAGAAGCTCGAGGAACGCAAGCGCGCCGAGGAGCGCTGATCCTCGTCCACGAGCACCTCGCCGGTGCCGCTTGCGAGATGATGGAGCGCAACTTCGACCGTAGGAGGAGCCCATGGCGCTCGACGTAGCCGCGTTCAAGCAGGTGCAGCGCAAGGTCTGGTCATCGGGGGACTATCCCGACATCGCGAAGCGGATCGAGGCGGCAGCCGAGCGCCTCGTTGCCGCGGCGGACGTGCAGGCGGGCCAGGACGTGCTCGACGTGGCCACCGGAAGCGGGAACGTGGCACTCGTCGCGGCCGCGCGCGGGGCTCGCGTGACCGGCGTCGACCTCACTCCCGAGTTGTTCGGCGCCGCGCGGCGCCGAGCCTCGGACGCGGGCGTCGAGGTCGAGTGGGTCGAGGGCGACGCCGAGGACCTGCCTTGCGAAGCGAGCTCGTTCGACCGCGTGCTGTCGGCGTTCGGGACGATGTTCGCGCCGCGTCACGAGGTTGCAGCAGCCGAGCTCGTGCGGGTCGCACGCCCGGGTGCGACGATCGGCGTCGCCGCGTGGACCCCGGAGGGAACCAACGGCCGGATGTTCAAGACCGTCGGATCGCACATGCCGCCGCCCCCTCCCGAGCTGAAGCCGCCGTCGATGTGGGGGGACGAGGACCACGTTCGCTCGCTGTTCGAGCCGCACGGCGTGACGGTCGAGTTCGAGCGCGCGAGCGTGGAGTTCGAGGACGAGTCGATCGAGGCGTGGCTCTCCTACAGCGAGGAGAAGCTCGGGCCGATGGTGATGGCGCGCGCGGCGCTCGAGCCGCAGGGCAAGTGGGAAGCGCTTCACGACGACCTGAAGGCGCTCTACGAGGGCGACAACATGAACACCGACGGTTCGTTCCGCGTCGCGCCCGAATACCTGATCACGATCGCGAGGGTTCCCGCCTAGCTCCCGGAGAGCGCGTCCTTCGCCTTCTCGAGCGGTCCCTTGCCGATCTCGGGCACGGCCTCGGCGACCTCCTCCATGCCGCCGCGCACGACGGTCATGTCGCGCTCGACGTGCTCCATGCGCCGGTCGAGCCGGTCGAGCTTCTGGTTGAACCCCTGTAGCTCCTCGAGCGCGCGGTCGAGCCTCGCGTTTGCCTGGTCGAGCTTGTCCATCTTCGAGTCCATCGACTTCGAAGTGCGGGTCAGCTCGTGCTCGGTGCTGAGCAGCTCGCGCATCAGCTCCTTCATCTCGCCGATGTCGTCGAGCAGCCGGCGTGGAACTCCCGGCAGCAGCATCAGGTCGCGGAACATGTAGGGCTGTTACCCGCGGCGCGGCGGTCTAACCCTGCGCCGCATCGGGCGGGTCGGCATACTGGCGCGGTGGTCGAACGCCAGCCCCTGCTCGTCGTCGACGCTCCGTCCCTGCTGTTTCGCGCCTACTACGCGCTGCCGGCGTCGATCAAGGACGGCGACGGCCGACCGGTCAACGCGCTGCTCGGCAGCGTGAACCTGATGCTGAACGAGCTGGACACGCACAACCCGCGGGCCGTCGTGATGGCGTTCGGCCAGGACGCGGCCGACTATCGCGTCGAGCTCTTCCCCGACTACCACGCCGCCCGCCGCGAGCTCGAGGAGGACCCCGACATCGACCGCCAGTTCGAGCGCGCGCCCGAGCTCTTCGAGGCCTTCGCGTGGGGGTCGGTGTCGGCCCCGGGCTACGAGGCGGACGACGTGCTCGGGTCGTTCGCGCTCGCGGAGCAGCGCGCCGGCGGGAGCACCCTGATCCTGACCGGCGACCGCGACATGTTCCAGTGCGTCGGCGCGGACTGCACGGTCCTCTATATGACGACCGGCAAGCGCGGGGCCGTGCGCGTCGACGAGCGCGAGGTGCAGCGCCGCTACGGCATCCCGCCGCCGCTCGTGCCCGACTTCATCGCGCTGCGCGGCGACCCGTCCGACGGCATTCCCGGAGCGCCCGGCATCGGCGAGAAGACCGCCGCCGACCTGCTCCAGCGCCACGGCTCGCTCGAGGGTGCGATCGCGAAGCCGACCGCCGAGCGGCCGCGCGTCGCGGCAGCCCTGCGCGACGGCGCCGACGAGCTGCGCGCATTCAAGGACATCGCCACGCTGCGCGAGGTCGACGTGAAGCTACCGCCGGACCGGCCGACCGACGTCCGCGGCGGCGCCGCGGCGGCGCGCGCGCTCGGCATGAAGCGCCTCGCGGACCGGCTCGAAGCAGCGGTGACGGAGTAACTCGCCCGGATCAGGGGTAGCCCTACTCCCAATGAGACTCGAAATCCAGCAGGACCCTACTCCTCCGGCGATCCCGGGCCGCCCCTGCCGAATTCGCGGCCGATGTAGCGACGCTTGGTCTTTTGTGGTTGCTATGCAACCACCGGTTACCACGGTTCGAGCAGCGGTGAGGGTCAGTCCGGCCCGGGAGCCGGCCCAAGGACGGTGTCGTGGCTGTGCCAGTAGAGCACCGGCCCGGCACCGAACGCACCCCGCTCGCGCAGCGTGAGCAGCGCAGCAAGCGCCTTCGCCGTGTAGACGGGATCGACCTCGAGCCCCTCCCGCGCAGCCGCCGACTCGCGCGCCTGCTCGGCCTCCGGCGTGCGGTGGCCATAACCATCCCCGAGCCATTCGGTCTCGGCGTCCAGGTCGTGCGGGCAGATCTCGGTCGCGGGGAGCGATGCTCCGCGGCTGCGCAGCAGGCCGAGAGTGCGGTTCGCGAGCTTCGCGACCGGCGCCGCGCCCACCGGCATTCTGTCGTTCACGACGACTGCGACCACCCGCGTGCGCAGCCCCGCGAGGCGCAGGCCGGCCACGAGACCGGCGGCCGTGCCGCCGGAGCCGAGCGCGACCACCACGTGCGAGGGCTCGGGCAGAGAGCCGTCCTCGACCTGCGCGGCGAGCTCCAGCGCCGCCTCCACGAAGCCGACGCAGCCGAGCGGCGAGGATCCCCCGACGGTCAGGAAGTAAGGCGGGCGCAGGCGCCGCGGGTCCGAGTGGCGCAGCATGATCCAGGGCGCGGCAAGGTAGGTGCGGTACGTGCCATGGGTGCGGTAGAGGCGGGCGCCGGAGCGCTCGAGCCGGCCGACCTGGTCGCGCACGTGCTGGTCGACGGGTTGGTCCACGAGCGCGATCGCGCAGCGCAACCCGCGCGAGCGCGCGTAGAGCGCCGTGGCGAGACCGTGGTTGGTTCCCAGCGCTCCCACCGTGACGATCGCCCTGCGGCCGCGCGCCTCGACGTCGGGCAGGATCCACTCGAGCTTGCGCACCTTGTTGCCGCCGTAGAGCTCGCCGTACGCGCCGTCGTCCTTGAGCCAGACGTCGCAGCCGGGCTGCGCCGGGAGTGCCGCCAGCCGGCGCACCGGCGTCGGCGCACGACCGAGCCGGGCGTGTGGAAGCGTTGCCCGCAGCCGCGGCCAGCGCTCGTGCACCAGCGACGTCAAAGGTCGCTGACGCCGATCGCCTCGAGCGCCTCGGCGCGCGTGGCGTAGGACGAGCCGCGCAGCAGGCGCTCGCCCTCGAACTCGTAGACCCAATGGATCTGGAACTCGGAGATCCGGCCAGGGCCGCGCAGGCGGAAGCTGCCTGAGGCGAGCACGTGATCGCCGTGCGCGTGGTAGGAGTACGGGACGACCTCGAGCAGCTCGCGCTCTCCCTGGAATCCCGAGAAGAAGGTGAGCAGCTCCTCGCTGGTTAGCACCCGGCCGCCGGCCGCGTGTGGCCGCCACTCCACACCGGGAGCCCTTGCAAGCCCTGCCTCGATGCCGCCCTCGCGAATCGACTCCCACAGGGCGCGCACCAACCGGATGTGGCTCTCTTCAGACATCGGAAGCTGCCACGAGCCCTCGCTCCCGGGATCCGGGACCGACTGCCTGCCAGCTCCGCGATTCTATATCCGGGAATGCAACCGGCCCGAACGGTGAGCGGGCGCTTGCGTGTTGACACGCAGCGGCCGGCGTGGTCGGATAGGCGCCTGCCGGGCGGCCCGGCGCGACCGAGGAGGGATCAATGACGAAACTGCTCACCGGCTGTGCAGTGGCACTGTGCGCGGCGGCGTTGAGCGCCGGCCCTGCGGCGGCGACCCACAGCAACGGGGTCGGGCCCGGCTTCGACTTCGTGAATGGGACCGGGAGCGTGTTCGTCGTCGTCCCGCCGTTCGGGCCGTTCGACGTGCAGCTGCACGTGAACGCGCGCACCACCGCGACCGGTGAGAACCCGCGCGGCGCGTTCTGGACCACGCTCGAGGGTGCGCTCACCGTGAACCTGCGCGGCCACGTCACCTGCATGAAGGTCGAAGGGCACAACGTGGCGCTTTCGGGGCGCATCGACGAGTCGAGCATCGGCTTCCCACCGGTCGGGTCCGGGATCTTCGCCTTCGGCGTGGATGCCGGCGAGGGCGCGAACTCACCCGGCGACGGCGTGCTCGGCATCCCGATCGGCCAGCCGCTCCAGAACTGTCCGACGCCCGTGTCGGACGGCGTCCTCGTAAGGCGTGGGAACTTCGTCGCCCACGACGCGGTGCCGGTGCCCTAGCCGCCTCTCCTTCGGCCCCCGCGCCGGCGGCTGCCCCGCTCCGAGCGAGTGGGCAGCCGGGGGGTCGCTGCGGTGGCCGTGGCCGTCGGGCCGCGGCCACCGCGATCCCACGATGCGGTACGAAGAGCGCGTTGTGCACGTTGATCCAGAACGCGATGCGCTGCGCGTCGTTGGGCAGCGCGAACGGGTCGCCCGCGGGGACATGCCTGAGAATCATCATCTAATGTGACGGCGTGCGTGGCTTCGACCTCAAGCGCTATGGCCCCGTGCTGCTGCTCGTGGCCCTCGTCGTGACACCGCTTGCGATCTGGGCGGCGACATCCGGGGGCAGCGACGGCGACGGTGGCGACCCCTTCTACGTCGAGCGCGCGGTCGGGCTCACCGGCGAGCCGGAGCTGCTGCTCACGGTTGACGATCCGGACGTACAGGTCGAAGGGGGGCGCACGAGCGTCGAGGTCCGTTGCAGCGACGCGACCGGGAAGGTGATCGTGAAGGGCACCCAACCGTGGCCGTTCCCGCCCGAGCAGGGGTTCGCGCCGCACGCGCACCAGGCCGCGCCCGCCGACAAGGTCGAGCAGACGCGCAGCTGCGAGGTGCTCGGCACCAACAAGACACTGCAGGCCGAGGTCCGGTGACCCGCGTCGCGCTGATCCTCGCATCCGCGCTCGTGCTCGCGGCGCCGGCAGCAGCACACGTGGACGTGCGACCCGAGCGCGCGCCGGCGGGCGGCGAGGCGCGCCTCACGTTCGACGTCGAGAACGAGCGCACGGACGCGCGGACGCGCGCGATCGTGATCCAGATGCCGCGCGGCGTAACCTCGGCCGAGGCCCTGTCCACGCGCGGCTGGCTGCTGACCACCCGGGGCGGCACGCGAGCGGTGGAGCGCGTGACGCTCACGGCGCCCCCCGCGCGCGAGCTCACGGGTGGCGAGCATGCCCGCTTCCGGCTGCTCGTCGGGCTGCCGCGACGTGAGGGGGCGACGCTCACGTTCAAGGTGCTCCAGCGCTACGACGACGGCCAGACGGTTCGCTGGATCGGCCCCGCGGGGACGTCCGAGCCCGCACCGACCCTGAGGCTCACGGCTGCTCGCGCGCCGGCGCCCGAGCCCGCGCAAGCGGAGCCCGAGGCGACGCCCACAGACGAGCCGCCAGCCGCGGGGGACGGCTCCGGCGATGAGGACAACGGAGACGGCGGTGTCCCAATTTGGGCCGGTATCGGCCTCCTTCTGCTCGCCGCCGCGGCGGGGAGCAGGCTCGCGCGGCGCCGCAACAGGCGCAGACTCGACCGCCGCGAGTAAGCACGGGGGCCCGCGGGCCACTCATGCTAACTGTCACCTGAGCCGATTTACCGAGGGTGAGAACCAAGGGCTCGACAGGGATCGTCGAGGTTTCCGACGAGCACCTCCGGCACGCGATGGTCAAGGCCGGCGTCTGGCTGACCTTCGCTTCCTGCACGATCGGACTGGTTTATGTCGCGGCGACGTGGGCCAGCCCCAACCGGGACGTGATCACGATGTTGTTCGTGACCGGTTTGCTCGGCGCGCTGCTGATCCAAGTGCTCCCGGTCGAACGCCTGCTGCGCTCGCGCTACATCAACGTGTTCTTCGTCACCTGGAGCGTGCTCGACATCACGCTGATCGCCGTCGCGGTCGCTTACGACGGCGGCGCGTCGAGCCCTTTCACCTACGTCTTCTTCCTCCCGATGGTGTTCGCTGCAGTCTTCTATCCGCTGAAGCTTTTCGTTCCGGTCGGCGCGTTCGACATGCTGGCCTTCGTCTTCGTCGGCGACATATACGGACACCCGGACCCGAACCAGGTCGCGTTCATCGCGGGTTGCCTGGCGATGACGGCGATTCTCTGCGCGTGGCAGTCCCAGAACCACGACCGCCATCGCGAGAAGCTCGTGCGGATGTCGCGCACCGACCCGCTCACGGGATGCCTCAACCGGCGCGGCTTCGAGGAATCCGTGACGAGCGAGCTCGACCGCTCCCTGCGCGAGGGGGGCTCGGCGGGCCTCGTGCTGCTCGACCTGGACAACTTCAAGGCCGTCAACGACGTGAACGGCCACGCGGCCGGCGACGAGTTGCTGTGCTGGGTCGTTGACGTGCTGGGCCGCGCCGCGCGCCCGTTCGACTCCGTCGGGCGGCTCGGCGGCGACGAGTTCGCGATCCTCGCACCGGGCGCCGGCGAGAGCGGCGCCGAGCACATCGCGACGCGTGCGCGAAAGCTCCTCTCCGAACGTGTCGCCGTCTCCACCGGAGTCGCGTGCTTCCCGGCCCACGGCGTCGACCATGATGGCCTTCAGCGCCATGCGGACAGGCAGCTCTACGCCAGCAAGCACGGTGACGACGCGCACTTCGCGTCAGGGCGCCGCGAGCTCACGTGGGCGGCGACGCTCGCGCGCGCAGTCGACGCCCGCATGGCGACCCCGATCGAGCACTCGACGATCGTTGCGCGCTACGCCGCCGGCATCGCCCAGCAACTCGGCTGGAGTGGCCCGGACCTCGCTCATCTGCGCATCTCGGCGATGCTCCACGACATCGGCAAGGTCGTGCTTCCGGATCGAATACTCCAGAAGCCCGATGCGCTCGACGAGGTCGAGTTCGAGGAGGTCAAGCGCCACCCAGAGATTGGCGCCGAGCTGATCAACCGCGTCGAGGGACTCAGCCAGATCGCCAATTGGGTGCGCCACTCGCACGAGCACTTCGACGGCTCCGGCTACCCCGACGGTCTCCGCGGCGACGCGATTCCGCTGGCCTCACGCATCCTGCTCGTCGCCGACGCGTACGACGCGATCACGAGCGACCGTCCCTACCGCGAAGCGCAGGCGCAATCGACCGCGCTCGAGGAGCTGCGCCGCAACGCCGGGTTCCAGTTCGACCCCCGCTGCGTCGGCGCGCTCGAGGAGTATCTGTGCGACACGGGGATGCCGCCCGCGCCCGGGGAGCCAGGGGCGGAGACCGCCGAGGGCGCCGCCGCCTAGCGACGCGCGGCCCATGCCTGACCCGGAGCGCCGTGATCCCCCCACCGCCTGGGGACGTACCGTGTGTGGCATGGACGAGTACTTCAGCAACGCCTCGTCGATCCGGCAGGTCCATCGCGAGCGCGCGATGGCGCTCGCCGGGCCGCGCGCGCTGCTGATGCAGGCGGCGCACCCGCTCGCCGTCTCGGGACTGCTGGCGCACTCTTCGGCGCTCGAGGAGCCTTACGAGCGGCTGATGCGCACCGCCGAGGTGATGAGCACCGTGACCTTCGGCTCGCGCGCGGAGGCCGATCGCGTCACGCGGCGCGTGCGGTCGATGCACGGGCGGGTGAGCGGCACGCTGAAGCACCCGGCCGGGCGCTTCGAGGCGGGTACGGCGTACCGGGCCGACGACCCGCAGCTGCTCCTGTGGGTGCTCTACACGCTGGTCGACAGTGCGATCGTCGTCTACCGCAAGTACGTCGGCGCGCTCGGCGACGCCGAGCAGGCGCTCTTGTGGGCCGACTACAAGGTGGTCGGCCGTCTGTTCGGGCTGCGCGCGACCGACATGCCGCGCGATCTCGAGGATCTGCGCGCGTACGGCGACGAGATGCTCGCCGGCGACACTCTCCACGTGAACGAGTGGGCGCGTACGCGGGCGCGCGCGATCGTGCTCGAGCCTCCGGCGCCGCTGGCCGCGCGGCCGCTCGTGGAGGCCGTCAACTTCGTGACGGTCGCGCTGCTCCCCGACCGCATCCGGCGGGAGTACGGGTTCCTCGCGGTCCCTCCTACGTGGATGCGGCGCGCGATCGTCGCGGGCGGCGCCGAGTACGTCAAGCGCGCAGTGATCCCGTTTCTGCCCCAGCGCATGCGATACGTCCCGGCGGCACGGGCCGCGTGAGAGCGGCGCCGTGAAGGTGCACACCCTCGAGCGGGTCCAGGAGCTCGCGCTCGACCCCGATGAGACGTTCCGTTTCTACGGAGCGATCGAGAACCTCGAGCGGATCACGCCGCCGTGGGTGCACTTCCGCATTCTCGACCCGCGCCCCGAAGTGCTCACCGCCGGCGCGCGCATCGAGTACTCGCTCGTGCTGCACAGGTTCCCGGTGCGCTGGATCACCCAGATCGACAGGTGGGAGCCGCCGCACCTGTTCACCGACTTCCAGGTCCGCGGGCCATACTCGCGGTGGGAGCACACGCACACCTTCGAGCCCACGGAACGCGGCACCCTGATGCGTGACACCGTGCGCTACGCGATCCCCTACGGCCCGCTCGGCTCGCTCGCCCACGTCGCGTTCGTCCGCCGCGACCTGCGCCGCATCTTCGACTATCGCCGCGACACCGTCGAGGCCCTGCTCGGCCCCGACCGCCACACCCCAGCGCGCGAAACGTCACACCCGCGCTGACACCCGTAGCGCCTCGCCCGCCACCCTTCGGTGGTGGCGCGGATTCCTCTCGCATACCGATCGAAAGCCGCGCCACCACGGCGGGCCGTGCGGATGCATCCAAGCGTTGTGGTGGCCGGGTTGGCAGCTTCGCAGCATGGAGTCGTCGCGCGGCGGCAGTTGGTCGCCCGCGGTCTAAGCGAGGCGGGGATCGGCCGCCAAGTCGGGTTACGGCGACTGCACCGGGTTCACGCGGGCGTCTATTGCGTGATGCCTCCCCACCTCCTATCCCTGAACGGCCGCTATCTCGCAGCGGTGATCGCGTGTGGCGCGGGCGCGCTCCTCAGCCATCGCGATGCCGCAACTCTTTGGGGGGTCCGTCCCGTTGGCTCAGGCGCCGTCGACGTCACCATCCCGCGTGGCGGTAGCCGGCATCGCTCCGGAATCACCGTTCACACCACTCGCTCGTTGCATCGCGGCGACGCGACGGCGCGGCAAGGGATCCCCTGCACCACGCTCGCTCGCACCCTCGTGGACCTCGCCGCCGTCGCCCCGCTGCGCTCCCTCGAACGGGCGCTCGAGCTGGCTCAGCACGAGCGGATCTTCGACGGGCGCGCGCTCGCGGCCGCGCTTGCACGCTCTCATGGGCGCCGCGGGACCGGCACGCTGCGCCGGCTGCTCGCCGCGCTCCCCGATCAGGCGCCCGTGAAGAACGAGTTGGAGCGCCGGTTTCTCGCGTTCGTCCGCGCCGAGGGGCTTCCCGGCCCGCGGGTCAACGAAGTGATCGGCATACACGTGGTCGACTTCCAGTGGCCCGCGTACGGGCTGGTCGTAGAGACGGACGGCCGCGCAACACACGACATCCCGAGCGCGTTCGAGCACGACCGGCGCCGCGACCTCTACCTACGACTGCGGGGCTGGGAGGTGCAAAGAGTGACCTGGCACATGCTCACCGACGAGCGCGAACAACTCGCCACGTTCCTCAGGCGCCGCCTGGCATGACCCCAAGGCCACGGTGGCGCGGATTCCTCTCGCATACCGATCGAAAGCCGCGCCACGCGCCCGTTGGGGGGCAGGGCGCCCCCGGCGTCGGGCCGGCAGAGCGCCGCCTACGAGCGCGTGGTGGCCCGGGAGCGGGCGCGCAGGTCCTCGTCGCTCGACTCGGTGTAGGCGAGCATCCGGTTCGTGAGCGACACGAGCGTGCGCAGGTCCTCCGACGAGGGCGGCAGCTCGCGCCGCAGGCGGGCGCGGACGGCGTCCACCAGCTCGGGCGCGGAGCGCGACGCCAGCTCGAGCGCGACCGCGACGGCGTCGCGCACGACGTCCGCCTCCACGCTCCAGAGGGCCTCGAAGCGGCGGTCCATGTCCTTCACCGCGTCCTGGCCGGGCAGCTCCCAGCCGGCGAGGCATGCGGCATACCCGGGTCCATCGCAGATCAGGGCCCATTCCCGCGACGCGGGGTCGGAGCGGTCGAGCGGCAGCTCCGCCGGCGCCGACCGCGGCTTGCGCTTGCGCTCGAAGTCGGCGAACACGATCGCCGTGTCCGCGGTGCGGGCAAGGTCCTTCCAGCGCTGCTCGGAGCTGCGGTAGAAGCGCTCCCGCTGGAACGACCCGAAGAGCGCGGCCGGCTCCCCGCGCGCGCAGAACTCGTCCTCGATCGCGTGGCTCATGCCGAGCAGCGTGCGCTTCGTCAGGAGCGAGGGGATCAGGTCGGTGCGCCGCCGCCGCAACCCGGCGAAGACCGTCGGCGCGATGTCGTCCATGGTGTCGCGCGCCTTGTCGATCGCGGCCGGCAGCGCGAGGCCGCCCTCGCGCAACCTCACCACCTGGCGCAACCGGCCCACGTCGGCCTCGCTGTAGCTGCGGCGGCCGTTCTCGCGCCGCCGCGGCTGCGGGAACCCGAACCGCGACTCCCACATGCGCAGCACCGAGATCGCGATCCCGGTGCGCTCCGACACCTCGCTGATTCCGTATCCGGGCTCGTTCATCGGATGGGAGAAGGTACGCGCTCGCGCCCTCAGGTGGCGGCGAGCGCCGAGCGCGCCTTCTTCATACCGAGCCGCACCCTGCCCTTGACGGTGCCCAGCGGGGTGCGCGTGAGCCGCGCGATCTCGTGGTGCGCGAGGCCGGTCCCGGTGAGGATCAGCGCCTCGCGCTGCGCGCGCGGGATCCCGTCGAGCGCCCGCCTCATCTGGCGTGAGCGCTCGCGTCGCAGCGCACCGTCCGCGGCGCTCTCGTGGACATGCGGGGTGCCGACCTCCTGGGTCGAGCGGTCGACCGCCCGCGCGAGTGCACGGCCGGAGCGCCAGCGGTCGATCGCCCGCGCGCGGGCGACCATCGAGACATAGGAGCCGAGCGACCCGCGAGCGGCGTCGTAGGCGCCGGGGCGCTCCCAGAGGTCCATGAAGAGCTCCTGCACCACGTCCTCCGCCGCAGCGTGGTCGCCGAGCACGCGCACGGCGGCACGACGCGCCCCGGGGGAGAGGTCGCGGTAGGCGCGGTCGAACTGCGCCGCGTCCGTGAGATCAGGCTTTGTGGGGCGGCTGACGTCGGTCATAGTGCTCCCCTGCTTTCTAATCAGCTTGTTTAGCTTTCCTCAACAAGCCGTAGAGTACCCCCTTCGGGCAGATGTCAAACCGGCCGCCCGAGCGGCGGTTAGGCTTCCGCGACCTTGCGCCCGCGCCATGCCGCCGCTCCGATGCTTTTCGCCCTCGCCGCATGGGCCGTGTCGGCGGCCGCGAGCGGGACGCCGTCCGGACCCGCGCTGGCGGCCGACGAGCCCAACCCATGCACCGGTCCACATGCGGCGCGCCTGCGCTGCCCCGACATCCAGATGGGAGTCCCGGGCAACCTGATGCTCGACCGCTACGAGGGCCGCGTGGTGCTGCGCGCCGCCAACAACCTCAAGAGCCGCGGCAAGGGCCCGGTGATGCTGCGCGGCAGGCGCACCGGCGCCCGCACGATGAGCGCGCGCCAGCACATCTACCGGTTCGACGGCTCACGGCTGATCGTGCGGACCGGTGCGCGGCTCTACTTCAAGTACGTCGCAGGCCAGGGTCACTACTGGAAGTGGGCGGGCGCCGCGAGCTTCGAGCTGTGGTCGGTCGACCCCGACGGACACCGCGTGGAGCTTGTCCGCACCGGCCCGAAGGCGATCTACTGCCTGCGCGACCTGAAGCGCACGAGCCCCTCCCCGCGCTCGCCGCGAAGGCGTGTCTTCCCCGGATGCAGCAGGGACCCGGGCAAGCGCAAGGTGACCCTCGGCACCTCGGTCGGCTGGTCCGACGTCTATCCGTCCCGGTACTACCAGCAGTGGATCGACGTGACCGGCCTGCGGGGCTGCTTCGCCTATGTCCACCGGGGCGATCCCGAAAACCGGATCTGGGAGACCAACGAGGGCAACAACGACGCCCAGCGCATCGTGCGCCTGCCGTGGCGAGGCTCCGCACGCGGCTGCCCCGGACGCGGACCGGCGGGCCGGCCGGCCCCTGATGGAATAGCATCGCCGCCCGGTGCAGACGGTTACCCAGGCGGTTGATCGGGAGGCGGGAGCGGACCGTGGCGCACCCCGCGTCTGCGTGATCGGAGCCGGCTCCTCCGGCATCGCCTCCTGCCAGGTCCTGCACGCGCGCGGGATCGACTTCGACTGCTTCGAGAAGGGCTCCGAGGTCGGCGGCAACTGGCGCTACATGAACGACAACGGGATGTCGTCCGCGTACCGGTCGCTGCACATCAACACGTCGCGCGGCCTGATGGCGTACGCGACCTATCCGATGCCCGGCGACTACCCCGACTATCCGGACCACGAGCAGATCGCGGCCTACTTCGACTCGTACGTCGACCACTTCGGGTTCAGGGACAGCATCCGCTTCCGCACCGACGTGACGTCGGTGGAGCCGGCCGCGGAAGGCGGTTGGAGCGTCACCCTCGACGACGGGACGACCACGCGATACGACGCGGTCATGGTCGCCAACGGCCATCACTGGGACGCGCGCTGGCCGGACCCGCCGTTCCCCGGCGCGTTCAACGGGCGCCAGATGCACGCGCACGACTACAAGCACCCGGAGGGCATGGAGGACCGCAACGTGCTCGTGCTCGGCATCGGCAACTCGGCCACCGACATCGCCGTCGAGACCTCGCGGACGGCGCGCATGACCTATCTCGCGATGCGCCGCGGCGCGTACGTGATCCCCAAGTACCTGAAAGGCCGCCCCACCGACGAGCTGGGCTCGGAGCTGACGAGCCGGCTGCCGCTCGCGCTCCAGCGCTACATGTACGCGCGCTTCGTCAAGACCGCGCAGGGCGCGATGGAGGCCTATGGGCTGCCGCGGCCCGACCACAAGCTGCTCGAGGCGCACCCCACGATCTCGTCGGAGCTGCTCGCCCGCATCGGCCACGGGCGCATCACCGTGAAGCCGAACATCGACCGGCTCGACGGCGACGACGTCCGCTTTTCCGACGGCACCACCGAGCAGATCGACGTGATCGTGTACTGCACGGGCTACAAGATCACGTTCCCGTTCTTTCCCGGCGACTTCCTGAGCGCACCCGGCAACCGCATCCCGCTCTACCGGCGCGTGGTGTCGCCGCAGCACCCCGGCCTCTACTTCATCGGCCTGATCCAGCCGCTTGGCGCGATCATGCCGATCGCCGAGCTCCAGTCGGAGTGGGTCGCCGACATCCTCGAAGAGAAGGCCGAGCTGCCCTCACGCGCCGTCATGCGCGACGTCATCCGGCGCGAGGACGAGCGCATGGCCAAGCGTTACGTGCGCTCGCCGCGGCACACGATCCAGGTCGACTTCTACCCCTACATGCGCACGTTGCGGCGGGAGCGCGGGCGGGTGCGCCGCGGCGGCCTCGCCGCGCTGATCGCGCGGCGCTCGCACGAGCTGCGGACGGGATCGCCCGCGGGCTGAGCATGCGTTGAAGCTCGAACTCGACCACGTCGCCGTCGCGGTCCACTCGATCAAGCCCGCGCTGGCGCTCTACCGCGACGCGCTCGGCGGCGAGTACCTGATGGGCGGGGACGTCGCGGACACCTGGCGCTGGTTGCAGCTGCGTTTCCCGGGCGGCGGCAAGGTCGAGCTGCTCGAGCCGCTCGGGGACGGCTTCCTCTCGCGCTTCCTCGAGCGCCGCGGGGAGGGCCTCCACCACATCACCTTCAAGACGGACGACATCGACGCGGCGATCGCGCACCTCGAGGGACTCGGGATGGAGCTCGTCGACAAGAACGTCGAGGACCCTCACTGGAAGGAGGCCTTCCTGCGGCCGTCCAAGTCGCACGGGACGCTGATCCAGATCGCGCAGTCCTCGGCGCCGGACGACGTGGTCAAGCATCGCCTGAAGCCCTCGAACCTCGAGGAGCTGCTTTCGTGACGGCGCCGCCGGACGCCGGCCTCTACCGGCGGGCGACCGCGGGGGCGCTGATCCTCGCCCCGGCGCTGTTGCTGCTCGACAACATCATCCACCCCGAGGAGTTCGAGCGCGACAACGAGGCGCGCCAGCTCGCCGAGATCGCGCAGCATCCCGACCGCTGGCAGTTCGCGCACGCGCTCGGCTTTCTCGCGATCATGATCTTCGCCGTCGCCGTGCTGGGCCTCGCGTTCCTGGTGCGCCGCCACCGGCCGCGCCTGGGACTCGTCGCCGGAGCGCTCGGGCTCGTAGGGCTGATGGCGTTCTCCGCCGTGATCGCGCTCGACGGATTCACCTGGGGCGCGCTCGGAGAGGTCTCGAACCAGCGGGGCGTCGCCCCGACCACCACGGAGATCGCCCTGCACGAGGTGCAGCAATCGAGCTGGGCGCTCGTCTACTACGTGCCGACGCTCGGGTTCATCGTCGGGTTCACGATGCTCGCGATCAGCCTCGGGCGCCACGGAGTCGTGCCGATGTGGGCGGCCGGCCTTCTCGCGCTGGGCGCGGTGGCGTCCGCGATCGAGACGGTCGTGATCAGCAACGCCTACTTCATCGCGGCGTCGGCCGTGCTGCTGGCCGGCGGGATCGCCGTCGGATCGGCCGTCGCGCGGCTCAGCGACGACGAGTTCGCGCGCGGCGGCGCGTGAGTGGTTTGACCGCCGATGTGAAATCCCTCTGGCGGGGCGTCACGCGCGCTGCTACCGTCGATCCTGGATTCGCTCGCGGCCCCGCCGCGAGAATTTCGTGCATGGGTCAAGGAGGGCCGTGCCGGCTTATCGCTGCATCAGGACCTTGGCATGCCTCGCGTTGCTGGCCGCCGCTTGCTCGGCCGTCGCAGCCGCGTCCGCGGCTGCCGTGACGTTGCCGCCCGGCTTCCAGCAGAACACGCAGATCCGCAATCTCGTGAGCCCGACCGACGTCGAGGTCGCGGCGAACGGCCGCGTGTTCGTGGCCGAGAAGAGCGGGATCCTGAAGACCTATACAAGCCTGACCGACACGTCGCCGACGACGGTCGCGGACCTTCGCACCCAGGTCCACAACTACTCCAACCGCGGGTTGCTCGGGCTCGCGATCGACCCCGGCTATCCCGCGAACCCGTACGTCTACGTCTATTACACGCTCGACGCGCCCGTCGGCGGCACGCCGCCGGTGTTCGGCGCCCCAGGCCAGGACGCCGACCCGTGCCCGGGCAACCTCGACGTCGTCAACTGCGTCGCCTCGGCGCGTGTCTCGCGCCTGCGCGTCAACGGGGAGACGATCGACGGGCCGGAGCAGGTCCTCGTCAACGACTGGTGTCAGCAGTTCGGATATCACGCCGGCGGCGGCATCGACTTCGGCGCGGACGGCTACCTGTACGTCTCCGGAGGCGACGGAGCTCGCTGGGGAACGTGGGACTACGGCCAGCTCGGCGGCCCCGTAAACCCATGCGGCGACCCGCCCAGCCCGGTCGGCGGCCCGATCGCGCCGCCCACCGCCGAGGGCGGCAGGCTGCGCGCGCAGGACCTGCGAACGAGCGGCGACCCGCTCGGCCTCGGCGGTTCGCTGATCCGCATCGACCCGGCAACCGGCGCGGGCGCCCCCGGCAATCCTCGCGCGACCAGCGCCGACGCGAACGAGCGGCGCATGCTCGCGTACGGCTTTCGAAACGCCGCCCGGCTCGCCGTGCGACCCGGCACCAACGACGCCTGGATCGGCGACTGGGGCGGCGGCTACTGGGAGGAGATCAACCGGGTGCCGCAGCCGAGCGACCCGGTCCGCAACTTCGGCTGGCCCTGCTACGAGGGCGGCCTCGACGACGGGGGTGTGCCCTATGCGCGCATCCGGCCGCGCAGCGCCGACCAGCAGCTGAGCATCTGCGAGAACCTCTACGCGGAGGGCAACGCGACGACCGCCCCGTACTGGGCCTACGACCACGAGTTGCTCGTGACGCCGGGTGAGACGTGCTCGATCGACGACGACGCGGGCGAGCCCGGTGGGAAGCTCTGGGCGCTCGGCTTCTACCCCACCGGAGGCAACTTCCCGCCGGCCTACCGTGGCGCGCTGTTCTTCGGCGACGAGCTGCGCGAGTGCATCTGGGCGATGCTGCCGGGACCCGACGGGCTGCCCGCACGCAACAGGGTCGTGGCTTTCGCGCAGAGCTCCGCGAGCCCGCTCGACATCGAGGCGACGCCCGCGGGGGAGCTGCTCTGGGTCGACGAGGACGCCTCGAACGTGAAGCGCATCCGCTGGGTCGGCAACGCGACCAACCAGGCGCCCACCGCGGTCGCGGGCGCCGACACGACGACCGGGAACCGGCCGCTCACCGTGCGCTTCGACGGGTCCGGATCGACCGACCCGGACGCACGCGACGTGCTCACCTACGAGTGGGACCTCGACGGCGACGGGCAGCTCGACGACTCGACCGAGGCCTCGCCGTCACACACCTACACCACGGGCGGGAGCTACACGGTGACGCTGAAGGTCACCGACACCTCCGGGGCGAGCGACACCGACGCGCGCGCGATCACGGTGCGCAGCGGGCCGGTCGCGAGCATCTCCGCTCCCGCCACGAGCACCACCTGGCGCGCGGGCGACACGATCTCCTTCTCCGGGTCGGCGACCGACGGCGAAGACGGGACCCTGGCCCCGCAGCAGCTCGACTGGAGCGTAACGCTGAAACATTGCGCCTCGCCCGCGAGCTGTCACGACCACGAGATCGGCGCCTTCCCAGGCACCGCGGGCGCCTCGTTCACCGCTCCGGACCATGCCGACCCGGCCTCGATCGAGATCCGGCTGACCGCCACCGACTCCGGCGGCGAGACGGACACGAGGACCGTCACGCTCCAGGCGCGCACGGCGCAGCTGACCGTCGACTCCGTCCCCGCGGGGGCGCAGGTCATGATCGACGGCGCCGCCCAGGCCGCGCCGTTCGTCAAGCCGGTCGTCGTCAACTCGACCAGCACCCTGTCGGCTCCGTCGCCGCAGACGCTCGCCGGGACCTCGCACCTGTTCGCGGGGTGGTCGGACGGGCAGGCACAGACCCACCAGGTGAAGGTGCCGGCGACCGGCGCGACCCACCAGGCGCTGTTCGCCTCGACCGCGCTCGGGACGCAGACGCTCACGTTCGCGCCCGAGGCGGATGCGCGGGTCGAGCGGCCCAATCCCGACGCCAACTTCGGCTCCGCGACGGCGCTCGAGACCGACAACAGCGCGAATGACGTGGCGGAGAGCTACCTGCGCTTCCTCGTCGGCGGGCTGTCGGGCGCTGTCACGAGCGCGACGCTTCGCCTGCACGCGACGAGCGCGACGATCGACGGCCCGGCCGCGTTCGGCGCGCCGAACGACTGGGTCGAGAGCGCGATCACCTGGAACAACAAGCCCACGCCGTCGACCGGCGCGCTGTCGGACGCGGGGGCGATCGCGTCCGGCGACTGGGTGGAATGGGACGTGACCCAGGCTGTCACGGCGGAGGGACCACGCAGCTTCCGGCTCGCGAGCGCGATCAACGACGGCGTCGCGTTCAATGCGCGCGAGTCCTCGGCCGTCGCGTTCCGGCCCCAGCTGGTCGTCACGTTCTCCAACGCCGGGTATCCCCGGCCGAAGGGAGCAACGCCGCTGCGCGTGCCCCTCGTCCCAGCCTTCGATGCATGCCAGAGCGCGAACCGGATGCACGGACCGCCGCTCGAGCACCCCTCCTGCGATCCTCCCGCACCGTCGTCCGCGCATCTCACGGTGGGCACGCCCGACGCCAACGGCGCGGCGGCCGGATCGAGCGGGTTCGTCGTCTACAGCGTCACGCCGGGCGACCCGGCGACGCTGCAGGACGAGGCAGACGTCCAGGTGCAGGTCTCCCTCACGGACGTGCGCAACCGCGCCGGCCTGGGCGACTACGGCGGTGCCCTCGAGGCACTCACCACGGTTCGGATCACGGACCGCGCGTCCGGCATGCTGACGATCGAGGACGTGACGGTGCCGGTGCGCATCCCGTGTGCCGCGACCGCCGCGGCGATCGGCGCGAGCTGCTCCGTCAGCACCACACTCGACGCGCTCATCCCGGGCTTCGTCGACGAGGGCGCGCGCGCGATCTGGCAGCTCGGCGCGGTCGAGGTGCTCGACGGCGGGGCGGACGCAGACCCGGGCACGCCGGGCAACGGAGTGCTCGCCCGCCAGGGCCTGTTCGTTCCCTGAGGCCCGGGCGTCTCCAGACTCCCTGAATCTCCTGCTATTTGCGGGAAAGCGGGCTGACGTCCCTCGAGCACCGCGGGCGCCGCTGGTGGTAGTCTCGCGCGGCTGGATTCGCCACCACTGGCCTCACGGACGGGAAGGGCCGGAAGGGACATTTGCCTCACCTGCTGCGCACAATCGCTGCGGCCGTGGCCGCGCTTGCCCTGTTTGTCCCGGCCGCGGGCGCGGTGACGCTGCCGCCCGGGTTCCAGCAGGACACCGTGATCTCCGGGTTCAACAACCCGATGGACCTCGAGATCGCTCCCGGCGGGCGCGTGTTCGTGGCCGAGAAGAGCGGGATCATCCGGACCTTCACGGACCTCTCCGACAGCACCCCTACCACCTTCGCCGACCTGCGCACCCAGGTCCACAACTACTCGAGCCGCGGCCTGCTTGGCATGGCAATCGACCCGCGCTACCCGGCCGAGCCCTACGTTTATGTCTACTACACGCTCGACGCGGCGATCGGGGGCACGGCGCCGACCTGGGGAAGCGCCGGCCAGACGCAGGACCCGTGCCCCGGCGACACGGATGACGTGAACTGCATCGTGTCGGCCCGCGTCTCGCGGCTGCGGGTGCAGGGCGAGGCGGTGGACGGCCCGGAGCAGGTGCTCGTGAACGACTGGTGCCAGCAGTTCCAGTACCACCCCGGCGGCGGGATCGAGTTCGGCGCCGACGGCTACCTCTACGTGTCCGGCGGCGACGGCGCGCGGTGGGAGATCTTCGACTACGGGCAGCTGGGCAACCCGATGAACCCCTGCGCCGACCCGCCGAGTCCGGTCGGCGGGCCGATGTCGCCTCCGACCGCGGAGGGCGGCCGGCTGCGCGCGCAGGACCTGCGCACAGGTGGCGATCCGCTCGGGCTCGCCGGCTCACTGATCCGCATCGACCCCGATACCGGCGAGGGCGCGCCCGGGAACCCGATGGCCGCCAGCTCCGGGGCCAACGCGCGCCGCATGCTGGCGCACGGATTCCGCAACCCGGCGCGGCTCGCGATCCGGCCGGGGTCGAACGACGTGTGGGTCGCCGATCGCGGCGGCGGCTACTGGGAGGAGCTCGACCGTGTCCCCGACCCGACCGACCCCGTGCGCAACTTCGGGTGGCCTTGCTACGAGGGCGGCCTCGACGCGAACGGCGTTCCCTACGCGCGCGTGCGCCCGCGCAGCGACGACCAGGACCTCGACATCTGCGAGAACCTCTACGCCGAGGTCACGGCGACGTCCGCGCCCTACTGGGGCTACGACCACGAGCTTCCCGTGGTGCCGGGCGAGGACTGCCTGACCGACCCCGGCACGGGCGAGCCCCTCGGCAACCAGATCGCGGGCATCAACTTCTATCCGGCGAGCGGCTCCTTTCCGGCCGCCTACCGCGGGGCGCTCTTCTTCGCGGATCGCTTGCGCGACTGCATGTACGCGATGCTCCCCGGCCCGGACGGGCTGCCCAAGCGCGGCCGCGTGATCGCGTTCGCGCAGCGCGCCGAGCGCGCGATGGACATCGAGATCGCCCCCGGCGGGGACCTGCTCTACGTGGACCAGGTCGCCGCGGCCGTGCGACGGATCACCTGGGCCGGCAACTCGTCCAACCAGGCCCCGACCGCGTCCGCGCAGGCCGACGCGGTCGCCGGAAACAGGCCCCTGACCGTCAACTTCGGCTCGGCCGGCACGAGCGACCCGGACCCCGGCGACCTGCTGGTCTACGAATGGGACCTCGACGGCGACGGCGAGCTCGACGACTCGACCGATACCGCGCCCACCCACACTTTCCTCGCGGGCGGAACGTTCGAGGTGGCGCTGCGGGTGACCGACACCTCCGGCGTCTCCGACACCGAGACGATCACGATCACCGTCGGCAGCGGGCCCGTGGGCACGATCGCCGCCCCGGCAGCCGGCTCGACGTGGGCGGCGGGAGAGACGATCTCGTTCTCGGGGTCGGGCTGGGACGCGGTCGACGGGGACCTGCCCCCGACCGCGCTCGACTGGATCGTGGCGCTCGTGCACTGCGACACGCCCGAGGACTGCCACGAGTACGAGCTCGCCAACGTGCCCGACTCGGCGGGCGGGAGCGTCACCGCACCCGATCACGCCTATCCCTCCCACATCGAGATCCGCCTGACGACGACCAACTCGATCGGCGAGACCGAGCACAAGACAAGGCGGCTCGAACCCCGCACCGCGACCGTCAACGTCGACACGAGCCCGCCCGGCGCGACGGTCACGATCGACGGCGCCGACCTCACCGCGCCCGTGACCAGGCAGGCGATCGTCGGCTCCACGCACTCGATCACGACGCCCGCGCAGATCGCGATCGCCAACACGACGTATCGCTTCTCCTCGTGGTCGGACGGACAGGCGCAGGCCCGTACGATGACCGTCCCGGCGTCCGGCGCGGCCTACGTCGCGCGCTTCGCCCCCTTCGAGCCGGGACAGTCGACGCTGACCTTCAGCGCGGCCGCGGACGCGCGGGTGGAGCAAGGGCTCGTCAACACGAACCTTGGAACGGACCCTCAACTGCGGACCGACAGCGGCGGCGCGGATACGGCCGAGAGCTATTTGCGGTTCATCTTGGGCGGGATCACGGGCAGGGTCGCGAGCGCAAAGCTCCGCGTGCGCTCGGTGACCAACACCGTGGACGGGCCGGCAGTGCGCGGAACCACGAACGGCTGGACCGAGAGCGGCGTCACCTGGGCGAACCGGCCCGCGCCCACGACCGGCGCGATCTCCGACGTGGGCAGGATCGACGCCGACACCTGGGCCGAGTGGGACGTGACGCCCCTCGTGGCTGCCGACGGCACCGTCAACCTCCATCTCGCGCAGACCTCGACCGACGGCGTCTCCTACCACTCACGCGAGGCGTCGACGCCCGCCTTTCGCCCCGAACTGGTCGTCACGACCGTCAACGACGCCTACGTGCGCCCCAAGGGGGCGACGCCCACGCGGCTCGCGCTGGTCCCGGCCTATCGCGAGTGCACCGCGCCCAACCGCGTGCACGGCCCGTCACTCGAGCAGCCGTCGTGCAATCCGCCCATTCGCGAGTCCACGGCCGTGACGATCGGCTCCCCGGATGCCAACGGCTTCCCGGCCGCCACGAGCGGATACGCGCTGATGCGCGTGATGGTCGGCAGTCCCGGCACGCCCGAGGACGACGCCGATGTGGCGCTCGCGTTCGAGATGTCGGACGTGCGTGACGCCACGGAGTTGCTCGACTACGGCGGCGAGCTCCTGTTCAGGGCGACGCTGCGGCTCACCGACCGCGAGATCGCCCCAGGCGGCACTGCGACCTCGCAGGACCTCGTCCTGCCGGTCACCGTGCCGTGCGCGGCGACGCTCGATCCGCTCACCGGCAGCGACTGCGCGATCGCCACGACGGCCGACGCGCTCACGCCCGGAATGGTGCGCGAGGGCGGCCGCGCGATGTGGGAGCTGGGAAGTGTGGAGGTGCTCGACGGCGGCTCCGACGGCGACGTGGACACGCCCGGCAACGCTGTCTTCGCGAGGCCCGGCATCTTCGTTCCGTAGGTCACCAGAAGGCCTGGCATGAGGCCGCCCGGCCGATGCTACCCTGCGCCCGTCTGGATTCGCCGATCACCGGTCCGCCCCACGGGCCGGGGCAGGGGGCCATGCGTTACGGATTTCGCTCGCACCTTCCGCTGACCGCGCCACGCGTGGCGCCGGTCCGTGCTTGCCGTGCTCGCCGTCGCACTCGCCGGCGGGGCGCCGGCCGGCGCGGCGACGCTGCCGCCCGGGTTTCAGGAGTCGACCGCGTTCACGGGCCTGAACCAGCCGATCGCCGTCGAGTTCGCACCCAACGGACGGGTGTTCGTCGCCGAGAAGAGCGGGATCATCCGCACCTTCACGGACCTCTCCGACAGCACGGCGACGCAGTTTGCCGACCTGCGCACGCAGGTGCACAACTTCTACGACCGCGGCCTGATGAGCATCGCGGTGGACCCGAACTTCCCGGCGGACCCGTACGTGTACGTGTACTACGTCCACGACGCCGCGATCGGCGGCACCGCCCCGCGGTGGGGAACCGAAGGGCAGACGTCCGACGGCTGCCCGAACCCTCCCGGTGACACGCTCGACGGATGCGTCGTGAGCGGCCGCATCTCGCGGCTGCAGGTGAGTGGCGAGGCGATGACCGGCCCCGAGCAGGTGCTCGTCGAGGACTGGTGCCAGCAGTACCCGAGCCACGCGGGCGGCGGCCTCGAGTTCGGCGCGGACGGGTACCTGTACTTCTCGGGCGGCGACGGCGCCAGCTTCTCCTTCACGGACTACGGCCAGGACGGGAACCCGGTCAATCCCTGCGGCGACCCGCCGGGCGGCGTCGGCGGGGCGATGTCGCCGCCCACCGCGGAGGGCGGGAAGCTGCGCTCGCAGGACATCCGCACGAGCTCGGATCCGCTCGGCCTGAGCGGAGCGGTGATCCGGATCGACCCCGACACGGGAGCCGGCGTGATGGGCAACCCGCTCTTCTCGAGCACCAACGCGCAGGAGCGCCGCTTCCTGGCCTACGGCTTGCGCAATCCCTTCCGCCTCGCGATCCGGCCGGGGGTCGGTGACGTCTGGGTGGGCGACGTCGGCCAGGGACAGTGGGAGGAGTTCGACCGCGTGCCGGCGCCGTTCACCGGCGTGCGCAACTTCGGCTGGCCATGCTACGAAGGGGGCCTGAACTCGAGCGGGACCCCGATCTCGAGCACGCACAGCCCGATCGCCACGCTCGACCTGAACCTCTGCGAGAGCCTCTACAGCGCGGGGACCGCGACGGCGCCCTACTGGGCCTACCACCACGGCGACGAGATCGTGACCGGGGAGAACTGCAAGGAGCAGCAGGGCTCCGCTCTCTCGGGCATGGCCTTTGCCCCGGTGACGGGCGGCTTCCCGGACGCCTACGACGGCGCGCTCTTCTTCTCCGACCACTCGCGCGAGTGCATCTGGGCGATGCGCGCCGACGCGAACGGCCTTCCCGACCCCTCCACGCGGGAGGCGTTCGCCCAGGACGCGGGCTTCCCGACGGACCTCGAGTTCGGGCCGGGCGGCGACCTCTTCTTCCCGGACATCGGCACCGGCACGATCAAGCGGGTCAACTTCACGGGGGCCCCGGGCAACAACCCGCCGACCGCCGTCGCGACCGCGGCGCCGCTGTCGGGCTCGCCGCCGCTGCTCGTCGAGTTCGACGGAACCGGGTCGAGCGACCCCGACGCGGGCGACGTGCTCACCTACGCGTGGGACCTCGACGACGACGGGCAGCGCGACGACTCGACCGACCCGGCTCCCTCCTTCACGTACTCGACGCCGGGCGTCTACACGGTGACGCTGCGCGTCACGGACACGAGCGGCGGCTTCGACGAGGACACGGTCACGATCGACGCCGGCAGCGGGCCGCCGGCGCCGAGCATCATCACCCCCACCGCGGGCACGACGTGGAAGGTCGGTCAGGCGATCCCGTTCTCGGGCTCCGCGACCGATCCCGACGACGGGACGCTCGCGGGCACGGCGCTCGACTGGGAGCTGATCCTCAACCACTGCGTGACGCCGTCGAACTGCCACCAGCACTCGATCCAGGCCTTCGAGAACACCGCGAGCGGCTCGTTCACGGCGCCCGACCACGAGTACCCGGCGAACCTCGAGCTGAGGCTGACCGCCACCGACTCGGACGGCAACTCGGCCACCGTCTCGCGCCAGCTCGACCCCCGCACGGTCAACCTGACCGTCGCGAGCGACCCGGCCGCGATGAACGTTTCGATCGGCTCGGCGAGCGGCACGGCGCCCGTCACGACGACCGTGATCGAGGGCTCCGCAAACACCGCCACCGCGCCTTCGACTCAGCTCAGGGGGAACACGAGCTACGAGTTCTCCGCCTGGTCGGACGGCCAGCCCCAGACGCACGCGATCGTCGCGCCCGCCGCCTCCACGACCTACACCGCACGGTATGCGCCACGCACGCCCGGGACGTCGACCCTGGTCTTCAACCCGGCGGCGGACGCCTACGTGGAGGAGGCAAACCCGACCGCGAACTTCGGCTCGGCGACGACGCTACGCACGGACGGGGGCGGCAATCCCGACGTCGACAGCTACCTCAGCTTCCTGATCGACGGGCTCCAGGGCAGGGTCCAGAACGCGAAGTTGCGGATCTTCTCGACGAGCAACACGATTGACGGGCCGTCCGTGTCCTCGACTTCGAATACCTGGGCCGAGACGACGATCAACTGGAACAACCGCCCCGCGCCGGGCGCGCTGCTCGCCGACACGGGCGGGATCGCGACCGGGGTCTGGACGGAGTGGGACGTGACGCCGGCCGTCACGAGCGAGGGCCAGGTGAGCTTCCGCCTCGCCAACTCGACCTCGGACGGAGTGAACTTCCACGCCCGCGAGTCGGCGACGGTCATGCGCCGCCCCGAGCTCGTGCTCACGGTCCTCAACGACGCCTACGCGCGGCCGAAGGGAGCGACGCCGACCCGCGTGGCGCTCGTGCCCGCGTACAACGCTTGCACGGCGCCGAACCGGCTCCACGGGCCGCCGCTCGACAGCGGGGCGTGCAACCCGCCCGCGCAGGCGTCCTCGCAGCTCACCGTCGGCACCTTCGACGCCAACGGCGCCCAGCCGAGCTCGTCGGGGGCCGTGACGTTCAGCGCCTCGCCGGGAGTGCCGGGCACTCCCGAGGACGAGGCGGACGTGACGCTCAAATTCTTTCTCGCGGACGTGCGCAGCAAGGCCGGACTCACCGACTACACGGGTGAGCTGCAGGTGCGCAGCACCCTGCGCATCACCGACCGCTCGAACGGCCCGGGCGGCGCCGACCCGGGCACGCTCCAGCAGCTCGACCTGCCCGTCACCGCCGGCTGCGGCGCGACCGCCGACGCCGCGGTCGGCGCGACGTGCAGCGTCCTCACGACCTTCGACGCGATCACGCCGGGAGTGGTCGACGAGGGTGCCCGCGCGGTCTGGGAACTTGGTCACGTCGAGGTGCTCGACGGCGGCCCCGACGGCGACGTGGACACTCCGGGCAACGGGGTGTTCGCCCGGCAGGGCCTGTTTGTTCCGTGAGTCGGCGATAGGCTGACGCTCACCACGAGCGCGTCCGCCCGAGAGAAGAGCACACTGGTCGCGGCCCTGGCGGCCGCCCTCTTCGCGCTGGCCTTCGCCGTGGCCCCGGCGCGCGCGGTCACCCTGGCGCCCGGCTTCCAGGAGACGACGGCGCTCCAGGGACTCGAGATACCGACCGCGATCTCGTTCGCCCCGAACGGGCGCGTGTTCGTCGCCGAGAAGAACGGCATGCTCAAGACGTTCGACAGCATCTCGGACAACACCCCGACGGTTTTCGCGGACCTGCGCACCCAGGTCCACTCGTTCAGCGACCGGGGCCTCCTCGGCCTGACCGTCGATCCGGGGTTCCCGGCCAACCCCTACGTCTACGTGATGTACGCGCATGACGCCCCGATCGGCGGGACGGCGCCCACCTATGGGGCACCCGGCCAGGGCTCCGACGACTGCCCATCCCCACCGGACGGCCCGGGAGCGCACGGCTGCGTCGCAAGCTCGCGCATCTCACGGCTGAACGCCGCGGGTGACGTCATGACCGGCACCGAGCAGGTGCTCGTCGAGGACTTCTGCGACCAGTTCGGCTGGCATGGCGGCGGCGGCCTGGAGTTCGGAGCCGACGGCTATCTGTACGCGACGGGCGGGGACGGCTCGTCGCCGATCCACTGGGACTACGGACAGGACGCCGACCCGGCCACCGACTGGCACCCGATCAACCCGTGCGGCGACCCGCCGGCCGGCGTCGACGGCGTGCAGTCCCCGCCGACCGCGGAGGGCGGGCGCCTGCGCACGCAGGACCTGCGCACCCCGGGCGACCCGCTCGGCCTGTCCGGCTCGCTGATCCGAATCGACCCGGCCACCGGCGCCGGCGTACCGGGCAACCCCATGTTCGCGAGCGCCGACCCGAACGCTCGACGGATGCTCGCGCACGGGCTGCGCAACGCCTTCAGGATCGCGATCAGGCCCGGCACCACCGACGTCTGGATCGGCGATGTGGGGGGCGCCGGCTGGGAAGAGATCAACCACGTGCCGGCTCCCACCGACCCCGTTCGGAACTTCGGCTGGCCCTGTTACGAGGGCGGGCTCGACGAAGCCGGGACTCCCTTCGCCGCCAAGATCGGAGCCGCGGACCAGCTGAACCTGAACGTCTGCGAGAACCTGTTTGCGCAGCAGGGCGCCACGACCCCGCCCTATTTCGCGTACGCCCATTCTCAGGAGCTGACCCCGGGGGACGGGTGCGGCACCGGCGGGAGCGTGATCTCCGCGATCGGCTTCTACCCGATGACGGGCGGCACGTTCCCGGCCGCCTACGACGGCGCGCTGCTGCTCGGCGATCTCGCGCGGCGTTGCATCTGGGCGATGCTCGTGGGCCCGGACGGGCTGCCGGACCCGACGCGCATCCAGCGCCTCGTCGACGACGCCGGCTCCCCGGTCGACCTGACGATCGGCCCCGGAGGCGACTTGTTCTACGTGGACATCTACGGGGGTGCGATCCGCCGCGTGCACTACACCGGCAACCCGAACAACAGCCCACCGACCGCGATTGCGCAGGCGGACGTCACGAACGGAGACGTCCCGCTCACGGTGGGCTTCGACGGAACGGACTCCTCGGATCCGGACGCGGGGGACACGCTGACCTATCAGTGGGATCTCGACGGCGACGGCGACCTCGACGATTCGACGGCCCAGTCCCCGTCGTTCACCTACACGACCGAGGGGACCGTCGTCGTGAGCCTGCGGGTGACCGACGCGGTCGGACTGATGGACACTGACACCGTGACCATCTATCCGGGGGGCGGGCCCCCAGCCGTCACGATCGACTCCCCCAGCCCGTCAACCGAGTGGGCGGTCGGGGACACGCTCTCCTTCTCGGGGTCGGCGACGGACCCCGACGACGGGCCGCTGCCCGCGTCCGCGCTCGACTGGGCGCTCGTCCTGCACCACTGTCCCTTCAACATCTGCCACGAGCACCCCCAGCGGGAGTGGACCGGTGTTTCGAGCGGATCGTTCACCACACCCAACCACGACTGGCCCGCCCACCTCGAGCTGCGCGCCACGGGGCGGGACTCTGAGGGGAACGCCGGCTCCGCGAGCCTCCAGCTCGAATCGCAGCAGGTCAACCTGAACATCCAGACCATTCCTCGCGGGATGTACATCATCTGGAACGACCTCGTGCTCCCGTCCACGTACTCGCAGAACGCGATTGCCGGCTCGGTGAACACGCTCAGCACGCCCTCGCCGCAGACGCTCGGCAACACGACCTATCAGTTCGCGGGCTGGCTGCACGGCCCGGCGCAAACGCACACGCTCGTCGCGCCCGGCACGACCAGGACCTACACCGCGCGCTTCACCGCGCTCCAGCCCGGCACGCAGGTTTTCGGCCTCAGGCCGGAGGCCGACGCGTACGTCGACGAGTCGCTCCCCGGCGCGAACTTCGGCGGCGCGCAACTGTTGCGGACCGGCGCGGCCGCGGGGGCGCAGACCGAGACGCACCTGCGCTTCCTGGTCGACGGCATCGTCGGCAAGATCGAGTCAGCCACCCTGCGGCTGCGCTCGATCACGGACACGGCGGACGGCCCTGCCGTGTTCCGCACGAGCGCTCCCTGGACCGAGAACGGGATCAACTGGGCGAACCGGCCGGCCGCCGCGGGCGGGGTGCTTGACGACGCGGGCGCGATTGCGGCGGGAACCGTGACCGACCTCGACGTCACATCGGCCGTGACCGGCGAGGGGGCCGTCAGCTTCAAGCTGGCCGGCACGTCGTCCGATCCGATCGACATCCACTCACGCGAGGCCGGTGTGGCCGCGAACAGCCCGTCGCTCCAGATCACGATGAGCAACGACGCCTACCCGCGCCCGAAGGGCGCAACGCCCGCGGTGACGCCGCTGGTGCCGGCCTACCGCCAGTGCACCGCGGCAAACCGCGTCCACGGGCCGCCGCTCGCGAGCGGCTCGTGCGCTGCACCCGCACAGAGCTCCACCGACCTGACGGTCGGATCGCCGGATGCGAACGGTGCCGCCGCGCAGGCCGCGGGCAGGTTCTCGCTCGCCGCGCGGCTCGGGATCCCGTCGACGCCGGCGGACGAGGCGGACGTCGAGGTCACGCTGTCGGTCAGCGACGTACGCCGTCAGGCCGGGCTCGGCGATTACGCCGGCGAGCTCCAGGCGGCGCCGACCGTCCGCATCACCGACCGCAACAGCAGCCCGAGTGGCACTGATCCGGCGACGCTCACCGACGTGACGCTCCCGGTGACCATTCCGTGCGCGACGACGGCCGACGCGACGATCGGCTCGTCGTGCGCCGCGACGACCACGATGGAAGCGATCCTGCCGGGACTCCTCAGAGAGGGCGCCCGCGCCGTGTGGGAGGTCCGCCGGGTGGAGGTCCTCGACGGCGGCCCGGACGGTGACGCGGACACACCCGGCAACGGGGTGTTCCTGCGGCAAGGGCTGTTCGTGCCGTGATGCGCGCGTAGCAGCGCCTCTCGGACTGCTTGGAAGCGTCAGTCCAGGTGGCCCGCGCGCTGCATGCCCCACATCGGAGCGAGGTCGCAGGCAAGCTCCACCCCCGCTGCGAGCCGGCGCAGCGCCACCTCGCGTGAGGGCGCCGCAAACACGTCGAGCGGAACGTCCAGCAATTCCTGCTCGGCGATCACGCTGACCACGATGTCCGGCCGCTCGTCCTCGACCAGCTCGAAGTCGAGAAACCGCGAGTGGACGAACACCAAGCGCCTGAAGCTCTCCGCGAGAAAGGGCAGCAGCCGGTAAGCGCAGTCGTCACCGAACACGAGCGCCGTCGGCGTCGCCTCCGCGCACTCGGTGATGAGGACCCTGCCCTCACCGGGAATGCGAGAGTCGAACAGGAGGCCCGCCAGGCGCGGATGAGGGCGCCCGAGCAGGGTCCGCAGACAGCGGTCGGGGTCGATCCGGCAACTCAGGTCACCGCGCGCCTCGCGCCAGGAGAAGCCGACGTCCTCCCGCGAGAGGCGCCGCACATCCGCCTCCTGTGCGAGGTCACCGATCAGCGCCTCATATGCCACGAACGCGCCGTTCGAGTTCCAATGGCTGTCGTGGTACGCGAAGGTGGCTCGCGGGTCGGCCGCGCTCAGCTCGGCAGCCGGATACAGGACGCGCGCCGCGTCGGCGTGCTCGCTCAGGTGCTGCTCCAGTTGCCGCACCGCGCGGACCGTGGCGACGGTCACGCGATCCGGGAGCAGCTCCGGATAGACCACGTGCTTGGCAGGCGCCACCATCAACCGGTACGCGCCGTCGTGCGCCGTCACCCAGGACGAACGGATCTCGAGCGTGCGCTGCCAGCTGCGCAACGCCCGCTGCGTGAGGCGTACGTCGCCGGTCACGGCCCCCATCCGCTGCGGGTCGAATAGCCACTCACCGAGTCCCTCCAGGACGGGCAGCCCGGCATTGGCGCTCTGCGCGATCCCCTCGGGCATCACGCTCGCGAGCAGGTCGAGGTCGTCGCGTGTCCGTGTATCTGACGACGTCATGGGCCTCCGGGCGTCGTTGCCGTCACGCTGCGACTGTGTCCGCCCCGCGCGCCGGTCCTTCCGGCCAATTCAGGGTCTTCGGCCGCAGCGCACCGGCGCGTCGCTTGTCGCCCGCGTCCTCACGCGTACTGCGGGCGTTGACATCACATGGGATGCTCGCGAAGAACCGCTCGTTCAAGACGCTCACCACGACCCGCGGGCGCTCCTGCTCGACGAGCCCGAAGTCGAGCGTCGGCGTGTGGGCGAGCACGACACGCCCGAACGCGTGCGCGAAGAAGGGCATCAGGGTGTACGAGTACGAGTCCCCGAGCACGACGCAGGTCGAGTCCGGTGCGCTGTCGTTCTCGGTCTCGATCAGCGAGCCCCTGTTGGCGACGCAGTTGTCGCGGACGAGCCGGATGCTCGGATGGGTCACGTTCACCAAGACCCCGGCGGAGGTCTCGTTGGGATCGACCTTGTAACCGAGGTCGCCGGTCGTGGTCTCGGCCCGGAAGATGACGTCCTCGCGCTCCGTGACGGCGAGCTCGATCCCGGCCGCGATCATCTCCCGCTCCAGTGCCCTGTAGGTGAGGAAGGCGCCGTATCCGGTCCAGTGCGTGTCCGTCCTGCGAAAGACCGGGAGGTCGTCCTCCTTGGCAGCCGCGAGCTCGTCCACCGGGTAGAGCACCCGGACCTGGGACCCGGCCTCGGCCAGCCGGTTCAAAACCTGATGCACGGGCCGCTCAGGCGCGGTCACCACCTCTGGAGGCAGCATCTCCGGGTACACGGAATGCGTGTTGGGCGGAATCACGAAGAAGTACTGCGCCCCACGTGCCAGCAGCCACGCCCTGCGTGTCTCGAGAGTGCGGTGCCAGCTGCGGACCTCGGCCTCGCTGAACCGCCGGTCGCCCGAATGCCGGCTCAAGACCTGATTCGAGTCGTTGGCGAGGAACAGCCAGCCGTCCTTGCCCCGGATGACCTTGCTGTCGTCCTTGAGGATGAACATCTCTCCCGGTTCCGGCGCCTGTGCGGGCATCCCGGGATTATGAGCCAGGGGTCCAGCCACTCGTCGCGCGGCCGCACGAAAACGGGGCGCCGCTCGTCGAGCGGCGCCCCGTTGCGCGCTACTGCTGCCTACCGCTTACCGGTGGGAGTCGTAGCTGATCGCCTGCTGGAACGTGGGCCGGTTGGTCCACCGCATCGTGAAGGGCAGGAAGCCCGGCGAGAAGAAGATCCTCTCGGTCGAAGCGTCCGACCTCCACACCGTCGGGTCCGGGTCCTCGAAGACGGCCTCGAGCTCGTTGCCCGCCTCTTCGAGTGCGGCCCACAGGGAGTCGCGGCAGGTGACGAGGTCGCCGGCGCCGCAGAACTTCGTCTTGAAGGGCCCTGCGACCGGCCGGCCGGCCAGTGAGCGCAGGTCCTTCTCGACGTAGCCGTACCAGCCGCCCCCGTACGAGGACCCCTGGTTGTTGGCCTTGTTGTCCCTGCCCATGATGCTCGCCAGGTCGTCGAGCTCCGGCCCGAGCACGGGACCCATGACCGCATCGGCGATCTTGGTCCACGCCTGATCGAGGATCGCCGCGCCGGGATGGTCGATCACCCCGTTGTTGTCGGCGTCGAGCCGGCTACCGCCCTGGTCGCGCCAGTCCCGGAGCACGTCGAGCATCTGCTGCGCGCGAGCGCTGGGTGCGCCACCCGTACCGAGGACGGCGTTGATGCCCTTGAACGCCTGCGCGATGCGCAGGTCCTGCGTGGCGGCGTAGTTCATCGCGCCGACAGTGGACGCCAGCGTGTGCGTCTGGGCCGTGTCGACCGCAACCTCGAGCAGCTCGTTGCGGTGCACCGAGCCGTAGGTCCAGTTGTCGTCCGCCGCCTGCCACCCGGCCGCCGGCTTGTTGTTCCAGTTGAGGATCGTGCCGTCCGCCGGCGCGGTGCCGTGCGGGTGCTTGTCCTTGTCCATGAAGCCGCGCCACTCGTACTTGCCGGTGCCCTTCGTCGGCAGCCCGAGGTCGACCTGGGGGTGCCGGACGGGGAGCCGGCCGCCCGAGAACATCGCCACGTCGTCCTTGTCCGCGTAGAACCAGTTGAACGTGAACTCGATGTCGTTCGCGGCGTCGAAGAAGCTGTCGACGCTGTCGACAGTCCCATCGTTGAGCTGCTCGAACCCGAATGCGCTCACGACCTCGCGGTTGCGGGTGGTGCGCGCCGTCGAGAGCGCCACGCGCTCGCCGTCGACCGTGGCGTAGCCGATCACCGGCCCGTGCACGGTCTCGTTGAAGACGACCGGCGTGCCGGCGCCGAACCCGACGCGACCTGCGTCGAACGTCGTCATCTCACGGCACTCGCCGTCGAAGCGGTAGTGCGTGTCGTCCCCGCACAGCTCCTCGGCGAAGATGTCGATGTTGTCGTTCCCCGCCGAGGTGGCGCTCCACGAAAAGTCCGGCCCACGGCCGAGCTCCACGTAGGGGCCCGATCCCGGGAAGGTGACGCCGCGGGCGTCGATGCCGCCCCCGTGCACGTCGACTTCATAGAGGATCTGCGGGTAGAAGTACCCGACCTGCGGTCCCGCCACGAAGAACGGGTTGCCGGTGGCCGAGCGCTCCGCGCCGATCAGCACTGCGTTGCTGGCGTTCTGCTGCTCCGCCTGGTTGACGGCCGATGCCTGCGCCGCGGCGTTGTCGATGCTGTCAGCGTCGATGATCGAGTTGCCGTTCTGGTTGGGACGCGGGTGGGTCAGGCGGAACTTGCCGTCGATCGAGACCGAGGTCTCAGGGTCGTTCTGCTCACGCAGGTCGTTCCAGACCTGCTCGCCCTTGCGCTGTCCGAGGCGGTCCTGGAGTGCGGACAGAAGCTGCGCACGACGCGCCTCGTCGCCGCCGCCCTTGCCGAAGACCGCGCCGATCAATGCCGCGATCGCGACCACGTCATTGCGGTTCCACGCGCGGCCCGACGTCCCGGCGATCGCGCGGTAGTCGTTGATGCCCTCGAGGTACTCGTCGACGTCGTCGATGATCTGCTGCCCACCCGGCCGCGAGAGGACGAGGTCGACCTGCTGTGCGAGGAAGTCCTCGGTCTCCTGGGACGGGTTGAACGGCACGAAGGACTGAGCCAGCTGGAATGCGTTCAGTCCAGGGGCGTCGAGCACCGCCGCGCGGCCGGGGCCACGCAACGTGTCCATCAGCAGCATGCGGTCCTCCGCCGTCACGTACCCGACCGCGTACATCGCGTCCGGGCGGTTGTCGGCATCGATGTGCGGGACGCTGAAGGTGTCACGCTGGACGACCACACCCGGACGACCCGGGAAAGTCTGCGTGCGCTGCACGGACAGGTTGCCCAGGCCGAACACGTTCTGCTTGAAGAAGTTCGGTAGGTCCGCTGCCGTGACATCGGCCCGCTTCGGCGTGAGCCCGTCGTACAGCGGGATCTGGTTCGTCGAGTTCGGCGTGAACAGGAACGTGCCGCCCTGACCCGGCGGGAGAACGTCGAACGCCTCGCCGGCCTTCGAATGGTCGGTCGCCGTCTGCCCGAACGCGACGGACGCCTGAGCGCCCAGCGCGAGAATTGCGGCCGCGCAAAGAACGGCCCAGAACCTGCCAGCTAAGGACATCACCCCTCCTGTAGTTGCACCCCCGAAGGCGCGAGTCTAACCGGATCCCGACACCGGATTCCAGACTCGCCGGTCAGTTCTGGGGTACGGGCGCGGCGCCCACGCTCAGCTCAGAGGGGAGCGATGCGACGCGGCGGCGGCGCGGAAGGGCCGCTCCACGTCTCCCAATCCGGGGACACGCAGGCCTCCCAGCCGGTGACAGTGGTGACGCGCCCGATGCACGACCCGCCGCCGATGTCCACCAGCACGACGGGCTCGCCGGACCGCGGCGCACGTGGGCCGCGCATCAGAAAGCGCAGCGCGGTCCAGATGCAGTCGTCCTCGTCGCGATCCGCGAGGTCCGCGCGCAGCACGACCTCACGCGCTTCGAAGTCCATTTCCTCCCGCATTCCGTCCATGTTTTTCGCCTACCCGGATTCGCGGCTGTCAACCGGTACCGGTGTACGCGCGAAGACATGCCCCTAGCCTGCCATCAGATGCCTGCGCAGCATCGCGGTGACGCGATGGGGCTCGTCGACCACCTGGTGCCACCCGATCCGCCGGACGTGCCACCCTGCGAGGTCGAGATCGAGGTCGCGCGCCCGGTCGCGCGCGAGCGCAATTGGGTTGTCGTGCGTCACACGGCCGTCGGTCTCGACGATGAGGCCGTGGGCGCGCCAGTTGAAGTCGACCCGGTGCCCCTCCACCATCTCGTTCACACCGGGCGCGGGGAGCCCGGCGGCGCGCACGAGGGCGAGGAAGCGGCGCTCCAGCTCGCTGTTGACCGGCGCCGGCTCGCGCAGCCGCGCGACGAGACGCCGGAGCTCCGCAACGCCCCGTCGTCCCTGTGACCGCACGAGGACGGCATCGAGCGCCGTGAGGTCGAAGACTCCGACAACGAGCGACTGCTCCAACACACGCTCGAGACCGCGCGGATCGACCGCGGCGAGGTCCACCAGCGTGCGGGCCGGTGTGGTGCAGGGGATCCCGTCCTTGACCGTGACCTCCGAAGGTGGGAGGTGCCGGGACTGATGGATCGTGAACGGTGCGTCGATGTGCGCGCCGGCCGGCGCTGTCACCTCAACCCTGGCCGGCCATTGCCGCAGGTCCCAGAGAGCCGCGGCCGATCTGTGGCTCGAGACCGCTCCGGCCCGGCATGCCAGCACGGCAGCCATGCATCGTCCGTATGCCGAAAGCGCTGCGGGACCTGCCGCGAACACCTTGTTGGCGACGGGACGAAGTCGCCGGACGGCGATGCGGTGCCGGATCGCCTTTTCACTCATTCCGATCGCGGTCAACTGACGGCGGTTGACGACACCGTGCTGCCGGGAGGCGAGCTCTGCGAGCCTCACGTCCACGTGAGGTGTAAGCGGTTTCCGCCCCTGTAGGGCGAGTTTCCGGTTCACTTCCCCAGGGTGGCGCGGAGCGCGTGTCGCGAGTGCGGCGTACGGCGCGGCTTCGCGCCGCGGGCGTTACTTGTGGCGCACGGTCTCGCAGTTCGCGGTGCGCTCGCGACGGTCGACGAACGCCGTGTCGTTGCCCGGACCGCAGTCGATGCGGTCGTGCTTGCCGCCGCCGAACGCGTGGACCACGTCATCGCCGTCGCCGCCGTAGACCACGTCGGGCCCCGTGTCGGGGCGCAGCTCGTCGTTGCCCGGGCCGCCGTCGAGCACGTCGGCCCCGCGGCCGCCCGAGAGGCGGTCGTCGCCCTCGTCGCCGTGCAGGTTGTCTGCCCCGCGGTTGCCGAAGACGGTGTCGTTGCCCGGGCCGGCGAGCACGGTGTCGTTGCCGCTCGAGCCCGGTACGTGATCGCCCCAGATGACGTCATCGCCGCCGAGGCCCTGGATGTTGTCGTCGCCGCCACCGCCGAGCAGCGTGTCGTTCAGATCGGCGCCTACGAGCGTGTCGGCGCCGCCGCCGCCGATCTGCCGATAACCCTGCGCCGGGTCCGGCGGGGGCGGCGTCCCCTCCGTGACGACCTCGCAGTCGCGGAAGCGCGTCGCGCGCAGGTCGCGCCGGTCGACCGAGACGACGTCGTACCCGGCGCCGCAGGAGATGAGGCTCTCGGACAGCGCGCCGGTCGGCTCGACCGCGTTGATCTGGTCGTTACCCGCGCCCGCGTGGATCGTGTCGCGCCCGCTGCCGCCGATCAGGTAGTCGTCGCCCGGCCCGCCCTTCAGGCGGTCCTCGCCGGAGCCGCCGGCCACGTAGTCGTTGCCGGGGCCGCCGTTCATCCGGTCACCGGCCGGCCCGCCGTCGAGGCCATCGTTGCCGCCCCCGCCGAACCCGCGGTCGCGCCCGAACCCGCCGTGAATCGTGTCGTCGCCGGGTCCCCCGCGCAGACGGTCGTCGCCCGACTCGCCGAGCAGCACGTCATTGCCGCCGCCGCCGCGCATCCGGTCGCCCGCCGTCCCGCCCTCGAGGCGGTCGTTGCCCGCCTGCCCGAAGAGCCGGTCGCGCGCCTCCTCGCCGAGGACCGTGTCGTCGCCGCCGCCGCCGCCGAGCGTGTCTCGCCCCGTGCCGCCACGCAGCACGTCGTTGCTCCCCATGCCGAAGAGCCGGTCGGCGGACCGGCCGCCGAACATCGCGTTCGGAAGCGCGTTGCCGCGCATCCGGTCCTTTCCGCTGGACCCCGAGTAGGTGAGGCGCAGCGCATGTGCTGCCGGAATCAGGGTCGTCGCGAGGACCGCCAGTGCCAACGCACAGGCAGCGGCAAGCCGCGCAGCGGCATGCATGCTCGGATGGGGTCCGGTAGCTCGCATGGTGGCCAAGCCTTCTGTGTGTGGCTGCCGCCTACGAGGTGAGCTGACGGGCTCGCGCTCCATCTCCGAAAAGGATCTGGTTGCGCGTCGGCCACCGATGTGGCCGATTAGCCCCCGGCCGCGGCGAACCGCGACCAATTGGTTCCCCCGCTCCGCAGCGCCAAGGGCGACCGCGAACTCGGCGGCGAGGTGAGCGGCATTAAAGCAGCCGCGGGTGGCGGAAAAGTCACGCGGACTTTGTAACTTATCGCTCTTTGCGAGAAATTCGCAGCGCTACTGCGGCTCCCGCCACATCCTCCAGAGGGGCGGGCCCTCGTCTGGAAGGCGGAACTCCTCCGTCACTTGGAAGCCGTGGCGCAGGTATAGGTCGCGGCTGCGGGGTGAGCCTGCGTTCAGGTAGGCGGGCATCCGCTCCGCGTCGCAGCGCTCGAGCACGGGGCGCATCAGCGCCGACCCGAGACCCCTCCCCTGCCGCTGGGGCTCGACTCCCAGCGAGTCGAGGTAGTAGTGCCCCGCGCGCGGGTGGCCCGCCTCCATCACGGTGAGCCCGCGCTGGGCGTGCCCGAGACTGCGGCCGAAGACCCGCAGCATGCCGGGCAGCAGCGCGACCTGGTCGACGACCCCCAGCCGCCAGTTCCCCGGCGGCACCCACAACGCCCCGCCGCCCAGCTCTTCGGTCGTGTAGCAGTAGTCACGGGCGATGTGGACCCGGCGCAGCATCACGTCGAACAGCCGGCGCGCACGCTCGACCCGCGTCTCGGGGTCGGGCAGGAACCAGCGCATCGGCGGGTCCCCGTCGAACGCCCGCGCGAGCGCCTCCGCCAGTCGCGGCACGTCCTCCATCCTCGCCTTGCGGACCGCCTCGCCGGACACCCGGCCGGCGGGAGCGCCTACCACTTGCTGTCGGAGTCCTTCGTGAAGGTCCGCTTGCGGGTCGGATATCTGCGGTTGTTGACGGCGATGGCGGTACCGATCACGGTGACCAGGATGCCGCCGAGCACGACCCAGTCCTCCCAGCCGTCGACCACGCTGGTGACGGCAGCGACGACCAGCACGACGCCGAGCAATGTGACCACTATCGCTTGCAACCAGAGCGGGAAGCGCAAATACTCCTCCACGTCCTCGGGGAGGCCATCATAACCGCGCCACCATCCAACACCCCGGCGGCAGGAGGATGAGGCAGATGATCCAGAAGGTCGCCGTCGGCACCGACGGCTCGGAAACCGCAGGCAAGGCCGTCGACTTCGCGTCCGACGTGGCCGAGAAGTTCGGCGCCACCCTCGTGATCTGTAGCTCCTACAAGCCCGTCAGCGAGGACAAGGTCCGGCGCGACCAGCGCGAGGCTCCGGAGGACATCCAGTGGTCGATCAACCCCACACAAGAGGTCGACGCGACACTCGACCAGGCCGCAAAGCGGGCGCGGGGCCGCGGCATCGAGACCGTCACCGAGGCGCGTGAGGGCGACCCGGCCGACGTGCTCGTCGGCATCGCGGAGGCGCACGGCGCCGACCTGCTGGTCGTCGGCAACAAGGGCATGGACCGCCGCGTGCTCGGCAGCGTGCCCAACAGCGTCTCGCACAAGGCCCCCTGCTCGGTGGTGATCGTAAAGACGACGTAACGTGCAGGAGGCGATGTCCGACATCCTCGAGCAGCTCAAGGGCTCGTACGCGGCGCTGAACCGGCGTGACATCGACGGCACGGTCGCGGTCCTCGACGAGGACGCGAGCTGGGTCGAGCACTCGGACCTGCCCGAGGCGGGGAGCTACCGCGGCCGCGAGACGATCCGCGCGTTCCTCGAGCACTTCCTCGACTCGTGGGACGACTTCGAGCAGCAGATCGAGGACGCGCGCGAGGAGGACGGCTGCGTGCTGCTCTTCATCCGGCTGAACGCCCGTGGCAAGGGAAGCGGCATCGACGTCGAGTCGCGTTATGCCCACCTCTGGCTGATGCGCGAAGGGCGCGGCGTGCGCGTCGACGCCTACTACGACCGCGAGTCCGCGCTAGCGGCGCTGCGCGCCGCTCGTCCCGGCTGATCCCGCGACCCCGACGAGCAGCACCGACACGGCGAACGCGACGAACGCCCACGCCTCCCCGCCGTTGAAGTCCCCGCCGAACACCGCCGCGGCGAGCAGCTCGAGGGCGCCGAGCGCGGCATAGGCGTACGCGGCCCCGCGGAAGCGCTCGAGGCGGTTGTCCGCGACCGCGAACGCGGCGGCCGCGCCGAAGCCGATCAGGAAAGAGCCGAGCGCCCGCGCGGTGAGCGGCGTGAGCAGCCATGGCCAGATCGAGTCCGCGCTCGCGGGTGACACCCACAGCGCGACCCCGATCCCGAGCATCACGAGCGCCTGCACCGCGAGCACCGCGCGCAGGACGCCCGGCACCGCGGTGAAGACGAGCTCGCGCGGGCCCGCAGGCACGGCGAGCTGGCGCCGGACCAGCACGGCGAGCGCAACCGGAAGCGAGCAGTACACGACGAGCCAGAACCAGCCAAACAGCGAATCGAGGTCGAACTTGTCGAGATGCGCGAGGGTCGCCGCGAGCAGTAGGACGGCGATCGTCGTGACGGGCACCATCGTCGGCACCGCTTCCTCCCAGGTCTCGCGCCGCGCGGTCCAGCCGATCAGGACGAACGCGGCCCAGTAGGCGGCGCCCAGGAACGCGGCCGTCAGCGGCGGCGCGATCGTCCACGAGAAGAAGCGGTCGGTCTCCTCGGCGAGCGGGAACAGGAGGAAGCCGGCGACGAGCGCGAGCGCCGCGAACGCGCCCAGCAGGACGCGCAGCTCCGAGGTCAGAGGGCGTGCCGTGGTGCTCACGGCACGCACTCTAGAACGCTGCAGGAGCGCGGCTGTGCCGCGCCCCCGTCAGCGCAACTAACCCGCCATCGCGGTGCCGGTGAACGCGCACGCGGCGGTGCCGCCGAACGCGTCGGCCTCCTCGCCGAGGAAGGTCGCCGACACGCTCACGCCCGCGGGCGTCGTGTAAACGATCGTCCCCTGCGAGCCGTCATCGTTCTGGGCGAGCAGCGAGAAGTTCTCACCCGGGTTGAGGTCGTTGTCCTGGCGGTAGAAGGGCACATTGCCCGGGTCCTTGTTCCACGACACGTGCAGCGTCGCGTGCGCGATCGTCGACGCGGCACGCACGTCGAGGTCCGGCCCGGCGCCGCAAGTCGCCGACAGCACGAGCCCGCCGAGGTCGAGCACGCGCGTCGCCGCGGTGTTGATCGGCGCGCGGAAGTCGATCTTCCCGGCGTGCAGGCCGTCGAGGCGATCGGCGTTCAGACCGGTCGCCACTCCCGTGGCGTTGGTCGTGAACGGCTTCCCGGCGTCGGTCTTCGTCTCGATGCGCCCGGCCTCGTCGCCGCCCGTCTCGAACTCGAAGGCGCGGCCCGCGGCGAGGTTGTTCGCCCTCACGCATGCCTCACGGCCGAGGCTCGACCGGCAGCCATAGATCGCGCCGCCGCCGTTGCCGTCGCGGGTGTTCGACTGGCGCGTCCCGTAGGTCTTGGTCGAGGAGATCAGCTGCGTCTCGCGCTTGGCCGTCCCGCTGCTGGGGTTGCGCTTTCCCTCACGCAGCACGTTTCCCGTGGCGCCCACCGCGAAGGGCGACACCACGAGGGCGAGCACCACCGCGCTCGCGAGCACGTAACGTCCCTGGCCTGCCGGCCCGCGGCGCGGGCGCCTGGCCGTCGCGACGTAGCGGTCGACCGCCTCCGTCCAGTCTCGGTCATCCTGTCTGTTGCTCGGCATCCTTCCTCCTTACGGCGCGATTTCTCCCCCTGTGCGGGCAAGTTAGAGAGAGGTTCGCCGGAGTGCGCCGGTCGCCTGCGCGTGCAACACGACACCCGAGTCAGGGGCTTGGGCCCCACCGGCGTCGGCGCGCATGTCCGAACGTTGGCGATGTACACCCACCCCCCGGGTGCGGATTGCCAAGGTTCGGGTCGTCGGCCGGCGTGACGCCGCGGGTTCGGAATGAATCATCTAGGTCGTGGCGCCACCTCGATACTCCCCAGCACGACCGGAGCCAGCAGGCGCCTGATCAGCAGCCCGCCGTTCGCCCACAGGGCGGGCAGCCACATCGGGATCCCGGCGACGTCGGGGTGCGCATAGTCGAAGGCGCCGGTGCCGAGGATCGCGATCTCGCCGAGCGGCCCGAGCAGCGCCGCCGCCAGCGCGTAGACCAGGTCGCCGCGCAGCGGGGCGAGCACGAGGCGCCCGGCGACCAGCCCCAGGAGGCCGGCGGTCACCCACGGCGCGCCGTCCCCGTCCCACAACGCCGTCGCGCCGTAGGCGGCCGCGAACAGCAGCAGCTCCGCCGCGCGCCGCGCGACCCCGAGCGGGGGGAACACCGGCGGCCCGACCGCACGCTCGATCCACGGGATCGCGATGCCCGCCGCGACTCCGGCGAGCCCGAACTCGATCGGCACGAACCAGGCCCAGTCACCGAAGGACTCGGTTTCATAGGAGAGCACGTCGCCGAGGAGGTGGATGCCGTCGAGCGCGGTGCCCACGAGCGCGCCGATCGCGAAGCAGGTTGCGAGGCTGCGGGCGGGTGGCATCAAGCGCAGTATCGATGCTCCCGGATTCCGCTAGGGTCCGCCCGCTTGGCTGAACCGCAGACCATCCCGCAGCGACCGACCGCGACCGGCGGGGACATGCGACCCTTGCCGGTGCCGGAGCTGTTCGCGTTTCTCGGGAGCGGCTCGCTGCTCGTGCTGGAGATCGTCGCGGCGCGCATCATCGCGCCCAACGTGGGCGTCTCGCTGTACACGTGGACGTCGGTGATCGGCGTCGTGCTCGCCGGCCTCACGCTCGGGAACTGGCTGGGCGGCAGGCTTGCCGACCGCCGCCCGGGGCGCACGACACTCTCCGCGCTCTACCTGGGAGCTGCCGCGGCCACGGCGCTGATCCTGTTCTTCGCGCGCGACGTGAACGCGTTCACGGCCCCCAGCTCGTGGGCGGCGATTCTCCAGGTGCTGTGGATCACCACGATCATGTTCTTCCTGCCGTCGGTGCTGCTCGGCACGCCGACCCCGATGATCGTGAAGCTCTCGCTGAACTCGCTCGACAACACGGGGCGGGTCGTCGGCCGGATCCAGGCGTTCGCGACGGCCGGGAGCATCCTGGGCGTGTTCCTGACGGGCTTCGCGCTGATCTCGTGGTTCGGCACGCGCGCGATCGTCGCCGGGATCGTGGTGCTGCTCCTGATCCTCGCCGCGCTCAGCCACCCGTACCTGACGGACACGAACAGGGTGGTTGCGGCGGTGCGCCGCCAGCCCGCGCTGGGGATCGTTCCGGCGGTGGTCCTGGTCGCCGCGCTCACGCTCGCGATGACAGCGGAGAGCAAGTGCATCAAGGAGAGCAACTACTTCTGCATCGACGTCGGGCCGGATGCGACGGGCCTCAACAAGGAGCTGCGGCTCGACCTCCTGATCCACGGCATCGTCAACCCGCAGAATCCCGCGGAACTGATCTATCCGTATGAGCGGCTCTACCAGCAGGTGACGGAGTCGGCGTTCCCGAAGCGCGGCGAGATCAGCTCCTTCCAGATCGGCGGCGGCACCTATTCGTTTCCCCGGTATCTCGCCGCCAACTACGACGCGAAGTCGATCGTCGCGGAGATCGATCCCGCGGTCACGGACGTCGCGCGCTCGCACCTGGGGCTGCGCGACTCGCCGGAGATCGAGATCCAGCATGAGGACGCGCGGCTCGAGCTGAACGAGCGGCCCGACGGCGAGCGCTACGACCTGGTGCTCGGTGACGCCTTCAACGACATCGCGGTGCCGTACCACCTCACCACCGAGGAGTTCAACGAGCGAGTGGCCGACCACCTCTCGCCCCGCGGGCTCTACCTGATCAACGTGGTGGACGGCAAGGACTACGACTTCCTGCGCTCGTTCATGGCCACCCTCACGAAGACCTTCAGCGACATCGGCCTGATGACGGTGCCCGGCCAGCAGGTCCAGGGCGAGCGGGCGACGTTCGTGGTCGTGGCCGCCGACCACGAGCTCCCCCGCCTGCAGACGATCGCCGGACTCGAGCGGCTGCGGCCGTTCCTCGAGGAGAAGGACACCGTCGAGCTGACCGACGACCACGTGCCGGTCGACCAGTTGCTGGCGCCCGTTTACGGCGAGAGTCTCGAGGAGCACTCCGGCGGGGAGCCCGAGGAGTAGGGCCGGGCGCGCATCGGCGATAGTTGCCGGGATGCCGCCACCGAACGCCGAGATCGTCCGCACCGGCTACGAGGCCTGGAATCGCGGCGACCGCGAAGCTCTGTTCGGCGCGTTGGACCCGGAGATCGAGTGGCGGCTCCCCGACAGCGGGATGAACACCGGGACGTACCGCGGCCACGAGGGCGTCGGAGAGCTGATCGAGAGCTACCTCGAGGCGTTCGAGCACTTCACCGTCGAGGTCGAGCAGGTCTTCGAGGCCGGCGACAGGGTCGTCGCGTTCGTGCGTGCCTCCGCGCGGGGAAAGGCCAGCGGGGTCGACGTCGAGACCCGCCCCGCGCACCTCTGGACGCTACGCGCAGGGAGGGCCGTGCGGATGGAGGTCTTCCCCGCGCGCGACCAGGCCCTGGAGGCCGCGGGAATCGCCGGCTAGAACCTGAAGCCGGATGGCGAGCACGATTCGAGGTCGACGGCACGGTCATCGATGCCCCAGCCGGCACGTTCATCAACGCCTCCGACGTTGCCACACCGCGATCGGCCATCGCCGCAGAGGACAACACCGTTGTGCTCGTCATCGGCGCAGAACCTGGCGCTCCATTCGAAATCACATCGGCAGAACGTGAGGAGATGGCCGGGGCCGGCGTGTCCGTGCGCCCGGCGTGACGCCGGCTACCCCCGCTCGATCAACTCGACCCGGTACCCGTCCGGGTGCTGGACTGAAGTAGCTGACGACGCGCGATGCCAAGGAGTGACCAGAAGTCCAGCGACGACTGGTCGTAGCCGTGATACTGGGCGGACGATGTCGGACGAGAACATCGACCTCGTTAAGAAGCTCGTCCCTCCCGCGGGTATGGATTACACCGATCTGTTTGGCGACGAGGTGCTTTGGGCGGCCGCAAAAGACGCCGCCGAGCCAATTGTCGCACCCGACATAGAAGGCGCATTTATCGCCTGGGGCCAGCGATTGATGGAGTTCAAGGGACTCGACGGCATGCGGGACGCCTTCCTTCAATGGCTTGCCCCTTGGACGAGCTATTACGACGAAATCGAGGAGATCTTCGCGGTTGGCGATGATCGCGTTGTCGTCCTCGGGCGCGAGCACGGATACCGTCTCGATACAGGAATCGAGGTGTCGGCGGAGAGCGCCGGTGTCTACCTCGTGCGCAACGGCAAGATCATCCGAGCCGAGTACTACGCAAAGCAAGCCGAAGCCCTTGAAGCGGTGCGCCTCGTAGGGCCACACCCGCGGCGCTCGTAAGATCCGCCGTCAGCTCTTCTCGATCAACTCAACCCTGTAGCCGTCCGGGTCGCGCACGAAGCACAGCCGCGAACCGCCCTCGCGCACCGTGTAAGGGGGCTTCTCGGGCTCGATCCCCTGACCGCCCAGGCGCTCGAGGGTCGCGTCGATGTCGTCGACGGTGACGGCCACGTGCCCGTAGCCGGTGCCGAGGTCGTAGTCCTCGACGCCGAAGTTGTAGGTCAGCTCGAGCCGGTCGCCGTCGCCGGGCAGGCCCATGAAGACGTTGATCGCCTCGTCGCGGATCGGCATCCGCCGACGCTCCTCGAAGCCGAGCGCCTCGTAGAACGCGACCGACTTGTCAGGGTCCGTGATGCGGTAGCAGGTGTGGATCAGTTCCATGTGGTCAGTTCCTCCAAGGGCGCAGTCTATTAACAGCATTCACACGTGGATGGTCCATCATTGAAGAGCATGCTTCGCATCGGCCACAAGGGAGCGGACCTGATCGAGCCGGGGAACACGCTCGCGAGCTTCGACGCCGCCGTGCACCACGGGGTCGACATGATCGAGCTCGACGTATTGCCTGCACGCCGTCCCTCGGCTGAGCAGGCCGACCTCGAGGTCGGCCGATTGGTTCTGGCACACGACTACGAGGACGCCGCCGAGCGACAGCCCCTGACCATCGACGAGGGGTTCGCCCATCTCGCGTCGGAGCGCTTCGCGGGCATCGACTTCATCGTCGACCTCAAGCTCCCCGGGTACGAGACGCGGGTGATCGACGCGCTGCGCGCCGCCGGCCTGCGCGACCGCGCAATGGTCTCTTCCACCTACAAGGAGAGCCTCACGCGGCTGCGCGCCTACGACGCGGATCTCAAGGTCGGCTGGTCCGTGCCCCGCGCGCGCCGCGACTACACCTCATCGAAGCTGATGATCGTCCCGGCGCTGGCCGTGCTGGCGGTGATGCGCCGCACACTCCCGCGCCAGGCCGCGCAGGCACTGCGCGCGGGGCTCTGCCACGCGGTGATGGCGCACTGGCGCCTCGTCACCCCCGCGCTCGTCAAGTCGATCGACGCGGCCGGCGGCGACCTGTACGTCTGGACGGTGGACCACGCGCCGCGCATCCGCGAGCTGAGGACGCTCGGCGTCACCGGCGTGATCACGAACGACCCGCGCCTGTTCGCGGCTTAGGACCTGCCAACCCCGAGTTGTCACGACAACTCGCGCTGATCTGAGCGTCGCCATCGCTCGGGCCCTCACATCCCGACCGAACGTCCCGGACTGTGTGCTCTGGGCGGTATCGCGGGACGTTCGGCCACGAGCTATGGGTCGTGCTGCTCAGGCGGCGACGTGCACGGCCCGCGAGTGACCGGGGGGCGCGGAATCCGCGACGCCTGCCCAGACACCCGACTGCTCCAGGCCGGCTGCGGCGCGCGCGACGAGGTCCGCCGGCCCGCGGTCGTCCTCGAAACGCTCGCCGACACCCACGCGCGCATGCACCTGCTCCGCCTCGAGTGTGCTTTCGAGGGCGCGCGCAAGCGTCTCGACCGAGCCGGGCGAGGACTCGGGACAGATGACGGCAAGCCGCGACGCAGAGAGCTGGGCGACCGTGTCCGCCTCGCGCACGCGATCCGTGACCGCCTCCCATGCCTGTCGCATCCGCCTGGTCCCGAGCGGACGGCGGGCGGCGTCGCCGGACGTGTCCCGCTCGAGCTCGAGCAGGAGCAGCCCGAGCGGCCGGCGGTAGCGTCCCGAGCGGGTCCACTCCTGCGCCAGCGTGGTCTCGAACGCGACGAGGTTCATCGTGCCGGTCTCGGCGTCGACCCAAGCGTTGCGCTCGAGGCGCCGGCGGCCACGCACCCACATCGTCCACATCGCGATCGCGATCAGGGCTAGCGCGAACAGGCCGGCCCAAACGGCTCTCGGGATCTCCTCGATGAAGTCCAGGACGGGCGCGACGCCGAGCTTGCCGGCGCGGTCGGCGGCGCGGTCCTTGCCTGCACTGCGCTCAGCCGGGCTCGTGCCGGGCTCGCCCGTGCCGGTGGCGGAGGGCTGCACGGCGGGCGCGGAGCGCACGGGCGCCGCAGGCGCGCGGGCTCCGGGACGGGCCGGCGCGCTCACGGCCCTGTCCCTGCCCGGGGCGGGCTGCCCGGTGTTCGCCGGCTCACGACCGGAGGGCTGGGAGGGGATCGAGGCCGCCGGCGACGTGGTGGGAGCGTTCTGGCGCAGATCGAGCTTGGGCCCGTCCGGTCCGGCGCCGACCGAGATGCCCGCGCCTTCGCCCGCGTCGACCTCCGCCGCGATGCCCTTCTGGGGATCGACTCCGACGGTTATGCCGAACTGGCCGATGTCGTACGACGACACTCCCCCCGTGGACACGGACAGCGAGAGTCCGGAGGGCGATGTCTGTGCAAGCGCGCAGGGCGCGGACGCCACGCCGGTCAGCGCGGCTACGACAAGAGCTGTGATCAGTTTGGGCATTGACAGGCCTTCCGGGCCTCGCCGGGTCAGCGGCAACCTCTTCGAATCGCTATCGGACCGCCGAGGGGCGGCCTTGACCGTTCTGAGGTCACTCGACAGACGGTCGATCGGCCTTGTTCAGCCAAATCTCAGCTTGGAGCGTCAAACTGAGAGCGTGAGGATCCTGGTGGTCGACGACGAGCCCGCCGTGCGCGACTCGCTGGAGCGCGCCTTGCGCCTCGAGGGATACGAGATCGAACTCGCCGCCGACGGCGCGGAGGCACTCGCCGCGCTTGCGGGCGACGAGCCCGACGCTGTCGTACTCGACGTGATGATGCCCGAGGTCGACGGGCTCCAGGTGTGCCGCCGGATGCGCTCCACGGGCGACCGCACACCGGTCCTGATGCTGACCGCGCGTGACACGGTGTCCGACCGGGTCGCGGGCCTCGACGCGGGCGCGGACGACTACGTCGTCAAGCCCTTCGCCCTCGACGAGCTGCTCGCGCGGCTGCGCGCCCTGCTGCGCCGCTCCGGCGCCGGCGCCGGCGGCCAGGTCCTCCACTTCGCCGACCTCGAGCTCGACCCGGTGTCGCACCAGGTGAAGCGCGGCGATCGCACGATCGAGCTGACCCGCACGGAGTTCTCGCTGATGGAGCTCTTTCTGTTGCACCCGCGCCAGGTGCTCACCCGCCCGGTGATCTTCGACCGCGTCTGGGGCTACGACTTCGGCCCGGGATCGAACTCGCTCGAGGTCTACGTGAGCTACCTGCGGCGCAAGATGGAGGCGGACGGCGAGCCGCGGCTCCTGCACACGGTGCGCGGCGTCGGCTACGTGCTGCGAGAGGAATGAGCCTCGGCCTGCGACGAGCGTCGCCCGGCCTCGGCACCCGCCTGCGGGAGCGGGTCGCGGGCTCGTCGTTCAGCCAGCGGCTCGCACTGCTGACCGCGCTCTCCGTCGCCCTCGCGGTGGTGATGGCATCGGGGATCACGTTCCTGATCGTGCGCAGCGAGCTGCGTGGTGACGTCGACAACCGGCTGCAGGACCTGGCCGAACGGATCTCCGTGCCGGCGGAGCTGCTCCTTCCTGGCACGGCGCCCGGGCAGAGCGTGCTGGTGCTCCCGAACGGGCTGCTCGGCAGCCGTGACGCCTACGCGCAGGTGGTGCGGCCGAACGGGTCGGTCCTCACACCGCGCGGAAGCAGGATCCGCCTGCCGGTCAGCGAGCAGGTGCTCGAGGTTGCGCGCGGGGAGCGAAAGGCGTTCTTCACCGACGCGACGATCGGCGGCGTGCACGCGCGCGTCTACACAGCGCCGCTGTCGACCGGCGACGCCGTGCAGGCCGTGCGCCCACTCGAGGACGTCGACAGCACGCTGCGCGATCTCGCCTTCGCGCTCGCGCTGGTCGGGCTCGGCGGCGTCGCGCTGGCCGTCTGGCTCGGGCTGCTCGTCGCCCGCGCCGCGCTGATGCCCGTCAAGCAGATGACCGAGACGGCCGAGCACGTGGCCCGTACGCGCGACCTCTCGAGCCGGATCCGCGCGGACCGCAGCGACGAGCTCAGCCGGCTCGGCGCGAGCTTCAACACGATGCTCGAGGCGCTCGCCTCATCGCAGGAGGCCCAGCGCCAGCTCGTCGCGGACGCCTCGCACGAGCTGCGCACCCCGCTCACAAGCCTGCGCACGAACATCGAGGTGCTGTCATCCGACGCGCTGCCCCCCGACGACCGCGAGCGGCTGCTGAAGGACGTCGCGGCCCAGCTCGGCGAGCTCACGGTGCTCGTGACCGACCTCGTGGACCTCGCTCGCGGCGACGAGCCCGCGCTCGTGGCAGAGGACGTGCGGCTCGACATGCTCGTGGCCGACGCCGTCGAGCGCGCGCGCCGCCATGCTCCCGACAAGGCCTTCTTCGAGGAGCTCGAGCCCACGCTCGTGCAGGGTGTGCCGGCACGGCTCGACCGTGCCGTCTCGAACCTCCTCGACAACGCCGCCAAGTGGAGCCCGCCGGGCGGCCAGATCGAGGTGCGAGTACGCGACGGCGAGGTCTCGGTGCGCGACCACGGTCCCGGCATCGGCGCGGCTGACCTCCCGTACGTGTTCGACCGTTTCTACCGGGCGCGCGCCGCCCGCGGGCTGCCCGGATCTGGCCTCGGCCTGGCGATCGTGCGCCAGGTCGCCGACACCCATGGGGGCACCGTCACGGCCGAGCGCGCGGACGGCGGCGGCGCCCGCCTGCGGATACGGATCCCGGTGGCCGAATGAGGCCGCGTTGAAGCTCGGGGTGATCTCCGACACGCACATGGCTCCCGGCCGGCACCGGCTGCCCGAGCGCTGCGCCGGCATCCTCGCGGGCTGCGACCTGATCGTGCACGCCGGGGACATCATGACCGTCGAGGCCCTGGTCGAGATCGAGGCGATCGGGCCTCCCGTGCGAGCGGTCGCGGGAAACATGGACGGCTGGGAGCTGCGCGAGCGACTGCCCGAGGAGGACGTGCTCGAGCTCGACGGCGTACGGCTCGCGATCCTCCACGACGCGGGGTCGTCCGAGGACCGGCTCGCGCGCATGCGGCGTGCCTTCCCCGACGCCCACGCCGTCGTGTTCGGCCACTCGCACCTGCCGCTGCACGAGCGCGAGGGCGAGCTCCAGATCTTCAACCCGGGCAGCCCGACCGAGCGTCGCCGCGCCCCGCACCATTCGATGGGCGTCGCGCGCGTCGAGAACGGAGCGATCGAGTTCGAGCTGGTCGCCTTGTAGTCGCGTAACAATCGGTCCCCAAGCCGGACCATGACCCAGGAACCCGACACGGGAGGCTCATCCGAGTGACGACCAAGATCAACAAGACCGAAGAGGAGTGGCAGCGCGAGCTCACGCCGGAGCAGTTCGAGGTCCTGCGCCGCCAGGGCACCGAGCCGCCGTTCAGCGGCAAGTACGCGTACAGCAAGGAAGACGGCATGTACCGCTGCGCGGCGTGCGGGAACGAGCTGTTCAGCTCCGACACCAAGTTCGAGTCCGGCACCGGCTGGCCGAGCTTCTACGAGCCGGCCACCTCCGAGGCGGTCGAGCTCAAGCAGGACGGCAGCCACGGGATGGCCAGGACGGAGGTCGTGTGCGCGCGCTGCGGCGGCCACCTCGGCCACGTCTTCGACGACGGCCCCAACCCGACGGGCCAGCGCTACTGCATCAACTCGCTGTCGCTGGACATGGAGGACAACAGCTAGATCCACCAGGCGCTTTGGTCGTTTGTCCCCCGTATAGGGGGTCAATCGACCACAGCGGGGTCCGTCGCGCGCCGGTATCTACGCTGCGGTGGGCGCCTTCGTGAGCTCCTGCATCGCGTGCAGGTAGATCTCGGAGAAGGTCGGGAAAGGCTGGATCGTGTCCTTGAAGACGTCGAGCGGCACGCGCGCGCGAACCGCCAGCGTGGCCTGGCCGAGCCACTCGCTCGCCTCCGGGCCGACCGCGTAGGCGCCCGTCAGGCGCTCGCCGTCGGAGACCAGCGTGAGGAAGCCGGCGTCCTCGTAGTCGCGGTGGTACGTCGACATGCGCGGCACGCTGTCGATCGACACGGTGACGGTCGTCGGGCCGTCGCCCACGCCCACGGACGCGGCCTGCGGGTCCGTGAACACGACGCGGGGGACCGCCTCGTAGTTGGCGTGCGCCTCGTGCCCGAGGATGTTCGCCGCCGCGATGCGGCCCTGGTACTTGCCCACGTACGTCAACGGCCAGATGTTGGTGACGTCGCCGATCGCCCACACGTTCTCACCCGCGGACATCCGGTCGTCGACCTCGACGGCGCCCTTGTCGGTCTGGATGCCGATGGTCTCGAGGCCGATGCCCTCGCCGCGCGGCTTGCGCCCCGTTGCGACCAGCAGCTTGTCGCCGCGCAGCACCTTGCCGTCGGGAAACGCGAGCTCGTAGCCCTCGCCGTGGCGGCGCGCCGCCTTCGCGAACTGCCCGAAGTGAAACTCGATGCCGTCTTTTTCGAGCGCTCCCTGGAGCGCCTCGCCCAGCGGCCGCGGCTCGCGCGCGAGCAGGTGCTCCGCGCCCTCGACGAGGGCGACCGAGCCGCCCATGCGGGCGACCGCCTGGGCCATCTCGACGCCGACCGGCCCGCCGCCGAGGACCAGGAGCCTGTTCGGGACCTCCTTCATACCCGTGGCCTCGCGGTTGGTCCACACGCCCTCCAGCTCGGGCAGACCATCGATCGGCGGGATCACCGGGTCCGAGCCGGTAGCGATCACGATGTGCTCGCAGGTGTAGGTGTCGTCGCCCACGGCGACCGTGCCCCGGCCGGCGATGCGCCCCGTGCCGCGGATCAGGGCGATGCCCGTCTCCTTCAGCCACTCGGCCGCGCTCGCGTCGTCGTAGTCGCTGACCATGTAGTCGCGCCATTTCAGCGCCTCCACGGGGTCGAGGTCGCCGGTCACGGCCTCGCGCGCACCGGGCGCGCGGCGGGCATCGGACAGCGCCTCGCCCGGACGCAGCAAGGTCTTCGAGGGCATGCAGGCCCAGTAGGAGCATTCGCCCCCCACCAGCTCGCGCTCCACGATCGCGACGCGCAGGCCGCCTTGGGCCAGCTCGTTGGCGCAGTGCTCGCCAGGGGGCCCCGCACCCAGCAGGATCACGTCGTAGTCGCTCACGAACCCAACCTCGCTCTCGCCTCGTCGACTTCCCGCGCAGCCGTGATCAAGCCTATGTGGCTGAACGCCTGCGGGAAGTTACCGAGCAGCTCGCCGCGGCCGGTGTCGATCTCCTCCGCCAGCAGGCCGATGTCGTTCGCATACCCGGCGAGCTGGTCGAACAGCTCCTCGGCGCGCTCCAACTCGCCGGCCTTGGCGAGGCACGACACGAGCCAGAAAGAGCAGATCACGAACGTGCCCTCCTCGCCCTGGAGGCCGTCGGGGTTGACCCCCTCGCTCGCGTTTCGATAGCGCAGCACGAGGCCGTCCTCGGTGAGGTCGCGGGCGATCGCGTCGATCGTCGAGCGCATGCGTGGATCGTCGGCGGGGAGGAATCCGAGGATCGGCATCAGCAGCTGGGCCGCGTCGAGCTCGTCGGAGTCGAACGACTGCGCGTACGCCTGCCGCTGCTCGCTCCAGCCGCGCTTCAGGATCGCCGCGCGCACGCGGTCGCGCTCCTCGGCCCATGCCTCGGCCTTGGCGTAGCCGCCGAGTGCGGGGGCGAGCTTGACCGCGCGGTCGAGCGCGGTCCAGCACAGGACCTTCGAGGAGAGGTGATGGCGCGGCTCGCCGCGCATCTCCCACATACCGGCGTCCTGGCGGCGCCAGCCCTCGGCCGCCGCGTCGGCCAGCTCGGCCACGAACTCCTGGATCTCGGGGTGCAGCTCGCCGAGGCGCTCCTTGTAGACGTAGAGGGTGTTGAGCAGCTCGCCGTACACATCGAGCTGGGTCTGGCCCCAAGCGCCGTTGCCGACCCGCACGGGACGCGAGTCGCGCCAGCCGCGCAGGTGCGGGAGCTCGCGCTCGGTGAGATCGTGCTCGCCGCCGATCCCGTACATGATCTGGAGCGAGCCGCCCTTCACGCGCCCGCCCGCTGCGCTCGTCATGAAGGAGACGAAGTTCTCGGCCTCATCCGAGCAGGCACCGATGTACAGCGCCTCGAGCGTGAGGCTCGCGTCCCTGATCCACGCAAACCGGTAGTCCCAGTTGCGCTCGCCGCCCTCGTCCTCGGGCAGCGAGGTCGTCGCGGCCGCGACGATCGCGCCGGTGGGCCGGTAGGTGAGGCCCTTCAGCACGCGCGCGCTGAACCGCACGAGGTCCTTGTGCGGGCCCTCGTAGACGTCGTGCTCGGCCTCCCAGGAGCGCCAGCCCTCGACCGTATCGGCGATGCGCGCGGCGACCTGGTCCGCGGGCGTTGGCTCGACTTCGGAAGCCTCGACCGACGCCCAGCGCAGCGCGAAGCCCGCGTGCTCGCCTTCAGCGAGCGTGAAGACCGCGTGCATCGTCGCGTCGCGCACGTTGACCGAGACCCCGGCCGTCACGGCGATCCGGGACGGGCCGCCGAACGTGCGCCCGCCGTCGTCGGTGGGCCGGAAGAGCGGTCGCACGAGGCCGTACTCCGGCCGCGGCGCCAGCTCGAGCAGCAGCTCCACCGAGCCCGACACGCACTCGACCGAGCGCAGCACCTCATGGGGTGGCGACACGCCGAGGTCGTGACCGCGCTGACCCGGCGCGAACGCCAGCGCGTCGGTCAACCGCACGACGCCGGACTTGGTGGTGAACGTGGTCTCGACGACGAGCGTGCCCGGAAGGTACCGGCGCTGCGTCGTGAACGATTCGGCCGGCCGAATCGACCAGTGACCTGCCTCGGGGTCGAGGATCCTCGCGAACAGCGCGGGGCTGTCGAAGCGGGGAACGCACAGCCAGTCGATCGAGCCGTGGGTGTCGACCATCGCGGCTGAGTGGCAGTCGGACAACATGCCGTAGTCCGCGATCGGGCGAAATGCCTCGAGGGACGCGAGTGGGTTTGCTGGGGCTTGAGTTGTGTCGATAGCGCTCATGCGCCTAGAGACTTGCATCGCGGCCGATCGTTACGGGGAGGTTCGCGCCATGCTCGAAGCCTACGTCGACGGAGCCTGGGCGCGGCCTGTAACTTCGTCGGCATGATCGTCGAGTTGCGAGGCGACCGCGTCCGCCTTCGCCCGGCCACCGAGGCCGACATCCCCGAGTTGACCGCCAAGGTCAACGCTCCGGATGTCTCGCGCTGGTGGGGCTCCTATGACGAGGCGAAGATGCGCGAGGAGGTCAACGACCCCGGCATCACCGCCTGCTGGACCGTCGAGGTGGACGGCGAGGTCAGCGGCCTCGTGGAGGTCACCGAGGAGCGCGACCCCGACTATCCGAGCGTCGCGCTCGACGTCTTCGTCGCCGCTCCCCTTCATGGGCGGGGGTTCGGCGCCGACGCGCTGCGCACGATCCTCCGTCACATGTTCGAGGAGCACGGGCACCACCGCGCCACCATCGATCCGGCCGTCGATAACGAGCGCGCGATCCGCAGCTATGCGCGCATCGGCTTCCGGCCCGTCGGCATCCTGCGCCGCGCCGAGCGCGCCCCCGACGGGCACTGGCGCGACGCGCTGCTGATGGACATGCTGGCCGCCGAGCTGCGCTGACGCCGGCTACATGCCGGGCTCGAGGCGCATCCCGGCGGGGACCTCGTGCGGCGTGTCGGCGGCCTCAGCGCGCGTGCCGCGCTGGAGGATCGAGAGCGACAGCGCCGGGAATATCAGGACCGACAGCAGGCCGGCGCAGATCAGCGCCGCGCCGGTCGCCTGGTCGAGCTCACCGAGCTCCATGCCGATCATCGAGGCAGCCACGATGAATGGCAGCGAAGTGGCCTGAAGGAGGCCGGATACCACCGTATTACGCGCGCCGACGAGCGGGCGGTAGAGAATCGCGGGCAGGCCGCGCACGATCAGGAGCCCGGCGAGGAAGAGCGGTACCTGCACCATCGCGCTGCTCGAGGCGAACAGCGCATCGAGGTCGAAGCGCACGCCGCTCGTCACGAAGAAGACCGGGATGAAGAAGCCGAACCCGGCCGCCTCGAGCTTGTGGCGGAACTCCGGGTGCGTCATCGCGCGGTCGCGGTCGATCACCGTGAGGATCACGCCGGCCGCGAACGACCCGAGGATCACCTCGAGCCCGAGGCCCTGGGCGAGTGCCACGAATCCGACCATCAGGACGAACGCCGCCCGCACCCGGATCTGGGCGGTGGTGTCCTGGAGCCGCACGAGAGTCTCACTGATCCGCCGCGAGTGCTCGACCCGGCTCAGCGCGAGCGCCGCGAGCAGAACAGCGACCGCGAACCCGCCGAGCAACACGAGCTGGCTCGACGTGCTCGCCCCGTGGCGCGAGAAGAAGATCGAAAGCAGGATCACGGCGCCGAAGTCGGCGATCGTCGCGGCCGCGATCACGAGCTGGCCGAAGTTCGAGCCGATTTGCTTCTGGTCCTTCAGGACCGGGATCACGATCCCGAGCGATGTGGCGGACAAGATGATCGCGACGAGCAGCGGCGACTCGATGATGCCCGCGGCGCTGAGACCACCCGCCACAACGAGGCAGAGCGCGAACGACAGCACGAAGCCGGCGCTGGCGACAGCCAGCGCGCGCCCGCGCAGCCGGTCGACGTCGATCTCGAGGCCGGCCAAGAACAGCAGGAACGCGAGGCCGACCAGCGCGAGCACCTCGACGGGCGGGTCCTCCTGCACCCAGCCGAACACGGCGGGACCGATCAGGATCCCGATCACGATCTCGAGCACGACCGACGGCACGCGCAGCTTCGGCGCGAGGCCGAGCGCAAAGGGCGCCACGAAAGCGGCGATCGCGATCAACAGGAGATTGGTGAACTCGAGCTCCATCGGGCCCCTAGTCAGCCCCGCCCGTCATGCGTTACGCACACCCACCCCACCAAGTGGGTCACATCGACCATGACATGGGCGCTCGATGTGACCCGGTTGGCGGGGGACGCGGGGGGGCGGTCCGGGTCGCCGGCGTGGCCGGTGTAACGGCAGCCGGGCGCCGGGCACTAACGCCGTGAAACCACGATCCAGGAGGAGCCGATGACCGTCGCACCCACCGAGAGCCGACAGGTAGCGATGCCGGGAGTGAAGGGTAAGAACGTGCTCGTCACCGGCGGTAGCTCCGGGATCGGCCAGGCGATCGCCGTGCGTTTCGCCGAGCATGGCGCGAACGTCGCGATCAACTACCTCACCACGCCGGACGAGGCCGCCGACACCGAGCAGCAGGTGCACGCCTGCATCCACCGCGTGCGCGGCCACGGCGTGCAGGACGTGCTCGTGCAGGGCGACGTCTCCCGTGAGGACGACGTCGTGCGCATGGTGCAACAGACCGTCGACGGCCTCGGCGGCATCGACGTGCTCGTCAACAACGCCGGCATCCAGATCTCGCGCCCATCGCACGAGCTCTCGCAGGCCGACTTCGAGAAGGTGCTCGGCGTCAACCTGCGCGGGTCCTTCCTGTGCGCGCGGGAGGCGATCAAGCGCTTTCTCGACGCTGGGACGCCGGGCGCGATCGTCAACGTCTCGAGCGTCCATCAGCTGATCCCGAAGCCCGACTACCTCGGATACTCGGTCAGCAAGGGCGGCATGCAGAACCTCACGCGCACGCTCGCGCTCGAGTACGCGGCCAACAACATCCGCGTGAACGGCATCGGCCCGGGCGCGACGATCACTCCGATCAACCGCGCCTGGGTCGACGACCCCGCCAAGGCGGAGCAGGTAACGCGCCACATCCCGCTGAACCGCGCCGGCACCGCGGACGAGATGGGCGGAGTCGCATGCTTCCTGGCGAGCGACGACGCCGCGTACATAACCGGCCAGACGATCTTCGTCGACGGCGGCCTGACCCTGTTCGCAGATTTCCGTGAGCCCTGGTCCTCGGAGTGAGCGTCTTGCCGCCCACAACCGCACCCGCCGCGACGAGCGCCTCCGAGCGCTGGTGGCCGTCGCCCTTCGGCGCCGAGGACCAGCTCGGGATGCTCAACCACATCGGCGAGGCGAAGCGCCTGGAGGCGATGTCGCTGGTGCGACAGGGGCGGCTGTACGACCTCAGCCACATCCTCGATGAGAGTGCCCCCGTGTTCCCCGGCAGGTACTTCCGCCAGACGCTCGTGACCACGGCGCACCACGTGAACATGCGCGAGGGGACGAGCGCGAACGACGTCAACTGGATGATCGAGAACGTCTCCGGCACGATGCAGATCGGCACGCACCTCGACGCGCTCGCGCATCTCCAGATCGGCGACCGCGGCTACAACGGGTGGACGGTCGGCGAGCTGGCGGAAGGCCACGGCGTCTGCCGGCTCGGAGCCGAGACGATTCCTCAGATCGTGACCCACGGATGGCTGGTGGACGTCCCCACGACCCGCGGCGTGGAGCGCCTCGGGGTCGGGGACGTGATCACCGTCGACGACCTCGCCGGGATCGAGCCGGACCCCGGCGACGCCGTCCTGTTCCACACGGGCTGGGGCGCGCGCTGGACCGACGCCGACGCCTACCTCGAGGGCGAGCCGGGCCCCGGCTACGACGTCGCGGACTGGCTCGTCGCGCGCGGCGTCGCGCTCACGGGCTGCGATACCTGGAGCTACGGGCCCGTGCCCGCGGAGGACCCGGAGCGTCCCTTCGACGTGCCGCAGATGCTCAACGTCAAGCACGGCGTGTTCATCGTCGAGAACCTCGACACGGCGGCGCTCGCCGCCGGCGGCGTGCGCGAGTTCGCCCTGATCCTCACCCATCCGAAGCTGCGTGGCGCCACAGGCGCCTGGACCGCACCGATCGCCCTCGTCTAAACCTCCTGAGGAGATTTCAACATGAGCGACCACTACGACGTCATCATCATCGGGACCGGCGCGGGCGGCGGCACGCTCGCCCATCGCCTCGCCCCCACCGGCAAGCGCGTGCTGGTGCTCGAGCGCGGGGGCTACCTCCCGCGCGAGCAAGAGAACTGGGATGCGGCCGAGGTCTTTGGCAAGGAGCGCTACCTCTCCGGCGAGGAGTGGTTCGACAAGGACGGCAAGCCGTTCAAGCCACACCAGCAGTACTTTGTCGGTGGCAACACCAAGTTCTACGGCGCGATCCTCTTCCGGATGCGCGAGCGCGACTTCGGCGAGGTGCGCCACCACGGCGGCGTCTCCCCCGCCTGGCCGCTGTCCTACTCGGACCTGGAGCCCTACTACGACGAGGCCGAGGCCCTCTACCACGTGCACGGCGAGCGCGGCGAGGACCCGACCGAGCCGCCGGCGTCGGGTCCGTTCCCGTATCCGGCCGTCAGCCACGAGCCGCGCATCCAGCAGCTGCACGACGACCTCGAGCGGACCGGGCACCAGCCATTCCATCTGCCCGTGGGCGTGCTCCTCGACGAGTCCGACCGGGAGCGCAGCGCGTGCATCCGCTGCAACAAGTTCGACGGGTTTCCCTGCATGGTCGACGGCAAGGCCGACGCCCATGTCCTCTGCGTGCGGCCCGCGATCGCGCATGACAACGTCACGCTCGTCACGGGCGCGAAGGTCGAGCGCCTCGAGACGGACTCGAGCGGCCGTGCTGTGACCGGCGTCGTGGCGGAGCGCGACGGCGTGCGTGTCGTGTACTCGGCTGACGTCGTGGTCGTCTCCTGTGGCGCCGTCAACTCGGCCGCGCTGTTGCTGCGCTCGGCCAACGACCGCCACCCGGACGGGCTCGCGAACTCGTCGGGCGTCGTCGGGCGCCACTACATGGCGCACATCAACTCGGCGATGATCGCGCTCTCGAAGGAGCCGAACCCGACGAAGTTCCAGAAGACGCTCGGCGTCAACGACTATTACTGGGGGGCCGACGACTTCGACTTCCCGCTCGGGCACATCCAGATGCTCGGCAAGACCGACGGCGACATCCTCGCGGCCGGGGCGCCCGCATTCGCGCCGAAGTTCGCGCTCGACTGGATGGGCCGCCACGCGGTCGACTTCTGGCTGACGACGGAGGACCTGCCACGCGCCGAGAACCGCGTCAGCGTCGACCGCGGCGGCAACATCCACGTGCACTACTCGAACGTCAACGAGGAGGGCCACCGCCGGCTGCTGGGCAAGCTCAAGGGCCTGCTCACCCACCTCGGCATGCACGAGCGGCTGATCCCGAACACGCTCGTGCGCGACCAGCGGATCCCGATCGCGGGCGTCGCGCACCAGTGCGGCACCGTGCGCTTCGGAGAGGACCCCGCGACATCCGCGCTCGACGTCAACTGCGGCGCGCACGATTTGGACAACCTCTACGTCGTCGACACGAGCTTCTTCCCGTCGAGCAGCGCGGTGAACCCGGCGCTCACGGCGATCGCCAACTCGCTGCGTGTCGGCGACCACCTCGCGGGGCGCCTCGGGGCGCCTGCCGCCGACACGCGAGAGGCGGTGCCGGCATGATCGCCACGGTCGCGTCCAACGTCGGAAAGGGGCTAGCTGCGGGACTCGCCGGGACCGCCGCGATGACAGTCTCGAGCACGCTGGAGGCCAAGCTGCGAAAGCGCCAGTTCTCGAACGCCCCCGCGAAGGCCGCCGAGAAGGTGCTCGGCATCGACCACTTCGAGAGCCCGCGGGCCGAGAGCCGCTTCTCGAACCTGGTGCACTGGGGCTACGGAACCGGCTGGGGCGCCGTGCGCGGTCTGCTCGGGTCAACACCGCTGTCCCCGAAGGCCGCGACCGCCGCACACGGCGCCGCAGTCTGGGGCCAGGCCGTGGTGATGCTCCCGACGCTCGACGTCGCGCCGCCGATCAACATGTGGGAAAGGGAGGACATCGCGATCGACGTGCTCCACCACGCCGTGTACGCGACCGCCACGGGCATCGCGTACGAGCTGTTGAGCAACGGACGCAACTAGCTGGATCCGAGCCGCCAGCGCGGCGGCATCCGCTGCGCTTGCGGAGCAGCGAATCCGCGGTCGGCCCCTCGGTTCTTAGCGAAGCGTTATCCCGTTCTCACGGAATCTTGAGACGCGCCTGGTTGTCTCGGACATCCGCAATCGAGAGGAGTCACGATGAACCCCAGGCGAACACTTGTGGTGGCCAACGAGACGATCGGAGGCGACGCGCTCCACGACGCCGTGCGCCGCAGCGCCGGCGAGGCCGGGTCCGAGGTGATGGTCGTCGCCCCTGCGCTGAACTCACGGATCAGGCACTGGGCGTCCGACTCCGACGCCGCGCGAGACCAGGCCGAGCGCCGTCTGGCCGAATGCTTGGAGCGCCTCACGACGGCGGGCGTGCCCGCGTTCGGATACGTGGGGGACGCGGACCCGATGCGGGCGATCGCCGATGCGCTGCTGATGTTCGACGCGACCGAGATCCTGATCGCGACACACGAGCAGGGCCGCTCCAACTGGCTCGAGCGTGACCTCGTGCGCCGCGCGTGCCACGCCTTCGGGTTGCCCGTGCTCCACGTCGTCGTGCAGGAGACCCGCGAGCCGGCGACCCTGGTGCTCGAAGCGGCCTGACGCCCCCGGGGCAATACAGTTGGCCCATGCCGACCGCCCTCGTGACCGGCGCCAACCGCGGGATCGGGCGCGAGACCGCGCGCCAGCTCGCCGAGCGCGGCTACCACGTGATCCTGAGCGCGCGCGACGAGGCGAAGGCGCGCGCGGCCGCCGAGGAGCTTTCGGCCGGGGGCGCCGACGTGCGGGCGCTCGTGCTCGACGTCGCGGACCCGGGCAGCATCGCAGCGGCCGCCGCCCACCTCGCGGAGGACCCCGGCCGGCTGGACGTGCTCGTCAACAACGCGGGCATCGGGTCCGACTTCGGCGTTTCGGGCGTCGCGCCCGACTTCGAGGCGATCGAGCGTGCGCTGGACACGAACTTCTTCGGCGCATACCGGCTCACGATCGCGCTCCTGCCGCTGCTTCGGGAGAGCACCGGCCCGCGGATCGTGAACGTGTCGAGCGGGATGGGAGGCGTGAACGAGATGGGCGGGTGGTCGCCCGGCTACCGGGTCTCGAAGGCGTCGCTGAACGCCATCACCCGGATCCTCGCGACGGAGCTGAAGGAGGCGAGGTTCCTGGTCAACTCGGCCTGCCCCGGCTTCGTCGACACCGACATGGGCGGCCCGATGGGTGCGACCAAGCCGGTGCAGGACGGCGCGGCCGGCATCGTGTGGCTCGCGACGCTCCCCGATGACGGGCCCACGGGCGGCTTCTTCCGCGACCGCGCCCAGATCAGCTTCTGATGGCCGCCGCGACGCCGGTGCGCGGGCTGTTCGAGACCCACCTGACGGTCGCCGACGTCGCGCGCTCGACCGCGTTCTACCGCGACGTCGTCGGCCTCCCCCTCGCACTCGATCTGTCCGAGCGAAACGCGGCCTTCATGTGGATCGGCGAGCCGGGCCGCGCGATGCTGGGGCTCTGGGGCATCGGCTCCTCCGTCAACAGCATGCAACTGCACATCGCCTTCGACGTGACGCTCGCGGACCTGCTGCGCGCTCCTCAGCGCCTGCGCGACGCGGGCGTCACGCCGCTCTCGTTCTCCGGCGAGGAGACCTCCGAGCCGGACGTGCTCGCCTGGATGCCTGCGGCCGCCGTGTACTTCCACGACCCCGACGGGCACCTGCTCGAGTACCTCGCGATGCTCGACGAGCCGCCCCGGCCGGACGCGGGGATCGTCCCGTATTCGTCCTGGACCTAGCCACTAGGCCGTCCTAACCCCGAGTTGTCACGACAACTCGCGCTGATCTGACCGTCGCCATCATTCGGGCCCTCACATCCCGACCGAACGTCCCGGACTGCGTGCTCTGGGCGGTATCGCGGGACGTTCGGCCACGAGCTCTGGGTCGTGCTGACCCCGAGGGATCACCGCACGCGCGGGACTTCAAAGCGTTGCCATCGAACCCCGGGGTGTCCGGGGTACTCGGGGTTGGTCCGGTCTAGGCCTGGGCCCGCACCTCACCGTTGGTGACCGTCGGCGTGCCCTCGACGAGGTCGGCGGCGTTGTCGGCCACCCACGCCCTGGCCTTGTCGACCGAGGCGTTCGCGGCGGCCTCGTCGTCGCAGATCGTGACCGTCGCGAGGGTGCCGTCGCCGGCGTCGACGAGGTACCAGGCGGAGACGCCGTCCATGTCGCGGGCGATCGGAACGAACCCGCTGGCTTCGTCGGCCGCTCGCCGACCGACCTCGGCGGCGTCGCTCGAGCGGTACTGGCGGATCGATACGAACATGTTTATTCCTTTCGCTGGAGGTTGCCCTCGACCCTACTCAGGGCGGCCGGGGAAGTACACCCATCGGCGGTCCGCCTCCAATCTTTGACGAGACCCGGCGGGCGACCGGAAAACAGGCGCTAGGATCGGCGTGCATCGCCCGGGTTGCCCTTCCGGGAGCGAACCTTGGGCAGGGGACTAGAGAGGGAGGCAACATGCACAGGCAACTGGTCATCCTTGGCGCGACGCTGGCGCTCTGTGCGATGGCATCGCCCGCGGCGGCGGCCACCACCGAGTGCAACAGCGTCGTCACGGCCGGGAGCTTCGACAACGTGGTCGTCCCGCGGGACGGGTCCTGCACCCTGACCGGCTCGACCGTTGCAGGCAACGTGCGCGTCAAGCGCGGAGCGTATTTCCAGGCGACCAACACCGACATCGCCGGCAAGGTCAGCGCGGACGACGCGCTCACATTGTTCATCGACACGGACTCGACCGTCGGGCGCAGCGTGCGCGTCGACGACACCGCGCAGGTGTTCATCTTCAACGCGACGGTGGGCAGGGGCATCGACGTCGACGACGCCACGGACGCCGTGCAGATCTGCGGCACCACGGTCACGAAGGGCGACGTCGAGGTGAGGGACAGTGGGATCGACATCCTCGTCGGCGACCCGCAGGCCGTGGACTGCGCAGGCAACACGGTCAGCGACGGCGACGTCGAGTTGCGGCGCAACCACGCCGAGGTCGAGTTCGTCGTGCGCGGCAACACGATCTCCGATGACCTCGAGGTCAAGCACAACCGGGGCCCGGTCGAGAAGTTCGTGCAGGACAACACGGGCGGGGACGAGCTCGAGTGCTGGGGCAACGAGCAGCCGTTCACGGCATCGGGCAACACCGGCTGGCGCGAGATCGAGGGGCAGTGCCGCAACGTGCTGACCTGCGAGTCCGAGCAGACCGGGGTCTCCGTGGACGACGTGATCGTTCCACCGGGCGCCGCGTGCACTCTGGCCGGCTCGACCGTCAGCGGCAACGTGCTCGTCTCGACCGGCGCGTTCTTCCAGGCGACCGACACCGACATCGGAGGGAAGGTGAGGGCGTGGCATGCGCAGACGCTCTTCATCGACACCGGCTCCACCGTCGGGGCGAGCGTGAAGTCGCACGGGACCTCGCAGGTCTTCGTCTTCAACGCCGGCATCGGCCGCGACGTCGAGGTCGAGGGCACGACCGAGGCCGTACAGATCTGCGGCACGACGGTCGCCGGTGACGTGGAGGTCGAGCGCAGTGGTTTCGACATCCTCGTCGGCGACCCACAGGCTGTGGACTGCGCCGGCAACACGGTCGGCGACGACCTCGAGCTCGAGCGCAACACCGCCGAGATCGAGTTCGTCGTGCGGGGCAACACGGTCGGGGGCGACCTCGAGGTGAAGCGCAACAGCGGCTCCGTCCCGAAGTTCGTGCAGGACAACATCGGCGGGGATGAGCTCGAGTGCTGGGGCAACGAGGATCCGTTCACGGCGTCGGGCAACACCGGCTTCGCGAAGGTCGAGGGCCAGTGCGTCGAGGCCCTTCCGGTGACCACGGGCAGCGACCCCCAGGTCTGACCGCGGCGGCTGGGCACAGCTAGGAAAAGGCCCGCTCAGGCGGGCCTTTTCCGGATCGCGAGCCTAAGCTGTCACCGCGACCTCGCGCGACGCCGCGAACGCGGCGCGCGCACTGGCCGTGGTGGGATCGAAGTCGGTCTTCGTACGGCCGAAGATCTCAGCGAGGTCGTCCCACAGCTGGAAGATCGAAGGCCGGCCCCAGAACCAATAGCCCACGTAAACGCGCTCGATCCTCAGGCCGGGCGAGAGGATCAGCGTGTGCGGCACGACGGCATTGTTGTGATGCTCGTCCGTGTATTCGTCGATCTCGAAGCGGCTGCGAACCTCGAGCTTCTCGTCACACAGGAACGGCCAGTGTGCGCCGCTCGAGATCCGCAGCTTGTAGGCGTCGTGCGCCTCGTTGGGCAGGATCGTCACGAGCCGCGTGAAGGCCAGGTCGCACCACTCGTGGAACTTGACCATCTCGCGCTGGTGCATGCGCTCGCGCGGGCAATGCTCGCCGCGGCCGAGCATCAGGACCAATGCGTCGTCGCCCTGTAGGTCGGAGAGGCGGTGCATCACCCCGTTCTCGTCCGGTAGCTCGAAGTCGGGGATCGCTCGCCCCGGTTCCAGTCCCTTGCTCATCGCTTGCTCCTCTCTCCCGATTCGGGACGGATGCCGGGGATTGCGAGCCGGATCCGGTAGATGCTCGTCAGGGCGGTCACATACAGGGTCCGTCCGTCCGCGTCGCCCCATGCGAGGTTGTGCGGGTCCTCCGGCAGCTCGAGCAGCCCGAGCCGCCGGCCTGCCGGCGACAGGATCCAGATCCCGCCCGGCCCGCAGACGTACAGGTTGCCGTCGACATCGACCTTGATCCCGTCGATCGCATCGTCTCCGTGCTCGGAGGTGAGGTCGCACAGCACGAGGCCGTTGGAGGCGCTCCCGTCCGGTGCGATCTCGTAACGCATCACGACCTTGCGATCGAGGTCCCAGTTCCCGACGTACAGGTGGCGCTCGTCAGGCGAGAACGCGAGGCCATTCGGCCCCTCGAGCGCGTCGGTGACGAGAAACACCTCGCCTTGGCGAACGCCGAAGACCCCGCTGAACGGCAGCTCCCTGGCGGCGTCCTCGAAGACGCCCGGGAGCCCAAACGGAGGGTCGGTGAAGTACAGCGTCCCGTCCGAGCGGTAGACGAGGTCGTTGGGGCTGTTCAGGCGGCTGCCCTCGAACCTGTCGGCCAGCACCGTGACGTCCCCGTGGGGGTTCACGCGGATCACGCGGCGGTTGCCGTGCTGGCAGATCGCCAGCAGCCCGTCCGGGCTGAACGTGAGGCCGTTGGACCCCGGCTGGTGGAAGCGGCCGATGTCGATGCCCGTGTAGCCGCTCTTCGGCCGGAACACCGTGACGCTCTCGTCCGGCACGAGGCGGTAGATCGCGTTCGTGTTGGGCGAGCTGAACAGCAGCGCGCCGTCGTGCCACACCGGGCCCTCCGTGAACTCGAACCCGCCGGCAACACGCTCGAGCACGGCATCGCGCGGCACGATTCCGGCGATCAGGGGATCGGCCTCGACGAGCTCGTAGGGCACCTGCTCCACGGCCGACGCACGGTCACGCGCGTAGAGGTCGAGCGTCGCGCTGCGCATCCAGATGTAGTTGCGCGGAGACGTCGAGATCGGCCCGTTGATCCCGAACACCGCGATCTGGAACCGGTCGCCGGGGCGTGCGTCGCGTGTCAGCACGACCCGATTCGGGGCGTTGAACCCGCCGGCCATCTGGCCGCCCGTGTCGCCGAGCACGAGCGGCAGCTCGCCGTTCACCCACACCTCGGCGTAGTCGTCGATGACCACCTCGAAGACGACGGTCGCGCCCGCCGTGTCGAGCTCGCCGACCTCTTCGGGGAGCGTGACCTCGATCCGATACCAGTTGAAGCTCACGCGCCCGTTCCCGAGGCGGCGCATCGTGGCCGCCGGTGCGAGCGCCTCCCAGCCGGAGTCGTCGAAGTCGGCCGCCTCGGCATGCGGGAGCACGTCATGGGTCCGGTTCGGCCGGGTGCCCGGGCCGAGCGGGTCCGGGTCGGCCTCGGTGCCCACGGCGACGAAGTCGATCTCCTCGATGCGTGCGTCGGAGTACCTCCACTGGGCGCGAACGAGCGCCGTGCCGGCGTCGGTCTGGAGGTCCACGATCGCGTCGGGCCTTCCCGGCAGCAGCTCGGTCGGCCCGGGGAGCGCGGCGGCGGGAGTGATCGTCTGCACCGCCATCGTCATACCCCTACGGGCGCGGCCGCCGCGTTCGCCCCGACGAGCGCCAGCTCGTTGTCCTCGTCGGCAGACGTCGCGCCGCTCACCCCGATCGCGCCGATCACCGCGCCGTCCACGGCGATCGGGATCCCGCCCTGGAGCGGCACGGAGCGGGCGAGATGGAGCGCCGAGGGCCGCCCGCGCGAGGCCTGGTCCTCGAAGTCCTTGCTCGGCCGGCGGTAGATCGCCGCGGTGCGTGCCTTGTCCGTGGTCACGTTGACGCTGGCGACCTGGGCCGCGTCCGGGCGCAGGAGGTAGATCAGCTCGCCACCGGCGTCGACCACTGAGACCACCGGCGCGACGCCGCGCTCGGCCGCCACCGCTCCCGCCGCCTCGGCAGCGAACCGCGCTCCCTCGTAGGTGAGCGCCGGGACCTCGGCCGTCGTGAACTGCGCCGCGGCGCCCGCGAGCGACACCGCCTCGTCCTCGTCCGGAGTCTCGCCGGACGTCCCGATCGCGCCCACGACCTCGTCGCCGACCTTTAGCGGGATGCCACCCGTCAGCGCCGCCGCGCCGTGGAGCGCGAGCGCGCCGAGGCGGCCGTCGGTCACCTGCTGCTCGATCTCGCGGCTGGGCCGCACGAAGATCGCCGCGGTCCGCGCCTTGTCGACCGCCACGCGCGAGCTGGCAATCTGCGCGCCCTCGGTGCGCCGCATCTGGATCACCTCGCCCCACGGGTCGACGACCGCGATCACGACCCGGTGGCCCTTGGCATTTGCATCGCGCTCGGCAGCGGCCATCACCGCATCGGCGCCTCTGTCGTCGATGATCCTGCGGGTGCGCACGAACGTCATGGTCTTGCTCCTTTCGCGTTGAGCGCCGCGGCCCAGACCGCGGTGTCGGTGGTGATGAAGAGGACGTCGGAGCGCTCTCCGCCCCATGTGAAGTTGACTGCGCCCGGCAGCGCGATCCGGCCGATCGGCTCACCGCTCACGTCGAAGACCTGGACGCCGCTGGAGGAGGATGCGTAGACGCGCCCTACGGAGTCGCACTTGATCCCGTCAGGGAACCCTGGGTAGGTGCCGGCGAAGACGCGCTCGTTCTCGAGACGGCTACCGTCGACCACGTCGAACGCCACGATCTGGTGAGGCCTGTCGTCGTGGAAGGAGCCCTCCTCCTGATTGGCGCCGGAGTCGGTCACGTAGAGCGTGCATTCGTCCGGCGAGAAGGCGATCCCGTTCGGCTTGTCGAACGACGACGACGCGACCTCGACCACGCCCGTCGCCGGATCACACCGGTAAACGTGGTCGCCCGCACGAGGCGCCGGCCTGAAGCCTTGGAGGTGCCCGTAGCTCGGATCGGTGAACCAGACGGAGCCGTCGCTATGTACGACGACGTCGTTCGGTGAGTTGAACGGCACCCCGTTCCACGCCTCGCAAAGAGTCTCCACGGCGCCGTTGGCGCGGTCGACCAGCGTGATCCTCGCCGGCTCGGTGCGGCTGCCCTGCTCGCACACCACGAGCCGGCCGTCGGGCGCGAGCGTCATGCCGTTTGCGCCGTTCGCCACCGCGCGCACAGTGCTGACCTCGCGTGCTCCGAGGTCGAGCCGCCGGATCGCGACGCTGCCGTCGTACGGTAGGGACGTGAAGTACAGCGCGTGCTCCTCCCGCACGTAGACCGGGCCCTCGTGGGCATCGGTCTCCGCGATCAGCTCGAGGCCGGGCGTGTCACCGAGCACCGCCGCGAAGGCCGCGTCATAGGACTCGAAGGCGTGCTCCCGGATCGCGAGTTTCATGCACGCCGAGTCTCCCCCCGGTCCCAATCGTTACGGGAACCGGGCCCTGTAATGCACTCGCCTTGCGCGGGACCAAGTAAGCGAAGGACGCTGCACCACCATGGAATCGGATCGTTCGCGCACCACGGAGGAGATGACCTGCCAGGAGCTGGTCGAGTTGGTGACCGACTACCTCGAGGGCGCGCTCGACCGGCCTGACCACATGCGCTTCGAGGAGCACCTCCAGGGGTGCCCCCACTGCGTCGACTACGTGGAGCAGATCAAGATCGTGGCGGGCACGCTGCGCGGGTTCGATGAGATGCAGCTTCCCGACGAGATGCGCGACCGGCTGGTGGCGGCCTTCCGTGGGTTCAAGCGCGCGGGCCCGCGCAGCGGCTGAGGACTACCGGCGGCGCCAGGCGCTGCCGAAGAGGCGCGAGAGCCGGCCGGACGACGTGTTGGCGCGGAACTCCGGTGCGCCGGGGTCGGGCTCGGGCAGCGCTGCCGCCTCGTTCGAGTCGATCGTCAACGTGACGCGCCGCTCCGCGATCCGCCCGATCTCCGGGGCATCGACGAAGCGCAGCCCGTTCCCGGTGGTGATCACGATCCCGTCGAAGATGTGCTCCTGTGGGTTCTCGAGCACCCGCTCGACGTGCCCGACCAGCTCGCCGTCGGACGAGTGGACCTCGGTGCGTCGCTCCAAGAGCTTGTAGGAGATCGCGTGACCCTCATCCATTTCGGAAAGCGTACCCCGTCGTGGCGTTTGACCCTCCCGTCCGCGGGTAGCCCAGGGCTGCACCCGACAACAAACTCGAGGAGGAGCACCATGTCGACCATCGAGGAGTCGATCGAGGTTCAGGTCCCGGTCCGCACCGCCTACAACCAGTGGACGCAGTTCGAGGAGTTCCCGCAGTTCATGGAGGGCGTGGCCGAGGTGCGCCAGATCGACGACACGCGCCTGCACTGGAAGGCCGAGATCGCCGGTCGCGAGCAGGAGTGGGAGGCCGAGATCACCGAGCAGCGCCCTGACGAGCGGGTCGCGTGGAAGAGCACGGGCGGCACGCAGCACGCAGGTGTCGTGACCTTCCATCGCACCGGCGACGACGAGTCGCGCGTGATGCTCCAGATGGACGTCGAGCCGGAGGGCATGGTCGAGCAGGCCGGCGACAAGCTCGGCTTCGTGAAGCGCCGGGTGAAGGGCGACCTCGAGCGGTTCAAGGAACTGATCGAAGGGCGCGGCCGGGAGTCCGGTGCATGGCGCGGCGAGGTCCAGCAGGACCCGACGAGCTGACCGATGTGACCGCGAGGGCCGCTAACGCGTGAAGAAGCGCCGCACGCGGCCCTTGCGGGAGTGCGGCGGCTGGCTCTTGTGCTTCGTGGGCGCCTCGGGAGCGCCGACGGCCACGAGTTCACGCTCCGGCTCCCGCTCTGCCGCATCGGGCTCCGCTGCGCCAGACCCCTCGGATGGCTCGGCCGGCCGCACGATCGGGCTCAGCCTGACGCGTGGTTCCGCGGGCGGCTGTGGCTCCGGCTCGACGGCTGCGGGCTCCGGTTGTGGCTCGGGCTCGGCCGGCTCGGGCTCGGGCTCGGCCGGCTCGGGCTCGGCGGCGACGGGCTCGGCGGCGACGGGCTCGGGCTGCAAGCCGGCAAGCTCGATCGAGAGCTCGGACTCTGGCTCTGGCACGTTGCGCAGCGCGGTGATCGCGTCGTCGAGCTCCACCTTGAGCGCCTCCGCCATGCCGTTCACGGTCGAGGCGAGCAGCTCGAGGCTGTTGATCAGGTTGAACGCCCGGTCGAGCGCGAACTTGAGCGCGTCGCGGGCCTCGTTCTCGGAGCGCTGGGTGAGCTCGCGCGCCTCGCGGATCGCCTCCAGCTCGATCGCCGCGACCCGTGCAACGGCCGTGTCGATGATGCGACGCAGCTCCGGCTCGAGCGCGCTGGGCAGGTTGCTGGCGGCACTCTTAGCGGGCGCCGCGACCGCCTCTGCCGAGCTGCGCGGAGCGGTGATCGCCTCCGGCGTGATCTCGTCCGGCGGGGCGCTGCTGGCCCCGGCGGGCTCGCCGGCCTGACCGTCTGTGCTGCTCGTGCTGTCGAAACTGGCCACTTGAGAGCCTCCAATGCTCATTTGCTGCGAACGCCAAGAATCTACCGTGCGCAGGGAGAAACCGCAACGCGACTTGCTCAGGACCCTAGGCGAGGCGCCGCTCGAGCGACGTCGTGATCTTGCGGTTGTCCGGGTCGCCGCGGACCGTGCGCTCGATCCGCAGGACGGCGCTGCGGCCGTGGAAGTCGAGCGTCGCGAACTGGTTGTCGAACGTCGGCGGCTGGGCGAGCCGCCACGAGATCTCGGGGTCGGGCACCCCGGCGGAGCGGGCGAGCAAGCGCGTCACGCGGTCCGCTCCTCGCCGGGACGAGGTACGGATCACGGCGCGCTCACGGGAGTTGAGCGCATTGCGGAACGGGGAGCACACCGCCTGGTAGACGGCGCTCTGCACCCCGTCCTCGGCGGGGTAGGCCGCCTCGGCGAGGTACGCGTGGTGCACGTCGCCGCCGAGGCCGATGATCGTCGCGGGCGGCGGGCCGTGGCGCCCGGAGCCGATCTCGCCGATCAACGTAACCACCCGGCGGAAGGATTCGTTGAACGCGGGCCAGTGCTCGAGGTCCAGCGCCCGGCGGATGCGCTCACCGATCCCCGTGAAGCGCTCGCCCCAGGCGCCGGCACACACCGCCTCGTTCCACGCCTCGATGTGGTGCAGGGCGGGCACGAGCAGGAAGGGGAGCGTGTCCGCGAACAGGTAGTGGTCGAAGTCTCCGCTCGCGTGTTCGGTGATCCACTCCCATTCCTTGTCGTCGATCATCTTGCGCGGGCGCTCCGCGAGCGTGCGGCCCTCGCGCGAGTCGAACATGCAGAGGCGGACCCTGCCGAGGTCGCGGCAGAAGCTCCAGCGGCTGCCGTCGCTGCCGTGATCGGCGGCGCGCGCGAACTCGTGCAGACGAGCGCCCGCGTCCTCGTCGCTGCGCACCTGCCTCAGCAGCTCGTCCTTCTCGAGCTCCGCCGGGGATAGGTTCCCGATGTGCTGGTAGATCCAATACGAGGCGAGCGCGCTCGTGATGCGCTCGTCCCACCAGGGCTTGGCGCGCATCTCCTCGAGCCACTGGATCGACGTGTTCCAGTCGTCGTGCACGTCGTGGTCATCGAAGATCATCGCGACGCCGACGGTTGAGAAGAGCCACCGGATCACGTCCGGCCCCCAGGACTCGCAGTAGAGGTGCGTGTACTCCTCGAAGTCCGCGACCTCCTCGCCCGGCGGCAGGCTCGTGTCGCGGCGCGCGCGGATGAACTCGCGGGTGTCGGGCGAGTCCTCGTCGACGTAGACCTGATCGCCCACCGACAGCAGCAGGTGCGGCCACTCCGCGGGGTCCTGCTCCATCATCCGCAGGCCGAGCGCGTAGAGGGCGTCCACATCTCGCCCGCGCTCGTCCTCGTCGGGACTGAGGTTCCACGGCTCCTCGTGCGGCACGGCGACGCGGCAGGAGCCGAACACGATGCGCATCCGCTGCTCGGGATGGACCGTGCGGATCGCGCTCGGCGGGAAGCGCGAGTCCGCGAGCGGCCAGCGGCGCTCGCCGTCGAGCACCACCTCGTACGGATAGGTGCCCCCGGGCTCGAGCCCGGTGATCGGCACGATCGCGTAGTGATGGCCCTCTGCGCAGAACGTGCGCTCGCGACGCCCGAGCACGTCGACCTCGCAGGCCGCGTCGGTCTCGACCCAGACGGTCGCGCTGCAATCGTCGAGGTAGCGCACCATCGGCCCCAGGATCAGCTCGGCCACTAGTGGCCCTTCCCGGTGTCGCGCACGAGCTGCGCGAGCAGCTCTTTCATCCCTCCGCGCTGTGCCGCGGCACGCTGGCGTGCGGCGCCGCCGCCCTCGCGCAGGATGCGCTCCACGCCTTCGAGCGCGTCCGCGGAGCCCACCTCGCGCCCGTGGCCGGCGACCGCCGCGACGACCGCGCGGGCAACCTCGGGCACAGGACGCAGCGCGCCTTCGTGAAAGATCGTGGCATCCGTCCCGTCGCGGCTGGCGCGGAAGCTCGACTCCGCGATCGCCTCCGCCGGCAGTCGCTCGGCCGGCGGGGACTCGAGGGCGCGCGCCGCGAGCGCGTGCACCAATGCCGCGAGCGCGGCGGCGTCGGCGAGCGAGGGCTGCACGTCGATCTCGCGCACCTCGACGGTCCCGAGCCGTGGATGGGCGCGCGCGTCCCACCAGATCCACGTGTAGTCGTCGAACTCCCCCGCCGCCCCCATCGCCCGCACCGTCTGAGCATATTCGTCCCAACCGGAGAAGAAGCGCGGTATCCCGCGGCGCGGATAGGACCGCACGAGCGAGAAGCGCGCGCTCGCGAGGCCGGAGTCGGCGCCGAACCAGTAAGGGCTGTTCGCCCCGAGCGCCTGGAGCAGCGGCAGGTGCTCGCGCAGGCCGTTGAGGATGTGGATCGCGCCGTCCGGATCGGGCGCGCCGACGTGGACGTGGAGCGCGCACTCCGGGGTGCGGCGGATCAGGCTGCGCATCGTGTGCTCGAGGACGCGGTAGCGCTGCTTGTCCGTCAAGCGCACCGCGCCCCACTCGGCGGCGGGGTGTAACCCGGCCGCCATCAGCGTCGCGCCCGCTGACCGCGCCGCGGCCCGTGCCGCGGCCAGCCCTTGGGCCGCCTCGCCGGCATTACGGCAGACCGGGCTGCGCAGCTCGAGCTCCGACGCGAACGCCTCGTGCGCGGCGAGCGCTTCCGGAAGCTCGACGGCGCCGAGCACCCGCTCCGCGACGTCGGCGAGCGCATGATCGTGCGGTTCCACGAGCAGCAGCTCCTCCTCGATGCCGAGGGTGAGCGGGTCGGAGGTGCCGAACGCGTGCTTCACGGAGCGCGGAACCTACTGACCGAGAGCGCGCTCGGCGGCGATCCGGCCGAATACCAGCGCGGCGGCGAGGCCGCTCGCGTACCCGCCGGTGGCAAAGCCGCCGGCGTCCGCGCCCGCGGCGAAGACCCCAGGGACGACACGGCCGTCGCCGTCGATGCGCAGCCCCCCGAGCGTCGTCGTGATTCCCGCCACGACCTCTACGACGGTCGCGCCGTCGCGCCGCTCGCCGGGCGCGCCTGCCGCAAGCGCGGCATCGACCATCTCGCCGACCGTGCGCTCCCGCACCCGCCGGCCGCGATGCTCGTCGGCCACCTCGTACCAGGAACGCGCGCCGGGTTGGCACGCCGTCCATTGCACGACGTCGATCTCCGACCAGGTGCGCGGGACGTACACGTCACCGTCGGCGTTACGCACGGCCGCATGGGCCGCATACAGTTGCGCGAGGCGCACGAACTGGCCCTCCGCGACGCGCGCCGGCGGAGCGGGCATGTTGCGGCCGTAGAACTCCCCCATCCCGGCGGAGGCCCGGCCGCCCGACGCGAGCCCGAGCCGCAGCCCGTCCCCCGTGCTCCACGGCGCGGCGCGCAGCATCAGTTGCGCGGCGGCGGGCGTCACGTGCTGCTCGACCAGCGCGCGGTCGGCCTGGAAGCCGCCGGTCGCCAGCACCACGGGCGCGTCGCCGGGGACCTCGCGCAGCGGCTCGCCGAGGCGGACCTCGCCGCCCGCCGCCCGCAGCAGCACGGCGGTCAGCGCGCGTGTGTCGAACCGCACTCCGGTCGTGAGCGGATTGCCGGTCCCGCGCCGCGCCGGCCGCGCGCCGAGGCCTTCGAGCCAGGCGAGCGCCGGGTCGAGCTGGTCGAACACTGCCCGCTGGAGCTGCGGGTCGCCGCGGGGGCACTCGGCGCGGAACCGGTCGAAGTCGCGATGGCGCCAGAGCACCCCGCTCGAGAGCAGCATCGATCCTCCAGGGCGATCCCCTTTCTCGAGCAGCGTCACGCGCGCGCCGAGCTCCCGCGCGCGGGCAGCCGCGGCCAGGCCCGCCATGCCGGCGCCGGCGACGACGAGGTCCGGGCTAGACGAGCGCGAAGCCAGGCTTGTGCTCGACGTACTCGAGCTTGATCCGGTCCGGCCCCCAGACGAAGACCGCGAACGTGTTGGCCGCGTCGCGAACCTCGGCGACGTCCTCCCCCCGGCGCCTTGCCTCGTCGAGCTGCTCCTGGCCCGAGTCCACGAGCAGGGCGATGTGGTTGAGCAGCGGTCGCTCGACCGGCCCCGGGACCCCCTGCTCCAGCATCATCCACTTGTCGCCCACCCGCAGGCGCCGGTCGTCGGTCTCGAAGCCCATGGACGTGAATCGCTCGGCGCTGGCGACCGGATCGGGGACCCGCAGGACGACGTGGTCGAGGTCGTAGTCGAGGTCCGCGCCGGGAACCTCCACCAATCCCAGGCCGAGGCCCTCGGGGCCGGTGAAGGTCGCGAGGCCTCCGTGGACCGGGGTTCGCTCGAGCCCGCCGGGCAGCCGCGCAAGCGCCTGCTCCAGATCGCGGACCCGCAGCACGACCCTGACCAGCGCACCCGGCTCACGGGGACCCTCCGCGGCGAAGAGCGTCAGCTTGCCGCGGCGTGCGTCGACGCCGACGAGGGTGAAGTCCGCGGTGCGCTCGATCTCGTGCATCCCGAGATGGCCGCACAGAAGGTCGGCGAGACGATCGCGGTCGGCGACCCACAGCGCAACGTGGTCGAGGGCGTTCGCTTGCACGGCGATCAGACTACCCATCCTGCAATCCCGCAATCCCGGGTGCCGGATGGCGGACATCCGTCCGCGCCGCCGCGGGAGCGCTCCGATCGGTCTCGGCACGTGTCGAAGGGGTCGAGATGCGCCGCCGCGCGTGTGCAACGACCGCGATCCTCCTCGCCCTTCTTCCCGCCTCCGCGGCGGGCTTCCCGGCCGTGTTCCGGCCCGTGCGCGACAACCCGGCCGACCGGTTCGCGAGCACGTCGATCGAGGGGTATCGCTATGACCACGCCCGGCGCTGCGTGAGGCACCCGCGGGCCGGCGCCGTGTCGCTCGCGGGCTGGCTCGACCGGCACGCCGCCGGCGAATCCTGGGGCATCACGCGCTGCGAGAAGCTCAGCCGTCGCAACTACTCCCTGCATGCCGAGGGCCGCGCGCTCGACTGGCACCTCGACGCGCGCAACCCCGCCGGGCGCCGCGCGGGCGACCGGCTGATCCTCACGCTGCTCGCACCGGACAGCGCCGGCAACCCGCACGCGCTCGCGCGCCGCATGGGCGTGCAGGAGATCATCTGGGACTGCCGCGCATGGTGGTCGGGCGCGGACCGTCCGCTGCGCTACTCGCCGTGCTACTCCAGGCGAGGGAAGCCCCGGCGGCACGTGAACGCGACGATCGCGCACCGCGACCACATCCACATCGGCCTGAACAAGATGGGCGCCGCTAAGCTCACGAGCTTCTGGCGGGGCCGCTAGCTGTAGCTCCCACGCACGTTGTCCCCGTTGTCGGCCTGGGCGCTGGTGGCGGGTTCGAAAACCGGGGTGGGTAAGGAAGAGCAGGACCCGGGACGAGCAAGGACTCGCGCGACGCGTCGTTTGCGACGCAAAGCGCACGCGTCGCCCGTGAAAGAGCCGTCTGCGCGTGATTCGCATGAGGTGCGTCGTCCGGCAGGCGCCGGTCGACGAACTTTCCCTCCTGGCGTCCACTTTCACGCATGGCGGGAGGGAAAGTTCGGCGGCCGATGCGCGACCCGGAGGGCTTTCGCCCGTGACCGCGACCTTTCTCTGAAGTCTCGTGACACTGCGCCGCTCAGCGCGGTCGCAGACGCCGACGATCCCTCTTCCCTTACCCACCGGGTTTTCCACGCCCGAGCTTGCGCGCGCGAGGCGCGTTGCGCGGCCTGAAGGACGTGGTTGGGAGCTACACCTAGCGCACCCTCAGGCGACGAGCACGGCCAGCGGCGCGGCGGCGAGCATCACGAGCACGACGTCGTACGGCCTCGCGCGAAGTCGCATCGGCGGGTCGGCGGCCCCCGGACGAAAGCGCCGCGACTCCGCCGCGACCCAGCCGAGGACCGCGTCGAGGATCGGGACCGGGCGCCGCTCGACCGGCTGGAGCGCGTCGATCACCGAGCGGGCCGCCGACACGAGTTGTCGCCCCGACCCGAGGTCGTTCATGACCACGGCCGCCTCGCGCGCGGAGGGCAGGCGCCGGAGGCGCCCGAGGCCGCGCCGCGAAACCTCGCGCAGGCCGGACGCCCCGGCCGCGGCGCGCAGCCACGTGGCCACGAGCACGAGCAGACCCGCGCGCGCCGACCGCGCCGCACCCTCCTCGAGGCCGAGCCCGCCGAGCGCCGTCCCGACGAACACGAAGGCCGACAACACGAGTGCCAGGACGACGCCGGTGGGCACCACCTCGCGCTCCCCGCGGCAGGTCACAGAGGCGAGCGCAAGCCAGGCCGCCACGGCGCCGAGTGTCCACCACGAGATGCCGGCCAGCAGGACGCCGAACGCGATCGCCGCCGCAAGCGCCACGGCGCGGGGGTCGAAGCGGCCCCGTGAAGGCGGCGTGTCCACACCGCCCTCGACGTGCACGTGCAGGGGGTCCTCGCCGGTCGGCCAAGCGCGCAGCCCCCGCCGATACACGCTCACCTGCACGACGCTGGCGAACACGGCCCAGGCGAGCAGGCTCACGAGCGTTGCGACCAGCGCGGCCGTCTCGCCCTCGGGGACGAACGGGATGAAACCCGCAAAGCGGTCGTAGACCTCGGTGTAGGCCTCGAAGCCGGTCAGCACGAGGATCACGAAGGCCGCGGTGACCGCGTTCTGGAGCAGGCGGATCGTGCCGCAGACGATCATCTGCCAAGCGACCGCGGCGCCGCGCGCCTCGAGCGACCCGAGCAGCGGCGCGGTCAGCGCCTGGGTGAGCGGCACCGTGATGCGGGCGGGCCCGATGATCGCGATCGTCTGGAGCATCGCCGCGAGGCTTGCGCCGTACCCCCAGCGCAAGCCGCGCCGCTCGCCTGCGCGAGCGAGGGCAGCACCGCCGGCGAGCGCCATCCAGAACCCGGCCGACGGGATTGCCCGCGAAGCGAGGAAGGACACGGTCGCCACGTGCGCAAGTCCCGCGACCTCGATCTCCCGCAGCCCGCCGTCGCCCGGCGGTGTCTGCGCCGTAAACGCCTCCACTAGTGGCCCTCCCAGAAACGTTCGACCGCAAACGGCGGACTCCGGACCCACCATGCGGCGTCCTCGGTCACCCACGTACTAACCAGTACGTGGGATTCCCTGCGTCCTTGCCTGGCGGCCCCGGAGCCGCGCCGTTTACTGGCCAACGTTCCCGGAAGGGCCACTGGGTGAGGGTAGACCTTGCCGTCAGGCGGCGCGTGAGGCGGCGGTCTCGCCGACCTCGTCGCGCAGGCGCCGCGCGATCTCCGCAGTGGCGTCGAGCATCCAGCTCAGGCGGCCGGCATCCTCGAGCGTGCGCTCGAGGTACACCACAAGCGTGCCCGCGCGGTACTCGAAGCACGGGTGCAGCGGGTGCTCGGCGAGCCACGCCACGAACGAAGGTGAGAAGAGACGCAGCAACTGCACGTCGTCCTGGGAGCGCTCGACCCAGAGATCGCAGCGCTGGTGCAGCGCCTCGCTCTCGAGCTCGACCCGGCGCCGCGAGCCGGTGTGGAGCCAGCGCCCGCCGCCGAGCCGATCGACGAGATCGCGCCGGCGCTCGACGAACAGGCCGGGGTAGAGCACGATGCCCTGCTCGATCTCGACCACGCAGACGGTGAAGTCGTGGCACGTCCAGCGCTCGCCCTTGCCGTCCCCGCGATGCTCGCGAAAGACGAAGTGGCCGAGGCCGCACTGCGGCAGGCCCTCTCCCAGCGGGCCCTGCATCCAGTGCCGGCACTCGCGCCTGTCGCCCGCTCCCAGCAGCGGCGTGAGCGGCAACAGCTCGGCGCGGGGCGCGTAGGCGAAGCCCCGCGCGCTCGCGAAGCTGCGGAAGAACTCCTCCTCGGAGCGGCGGTCCGCGACCGCGAAGCAGATGCCCGCGACCGCGAGCACGACGAGTACGGCGCCCGCGAGCATCACCGGCGGCTCGCGCAGCCACGCCCCGAGCACGACGGCGCCGACGACACCGATCGCGAGCGTGTACACCACGCCGCGGCTCTCGATCATGCGGCGCAGATGCGCGGCGCGCGTCGAGTCGGCGTCGAGCCCGGCCGCGATCCGCTTGCCCCGGTCGGGGCCGCTCATGCCGCGGCCTGGCCGCCCGCGAGCCGGCCTTCGCCGACGGCGGCGGACGGCACCGCGCGCTCCGACGAGGTCTCAACATCGAAGTACTGCCGCGGCGTGAACGAGCCGAGCCGCGCGACCGAGGTCGCCGGGAAGGCCTGCACCAGGTCGTTGTAGTGCTGCACGTTCGAGTTGAAGATCCGTCGCGCCCCGACGATCTCGCCCTCGACCTCGGCGAGCTGATGCTGGAGCTCCTGGAACCCGTGCGACGCCTTCAGGTCGGGATAGCCCTCGGCGGCGACGTTGATCGAAAGGAGCGCGCCGGTCAGGCGCCGCTCGCAGCGCTCGCGCCAGACGCGCCCGGTTGCGGCCGCGGCGTCGGCGCGCGCATCGCTGAGCTCGCTCAGCGTCGCACGCTCGTGGGCCGCATATGCCTCCACGGCCGCGACGAGGTTCGGCACGAGGTCCCGGCGACGCTTGAGCTGGACGTCGATCCCGCTCCAGGACTGGTCAACGCGATTGCGTGACCGCACGAGGGCGTTATAGGTGAGAACGCCCCAGAGGAGGACAAGCAGGCCAAGGCCTGCGGCTATCAGCACGGGTGTCGTCAACTCGCCAGCTTCATCCCGGGGGGCTGCTCCGTCTATCGACGCCGCACGGCCAAACTCAAGCGTCAAGGGGCGGCCCCCGGGGTCTAGAGTGGCGCTCGAGATGGACGACTCCACGCTGTACGAGCGGATGCACGCCAATCTGCGCGAGTTCTGCCGCCTCACGGGGGGCGCGTCGCCCGGGGCACGAGTGGTCGAGCTGCCCGGCGTGACGGCCTCCATCGTGCCGGTGACTCCAGACCGGTCACTCATGAACTCGGTCGTCTACGACTCGGGCGCGGACCTCGAGCGGGTGCTGCCGGAGCTGGCCGGCATCTACATCGCGGCCGGGATCCGGGCGTGGACGGTCTGGGTCCACCCGGGTGACGAGCGCGCGGCCGCCGTGCTCGCGGATGCCGGCCACCGGATGGACGCCGATCCCGTCGTGATGTGCACGGAGCTCGGCGCGTTCGACCTGCCCAGACCCGGCGACCTCGACCTCGTGGAGGAGCCCACGGTCGACATGTTCATGGAGCTCAACGACCGCGCGTACGGCCTCGACCCGCCGGCCTTCGTGACCGGAATCCGCGAGCTGCCCGGCGTCGTGTTCCACGTAGCGTGCCTCGACGGCGAGCCGGTCGCGTGCGCCGGTGGGCACGACCACGAGGGCGACTGCTGCATCACCTTCGTCGCGACGCTTCCCGAGGCGCGCGGCCGCGGCCTCGCGCAGAGGCTGATGATCCTCGTGCTGCGCGAAGCGACCGACCGGGGCTGCACGACCGCGAGCCTCCAGGCGACGAAGATGGGCTATCCCCTCTACGCGAAGCTCGGCTTTCGCGACCTCGGCCCGCTCCAGATGTGGGAGCGGCGGACGGCCTCCCCGTAGCGTCGCGCTCCCCCTCCCTGTCCACCGGCGCCCACGCCGCTATGTTCCCCAGCGTGTCGGGCGACCAGGAGCGGGCCGAGGCGGCTGCCGAAGGGCTGCCCGTCGAGCCGTGCAACGTCGCCGACTACGAGCGCATCGCCCGCGAGCGCCTCGACCCCGGGGCTTACGGGTACTTCGCGGGCGGCGCCGGGGACGAGTACACGCTGCGCGAGAACGTCGAGGCGTACCGCCGCTGGCAGTTGCGCCCGCGCACGCTCGTCGACGTCGGCACGGCGACCACCGCGACGACGGTGCTGGGCACGGAGGTCTCGATGCCGCTGCTGGTCGCGCCCGTCGCCTTCCAGCGGATGGCGCACCCGGACGGCGAGCCCGGCATGGCGCGCGCGGCGGCAGCGGCCCGGACGCTGATGATCCTCTCGACGCTCGCCACCTCGACGCCGGCCGAGCTCGCCGCCGCCGCGCCGGGCGCGCCGCGCTGGTTCCAGCTCTACTGCTTCCGCGACCGCGGCGTGACGCGGGCCTTGATCGACCAGGCGGAGGAGGCGGGATTCGGCGCGATCGCGCTGACGGTCGACGTCCCGCGCCTCGGCCGTCGCGAGCGCGACCTGCGCACCGGCTTCGTGATCCCCGCCGAGGTGACGGTTCCGAGCTTCGCCGCCGCCACCGGCAAGGCCGCCCCGGGGACGCCCGCCGACATGTTCTCGCTGATGGACCCGACCGTCGACTGGGAGGACCTCGAGGAGCTCGTGTCCGAGTGCAACCTCCCGGTGCTCGTGAAGGGAATCGTGACCGCGGAGGATGCGGCGCTGGCCGCCGACCACGGCGCGGCGGGAGTGGTCGTTTCCAACCATGGCGGCCGCCAGCTCGACGGAGCGCCCGCGACGATCGACGCGTTACCCGAGGTGGTCGACGCCGTCGAGGGCCGGATCGAGGTGATCGTCGACGGCGGCATCCGCCGCGGCACCGACGTGGTGAAAGCGCTGGCCCTCGGAGCGCGTGCGGTGCTCGCCGGGCGCGCGCCGCTGTGGGGATTGGCCGCACGCGGGGAGCAGGGCGCCCGTGAGGTGCTCGAGCTGCTGCGTGAGGAGATCGAGCTCGCGATGGTGCTCGCCGGAGCCAGCTCGCCGGGCGCCCTGACCCGCAGTCACGTGCAGCCCGCCCCGCGCTAACCGTTACGCTGCCGACGCATGCCGGCAGAACGTTTCGTACAGGCTCTGAACGACCAGGTGGCGAACGAGTTCGCGGCCTCGCACCAGTACGTCGCGATCGCTGCCCACTACGAGGCGCAGACCCTTCCGCAGCTCGCCCGCTTCTTCTACGCGCAGGCGGTCGAGGAGCGCGGTCACGCGATGATGATGGTCAAGTACCTGCTCGACACGAACGCCCGGGTGCGCCTGCGCGAGGTTGCCGGCCCGTCGACCGACTTCTCCGACCACATCGCTCCCATCCGGCAGGCTCTCGAGCAGGAGCGCAAGGTCAGCGGGCAGATCAGCGAGCTGTTCGCGGTCGCGCGCGAGGAGGGCGACTACCTGAGCGAGCAGTTCGTCCAGTGGTTCCTCAAGGAGCAGGTCGAGGAGGAAGCCACGATGACGGAGCTGCTCGACGTGGCCGAGCGGGTGCGCGACTTCCCGATGACCCTCGAGGAGTACATCGCGCGCGAGCAGCCCGGGGGCGGGGACGGCGCAGACCCGGTGGCGCCGCCCACCGCGGGCGCGCCGGCCTGACGTAGTACGGGTCCGGCGGCGACCCTAACTTTGGGCGCATGGCGCGTCCAAGGTCCGCCGCGCTGCGCGAGGCCGTCGAGCCGATCCGGATCAAGGTGCCGACGCGCGGCAACCGCTGCCTCGAGGGCTTCCTCGACGCGGCCAACGCCGACGACCAGCTGAAGGCCTGGTGGCACGTCGCGCAGGTGAACGCGGAGCGGCTCGGGATGTCGGACCACTCCTGGATCCACATCCAGATCGTGGTCAACATCGCGTTGCGGCTGTTCCGCCTGCTGCACCGGCGTGGCGTCGAGCCCGAGGTCGTCAGCCGGCACGGTCTGCGCGCGCAGGACGCCGAGGTGGTGATCGCGGCGGGCTGCCTGCTCCACGACACCGGCATGTCGATCCATCGCACCGACCACGAGGCCTACAGCCTGTTCCTCGCGGCCGACAAGCTCGGCGACCTGCTCGCCCCGGCCTACGACGAGCCGGAGCGCTCCGTGCTCGCGGCCGAGGCGATGCACGCGATCATCGCGCACCGCCGCCGCGGCGACCCCTTCACCGTGGAGGCCGGCATCGTGCGCGTGGCCGACGCGCTCGACATGGCGCAGGGCCGTTCGCGGGTCCCGTTCGAGTCCGGGCGCCCGAACATCCACTCGCTGTCGGCGGCGGCGATCGAGGCCGTCAGGATCGTGCCCGGCGAGGAGAAGGCCGTGCGCATCGAGATCGACATGAACAACTCCGCCGGCATCTTCCAGGTGGACGAGCTGCTCGCGACCAAGCTGCGCGGGTCGGGCCTCGAGGAGCAGATCGAGGTGATCGCCCGGATCGACGCCGAGCACGAGAAGCGGTTGGTGCCGGTCTTCCGTATCTAGAATGAGCACATGCCACCACTCGACGAGGTAAAACAGCGGATCGAGCGGGCTCTCCCGGGCTCGCAGGCGACGGTCAGCGATCTCACGGGCGGTGGGGACCATCTCCGCGCCGAAGTCGTGTACGAGGGCTTCGCCGGCCTGTCACGCTTACAGCAGCACAAGCTCGTCTACGACGTGTTCGAGGGCGAGATCGGCGGTCCGATCCATGCTTTATCGATAAAAACCGCGATTCCCCTACGCGGGAATGACGGGTAATCCGAGATTCGAGGTGTGAAATGACCAACGAAGCGATTCGCGACGAGCTCAAGCGGGCGATCGAGGAGGAGCACGTGATCCTCTTCATGAAGGGCACTCCCGACGCTCCGCGTTGCGGCTTCTCCGCGCGCGTGACCCAGATGCTGAACACGACAGGCACCGAGTACGCGGCGATGGACATCCTTCCTGACCCGCGCATCCGCGACGAGCTCTCGGGCCTCTCGGGCTGGCCCACGATCCCGCAGCTCTTCGTCGACGGCGAGCTGGTCGGCGGTTGCGACATCGTGACCGAGATGTTCGAGTCCGGCGAGCTGGCGGAGACACTCGGCGTCGAGCGAAACGGCGCGGCGCAACCGGTGGAGTCCCCGGCGGGCCAGGTGCCCCAGGCGCCTCCGCTCCAGATCGACTGAGGCCGGGCATCGCGTGGACGAGGCGGTCGAGAGCCCCCGCCGCTACACCGTCGAACAGGCGAATGCGGCACTGCCGTGGGTTTCCGAGCGGCTCGTGCGGATCCAGGGCGCGCTCGAGGATCTCCTTTCCTCCGACGGTGCGCGCGCACTCGAGCTGATCGACCCCCATCGTGGCGGCGGCTACCCCGGGCGCTTCGTCGCCGCGGCAACGCTCAGGCTGGTCGCCGCGACAAGCGAGCTCGAGGCGCTCGACATCGTCGTACGCGACCCCGCGGCCGGCCTGATCGACTTCCCGTCGATCCGCGACGGCGAAGAGGTCTATCTCTGCTGGAAGTCGGGTGAGGAACGGGTCGCCTGGTGGCACGCGCCGGAGGCCGGCTTCGCCGGGCGACAGCCGCTCACCTAGGCTCGATCGCGGCTGCCGGCCGCTACGACTTCGTCAGTGGAACAGATGGCGCCAGAACTGGTTGTCCGCGCGCGCCAGTTCGTAGATCCGCAAGCTGAGTTCGTGGTTGCTCCGCATCCGCTCGTGAGTGAGCCGCTCGCGAAGCTCATCCGCGCTCGCGCCGTCCGCACAGAGGCGCTTCACCTCCTCCTCGATCTCCACGAGGTCGGGGCGCGTGAGCACCCGGCGGAAGCCGGCCCCGTGGTGATAGACGAGGTCCCCGTAGACGGCGAACAGGACCGGGTGTAGGTCGCGGGTGCTCGTGCGCGACAGCGGCAGCCAGTCGACGTGCATGTCATCGAGCAGCTTGAGCAGGTTCGCGCCGGTGTCGGTGATGAAGTTCCCGACGTCGTCCAGCCACCGGTACCCACCGACCCACGTGGCGCCGCTGTCGCGCCAGAATCCCACGGTCGTGGCACAGAAGGAGGGGTGCGGGATCGGATCCCCGAGGATCTCCCTGCGCCGGACCGCCGCGAGCCTGTGCCCCGCGAGCATCGTGTCGAGTGCTGCACCGAGGTCCGCGACCGGGAAGGCGTCGCCGTCAAGGAAGACGAGCACGTCGTCGTCGTCCGCCTGCGCGCAGATCCGCGCCGCGAGGTCGTCGATCTTGCGGTAGTGATGGACCTTCTCGCCCGGGAACCACTCGTCGAAGCGGTCGGCTTGCGCGAGCGCGTCGCCGTCGAGGTACGCATAGGTGCGATACGGCCGGTCGAGGTTCTCGGCGAGGCGGCTCAGCTGGAGGTCGACCCACATGTCCGTCCGGAAATGCACGGTCGCGATGTGGATCATGCTGGACCCAGGCGGGTTACGGGATGCGAGTGCGCGACTTGATCAGCGTCTGCTTGATCTGGTCGATGATCTCGACGGCCGAGTTCCAATCGCGCTGCCACACGTTGCGCCCGAAGATCACGCCCGAGCCGCCGGCCTCCATGATCTGGCGCGTCTGCTCGATCAGCTTGTCGTCGTCGATCTTGGAGCCGCCCGAGAGCACGACCAGCGCCCTGCCCGCGGACTCCACCGCGTGGCCGATGGCCTCCTCTTGGGTGACCTCCATCTCGTTGTAGGGCGCAGGTGAGTCCTTGTCCTTGCCCGTGCCGAGCTTGGGCATGTTCAGCTTCACGATGTCGGCGCCCATCTCCATCGCGACGCGTGCGGCGTAGTCGATCGCGTAGAGCGAGTTCTGGCCGCCCTTCTTCTCGATGTCGCGGCCACGCGGGTAGGCCCAGATCACGAGCGGCATCCCGAAGCGGTCGCAGTCCGCGCGCACCTTGCCGAGCTGGATCAGGTCCTCCTCCTGCCGGGGGGAGCCGACATAGAGCGTGTAGCCCACGGCATCGGCGCCGATCCGCACCGCGTCCTCGACCGTCGCGTTGCACGGTGAGAGCACCTCCTCCGACGGCGGGATGTCGGTCTTGGAGTTGAGCTTCAGCAGCAGCGGCACCTGACCCGCGTACGAGGGGTAGTACTTGCTCGCCATCCCGTAGCCGCAGGCAATCGCGGAGTAGCCCGCCTCGGCGGCGAGCCGGAACTGGTACTCGGGGTCCTTCGAGGCGGGGTTCGGGAAGAAGTCGCGCGGGCCGTGCTCGATCCCCTGGTCGATCGGGAGGAGCAGGAGCGTCCCCTGGCCGGGGCCGTAGTCGTACAGCAGCCTCCTCAGGCGCGTGCGCTTGCCCGGGGAAAGGGTGGCCAAAAGGGAGCTCGACTCGACGCTAACCGCCATCAGATCCTTCCTTCTCGTTGCCTCAGACCTGGCGGAGTATAAGCCGCACGAGGCGCCGCCGAAGGGGGCGACGGGGGCTATATTCAGGCCCCGGTCCGGCCGGGGCCCCGCCATGGAGCACCACTTCACAGGGCCGCCGTACACCCTCGGGGTCGAGGAGGAGCTGATGATCGTCGACCCGAACTCGATGGAGCTGGTCTCGGCGATCGAGGAGATGATCGTGGCCGTCCCGCGCGAGACAGAGGGCCAGGTCAAGCCGGAGCTGCTCCAGTCCGTGCTCGAGATCTCGACCGACGTCTGCCGCAACGCGGGTGAGGCCGCGGGCCAGCTGGGCGAGCTGCGCCGGCGGGTGCGCGAGACGGCCGAATCGAAGGGACTGACGATCGGCTCGGCCGGGACCCATCCGTTCGCCCGATGGGAGGACCAGCGGATCGTCGAGCGGGAGCGCTACCACGAGATCGTCGACGCGCTCGGCTTCGTCGCGCGCCAGGAGCTTCTCTTCGGCCTGCACGTCCACGTCGGCATGGATGACGCGGACAAGGCGATCCACGTCGCCAACGGGATGCGGGTGCACCTGCCGATCCTGCTCGCGCTCTCGAGCAACTCGCCGTTCTGGCGCGGTCAGCCCACCAACCTGATGTCGTGCCGCACGCCGCTGTTCCGGCTGCTCCCCCGCGTCGGGATCCCGCCCCGGTTCGAGAGCTGGACCGAGTACTGCGCGCGCATCGGGTTCATGGTCGAGGCGGGCGCGGTCACCGACTACACCTTCCTGTGGTGGGACGTGCGCCCCCACCCCAATCTCGGCACCATCGAGGTGCGCTCGTGCGATGCGCAGACGCGCGTCGAGCACACGATCGCGATCGCCGCGCTCGTGCAGGCGATGGCGAAGGAGCTGTCCGAGCACTTCGATCAGGGGTACCAACTCGGTACGTTCCCGGCGGAGCTGCTGGAGGAGAACAAGTGGCTGGCCGCGCGCCATGGCATGCACGGCGAGCTGATCGACCTGCCCACGAGCAGGCGTGTCCCGGCCACCGACCTCGCGCGGCGCCTCGTCGAGCGCCTGATGCCGCACGCACGGGACCTCGGATCGGAGCGCGAGCTCGAGGGCGTGATCGACCTGGTCGAGCGCGGCACCGGCGCCGACCGCCAGCTGGCGCAATGGCGCGCCGACCGCGACATGGTGTCGCTCGTGCGCAGCATCGTGGCGGCGACGGCAGCCGGTGTGCGCGACGGGGTCGGTTAGGGCGCCGGCCGGGGCTGCAGGCCGGGGCGCTCCACCAGCGGCTCGATCGTCCCGAGAAGGCGAAAGCGCCTCTCAGATTCGTCTCAGTTACCGCGAATATGGTGCCACGCAGATGCCCTCCCCCACGGTAGGGGGAAGGTCCCAAAGCGGTCGCCTCGGCGGCCGCTTTCCCTATTCTGGGGAGTGCTCGGTCCTATATAAACGTCGGGGATGATCTTCCGCCAGATAACCCACGACGACCTGGGTTGCGCCTCCTACCTGATCGGGGACGAGGACGCCGGCCTCGCCGCGGTGGTCGATCCGAAGCTCGAGATCGACGAGTACCTGCGGCTCGCCCGCTACATGGGCGTGTCGATCGAGCACATACTCGAGACGCACAACCATGCGGATCACATCTCCGGCCACGGCCGCCTCGCCTCCGCGACGGGCGCGACCATCCACATCCACCGCGAGGCGCGGCCCGAATACGACCACGAGCCCTTCGAAGACGGCTGGACCCTCGCGCTCGGGGCGGTGCGCGTGCGCGCCGTCCACACTCCCGGGCACAGGCCCGAGCACACCGCCTTCGCCCTGATCGACACGGCGCGCAGTGATCGACCGTGGGCCGTGCTCACCGGCGACACGCTGTTCGTCGGGGACATCGCGCGGCCCGACCTCGCCGTCGACAAGGACGAGGGTGCGCGTGCCATCTTCCACTCGCTGCACGAGCAGCTACTGGTGCTGCCCGCCAGCGTCGAGGTCTGGCCCGGCCACCTCGGCGGCTCCCTCTGCGGAGGCCCGGGCATGGACATGAAGGTGTCGTCGACGATCGGCTTCGAGCGCGAGCACAACGACCTGCTGGGCGAGACCGACGAGGACCGCTTCGTTGAACGGGCAACCGGCTCGCTGCCTCCTCAGCCGCCCAACTTCCAGGCGGTCGTGGACATCAACCGCGGCCCGCTGATGCGCGAGGTGACCGAGGCCAACCCGCTGACCCCGCGGCAGGTCGAGCTCAAGCGGGCCGGCGGCGCGCTCGTCGTCGACGTCCGCACCGCCCTGCAGTTCGACGAGGCGCACCTCCCCGCCTCTGTCTCGATCCCCGCGGTCCAGGCCGGGTTCGGCACCAAGCTCGCCTGGCTCGCGGACCGCGCCCGGGAGGTCGTGCTCGTCGGCCGCGACGACGAGGATGGCCTTCGCGCCGCGCAACTCGCGTGGGCGGTCGGGGTCACCCGCATCGGGGGCTACCTCGCCGGCGGCATGACGAGCTGGCGCGAGGAGCGGCGCGCGACCGAGAGCATCGAGCGGATCGACGTGGCCGCGCTGCACGCGCGGGCCGAGCGCGACCCCGCGCTCCAGATCCTCGACGTGCGCGAGCGCGCCGAATGGGAGCGCCGGCACATCCCGGGGTCCGCCCTGACGCCATATCACGATGTCGGGGCCGTCCCGGCCGACCTCGATCCGACGCGGCCGATCGCCGTGATCTGTAGCTCCGGCCAGCGCAGCGGAGTGGCCGCGAGCCTGCTCCGCCGACACGGCGCCGGCGACGTGCTGCACGTGGTCGACGGGGGCGTCGGCACCTGGGCGAGCAACGGCTGGCCGGTGGAGGAGAAACCGGTCCCGGCGGCCGGTTAGCGACCTGCGGCTGACCTGGGCCCCGCGCCGGGCTATCGTTTCTGACGTGGCGGAGCAGGTGGATCTCAACGTCGTCTGCAAGAACTGCGGCTCGGAGGTGAGCCCGTACATCACCGAATGCCCGTATTGCGGGCAGCGGCTGCGCAAGCGGGCGCCGAAGCTGCGGCCCGAGGGCGGGATCGCGGAACCGACTCCGGAGAAGCGCCGCAGGCGCCTGCGGCGACCTCGCGCCAAGGAGTCGAGGCCCCTCGCCTGGCTCTCACCGGGGCGGCCGTACGCCTCGATCGCGGTCGCGCTGACGAGCGCCGCGCTCTATCTGGCGGACCGCAGCGGCAACCTCGGCCTCTACGACCTCGGCGCGATCATCGGGCCACTCGACGGCGACTGGTGGCGTCTGGTGGCGGCGCAGTTCGTCTACGAGAACGTCGGCTACCTGTTCGCCGTGGCCGTCGCGGTCGCGATCTTCGGCACCAGCATCGAGCGCCGCTACGGGGCTCCGGTGATGCTGCTCGTCTTCCTCGGGAGCGGCGCGGCCGGGATGTACCTCGCGAGCGAGACCGTCAACTTCCCGGTCGCGATGGGCGGGAACGCGTCCGCGCTCGGCCTGCTCTGCGCGTGGGCGGTCAGGGACCTGCGTGACCGCAGGGACGGCGACGACACCGAGAGCGACCTCTTCGGCGTGATCGCGATTGCCGCGGTGCTGGGCCTGATGCCGGTGCTCGAGCTGACCGCGGACGCCTGGGCGGGTCTCGCCGGAGCCGTCACCGGCACGATCGCCGGCCTGCTCCTGCCCAAGCGCTCGTAGGGAGGCCTCGCCCCGAACCACCGCCACCGAGATTTCCGCCTAAGGAAATCTCGTTGTTATTCAGACGACCGCGATCCGGCCCGCCGGACCGCTGTGCAGGGTGCCGATACGCATGCTGCCGGGAGCGGCGCGCGCAAGCGCATCCTCCATCTCCGCGCTTTGTCCCGCCGGCGCCGCCACGAGCAGCCCGCCGGAAGTCATCGCGTCGCAGAGCAGCGACCGCTGCGCCTCGGGGATCGAGGCGGCGAAGTGCACATTTGGCGCGAGCCAGTCGCGATTGCGCCGGCTCCCGCCGGCAAGCGCCCCTGCCGCGAGCAGCTCCAGCGCGCCCGGGAGCGACGGGACCGCCGACGCCTCGACGCGCGCCGCGACCCCGCTCGCGAGCGACAGCTCGTGGAGGTGACCGAGCAGCCCGAAGCCGGTGACGTCGGTCATCGCGCTCGGCCCGACCGCCGTCGCGGCCCGCGCGGCGCCCGCGTTGAGGGTCGACATCACCTCGATGCAGCCGCGCACCACTTCGTCATCGGCCATCCCGCGCTTCGCCCCGGTCGTGACGGCCCCGCCCCCGATCGGCTTCGTCAGGAACAGGACGTCGCCGGCGCGGCCGGTCGAGTTGCGCACGATCACGGCGGGGTGCGCGACGCCGGTGACCGCCATCCCGTACTTGGGCTCCGGATCGTCGATCGAGTGCCCGCCGACGATCGGCACGCCGGCCCGCGCCGCCATCTCCGCACCTCCCTCGAGGATCCGGGCGAGCGTGTCCGCGCCGTGGTGCTCGATCGAGAACGCAACGAGGTTCAGCGCGGTCAGCGGCTGCGCGCCCATCGCGTAGACGTCGGACAGCGCGTTCGCGGCGGCGATGCGGCCGAAGTCGGCCGGGTCGTCGACGATCGGGGTGAAGAAGTCGACGCTCTGCACGAGCGCAAGCTCGTCGGAGATGCGGTAGACGCCCGCGTCGTCGCACGTATCCGAGCCCACGAGCAGCGCAGGGTTGACCTGGGCCGGCAGACGGGCGAGCACCTCGCGCAGCTGGCCCGGCCCGATCTTGCACGCGCAACCCGCCCCGTGGGACAGCTCCGTCAGCCGGACAGGTGCGTCGCGCGCCATCGGGGCATTATTCATGTCGCATTGGCCGAGCGCTTTACAGACGAGCAGCTGAGCGCCGCGCTCGAGGCGCTCGCGGATCCCGAGCGGTTCCGCGAGATCGAGCGGCGCGTCGCGAAGGCCGCCCCGCAGCTCCAGCAGATACTCGCGACCGCGCTCGCCGAGGGCGGCTGGTTCGACTCCACGCACGAGCAGCAGGTCGCGAGCGTGGCGGCGCTCGATGACCCGGAGGAGCGGCTCCGGAACTTCCGCACCCTGCTGGCGGAGGAGACCAGGATCGGCATGCTGGTCGGCGTCGCGGTCGGCTGGGAGCTCGCGCGCGAGCTTGGCGACACCCGCTAGTACTCTCCCCGCCCGGCCTTCCCGTCTTCTCCACCGGAGGTGCACACATGGACATCCGCTATCTCGGCCACTCCACGTTCGAGCTCGTCGGGGCCGACAGCCGCTTGCTGGTCGATCCTTTCCTGAAGCCGAACAACCCGGCGGCGCTCGTGACGGCCGAGGAGGTCGACCCGACCCACATACTCGTCACGCACGCCCACGTCGACCACCTCGCCGACGCCGCGACGGTCGCCAAGCGCACCGGCGCCCATTGCGTTTCGCTCGTCGAGACGATCGGCTGGCTCGGGGAGCAGGGCGTCGAGCACGTCTCCGACCCGAACCTCGGCGGAACCGTCGAGTTCGAGTGGGGCTGGGTCAAGCTCGTGCAGGCATTCCACAGCTCGACCACGCCCGACGGCACGGTCACCTACGCGAGCGGCATGGTCATCAACATCGACGGCACGACCGTCTACCACCTCGGCGACACGTGCCTGTTCGGCGACCTGCGCCTGATCGCGGACCGCACGCCCGTCGACGTCGCGCTGATCCCGATCGGCGGCCACTACACGATGGATCGCCACGACGCCGTCGTCGCCGCCGAGATGATCGGCGCCGGCACCGTGATCCCCTGCCACTACAACACGTTCCCGCCGATCGAGACCGACGCCGAGGCGTTCCGGAGGGACGTCGAGTCGAAGACGAAGTCGAAGGTTGCCGTGCTGGCGCCCGGGGAGACGCATTCGCTCTGACCGCCTCTAGTGGAGCGCGCGAGCGCGCGCCAGGACCGCGTCCATCATCTCCTCCGTGAGCCTTCCGGTGAATGTGTTCTGCTGGCTCGGGTGGAAGCAGCCGAGCAAGGTGAAGCGCCCGGCCCGCGCCTCGGCGCCGTGGCCGAACGCGGGCTTCGGCCTGGGCACGTCGATCCCCGCCCGGCGCAGCGCCAGCAGAGTGCCGTCCCATGCGAAGTGCCCGAGCGCGAGCAGCACGCGCGCGTGATCGAGCAGGTCGAGCTCGCGCACGAGGTACTGCACGCACGTGTCGCGCTCGGCCGGGGCCGGCTTGTTGGCGGGCGGCGCGCAACGGACCACGGCGGTCACGTAGGCGCCTGTCAGGCGCAGGCCGTCGCCGGGATGCTCGGAGGTCGCCTGGTTCGCGTAGCCCGCACGGTGCAGCGCGGCGAACAGCCAATCGCCCGAGCGGTCCCCGGTGAAGACACGGCCGGTGCGGTTGCCCCCCTGCGCGGCGGGCGCCAGCCCGATCACGAGCAGGCGCGCGGCCGGGTCCCCGAACCCCGACACCGGCCGCGCCCAGTAGCGCTCCCCGCGGTGCCGCGCCGGAGGGTCGGCGGCGACCGCCTCCCGCCATGCCACGAGCCGCGGGCACAGCCGGCACGACTCGACCTCGGCCGCGAGCTCCGCGAGCCTCACATCCGGTGCGCGACGGCCCACTACATAGCCCCCACTGGTCGGTCGCTCTTCTAGATGTCGCGCTCGCGCGCGACCGCGCGCAGGCGGGCGAGCGCACGGCGGATCAGGCGTGAGACGTGCATCTGGGAGACACCGATCCGGTCGGCGATCTCGGACTGGGTCAGGTCCTCGACGAAGCGCAGGTGGAGGATCAGCCGCTCTCGCTCGCTGAGGGCCTTCATCGTCGGCGCGATCGTCGCGCCGTACTCGACCAGCTCGTAGCGCTCCTCCTCAGACCCGAGCGCGTCGGCGTAGGTCGGCTCCCCCGATTCCGAGGACTCGCTGCGCTGCTCCTCGAGCGAGATCGCGTCGTAGGCCGACGCTGCCTCCATCGCTTCGAGGGCCTCCTCCGAGGTGACGCCGAGCTCCTGCGCGAGCTCGGCGGCCGACGGCGAGCGGCCCAGCCGGCGATGGAGCTCCTGTGAGGCCTGGTCGAGCTTCATCACCCGCTCCTGCATGCCGCGCGGGACGTGCACCGCCCAGCCGGAGTCGCGGAAGTAGCGCTTCAGCTCCCCCAGGATCGTGGGCACCGCGTAGGTCGAAAACGCGGTGCCGCGGCTCGGGTCGAAGCGGTCGATGGCCTTCACCAATCCCATGCTCGCGACCTGCATCAGATCGTCGAGCGGCTCGTTCTGGCGCTGGTAGCGCCGCGCCAACTGGCGGGCGAGCGGCAGGAAGCGCTCGACCAGCTCCTCGCGGGCGGACAGGTCGCCCTGCTCGTGGAAGCGGATCAGGAGACGGCGGTCCTCGCGCGTGTTCGGGTTCGCGGGACGAGGCTTCTGCTCAGGCGCGGCCTCTGCATTCTGGCCTGCCTTCTGGCCTGCGTCCTGGCCCGTCTTCTCGTCGGCCTGCTTGTCGGCCTGCTGGTCGGCCTGCTTGTCGTCGGGGTCGGCGGAACCCGCGCTCGGCTGCATGCTCACGATCCAGGCGGCGCCGGAGTGCGGGTCACACGGCAGCCGCGTCATTGGTGCGCATTCGGCCCATCATGCCACAAGCGGCCCTCGGTTCCGGCGCCCGGTCCGCACGCGGACGGGACGGTTCAGGGAAGGGCGTGGCGCGCACGGGCGGCCGCGCGCAGCCTCGCGAGGGCCTGCCGCAGAAGGCGCGAAACCTGCATCTGCGAGACCCCTAGCAGCTCTGCGATCTCGGACTGGGTCATGTCCTCCTCGAAGCGCAGGCAGAGGATCACGCGCTGGCGCGCGGGCAGGGCCCGGATCGCCGGGGTGAGCGTGACCGCGTGCTCGACGAGGTCGTAGCGCTCCTCCAGCGCGCCGATCAGATCGCCGCGGAGCGCCTCACCGTCGTGCCCCGGCGCGGGAGCGTCCAGGGAGAGGGCGTCGTGGGCCGTCGCCGCCTCCGCCGCCTCCAGCACGTCGGTCACCTCCAGCCCGAGCTCCCCCGCGACCTCGGCGATGGTCGGCGAGTGCCCGAGGCTGCGCCGCAGGCGCTCTCCGGCTTGCTCGACGTCGAGCACGCGCTGGCAGATCCGCTGCGGCACATGCGCCGCCCAGCTGGTGTCGCGGATGTGGCGCTTCAGCTCGCCGGTGATGGTCGGCGCCGCGTAGCTCGCGAAGCGCACGCCGCGGCGATGGTCGAAGCGCTCGACGGCCTTCACGAGCCCCACGCAGGCAACCTGTATGAGGTCGTCGGCGGGCTCGCCACGGCGGCGGTAGCGCAGCGCGAGGCCGCGGGCCATCGGAAGGAAGCGGGCGATCAGCTCCTCACGGGCGGCGTGGTCGCCCTCGGCGGTGCGCTCGAGCAGCTCCTCGTCGCGCTGAGCGTGCCCGGCGAACGCGGCGGCGGTCATCCGGCCCTCCTCGATCGCTTGGTCAATGCCCTCCTGGCGTTTCCCATGTCCCCTCCGTGCCTGGCCAATCACGGGGCTCCGCTCGAGCCCCCCATATCCGGAACGCAGCAGCCGGTTGAAACTTGCGCATCCTGAACAGTGGTTTACGAACCTCTGCGTGATGGGTACGCCTGCTTCCTGAGGGGTCAATCAGAGGGGGAGAGGGCGATGTCCCGCGCCGGAGTGAACGCAAGGCTGGGCAGAATCAGTCGCATACCGCTCGTCGCGGTCATCGTGCTCGCGCTTGCCGCCCCGGCCTTCGCCGCGTTTCCCGGCACCAACCCGGATGAGAGCGTGCGGCTGAACACGCCGAACGATCCCGACTTCGACCGCTGCGAGCCGGACAACGAGCAGGGGCCGCCGACCTGCTCCAACACGTTCGACCAGCAGTTCGAGCGCTTCGGGTTCGCGCCGAACGGATCGCAGCTCTCCGCGCTGTACCACAACCCGACCGACCCTCACACCCAGCGCCTGTCCGCGCAGAACACGCTCGCCGGCCGCAACCCCCTCGGCCAGCTCGCCGGCGTGTCGGCCGACCGCGCCTGGAAGTACTCGGCCGGGTCGCCGAGCGTCCAGGTCGCGATCCTCGACACCGGCATCCGCTGGAACAAGGGATCACTGCGCAAGAAGGTCGCGCTCAACCGCGGCGAGCTCCCGGTGCCGCAGAACGGCGCCTCGGCCTGTGCCCAGTACGACTGCAACAGCGACGGCGCCTTCAACGTCGACGACTACGCGAGCGACCCGCGCGTCGGGCCGACGGACGGCCGCGACGACGAGCCCGGCGCCGACGCCTTCCTCGATCCCAGCGACCTGCTGGTCGCTTTCAGCGACGGCAGCGACGACGACGCGAACGGCTACGTCGACGACATCGCCGGTTGGGACTTCTTCGACGACGACAACAACTCCTACGACGCGTCGAGCTATTCCAGCGCGGACAATCACGGCTCCGGGCGAGCCGAGGAGGCGGGTGAGCAGACCAACGAAGGCTCCGGCGGCGCCGGCGTGTGCCCCGAATGCCAGGTCGTGCCGATGCGCGTCTGGGACACGTTCGTGGTCGACACCAACAACTTCGCGCAGGCCGCCCTTTACGCAGCGGACAACGATGTCGAGGTGGTGGAGGGCGCCGTCGGCGCGCTGTTCAACTCGCGCTTCGCGCGCAGCGCCTTCGAGCACGCATACCGCAAGGGTGTGTTCTTCGCGATCGTGTCGTCGGACCTCAATACGGGTGACCACAACATCCCGACGCTCTACGACGAGGCGATGCAGGTGCAGGGCACCGTTGCGGACGTGCACGGGCTCGGTCAGAACCCCCCGCAGCCCTTCCTGGACTTCTTCAACAACCTCGGCGTGCCGCTCGGGACCAACGCGCCGATCGGCACGTGGTTCCGCAACTCCGGCACCACCCAGTACGGCGGTCACGCGCACATCGCGATGCCGGCCGTGACCGGCTCGGCCGCGACGGGCCAGGCCTCGGGCGCGGCGGGCCTCGTGAAGTCCTTTGCGCGTCAGGAGGGCGTCGAGCTCGAGCCCAACGAGGTCAAGCAGCTGATCACCCTCACCGCCGAGGACGTGGTCGCGGAGAACACGGTCGGGCTCGGCGTTCCCGACCCGGCGCAGCCCGGTTGGGACCAGCACTTCGGGTACGGGCGCCCCGACCTCGGGCTCGCGCTGGAGCGGGTCGACGAGGGCAAGATCCCGCCGCAGGCGCTGATCACCTCGCCGGAGTGGTTCGAGCCCCTCAACGTGAACCAGCAGGAGACCGTCGACATCGTCGCGCGCGTATCGGCGAAGCGCGCGGCCGGCTACACCTACCGGCTGCAGTGGGCGCCCGGCATCGAGCCCCAGGAGAGCGACTTCCGCGAGGTGAACGTGCAGACGCGCACCTCGCCGCTCGACGGCTCGGTCGGGGTCATCGACCTCGACGCCGTTCGCCAGGAGCTCGACGCGCGCCCGCAGGGCGGCTCCGCGACTGACCCCACCGCACCCTCGAAGGGCCCCGGCGACAAGGACCCGAACGAGCCCGCCTTCACCGTCCGCGTGGTCGTCACCGACACCGCGGGCAACCGCGGGGAGGACCGCAAGATGCTGTTTGCCTACCGCGACGGCACGCTGCACGAGGGATACTCGAAGGACCTCGGCACCGGCGGCGAGGCATCGCCGCGCCTGTTCGACCTCGACGGCGACAACGCGCTCGACACCGTCCTCGCCGACTCGAGCGGAGAGCTGCGGGTGCTGAACCACGACGGGCAGCCGCTCCCCAGCTTCAACAGCGGGCAGCCGGTGCGCACGCGCCTGTACCCGAACGTGCACCTCGGCTCGGACTCGTTCGAGGCCGTCGATCCGCCGCGCGAGGTGCTGCGCACTCCGGCGATCGGCGACATCGACGGGGACCTCGAGCCCGAGATCGTCGACTCCGCCGGGGAGCACGTGTACGCGTGGGAGGCCGACGGATCCCCGGTCGCGGGCTTCCCCGTGCGCATCGACCCCTCGCTGTCGCGCCCGCAGGACCGCACGCGCAACAACCACATCAAGCGCGGCTTCACGGCGTCGCCGACACTCGGCGACCTCGACGAGGACGGGAGTCTCGAGATCGTCGTGCCGGCGCTCGACCAGCATGTATATGCGTGGGACGGCGAGGGCAACGCGCTGCCGGGCTTCCCGAAGAAGCTGCGTGACCCGAGCATCCCCGGGGCGGAGATCATCACGACCGCCGCGCTCGGCGACGTGAGCGGCGACGGCAAGCTCGACATAGTTACGCCGACACAGGAGTTCGACGACAACCCGTCGGCTCCCCAGACCCCGGGCGGTGGCGCGGCCGGCGGCTTCTCGAACTTCCTCACGAACTTCCTGGCGAACGTGCTGGGCGGCAGCGGGCGCGTCTATGCGGTGGACCGCAACGGCGACGTTCTGCCGGGCTGGCCGACCACGCCGAACGGGATCGTGCCCGACGCGCTCCCCTTCGTCGGACCGGGGGTCGACCATGTCCTCGCCAACGTCGACGGCGATCCCGAGCTCGAGGCGATCGGCAACGTCGCCAGCGGCGACGTCACCGCGACGAACGGCAACGGCTCGAACGCCGCGCAATACGACTCCGAGCCGGCGGGGGGCGAGCACGTCGACAAGTCCAAGGTCATCAACCTCTTCGAGAACCCGATCGCCGCCAACATCGACGGGGTCGCGGGACCGGAGATCATCAAGGGCGGCGTCACGCTGAACCAGGTGGTCAACCTCGGCGTGGCGGTCGGCCAGAACCTTCCCTACAACCACGTGATTCAGGCCTGGAACGCGCAGACCGGCGCGTCGCTGCCGAGCTTCCCGCAGGCGGTCGAGGACTTCCAGCTGCTGTCGAGCCCGGCCGTCGCCGATGTCTCGGACTCGCCGGGCAACGAGGTGCTGGTCGGCACCGGCCTCTACTACCTGCGCAACTTCAATGTCGCGGGCATCGAGGGTGCCGGGTGGCCGAAGTTCACGGGCGGCTGGCTGTTCGCGACGCCGACGATCGGAGACGCGGACGGCGACGGCCAGCTCGAGGTCATGACGCTCACCCGCGAGGGCTTCGGCTTCATGTGGGACACCGACCGGCCGGCCTGCGGGACCAACGACGAGTGGTGGACCTCGCGTCACGACGAGTGGAACACCGGCGCCTACGGCACCGACTCCCGCCCGCCCGGGACGCCAACCGGCCTCGGCTTCAACCTGATCGGCGAGAACGTGGTCACCCTGTCGTGGACCGCGCCCGGCGACGACTGGCTCTGCGGGCAGGGCGACGAGTACCGCATCCTCGCCTCCAACCAGCCGATCGAGCACCCGAGCGACGGCACCGTCATCGGCGACTTCGCCGCGACCGCCTCGGCCGGCCAGACGCAGAGCAAGCTGGTCACGAACCTCAGCGGCCAGTACCGCTACTTCGCCGTCATGTACCGCGACGACGCGGGCAACTGGGGCAGGCTCGCGAGCGCGTCACTGGGCTACACACGGCCGAAGGGAGCGACGCCTTTGCGCGCCTCGCTCGTACCCGCCTACCAGCAGTGCACCTCGCCGGACCGCGTCCACGGGCCGCCGCTGGGCGATCCCTCCTGCTCGACGCCTACACAGCAGTCGAGCAGTCTCACCGTTGGCTCGCCCGACGCCAATGGATCGGTCGCCAACTCGGCCGGCTCGGTGCGTCTCAGCGCGATCGTCGGCGATCCCTCGACGGGGACCGACGAGGCGGACGTGGGCATCGCGATCGACATCACGGACGTGCGCTGCGCGCAGACGAACACCGCGTGTCCCTCTGGTCAGGGATCGGACTACGCGGGACGGCTGATGGCGACCTCGAGCCTGCGCCTCACCGACAAGGGGAACGGCCCGTCGGAGCAGCAGGACGCAACGGTCGTGGACACCCCGATCGAGATCCCATTCGGCTGCACGACCACGGCGGGCACGGGGGTGGGCGGCCACTGCGCGCTCAACACGACGATGGATGCCCTCCTGCCGGGGGCCGTCGTCGAGGGCAGGCGCGCGATCTGGCAACTGGGCGCGCTCACGGTCAAGGACGCGGGACCCAACGGCACCGGCTACGGAACCGGCTGCCCGAGCACTTGCGGCGACGGTGACGAAACGGTATTCATGCGCCAGGGAGTGTTCGTTCCATGAGGCTTAGCTCCGCCCGCGAGGGCGGAGCGCCAAGCTACTTGGCGAGCATGAAGCTCCCAGGTTGACCGAGAAGGGCGGTCCCCAGCGGGCCGCCCTTTCTCGTTCCGGCGGCGGTTGAAGCGTCCGCCCGTGGGTCCTCCCCGGAGGCCTAAAAGGCGTCTTGAGCCTCCGGGGAGGACCCCCGACCGGACGCGGCGAGCGGAGCGACGAATGGGCGGCCGCAGCCGCTGAAGAAGAGTGTCAGTCCTTGCCCTTGAGGCCGGCTAGGCAGCCGTCGTACGCCTTCTTGCGCAACTCCGAGGGGAACCCGCGCGAGTAGTCCTTCGCGATCTCGGCGGCGGACTTGTCGCCGTCCTTGAGGTCCTTCTCGAGTGGCTTCGGCAGGAAGTTGCGGCACACCGTCCTGGCCGTGCTGAACGTGTTGGACGCGGTCAGCTCCTGGCTCTTGGAGCCGGATCCTCCGCCGCTCCCCGAGCCGCTGCTGTCGTCATCGGAGCCGCCAGAGGTGCTACCGCCCTTGTCGTCCCCCGGCTCGCGCGTCTTGGTCGTGCCCGTGCGGTCCTCACTCGTGGCCGTGCGCTCGCGCGTCGTGCCGCTCTCGGTCGTGCCGGTGGTGCCGGTCGTGGTCTCGACCGTTCCGGCGCCCGTCGTGGAGTTGTCGGGCTCGTCGTCGCCGCCGCAGCCGGCGAGTGCGAGTGTCGCGACGACCAGCAACGCCGCCGCCGATGTTCCGTTGAGTCTCGTCATGGCCGGGGCCAGGATAGCCAAAGCTCCCGGAATCGGTTCCGGTTGCGGCTTCCTACGGGCAATTACTGCCGGTACAAACCCTGTCCAGCGCCAACTGGGCGGACAGGGCGGCGGTCGACGGGTCGTTCGCCGCGTTGCCGTCCCCGAGCAGATTGTTCATCTCGTACGGATCCGCCGTCAGGTCGTAGTACTCCCGGAAGCGGATCGACTGACCGTCCGCGTCATAGGTCTCGATGTAATGAGAGGTCGGCGTCTGGAGCGCTGCCCACCCCGGCCCGCCGTTGATCGAGGCATGCTCCTCCAACAGGCGCGAGCGGTTCTGCGCCGGGTCGATCATCGAGCGCCCGTCCATCGGCACGGAGACCGCGAGCCCGCCGCCGACGGCGTCGACCATCGTGGGGGCGACGTCGATGTTCGCGACGAGTCGCGCATCCGTCGCTCCCTCGACCACGTGACCGGGCCAGCGCACGTACATCGGCACCCGCACCGACTCGTCGTACGGATACCCCTTCGAATCGAGTCCGTGCTCGCCCCACTCGTATCCGTTGTCGGACATGAAGATCGCGATCGTGTTGGATGCCTCGTCGTTGCTCTCGAGCGTCGAGAACACCTGCCCTACGAGGTCGTCGACCGACATCAGCGTGCGCAGCTGGCCGATCCGGGTGGCCTCGATCAACTCCGAATCGTCGGTCTGGTTCTGGATGTGGACGGGTTTGTCGCTCTTGTCCGCCTCGAAGTAGCTGGGCGGCTGGTTGAACGCGGGCACGTCCGCGTTCGCATAGAGCGGCTCGGCCTGGAACGGCGCGTGCGGCGCCGTGGTCGAGACCTGCATGAACCACGGGGTCGCGTCCTGGGCCTCGGCCTCGTTGATGAAGCGGATCGCGTGGTCCTTGAAGTACGTGGTCGCGTAGGTGTTGATGTTCTTGACGACTCCGTTCTCGTTGGCCCTGAAGGGGCCGTAGCCGGCGGTCGCGATCGCCCAGTCGTCGTATGACATCGGGTTGCGGAGCAAGTTCCAGCCGTTGAGGTACTTGCCGAAGTGAGCTGTGCGATATCCACTGTCCCTGAGGTACTGCTGGATCGTGAACCGGGTGTCGAGCAGCTGGGAGGACTCGTTGTCGCGCACGCCGTGGTTGTGGACGTAGCGGCCGGTGAAGATCGACGAGCGCGCCGGGCAGCAGAGCGGTGTGGTGATGAAGGCCTGGGTGAACTTCGTCCCCCCCGTCTCGAACAAGGCGCGGGTCTGCGGCAAGACCTCCATCGTGCCCGCCGCGCGCTGATCGTCGGTGAGGATCAGGAGGATGTTGGGGCGCCCGAGATGTTGCGCCATAGCGGCATCGACGCCGGGCCAGAGGCACACCAGCACGGCAAAAGCCCCCAAGAACCAGGCCTTCCGTGACGATCCCCTTCCCTGACGCCGAGGAACAGCCCCTGCGCTTCGCCCCCCATTCATCGTCGAAGAGAGGCTACCACGGGGTACTCCGCACGCGCGCGCATAGGACACGATGACCAGGACACGGATGGCTCCGACGCATTAGACTCGCCCACGTGGGAGGCACGGGGGTTGTGGATAGAAGCAGGGGTGCTTCGCGGGGACGGGTTGATTGAGGCGCGGTCCTTCACCAGCAAGGCGGCTCTTCATCGCCGCTGCGATGGCGCTTGCCGCCATGCCCGCCGCTGCCGGCGCCCAGCATTCGAAGCTTTCGCTCGAATCGATCGGGCCGGCTGGTGGCAACGGAAACCTGCCCGCCGAGGTCGTCGGAGCACGTGACGCGAACAAGCGCGTCTACCTGAGCACAGCCGAGCCGCTCACGTCCGGGGACACCGACGCCTCGATCGATCTCTACAGCCGCACCGGTGGGAACACGACATTGCTGTCCACCGGCACGGGTGGTGGGAACGGCGCCGCCGCGGCCAACTTCGGGCGGGCGGTCCAAGCGGGGACGAAGGTCATCTTCCAGACGGACGAGAGCCTTGCCGCGTCGGACACCGACTCCGCGCTCGACGTCTACGTGCACGACGGCGCTACGACGACCCTGGTCTCGACCGGCCCCGGAGGCGATGCCAACGGGTCCTTCGACAGCTACTACGCCGGTGCCTCGAGCGACGGCAGCCGGGTGTTCTTCACGACCCGCGGCGCGCTCGTGGGCGCAGACACCGACACGTCGCTCGACGTCTACGAGCGCGCGAGCGCCACGACGACCCTGATCTCGACCGGCCCGAACGGGGGCAACGGGGACAAGCACGCCGACCTCGCGGGTCTCAGCGAGGACGGGACGAAGGCCTTCATTCACACCTCGGAGCCCTTGGTCGCAAGCGACACGGACATCGTTCAGGACGTGTACCAGCGCGCAGGCGGAACGACCACGATGCTGTCGATCGGCCCGAACGGCGGCGTGGGCGCCCCGCCGGCCACCTATTCCGGCAGCTCGCTCGACGGCAGCAAGGTGTTCTTCCGCACCGCCGAGTCCCTGCTCGCGAGCGACACCGACGCCGGGCCCGACGTATACGAGCGGGCCAATGCGACGACCACCACGATCCACTCGATCAGCCCGAGCGGCGGCCAGAGCGGAGCGGCGGCGACGTTCGTCGGCGCCTCCGAGGACGGCTCCAAGGTGTTCGTCACGAGCGCCGAGAAGCTGATCGCCGCGCCCGTCGATCGCGACAGCATGAACGACGTCTACATGAGCTCGGGCGGGACGCTCACCCAGATCAGCGCAGGCGGCAACGACGTCATCGCGACCAATGCGTACCTCACCGGGACGTCGGCCGACGGCACCCGGGTCTTCATCCGGTCCGAGGAGGCGCTGGTCGCGGGCGACACCGACAATTACCAGGACATCTACGAGTACTCGACCGCGAGCGGGACGCTCACGCGCCTGTCACTCGGACCGGCCGGGGGCAACGGGGCCGCGGCCTCATTCTTCGGCGGTGCCTCGGATGACGGCACGCGTGTCTTCCTCACGACGGCCGAGCCGCTGACGACCGAGGACACCGACGCCAGCGCGGACGTCTACGAACGACACAGCGGGTCCACATATCTGGTGAGCGCGGGCGCGAGCGGAGGCAACGGCGCCTTCGACGTGAGCTTCCATGCGGTCTCGCCCGACGGCCAGCGTGCGATCTTCCGTACGTCGGAGTCGCTGCTCACGGCCGACTCCGACGCCACCGCGGACGTGTACTCGGCCAACGTGCCGGGCACCGTGACGGTCCAGCTCGACGCGGTCCCGGACGACCCGCAGGACTTCACCTTCCAGGCGTTCGGGTTGGACGACGGGTTCGGGTTCTCGCCGCCCGGTTTCGGCCCGACCGACTTCACGCTCGACGACGACGCGAATGCAACGCTCCCCAACCAGCAGGTGTTCGTCGGCGTTACGCCCGGCTCGGGCTACTCCGTCACGCATGCGGCCGTGCAGGGCTGGGACCTGAGCGCCGCGACGTGCGACAACGGCAGCCCGCCCGCCTCGATCGAGGTGGATCCCGGCCAGAACGTGACCTGCACCTTCACCGAGCAGAAGCGTGGCCAGATCGTCGTCGTGGTCGACAGTGTGCCCGACGACGCCCAGGACTTCGGCTTCACCGCCGGCGGCGGCCTCAATCCGGCGTCGTTCCAGCTCGACGACGACTCGGACCCCACGCTCGCTAACACCATGACGTTCGCGGACGTCCCGATCGGCGCCGGCTACTCGCTCTCCCAGGACGCCCTGCCGCCCGGATGGACGCAGGCGGGCGTGAGCTGCAGCGACGGCAGCGCGCCCTCGAACATCGGCATCTCGGCCGGGGAGACGGTCACCTGCACATACACGAACAACAAGCCCGGGCAGATCCTCGTCGTGAAGGACGCCCAGCCGAACGACGCGCAGGACTTCAGCTTCACGGCCGGCGGAGGGTTGTCACCGGCCACCTTCCAGCTCGACGACGACGCGGACCCGACGCTCGAGCGCGTGTTCACGTTCAGCGACGTGACGCCCGGTAGCGGCTACTCGCTGTCGGAGAGCATCCCGAGCGGCTGGGTCCAGGGCAGCGCGTCGTGCGACGACGGCAGCCCGATCTCGAACGTCAGCGTCAGCCCGGGCGAGGTGGTGACCTGCACGTTCACGAACCTCAAGCGCGGGCAGATCGTGATCGTCAAGGACGCGCAGCCCAACGACGCCCAGGACTTCACGTTCACGGCGTCCGGGGGCCTGACCCCGACGAGCTTCCAACTCGACGACGACTCCGACGGCACGCTCTCGAACACTCGGACCTTCACCAACATCGCCCCCGGCACCGGCTACTCGGTCTCCGAGACCGTTCCGACGGGATGGGACCAGGGCAGCGCGACGTGCAGCGACGGCAGCTTGGCATCGAACATCGGCGTGAGCGCGGGTGAGGTCGTCACCTGCACGTTCACGAACCTCAAGCGCGGGCAGATCGTGATCGTGCAGAACACCGTGCCGAACAACGGGCAGGACTTCAGCTTCACCGCAGGCGGGGGACTCTCGCCCACGTCGTTCTCGCTCGACGACGACAACAACCCCACGCTCTCCAACACCCGCACGTTCACAAACCTCCAGGCGCGCAACGGCTACTTCGTCTCGCAGACCACCCCGGCCGGCTGGGGGCTCACAAGTGCGACGTGCAGCAACGGCAGTCCCGTGTCGAACATCGTCGTGGGCGCTGGTGAAACGGTGACCTGCACCTTCGTCGACGAGGACGCGGGGTCGCTGACGATCGTCAAGGACGCCCAGCCGAATGACGCGCAAGACTTCGCGTTCGCGGTCGGCGGGGGCCTCAGCCCCACGAGCTTCAACCTCGACGACGACTCCAACGGCACGCTCTCGAACACGAGGGTATTCACCGACGTGCTCGCCGGGACGTACTCCGCGGCCGAGAGCTCCGTGCCCGCGGGCTGGGACCTCTCGAGCGCGACGTGCACCGACGGCAGCCCCGTGACCGCGATCGCGATTTCGGTCGGCGAGGACGTGACCTGCACGTTCACGAACCAGAAGCGCGGGCAGGTCGTGGTCGTCAAGGACGCCCAGCCCAACGACGCTCAGGACTTCGACTTCACGGCGGGCGGAGGGTTGACGCCCGCGAGCTTCCAACTCGACGACGACTCGGACGGGACGCTCTCGAACACCCGCACGTTCAGCTCCGTGACCGTCGGCTCCGGCTACTCGCTCGCCGAGGCGGTTCCCGCGGCATGGGCGCAATCGAGCGCCACCTGCAGCGACGGCAGTCCTGTGTCGAACATCAACGTCGGGCCGGCCGAGACGGTCACGTGCACCTTCACCAACCAGAAGCGTGGCTCGATCACCGTCGTCAAGGACGCCACGCCCGACGACGCGCAGGATTTCTCGTTCACGGCGGGCGGCGGGCTCAGCCCAACGAGCTTCGCGCTCGACGACGACACCGACGGCACGCTTTCGAACAGCCGCGCCTTCACCGGCCTCGCGCCCGCCTCCGGATACTCCCTGTCCGAGTCCGTGCCGAGCGGGTGGGACCAGACGAGCGCGACGTGCAGCGACGGCAGCCCGGTTTCCAACATCAACCTGGCGCCGGCGGAGAACGTGACGTGCACCTTCTCGAACCGCAAGCGCGGGCGGATCATCGTCGTGAAGGACGCGACGCCCGACGACCCGCAGGACTTCTCCTTCACGGCCGGCGGCGGGCTCAGTCCCACGAGCTTCGCGCTCGACGACGACGGCAACGCGACGCTCTCGAACACGCGCACGTTCAACGATGTGGTCCCGGCCTCCGGCTATTCCCTTGCGGAGACCGTCCCGAGCGGCTGGGACCAGACCGGCGCGACGTGTGACGACGGCAGCTCGCCGTCCAACATCAGCGTGTCCGCCAACGAGACCGTGACGTGCACCTTCTCGAATCGCAAGCGGGCGACCCTCGTGGTGGTGAAGGACGCCCAGCCCAATGACCCGCAGGACTTCTCCTTCACGGCCGGCGGCGGGCTCAGTCCCACGAGCTTCGCGCTCGACGACGACGCCGACGGGGCGCTGTCGAACTCGCGCACGTTCAACGACGTGGTGCCCGGCTCCGGCTACTCACTCGCCGAGGCGGTGCCGAGCGGCTGGGACCAGACCGGCGCGGCATGCAGCGACGGCAGCCCGCCGACCAACGTCGACCTCGTCCCGGGCGAGAGCGTCACGTGCACGTTCACGAACCGCAAGCGCGGGCAGATCGTGGTCGTCAAGGACGCCCAGCCCAATGACCCGCAGGACTTCTCCTTCACGGCCGGCGGCGGGCTCAGTCCCACGAGCTTCGCGCTCGACGACGACGCCGACGGGGCGCTGTCGAACTCGCGCACGTTCGCCGACCTCGTGCCGGGCTCCGGCTACTCACTCGCCGAGACCGTGCCGAGCGGCTGGGACCAGACGGGCGTCACGTGTGACGACGGCAGCGCGCCCTCCAACATCGGGGTGTCCGCGGGTGAGGTCGTGACCTGCACGTTCACGAACGACAAGCGCGGACAGATCACGATCGTGCACGACGCGGTCCCGGACGACGCCCAGGACTTCACCTTCACGGCCGGCGGCGGCCTCAGTCCCGCGAGCTTCGCGCTCGACGACGACCTCGACCCGGCTCTCTCCAACACTCGCACGTTCAGCGATATCGCCGTGGGCTCGGGGTACTCGCTCGCCGAGACCGTGCCGAGCGGCTGGGACCAGGCGAGCGCGGCGTGTGACGACGGCAGCCCGGTCTCGAATATCTCGGTGTCGGCCGGCGAGCACGTGACGTGCACCTTTACGAACAACAAGCGCGGCACGATCGTGGTCCACAAGAACTCGACGCCGAACGACCCCCAGGACTTCGCGTTCACGGTGAGCGGCGGCCTCAGCCCTGCGAGCTTCGCGCTTGACGACGACGCGAACCCGACCCTGTCGAGCAGCCAGACGCTCGGCGACGTGCCGGCGGGCAGCGGCTACGCGATCGCTGAGACGGTGCCGAGCGGTTGGGACCAGATCAGCGCGACCTGTGACGATGGCAGCGCGGTCACGAACGTGAGCGTGTCGCCCGGCGAGACGGTGAACTGCACGTTCCTCAACCGCAAGCGCGGCAAGATCATCGTCGTCAAGGACGCCACTCCCGACGACCCCCAGGACTTCTCGTTCACCGCGGGCGGCGGCCTCAGCCCGGCGAGCTTCACGCTCGACGACGACTCCGACGGGACGCTCTCGAACACCCGCACGTTCGACAACCTCGTGATCGGCAACTACTCCGTATCCGAGACCGTCCCGGCGGGATGGGATCAGACGAGCGCGACGTGCAGCGACGGCAGCCCGGTGGCCAGCATCACGGTCAACGCGGGAGAGACCGTGACCTGCACGTTCTCCAACAGCAAGCGTGCCCAGCTGACCGTCGTGAAGGACGCCACGCCGGACGACGCGCAGGACTTCGACTTCACCGCCGGCGGCGGCCTCAGCCCGGCGAGCTTCCAGCTCGACGACGACGCCGACGGGACGCTCTCGAACACCCGCACGTTCACCAGCGTCGTGCCCGGCTCCGGCTACTCGCTCTCCGAGACGGTGCCGAGCGGCTGGGACCAGACGGGCGCGACCTGCGACGACGGCAGCCCGGTTTCGAATGTGGCCCTGTCCGCCGGTGAGCAGGTGACGTGCACGTTTGCGAACCGCAAGCGAGGCCGCATCGTGGTCGTCAAGGACGCGCGGCCCAACGACCCGCAGGACTTCAGCTTCACTGCCGGCGGCGGCCTCAGCCCCGCGAGCTTCGACCTCGACGACGACTCCGACGGGACGCTCTCGAACACCTTCACGTTCACGGACGTCGTGCCCGGCTCGGGGTACTCGCTCTCGGAGACCGTCCCGAGCGGCTGGGACCAGACTGGCGTCACGTGTGACGACGGCAGCGCGCCCTCCAACATCGGCGTGTCCGCCGGAGAGATCGTGACGTGCACCTTCACCAATGACAGGCGCGGTCAGATCACGGTGGCCAAGGACGCCGTGCCGGATGCGGCGCAGGACTTCGCCTTCACGACGGGCGGCGGGTTGACCCCCGCGAGCATCGCGCTCGACGACGACCTCGATCCCGCACTGTCGAACACCCACACGTTCGGCGACGTGCCGGCCGGCTCGGGCTACTCGCTCGCCGAGACGGTGCCGAGCGGCTGGGACCAGGCGAGCGCGACGTGTGACGACGGCAGCCCGGCCTCGAATATCTCGGTGTCGGCCGGCGAGCACGTAACGTGCACCTTTACGAACAACAAGCGCGGCACGATCGTGGTCAACAAGAACTCGACGCCGAACGACCCCCAGGACTTCGCGTTCACCGCGAGCGGCGGCCTCAGTCCCGCGAGCTTCGCACTTGACGACGACTCGAACCCGACCCTGTCGAGCAGCCAGACGCTCGGCGACGTGCCGGCGGGCAGCGGCTATGCGATCGCGGAGACGGTGCCGACCGGGTGGGACCAGGTCAGCGCCACCTGTGACGACGGCAGCGCGGTCACGAATGTGAGCGTGTCCCCGGGGGAGACGGTTACCTGCACGTTCCTCAACCGCAAGCGCGGCAAGATCATCGTGACCAAGGACGCGACGCCCGACGACCCCCAGGACTTCTCGTTCACGGCGGGCGGCGGCCTCAGCCCAGCGAGCTTCGACCTCGACGACGACTCCGACGGGACGCTTTCGAACACGCGCACGTTCGACAACCTCGTGATCGGCAACTACTCCGTATCCGAGACCGTCCCGGCGGGATGGGATCAGACGAGCGCTACGTGTGACGACGGCAGCCCGGTGTCGAACATCACCGTCAACGCGGGCGAGACGGTCCATTGCACGTTCAGCAACCGTAAGCGTGCCCAGCTGACCGTCGTCAAGGATGCCGTCCCGGACAGCGCTCAGGACTTCGACTTCACCGGCGGCGGCCTCAGCCCGGCGAGCTTCCAGCTCGACGACGACGCCGACGGGACGCTCTCGAACACCCACACCTTCACGGGCCTCGTGCCCGGCTCCGGCTACTCGCTCTCGGAAACCGTGCCGGGCGGCTGGAACCAGGCTGCGGCCACCTGCGACGACGGGAGCCCGGTCTCGAACGTCGCCCTGTCAGCCGGCGAGCATGTGACGTGCACCTTCGTGAACGAGAAGCTCGGCGAGATCGTGATCGTCAAGAACTCCACGCCGAACGACCCCCAGGACTTCGACTTCACGGCCGGCGGCGGCCTCAGCCCCGCGAGCTTCAGCCTTGACGACGACTCCGACGGCACGCTCTCCAACACGCGCACGTTCAGCGGCGTGCTGCCGGGCGGCGGCTACTCCGCGTCAGAGTCCGTGCCGGCCGGCTGGGACCAGGTCAACGCGACCTGCAGCGACGGAAGCTCCGTGAACAGCATCCAGGTCGCGCCGGGGGAGACGGTTACCTGCACGTTCATCAACCGCAAGCGCGGCAAGATCATCGTGACCAAGGACGCCACGCCCGACGACCCCCAGGACTTCTCGTTCACGGCGGGCGGCGGCCTCAGCCCCGCGAGCTTCGACCTCGACGACGACTCCGACGGGACGCTTTCGAACACGCGCACGTTCGACAACCTCGTGATCGGCAACTACTCCGTATCCGAGACCGTCCCGGCGGGATGGGATCAGACGAGCGCTACGTGTGACGACGGCAGCCCGGTGTCGAACATCACCGTCGACGCGGGCGAGACGGTGCACTGCACCTTCGCCAACCGCAAGCGCGGGAAGATCGTGGCCGTCAAGGACGCGACGCCCGACGACCCCCAGGACTTCGCGTTCACGGCGGGCGGCGGCCTCAGCCCCGCGAGCTTCGACCTCGACGACGACTCCGACGGGACGCTCTCGAACACGCGCACGTTCCAGAACGTCGCTCCGGGCGGCGGCTACTCCCTGTCGGAGAGCGTGCCGAGCGGCTGGGACCAGACCGGCGCGAGCTGCGACGACGGCAGCCCCTTGTCTGACATAGACGTCACCGCCGGGGAGACCGTCACCTGCACCTTCGAGAACGCGAAGCGCGCAACGCTCACGATCGTCGTGGACGCCACGCCCGACGACCCCCAGGACTTCGCGTTCACGGCGGGCGGCGGCCTCAGCCCCGCGAGCTTCGACCTCGACGACGACTCCGACGGGACGCTCTCGAACACGCGTACGTTCACCAACCTCCCACCCGGCTCCGGCTACTCCGTATCGGGGGGGACGCCCAGCGGCTGGGACCAGACCGCGGCGACCTGTGACGACGGAAGCTCGCTCACCGACATCACCCTCTCCGTCGGCGAGCACGTGACCTGCACGTTCGCGAACCGCAAGCGCGGCAAGGTCGTGGTGCTCGAGGACGCGACGCCCAACGACCCCCAGGACTTCTCGTTCACGGCGGGCGGCGGCCTCAGCCCCGCGAGCTTCGACCTCGACGACGACTCCGACGGGACGCTCTCGAACACGCGCACGTTCGACGACGTCGTGCCCGGCTCGGGGTACTCGCTCTCACAGAGCGCGCCGGCCGGCTGGGATCTAGCATCGGCCACGTGTGACGACGGCAGCCCCACCTCCGACATCGTGGTCGGCGCCGGCGAGACGGTGACGTGCACGTTCACCCATCGACAGCACGGCAGCATCACCGTCGCCAAGAGCGCTCAACCGGCCGACGGACAGGATTTCTCTTTCACCGCCGGGGGCGGCCTCAGCCCATCGAGCTTCCAACTCGACGACGACTCGGACGGCACCCTCTCGAACAGTCGCACGTTCAGCGGCCTGTCCGCGCAGGCGGGGTATTCGCTGTCCGAGAGCCCGACCGCCGGCTGGGACCTCTCGTCCGCGACGTGTGACGACGGAAGCACGGTCACGAACGTCGTCGTCGACCCCGGGGAGCACGTGACCTGCACGTTCACGAACCGCAAGCGCGGGCAGATCGTGGTGATCCAGGACTCGCAGCCCGACGACGCCCAGGACTTCTCCTACACGGCCGGCGGCGGCCTCAGCCCGGCGAGCTTCCAGCTCGACGACGACTCGAACCCCACGCTCTCGAACACACGCACGTTCGGCGACGTGGAGGCGCGTGACGGCTACTCGATCGCGCAGACCCTGCCGAGCGGCTGGCAGCTCGCGGACGCGACATGCGATGACGGCAGCCCGGTGTCCAACGTCGACGTCGGTCCCGGCGAGACCGTCACGTGCACGTTCACGAACGACAAGCGCGGGCGGATCGTGGTGGTCAAGGACGCGACGCCGGACGATCCGCAGGACTTCTCGTTCACCGCGGGCGGCGGACTGAGCCCCGCGAGCTTCGACCTCGATGACGACTCCGACGGGACGCTCTCGAACACGCGCAGCTTCGACGACCTCAGCCCCGGCTCCGGGTACTCGCTGTCCGAGACGGTTCCGAGCGGGTGGGACCAGACTGGCGCGACCTGCGACGACGGGAGCCCGGTCTCGAGCATCTCCGTGGCGGCCGGCGAGACCGTGACCTGCACGTTCGCCAACCGCAAGCGCGGCGAGATCGTCGTGATCAAGGACGCGATCCCGGACGACGCGCAGAACTTCTCCTTCGCCGCGGGGGGCGGTCTCGTGCCGTCGAGCTTCCAACTCGACGACGACTCCGACCCGGCGCTCGAGAGCTCGCGCACGTTCGCGAACGTGACGCCCGGCACCGGATACTCGCTCTCCGAGACCCTGCCGAGCGGCTGGACCCAGGTGAGCGCGACCTGCGACGACGGCAGCCCGGTCGGGAACATCGCCGTCGCGGCGGGCGAGAGAGTCACCTGCACGTTCGTCAACCAGCACGGCTACCCGCGACCGAAGGGCGCAACGCCGCTGAAGGCGTCGCTCGTACCCGCGTACACGCCGTGCACCGCGCCGAACCGGGTTCACGGGCCGAGCCTCGAATTCCCGTCGTGCAGCTCCCCGTCGCAGACCTCGGCGCAACTGACCGTCGGGACCCCGGACGCCAACGGCAGGACGGCGACGATGAGCGGGGCCATCACCTTCGGAACGATTCTGGGCATCGTCGGCACGCCCGCCGACGAAGCGGACGTCGAGATAACTGCGAACATCACGGACATCCGCCGCAAGAGCGACCTCAACGACTACACGGGTGAGCTGCTGGGAACCGTCACGCTGCGCATCACCGACCGCCTGAACGGCCCGGCCGTGAACGAGGTGGGCACCGTCTCGGACGTGCCGTTCGACTTCACGATCCCCTGCACCGCGACGTCGGGCGGCGGGAACATCGGCTCCACCTGCTCGGTCGCGACGACGGCCGACGCGGTGCTGCCGGGCACGGTCACCGAGACCAAGCGCACGATCTGGGCGATGGGCGATGTACGGGTGTTCGACGGCGGGGCCGACGGCCAGGCCTCCACGCACGGGGACAACACACTGTTCGCCCGCCAGGGGCTCCTCGTCCCCTGAGCCGCACCGCCGTCCTCGAGGTCCGCGCCGCGCCCATGTCCGCCGGCGTGCACGGCGCGATCGATGCCCCCGCGGGCGCTGATGAGCGGCCGGACTGGATGCTCGACGTGCGCGGCTGGGCGGTCGGCGCCGATGGGGCCCGGATCGACGCGGTCGAGGGCGTGCACGAGGGGCGGCAGGTCTTCAGCGTGCCGCTCGACGTCGCGCGGCCCCAGACCGCAGCCGCTCACGGCCTTGCCGCGGACCAGCCGATCGGCTTCCATGCGCTGGTCGGCACGCTGCGGCTCGCGCCGCAATTCGAGCTCGAGTTGCGGGCGGTACCCGAACGCGGTCACCCGGTCGCGCTGGGCACGATCGCGGGGCGCCGGGCGGCACTTCGCTCCACTTACGAGGCGCGGCGCGCGCCGATCGCGGTGACGACGCTCGGCCGCACCGGGTCGATGCTCCTGATGCGGCTGCTGGCCGCGCATCCGGAGGTGCTCGTCTACCGCCCGCACCGGTTCGAGCAGCGGATCGCCAGCTACTGGGCCGACGTGCTGCTGTCCCTCGCCGACCCGGCGAGCTACATCCGCCAGGTGGCTCCCCCGGCTGACGTCGACGACCCCACCTGGTGGCTCGGGCGCGACGCGCCGGTCCCGTGGGCGCTGCGCGACGCGCCGGTCCAGGACTGGCTCGGCGGCGACGCCGTCGAGGCGCTGGCCCCGGTGTTCCAGGAGCGAATCGAGGCCACCTACGACCGGATCGCGGCAACGACGGACGCGGGCGCCGCGCCACGTTTCGCGGAGAAGTTCAACCTCCGCGCGGCCGGGTTGATCAGAGAGCTGTACCCGGCATCCCGCGAGCTCTTCCTCGTGCGCGACTTCCGCGACATGGTCAGCTCGATCCTCTCGTTCAACCGCAAGCGCGGGGCACAGGGCTTCGGCCGCGCGGCGGCCGGCTCGGACGCCGAGTACATCGCCTCGCTCGGGGGATGGGCCACGGGCTTCGTGCGCGCGTGGGAGCGACGGCGCTCGAGTGCGCAGCTCGTCCGCTACGAGGACCTCGTAAGCGACCCCGAGCCCACGCTCGCCGGCGTGCTTGGCCATCTCGGGGTCGACGCGTCGCGAAGCACGGTCGCCGCGATGCTCGGCGCGCTGCGGGATGAGATGCCGGAGCTCCGGGACCACGCGACGAGCGAGCACCCCGCCGCCTCGATCGGGCGCTGGCAGCGTGATCTCGGCCCTGATCTGGTTGCCGAATGCGAGCGAGCGCTGCGGCCGGCGCTCGATGCGTTCGGATACGTCTAGCCGTCCATATCCAGCCGCCCCACCGCTCACGGTTACGCTTTCCGCGGATGCTCTCGTCTTCGCCATCCAGTCCGCCGGCTCGCGTGAGGCAACCGACGGTCGCCGCGGAGGCGCCGCAACGCAACGGCAAGCCCCTGCTCGTGGACGCGCTCGTGCCCGACGCCCACCTGAACGCGGCGGTCGCGGGCATCAGGGGGCTGGGCTGGGCCGGGGTGCGCGCGCTCGCGGTCGGCCCGGCCTGGACCGCGCCGGGCCTGTGGTCCCGTCATGCCGCCGGGCGCGCAGTGTCGCCCGGTGTCATCGCAGATCCGGCCGGGTACGCGGAGCGGCTGCAGCAGCTCGCCGGCGAATGCGGGCCGCTGGTCGTGTATCCGAGCCGCGAGGAGACGATCGACGTCCTGCTCGCGCACCGGCCCCGGTGGGGCGGCGCAGTCCTCCCCTTCCCGGGCGGCGACGTGCTCGATCGGCTACGGGACAAGGGCCGGCTTGTAACGACGGCGCGCGAGTCCGGAATCGCCACGCCACAGACGCTGTTCCACGGCACCGCGCACGAGCTGCGCTCGGAGCAGTTCACGGAGCCGGTCGTGCTCAAGCCGGCGCGACCGGTGAGCGCGCTGAAGACCGCTCGCCTGATCGAGGAGCCCAGCCGCCTGCGCTCGATGCTCGACGACCTGCCCGACGACGAGCCGCTGCTCGTCCAGGAACGGCTGCACGGCCCGCTCACCTCCGTTGAGCTGGTCCTCGACCGCGACGGCCACGTCGTCGCCCGCTTCCAGCACGTCACGCGCCGCACCTGGCCGTCCGCGGCGGGGTCGATCGCGCTTGCGACCAGCGTCGAACCGGACGAGGATCTCGTGCGCGAGACGGCGGCGATGCTCACTCGCACGGGTTACTGGGGGCTGGCGCAGGTCGACTTCGTCGCGACCCCGGCCGGATACGTGCTGCTCGACGTGAACCCGCGCTTCTATCGCTGCCTGCCGCTCGCGATCGCGTGCGGCACGAACCTCCCCGCGCTCTGGCACGCCGTGACGGTGGGCCGGCCTGTCGGCCCGCCCCAGGGGTACCGGATCGGGGTCACGTACCGCTGGCTGGAGGCGGACCTCGTGGCGGCCGCGCGCGGCGCGCCCGGTCGCCTGTTGGAGCGCGTGCCGCAGCCTCACACGGGCGCGGCGTGGGCCGCGGGCGACCCGCTGCCCGGCTACCTGCTGGGAGCGTGGGCCGTGACCGACCGCGTGCTGCGTGTGCTCGGCATGCGCCGCCGCACGCGGTAGGAGATCGATGTCGCTGCTGGCGGAGGTCCATCGCGGCGCGCTGGACGGCCTCCTCCCGGAATGGGACGAGCTGTACCGCCAGGACCCCGGCGTGACGCCGTTCTCGTCGCCGGGCTGGGCGCGCGCGTGGTGGCCGCACTGGTCTGGGGATTCGCAGCCGTGGGTCGTGTCGGTTCGCGCGGGCGGCAGGCTGGTCGGCCTCGCGCCGCTCGTCGCCGGCCGGCGCGGGCCGTTCCGGGTGCTCACGGAGCTCGGCCGCCCGCCGGGCAACTACTGGGGGCTCGTCGCCGTGCCCGCGCTGCGTGACGAGGCCGGCGCAGCGGTCGCCGCCGAGATCCGCGCGCACGCGGGCGAGTGGCACGCGCTGCTGCTGGGGGGAATGCCCGAGGGCTCGGCCTTCGAGGCGGCCCTGCGCGGCGCCGGCCTGCGGGTGCGCGCCCGCCGTCCGACGCCCTACCCGGGAATCGAGCTGCCCGGCTCCTTCGAGGAGTATCTGACCGCGCTGCCGCGCAAGCGCCGCAAGGACCTGCGGCGCCACATGCGCAGGCTCGACGACGGGCGCCTCGAGCTGCGTGACGTGACCGACGCCGGCGAGCTGCGCGCTGCGATCGACCGCTGGCAGGCGATCCGGGTGCGCTGGTGGGCGAGCCGCGACAAGCACATGGACCCCGAGCACGCCAGCGGCCGCTTCCGGGACTTCGTCGCCGACGCGATCGTCGAGTTGGTGCCCCTCGGGCTCGCGCAGGTCTGGGAGTTCCGCCACGACGGCGAGGTCGTCGGAGTGGAGGTCAACCTCATGGACGAGGCCCGCTACTACTCGTGGATGGGAGCCTACGAGCCTGCGGCTGCCGGCCTGGGCCTGGGCAAGCTCGCGATCGGGGAGAGCATCCGCGCGAGCATCGAAGCGGGCCGCTCCTACTACGACCTGATGGTCGGCGACGAGGAGTACAAGTACTGGTACGGCGCCGAGGACAGGCACTGTCGCTGGCTGATGGTCGGCAACGACCGCCCGGCCTCGAGAGCGGCGCTCGCGGCCGGCGCGCTCGCCGACCGGGTCCGAGGCCTGTCGTAGCCGCGGGCCCGTACTAAGGCTGGATCGGGACCTCTTGCTGCCCGTTCGTGGGCGGCGGGCCGGGCTGGACGCCCGACTGGTCCGAGGGCGGGCGGAACTCGCCGGTGCAGCGCTCCTGAGGGGTCTCGCCGACGCTGCAGCCGAGCCGGTTGTCCCTGCGCAGGTAGTTCCTGATCCTGTACTCGCCCACGATCTCTGCCTCGCCGAGGTTCCCGTCCCGCACGGGGACCCGCCAGTCCTCGCTCCACACGTAGGCCTGCTTGCGCTTCTTCGTCGGCGTCGTGAACGTCTCGACGTGGCACTGGACCGCGTCGCTGGGCGTCCCCATCTGGGCGGCCTGGGCCGGATCCAAGCAGACGATCTTCGCCTCGTACGGGCCCGGGAGGTTGCGGTCCTTCGTCGCATTCGCGATCCGCAGCGCGGCGTCCTCGATCTTCTCGCTGACTGCCGCCACGACCTCCTGGTCCTCGGCCGGCAGGTCGGCGCCGCCGCTCCCACCGCAGGCGCTCGCCGTGAGTGCGATCGCGAGCGTCGCCGCTGTCCAGATCGATCTGTCTAAGAAACGCACCTGCAAACCTCGCACAAGCAATCGGAGAGACATCCGTGACGGGCGCGAACCCTATCGACACCGGCCGGACGGGGCGCCACGTTAAGTTCGCGTTAATGCAATTTCCCGCCCGGGCGCGCGGTTATCATGCGCGCACTCCGGTCGCCGCCGGACTTGGAAGATTGACGGGCCCGGTCGGATCCGGGCAGGGGGAAAACTGAATTGAAGACAGCAGACGTGATGGCGATTTCGCCTGAGGCCACGGACGAGCGTCTCGTCATCGCGGCCCAGTCGGGAAGCCCCGAAGCCTTCGGCACCCTCTTCCGCCGCTACCGTCCCGAGATCGCCCGTTACGCCGGGCGCACCCTTGGTGACGACGCGCGCGCCGAGGACGTGGTGCAGGAGACGTTCCTCTCCGCCTTGCGGAGCATCAGCACGCTCGACCGGCCCGCCGGCTTCCGGCCCTGGCTCTACCGCATCGCCCACAACGCATGCGTGGACACGATGCGCCGCCGCAGCCGCAGCGAGGAGGTCCTCTTCGACGCGGCCGGCATGCTCCCCGCCGAGGAGGTCCGCCTTTTCCGGCAGGCGCCGTCGAGTCACGCCGCGCTCGCACAGAAGGAGGTCTTCCGGCACCTCCGCCAAGCGCTCGGGGACCTGCCCGAGCAGCAGGCCCAGATCCTGGTCCTGCGCGAGCTCGAGGGCCTCACCTACGAGGACATCGGCGCCCGCCTGGGCATCTCGCACTCCGCGGTCGAGAGCCTGCTCTTCAGGGCGCGCCGCGGACTGCGCGACGAGTACGGGCAGATCTCGACCGGCGAGCGCTGCCGCAAGATGCGCCAGTCCATGGCCCAGGCAGTCGAAGGCGTCGGCCGACGCCGGGACCGCCGTGCCCTGGACCGCCACTTGGAAGGCTGCGCGGTGTGCCGCCGTGACGCGTTCGTGATGGGCCTCGGTCCGCTCCTCGAGGAGGAGCGGACCGGTGTGCGCGCGGGCCTGTCCAGGGTGGCGGCGCTGCTTCCGCTCCCCGGGTTTCTGAACCGCCGCTCGGAGGAGACCGGGCAGCTCACATCCGGCGGCGGCGGGATGTCCCTCGCATCGCACGCCCATGTGGCGATCACGCACGTGAGCGTGTCCGCCGGGGCAACCGTCGAGCACGCGGCCACCGCGATCCAGAAGGCTGCCGCGGTCGTGGCCGCGGCCGCGGTCGTCGGAGGCGGGGGTTTTGTCGCCAACGAGACGCGCACAGCCACCCCGCCGCCCGCGCCGGCCGCCGAGAAGCGCGTCGTCGCGGCGCCGCAGAAGGCCGTCGACAGTGCGCGGCCGGGAGCGGTACTGACCCCGCCCCTGCCGCCGGCCGCGGCTCCCCTCCCGGGCGGGCCTCCCGCGACGGCTCCCGCCGCCACCGCCGTGCCGGCCGGCCCCGTGGCGCCGGCACCGGCCGGATCTGCCCCGGACGGTACGGGCGTGCCGGCATCGACCGGTCAGCCGGTCATCGGGGAGAGCGCCGGATCGGCGCCCGCGACGGCTACGTTCGACATCTCGGCGACGTCACCCGACCCGCAGGCGACGCCGCCGGCCGAGCCGCCTGCCGAGCTGCCCGCCGAGCCGGAGACCCCGGTCGACGTCCCGGTGACCGAGCCGGACCTGCCGGTGGACCCGCCCCCCGCGCCCGAGCCGCCGACCGGCGATTTCCCGATCGACGAGGGCCCGGGCGCCGGGGAAATCGGCGACATCGGGGGCTTCGGCACGATCGGGTGGTCCTTCTCGGAACGTTGACCAGGTAAACGGCGGCGGCTGCCGACCGAACGTCCCGGACTGCGTGCTCGAGGCGGTATCGCGGGACGTTCGGCCACGAGCTCTGGGGTGGTTCGCAGCGTCATCCGTTGTTGCGGGGAGTTTGGAACCAGTGATCGAGTAGCCGGCCCCGGAATCACGGGCCGCGAGGCCTAGCCGAAGATGCGCGAGCGGCGGCTCGCGAGGCGCTTCGCGGGCGAGCGGAAGGTCTCGCCCGTCGCGAGCTTGGCGGCCGCGATCACCGACTCGTCGAGCGCGAGGCCCTGGCGCTCCAGCTCGTGGCAGTCCACCCAGGTGTGATGCGAGTCGTGCGGCTGTATGACAGCCGGGAGCTCTCCGCCCGGCGGATGCTCCATCAGGTAGAAGATCCGGCCGTCGCGCATCTCGAGCGCCGCGGAGGTCCACCGCATCGGATGGTCCGTGCGGTTGAAGACCTCGATGAACACTGCCCAGCGGCCCGCCCCCTGCGAGTACACGGGCAGGCCGAGCCGTGCCTGGACCTCGATGTTCCCGCGGCGCCGGCGCCCGAGCGCAGTCGAGGCTTGCCAGATCAGGCTCGCGAGCGCAAGCACCGCCGCGACGATCGCCAGGACCAGCACGGTGTCGACTTCGTCGAGCCCCGCGACCTCGACCGCGGCCACACCGGAGCACGGCGTGTCGACGCACGCGTCGAGGCCGCCCGCGGCGGCCAGCCCGGCCGTCGTGCGGCGCGCACCCCGGGGTTCGCGCGTGTCGAGCACCAGGTCGCCGTCGTCGTCGACGTCGAACCTTCCGGGGATGCCGTCGCGGTCACGGTCGCGGCCCGCGCCCGCGGGCCCGGCAGGCCGGGAGCGCACCCGGCCGAGCACGCCCGCCCCGATCGGGACGCCCGCGCGCGCGCGCGCCGGCCTGCCGCGCCCGAGCCGCCGGGCGGGGACTTTGCGCCCGGCGCTGACCCACCCGTCGCGTACCTCGAGCGTCCCGAGCTTCGCTCCGGCGCGGACCCGCACGAAGGCGGCGCCGCTCCGGCGGCGGACGACGACCGGGCCCAGGTAGCGGCCCGAGGAGCCGAGCAGGTGAAGGGTGACGGTGCGGGCCGGGGGCATGAGCTTGAAGTCGCCGCGCACGTCGCGCGCGGACCGGGACCTGCCGTCAGAGGCGAGCGCCAGCACGGTGTAGGAGGCGGCCAACCTCCCCTCGATCGCGGGGCGGCGGGCGGCGGCTACCGCGGGGACACAGAGCGCCACGGCGAGCGCGCACGCCGTCGCCACGCGGGCGCGTGTCCTGCGGCTCGTTTGTGCTTTGCAACTGCGCAAGGGACCCTGCGGTCGCATCGACCCCCGGACCGAGCTGCTTGACCGTCGCGGGCCGCCGTGAACGCCCGCTTGCCGTGAGACGTTTCGGAGGGTCGCTAGGCGCGGGTCAGTGGGGGATCCACTCGGGATCGCGCCAGAAGATGCCTTCCTCGGTGGTGAGGTCCTTCGACATCAGCGGGGTGTAGTAGCGCGTTCCCTCGAAGAAGAAGTGGGTGACCTGGCTCTTGCGCGTGCGCTCGGGATCGTTCGCCGGTGAGCCGCCGTGCAACAGGTTCGCGGACCAGATCAGCGCCTGGCCCTTCTTGATCAGGCCGTAGTCGATCTCGAGCCCGGCGTCCGCGACGACCGTCTGCATGTACTCCTCGTAGTGCAGGTACTGCGAGTAATCAGCCTCGACGCCGACCTCCTGCATCGTCACCTCGGGAAGCCTCTGGCTGCCCGGGTAGTAGAAGAGCGGGCCGTTGTCCATGTCCATGTCCTCGAGCGCCACCCACACGCCCGCCATGAACCCGGCCGGCTTGGAGTTGAAGTGGATCGTGTCCGAGTGGGCGCGCTGCTGCGTCGGCATCTTGAAGTTGAGCGTCTGGAACGGGCGCGGCGCGCGGCCGTAGAGCTCCTCGAGGATCCGCAGTATGCGGGGGGCGGTCGCGATCGACTTGATGTTCTCGCTGACCTTCCAACCGTCCATGATGCGATGGGACGTGTAGAAGACGCCGTCGTCGCCCCAGACCTCGGCGTGCTCCTCCTCGAGCAGCAGCGGCACGAAGTCGTTGGCGGCGCCGTCGAAGACGTCGGGCGCCAGACCCAGATCCTCGATGATGAAGTAGCCGTCGCGGTCGAACTGGTCCCGCTGCTCAGCCTTCAGCAGATTGGTGTCGGCCCCCGCCTCCAAGGTCCGCGGACTATAGCATCGGCTCACTTTTGCAAAGCGCGTTTTGGGCGGTGCAGCAGGCGTCTACGACGACCGCTCAACCGACTGCGGAGCCCAGTCCGGCGGGCGCACCACCAGCGGCCGGGAGTTCCAGCCCCGCTCCAAGTCGATCGCGCGCGCGAGCGCGTCGAGCAACTCGTCGCCACCGCCGGGAGCGCTGCGCGTGACGGCCAGGTAGAGCGACTTGATCTCGGTCGGCACCCCGGGGTCCGCGATCGCGTCGAGGGGCCGCGAGCGGTGGTGCCAGAGCGCTGGGTCGAGCCAGTCCGTCGCGAGACCGGCCACCTGGGGCTGGCCCGCGCGCTCCGGGTGCCCGATGAAGCCCGCCAGTCGCTCGACCTGGGCGCGCCAGTCCTCGAAGTAGTCCTCGAAGGGCATGAACATCCGCGGCCGGCCGGCGGTGTGGATGATCGCCTCGGCCAGGTAACGCAACCACACCTGGTAGCCCTCGCTGCGCGGCAGCTGGTTGCGTCGCTCGAGCGACGCCGCCACGTCGAGGGGGTTTCGCACGCACACGACGTACCGCATTCCGGGGATGAGGGCCTGCCAGAAGGGCAGCGTCAGTGCGCTTCGAGGGTCCTTCCACGCCCACAGGGGGACACGGCCGAACGTCGTCTCGATCATCGCGCGAGCCCGCTCGCGCACGTGGTCGAGCGCCGGGTCGGACTCCCATCCGGGCGGCAGCGACGGCGGGTGCTTCCAGATGCCGCCCGCCGATTGCAGCAGCTCCGCGTTGAAGCGCACCAAGCGGCGGTTCTCGAAGAAACCCTTTGGGTTGTTGGTCCCACGGGGCCCGAGCAGCTCGTCCTCGGGGCCGAGGTAAACGCCCAGCACGTTCAGCAGCTTCGAGGTGACCGACGTCCCGGCACGGTGCATCCCTGTCACGCATATGACTTGGGGCATCAGATCCAGTATCGGACGACTTGGCTCAGAACGCGATCACGCTGCGGATGCCGTCCTGGGCTTCCATCAGCTCGAACCCATGGTTGACGTCGTCGAGCGTCAGGCGGTGAGAGATGAACGCGTCGACGTCGATCTCCCCCGCGAGATAGCGCTCGACCAGCTGCGGCACCTGGTCGCGGCCCTTGACGCCGCCGAACGAGGACCCGCAGACGCGTCGCCCCGTGATCAGCAGCCGCGGGACGACGTCGAGCGTCTCGCCCTTCCCGGCGACGCCCGCGATCGTGCACAGCCCCCAGCCCATCCGCGCGGACGCGACGGCCTGCGCCATGACCGCCACGTTGCCCGTCGCCTCGAACGTGTAGTCGGCGCCGAACCCGCCCGTCATCTCGAGGATCTGCTCCGTGGCGCCCTCCCCTCCCGGCAGCGTGTGCGTCGCGCCCTGGCCGCGCGCCAGCTCCAGCCGGCCCTCCGAGAGGTCGACGCAGACGATTCGCTCCGCGCCCTGGAGGCGGCAGCCCGCGACCGCGCCGAGCCCCACCATCCCCGCGCCGAACACGACGCATGTGCTCCCGGGCTCGACCTTCGCCGTGAACATCGCCGCCCCGAGTCCCGTCGAGAGACCGCACGCGAACAGGCAGGCGCGGTCGGGCGGAGCCTCGGGCGAGACCTTCGCGAGCGCGATCTGCGGCAGCACCGCGTACTCGGCGAAGGTCGAGGTGCCCATGAAGTGGCGGATCGGCTCGCCGTCGCGCGAGAGCCGCGCCGTCCCGTCGGGCAGATAGCCGCGGTTCTGCTGCTCACGGATCGCCAGGCAGAGGTTCGTGCGGGGGCTGCGGCAGTGGATGCACTCGCCGCACTGCGGGGAGAACAGCGTCACGACGTGGTCGCCCGGGCTGACCGCGTGCACGTCGGGACCGACGCGCTCGACCACACCCGCCCCTTCGTGGCCCAGCACCGTCGGCGCATAGCCCGACGGGTCGGCGCCAGAGGCCGTGTAGAGGTCGGTGTGGCAGACGCCGCAGGCCGCGAGTCGCACGAGCGCCTCGCCGGCGCGCGGCTCCTCCAGCTCGACGTCCTGAACGCGGAGCGGCGTCCCGAACTCCTCGAGCACGGCCGCGCGGATCTGCATCGTGGTCCCCCTCGTCGCTTGCAGAAAGCCTATGACGCCCGGCCTCGCGGCAGCGTAGACCCTCGCCGAGCGGGCTCACAACCCCTAGACTCGATCAGGTGAGAGGGAGGGGAAAAGCGCGGCTCGCCGTGACCGCGATGGCCGCGCTCGTCGCGATGTCGGCGCCGGCCCACGCAGCGCACTCCAAGCTGTCGCTGGAGTCGATCGGGGCGGCCGGCGGCAACGGTCCGTTGGCGGCCGACCTCGCCGGGGCAGTCGACGTGGACAAACGCGCCTACCTGCATACGCCGGAGGCGCTCACCTCCGCCGACACGGACGCCTCGTTCGACCTCTACGCGCGCACCGGCCCCACGACCACGCTGGCGACCTTGGGCTCACCGGGCGGCAACGGCGCATATCCGGCCTCCTACGGTCGCATCCGGGCGGGCGGAGCACGTCTCTTCTTCCAGACCGACGAGCGCCTGCGCCCGGAGGACACGGACAATTCCCTCGACGTCTACATGCGCGAGGGCAGCACCACGACGCTCGTCTCGACCGGACCCGGAGCGGGCGCGTTCGGTGCCTACGACAGCTTCTACGAGGGCTCATCCGTGGACGGGACCCGGGCGTTCTTCACCACGCGCGGAGCGCTCGTGGGCGCCGACAACGACCAGTCCCTCGACGTCTACGAGCGCGCGAACAACACCACCTCGCTCGTATCCACAGGGCCCGGCGGCGGCAACGGACCGGGCGGGGCCGAGCTGACCGGCGTCTCCGACGACGGAGCCACGGTCTTCTTCCAGACCGCCGAGTCGCTGGTCGCCACCGACACCGACGTTGTGCAGGACGTCTACCAGCGCGCCGGGGGTGTGACGACCCTGCTTTCCACGGGCCCCGACGGCGGCAACGGGAACCGGAACGCCGTGTTCGACGGCAACACGCCGGACGGCACGAAGGTCTTCTTCCGCACCGCCGAGTCGTTGCTGGCCGCTGACACGGATGCCGGCATCGACATCTACGAGCGGGCGAATGCGACCACGACCACGGTTCATTCGATGAGCGCCACCGGCGGCACGAGCGGCGCGGCCGCGCGGTTCGCGGGCGCGTCGCAGGACGGTTCGAAGGTCTTCGTCGAAAGCGTCGAGCGGCTGTTGCCCTCGCCCGTGGACCGGGACAGCCAGAACGACGTCTACATGAGCGCGGGTGGTGTGCTCACGATGCTCAGCCCGGGCGGGAACGACACCGTCGCGACCAACGCCTACTACGCAGGGGCATCCGCGGACGGAGGCCGCGTGTTCTTCCGCTCGGAAGAGGCGCTCACCGGCGACGACAGCGACCAGTACCAGGACGTGTACGAGAACAACAACGGGGCGCTGACCCGGCTCTCGCGCGGGCCAGCGGGCGGCAACGGCTCGGCTCATGCCGCTTACGGCGGCTCGTCGCAGGACGGGACGCACGTGTACTTCCAGACCGCCGAGTCGCTCGACCCCGCGGACACGGACACCGCGATCGACGTCTATGAGCGCCACGCCGCCACCACGTATCTGCTGAGCACCGGACCGGCCGGCGGCAACGGCGCCTTCGACGCGAGCTTCAGGGCGGTCTCCGCCGACGGGCAGCGAGTCTTCTTCCGCACCGACGAGTCCCTGCTGGCCGCTGACAGCGACAGCGTGGCCGACGTCTACTCGGCGAACGTCCCGGGCACCGTCACGATTGCGCTCGATGCCGTCCCCGACGACCCGCGTGACTTCGCCTTCCAGGCGACCGGGCTGGAAGACGGCTTCGGCTTCTCACCGCCTGACTTCGGGCCGACGACGTTCTCGCTGGATGACGACTCCGACCCGGACCTCGCGAACCTGAAGGTGTTCACCGGCGTGACCCCCGGGGCGGGCTACTCGGTCAGCCAGACCGCCGCCTCCGGATGGGACCTGACCTCCGCGGTGTGTGACGACGGCAGCCCTGTCGGCGCGATCGACGTGAGCGCCGGCGAGCACGTGACCTGCACCTTCACGGACACGCGGCAGACGATCACGACGGGGTACCCACGGCCGAAGGGGGCGACCCCGATCCGGTTCTCGCTGGTCCCGGGGTACCAGGAGTGCGCCGAGCCCAACCGCACGCACGGCCCCTCGCTGTCCTTCGCCTCGTGCAACCCGCCCGCGCGCGAGCCGAGCGAGCTGACGATCGGCGCGCCCGATGCCAACGGCGCGCCCGCGAACTCATCGGGCTCGGTGGGCTTGAGTGCGGTGCTGGGCAGCCCTTCGACGCCCGAGGACGAGGCCGACGTCCAGTTGACGATCAGCATCACGGACGTCCGGCTCGCAGCCGGCTTGGGCGATTACACCGGCGAGCTCGAGAGCTACGTGTCGTTGCGCGTGACCGACCGCGTGGCGGGCGTGCCGACGACCGTCCAAGACCTGCCGCTTGCCGCCACCGTGCCCTGCACGGCGACCGCGAGCACGGCAATCGGCGCGGCCTGCTCGCTCGCCACGACCGCCGATGCCATCCTGCCGGGCGCGGTGAACGAAAGCCGCCGCACGATCTGGCAGCTCGACGACATGGTGGTGACGGACGGGGGCCCGGACGGCGTCGCGTCGACCCAGCCCAACACTTCGTTCATGCGCCCGGGGATCTTCGTCCCGTGATCGCCAGCGCCTCGCGCAGGCCGGGGACGTAACGGAGGATCGCGTCGTCGTCGAAGCCGTTGCGCTCGGCGCCCGCAAGCCATTCGAAGTGCTCTGCCCCCGGGACCTCGCGCGGGCGGCCGATCGCGCGCATCCGCGTGCACTTCGCGATGTACTCCTGCTTCGACTTCCAGTGGTAGTGGTTCAGGCGCAGCCGGTCGACGGACGCCGTCGCCGTCCGCGTGCCGTACATCGAGGAGTGGTGCTCGTCCACCGCCGACAGGTACGGATACTCGAAGTGGTGCGCGCTGAGGCAGCGCGTCGTACGCACGGGGTCGGCGACGGTCTTCATGTTGATCGCGCCGTCGAAGTCGATCCGGCGGCGAAAGTTGTCGGTCACGAGCCCGGGCGGGCGCGTCTCGTGCCCCGAGGGGCCGATCATCGCCCAGCGCACCGCGACGGCCGGCCACTCCTCATACTCGCGCAGCGCGTCCGCGAGCGACTCGTCGCCGGGCGCGAACAGGAACTCGTCGAGATCGATGAACGCGATCCAGCGCGAGTCGTAGCGATGCCAGCGCAGCGCGTCGTCGTAGGCCGCAATCTGACCCACCCGTCCGTCGAGCACGGGCCAGTCCCGCACCGTCACGAGGCCGTCCTCGATGTAGGGAGCGAGCACCTCCATGTGGTCGTCCTCGCTGAAGTTGTTGTAGAGGAAGAAGTGCTCGACTCCCACCAGCCGGTGGAACTCGACCCACTCCGCGAGGTTCCGCGCCTCGTCGCGGTAGATCGCGCAGACCGACAGGTAGGCCTTCGGACCCGGCTCGCGGGAGCGATCGCCCGCGACGTAGCCGCGCCGGCGGTCCGCTGCCCAGAAGTCGGCCTGCATCGCGGCCATGTGGATCAGGCTCCCCGTGTCGAGCATGTCGCGCACCTCCACCCCCCCGGCGCGCAGGCGGCGCTGCACCTCCGCGGCGAAGCGCAGATGACGCGCGTACTCCTCGGCCGGCGAGTACCTGAAGGTGGTCTCGAGCCCGAGCGTCTGCTCCACCAGGTTCCAACCATCCACGCGGATCACGGGCACTCGCTCGGGATCGCATCCGAACGCGAGCAGCGACCCGACGACGAGCGCGGCCGCGCGGTCGGGATCGGGCTCCACGAGCTCGTCGGCGGGAGCTGTCAGCGTCGGCTGGTGCTCCGCCGCGGCGTGCAGGAACGCCTCGAAGCGCGCAGCGGGTGGGGACCCGTCGTCGAGGAAGCAGGCCAGCGCCGGGCCGAGCGCCTCCGCCGACGCGAGCTTCCTGATCCACGGGCGCGGCGACAGGTCGGTGAGGTCGTACCGGCGACCGTTGAAATGGCCACTGAGGACCGCCGCGAAGCGCTTCGTCCACGGACTCCCGGCGGCCGCGACCTCGACGATCGCTCGCAGCTCCCGCGCGACCGCGAGACGGTACTGCCGCTCCTCGGCATCGAAGATCGGCTGGGATCGCGCCCGCCCGAGGTACTCGAGCAGCCTCCCCCAACGCTCCTCATCCATCCGACCGCCGCTCACGCAGCACTATGCTAGTCGGCCGCCGCCGCGACCCGGAGTCACCGGCGGCGCCGAGAGATCCATGCCCGCTCTAGAGGTCCTCACCGTGTCGATCCCCGAGGAGCTGCCCGAAGGCCTCAGGGCGGCGCGCATCCGGTCGCCCGAGGCCGGCGCTTCGAGTGACGGCTTCACGCTCGAGGTCGCGGGCCTGGTGATCACCGACGGAGGCCGGGCGCGCACGGTGGAGCTGCTGTGCCAGGGCATGATCGTGCGCGAACTGCCGGTGACCTTCCCGAGAAAAGGGCTGGCCGGTCTGTATCCGGGCGCGCCGGACACGCTCGAATGCGGCTTTCGCGGCGCCGTCGGCGCGCTCCAGCTGCCGACCGAGTTCGAGCTCGAGCTCGTCGTCGTGCGCGACGACGGCCGGCGCTTCAACCTCGGCTCGATCCGGGGCCGGCGCGCGCGGCCACAGGCGTCGTTCGAGCCCACGCTGCGTGCGCTGATGGTGACGAGCATGGGCAGGACCGGCACGGTTTGGCTGATGCGGATGCTCGCCTCACACCCGGGGATCGTGATTCAGCCGCATCACACGTACGAGATGTGGCCGGCGCAGTACTGGGCGCACATGCTCAAGGTGCTCTCGAGCCCGGCGGATCACGAGCGCTCGGTCACCTCCCGCAGCTTCGAGCACGACCTCTGGCACGTCGGCCAGAATCCTTTCTACCTCCAGGCCGGCCCGGTCCGGGGTGAGCTGGCCGCCTGGCTCGCGGGGGGACACGTCAACAAGCTCGCGTCGTTTTGCCTGAGCAACGTCGAGGACTGGTACCGGATCGCGGCGCGCGCGCAGAGCAAGGAGCCCACCTACTTCGCCGAGAAGAACTTCGTGTTCGGGCCGATCCAGAATCTCGACGTCGCCGACCTCTATCCGGACACCCGCGAGCTCTTCTCGGTACGTGACCTGCGCGACGTTGCCTGCTCGCTGCTCTCCTTCTTCCGGGACCGGTGGACCGAGCGCGGCTATGACAACGAGCGCGCGCTCGACGAGATCATCGTGCCGTGGGCGCGCAACCTCGTTGCGAGCTGGCGCGCGAGGGGCGAGCAAGCCCGGCTCGTGCGCTACGAGGACCTCGTGCTCGAGCCGGCCGGGACCGTCAGGGGAGTGCTCGACCATCTCGGGCTCGACTGCTCGGACGAGATGGTCGACCGCCTGCTCGCCGCCGGGTCGGATCCGTCGAAGTTCTCGTCCCACGGCACCTCCGCCACGCTCGCGAAGACGCTCGGCCGGTGGGCCCGCGAGGGCGACGAAGCGTTCCGTGACAAGCTCAACGAGCTCTTTCACGACGGCCTGATCGAGTTCGGCTACACCGAGGCCGCCGCGGAGCGGGTCCAGGAAGGCCGCTGACCATGCCCGAGCTGATCGTGCGGGACGAGGACGGCCGGGAGAGCTCGGCGATCTCGTAGTACCGCCCGACCGCCTCGAGCGCGCGGGCATGCAAAATGCGGTTGCATGTCGAGAAGCGCCGACCGGCTCCGCTCACCCGGTGAAGGGCCGCGAGCGACGCGGCCCACCGACACCAGGAGGCGACCATGCCGAAGTACCTGCTCCTCAAGCACTACCGCGGCGGCCCGGAGCGGCACCATCCGTTTCCCCCGATGGACCAGTGGGCCCCCGAGGACGTGGAGGCCCACATGGCCTTCCTCGGGCAGGTCGGCCAGATGCTCAGGGAGCGCGGCGAGTACGTCGGCGCCCAGGCGCTGACGCCGGCGCGCACCTGGGTGCGGTACGGCGGCCCGGATGCCGCGCCCGTCACCACGGACGGCCCGCACCCCGAGACGAGCGACCTCGTGGCCGGCTGGTACATGATCGATGTGGAGTCGCACGAGCGGGCCGTCGAGATCGCCGCGTACGTGTCCTCCGAGCCGGGCCCGGGCGGCGAGCCCATGTACGAGTGGATCGACGTGCGGGAGATCATGTCCGGGGCGCCCGCGGACCACAGCCCGGCGTGAGCCGGACGCCGGCCGGACAGGTGGGCGAGCGCGCGCTCCGTGCGCTCGTCCCGCAGGTCCTCGCCGGCCTGGTCCGTCGCGGAGAGGACTTCGACGCCGCCGAGGACGCGCTGCAGGAGGCGCTCATCGAGGCGCTGCGCGTGTGGCCCGAGCACCCGCCGCGCGATCCGCACGCGTGGCTGGCGACGGTTGCGACCCGGCGGCTCGTCGACGCCCGCCGCAGCGAGGCCGCTCGCCACCGCCGCGAGGAGGTCACGCACGCCGCGCCACCGCCCGGCCCCATCGAGGAGGGGGACGACACCCTCATCCTGCTCTTCCGCTGCTGCCACCCGGACCTCGCGCCCGCCTCCCAGGTCGCGCTGACCCTGCGCGCGGTCGGCGGTCTCACCACGCGGGAGATCGCGGACGCCTTCTTCGTGCCGGAGGCGACGATGGCCCAGCGGATCAGCCGGGCCAAGCGCACCCTGCGCGGTCGCCGCCTGGACCGGGCCGGCGACCTCGCGGTCGTCCTGCGCGTCCTCTACCTCATCTACACGGCCGGCCACGCGGGCCGGGTGGACCTCGCGGGTGAGGCGATCCGCCTCGCCCGCGGGCTGACCGTGGCGACGGACGAGCCCGAGGCGCGCGGGCTGCTCGCGCTGATGCTCCTGAACCACGCCCGCCTGCCCGCGCGGCTGGACGCCGCGGGCCGGATCGTCACGCTCGACCGGCAGGACCGCGGCCGCTGGGACACCCGCGAGATCGCCGAGGGGGTGCGCGTGCTGCAGTCGGCGCTCGCGCGCGGGCGGCCGGGCCGCTACCAGATCGAGGCGGCGATCGCCGCGCTGCACGACGACGCGGCGAGCGCCGAGGAGACCGACTGGGCGCAGATCCTCGCCTGGTACGACGACCTGATCGCCCTCACCGATGACCCCGTGCAGCAGGACCCCGCGGCCGTGCTGGCGCGCGCGGTCGCGGCCGGCCACGTGCTCGGCGCCGCCGCCGCGCTGCGCGAGACCGATCGGCTGCGCGACGTGCTCGGCGACCGCCACCGCTGGCACGCCGTCCGCGGTCACCTGCACCAGCTCGGCGGCGATCTGCCCGCCGCGGGCTCGGCGTACGCCGAGGCGGCGCGGCTGGCCACCGACGTCGCCGAGCGCGACCACCTCATCCGCCAAGCCGTGCGCGCACGAGCCGCGTCCTCCAGGCTCTTCGAGCGCGCCCGACAGGATTCGAACCTGTGACCTTCGGTTCCGTAGACCGACGCTCTATCCAGCTGAGCTACGGGCGCGTTCGCGCCATTCTAGAGAGGAGCGCCGCCTACCCTGCCTGCGTGCCCGCGGTGCCTGCGTCCTGCTGCGTGAACGGCGCGAGCACCTCGGCCCGGCGGGCGGCAAGCATGCCGAGCCGTCCTCCTTGCCATCCGGGGCGGGTCACCCACCGCAGCACGTGCGTGTGCTCGAATCCGGACCAGGCGAGGATCCGCGCGATCGCGTGGGGCCCGGTCGGGTGCCAGGCGAGGCCGTGGACGCCCGACATGAGCGGCTCGACCGACTCCTCGGCGAGCACCAGGCCGTCGTCCGGGCGGTCCCAGGTGGTGGCGGTGTCGATGAACAGGATCTCGTTCGTCAGGTCCGCCGCGATCCGGAGCCCCCGGATCGGGTCGGCGAGGTGGTAGAGCACGCCGGTGAAGACCGTGACGTCGAACGGCTCGAGCCCGAGGGCCGGAAGATCCATCAGGTCACGCGCCTCGAACTGCATGTCGGCATTGGCGCCCTGGCGGTGGTGCTGCAGGAAGCGCGCCTGCTCGATCCAGTGCTCCCGCACGTCGAACCCACGGCAGTGACCGGCTCCCGCGTCCTTGGCCCAGAACAGGTATGCGCCGCAATTGCACGCGCAATCGAGCACCGAGCGACCCTCGAGTCCCTCCGGGTAGAGCCTGCGCAGGCGGGATCTGAAACCGGACTCGGGCGATTGGAACGGGACCCGGCCGAACGACTCGTCGTAGGCGTCCGGTGGGGTCTCGAGCGAGACGCTCGTACTGATTTCGGGCGTGACCTGGACGTCGAGGTGCCACGGGCCGAGCCGGATGATCTCCTCCCGCAGGTCGACCTCGGCCACGGCGCGATTATCCCAGGCCGGCTGCACAGTGCACCGACGGTGACAAGCCCGCACCAGACCGCGTCGGTTCGGTGGTACGGTTGCGCGATATGGGGGGTAAATGAGAGCGCGCTTCCTGCTGCTTTTGCTCTCGCTCGCGTCGTGCGCGTTCGCCGCGCCCGCCGCGCACGCGGTATCAGTGAGCGTCGGACCGCGCGAGACGGTCTACGACTACGACACGATGCGCTGCGAGGACTTCGACTGGCCCGACATCCCGGTGCGCGCGTTCAGGGACTCGCTCAACCGCATCCAGCTCGTGACCGGACAGGGCGTCAGACCGAACCGCCGCTTCATCGGGCCCGACTTCGACAACCTGACCCGCGACTGCACGCCGCTGATGACCGACTCCGACGACCCGTTGCCGTCGGAGCACAACGACTCGGAGTGGCTTTCCGGCATCTACACGCCCGACGGACAGACGGTCTACGCGCTCGTCCACAACGAGTACCACGGCCTTGCGCATCCCGGGTACTGCGGCGACCTCTACGCCGAATGCCGCTTCAACTCGATCACGTCCGCGCAATCCTCGAACAGGGGTGACAGCTACACCCAGGCGCCGGCGCCGACCCACCTCGTCGCCTCGATGCCTTACCGCTCCGTCCCCGGCGACGGCCGCTATGGCTTCTTCTCGCCGAGCAACATCGTCGTGAAGGACGGGTGGTTCTACAACATGATCCTTTCCTCGGCGAGGTACCGCAAGCAGGCCGGCGGGGTCTGCCTGATGCGCACACAGAACCTCGCCGACCAGAAGTCCTGGCGGGCGTGGGACGGCGAAGGCTTCAACGTCCGCTTCATCGACCCGTACCGGGACTCGGCGCGCTCGGTCGGCCGCCACGTCTGCCAGGTGCTCTCCCCCGAAGAGCTCGGCGAGCTGAACCGCAGCGTCGTGTGGAGCACCTACCTCGACAAGTGGGTCGTCGCCGGAACTTCCTCCGTCTACCAGCCCGAGTACGGCACGATCGTCCGCGGCTTCTACTACTCGACCTCCGACGACCTGATCCACTGGACTCCGCGTCAGCTGCTGATGTTCCTCTCGAACAGCGAGACGATCCCGTGCGGCGACCCCGACGGCGCTGCGTATCCCTCGTTCGTGGATCCCGACAGCACCGACCGCAACTTCGGCACGATCGACCAGACCACGCACCTGTACTTCACGACGTTCCGCCGCGAGAACTGCATCATGACCAGCAAGCGCGACGTCAAGCGCGTGGAGGTCCAGTTCTCGCAATGAGGGCCCGCTTCAAACCCCTTGCCGCGGCGCTGGCACTCGCGTGCCTGGCGACGCTCGCCGGAGCGGCGCAGGCGAGTCACAACACCGTCACCCAGGTTTCGCTCGCGTCGGTCGGGAGCAACACCGAGAGTCCCACGCAGTGGGTCGGCGCGTCCGCGGACGGCACGCGCGTGTTCCTGCGCACGGTCGCGTCGCTGGCCGCGACCGACACCGATGCGCGGTTCGACGTCTACGAGCGCACGGCTGCGGGCACGACGACGCATCTCTCCACGGGGCCCTCAGGGGGAAACCTCGACAGCGCGCCGGTCGACTTCGAGGACGCGGCGGCCGATGGCACGACGGCGTTCTTCAGCACCTCCGAGCAACTGGTCGCGACCGACACCGACGACTGCCAAGCGGCGGACCCGCTGCCGAACGGCTGCTACGACGTCTACCAGTATGAGGACGGCGTGACGAGCCTGGCCTCGGCCGGCGGCAACGGCGGCTTCTCGGCCAGGTTCGAGGACGTTTCGGAGGACGGCACGCGCCTGTTCTTCACCACCAAGGAGCCGATGTCGGGAGCCGACACCGACACCTCGCGCGACGTGTACCAGCGCTCCGGCGGCACCACCTCGCTGGTCTCGACCGGCAGCACCGGAGGGACGGGTGACTTCGACGCCGGCTTCCGCGGGTCCTCTGCGGATGGCACGCGCGTGTTCTTCACGACGTCGGAGTCGCTCGTGGCCGGCGACACCGACACGTCGAGCGACGTCTACGAGCGCGCGGGCGGGGTCACCTCCTTGCTCTCCACCGGCCCGGCGGGTGGCAACGGCGCGAACGGCGCGTCGTTCCGGGGCGCGTCCGCAGACGGCAGCCGGGTCTTCCTCGAGACGACGGAGACGCTCGTCGCCTCCGACACCGACAGCTCGATCGACGTCTATGAGCGCGCGGGCGGGGTCACCTCCCTGCTCTCCACCGGCCCGGCCGGGGGCAACGGTGGACAAGAGGCGCTTTTGAAGGCTTGGTCCGACGGCGGGACACGCGTCTTCTTCCAGACCACCGAGCAGCTCACCGGGTCCGACACCGACAATGCCGCGGACGCCTACGAGCGCTCGGGGGGATCGACCACCCTGATCACGACCGGCCCGGCGGGCGGCAACGGCAACACCGACGCCCTGCTCCAGTCCGTCAACTCGGACGGCTCGCGAGCGGTGTTCGGCACGAGCGAGAGCCTCGTCGCCACCGACACGGACGGGCGCTTCGACGTCTACGAGCGCGCGGGCGGATCGACCGCGCTCGTCTCGACCGGGTCCGCGGGCGGCAACGGCAACTTCGACGCCTTCTTCAGCGGAGCGTCGCAGGACGGCACCCGGGTGTTCTTCGAGACGGTGGAGCAGGTCGCGAGCGACTCCGACGCCTTGCCCGACGTGTACGAGCGCACGGCCGCCACGACGACCAGGCTGTCGACCGGCGAGATCGGAGGGAACGGCCCCGAGGGCGCGTTCTTCGTCGGTTCGTCCCAGGACGGCTCCCGGGTCTGGTTCTCGTCTGCGGAGAAGCTCGTCGGCACGGACACGGACACGGCGACTGACGTCTTCGAGATCCGCCAGCTCGCCACCTATCCGCGGCCCAAGGGCGCGACGCCGTTCAAGGTGGCGCTCGTCGTCGCCTACGACGCGTGCACAGCGCCGAACCGCATCCACGGCCCGCCCACGCTCGGCCCGGGTGCGAACGACCCGTCGTGCAACCCACCTCAACCGTCCTCGGCGCAACTCACGGTTGGCACGCCCGACTCCAACGGCGCGCCCTCGAAGTCGGGCGGTCACGTGCGCCTCGTGACAATCGTCGGCGACCCGGGCACGGCGCAGGACGAGGCGGACGTGGCCCTGTACCTGGAGGTGACCGACGTGCGGCGCCAGACCGGCCTCACCGACTACACCGGCGAGCTGCAGGCCGCCATGTCGATGCGCCTGATCGACAAGTACAGCGGCTCGTCACCGGTCGACGCGGCGACGATGTCCGACTTCACGGCGAGCTTCCCCGCGTCGTGCGTCGCGACTGCCGACACGACGGTCGGCGCGACCTGCACCACGGCCACCACCGCGGACGCGCTCGTCCCGGGCTTGGTCGTCGAGGGTGCCCGCGCGATCTGGCAGCTCGGCAAGATCGAAGTGCGCGACGGCGGTGCGGACGACCTGGTGGCCACGACGCCGAACACGACGTTCATGCGCCAGGGGCTCTTCATTCCTTAGCGGCCGCGCGCCGGAGGACCTGCCGCAACTCGCGAAGCATCAAGCGGGGACGTTCGAACACATCGCCATAGGTGTACCGGCGGAACTCGTCGCCGCGCGCATGTGCCTCCCGCTCGCGACGGCGGTCCTGCTCCCAGGCGTGGCGTGAACGGTGATACCGGTAGCTGTCGAGTTCGACGGTGAGCCGTTGCGCGGGCCAGCGGCAGTCCACCCTTCGGCCGCCCGCCGGACGGTTGGTCTTCGGGAGGGGCAGGCCGGCGTCACGCAGGCGGGCCAGGAAGCGAGCCTCGAGCGCGCTGAGCGAGACCTGCACGTCGCCGCGCAGGATTCCGCGCAGGATCTGCGCGCCAGGCGCCCTTGGGCGCCGAGCGAGCACTGCCTCCACCTGAGCCGGCGTGGTGCCGTGGCGCACGCCCGCCTCGTGGCAGGTGCGCGCCAAGTCGTCGGGCGCGAGCACAGCGGCGAGATCGACCAACGTGCGCGCGACCGTGGTCACAGGAATCCGGCGCCAGGTCGTCGCGTCCCGGCGATCGACGAGCGATCGCCGGGTGCTGAGGCCCCGCACCCGCCGCTTCAGCGGTGCCGTCACTTCCGGCGGCGGCGCAGAGCCCCTGAGCAGCCCCAGGTGGTGGGCAGCGGCACGCCCACTGAGGAGCGCGCGATCGCCACAGGCACGCACGGCCGCGAGGTAGCGCGCCGCGACGCTCGGGGCCCGATGACCGACGCGATAGACCCCGCGATGCTCCCGGAGCAACGTCCCGCGGCGCACGCGTTGCTTGATCTCCTCGGCGGTGACACCCGCGCGCACAAGCTGGGTACGCGTGACCACCCCGTGCGACGCGCCGGCGATCCGCGCCAGCTCCCTCTCCACCGTGGTCTTCTGTGGTTGCACTGCAACCACAAGGAACCGCGGATCCCCGATTCGCCCCCCAAGGGCGCCCGGTCTGGAGCGGAGAGGGTGGGATTCGAACCCACGTGGGAAGTGTGAACCCCCCAAACCGCTTAGCAGGCGGCTGCCTTCAGCCTCTCGGCCACCTCTCCAAGCGGGCCGCCATCGACAGCCCCGCCGCATTGTAGGCGCGGTCAAGACCGAACCGGCGGAGCGCCGCCGCCTGGACCCTCTCTACGATCGCGCCCGTGGGACGGGATGTCAGGTGGATCGAGGACTTGGGCGGCCTGGAGGCGATCGCGCATGCGTGGGACGACCTCGCGGCGCTCGATCCGACGCCGTTCAGCCTGAGTGCCTGGTACGCGGCATGGTGGGAGGGCTATGGCGACGGGCGGGCGATGCGCGTCTGCACGGTCTGGGACGCCGGCGAGCTCGTCGCGCTGCTGCCGCTGTGCGCCAGGGACGAGCGCCTCGAGACGATGGCCAATGTCGAGAGCTGCGTCTGCCGCCCGCTCGCGCGTGACCGGGATGCGCTGCGGCAGGTCACCGAGGCGGCGCTCGGCGAGCGCTACGGCCTGCTCGAGGTCAAGCGCCTGCCCGCAGGCGACGCCGCCATCGATGCGCTCGGCGACGCCGCGCGGACGGCGCGGCGCCTGCATCTCGTGGAGCCGGACATCACGTCCCCGATCGTCGAGACGCGCGGCACGCTCGAGGACTACCGGGCGGCACACAAGTCGAAGTGGCACAAGAACATGTGGCGCCTGTACCGCAAGCTCGTGCGCGACCACGACGCTGACCTGCGGCTGATCGAGCCCCCGTCCGCCCTCGGCGCGGAGCTGGCCACCGGCTTCGCGGTCGAGTCGAGCGGATGGAAGCGCAGCGCGGGCTCCGCGATTTTCTCCCGACCCGAGAACGAGGTCTTCTACCGCAGGCTCGCCGAACGTTTTCATGCGCGCGGGGAGCTGCGCATCTCCTCGATCTGGATCGACGGGCGGATGGTCGCGTGGGACCTCGGCATCCTCCACGGCAACCGGCTCTACAGCCCCAAGAGCGGCTACCTCGAGGAGCTCAGGCCGCTGGCCCCCGGCCTCGTGCTCGAGCTCGCGACGATCGAGCGCTGCTTCGAGGAGGGCATCGAGGCCCATGAGCTGCTCGGCTCGGACGAGGACTACAAGCTCAAGTTCTCGACGACCGAGCGCCGCCACCGGGTGTTCCGCGCGTTCCCGCGGCGCCCGCGGCCCGCGCTGCACTACGCGTGGCGACGGTACGCCCCACGCGCGATGCTCGAGGCGCGTGCCGAGCAGCGTGCGTCCGCCGGCTGACGCACGGCTCTTTGCGCGCGCGGCCTGTGGGCTGGCGCGGGCGGATGGGCGGGAGTAGTGTCCGCGGCGTGGAGGACGGGTCGATACCGCAGGGCGGCGACGGTGACACCGGCGTCAGGGCTCAACGTCGCCACCGCAGCGTCGACGAGCTGGGGAAGCATTTCGTCGGCGTCAGGCTGACGGCTTCTTCTCCGGACGCGCTGCTTCACGCCCTCGATGGGCTTGTCGAGGTGGTCCGCACCGCGAAGCGAAACGCCGCGGAGGCGACGGCCACGGGCAAGTGGGACACGGTCGACGAGATCGAGCTGGTCGTCCCCGACCAGACCATCCGCATGAGCGTCATGGAGTTCGCGGAGTACATCGACGGCCTGCGCCGGAGGGCCGCGCGCGGCAAGCGCCGCACCGGGCGCCGGGCCCGTCCCGTCGGCTGACGTCGAGCCGCCGCGGGCGCCCCTTGCAGGGCGGGTTGATCAACCAGGGGAAGGTAGTAGGGTTCCGCTTGGCCGCCCTGCCCTCCACCCGGCAGATGCGGCTTCGTGGATTCTGCACAACGAGCTTGCCCGTGGGCATCATGCGGCGCAAGCCGGAGGACCGGATGTTCCGCCTTTCCTTGCTTCGGCCATCGATGCTCGGGATATTGATCCCGGCTTCGGCGCTGCTCGCCTTCGGCGGCCGGCTGCGGGACGTCGGCGACGTCACCGGCCACGCCCGCTTCCGGACCGTCGACGAGGACACGGGCGCGTTGATCTTTGTCGGGGTGAGGGTCACCGCGACGTCCCCGGGCGTCCTGTTGACGGTCGTCGACACCCTCGCGGACTGGGTGAAGACCGCCAAGGGGGATGCAGCGAAGGCCCGCTCGGAAGCGGAATGGGACGCGGTCCACGACATCGAGCTGTGCATGGGCAACGACGCGATGTACATGACGGCCGCCGAGTTCGCCGAGTACGTGCACGACGTGCGCTATCGCGAGCACGGCGTCAGCCCGCGGTCGATCACGGGGCCCTAGCGGCCCTCGGTTCAAGGTGCCGGCTCAGGGTCGGGGCTCGACAGGGACCGAGTCCAGCTCCACGCCGGTCGCGACGCTCGCGTAGTGCAGCAGGATCCGCTCGGCCTCCGCGCTGTCGAGACCGGGATGCTGGATCACCACCTGTAGCCCGAGCCCGTCCTCGAGCGCGACGAGGCCGCGCGCGACCGTCTCGGCCGGCATCGTGAGGTCGAAGCCTCCGCGCGCCGCCCCGGTGTCGAGCACGTACTGATAGAGCATCGCCTGGCGGTCGAAGAACGAGGAGCTCATCATCGCGAAGGCGGGGCTCGAGCTGGTGAACGCGTCGAGCTCGTAGAGCAGCCGGCTCTCCTCGTCGTCGGCGCCCGTGGGGACGCCGAGATGGATCGCGAGGCGCAGCTGCCGGACCGGATCCTCGACCGCGCGCACCTGCCGCGAGCGGCGCTCTGCGTAGCGCTCGATCGCGTCACGGGACACCTCCATCATCAGCTCCTCGAGACGCGGGTAGTAGTAGAGGAGAGAACTGGGCGCGATCCCGGCTCGCGCGGCGATGTCCTTGACCCGCACGCCGAGCGCGCCGCGCTCGAGCAGCACGTGGCGGCTGGCCCGCGCTAGCTGCTCGCGCCGCGAGGCTTGGTCCTTGCGCCGCATTGTCAAACAGTATTCGATGAAATGGCGCGCTCATCCAAGGTCTTGTTTCCACAGCGCCTTGGCGGTATCTTCGAACTCCGTTCAATCTATTCTCTGGGAGGGGCGCAGAATGGGTCTCCAAAAGCTGGTTCTCGCAGCGGCGGTGCTCGCGGTGCTGGCGTTCGCTGCGGCGTGCGGCGACGACAACGGATCCGGCAAGGAGGCTGCGGTCGTGCGGGAAGGCCCGGTGCAGGGCAGCATGACCGTCGCGCAGTGGCCTCTCTACATCGACCCGGGCAAGAAGGGCACGGTCGCGGAGTTCGAGCGTGACTCCGGTGTCAACGTCAAGTACGTCGAGGAGATCAACGACAACGTCGAGTTCTTCGGGAAGATGCGCCCGCAGCTCGAGCGCGGCGACTCGGGCGACCGCAGCCTGATCACGGTCAGCGATTGGCTCGCGGCACGGATGTACGACCTCGGGTACCTCCAGCGGCTCGACAAGTCGAAGCTGGCGAACGTCACGAAGAACCTGATCCCGGCGCTGCGCAATCGCGAGGCGGACCCCGAGCGCGACTTCACGGTGCCGTGGCAGAGCGGCATGACGGGCCTGATCGTGCGCACCGACAAGGCCCCCGATGTCGATGAGGTCGAGGATCTCTTCGACCCGAAGTACAAGGGCAAGGTCACGATGCTGAGCGAACTGCGCGACACGGTCCCGATGACGCTCAAGAGCATGGGCGTCGATCCCGACGAGGCGTCGACCGAGCAGTGGCTGGCCGCGGTCGACAAGATCGAGAAGGCGGCCAAGTCCGGGCAGATCAGGCGGTTCACGGGCAACGACTACATCCGCGACCTGCCGAAGGGCGACTCGTGGATCGCGCTCGGCTGGTCGGGCGACGCGATCCAACTCCAGCGCGACAACCCGAACATAAAGTACGTGAAGCCCAAGGAGGGCTGCATGCTGTGGTCGACGAGCCTCGAGATACCGGTCGGCGCGCCGAACCCGCAGGCCGCCCAGGCGTTCATGAACTACGTCTACGACCCGCAGGTGCAGGCCGACATCGCGGAATACGTGAACTACGTGACGCCGGTGAAGGGCGTCAAGGAGATCCTCGCCAAGCGCGACCCGGCGCTCGCGAAGGACCCCTTGATCTTCCCGAGCGAGGAGTACACGGCGAACTGCACCTACGAGCCCGTGCTCGGCGGTGAGCAGGGTCAGCAGGTGACGGAGGCCTTCCAGAAGGCGATCGGAAACTGACTCCGCCCGGAGGCCGGTAGCCCGTGCGCACCCTGTCGATCGTCGCGCTGCAAACCGCGCCCGTCGTCCGGGATCCCGTGGCGACGCTCGCGCAGCTGCGCGAGCGCGCGCCGCAGGTGCGCGCGCTGGTCCCCGAGGCGCAGGTGCTGCTGCTGCCGGAGCTGCACCTGTCGAGTCTGCCGCCGCCGCTCGACGAGCGCCAGCGGTATGCGGGCGAGGTCGCGGTCGACGTGCCGGGGCCGCTCACCGCTGCGCTCGGCGAGATCGCGCGCAAGTCGCGGTTCTGGCTCGTGCCCGGGTCGGTGTTCGAGCGTGGGGAGCGGGGCGCAATCCACAACACCGCCCTCGTGTTCTCGCCCAATGGGGACCTGGTGGACCGTTACCGCAAGGTCTTCCCGTGGCAGCCGCACGAGGCGTGCGCGGCGGGCGACCGCTTCGTCACGTTCGACATCCCGGATGTCGGGAGGATCGGGCTGTCGATCTGTTACGACGGCAGCTTCCCCGAGACTTGTCGCCAGCTCGCCTGGATGGGAGCGGAGGTGGTGCTCCAGCCGAGCCTCACGACGACCAGCGACCGCAACCAGGAGATCGTGATGGCCCGCGCCAACGCCATCTTCAACCAGCTCTACGTCGTGTCGCTCAACGCCGCCGCGCCCGCCGGCCTCGGCCGCAGCGTGATCGCCGACCCGGAGGGCCTCGTGCGGCTCCAGGCCGGCGACGCCGAGGAGATGCTGACTGATGTGCTCGACCTCGACGCGGTGACGCGTGTGCGCCGGTCCGGCACCGCGGGCGTGTCGCGCATGTGGGACCAGTGGCAGCGCACGGGGTCGCAGGTCAACCTGCCGGTATACGGTGGAAGGGTGCCGCCGGCCTCGTAGCCGAAGTCCCAATCGCCTGTGCGCCAGCACGAGCCTGAATGGGGCGGTCGGTACGCGGTCCCAAGCGGCGTATCGCCGCCAGCGGAACCAGGCAAGCGTACAGGCGCAGATCCAGCTCCTGGGCGATTCGCTGTATCAAAGCGGAGGGGGAGGGATTCGAACCCCCGGGGCGCCTCACGACGCCCAACGGTTTTCAAGACCGCCGCATTCGTCCGCTCTGCCACCCCTCCTGGGTCCGGCCTGCCGCGCGAGCGGCCGCAGGCGTCAAGAATAGGGGGAGGCTCCGCTGCAAGAAATCGTGGACGTGGCGGGAAGAAACTGCTTCTATGACAGGTGGCTGCCGATAAAAAGGATGTGCAGCCGACCCTCCGCCGAGCACGACCCCCCATTCAACCTCCGGGCCCCGCAGGATTGAGGGCTATCCTTAGCTGGCCCCGGCGTACCTCCGAACGGATTTGATCGACCCCATCCAGACACAGACCGACTGGCTGGTCCCGTCGGGCGAGCAGCAAGGGCTGCGTCGCTACGTACAGACCATCCGTGAGCGGTTCAAGCTCATCGTCCTCACGGTGCTGGTCACGACGCTTGCCGCCGTGCTCTACGTCGGCACCGCCGAGAAGACCTATGAGGCCGCTGCGCGGATCCTCGTCACGCCCGTCCCCCGGGACAACGTGACGCTCACCGGCCTCAGCCCGATCACCGCCTCGAGCGACCCCACGCGCGACGTCTCGACGGCATCGAGCCTCACGACCACGATCGACGTGGCGCGGCGCGCGAAGGAGAACCTCCAGACCGACCGCAGCGCCCGCTCCCTCCTCAACGACGTGATCGCGGAGCCGCTCGCACAGAGCAACCTCGTGATCGTGACGGCCAAGGGCCCGACCGCGGCATCCGCACAGAACCTCGCCAACACCTTTGCCGACGCCGTCGTCGAGGACCGCACCGAGAAGTTCAACGACGCGGTCGACCGGCGCATCAAGGCACTCGAGCCGCGCGTCAGCTCGATCCGGGAGCTGCCCGGACAGGCCGCCGACCCGCTGCGCCAGCAGCTCGGCGAGCTGCGCACGCTGCGTGCGGGCGGTGACCCGACGATGCGCGTCGACACGCGCGCCGACAAGCCGACCTCGCCATCCTGGCCGAAGACCAAGCTCAGCATCTTCGCCGGCATCGTCGCCGGCCTCGTGCTCGGCATCGGGGGAGCGTTCGCGGCCCAGACGCTCGACCCGAGGCTGCGCCGCGAGGAGCAGCTGCGGGCCCTTTACCGACTGCCTGTTTTGGCACGCATCCCCGAGGAGAGCCGTGGACGGGCGCGCGAGGTCGTCGCGCCGCACCAGCTCTCGCCCGCCGGGGTCGAGGCGTTCAGGACATTGCGAGCGACGCTCACTGCGCCGCGCCGAGAAGGCAACCGCACCCGTGCCGTGATGATCACAGGTGCCGGTCCAGCGGAGGGTAAAACGACCACCGCGCTCAACCTCGCGGCGTCGTTCGCGCTCGCCGGCAAGCGCGTGATCCTGATCGAGGCCGACCTGCGCCGGCCCAAGATCGGCGGCGCCCTGCGCGTGCGCGCCACGCGCGGCATCGCAAGCGTCCTGATCGACGGGCTGCCGCTGGGCGAGGCGCTGCTCACCACCGAGGCCTACGGCGAGAACCTGAAGCTGCTCCTCGTGGACCGCGCCGGCGAGTGGATGGCGGACCAGTTCTCGCTGCCCGCCGCGCAGGACCTCGTCGAGGATGCCAAGGACATGGCCGACATCGTGATCATCGACTCGCCTCCGCTGACCGAGGTGATCGACGCCCTCCCGCTGGTGCAGATGACCGACGATGTCGTCGTGGTCGTGCGGCTCGGGCGCACGCACATCCACAAGCTCACGCGCCTGGGCGAGTTGCTCGGCCAGTACAACATCAAGCCAGCGGGCTTCGCGCTCGTCGGCGTGAGCCCGACCAGCGAGTACGGCTACTACACCGAGCGCCCCGTGCGGATGCCGGAGGAAACCCGGCCCGCCGCGCTCTCGCGCTGAGCTTCGCCCATGGCTTCCCTTCGCGGAGTGCCGGCGGGCGTGATGCGGGCAGGCACGTTCAGCGCGCCGATCCGGTTCCGGGGCGTCCCGGACCTCCCGGACAAGGCCTGGTACCTGATCCTCTTCGGCCTCGCGCTCGTGATGGGCGTGGTCGCGGGCATCAACCCGAAGTACGCGATCGCGGGCACCTTCGCGCTCGCGTTTGTCGCGGTCGTGCTGGTCAACCTCACGGTCGGGCTGTGCCTGTTCACGTTCCTGTCCTTCCTGGAGCTGCTGCTCGTCAGCGAGGACCGCTCGTTCAGCTTCCTGAAGGTCGCGGGCTTCCTGCTGCTGTTCTCGTGGGTGATGACCGTCGCCACCCGCAGCGACAAGGACACCAACTTCATCCAGGCGTTCCCCAAGTTCACCTACGTGCTCGTCCTGTTCCTCGGACTCGCGCTGCTCAGCTCCTACTGGGCCGAGGCGCCGGGCCGCGCGATCGACACCTCCTGGCGCTACCTCCAGAACATGCTGCTGTTCCTGATCGTCTACACCGCGATCCGCGAGCGAAAGCACGTCACCTGGCTCGCATGGTCGTGGCTCGCGGGCGCGACGTTCGCGACCGTGCCGGCGATCCTCAACCCGCCGACCTACGAGGACGACCTCACGGTGCGCATCTCGGGCACGATCGGCGACCCGAACGAGCTTGCCGCGCTGCTCGTGGCCGGAACTGCGTTCGCGATCGTGTTGGCCGTCATCTCGAAGAACAACCCACCCGCGCGGGTGGCGGCGGGTGCAGCGGTGTTCCTCTTCCTGTTCGGCATCTTCTACACGGTCTCGCGCGGCGGCCTGATCGCGCTGTGCGTGGCGGGCGTCGCGGCGTGCCTGATGACCGGGCGCTACCGCATGCAGGCGACGATCGTCGCGGTGCTCACGAGCCTGTTCGTCGTGATCTACTTCGCCTCGTTCGCGGGCGTCGACGCCCGCGACAGGGTCACCACCGTGGAGGGCGGGAGCGGCCGCACCGACATCTGGAAGATCGGGTGGCGAATGGTCGAGGACAAGCCGGTCCTCGGCGTCGGCTCGGGGAACTTCAACATCTCCTCGATCCACTACCTGCTCGTCTCGCCGGGCGTGATCGAGCGCGACGAGTTCTTCATCGACACGCCGAAGGTCGCGCACAACTCCTACCTTCAGGTGCTCGCGGAGCTCGGGATCGTCGGGCTGACGCTGTTCCTGTCGATCATCGGCTTCTCGATCCTGTGCTCGCTGCGAGCCGCGCGATGGTTCGGCCGTGCCGGCGACCTCCCGATGGAGATCGTCGCCCGCGGCGCGATCATCGGGCTCGTAGGGATCCTCGCCGCCGACTTCTTCATCACGGAGCAGTACGGCAAGCAGCTGTGGCTACTGCTCGGCCTCGGCCCCGCGATCTACGGGGTCGCGCGGCGCACCTACCCGGAAGCAGCGGAGGAGCAGGAGCAGCAGCGGAAGGCTGCCCAGGTTCCGGTGCGCCGGCTGCGCCCGGTGCCTGCTCGCGCCGGTGAGGCGCCCGGCCGATGAGACTGGTCTCGCGCATGATCGGGTCGCTCGACCGGGCCGGCCGGCCGGGCCGTGAGCTCGGAGTACGACTCGACCTCCTGCGCTCGACGGGCGTGCGCTACGCGCTCCAGCGCCGCCGCGAGGAGGAGCTTCTGACGACGCTCGCGAGCGACCCCCGCAAGTCCGCCTACCGAGTGATCTGGCAGCACGCGGCCGACGAGATCGGCGCCGAGCTGTCGGTCGTGTCGGGCGAGTTCTTCGAGATCCGCGACGACGGCGCGCGAGCGCGTGTGTGGCGGCACTGGGTCTCGCTCGACGACGCGGTCACGCTGAAGCTCGCGCTCGACAAGATGGCCGTGCACGAGATCCTGGCGCGCGCAGGCCTCCCGCTGCCGGAGCACCACGAGTTCGACGCGTCGAAGCTCGACGGGGCGCTCGAGTTCCTCGGGCGCGCGGATGGCCCGTGCGTGGTGAAGCCCACGGGCGGGGCGTCAGGGTCCGGGGCGACCACCGGCGTGCGAACCCCCGAGCAGCTGGTGAGGGCGCGGCTGAGAGCCGCGCGCATCGGGCGGCGGCTGCTGATCGAGCGCCAGGCCGAAGGCGACATGTACCGCTTCCTGTTCTGCGACGGCGAGTTCCTCGACGCAGTGCGCCGCCGGCCGCCGCGCGTGACCGGCGACGGCCGCTCGACGATCCGCGAGCTGATCGGGGCCGAGAACGCCTCCCGGCTGGACCCCGCGCACCCCGTGTCGATGCCGATCCTGCGGGTCGATCTCGACTGCCTCTTCTCCCTCGAGGCGCGCAAGCTGTCGCTGCGATCGGTCCTCCCCGCGGGAGAGACGGTCGCGGTCAAGACGGTCACGAGCCAGAACCGGATCGAGGACAACGAGACCGTGCGGGAGCCGATCGCCCCCGAACTGGTCGAGGAAGCGCGCCTCGCCGCTGCGCAAGTCGGGGTGCGCCTGGCCGGCGTGGACTTAATAACTCCCGATCTGAGCCGATCCTTAAAGGAGTCAGGCGGCGTGGTGATCGAGGTGAACGGCACTCCAGGCCTTCATTACCATTACCAGGTCGCCGACGAAGTTAATGCCACCCGCGTAGCGGTCCCCATCCTCCGGAGGCTGCTCGAAGAGTCAAGGAGAGAACTCCACCATGAAGGTGTTTGACTTCGACCCCGCCGACTATGCCGAGCATTACGCCAAGCACGGCTGGGTCCACATAAAGAACGGGCAGAGCCCCGAGTTCCACCAGGCACTGAAGGACTTCGTCGACCAGGAGTTCGGCGCCAACAAGGTCGAGGGCGCGACGATCGGCGGCCAGAAGCAGCAGGCACTCTACGAATTCCCCAGCGAGACGGCCTTCCCGGGCGAGCTGTTCGATTCCGTCGCCGCCGTCTGCGGGCTCCAGCGCGAGTCCATGACGCTCTCCGAGCGCCACATCAAGGCCTACAACGACGACGTGCCGGCCGAGCCCGCTCCCCACAAGGACCGGTTCGCGTCGCAGGTCTCGATGGGCCTGTCGATCACGATCCCCGAGGGTTCCTACCTCGTGCTGTACCCGTGGACGGACCGCGGTCGCACGCCGTTCAACATCTCCACGCACATGCGTAAGGAGCTGCCGCTCGAGGAGCGTCCCGAGAACATCGTGAAGGGCGCCGAGCGCGTCGAGATCCACGACGCCGGCGGCGACGTGGTGATGTTCGAGGGCTCCGCGATCTGGCACGTGCGCCACAACGCCTCGAACGCTCGCAACCTGTACCTGAAGCTCAACGACTTCAACTCCGACCCGCTCGGCGAGGACCCCTCGACCGACCGGCGCCGGGAGGAGACGATGAAGCTGGTGCAGAGCGGCAACGGGCAGCTCGTGAGCGCCAGGCCGGTGCTCGCGCGCCGGTTCGAGTCCATCACCGAGCAGTACTCGCGCCTGTGGGACCACACGCGCGTTGCCGAGGTCTGGGACGCGCCCCCGGTGCCCCTCGAGGAGGTCGACCTGAAGGTCCTCCAGAGCCTCAACGGGCAGTCGGTGGAGGGCGTCACCGAGCGCCTCTCGAGCGACGGAGTCGCCGCGGACCAGGTGCAGGCGGCAGTCAAGCGCCTCGCCGAGCGCGGCGTGCTCGACCTGATCTAACTCGGCACGGAATCCCGCAGTTCTTCGAGCAGTTCCGGCCGGTCCCGGGGCGATCAGCCCCCGGGCCGGCCGGGTGGCCCTAGCCCCTAGCGATTGTGGTTCAGCGCACGTTGCGCGCGGCGGCGGCCCAGCAGGCCGCGCAGGCGGCTCACGAAGCGCACGTTGTGCGCGATTGCCGGGCGGAAGTCCCGGGCGCTTGCGACCGGGTAATGGTGGCGCCCGACAATGCTGCGCGCCCACTTCCACGATGAGATCTCGCCGTGGCGGCGGTAGGCCAGAAATGCCCGCACGTCGCGCATCGGGTACCACATCGTGAGATCGGTCCGGTAGCCCTCGATCCGTGGGAGCGGCCGGTCCATCAGCTTGTTGTAGACGAACAGCGGCAGGTCGGCGCCGGCGGCGCGCAGCAGCCCCGTCGCGGCGGTGAAGCGGTGGTTGCACTCGATCAGCTTCAGGCGCCCGTCGCGAGCGTCGCGCTTGAACTCCACGTTCGCGAGGCCGCGGACCCCCGCGCCTTCGAAGAACCGCAGGCCGAGCTCGGCCGCCTCGGGGTTCCAATCGGTCGCGTGGAAGCAGCCCGAGCCGAACCAGATCGGGTACTGGCGCAGCTTGCGCTTGGTGACGTGCAGGAGCGGATTCCCGTCCTCGTCGATGTAGCTGTAGTACGAGAAGAACTGGTCGTCGCCGCCCGGGATGATCTCGGTCACGATCATCTCGACGCCGAGGTCCACCGTGCGCGCCAGCGCACTGCGCATCTCCTCGTCGGAGTTCACGACGAACGCCTTCATCCCGGGGAAGTGACGTACGAACTCGTGCGAGTGGACCGGCTTCAGCGCACACGGATACATGACCCGCTCGAGCGCCACCGCGATGTCCTCGTGGCTGTTGACCGTGGAGCTGTACGGGGCCTCGATGCCCAGCTCGGCGCACAGCCGGTAGGTCTCATGCTTGTCGAGCATCGCGAGCAACACCGCGTCGTCCGCCTCGTAGGGAACGAGCCCGAGGTCGAGCAGCATCTCGCGGTTGCGCGCGATCAGGTCGAGCCCCTCGTCCTCACAGGGGAGGACGACCGACCCGACCGGCGCGCTGCGCAGCCACTCGAGCCAGCGCTGCTGCATCCCCGGCTCGCGGCCGAGCGTCACGAAGGTGGTACAGCGCCGGGAGTAGCGGACCGGGTCGGTCTCGCTCCCGAGCGCGTACACCGGGATCCCGGCGTCGCCGAGGCTCCTGACCACCGGCAGCGCCGTGCCGCCCCCGCCCAGAACGACCGCGGGCGGGCTATCGGTGGTGAGCATCGGATTACGGCGCGGACGCGCACGGCCGACGTATCTCGGTGCAACCTTGGCCATGCGCGTTCCTTCGCCTCCTACTCTCTGCTTCCTCGTCCGTGAGGGCGCAGGTGCGACCTAATGCTTTGCAGGCTGACGTACCTCGACGCCGCTCGCCTCGAGCATCGCGTCGACCCAGTCGTTGTTGAAGTCGCCGCGCGCCACAGCGGACACGTAGTCGGACTCCTTCGCCGCCTTCGAGTCGAGCCGCATGAGCAGCTCGTCCGAGATGTCCCGCGGGACGATCACCACGCCGTTCAGGTCCGCGACGACCACATCGCCCGGGTTGACGACGATGCCGCCACAGGAGACCGGGAACCCGATCTCGCCGGGGCCGCGGTGCAGCGGGCCCTTCGGCGTGACATCGCGTGCGAACACGGGGAAGTCGCCGAGCCGCCGGATCGCGGGCAGGTCACGGATCAGGCCGTCCACGATGAAGCCCGCGACGCCGCGGTGCCGTGCCTTCGTGCAGACGAGGTCACCGAGGACCGCCGTCAGCGACGAAGAGCTCGTGTCGACCACGATCACGTCACCCGGCTGGGCGACGTCGAGCGCCTTGTGGACCATCAGGTTGTCGCCCGGGTACACCTTCACGGTGCAGGCCGGGCCGACCAGCCGCAGATCCGGGTCCGTCATGTTCTTGATCTCGGGCTCCATCGCGTAGAGCCTGTTCATCAGGTCCGAGATATCCGGTGTCTGATGCCTGCTCAATCCCGACACCGTCTCGGGGTCTGGGCGCTCGATCTCGTACCGCAGCCGAAAGCCAGGCCCGGGGTGCATCTCGGCTGATTGCGGCTTCCCAACCATCTCAAACCTCCGTCGATAGACGCCTACGCGTCATACGTCGCCATCGGGGGGCCGACACTTGAGCGTGCCGGACGCAGGCGGTCAGCTCCGTGCCGGCCATGCCCTGCGCTGTGATCCCAGGGTAGAGGATCCGCCCGCGCTGGGCCTTACTTTTTACCCATGCGCCACCGCGTCACGCTGATCCCGGGGGACGGCATCGGGCCAGAGGTCTGCGGGGCGGCGCGCAGCGCGCTCGACGCCACCGGAGTCGAGTTCGAGTGGGACGTCCGGGAGCTGGGAGCGAAGTCCTACGCCGCCGAGGGCCCCGCCCTGCTCGCGAATGCGATCGCCTCCGTGCGCGAGCGCGGAGCCGCGCTCAAGGGCCCGACCTCGACTCCCTCCGCCAAGGGGTTTCGCTCGATCAACATCGCACTGCGCAACGAGCTGGGCCTCTACGCGGGGATCCGGCCCGCGAGGCACTACGCCGGACTGCCGGCCCCCTTTCCCGGCGCGGACGTCGTGATCGTGCGCATGAACCAGGAGGACCTCTACGCGGGCATCGAGTACGCGCACGACGAGCCGGACGGCGCGCGCCTGCGCGAGTTCGTGCGCGAGACGCGCGGCATCGAGCTGTCGCCCGAGACCGGGATCTCGCTGAAGCCGCTGTCCGCCCCGGCTGCGGCACGGGTCGCACGACGCGCGTTCGAGTACGCACGCGCGAACGGCCGGCGGCGGGTGACCGCGGTACACAAGGCGACGGTCATGCGGCACACCGACGGGGTGTTCCTCGAGGCGTGCCGCGAGGTCTCCCGCGCCTACCCCGACGTGGACTTCGACGACCGCCTCGTGGACAACGTCTGCCACCAGCTCGTCTCGCACCCCGAGACCTGCGACGTGCTGCTGTCGCCGATCATGTACGGGGACATCCTCTCGGACGTCGCCGCCGGGTTGGTCGGGGGGCTTGGCATGGCGCCGGGCGCGAACGTGGGCGACACAGCAGCGGTGTTCGAGGCCGTGCACGGGTCGGCGCCCAAGCACGCCGGCCATGACCGCGTGAACCCGTTCGCGATGATGCTTTCGGGCGTGATGCTGCTGCGCCACCTCCGCGAGGACGGCGCCGCCGATCGGCTCGAGGGAGCGATTGCGGCTGTGATCGAGGAGGGGGCCGCGCTCACGTACGACCTCGGCGGGACCGCGAGCACGTCGGAGGTGGCGCGGGTGGTGGTGGCGCGCCTGGGTTAGCGCGTCTCTCCGCGCAGCTTCACGTAAAGCGCCTCGAGCCGTTTCACCATCACATCGATGTCGAACTCCTCACGGCGGCGCTGCTGCCCGCGGAGGCCCATCGCTTTCGCGCGCTCGGGATCGCGCAGCAGCTCGGCGACGGCAGCCGCGAACGTCCCCGGATCCTGCGGCTCGACAAGCCGGCCGTGGACGCCGTCGTCGATCAGGTCCGGGACCCCGCCCACGCGAGTGGCCACCACGGGCCGTGCCGCCTCCATGTACTCCATCACCGACAGCGGGCTCCCCTCGAAGTCGGACGAGCTGACGGCGATGTCGAGCGCGTCGAGCACGTCGGGAACGTCGGTGCGCACGCCCAGGAACATGACCGTGTCCTCGAGGCCCAGCTCCGCGGTCAGGTCCTCGAGCGCGAAGCGCCGGTCGCCTTCCCCGGCGATCAGGACCTTCAGCCCGGGGAACTCGGCGACCAGCGCGGCGCTCGCGCGCAGCAGCACGTCGAGCGCCTTCTGGGGGCGCAGCACGCTGACCGTGCCGATCAGGGGCGCGTCCGGCGCGATGCCCAGCTCCGCACGCACGTCGGCTCCGCTCGGGGGCGGGGGCGCCGGGATCCCGTTCGGGATGAACATCACGTCGTGCGGGTCGATCCGCTCGATCTCGATCATGCGCCGCCGGTCCTCACGCGAGACGGCGATGAAGGCCGAGGAGCCGCGCGCGATCACCTCGCGGTCGCCGATCCGCCGCCACGGCTTCCCCTCGAACGACCAAGTGTGCTCGTGGGCGACGATCACGGGCACCCGCGCGATGCGCCCGATCGCCGTCCCCCACAGGTTCGACCCGAACTTGTGGCTGTGCAGGACGTCGATGCGCTCCTTGCGCAGGAACCGGTAGAAGGGCCACCACGCCCATACCTGGCGGGCGGAGGTGCGCTTCAGCCCGATCACACGCACGCCCGCCTCGCTCGAGGTCCCGCAGCGCGTTGGAGACGTGGCGCTTGGAGACCGCCACGTCGAAGCGCCGGCTCGCACAGAGCGTACGCTCGAAGCGCTCGGGGTCGAGCCGTGTCGTGGTCTGGATCGCGAGCCGCTCGGCGCCGCCCGTCCCCAGGCGATCCACGAGTGTGACCACCCGCAGCTTGCCGTCGGGAGTGGGTGACATGCGGTCAATATCATGCCCGAACCCCCGGCGGCCGAAATACACCCCGATGTCCCGCAGCTACCCAGGCTTCTTCTCCAGCGCACGCAGCTTCTCGCTCCCTGCCGGGACGCAGTTCGAGCCCGACGGCGTGCGCGGCTACTACATCGACCTGCGCGTGAAGGCCGAGGCGGCCCAGTGGCCGCACGAGTCGCTCGGAGTGCTCGAGGACCGCCTCTGGGTGCGCGTGCACCAGTGGGGGCTCGGCGCCTACGAGCGATACCTCGCGGGCGAGGGTGACGAGTGGCTTCAGAACGCGGTCGACGTCGGCGAGCACGCGCTCTCCCAACAGGTCGAGGGCGGCCCGCGCGACGGCCTGTGGCTGAACCGCCTCCCCTACACCAAGACCTTCCAGCTCGCCGCCGGATGGCCCTCGGCGATGGCGCAGGGCGAGGGCGCGAGCCTGCTCACCCGCCTGTACCTCGCGACGCAGGATGAGCGCTACGCCGCGGCGGCGCGGCGGGCGGTGCGCGCGATCGGCCTGCCGAGCGAGGAAGGCGGCGTCCAGGCGACGCTCGACGGGAGCCCGTGGCCCGAGGAGTATCCGACGGACCCGCCCTCGTTCGTCCTGAACGGCGGCATCTTCGCGCTCTGGGGCCTCTATGACGTGGGCACGGGGCTGCGCGACGCGGACGCGGCAGATGCCTTCACGCGGGGCGCCGACGCGCTTGCCCGCAACCTGCATCGCTGGGACACGGGCTATTGGTCGCGCTACGACCTGTTCCCCCACCCGGTGCTGAATGTCGCCAGCTCCTTCTACCACGCACTTCACACCAGCCAGCTCGAGGCGATGAACGTGATCGCGCCGCGGCCCGAGTTCGCCGAGACGGCCGCCCGCTTCGCGCGCTACGCGCAGTCGCGTACGAGTCGCAACCGGGCGTTCGCGCGCAAGGTCGTGTTCCGCCTCGCCGTGCCCCGCAACGAGTTCATGTCGAAGCGCATGCAGCGGCTGCGCCCGCGCGCGGCGTGAGCGACGTACTCGTCCTCTGCTACCACGCGGTCAGCCCACGCTGGCCCGCGGACCTCTCGGTCACTCCCGAGGCGTTCGAGCGCCAGCTCGAGCTGCTGACGCGCCGTGGCTACCGCGGCGCGACCTTCCACGAAGCCGTGACGGCGCCGCCCGCGAAACGCACGATGGTCGTCACGTTCGATGACGCCTATCTGTCGCTGCTCGAGCTCGGTAAGCCGATCCTCGACCGGCTCGGCATCCCGGCGACCGTGTTCGTCCCGACCGACTACCCGGAGCGCGACGGCCCGATGGCCTGGCCGGGCATCGAGCAGTGGATCGCCACGGAGCACGAGCCGGAGCTTCGCCCGATGACCTGGGCCCAGGTCGCCGGCCTCGCCGAGGCGGGCTGGGAGATCGGCTCGCACACCTGCTCGCACCCCCACCTCACGCGGATCGACGATCTCACGCTCGATCGCGAGATGACCGCGTCGCGCGCGCAGTGCGAGCGGCAGCTCGGGCGCCCGTGCCGCACGATCGCCTATCCGTACGGCGACTATGACGCCCGCGTGATCGCGGCGGCGGCGCGCGCGGGATACGAGGCGGCATGCACCCTGCCCGCGCGCTTTCACGCCGCGCGGCCGCTCGAGTGGCCGCGGGTCGGCGTGTACCACGGCGACGACGAGCGGCGCTTTAGGATGAAAGTGTCGCCGGGGATTCGCCGCGCCCGTGCTTCACGAGCGTGGAGCGCGCTCGACCGCGCCCGCCGCGCGCTCAAGCGAGACGCGCGCACGCGGACTGCGCTGGAACTTCGCGTCTGCGGGGTCGCCCACCCGGAGGGTAATGACCTTGCCGTGCAGCGTGGCGGTCCGCCGCTCGCCTCGAACCGCGAACTGCGAACCGCCGGCTGCGAGACCGCGAACTACTTCCCGATCCGCACGCGCACCACGTTCGAGCGGCCCACGCCGGGCACGAAGGCCCGCAGCTTCAGCGTCCCCGAGTGACGCCGCACACGGGTCTTGCCGAACCGGCGCGCCGCGCTACCCGCCTTGCCGAGCCGTGGCGTGGCCGTGTAGCGCACGCCGTGCAGCTCCATGGTGCCGACCCGGCGCCACTTGTTCCCGCGGCGGACCTTGAGGATCGCCTTGGTGGATGCCGATGCCCGCGCCGCGGCGGACCTGACCTTCGCCCGCAGGCGTAGGTGGCCGCCGGGCCAGATCGACCGCGTGTTGGCGCGCAGCCGCACCGGGCTGCGCTTCTTGGCCTTTCTGCTCTGTGGCGCCAGCGTCGCGGCGAAGTTCAGGCATGGGCTGCCCGGGCGCAGCCTGAAGTCCTTCCCCCCGCGGTCGACGAAGTCGGGGTCGGTCACCAGGTTCCCGACCACCGAAACCCCGAGGCCGGGCTGGATGCCGCCCGGATTGCCCGCGTGACGCGTGCTCCAGACGCAGTTGCGCCGGGCCGTGTTGCCCCCGCCGCTCAGCTCCCAGTCCTCGATGTTGTAGCGCACGGCCGGGTTGGAGATCACGTTGTTCTCGACGACGTTGTTCGCGGACTCGCGCGAGAAGATCACGCCCTGCCCGTTGCCGTCGATCACGTTGCGGGCGACGTACGTGCCCTGCGCGTCCGGGAACAGCTGCACGCCCCGGTCCGCGTTGTCGTAGATCCAGTTTTCGGTGATGCGCGCTCCATCGGAGGCCTCGACGTAAATTCCGTGGTGGTGGTTCGTCGGAGGCAGCTCGCCGCAGTTGTGGATGCGGTTCCGCTCGATCACCGTGCCCCGCGCACGCCCGTAGCCGTCACTACCGAGCACGAAGCAGATAGTCGTGTTGTGGTTCGTGATGTCGTTGTCCCGGAACACGATCCCGTCGCCGTTGACGGTCGGGCTCGGCAGGTTGTCGGCGCTGCGACCGTCGAGGTCCAACTGCGTGAACACGATGTTGTTGGCCTGGTCGGCAACGTGGATGCGGCCGAGCACGGTGGCGCGCTCGCCCGGATAGCTCGTGACCGTGGTCGGCGCCGGGCCGTTCCCGCCCCGCGTGATCCTGGCGTCGCCCTGATAGATGCCGGCGCGCAGACAGCCGGTCTGTCCCGGCTTGAGCGAGTTCGCCAGGTGCTCGAACGTCGCATAGGGCTGATCGGCGCTGCCGGAGTACGCGTCCGACCCGAGCGGCGAGGCGACCTTTTCGCACGCAGCGGCGCCCGTCGCGGTGGCTCCGAAAGCCACGAAGACGCAGACGACGGCCGCGAGGGCGGCCATGAGCCTGGACTGCAACGCGATCGACTCCCTTCTCGCGCCCAACAGACGACGCGGAATCCTAATTGCATTGGTATTGAGGTGCTGCCTGTGGAATTTCATCCTTGGGTCTCCCCCCGAAGTCGCTTTCGAGGTTCCCATCGGCGGCCTCACGCATGGCCCTCAAGGGCTGCAATGGGCTGCTCATGGGTTGTCGGAATGCGCACATGGCCAGATGCCGAAAATGGCGGCGCCGCGGCCTTTGCGACCGGCCGCGGCGCTGCCCCCTGCCCATTTCTCAGGCGCCTCTCATGTGTCCCGGGCGGACTAGCGTCGTGCGCCCGTGCGCTGCTTGACGCGCTTGCGTTGCGCCCTGGCCGCCGCTTCGACGTCCCGCACGCGCCTCACGGACACCGCGTCGGCGTCCAGCTGGCCGGCGCTGTCGTAGGCCCTCGCGGTGACCGTGTGGCGCCCGTAGCCGATCCCGCGCACCCGCCAGCTCTCCTGGTATGGAGCCGACGTGTCGCGGTCCACGAGCTTCCTGTCGACGTAGAAGTCGACGCGCGCGACCTTCTTGTCGTCCTTCGCCGTCGCGGTCATCCGCAACCTGCCGGAGAACAGCGACCCGTTGCCGGGCGCGGTGATCTCCACCCGCGGCGGAGCGTCCGTGTCCTGCCCCGGGACCGGCGCGGGCGAGGGACCCGGCTGTGGCGCCGGGCCGGGCTGCGGCGCCGGTGGGGGGCTCGGCTGCGGCTGTGGAGCCGGGGCCGGCGGGGTCCCGCCTCCGGCGAGCAGGACGGCGCACGGGGCGGCACTCCCGAGGCGGAAGTCCTTGGCCGTCCGGTCAGCGAACTGCGGGTCCGCGATCAGGTTCCCCACGGAGGTGAAGTCCGGGTTCACCATGATCCCGCCGCCACGCGCGTACGAGTCGGTGCGCGTCGTCCACACGCAGTTGCTGCGCGCGACGTTGCCCGAGCCCGTCAGCTCCCAGTCCTCGATGTTCCATCGGAGCACCGAATTGGAGATGACGTTGTGCTCGACGACGTTTCCGGCGGACACACGCGCGAAGCTCACGCCCTGCCCGTTGCCGTCGATCACGTTGCGCGCGATGTACGCGCGCTGCGAGTCGGGGAACAGCTGCACGCCCCGGTCCGCGTTGTCGTAGATCCAGTTGTCGGTCACGCGAAGGTCGTCCGCGCGCTCGACGTAGATACCGTGCTCGTGGTTGTTGGCGGGCAGCCGCCCGCAGTCGTGGATCCGGTTGCGCTCGATCGTGTTGCGAACGGCGCGACCGTAGTCGCTCGAGCCGAGCAGGAAACAGATCGCCGTGTGGTGATAGTTCGTGACGTCGTTGTCCCTGAACGTCACGTCGTCTCCGTAGACACTCGGGCTCGGCAGGTTGTCGCTGTTGCGACCGTCGAGGTTGAGCTCCTCGACCACCACGAAGTTCGCGGAGTCCTTGACCCGGAACCGGCCGCGGACGCTCGCCCGCTCGCCCGGATGGCTCGACAGCGTGACCGGCGAGCCGGCGCCGCCGCCCTTCGAGATCGTCACGTTCTGCTCGTACGTGCCGGCCCGCAGGCACCCGGTCTGTCCGGGAGCGAGCGAGTCGACCAGCTTCTGTGCGGTCCGATAGGGACTCGCGGCACTACCCGCCGCGGAGTCCGAGCCGGACGGTGACGCGACCCTGTCACACGAGGTCGCGGCGGGGCTGTTCCCCGCGATTGCCGCGACCATGACGGTCGCGATTGCGATTGCGCCGGCCATCATGCGCCCGCGCATAGGCATCCTGCCTTTGATTCCGCTTGCCATTACAGCCCTCCCTGGCTTGTTTCGCGTGCCCTCCCAGGCACGCCGGCAATGACCATGCACTCGGAGAGGACGGCGCAGGTCTTGAGCCTGGAAGGGTCCATACGTGGACGGTTGTGCGAACAGTGGATCGGCGCCGCCGGTACGCTGCGCCCAGCAATCCCGCTCCCCTTCAGGGATGCGGCCGATCCCGCCGATGTGAGCCAGTGATGCCCCCGGCCAGTGGAACCCGCCAGCCCGACGGGGGCGACACGATCAAGCGCAATACCGCCTTCGCGCTCGCCGCCCAGCTCGCGACCGCGGGATTCACGGCGATCCTGACGATCTTCCTGGTGCGTCAGCTCGGCCCGGAGGACTACGGTGTCTTCGCCCTCGCGCTGAGCGTCGCGTCGCTCGTCTTCCTCCCTGCCGACTTCGGCATCTCGCAGTCCACGGCGCGCTACGTGGCCGAGCATCGCGGCGACGAGGACGCGATCACGCGCGTGCTGGCCGACGGCCTGAAGCTCAAGCTGATCGCCTCGGGCGCGATCTGCGTGCTGCTGTTCGCGGTCGCGGGCCCGATCTCGAACGCCTATGACACGCCGGAGATGGTCTGGCCGCTGCGCGGCGTCGCACTCGCCGTGCTCGGCCAGAGCATCGTCGGCTTCTATCGCACCGCCTTCGAGGCGCTCGGGCGCGTGTCGCTCACGCTGCGCCTGATCGCGGCCGAGAGCGCGGTCGAGGCGGGAGCGAGCATCGCGCTGGTCCTGCTCGGCGCCGGCGTGACGGGCGCGGCCTTCGGGCGCGCGATCGGGTACGGCTTCGGCGCGCTCTTCGCATTCGTGCTGATCGCGCGCTCGGTCAACCGCCGCACGCTGTCGCTGCGCGGCAACCCGAGCGGGCGCGTGCGCGACATCGCGCGCTACGCAGGCGCGCTTCTGCTGATCGACGCGGTCTTCGCCGTGATCACGCAGATCGACATCCTCCTGATCGGGGCGATCCTCGGCACGACGGCGGTCGGCGTCTTCCAGGCCCCGGCGAAGCTGATCACCTTCCTGCACTACCCCGGGCTCGCGCTCTCTGCGGGCATCTCGCCGCGCCTGTCGCGCGGAGGCGGGGGCCCGAACGTGGGCGCCTTCCAGGCGGGCATCCGGTACCTGATGATCCTCCAGGCGGTGATGGTCGTCCCGGTCGTTGTGTGGGCGGGGCCACTCGTCGAGGTGATCCTGGGGACCGGCTTCGAGGAGTCCGCCGACGTCCTGCGGGCGCTGGCGCCGCTGATCTACCTCTTCGGCCTCGCACCGCTGGTGTCCGTGGGGGTGAACTACCTCGGCGAGGCCCGGCGCCGCATCCCCGTCGCGGTCGCGGCGCTGGTCGTCAACTTCGTCGTCTCGATCGTGCTCCTGAACGAGATCGGCGTGGTCGGGAGCGCGATCGGCGCGGACGCCGCGTACCTCATATATGTCCCGGCGCACTTCTGGATCTGCAAGCAGCTGATCGGCCTGCAGGTGCGCCCGATCGCCGTCACGTTCGCACGCACGGCGATCGCCGCGGGCGCGATGGCGATCGTGATGATGGGCTTCGGCACGGAGGACCTGACGGTGCTGGACTGGCTGGCCGGCGGCGCCAGCGGCATCGCGACCTACTGCGTCTGCCTGCTGCTCACCGGCGAGGTGAGCCGCACCGAGCTGCTGTCGATCCGGCGCGCGCTCGCACATCGTGCCGGGTAGCTACGGTGCTCCGGTGCGCCTGATCCACCTCGCCGGCTATGGCGGCCCCTACCCGGGATCCTTCATCCCGATGCTGCGCGCGGTCATGGGAGCGGCGCAGCGCCGCGGCTGGAGCCGCGAAGCGGTCTTCACGCCGGTCTCCCGCGATCGCATCTGGCTCGGGGAGCTCGACGAGGACGCGATCCCCTACCGCTTCTCGCCGGAGGGAGCGTCGCGGCGCGACCTGACCGCATGGGTCGCCGGAATGCTCGCCGAGGACGACGGCCCGGCGCTGCTGCACACGCACTTCACGGCATTCGACGTGGCTGCCGCGGTTGCCGGTTCGAGGCGCGACCGCACGGGCGTGATCTGGCACATCCACACGCCGCACCTCGATGGCGCCGCCGCGTTCGCGCGGAACTACCTCAAGTACGCGGCGTTCGGCCGCCGTGCCGACCAGATGCTCTGCGTCAGCACCGAGCTGGTGGAGACGATCACGCGCCGCGGGGCGCCGCGCGCCAAGGCCGAGTTCCTCCACAACGCCGTCGACGTCGATCGCTTCCCCCTCCTCACGAGCGAGCAGCGCCGCGCCGCCCGTGACGAGCTCGGCCTGCCCGCGGGCCGGCCGCTGCTCGTGCACTTCGGCTGGGACTGGATGCGCAAGGGCGGCGACCTCTTCATCGAGACGGTGCGCGCGTTGCACGCGGCCGGCGCGGACGTGACCGCGGCGACCGTCGGCGGCGGCGACGCGGCCCGCGAGCCGGCGGCGCGGAGCGGGCTGGGCGATCGGCTGATCGTGCTCGAGCCGACCGACCGCGTGCAGCAGATGTATGCGGCGGCGGACATCTTCGTGGCCCCGAGCCGCGCGGAGGGAACGCCCTACTCGGTCCTCGAGGCGCTCTCGAGCGGCACGGCCGCCGTCGTGAGCGACATCCCCGGTCACCAGCTCGTCGGGGAGCACGTCCCCGCGTGCGTCGTCACGCCGCTCGACCCCGCGGCGATCGCGGAGGCGATCACGTCCCTGTTGGCGCGCGACCCCGGCCAGGCCGACCGCAACTCACGGGCCGGGCACGCATGGCTGCGCGAGCACCTGGGGCTCGCCCCGTGGGCGGAGGACATGGTCGACCGCTACGAGCGCTTGATCGGCCCGGCGGCGAACGTTTCCTAGTCGAACCCGGACCTTGGTAATTTGCACCCGACAGGTGGGTGCCGATCGTCGAAGTTCGTCATCCGACGCGCTGGCCGTAGCTCCCAACCACGTTGTTCAGGCCGCGGAATGCGCCTCGCGGGCGCAAGCTCGGGCGTGGAAAACCGGGTGGGTAAGGGAAGAGGGATCGTCGGCGTCTGCGACCGCGCTGGGCGGCGGAGTGTCACGAGACTTCAAAGAAAGGTCGCGGTCACGGGCGAAAGCCCTCCGGGTCGCGCATCGGCCGCCGAACTTTCCCTCCCGCCATGCGTGAAAGCGGACGCCAGGAGGGAAAGTTCGTCGACCGGCGCCTGCCGGATCGACGCACCTCATGCGAATCACGCGCAGACGGCTCTTTCACGAGCGACGCGTGCGCTTTGCGTCGCAAACGACGCGTCGCGCGAGTCCTTGCTCGTCCCGGGTCCTGCCCTGCCTTACCCACCCCGGTTTTCGAACCCGCCGACCAGCGCCAGGCCCGCAACCGGGAACAACGTGCGTGGGAACTGCAGCTAGCCGCCGAGGAAGTCAGCGACGCGCCGGCTCTCGGCCTCGAGCGTGTGTGCGCGGACGCGCTCGACTCCGGAACGGATCAGGTCGCCGCGCAGGGCGGGATCGCCGGCCAGCCGCAGAAGCTCCGCGGCGGGCGCGTCGGCGTCGCCCGGCTCGACCAGGAGCGCCGAGTCGCCGACCGCCGCGGGCACACCGCCGACCGCGGTCGCAACGACCGGCAGGCCGGCCGCGAAGGCCTCGAAGAGCGTCCCCGGGAGCCCCTCGGTCCACGAGACGTGCAGGAAGGCGTGGCTCGAGCGATAGACGTCGAGCAGGCCCTCCGTGATCGGCACGTAGCCGAGCATGTCCGCGGCATCGGAGACCCCGAGCTCCTCGAGGCGCTGCGTCAGCTCGCCGTCCATCGGCCCCTCGCCGCACACGAGCAGCCGGAATCGCTGGTCGCGATCCCGCAGGCGCGCGAGCACGTCGGCAAGTAGCAGCGGGTTCTTCTCCGTCTCGAGGCGGCCGACGGTCAGCACGCGCAACTCCCCGCCGTTCCAGACGCGCTCAGCGGCCTCCTGCGGGTCGACGATCTGGTCCTCGCCCACGAGCGACACCGACAGCGTCAGCAGCTCGCGCGCGCCGCTGTAGTTGGCGGCGAGCTGCGGCCCCACGACGACGACCGGGAAGCGACGCGACATCAGCCGGAAGGTGCGCTCCAGGACGTGGGCGGCCACCATCATCCAGCGCTTGCCGGGGTGGCGGCTTGCCACGTAGACGGGCATGTCCTGGCGCACGCCCAGCACGACCCGCTTGCCGCGCAGCGCGCCAAGCAGCGCGAACGCGACCGCGAGCGGGTGCGGGCCCAGCAGCCAGACGGTGTCGAGGCGATCGAGCGTGCGCCAGTAGCGGCGCAGCGACCGCGCCATCGCGCGCAGCGCGCCACCCGCGTCGGCCTGACTCGTGTAGAAGGGCAGCGGCACGAAGTCGATCGCGTCCGGAACCCGGTAGTGGGAGCGGCCCGGCTGCGGGTTCACGCGCCCGAAGAGCACGAGCTGGTCGACCATCCCGGCGAGGCTCGTGATGAACGTGAAGAACGCGCGCTCGGCGTAGTACACGTTGCCGTCGCGCCAGTAGTGGTAGTCCGTGTAGACGCCGACGCGCATCTCAGGCGCGCCTCAAGCCGATGATCCGCGCGAGCGCCGCCCACGGTGGGCCGAACGCCGCGCAGCCGCGCAGGAAGCCCGCGCCCCAGGACAGGTGCATCGCAGCGAACACTACCGCGAGCCCTCCGCCCTCCCGCAGACCTTGCGCGCGCGCCGTCGGCGCGCTCGCCGCGATCACGCCGGCCGCCCAGGCGCCCACCGCCGCGCGGCAGGCGAGCCGCAGGGGTCGCGGCGCGAGCAAGGCGCCGGCCAGCGCGATCACGAGGCCGGGAGGGAACACCGCCGAGCGCCGCATGCTCGCCGGGTGGTAGCGGCTCGTCTTGGCACGGTAGAAGCCGTAGCGCCAATACTGGCGCCAGAGCGACTCGATCGAGTCGCGCGGCGTGTAGAGCGCGCCGAGCTCGGGAACGCAGACGATCCTGCTGCCCTGCTCGAAGAACCGTGCCGCAAGCTCGGAGTCCTGGTTGACGGGCCAGCCGTCGTCCCAGCCGCCGTACTCGTCGAGCGTCGCGCGCTTCCAGACGCCTGTGAACACGCCCGTGTCGATGTCCTTCTCCTCGTCGGCCTCCCACTTGCCCGAGCCGCCCGCCCCGAACCAGGAGCGCAGGGCGATCGCCACGCGACGCGACCACTTGCCCTTCCCGTGCGGGATCTGTGGGCCCGTGACCCACTCCACGTCGCCGCGCGCGAGGCGCTCGACGCCCTTCGCCACGTACTCCGCGGGGTAGTGGGTGTGCGCGTCCATGCGCACCACGTAGTCGCCGCGCGCGTTCTCGAGCCCGATGTTGAGCCCGAAGGTCGTGCGGCGCTGGGGGTTGTCCAGGACCCGGATGCGGTGATCGGACGCGGCCATCTCCTCGAGGATCTCCTTGGTGCGGTCCTCCGAGCTCCCGTCCATGAAGAGGAACTCGATCTCCCCGTCGTAGCTCTGGGAGAGCATCGCCTCGACGCTCGCGCGAATCTCCCGCTCCTCGTTGAGGACCGGGATCAGGACGCTGACGTCCACCTTCAGTCCGACGGATTGGTCGGGAGTGAGGGTCACGGGTGGATTATCGGCTCCTACCCCGTCGAACCGAAGGGATTGAAAGGCCGGTCCCGCACCCGCTTCAGCGAGAAGCGCACCGATGCCTCCCTCGTCGAGAGCAGGCGGGCCCGCAGGAAGCCTCTGCGCGGTCCCCTCAGGCGCGCCCGGAATATCCCCGTCGAGTCGCTTCGCAGCACCTTCACGCGCCTCCATTTGCCGCGCCGGGGGCGCTCGATCGCGACCTTCGCCCGCGTGGCGCCGCCCGGCGCCCGGCCCCAGACCTGCACGCGCTTGCGCGCGCGGAACGCCACGAACGGGAAGCGGAACGCCTGGCGGGAGCGCGTCTTGGGCTTGTCGCAGGCGATGCCGGCCTCGCAGCGAAACCACAGGCCCGACTGCACGGCCCCGGTCGCCGCGCCGTCGCGCAGCCGGTACCAGACGAACAGGGACACGCCCGCGTTCCACGAGCGGTAAAGCGCCTCGGAGACCCAGCGCGCGTGCAGCGCGGCCGGGACGCCCTGCGGGTCGGCCGGCGCGCTGTCCCAGCCGAACTCCGTAACCCAGAATCGCACGGGGCCCGTGGAAGTGATCCGGCCCCTGCGGACGCCCACCTTCAGCAGGCGCCGCAGGCGCTCCATGTCGCCCAGGGAGATGCTGTCGGCGTGCCCGGCCCGGTGCGTCGGTCCGCCCGATGTGTACGGATGATGGCTGAGCGCGTCGAACTGGACGGGCGGGCCGCAGCCCGGTATCACCGCGAGCTTGCCCGACAGGCAGAGGACCTCACGCATGAAGCGGTACGGCCCGATCGTGAACCCGCTTGCGCGGTCGATCGTGAACGGGAAGGTCGCGCCCGCCGCGACGATGTTGTCCCGGTGCACCCGGTGCACGCCGGCGGCGAACTGGTTGACCAGCTCGCGGTAGAGCGCGGGCGACGTGTTGCGCCCGTCCGGACCGCGTTGCGGGTGCAGGAAGAAGTTGGCGTTGGGCTCGTTCCAGGCCTCGAACATCCGTACCCGCGGCAGGCCCGCGATCGCGCCGCTGTAGCGTCGCGCGACGGCCTCCCCGAAGAGGCCGAACTGCACGGGGTCGGGGTTGCGGGTCCCCGCTGATCCGGTCTGGTCGCGCTCAGCGTAGGCGGCGGCCTGCTCGACGGTGATCAGCGGCTGCAGGCCCGTGGCAACGGCCGCGCGCACGTAGGAGTCGTAGGGCTCCCAGTCGTAGCTCGGCTCGACGGGGCTCGCCGGGTTGAAGCCGGCCGGCGGGGTCGTCGGCGCCACGGCCCGCCACGACACGTTGATCTTCACGACGCCGGCGCCCGACGACTTGACCCGGTCGAAGTGCGTCTGCGTGAAGTCGAAGTCCTGGATCCCGAGCGCGAGGGGGCGCGCGGCGGCCGCCGCCGGCGCCGGTACGACGAGCATCGCCGCGACGGCAAGCAGCGGGGCGATCCGCCGGAGCTTCGGTTTTCCGTACCTCAAATCAGGCTTACCGCGCGGAGCGTTCGCGGGCCCTTGCCCGGAGGTCCGCGAACAACTCGGACTTGCTGTTGAGCGCCTGCGCCCGCCGGAGGCTGCGGCGCCCTGCCTTTATGAAACCAGCCTTGGTCTGGATGCGCGCCGCTACGAGCCAGATGCTCCAGTCGCTGCGATCGCGCTCGAGCGCGTCCTCGACATAGGTCTTCGCCTGGCCGAGATCTCCGGCCTGCTCCTGGACGAGCGCAAGCTGAAGGTAGGGCGAGGCCGCCCAGGGCTGGAGCGAGCGGGCGCCGTCGGCCGCCTCGACGGCCTCCGCGGCATCGCCTCGCCCGGCGGCTGCCTGGCTTTGCTCGAGGCGCTCCTGGGCGAGCATCGGCACCGCCGCACACATGATCGCGGCAAGCGAGACCGCCACGGCGGCGGTTCGCAGGGCGCGCGCGCGCAGGTCCCGCGGGTTGCGGGCGCGCTCAGGACGATCGGCCTGCCCGGCGGCCTCGGCGGGCAGCGTCGCGTGGCCGACCAGCATCCCGAGCGCGACGACGGCCACGAGGCCGACGATCGTCAGCTCCCACATCCAGTCGATCGCCGCGGCGAGCGCAAATGCCGCGAGCACCCCGACGAGCGCGGCGATCAGCGGGCGATCCGCCGCCGCGTGGCGCAAGCGCGCGAAAGCCGCGACGAGACCCGTGCCGAACGCCAGCACGATCAGCAGGAACCCGACCACGCCAAGCTCGGCGAGCATCTCGAGCCACAGCGAGTGCGCGTCGCGCACGAACAGCGGGAACTCGGCGTGCTCCAGCCACCAGGATTGGTACGAGCCGGCGCCCCGACCGAGGGCCGGCTTCGTGTCCCACTCGTCGAGCGCCGAAGCCCACAGCTGCCAGCGCCCGGTGCTGGTCGAGCTGAGCAGGTGGGACCGTGTGAAGTCGCCTTCCGCGTACTTCGTCTCTCCCGGGGGCCGCTTGAAGTCGTCGAACTTCGCGCCCGGGTCGAGCGCCGCGAAACCTGCGACCGCGACGAGCACGACCGCGCCGGCGATCGCGAACTGCCCGCCGCGCGGCACGCGCGGCTCCCAGTCGGCGAACCGGCTCCACGCCCAGTAGACGGCCACGCATCCGAGCGCGATCAGCGTGAGCGCCAGGGCAGCGCTCTCCCCTTGGCCCGCGACGGAAGGCGCCGACAGCGGCCCGTTGACGAGATCGTCGCGGGCGAGCAGCACCTCGACCGCCCCGATCGCCCCGGCCGCGCCCACGGCGGTTGCCACGAGCGCGCTCAAGCGGTGCGTCGTGAGCGCGAGGAAGACCAGCACCCCGAAGGCGGCGGCGGCCGCCCCGCCCCGCGAGGAGGTCAGGTAGATCGTCGCCGCGATCGCCGGCACGGGCGCGAGCGCGAGCGCCCGCAGGATCGCCGGCCGTCGCGCGACCGCGGCGCGCAGCAGGAGCGGCAACGCGAGCCCGGCGAGGATCGCGAGGCCGTTCCAGTAGTTCACCGGGTAGTGCAGCCGGGTGCTGACCGGGAAGAAGGATGGCGGTCCCCCCGGCCCGACCTCCCCCCACCAGAAGCGACTCGCGAGCGAGACCAGCACGACGCCGACGATGCCCAGCGCGAGCCCGTCGCTCACTGCGGCCGCGTGCCGTGCCCGCACGGCGAGCGCCACGAGCGCCACCACGCCGGCGTACATCAGCACGCGCGTGAACTCGAGGTACGCCCTCTCGCCGGACACGGCCCACCCGGTCGAGAGCAGCGAGAGCAGGGCGAGTGCGGCGAGTGCGCCTGTCGCGGCGATCGCGGCGCGCGGCACGCGCGTTCCGGGCCACGCCTTGAGCGCGATCCCGATCGCGAGCGCCCACCAGGCCGCGATCGCAACCGCCGAGCGGTCAGTGAGCTGGTAGCTGCCGTCGTTGAAGCCCAGCAGGAAGGTGGCCGCCCCGACGAGCAGCGTCACCGCCAGGGCCGCCGCGCCGTTCAGGCCACGCGGCGCCGCGGACTGAGGCGCGGCCCGCTCCGGGCGCGCAAGATCCTCGGGCGGCTCGTGCCCCTTATCGGCTGGACTGGCTGTTCTTGTGGCGCTGATAGGCGACCGCTCCGACCATCAGGCCCGTGATCGCGAGCAGCGCGAGCAGGAGCCAGAGCAAGTCTCCCCCACTGTCGCGCACGGCTCTGACGGAAGCCGTCGGCACGCCTGTCGAGCTGGAGGAGCCGCCCTTCGCGTTCTTATCGGCGGCGCCACCCGTTCCCTGAGGCGCCCCGAACTCGCCCGAGGTCGCGAGCTCCTCGAGCGACGCGGCGTCGGTGCCGGCCTGCGCGTAGAGCTTGTCCCGCAGGCGAGCCGGCAGGCCGCTGCGCCCGCGGCCGGGCTCCTTCGTCGCGCTCGGACCGCGGCTGGTCGGAAGAGTCTCGACGTACTGGTCGGCGGCCGAGTAGTCGCCCGGAGACTTCGCGAGCGCCGAGGGCGCGGTCGACAGCATGCACGCCAGCAAGGCGACGGCCGCCGCGGCCGCGGCAAGAGCCGGCACACGGCCGGCCGCGATACGCGGGTGTGCGCTCGTCAGTCCTCCCGCCAGCGCAGGAGCGAGCCGACTGTCATCACGGCGATCTTCATGTCGAGCCAAAGAGACCAATTCTCGATGTAGTAGTTGTCCCATTCGACCCGGTCGGCAAGGGAGGTGTTGCCACGCAGGCCATGGACCTGGGCCCAGCCGGTGATACCCGACTTGACGCGGTGGCGATCACCGTAGCGGTGGACCGCCTCCTCGAAGAGTCTCACAAAGGTCCCCAGCTCGGGACGGGGCCCGATCAGCGACATGTCGCCGCGCAGCACGTTGAGCAGCTGCGGCAGCTCGTCGAGTGAGTAACGGCGCAAGACGCGGCCGATCGGCGTGCGGCGGTCCTCGCTCGAGGCCTGGACCTTGATCTCGGTGGTGGTGTCGGTGGCGGTCGCGACGTCGCCGTGCCCGTTGCCGTCCGGGGCATGGCCGTTTCCGTTGCCGTTGCCGTTTCCGTTGCCGTTCGTCAGATGCCCGTTCCCGTTCCCGTTGCCGTTCGGCTTCGGGTCGGCCAGCAGCGACTGGCTGTTGTCGAGCGACTCGAACACCCAGTGGCCGTGGTTGTGGCCGGCCGCCTCGGGGCTGCCCTTCATCGTGCGGAACTTGAGCATGTCGAACTCCTCGCCGTTCAGCCCGATGCGGCGCTGGCGGAAGAAGATCGGGCGCCCGGAGGTGATCAGCACGGCGAGCGTCAGTCCGATCAGGATCGGCGAGATCATCACGACCGCGATCCCGGCGACCACGCGGTCGATCGCGTACTTGACGATGAACTGCCAGCCCTTCGGGTCGATCGGGCGCATCTCGAGCAGCGGCAGGCCGCCGAGGTGCTCGACCGACACGCGCTCCACCGAGACCTCGAAGAGGCGCGGCACGAGCGAGGCGGACACGCCCAGCTCGCGGCAGCGGCGGACCATGCTGAGCATCACGGCGTGCGGCGCCGTGGAGAAGGTGAAGACGACGTGCTCGACGCCCTGCTCCTCGATCACGCGCTCGAGGTCCCAGCTGGCGCCGACGACGGGAAGCTCGACGGTCTGGCCCTCGAGCTCGAGCGGGTCGTTGTCGAGGAACCCGACAGGCCGCAGGCCGAACTCCGGGCGCTCCACCAGGCGCTTCGCGACGAGCTGGCCGACGCGGCCGGCGCCGACGATCAGCGTGGACTTGCCGCCCTCGCCCCGCGCGACGGCGCGGGCGCGGGAGATGAACAACCCTGTGCGCCCGGCCGAGAGCGTGACCGCGGCCAGCATCCAGGTCTGAGCGGTCTGCGCCGCGGTGTGCGGGTCATCCGTCAGTACCACGCGCAGTGAGATCACGGCCATCGTCGCGACCGCGGTGGCCGACACGATCGAGCGGATCTCGTCGAGCAGATGGGAGCGAAGCCGGTCCGCGTACATGCCGCGGGCCCCGAACATGACGAGCACCAGGGCGCTGAAGAAGGCGACCCATCCCACCGGCGCGGCGGGCTCGCCGAGCGCGGCCGAGATGCCCTCGGTCGCGGTGCCCGCGAGCACCAGCATCAACGCGTCGAGGCGGATCGGGTGGACGCGGCGGTCGGCGGCCTCCAGGCCGGGCTCTCCGGCGCCGGAACGGCGCAGCCGGCCTAGCCTCAGTGCCGAGCCGATCTCTTTTGTGAATAGGTCGTTAGTTCCCATGACCGTGAAACGTCCAATCCTTCAAACGCTGTGCATCTCCGAAACTTGCTGAAACTCGATTTGGCAAGGCCCCGCGCCGGTCTTCACACGCCCTGCATGGGAGGAATATGAGACTTCGGGCGGCGGGAACTCGCCCATCACTGCTGTGCTGCGTCCGTTCAGCCAGGCACGATCGCCGGGACTGCCCGACGCGAACTTGGCCAAGACTCGTTTGCTTGTTCCGACATCCTTGCCTCGTCATCCCGGGCTCGGACCATCGTGTCCAGAAGAAGACCGCGGGAGTGGCGGCACAGCCATTCTAGGGAACGATGCGCGCGCCGTCGACACTTTCTCCATCGTTCTCTTCTCGGCCGAACCGGCGATCCTCCGTAGTGGTGATTCGCCGGATCAGGCGGGGCCCGGAACCGCGACGGGGCTGCCGAACGGATGCAGCGCAGCGGGAACTCGAAACCCTCCGTCGCCCGTCTGGTGGTTCTCGATGATCGCGAGGATCGTCCTCCCGACCGCGACCGCCGTCCCGTTCAACGTGTGCACGGGTCGCGGCGAGCCCTTCGGCTCGGCCCGGAAGCGGGCGCGCATGCGACGTGCCTGGTAATCCGTTGTGTTCGAACACGACGTCAGCTCCCGGTACCGGCCCTGGCCTGGAATCCATGCCTCACAGTCGTACTTCTTGGCCGCCGGAGCGCCGAGGTCGCCGACAGCCACATTCACGATTCGATAGGGGATCTCCAACTCCTGCAAGATCTCCTCCTCGATCGCGAGCAGACGCTCGTGCTCGTCGGCCGATGTCGCCGGGTCGACGAACGAGAACATCTCCACCTTGTCGAACTGGTGCACGCGGAAGATTCCGCGCGTGTCCCTGCCCGCCGCCCCCGCCTCGCGCCTGAAGCAGGTGGAAAAGCCCGCATAGCGCAGGGGAAGCTGATCCGCTGCCAGGATCTGGTCGGCGTGCAGCGCCGCAAGGCTGACCTCGGAGGTCCCGACGAGGAAGAGGTCGTCCGAGGGCACCTCGTAGATCTGGGCCCGGTCGGTCGGGAGCAACCCCGTCCAGAACATCGGCTCCTCACGGACCAGGACCGGCGGGATCACGGGCTCGAAGCCCTTGTCGGCCAGCTTGCGCAGCGCGTACTGCACGAGCGCGAGCTCGAGGAAGGCGAGATCGCCCTTCAAGTAGGCAAACCGCGACCCCGACGCACGTGCGGCGGTCTCCATGTCGATCAGCCCCAGTGACGTACCGATGTCGAGATGGTCACGGGGCTCGAAGCCGAACTGTGGCGGGTCCCCGACGACGCGGACGACCTCGGCGTCGTCCTCGGTGAACCCGTCAGGGGCGCCCGGGTCGGGGAGGTTCGGGAGCGTCGCGAGCAGGCCGTCGATGTTGCGCTCGACCTCCGCGAGGTCCTGCTCCAAGGCCTTGAGCTCGTCCCCGATCGCGTTCGAGGAGGCGATCGCGTCCGGGGCGTCCGCGCCGGCCCGCTTGGCCTGCGCGATCCGCTCCGAGAGCTTCTTCTTGGTGCCCCGGCGCTCCTCGACGTCGGTCAGCAGTGCCCGGCGCCGCGCATCGAGCGCGAGCAGCTCGTCGACCTTGCCGTCTGCGCCCCGGCGCGCAAGCGCAGCTTTCACGCCCTCCGGGTCGCTGCGGATCAGCTTGAGATCGAGCGTGGCGGCGACCTGCGCCTATTCGGAGCCGGGAGCGCTGGACTCCGAGCCGCTGCGGGCCTCGTTCGAGCCGCCGCCGGGGGTCAGGCCCGGCGGGCTCGTGGCCGACTTGCCGGCGTACTTGGCGACGAAGTCCGCCACCGCCTCTGCTTCCTTCCCGACGACGATGTTCTGCGGCATGATCGCCCCGGAGAACCCCCCGTTGCGGATCGCGTAGAGGACCTGGTCCTTCGTCTCGAGCCTGTTGTCGAGGTTCGGGCCGGCGACGCGCTCCTCCGGGTTGCTGCCCTCGGTACCGGCCGCCTCGAGGGTGTGGCAGCCCGCGCAGCGCTCCGCGAAGAGGGTCGCACCGCGCGAGTCGACCTCTTGGCCGTCCTCTCCGCAGCCGGCCGTTGCGAGGCCGGCGAGAGCGACGATCGTCACGATCGCGAGACGGAAGCGCTTCATCGGGGCGGCATATTAGTTATTCAGGGGGCGACCGTTGCTCCGGGATCGGAAGGGAAGCCGGGCCGCGAGGCGAAATAGGTCGGCGTCCGGCGCCGGCTGGGCAGAGCGGGCTCTCGTCGAGCTTCAACTGCCTCGGGCGAGGCCTCCATTATTCGAGAGGCGCGCTCGCACATGACGGCGGCGAATGGGTCGGTGCCGGGCACTTCCTTCCCGCTGAGGGTATGCGGGACCCCGCGGTGGGAGTATTCCGCGCGATGGCCGGGCCGATCGACCAGGCGGAGTTCCGCAGCGCTTGCGGGCGCTTCACGACCGGAGTCTGCGTGGTCAGCGCGCTCGGGCCCGGCGGGCCGGCCGGGATGACCGCCAACGCGATCGCCTCCCTGTCGCTCGACCCGCCCCTGATGATCGTGTGCTTCGCACGCACGGCGCGAACGCTCGCGGCGGTCGAGCGCTCGCGCCGCTTCGGGGTCCAGTTCCTCGCGCACGACCAGGAGGAGGTCGCGGCGCGGTTCGCCTCGAAGCTCCCCGAGGAGGAGAAGTTCGAGGGGATCCCCTGGACGGAGCGGGCCGGCGTTCCCGCGATCGACGGTTGCCTCGCGTGGCTCGGCTGCGAGCTGCGGGAGCTGACGCCCGGCGGGGACCACCTGATCGCGGTCGGCGAGGTCGTCGACCTGTGGCATGCCGAGGGTGAGCCGCTCGTCTTCTTCGACGGCAGCTACTGGAGCCTCACCGCGCGCGAGCCGGCGCCGGCGGACGTGGACCGCGCGCTGGAGGGTCCGGGCGGCGGGTGATTTGGGCGCGAGTTTCTAGAACAGGGCGCCCGATACCTGGGCAGCGCGCAGCGAGAAAGCCGCCACGAGCAGCGCCGCAGCGCTCATCGTCAGCATCTCGCGTCGCACGATCCGCAGGGCGATCGCGCGCTGCTCGGCCGCCGGGAGGCCGGCGAACTCGACGCCGGCGGGGACCTCCCGCTCCGCGGCGCCCGAGCGCATGCCCTCCGCGATCAAATTGACCAGCAGCGGGGCCGTCCCGTACATGTAGTGGATCGCGTCGCGTGGCTCGTGGCCGGCGACCAGCAGGATCGCCCCGAGCAGCACCTGCACTACCACCGAGGCCTGCGCGGCGCGCAGCAAGTACCAGAACGACACCGGCGTGCGCCCGAGCGCCGCGGCGGCTACGCCCCACAGTCCGACGACCACATTGAGCGCCAGTACGGCGACGCCGACGACGAGATGGACCTCAGTCAAGGAGGTCCCCGATGAAGCGCGAGATTGAGACGGAAAGCACTATGTAACACATTGTTACAAAGCTGATATAACTCGATTCCAGTGCGGAATTTCGCCCCCCTCAGCCCCGCACGTGGAGAGGTCGAGAGTTGGTAGAGAGCTATCTGCCGGTACTGGTCTTCCTGACGCTGGGCACCGTGGTCGGGGTCGCTTTTGCAACGCTCAACCGGGTGCTCGGCCCGAGCCGCCCGTCCGTGACCAAGTCCGCGCCCTACGAGTGCGGCCTCCCGTCCGACGTGCAGCGGGGCTTCCGCTTCGGGATCAGCTTCTACCTGATCGCGATGCTCTTCATCCTGTTCGACATCGAGGTCATCTTCCTCTACCCGGTCGCGGTGCACCTGAAGGCCGCCGGGACCTTCGTGCTGATCGAGACGATGATCTTCGTAGCCCTGCTGAGCGTCGCATTCGTCTGGGTCTGGCGCAGGGGGGCCCTCGAATGGAAATAAGCCGCGCCCCCAGCCCGCACCGCGCAAGCCAGCTGCTGCGGGGGATCGACCTGTCCGGGAAGGACCTCGACGAGTACGTCGAGCAGCGGGTCCTCACCACCACCCTCGACAAGGCACTCAGCTGGGCACGCTCCAACGCGCTCTTCCCAGCCACTTTCGGCCTCGCCTGCTGCGCGATGGAAATGATGTCGATCGTCACCGCGCGCTACGACTCGGCGCGCTTCGGGGCGGAGGTCTTCCGCGCGTCCCCGCGCCAGGCGGACATGCTGATCCTGTCGGGCCGGGTTTCGATCAAGATGGCGCCGGTGATCCGCCGCATCTACGACCAGATGCTCGAGCCGAAGTGGGTGATCGCGATGGGCGCCTGCTCCTCGAGCGGAGGCGTCTTCAACAACTACGCGCTGGTCCAGGGCGCCGACAAGTTCCTGCCGGTGGACGTCCACGTGCCCGGGTGCCCACCGCGCCCGGAGGCGCTGCTGCACAGCATCATCAAGCTGCAGGCGAAGATCAAGGGCGATCCGACCCTAGGCTGGCGCGAGCGTTACCGGGCCGAGGGCACGGAGGAACTCGGCGACCCCCCGGCGGCCGACCCAACCTGACTTCCAGCTTTGCCCGACGCGACCGGACTGGAGTTGATCGCCCATGACCTGCGCGAGCAGGTTCCCGGGTCCGTGGCCGGGGCCGAGCACCGCCACGGCATCGCGACCCTGATCGCCGAGCCCGAGCACGTGCTCACGGTGCTGTCGTGGCTGCGCGAGACGCCCAACCAGAGCTACCACTTTCTCGCGAGCGTGCACGGCTGCGACTACCTGCCGCAGGAGCCGCGCTTCGGCATCCACTACGAGCTGCTCAACATGGAGCGCGTCGAGCGCCTGCACGTGAAGGCGGTGCTCGCGGACCCGGGCATGCCGGAGCTGCCGGAGATCGACTCCGTCGTCGGCCTCTTCCCGACCGCCGAGTTCCAGGAGCGCGAGATCTACGACATGTTCGGCGTGCGCTTCCGTGGCCATCCGGACCTCCGCCGCATCCTGATGCCCGACGAGTACGAGGGCTTCCCCCAGCGCCGCGACTTCCCGATCGGGGGCGAGGCGGTTCTCTACACGCACAACGAGCACGAGACGCCGAGGTGGTACGAGTGAGCGAGCCGGCGGGCAGCGTGCGCGAGCTTGCCACCGGCGTAACCGCCGAGCCGGCGAACGGCGCCGCGGCAGCGGTCGAGGAGGAGTTGCTCACGATCAACTTCGGGCCGCACCATCCCGCCACCCACGGGGTGCTGCGCCTGCTCGTGACGCTGCGCGCCGAGGAGGTGCTCGACGCGCGGCCGTTCGTCGGCTACGTGCACACGGGCATCGAGAAGACGTGCGAAGACAAGGCCTACTGGAAGGTGATCCCGCTCGTCGAGCGGATGGACTACCTCGCCTACTACTTCAATGCGATGGCCTTCTGCATGTCGGTCGAGCGCCTGCTCGACGAGCCCGTCCCCGACCGCGGCCAGTACCTGCGCGTCATTCACTGCGAGCTGAACAGGATCCACTCGCACCTCGTCTGGCTCGGCACGACCGCGCTCGACCTCGGCGCGATCTCGATCTTCTGGTACTGCTTCCGCGAGCGGGACAAGATCCTCGACCTGTTCGAGTCCTCGTCCGGGCAGCGCATGCACACGCGCTACATCCAGGTCGGCGGGGTGTTCGAGGACATTCCCGCGGGATGGGCGCAGAAGACGCTGAGCTTCACCGAGGACATGGAGGACCGCGTCGGCCAGTACGAGGCGATCCTCGACCGCAACGAGATCTTCCTCCAGCGCACGAAGAACATCGGCATCGTGAGCCAGGAGCGGCTGCTCGAGCTGGGCGTCACCGGGCCGCTGCTGCGCGCCGCAGGAAACCCCTGGGACCTGCGCAAGGCTGCGCCCTATTCCTCGTACGAGAAGTTCGACTTCAAGGTTCCGATCGGCACGGTCGGCGACTGCTACGACCGCTACCGCGTGCGGGTCGCGGAGATCCGCGAGTCCTGCAAGATCATCAGGCAGGCGATCGAGGGGCTCCCCGAGGGGCCTCACATCACGACCAACCGCAAGGTCGCGCTGCCGCCCCGCCACGAGCTCGCAACCTCGATGGAGGCGCTGATCCATCACTTCAAGCTCGTCACCGAGGGCTTCCGTGTGCCTCCCGGCGAGGCGTACGTGCCGATCGAGAGCCCGCGCGGCGAGATGGGCTGCTTCGTGCTCGCCGACGGGTCCGCGAAACCCGCGCGCGTGCACATGCGCGACCCCTCGTTCGTGAACCTCCAGGCCCTGCGCGAGATGATCGTCGGCGGCTACATCGCCGACATGATCACGAATCTCGCGATGCTGGATCCGATCCTGGGAGGGATCGATCGATGAGCAAGTTCGACCACCTCCGTGGCGTCCCCGGGTCGCGCAGCAGATTGGCTGCCCAGGTCTGGGAGGGGGCGCGGGTGGGAGCCGAGCCCGCCGAGGTTCCCGACCGCGCGGACGTGCGCGTACCCGATCATCTGCGCGCGACGATCGAGCATCACATGTCGCTCTATCCGGATCGCCGCTCGGCGGTCCTGCCCGCCCTGTCGGCGGCGCAGCGCGAGCATGGGTGGCTCTCGCCCGAGGCGATGCTCCAGGTCGCCGTCGTCATGCAGGTGAGCCCCTCCTACCTCGAGTCGATCGCGACCTTCTACGACATGCTCGAGCTGGAGCCGGTCGGGCGCCACACGATCTACATGTGCACGAACATCTCGTGCCAGCTGCGCGGCGCGCAGGCGGTGCTCGACGCCCTGTCGGAGGCGACCGGCGCGCCCGTCGGGGGCTCGAGCCCGGACGGGCGGTTCCACCTGCGCGCCTTCGAGTGCCTCGGCGCGTGCGACATGGCGCCGATGGCGTCGATCGAGGGCAACTACCGCGGGCCGCTCAGTCCCGCCGACGCGAGCACGATCGCCGAGCGCCTGCGGGCCGGGGACGCCGCGGCGGACCTGCTGCCCGACAAGCGCAAGCCCCCGGTCGGAGAACCGCGGTGAGCGGCACCCGGATCTTGTTCAAGCACGCCGGCGTGCCGGAGCTCAACCGGATCGCCACCTATGAGCGCGTCGGCGGATACGCCGCCCTTCGCCAGGCGCTCACCGCGATGACCACCGACCAGGTCCTCAAAGAGCTCGAGTCGAGCGGCCTGCGCGGGCGCGGCGGCGCGGGATTCTCGATGGGGAAGAAGGCGAGCTTCCTCCCGCACGGCGACATCGAGAAATACCTGTGCTGCAACGCGGACGAGTCCGAGCCCGGCACCTTCAAGGACCGCGACCTCATGCACCACAACCCCCACCAGTTGATCGAGGGAATCCTGATCGGCGCGTACGCCGCCGGAGCGACGCACGCCTTCATCTACATCCGCGGCGAGTATGAGGAAGAGGCCGACATCCTCGACGCCGCAGTCACGGAGGCGTACTCGCGCGGTTACGCGGGCGACGACATCCTCGGCTCCGGGTTCGGGTGCTCGCTGGTGGTCCATCGCGGCGCAGGCGCCTACATCTGCGGCGAGGAGACGGCCCTGCTCGACTCGCTCGAGGGCAAGCGCGGCAACCCGCGGCTGAAGCCGCCGTTCCCGGCCAACCAGGGCCTCTACCAGGGGCCCACGCTGATCAACAACGTGGAGACGCTGTCGAACGTCCCGCACATCATCGCTAACGGGTCCGCGTGGTTCCGCCAGTTCGGCACCGAGCGCTCGCCCGGCACGAAGGTCGTGTCGGTGTCCGGCTGCGTGCAGCGACCCGGGAACTACGAGGTCGAGCTGGGCGTCCCCGCGCGCGACATCATCTTCGGGCTCGCGGGTGGCCCGCCGGAGGGCCGGCGCGTGAAGGCGTGGTTCCCGGGCGGCTCGTCGGCGCCGGTCCTGACCGAGGCGGACCTCGACCTGCCCTACGACTTCGAGCACATGGCGGAGGCCGGGTCGATGCTCGGCTCGGGCGCGATCATCGTCGTCGACGACTCCGTCCCGATCGTCTCGGTCGCCCTGCGGCTCGCGGAGTTCTACCGCCACGAATCCTGCGGCAAGTGCGTGCCGTGCCGCGAGGGGACGAACTGGACCGTGAAGATGCTCGAGCGCGTCGACCGCGGCGAGGCAACGCCCATGGACCTCGACGTGATGGCCGACGTGCAGCACAACATCATCGGCAACTGCCTCTGCGTGCTGGGCGACTCGATGGCGATGCCGGTGGGGTCGATGATCGCGAAGTTCCGGTCTGAGTTCGAGACGCACATCGAGGAGGCGGCTCGTAAGCACTTCGCCGTTGGCAGTTCGCAGGCAATCTCCATCTCGGACGAAGCCGGGCTGTCCGTGCCCGCTGCGGACGCCGCTGCCTGATGCCGGATCGCGGGTGGATCACGTTCACGGTCGACGGGCGCGAGGTGCGCGCGCCCGAGGGCGAGTGGCTCGTCGACGCCGCCAAGCGCGGGGACGTCGAGATCCCGTTCTTCTGTTACGAGCCCAAGCTCGGCGCGCCGGTCGGCGCGTGCCGCATGTGCATGGTCGAGGTCGAGGGCATCCCGAAGCTCCAGACATCGTGCTCCACCCCCGTCAAGGACGGCATGGTGGTCTACACGCAGACCGACCGGGTCAAGAGCGCGCAGAGCGCGGTCGTCGAGTTCCTGCTGGTCAACCACCCGCTCGACTGCCCCGTGTGCGACAAGGGCGGGGAGTGCCCGCTCCAGGACATCTCCTACGGCTGGGGCCCCGGCCGCAGCCGCTTCGTCGAGCCCAAGCGCAACTTCCCCAAGCCGATCGCGCTCTCACCGCTGATCGCGATCGACCGCGAGCGCTGCATCCTCTGCTACCGCTGCGTGCGCTTCTCGCAGGAGGTCGCCGAGGACGACCAGCTCGCGTTCCTCGAGCGCGGCGACCACACCTTCGTCGGCACCTTCGACGGCCGCCCCTACGAGGCGCCCTTCTCGGGCAACGTCGTCGACCTCTGCCCGGTCGGGGCGCTGACCAACACGTCGTACCGGTTCAGGGCGCGGCCCTGGGACATCGAGGGCGCCGGGACGCTCTGCACGCTTTGCCCGAGCCAGTGCAACGTCGAGCTGACGATCCGCGATGAGCGGGTCGAGCGCGTCGAGCCGCGCGACAACGCGGCGGTCGACGACGGATGGCTCTGTGACAAGGGCCGCTGGGGCTACCAGTCGACGCGGCCCGAGGGGCGCGTGCTCACGCCGCTCGTGCGCGACGGCGGGCACCTGCGGCCCGCGACATGGGAGCGCGCGCTCGCCGCGGCGGCCACGGGGCTCGTAGGCGCCGGGGCCGAGTGCGCTGCGGTGATCGGGGGGCAGACGACCAACGAGGAGGGCTGGCTGCTCCAGCGCATCTTCCGCGAGGGCCTTGGCTCACCGAACGTCGACGCCCGCGCCGGTGGCGCGCTGGCGCCGTCGATCGCGCGCAGGCTCTCGCATCCGGACCTGGCGGCGGCGATCACCGACGTGGACCGGGCCTCGGCGGTGCTCGTGCTCGAGACGAACCCGGTCGACGAGGCCCCGATCTTCGACCTGCGCCTGCGCAAGGCCGCGCGGCGTTTCGGGACCCGCCTGATCGTCGCGTCGAGCGCCCCGACCGCGCTCGACGGCGGCGCCTCCGAGATCCTGCGCTTCGCCCCGGGCGCCGCGGAGTCGCTCGTGCGCGCTCTCCAGATGGCGCTGCTCGAGGCGGAAGAGCCCGCCAACGGCGCAGCCGCCACCGAGGACGGGACTGCTCCCTCGGGCCATTCCGGCCTCGCCGGGTTTCTCGCGGATCACACGCTGGAGCGGCTCGCCGAGACTGCGGAGGTCGACGCGACCGACCTGCGCGACGCCGCCGCCCTCCTGACGCAGGCCGACAACGTGGTCGTCATATGGGGCGAGCGCGTGGGCTGGGGCGAGCGCGGCGCCGGCGCGCTCGAGGCGCTCGCCGACCTCGGCCTCGTGCTCGGCCTCGACGCCGCCGAGGGGTCCGGCCTGATCGAGATCCCCGCCGCGGCGAACGGCCGCGGCCTGCGCGAGGTCGGCTGCGTCGCGGGGATCGGCCCAGGGCTGGCCGAAGCCCCGGCCGGGCTCACCGCCGCGGGCGCGCGTGACGCGACGCTCGCGTCGGGAGCAGTCAAGGCCTTCTACCTGATGAACAGCGACCCGCTGCGTGAGCTTCGCGGTCGCGAGCTGTGGGAGAGGGCGCTCCAGAAGGCCGGCTTCGTCGTCGCGCACCAGCAGTTCCTCGGTGAGGCGGCGGAGCGCTATGCCGACGTCGTCTTTCCGGCCGAGTCCTACGCCGAGAAGGAGGGCACCGTCACCCATCCGGACGGCCGCCTCCAGCGGCTGCGCCCCGCGATCGGGCATCCCGGCGAGGTGAGGGCCGAATGGCAGGTGATCGCGGACGTCGCCGCGCGCGTCGGGATCGACACGACCGGCAGCGTGACCGCGGCCGCGGTGCTCACCCAGCTTGCCGAGGACGTGCCGCTCTACGCGGGTGTGACGATGGACGAGATCGGCGGGCGCGGCGTGCGCTGGCAGGAGCGCGAGGCCGGGGCCGGGGCCGCGCGGCGGGCATTCGGCGAGATCGGCTTCGGTCCCCCGGCCGAGCCCCCGGCCCCGCTGGCGGTAGGCGACGGCGCGCTGCGCCTCGCGACGCGGCCCGGGCTCTGGGCCTCCTGGGTCACGGACCGCTCCCCGTCGCTGCGCCACCTCGTCACGAGCCAGCAGCTCGAGCTGAGCCCGCTCGACGCCGAGCGACTGTCCGTGCACTCCGGCGACGAGGTTCAGGTGCGCTCGAACGGCCACGCCGTCAGCGCGCGCGTGCAGATCCGCAGCGCGGCGAAGCGCGGTACCGCCACCCTGATCGAGGGCACCACGAATGACAACGCCAACACCCTCCTCGACGGAGCACCGGTGCTCGTGGAGATCACCCCTGCGAACCGCGCTCCGCGATCCGCGAACTGATGCTGCCTATCGCCGACACCACGTTCGTCGAGGCGACCGGGATCTGGATCATCAAGTCGGTGGTGATCTTCGCCTTCGTGATGGGCGTCGTGCCGATGCTGCTGCTGCTCGAGCGCAAGCTGCTGGGCCGCTTTCAGAACCGCTACGGGCCCAACCGCGTCGGCCCGTACGGCCTCCTCCAGCCGCTCGCGGACGTCGTCAAGCTGGCCTCGAAGGAGCCCTTTTACCCCTCGACGGGGGTGCCGCGGCTGATGGCGATCGCCCCGGCGATCATGATCGTCACCGCGCTCGCGTCGATCGCGATCATCCCGTTCGGCGACGTCAGAGAGGGCTTCGGGTCGGAGTTCGGCCTCTATGGGATCGACGTCAACATCGGCGTCCTGTATGCGTTCGCGTTCGGCTCGCTCGCCTTCTACGGCCTCGTGCTGGGCGGCTGGGCGTCGGGCTCGAAATACTCGTTTCTCGGAGCGATGCGATCGGCCGCGCAGCTGATCAGCTACGAGGTCTCGCTCGGGCTCTCCCTGATCGGCGTCGTGATGATGGCCGGCTCGCTGTCGCTGGTCGACATCGTGGAGGCGCAGGACACGGTCTGGTACGTGCTCCCGCAGTTCGTCGGCTTCCTGATCTTCACGATCGCGGGCTTCGCCGAGACGAACCGTCCGCCGTTCGACCTTCCCGAGGCGGATGCCGAGCTCGTCGGCGGTTACAACACCGAGTTCGGCGGCATGCGGTTCGGCTCTTTCTTCATGGCCGAGTACATCAACATGCTCGTGATCGCCGGCCTCGCCGCCGCGATGTTCTTCGGGGGCTGGATGGGCCCGGGCCCGAGCGGCCTCGACCCCGTCTGGATGATCCTCAAGATGCTCGCGATCGTGATCTTCTTCATCTGGGTGCGGGCGACCGTGCCGCGCCTTCGCTACGACCAGCTGATGAGCTTTGGCTGGAAGATCCTGCTCCCCCTCGCAACCCTGAACCTGCTGGTGACCGCAGTCCTCGTATCGACGACCTGAGGTGTCATGACATACCGACCTGAGCCAGATGCGATTGCAGTCCAGCGCGGTCCCGACCCGGGCGGGCTCGGCGCCGTCTCCCGCGCCTTCGGCGAGACGCTGCGCGGGCTGAAGACGACGTTCGGCCGCCTCGTCGAGGGCCCGGTGACGATCCAGTATCCGGAAGAGAAGACCCCCGTCTACCCGCGCTTCCGCGGGCGCCACCGTCTGAACCGCTTCGAGGACACCGGGCTCGAGAAGTGCGTCGGCTGCTCGCTGTGCGCCGCCGCGTGCCCGTCCGACTGCATCCGGGTCGTCGCCGCCGAGAACACGCCGGATGATCGCGTCTCGGCGGGTGAGCGCTACGCCGAGATCTACGAGATCAACATGACCCGCTGCATCTTCTGCGGCTACTGCGAGGTCGCGTGCCCGTTCGACGCGATCACGATGGGCCACGACTACGAACTGTCCGACTACGACCGGTCGGACCTCATATTCACAAAGGAGATGCTGCTCGCGGAGCCGATCGAGCGGACGCCGCTGAGGCGCGAGGGCGAGTAGGGCCCGCACGATGGAAGCTGTCGTCTTCTGGTTTGCCGCGCTGCTCGCGATCGCCGGTGCGGCCGGCGTCGTGCTGCAGCGCAACCCGTTCTACAGCGTGCTCTCGCTGGTCGTGCACCTGCTTGCGCTCGCGGTCCTGTTCCTGCTTCTCAACGCGGAGTTCCTGGCCGCCGCGCAGGTGATCGTCTACGCGGGCGCGGTGATGGTGCTCTACGTGTTCGTCGTCGCGTACGTGGGCGGCCTCGAGGACGCGCCCACGGAGCCGAGCCCGGCCACGCGCGTCGTGGCGCCCCTGTTCGGGCTCGCGCTGCTTGTCGAACTGTGCGTCGCGCTGATCGGCTCGGGGCTCAAAGCGCTCGACTCCAGGGGCCCCGACCTGGCGGCCGGCTTCGGCTCGCCCGCCGCGATCGGGGAGATGTTCCTGACGCGGTTCCTGGTCGCGTTCGAGGTCGTCTCGCTGCTGTTGCTGATCGCCGCGGTGGGAGCCGTCGTGCTCGCCAGGCGCGAGAGCCCGGAGGAGGCGAGCAGGCCGTGGACATAGTCTGGTACCTGGTCCTCTCCGCGCTCATCTTCTGCATCGGCGCGACCGGCGTGCTCACGCGGCGCAGCCCGCTCGTGATCCTGATCTGCCTCGAGCTGATGCTCAATGCCGGCAACCTCGCTCTAGCTGCCTTCTCCCGGATGACTGGTACGCACGACGGGCAGGTGTTCGCGCTGATCGTGATGATCGTCGCCGCCTGCGAGGTCGTGATCGGCCTCGGGCTGATCGTCGCGATGTACCGCAGCCGCCTCCCGATGGACGTCGACGAGCTGTCGGAGCTGCGCGGATGAGCGTCGCCACCTACGGCTGGCTCGTGATCGCGTTCCCGCTCGCGGGATCGATCCTGATCGCGCTGCTGTGGCGGGTGCTCCCGGGGCGCACCGCGGGCTGGATCGGATCAGCGGCGATCGGCCTCGCCTTCCTCAACGCCGTGGGCGCGCTGGTGCAGCTCCAGGACAAGCCCGAGGAGGGGCGGCAGGTCACCTCGTCGCTCTGGACATACGCGAGCACCGCCGGGATCGACGTGCAGCTCGGGATCCTCGTCGACCCGCTTGCGGTCTTCATGGCGCTGGTCGTGTCGGGCGTGAGCTTCCTGATCCACGTCTACTCGGTCGCCTACATGCACGGCGACCGCGGCTACCGGCGCTACTTCAGCTACCTCAACTTCTTCGTCTTCTCGATGCTGCTGCTGGTGCTCGCCGGCAACTTCGTGCTGCTGATCGTCGGCTGGGCATTCGTCGGCTTCGCCTCCTACGCGCTGATCAGCTTCTGGTACCGGCGGCGCACCGCCACATACGCCGGCATGAAGGCGTTCGTGATCAACGTGATCGGCGACGTGGGGCTGGTGCTCGCCGCGATCATCCTCCAGCGCGACACGGGCGCGCTCGACTACGAAGCCGTGTTCGCGCGCGCGGGCGACGTGTATTCGCAAAACGAGTGGGTGATCGTCGCCGTCTGCCTGCTGATCCTCGTCGGCGCGTTTGCGAAGTCGGCGCAGATTCCGCTCCACACCTGGCTGCCCGACGCGATGGAGGGCCCGACTCCCGTCTCGGCGCTGATCCACGCCGCGACGATGGTGACCGCGGGCGTGTACCTGATCGCGCGCACGCACCCGCTCTTCGAGCTCGCGCCGACGGCCGCGGACATCTCGGCGGCGATCGGCGCGTTCACGCTCGTGTTCGCGGCCTCGGTCGCGCTGGTCGTGACGGACCTCAAGCGGATCATCGCCTACTCCACGATCAGTCAGATCGGCTACATGATCATGGGCGTCTCGATCGCCGCATACGGCGCCAGCTTCTTCCACCTGATGACGCACGCGTTCTTCAAGGCGCTGATGTTCATGGCGGCAGGCTCGGTGATCGCGGCGATGGCGGGCATGCAGAGCATCGACCGCATGTCCGGCCTGCGCCGCGCGATGCCGTTCACGTACATCGCGTTCCTGGTGGCGGCGCTCGCGCTCGCGGCGTTCCCGGGCACGTCGGGCTACTTCTCGAAGGACGAGATCCTCGCGTTCTCCGAGGCGCGGGGCGGCGCCTACTGGCTGCTGTACGTCGCCGGGACCCTGGCGGCGGTGATGACCGCCTTCTACGCCTTCCGGATCGTGTTCCGCGTGTTCTGGGGTGAGCCCACCGACGAGGCGCGCGAGCTCGAACGGGGCCACCTCGCCCACGGCGACCCGGTCAACCCGATCACCGGGGAGGCGGAGGACACCGACGTCGGCTACCCCGGCCCCGAGCACCACATCGCCGAGCGCGAGACCGCGATGAAGGTGCCGATCGCGATCCTCGGGATCCTCGCGCTGGTCGCCGGCGCGCTCCAGGTGCCCGAGGTGACCCACGTGATCGACGGGTTCCTCGAGCCGACCTTCGCCGACTCCCGCTTCGCCGGCACGGAGGTGTCCGGCGGTCTCGAGACGCTCGCGCTGGTCGTCGGCGCGCTCGCCTCCGTGATCGGCATCGGGCTCGCCTGGCTTGTCTACGTGCGCCGCCCGGGCACGACCGCGCAGCTCGTGAAGCGCTTCCGTGGCCTGCACGACTTCCTCGCCCACAAGTGGTATTTCGACGAGTTCTACGACCGCGCGATCGTGCGCCCCACGACCGCCCTCGGCTCGTGGTCGGCGAACGTCTTCGAGCGCTACGTGGTGGGCGGGATGGTGTCGGGGACGGCGCTCGTCGTGCGCGCCGGCGGGCAGGTCGTGCGCATCGCGCAGTCGGGCCTGCTGCGCAGCTACGCGCTGCTGCTCGTGACCGGCGTGACTGCGCTCGCCCTCTACTTCCTGCTGGTGAGCCGCTGATGCTCAGTTTGCTGGTGTTCCTGCCACTGGCCGGCGGCGTGCTCGCTGCGCTGGTGCCCGGGCGCGGCGGACGCACCGCGGGCGCGGTGACGCTTGCCTTCTCGCTCGCGACGCTCGGCCTCGGCATCGGGCTGCTGGCCGGCTTCGACTCGGCGGGCGGGCTTCAGCACGTCACCGACGTGACCTGGATCGCCGAGCTCGGCATCCACTACAAGCTCGGCCTCGACGGGCTCAACCTCTTCCTGATCCTGATGACGGCGCTGCTCTGGGCCGCCGCGGTCGGCGGCTCGTTGCTGCAGGACCGGGAGCGGGGTCGCCTCTATTACCTGATGCTCGCGCTCGGTGAGACCGCGGTGCTGGGAGCGTTCTGCGCGCAGGACCTCGCCCTGTTCGTCCTGTTCTTCGACCTGATGCTGGTGCCGTTCTACTTCCTGATCGGCATCTGGGGCGGGCCCGAGCGGGTACGGGCGACGACGACGTTCGTGATCTACACGCTCGTCGGCAGCCTGCTGATGCTCGCGGCAGCCGCCGCGACCGGCATCCTCGCCGCGGACGGGGGCAACGTCTCCTTCGAGCTGTCGACCTTGGTTCAGCGACCGCTGTCCGAGGGCAGCCAGCAGTGGATCTTCCTGCTGTTCGCGCTCGCCTTCCTGGTGAAGATGCCCGCTTTCCCGCTGCACGGGTGGATGCCCGCCGCCTACACCAACGCGCCGACACCGGTCGTCGCGGTCCTCTCAGGGGTGCTGTCGAAGGTCGGCGCGTACGGCTTCCTGCGCATCGCGCTGCCGCTCTTCCCCGATGCGGCGGTTCAGTACCAGGAGCTGCTGCTCGTGATCGCGGTCGCAAGCATCCTCTACGGGTCGGTGATGGCGTTCACGCAGACGTCGGCGACGCTGGTCGTCGGGTACTCGTCGATCGCGCAGCTCGGCTTCATCACGCTCGGGATCTTCTCGCTCACCGAGGCGGGGGCACAGGGGGCAGTCCTTCAAATGGTCAACCACGGGTTGGTGGTCGTGCCGCTCTTCTTCATCATCGCGCTGCTCGCCGCGCGCGCGGGCGGCACGGACGACCTGCGCCGGATGGGCGGGCTCGCGGCGAGGGCGCCCGTGCTCGCGGCGCTCTTCCTGATCGTCGCGCTCGCGACCCTCGCGATCCCCGGCTCGGCGAACTTCATGGGCGAGTTCCTGATCCTCAGCGGGACGTTCGACGCGAAGATCGCCTACGCGATCGTCGCCGGCGCCGGAGTCGCGCTCGCCGCCGTGTACATGATCCGTCTCTATCAGCGCTCGATGCACAACCCGCTCGCGCCCGGCGCCGAGTCGCGCGAGCTGAGCGTGCGCGACGCAGCGGTGCTCGTGCCGATCGTGGCAGTGATCGTGTTCCTCGCCCTCTATCCGCAGTTCGTGCTGGAGCGCTCCGAGGATTCGGTCGTCACGCAGGTGGAGGTGGCGGCGTCGCGATGAACGAGCTGAACGCACCCACCATCGACTACGCCGGCGTGTCGCCGCTGATCGCGCTCACCGCCGGGACGTGCCTGACCATGCTCGCCGGGCTGTTTCCGCGCCGCGCGGGCCGCGTCCTCGCCGTCACGACCGCGCTGCTCACGCTCGCGACCGCGTTCGGGCTCTCGGTGTGGCAGTTCGGTGAGTCCAAGACGCTGGTCGAAGGCGCGCTGCGCTCCGACGACCTCGCGCTGTCGCTCGACTTCCTGTTCTTCACGGCCGCCGCGCTCGCGCTCGTGCTCTCACTGCGGGAGCGTCCCGACGTGCAGACGAGCCTCGCCGACTACTCGGCGCTGCTGCTCGGGAGCGTCACCGGCATGGTGGTCCTGGCCGGAGCCAACAACCTCGTCACCCTGTTCCTCGGCATCGAGCTGCTCTCGATCCCGCTCTACGTGATGTGCGCGCTCGACCTGCACCGCCGGACGTCGCTCGAGGCCGGCCTCAAGTACCTCGTGATCGGCTCGGTCGGCTCGGCCACCCTGCTCTACGGGCTCGCGTTCATCTACGGGGCGAGCGGCTCGACCGGCTTCGACGAGATCGCGCGCGGGATCACGGAGGCCGGCATCGCGGGCGACCCGCTGCTGCTGACCGGCATCGCGCTCGCGCTCGCGGGACTTGCCTTCAAGGCGTCGGTGGCGCCGTTTCACCAGTGGACCCCCGACGTCTATCAAGGCGCGCCGACCTCGGTGACCGCGTTCATGGCCGTGGCGACGAAGGCAGCCGCGTTCGCGATCCTGCTGCGCTTCTTCGACGTGGCGCTCCTGCCCGCGAAGGATGACTGGGACATCGCGCTTGCGGCGCTCGCCGCGGTCACGATCGTCGTCGGGAACATCGGCGCGATCGGCCAGGACTCGCTGAAGCGGATGCTCGCCTTCTCGGGCGTCGCCCAGGCCGGATACATGCTCGCCGGCGTCGTCGTCGCGAGCGAGCTCGGCGTCGAGGCCACCGTCTTCTACCTGGCCGTGTACCTGTTCATGAACACGGCCGCGTTCGCCGTCGTGATCGCGCGCGAGCGCGAGACGGCGCTCGGCGACCACGTCGACGCGGTCGCGGGCATCGGGACGTCGCGACCCGCGCTTGCATGGGCGCTCACGATCGCGATGCTGGGCCTCGCCGGGCTGCCGGGAACCGCCGGCTTCATCGGCAAGTTCTTCCTGATCGAGGCCTCGGTCGAGGGCGACTTCACGTGGCTCGGGATCGTTATCGTGATCGGCTCGATGATCTCCCTCGCGTACTACCTACGTGTGATCGCGGCGGTCTGGATGGGCGGTCCCGCGAGCGCCCCGGTGCCCGTGATGGCCGGCGGCTCCCCCGACGCCGCGCCTGCCGGCCCGCGCCCGTCCGCGGCCGCTCCCGAGGTCGTCGCGATCGCGTGCCTCGCGGCCGCCGCGACCGTGTTCTTCGGGATCATCCCCGACCCGCTGCTCGACGTTGCCGTGGACGCCGGGCGCGCGCTCGGCCTGGGCTGATCGCTCGTGTCGGACGAGGAGCGCCACCGCCCCTATCCCTTCGCGGGCGGGCAGATCTACCTCGACGTCGAGCACTCGCCGATGATGCGGGCCCGTGCCGAAGGGCGCTACGAGACGGCCAAGGTCGCCGTGATCCAGCGCTTCCTGAGGCCCGGGATGTCGTTCGTCGACGTCGGCGCCAACATGGGCGACTTTTCACTGATCGCGGCGAAGACCATGAACGACCGGGGCCGCGTGCTCTCGTTCGAGCCCTCGCCGGACAACTGCAAGTGGATACGCCGCAGCATCGAGATGAACGGCTACCGCTGCATCGAGCTGATGGAGCTCGCGCTGAGCGACACGAGCGGCGAGGACACCCTCTACCTGAGCGACCGGGTCGCGCGCCACTCGCTCGTCCCGCTGCGGGACGAGCAGGAGACGCTCACGGTCGCCGTGAAGACGCTCGACGCGGTGCTGGAGTCGACGGGCGACCCGCACGTCGACATCGTCAAGGTCGATGTCGAGGGGGCGGAGCTGAAGGTGCTGCGGGGTGGATCGAACACGTTCAGCCGAGCCGCGCGGATGGCGCTGATGGTCGACATGCACGTGGGGAGGGCCGACCCCATCGAGGTGTGCGCGCTGCTCGCCGAGTACGGCTTCTCGTTGCGTTCGCCGGCCGAGCCCGAGACGGAGTTCGAGCCCGCCCGCGACGCCAGCGAGGTGCTCGGGCTGAAGGGCTACCAGGACTAGCCGCGCCCCGCCGCTTCGAGGCGGCGATGGCGGCGCATCTCGCCCTGGAGGCGTTCGAGCCGGGCCTCGGTCTCGCGATCGGTGTACGTCATCGCCGCGGCGACGGAGGGATGTACCCCGGCGATGCGGTCGAGCATCTCGAGCGCGACAGCACGGTAGTTCGCGTGACCCTCACGGCCCGAGCGCAGCTCGATCAGGTGCATCGCCTCGCGTGCGTTGAGGTCGAGCACGTAGCGGATCCGGTAGGCCAGCGAGACGGCGTAGGCCGCCTCCTCGACGTGTCCGAGCGCCCGCAGCCGGTCGTGCTCGGCGCGGCTCGCGTCGAGGCCCTCACGGTATTCGTCGCCGTACCCGGCGGCCTCGACCTCCTCGGGGATGTCGGCGCCGAGGTCGGTGCCGAGGCGCTGCCACTGGCACGTCAGCATGCGGTGGCGCTGGAGGTCGCGGAAGGCGCCGTAGTCGGAGACGATCTCGAAGCGGTAGTGCAGCGCCTCCCACCCGCGCCCGGGCTTGTGGCGCCGGTTGCCGCGCGCCCCCGCGAGGTCGGCGATCGCCCCCGCGCGCTCGGCGTCGCTCATCTTCGCGACGGCCTCGCGCAGCTGCGCCTCGGGGGCGCCGCCTGCCTCGAACAGGCACGCCGCGACGAGGTCGGCCTCACTGCCCTCCGCGTGCTCGAGCTGTACCGACGGCGGCTCCTCCGTTCTCCGCTCGTCGTCGAGGCCGAACCGCGCGACAGCGCGTGACGCGCGCTCGCGGGTCTCGCGCAGATACTCGATCCAAGCGCCGCCGCGGTCGGGCATGTCGACGCGCTTGACGAACGCCGGGATCACCCCGCGCAACTCGCCCAGCGCGCGCTCGCCGAAGTCGCGTGCCTCCGGGAGCGGCGAGGCGAGCAGGCGCATCAGCAGCTGCTCGTAGGCCTGCCCCGACGCGTAGACGCCGACGTGGCTGAGCGAGGCCGCCGGCAGCAGGCCGCGCATCGCGTCCAGCGCCTTCGCCTTGATCGAGCGCTCCCAGACCGCCGCGGGCTCCTCGCCGCGCGGATGCTGCTCCGCGGCCCACGCGCGCATGCGCTCGAGCCCGGCGGAGTAGAGGTCGAAGATGCGCTCCATCGCCTCGGCATAGGGAGCGCCGAGCCGCTCGTCGCGGTGGTAGCGGTAGCCCCCGCCGGGCATCGGCCGGTCGTACGCGATGTAGCGGGTGGACTGCTCGAGGTAGGCGGCAAGCCGGCCGCGCTGGAGGATCTTGGTGAGCACGTTCGACGACCACTCGCAGGCGAGGTGGGCCCCGCCGAGCTGCGCGACGGAGTCGTCGCCGAACTCGAGGAAGACGCGCTCGTAGAGCTGGTCCGCGCGGGCCGTGTCGACCGCGGCGGCCGCGTGGCTCTCCCCGGTCTCCCCGGCGAACTCGTCGAGGTAGAGCCGCCGCAGGGTTCCCCCGTAGCGCGAATAGCGCGCAAACAGCGCCCCCTTCGTGACCTCGGGGAGATCCACGACGCAGAAGACGGGCGAGTCGAGATTCGTGAAATGCGGCTCCAGGAGCCGCTTCTCATCGGATGTGAACTGTTCGGCCGGGTAGTCCACGGGGGCCGACGATGCTACTCGCCCGGCGGTCGGATCCCTGTCGCTCACAAACTCTCGCGCGGCAGGGAAGAAACCCGGCCGCTCCCCCGTCTGGTGGTCAGAGGCGTACGGCAAACGCGACCAAACGGGGGACAAAATGGGCTACCGCAAGTAATCACACTCACCAAGACTTGAATCGAAAGGCCTCCGGCGATCCGGGGGCCTTTTTGCGTCGTGGATGTCGCGGAGGCCGCCCTATACTCGCCGCGACCCCCGCCAGAGGAGGAGTTAGATGTCACAGGGAGAGGGCGCAGAGCTCGAGGTGCTGCTCGGCGACGAGCAGGCATTCGAGCCTCCGCCGGAGTTCGCCGCTCATGCGAATGCCGCCGACCCGGCGATCTACGAGCAAGCGGACCGCGACCCTGAAGGCTGGTGGGAGAGCTGGGCCCGCAAGCTCGACTGGGCGGAGCCCTGGAGCGAGGTGCTCGACTGGAACCCACCGTGGGCGAAGTGGTTCGTCGGCGGGAAGCTGAACGTCTCCCACAACTGTCTCGACCGCCACGTCGACGCCGGGATCGGGGAGCGGGTCGCCTTCCACTGGGAGGGCGAGGACGGCGAGCACCGCGCGATCACGTACGCGGAGCTGCTCGACATGACGAAGCGCTTCGCAAACGTGTTGAAGGGCCTCGGGGTCGAGCGCGACGACCGCGTCGCGATCTACATGCCGATGGTTCCCGAGGCGCCCGCCGCGATGCTCGCCTGCGCGCGCATCGGAGCGCCGCACTCGGTCGTGTTCGGGGGGTTCGCCCCGGAGGCCGTCAAGGACCGCATCATCGACTGCGAGGCCAAGGTGCTGATCACGGCCGACTTCTCGTTGCGCCGCGGCAAGCCGAACCCGATGAAGGCAGCGATCGACCCGGTGCTCGCCGACTGCCCGTCGATCGAGCACGTCGTCGTGTTGCGCCGCACCGGCGGTGACGTGCCGTGGACCGAGGGGCGCGACGTGTGGTGGCACGAGGCCGTCGAGCAGGCCTCGCCCGACTGCCCGGCCGAGCCGTTCGACGCCGAGCAGATGCTGTTCCTGCTCTACACCTCAGGCACGACGGCGAAGCCCAAGGGCATCGTGCACACCGCCGCCGGCTACCTGATCGGCGCGATGGCGACGCACAACCTGGTGTTCGACATCAAACCCGAGGCCGACGTCTTCTGGTGCTCGGCCGACATCGGCTGGGTCACCGGGCACAGCTACATCGTCTACGGGCCGCTCGCCAACGGCTGCACGTCGATCCTCTACGAGGGCGCGCCCGACTATCCCGAAAAGGACCGCTGGTGGGAGATCGCGGAGCGCTACAAGGCCACGATCTTCTACACCGCGCCGACCGCGATCCGCGCCTGCATGAAGTGGGGCAGGGAGTACCCCGACCGCCACGACCTCTCGTCCCTGCGCCTGCTCGGCAGCGTCGGGGAGCCGATCAACCCGCGCGCGTGGCTCTGGTACCACGAGGTGATCGGCGGTGAGCGCTGCCCGATCGTCGACACGTGGTGGCAGACCGAGACCGGCAACATCATGATCACGCCGCTGCCGGGGATCACGCGCACCAAGCCCGGCTCGGCGACCGTGCCCTTCCCCGGCATCGAGGCGGCGATCTACGACTCGCGGGGGAACGCGGTCGAGGTCGGCGGGGGCATCCTCGTGCTGACGCGGCCGTGGCCGGGGATGTTCCGCACGCTCTACAACGAGCCCGAGCGCTACGTCGAGACGTACTGGTCTCGCTACGGGCCCGAGGTCTACGTCGTGGGCGACGCGGCGCGGCGGGACGCGGACGGCTACTTCTGGGTGGTGGGCCGCACCGACGACGTGATCAACGTGTCGGGCCACCGCCTGTCGACGATGGAGGTCGAGTCGGCGTGCGTTTCGCACCCCAACGTCGCCGAGGCCGCGGTGGTGCCCGAGCCCGACGAGACGACGGGCCAGGCGATCGTCGCGTTCGTGACGATGGCGGGCGGCGGCGATCCGCCGGAGGGCTTCGACACCGAGTTGCGCGAGCACGTGAGCGTGAAGATCGGCAAGCTCGCCCGCCCGAAGCGCTTCATCTGGGCGGACGACCTGCCGAAGACGCGCTCCGGCAAGATCATGCGCCGCCTCTTGAAGGACATCGCGTCCGGGCACGAGCTGGGCGACGTGACGACCCTGCGCGACCCTACGGTGATGGACGCGCTGACCCGGAAGATGGACGCGCGGCAGGACGAGGAGTAAGCTGCTGCCCAGCTCGACTGCTGGGGGAGTGGTGGGAGGCCGGGTCAATGCGCACGCTGATCGCAGGATCGTTGCTGGCGCTGTGCTCGATCGCCGTCCCGGCCCAGGCTGCCTTCCCGGGGCAGAACGGGAAGATCGCGTACAGCAGCGATCCAACGGGCACCTTCCCGCAGCAATACCACTTGTTCTCGATCAACCCGGACGGATCGGGGACCACGCAGTTGACCCATCCGCCGGGGAGCCAGGTGTCGCCCGCATGGTCGCCGGACGGACAGAAGATCGCCTTCGGGGCCGACAACGCGATCTACGTGATGAATGCGGACGGCTCCGGCACCACTCGCCTGACGGAAGGGAGCATCCTGGATAACTTGCCGGCATGGTCGCCTGACGGAACAAAGATCGTCTTCTCGAGGCAACCCTGCGCGGGCTGCACGCTTTCGCTCTACAAGATGAATGCCGACGGGAGCAACCAGGTGCTCGTCGTGCCGGGCGAGGCCCAGAATCCCGCTTGGTCGCCGGACGGCTCGAAGATCGCGTTCTCGCGGAACTACAGGATCTATTTAGTCAACCCGGATGGCACCGGACTCGCCGAGCTCCCAGGTCAGCCCGGACCCGGCGAGAACACGACACCCGACTGGTCACCAAATTCGCAGAAGCTGGCGTTCATTCACGACGGCTGCGAGGGGCAATGTGAATTGGACCAAGTCTTCGACCTCTACACGATCAACCTCGACGGCTCGGGCCTCGACAACATTGCGGGAAGCTTCGCCCACAAGCCCGCCTGGTCCCCGGACGGCACGAAGATCGCCTACTCCAAGGGCATGGACTGCCTCAACTACTGCATCCGATCCGACATCTTCGTCAGGAACGCCGACGGGAGCGGGACGCCGACGAACATCACAAACGGCGCGTCAGGGTCGAATGTGGACTACTTGTCACCGAGCTGGCAGCCGACGTTCGGCTCCGGCTACCCCCGCCCGAAGGGCGCGACCCCCACACGCGTGTCGCTCGTGCCCGCCTACGCCGCATGCACCGCGCCCAACCGCACGCACGGCCCGCCGCTCGCGTTCGGGTCGTGCAACCCGCCGGTGCACCAATCGTCCTACCTCACGGTCGGCACGCCCGACCTGAACGGCGCGCCGCTGACCTCGGAGGGCTTCGTGCGCTACGGGGCGATCGTGGGCGATCCCGCCACGCCCGCCGACGAGGCCGACCTCGCGCTGCGCGTGCAGATCACGGACGTGCGCTGCCAGGCAGGCACGACCGCCTGCGGCAGCGCCAACGCCGTAGCCGGCCCCGACTACTCCGGCGAGGTCGAAGCTCGGGCTTCCACCCGCATGACCGACCGCACGGGCAGCGGCGGCGATCCGGCGACCGCGACGGACGTCCACTTCCCGCTCACGACCTCGTGCACGCCCACGGCCGCCACGAACGTCGGGTCGACCTGCTCGCTCACCACCACGCTCGACACCCTGATCCCGGGCGCCGTGGTCGAGCGCGCGCGCACGATCCTGCAGCTCGGCCAGGTGTGGGTCGTGGACGGCGGCTCCGACGGCGACACCGCGACGGAGCCCAACACGGTGTTCTTGCGGCAGGGGGTTTTCGTCCCCTAACCGCGCTTTGCAGGAAGAAAGCTGAGCGCCCGCTTGGCCCATCGGGTTGCCCGGCCCCTGCGCAACGTGGTTACATAGCAGCGCATGTCACTAGCGACCGTCGCCGACGCGGATCTGGTTGCACGCTGCAGGCGCGGCGACCAGCAGGCATGGGACGAGCTCGTCAACCGCTTCTCGCGGTACGTCTACGCGATCGCATCGCGCGTCTACCGTCTCCAGGACTCCGACGCGGAGGATGTCTTCCAGGACGTGTTCACGCGCACCTGGCAGCACCTCGACGATCTGCGTGATGACACCGCGGTGCGCCCCTGGATCGGCACGCTCACGCGCCGCCTGTGCGTCGACAAGCTGCGCTCCGGCTCGCGTGAGGTGGTCGCCGACGAACTGCTCGAGACGACCCCCGCCACCCGCGACGAGCTGGCGGAGGTCGACGAAGCGCTTTACGTCCACGAGGCGATGAAGCAGCTGCCCGAGCACTGCGCCGAGATCCTCGACCGGTTCTTCGCGCAGGACCAGAGCTACAAGGTGATCGGCAATGCGCTCGATCTGCCGCCCGGCACGATCGCGAGCCGCATCTCGCGCTGCCTGCGAAAACTGCGTCTCCAACTCGAGGGAAGAAAGCCGCGTTTCGAGCCGTCAGGTGACCACGAGGTAATTAGAAATGACCCTTGAGCCACACGACGAGGAACGCTTGGCCGCACTGCTGAAGATGCTGCCCCCCGCCCCCGAGGGATGGGTCCGCGCAGCCCAGGAGCTACCGCGGGCGCGCCAGGAGATCGACGAGATCGCCCGGCGGGCCGAGGAAGACGCGGAGTTCCGGGCGGCCGTGACCGCAGATCTCGAGAAGGCGCTGGAGCAGGCGGGTTACGAAGTGGACCCGACCCTGCTGCCGGAGCTGCGCGAAAAGCTCTCCGCCTCCTAGCTCACAGCCGGTGAGGCGCGCCCTGCGCGCCGCCTGAAAGCACCGGCGCGGAGGCGACAGCTCCCATAGACTGGCCTCGTGGGCGGCTGCGGGAGATGCGGTAGGCCGAACCCACCCGATGCAGCCTTCTGCAGTGCGTGCGGGGCGCGGCTGGGAAGGGTTCTTGGTTCCGACGAGCGTAAGCCGGTGTCGATCCTGTTCACGGATGTCGCCGGCTCGACTTCGCTCGGCGAGCGACTGGAGCCGGAAGCGGTCCGGCGGGTGATGCTGAGCTACTTCGAGGCCGCGTCGGCCGTCGTGGAGCGCCACGGCGGTACCGTCGAGAAGTTCATCGGGGACGCCGTGATGGCGGTGTTCGGCGTTCCCACCGCGTTCGAGGACCATGCCGAGCGGGCGGTGCGCGCCGCGCTCGAGCTGCAGGAGGAGCTGACCCGGGTGAACGCGGAGCTCCAGCGCGGCTGGGGCGTGCAGATCGCGATCCGCACCGGCGTCAACAGCGGCGAGGTCGTCGCCGGCGACGCGTCGGCGGGCCAGGCGCTCGTGACCGGCGACCCCGTGAACGTCGCGGCGCGCCTCCAGCAGGCCGCGGCCGCCGGAGAGACGCTGATCGGCGAAGGCACCCGGCAGCTGGTCGGCGAGGCCGTCGAGGCCGAGCCCGTCGAGCCGCTCACGCTCCGCGGAAAGTCGGAGACCGTTCCGGCGTGGCGCCTGATCTCGACCGGCGCACGGCGAACGGCCGACGGCGGGCCGATGCTCGGGCGCGAAGACGAGCTCCACCGCCTGCGCGAGGCCTTCGAGCGGGTCGCCTACGAGCGCAACCCGCAGCGCGTGGTCGTTCTCGGCACGCCCGGCATCGGCAAGACGCGGCTCGCGCGCGAGGCCGGCGCGGCGCTCTCCGAGCGCGCCACGGTGCTCGTCGGCCGGTGCCTCCCCTACGGCGAGGGCATCAGCTTCTGGGCGCTGGGCGAGATCGTGCGCCAGCTCGCGGACGGCGAGCACCCGCGGACGGCCCTCGAACGGGCGCTCGCGCCCGATCCACGGGCGAAGCTGCTTGCGCACCGCGTGATCCAGGCCGCGGGCCTCGAGGAGGCCACGACCGCCCGCGAGGACCTCACCGCCGCGGTGCGGGACCTCTTCTCCGCGCTCGCGCGCCAACGACCGCTGGTCCTCGTGCTCGAGGACCTCCACTGGGCCGACCCGGCGCTGCTCGACCTGGTCGAGCACCTGCTCGAGCACTCGACGGGCGCGCCGCTGATGCTCGTCTGCCTCGCGCGCCAGGAGCTGCTCGAGGAGCGGCCCGCATGGGCGCGCGAGACCCATGACTCCGCGCTGCTCGAGCTCGGCCCGCTGTCCGCGGGGGACACGCGCGCGCTGATCCGGCATCTCCTGCCCGCCGGCGTGGCCTCCGACGACGTGCGCGAGCAACTCGCCGTCCGCGCGGAGGGCAACCCGCTCTTCCTCCAGCAGATGATCGCCTACCTGCGTGAGACCGGCGGGACCGGCGACGTGAGCGTGCCGCCGACCATCCAAGCGCTGCTCGCGGCGCGGCTCGACCGGCTCACGACGCCGGAACGGCACGCGATCGGCGCGGCATCAGTCGTCGGGCGCGAGTTCTGGGCGGAGGCCGTGTCGGCGCTCGCGGGCAACGGGGACACGGCGGCGCTTCTCGAGTCCCTCACGCGCAAGCAACTCGTCGCGCCCGAGGCCTCGACGTTCGAGGGGGAGACCGGCTTCGCGTTCAGCCACATCATGGTCCGCGACGCCGCGTACGAGTCGATCACGAAGGACGATCGCGCGCAGTTGCACGAGCGGCTTGCCGACTGGCTCGAGGCCCGCCACCCGCAGCGCATGATCGAGATCGAGGCGATTCTCGGTCAACACCTCGAGCGCGCCTACCGCTACCGGTCGGAGCTCGGCGCCGTCGACGAGCGCTCGTTCGCGCTGGCGCAGCGCGCGGCAGCGCGGCTGTCCTCCGCCGGGCGCCGCGCCGTGCGGGCGCGCGAGGATACGGCCGCGGCCGGGCTGCTCGAGCGTGCCGGGGCGCTGCTGCCGACGACCGCCCGCGCACGGCTCGAGCTGCTGCCGGCGATCGGCGAGGCGCTCGAGGGCACCGCCAATCACAAGCGCGCCGGGGAGATCTACGAGGAGGCGCTCGAGCGCGCGCTCGCGGCGCGCGCGCCACAGGTCGAGGGTCTCGCGCGACTCGGGCGCGCGCACGTGTGGTTCGTGGCGCACCCGGAGATCACGGCCACGCGCATCGTCGACGAGGCCGGGCACGCGATCCGGCTGCTCGACGGCACCGGGGAGGAGCGGGGGCTCGCCGACGCCTTCCGGCTGCTCGGCGAGGCGCGCATGTACGAGGGACGGGCAAGCGAGGGCCGGCAGGCGCTCGACCAGGCCCTCGAGCACGCCGACCCGGCGACGCTTCCACGCCATTGGAATGCGATCTCGTTCGCGATGGGGATGTGCCTGCTCGACGGCCCCGCGCATCTCGAGGACGCGACCAGCTTCGCCGCGGAGCACCTCGCCGCCGCGCGGGAGCGCTCGATGCGAGCGATGGAGGCGGACATGCTGCACGTGCTCGGCGTGGGGCTCGGACGGCGCGGGCGCTTCGACGAGGCGCGCGCGGCGCTGGGCGAGTCGACGGCGATCAGCGAGGACATGGGGCTGCGCTACATGGCGCAGTGGTCCAAGCGCAGTCACGGTCGCCTCGAGCTGGCGGCCGGCGATCCGGTCGCGGCCGAGCGCGCGCTGCGCGAGAGCTGGGACGTCCTCACGGAGATGGGGCTCGACAGCTCCCTCGGGGAGACCGCCGTGCCGCTCGCCGACGCGCTCTGCGCCCAGGGCCGCCTCGACGAAGCCGAGGCGACGCTGCGCGCCGTGAAGGACGAATGGGCAGGCGGGGACGCCAGCATCAGCGCTCCGCGCCTCTGCGTGCGCGCGCAGCTGCTCGCCGCCCAGGGCTGGACGAAGCTCGCGCAGGAGACCGCCGACCGCGCGCTGCGGATCGTGCGCCGCACGGACTGGCTCTGCCTCCAGGTCGACGCGCTGCTGACCCACGCCGAGGTGATGCGGGCCGCCGGGCGCGAGGGCGAAGCCGCGGCGAGCGCCGGCGAGGCCTCGCGGATCGCGCAGGCGAAGGGCTACGCGGTTGACGCCGCGCCCACCCCCGTGCCGCGGCGGGAGGCCCGGCCCTGACGCGCGACTACCTCGACCTGCGGCTCGGGGAGTTCCTCGCCGAGGTCGCGTCGCCGGAGCCCGTCCCGGGCGCGGGCTACTGCGCAGCGGTCTCCCTCGCGATGGCGGCGGGCCTCGTGGCGATGTCGGCGACGGCCTCGCGCGGCGAGTGGCCGGAGGCGAAGGGAGCCGCGGCCCAAGCGAACATGCTGCGCGAGCGCGTCGCGCCACTCGCGCAGCGCAACGTCCAGGCCTACGCCGATGCCGTCGCGCGCCTGCGCGGCGGTGAAGGTGACGGAGACGAGGGGCAGGACCTCGGAGCGCTGCTCGAGCGAGCCGCGCAGATCCCGCTCGAGATCGCCGAGGCCGCCGTCGACGTCGCGTCGCTCGCGGCCGTCGTGGCCGAACGCGGCGAGCAGTCGCTGCGCGCGGACGCCGTCGCAGCGGCTCTGCTGGCGCAGGGCGCCGCCCGCGCCGCAGCGACCCTCGTCGAGGTGAACCTCGGCACCACGGAGTCGGACGAGCGCCTCACCCAGGTCCGCGACCTGGTCGGCACCGCGCAGGCCGCGGCCGCGCGCGCCCAGGCAACGCTCGCGTAGGCCCCCTCACGGTTTCTCCGCAGCCGGGAAGAAAACCGGGCGCTCCCCCGTCTGGTGGTCGTAGACGGTCGGACAAATCGCGACTCACGGGGGACACGATGGGCTACCGCAAGTAATCGCAGCACAGTGACTTGAAAGTGAGGCCTTCGGCGAAGTTGCCGGGGGCCTTGTTGCTTTCGGCGGTGGGAAGTTCGTTGCAGAGGGAAGATTCCGCCGCGTCGCTCGGTCTGGTGTTCGTATGCGTCCTGCTGTCCGGCCCGTCTGGAGGTCCTCGTATGGGCTACCGCAAGTAGTTCCCGAGCGATAGACAACACCGAAACTGGTGACGCGCTGGGCCTTTGGCGGGTGACTCCGAGGCCCTTTCCGCGCAAGCAACGGCCCTGGGTGCCTCCGTGCCCGGGGCCGTATTGCATAGGGATGGGTCCTGGGTCAGCGGGAGCGGACGACCCTCCAGGTCACGGTGCCCTCGTCGTCGCGCTGCGTGACGAGCACCGAGGCGCGGTCGCCGTTGCGGGCCACGGCCCGGCAGCGAAAGGTGTCGCCGCGCTGCAGCTTCACGTCCTCGGGGCAGCTGACCGACGCGATCGCGAGGCCCGTCTGCCGGGCGAGATCGCGCCGGATCGCGGTCTCCGCCTTGCCCGCGTCGATCTCGGAATCGCCGCACGCTCCCAGGCCGGCTGCTCCCGCGGCGAGCAGCGCGAGTGCCGCCGAGCGCAACCGCGGCACCTCCGCCGTCCTAGCGGCCGTCGCCGGGATCGGGGTCCGGCTTGTGCACGCTGGGGCCGACGGCCTCGACCTCGCCGTTGCGCGCTCCGCCCGGGGCCTGCGCCGGGCCGACGGCATCGGGGGGTTCGCGGGGCTCATCGCCCCCCGCGCCCTGCCACGGCTCGGCACGTCCGGTCTCCCAGGCCGGCGGAACGCCCCGCGGCCAATAGCCGGCGAGGAGGAGTCCGAGCGCGAACAGCCAGAGCGGCATCACCAGGAGTCCGAAGCCGAGCACGAGCGCGGGCCCGAGCGCGATCCCGAGCACTCCCATGAACCTCGTCAGGAGCCCGAGCCGCATCGCGTCGAGCGATCCCTTCACGAGCCAGAAGCCGAGTGCGAGCACCCCGGTCAGGCCGAGGATCGTGCCGACCACCAGCACGGGGCTGTTCAGCAGGTCCTCCGCCGCCTTCTCGGTCTGCACCGCCCGGCCTGCGAAGTCGTCGGCGAGGATCGTGAGCGTGATCGCGCGCACGATCGTGCTCGCCGCGAACGCGGCCGGGCCGTAGACGCCAACCACCAGCACGACAGGCGCCTGGTCCGGATTGCGGTCCTTCGCGGCCCGGTAGATGTGCACCGCGACTACCGCCAGCAGCAGGATCCCGAACGCCTGGAAGATCGAGGCGCCGAGGTACTCGCCGCCGTGACGGTCGAAGTACCGCAGGACCGCGGCGTCACGATCGCCGTCGGGCGCGTCGGCGTTGATCGCCTGGTACCAGAACGCCCCCACCGCAAATGCGATGCCGGAGCCGAAGGCCGCGGCGGCGGCGATGCGCCCGCGGCGCCGCTCGGCGGCGAGCTGGTCGGGCGTCACTCTTCGTCCGCCCCGTCCACCATCGGGCGAACGGGGTAGTACTCGTGGTCCTCGGGGGCCACGATCCGCGATATGCGGTCGCCGGCGGCGAGCACGAGCGTCAGCGCCGGAGCCATCAGCCCGATCAGGGTCTCGACCCGCTCACGGGTGCGCTCCTGGGCAGGGGTCAGCGGGGACACGGCGAGAATTCTACGCGCCCGCCCCCTCCTGTTTTGCCCACGGCCGGGGAAAGCTGATAGGTATTCACCATGCTCCTGCGCGAGATCATGACCGAGCACGTCGTGACCGCTTCGCCGGCCACTCCCGCGCGGCAGGTGGCGGAGCTGATGCGGGACCGCAACGTCGGGTCCGTCGTGCTCGCCGACGACTCCGGCCGGCCCGTGGGAATGGTGACCGATCGCGACCTCGCGCTGACCGTGCTGGCGGGCCGGGGAGACACCGGCTGCCCGGCCGCGCAGTGCGCGACGACGCCCGTCGTGACCGGGGAGGCTGAGATGCCGCTCGAGGAGGCCGCGGCGCTGATGGTCGGGCACCGGATCCGCCGGCTGCCCGTGATGGACGGCGAGGAGCTGGTCGGGATCGTGACCCTCGACGACATCGCCGTGCGCACCGGGAACCTCGAGGTCGCGCAGCAGATGACCGGTGACATCGCGCGCGCCGTGTTCCCCGAGTTCTACTTCCACCAGCGCGGCGGCTGAGCGCCGGGCTACCCGGCGCGGCGGGCAGCGGCTCGGGCGCGTACCCGCCCGCGAGGCCGAGCACCTCGGCCATCCGCTTCGGCTCGACCCCGAGGGAGCGAACGTCGCGGGCGCCGGCCGGCGTGGTCATCGGGACCTCCATCAGCTCCGCCTCCTCCCAGGTCGCGAAGACGGCCGGCCCGATCGCGCGCGCCAGCAGGCGCAGCCCGCCTCGGACGGCCCAGAGAGGCACGTGCGCCAGCGGACGGTCGCGGCCCCACGCCGACAGCGCAAGCCGGACCATGTCCTCGTAGGACAGCACCTCGGGCCCGGCCACCTCGAGCCTCCGCGCCCCGCCCGGAGACCCTTCGCGCAGCACGTGATCGGCGGCGGCGGCGACGTCCTCCGCCCAGATCGGCTGATAACGCGCACGGCCGCTGCCCGAGACGGCCATCACCGGAAGCAGCGACATGCGGCGCAGGAGCGTCAGCCACGGGTCTCCCGGGGCGTAGACGATCGAGGGCGCGAGCACGGTCGCGTCGAGCGGCGACTCGATCACGGCCTGTTCAGCAAGCGCCTTCGCGCGAAAGAACCGCGTCCGCGAGCTCGGCGTCGCCCCGATCGCGCCGAAGAAGAGGAAGCGCTCGGCTCCCGCGGCCTCTGCATAGCGCAACAGGCGGGCCGTCGCGAGCCCGTTGAGCTCCTCGATGCTGCCGGCCGGCTGGTCGCGGATCGTCGCAGCCAGGTGGACCACCTGGCGCGCGCCGCGGACGAGCTGCCGCAGCGCTGCCGGGTTGGACAGGTCCCCGAGCGCGATCTGGACCCGCACGCGGTCCGGTCCCAGGCGTCGCGGGTCCCGCACGAGCACGCGCACGGGCTCTCCCTGGGCGAGCAGACGCCTGAGCAGCGCAGACCCGACCACCCCCGTCGCGCCTGTCAGGACGATCATCGGGGCGTCACCGCGATAGTTGCGAATGCCTCATGGACGCTGGTCATCATGTAGGGAGACTTTCGCTCGACCCCCGAATTCGCAAGAATAAGCGCCCGTCCACGGGACGGCTGACGCCAGCACCCTTCGAAACTCCTGAAAGAGGCACATGACCTACGTCATCGCTGAACCATGCATCGGGACCAAGGACAACTCGTGCGTCGAGGTCTGTCCCGTCGACTGCATCCATCCGACACCCGAAGAGGCGGACTACGAGGGCGTCGAGATGCTCCACATCGATCCCGAGGAATGCATCGATTGCGACGCATGTGTGGAGGCGTGCCCCGTGGACGCATGCTTCGCGGAGGATCAGCTGCCCTCGGAGTGGGACAAGTACATCCAGATCAACGCGCAGTACTTCGCAGGCAAGGACGCCTGACAAGACCGCTGCAAAATTCGATGCATCTTGCCGGAGGCTTGTCTAATCTGACCTGAGTCCGTTAACCCCCTGGCCGCACGTGACGAGACTCAACGGAATGAGTGACTTCGCCCTCCAGCTAGCACGCAGATTTCAGGCCCGCCACGTGCTGATCGTGCTGGCCGCGGTGGTCGCGTCCTTCGCGGTCCTGGACCTCGTGTACCGGCATGTCCTCGACTCACTCGTCGCGTTCCGCCTCGAGGACTCCGACCCGGCGGCGCGCAACAGCCTCTCGGCGGTCGTCATCGGCCTCTTCCTGTTTTCGGCATGCGCCCTCGCCGTCGCGGCGAGCCGCATGCGCCCGCGGGCCGGCGCGATGTGGTGGACCCTTGGGGCAGCGGTGCTCGCGTTCTTCGCCGTCGACGAGATCCTCGGCGCGCACACATGGGCCACGCAGCACGCCGACGTGAGCTGGAACGTCGCCTACCTTCCATTCCTTGTCGTGGCGGCGATCGTGTGGTTCGAGACCGGCCGCGCGATGGGGGACAACCGGCGTGCCCAGGCCGTCTTCTGCCTTGGCGTGGCCGGCTGGCTGGCCGCGGGCCTCCTCGACGCCGCGCGCACCGGGCGCACCAGCGCACTGCCCGGCGCCGAGCTGCTCGAGATGGCTTCCGCCGCGGCGATGCTGCTCGGCATGTTCACGTACGCGCGCAGCCTCTCGCAGGCGCAGTCGCCGCTCGCCGACCTGCGCGAGGCGAACATCGCGATCGTGAGGAGCGCGGTCAGCCGCCTCGATCCGCGCACGCTGCTGATTGGCCTCGTTTGCTGTCTGGTGGTGCTGGGCGTGCTCGGCGCGATCGTTTACCCCGGAGGCGGCGACCTGCGGGTCTTCGACCTGAACAAGGAGCAGACGTTCCCCGCGACCTTCTCCGGGCTGCTGCTCTTCGGTGCCGGCGCGATGGCCCTGATGCACGGCGTCGTGCGCTTTGCGAACCCGGCCGACCGGCGGTGGTGGCTGGTCCTCGCGGCCGTGTTCATGTTCCTCGGCCTCGACGAGATCGCTGCGCTCCACGAGGCGGTCCAGGACCGGGTCCACCTCTGGGGTCAGGCGACCCTGGCGCCGATCGTGCTCGCCGGCGTCGTCGCCTGGTTCGTCGCGCTGAAGCAACTGAACGCGTCGACCCCCGGCGCGGCTCGCCTCTTCGTGCTCGGAGCGGCGGCATGGATCGCCTCCCAGGGCATCGACCTGGTGCTCAACGAGCGCTTGGGAGCGTCGATCGTGCCGGAGGAGCTCCTCGAGATGGCCGGCTCGGCATTGTTCGGGATCGCGCTGCTCGTCGCCGTGAGGGAGCTTGCGGCCGTCCGTTCGCGCAGCAAGCGCGAACCGCGGCCGGCAGTCACCTCGCTCGACGTCCTCCAGGCCGCGCGATAGAGCCTCTGCGGCTCGCGCCGCGACCGGCGCTGCGAGTATGGGCGCGATGAGACGCCGCCCGCTGATCTATCTCGGGATCCTCTTGGCGGCGATCGTCGGGACCGGCATCGCGGCGATCCTCCCGCGCGGCGAGGACGATGCCGGGGACTCCGCGCCGGCGTCCGGGCGCACCACGCCGAAGGGCACGGCCACGGTCTGGGCCGTCGGCGACGGTGCCGACGGAGGCGGCGACGCGTTGCGCGTCGCCGATGTGATCGAGCGCGGGCGACCCGACCGGCTGCTGTACCTCGGGGATGTCTACGACGCGGGCACCCGGGACGAGTTCGAGAATCGCTACAAGCCGGTCTACGGCCGTTTCGACAAGATCGGCGCCCCGACGCCGGGCAACCACGACTGGCCCAACCACGAGGCCGGCTACGACCCGTACTGGGATGCCGCGAACCCCGAGGTCCCCACCGATCGCCACTTCTACCGGTTCAAAATCGGCGGGTGGGAGGTGCTCAGCCTCAACTCCGAGTCGGGGCTCGACTCCGGCTCGCCACAGATGCGGTGGCTGACACAGCGGATGCGCGACGCGTCAGGCACGTGCCGCATCGCCTTCTGGCACCGCCCGTTCCTAAACGCGGGCAAGCACGGGGACCAGGAGAGCGTGGCGCCGCTGTGGCGCGCGGTGCGCGGGCGCGCAGCCCTGGTCATCACGGGCCACGACCACAACATGCAGCACTTCAAACGCCGCGACGGGATCGTCGAGCTGGTGTCCGGCGCCGGCGGCCACGACCTCTACTCGAGCAACGAGAACGACCCGCGCCTCGTCTGGGACGAGGACGACGAGTTCGGCGCGCTGCGCCTCGACCTGCGCCGCGGGCTCGCGCGCTTCCGCTTCGTCGACGACGCCGGGAAGACGCTCCACCGCGGCCGCGTGCGCTGCCGCGGCTAGCCGGAGCGCCTTTACTGAATTACAGGAAGCTCTTTGCCGCCGAAGCCCGGCGCGGCGGCCATCGCCGGCATCTGCACGACCGGCAGCTCGCGCGGCGTGGCGGCGACGATGCCGCGGGCGAGGTGCATGAGCGCCTGCGCCGCGGGCGCGTCGGGGTCCTCCACCACGAGCGGGAGGCCCTCGTCGGCCTGCACCCGCAGCTCCTCCTGGAGCGGAATCGTGCCGAGCAGCGGCACGTCGATCTCATCTGCCAGCAACTGGCCGCCGCCCTCACCGAAGATCGTGTGTCGGGTGCCGTCCGGCGTCGTGAAGCCGGACATGTTCTCCACAACGCCGAGGATCTCGAGGTCGAACTTCGTCGCCATCTCGGCGGCGCGGCGCGCGACGAGCTGCGCGGCGGGTTGCGGCGTCGTGACGAGCAACATCTTGGCCTGGGGAAGCAGCTGCGCGAGCGTCATGGACACGTCGCCGGTCCCAGGTGGCAGGTCGATCAGCAGGTAGTCGAGGTCGCCCCAGTCGACATCCTCGAGGAACTGCTGGATCGCCTTGTGGAGCATCGGCCCGCGCCAGACGACCGCGGCGTCCTGCTCCACGAAGAAGCCGATCGACATCACCTTCACCCCGCCGGCCGCCTCGAGCGGCAGGATCTTGCGCTGCTCGGAGACGCGCGGCTTGCCCTGGACGCCGAGCATCCGCGGGATGCTGTAGCCCCACACGTCCGCATCGAGAGCGCCGGACGTGTGTCCCTCGGCCGCGAGCGCGGCCGCGAGGTTCGCCGTCACGGTGGACTTGCCCACCCCGCCCTTGCCGGAGGCGACGCAGACCACGTTGCGCACCTTGGCGAGCGCTCCTTGCGGAAGCCGGTTGCGACCGAGCTTCTGCTGGAGCTGCTGCTTCTCGTCGGCTGACAGCACGTCGAACGCGACGGAGACGCTGCGCACGCCGTCGAGCGCCGAGACCCGCTGGGTCACGGCATCCTGGAAGTGGTTGCGGATCGGGCAGCCCGGCGTGGTCAGCGAGACCGTCACCGCGACCGCCCCGCCGGGGTCGATGTCGATCGAGCGGACCATGTCCAGCTCGACGATCGACCGCCTCAGCTCGGGGTCGATCACCGCCCGCAGCGCTTCTGTTACTTGTTCTGTGGTCGGCATCATGGGTAAGAGTGTCGCAGAGCGGTCATCAACTCTAGCGGGAGGTTCTCGAGTGGCTTTAGGCACCAGAACAGCAACCGGCGTTTTCGCCGAGGAGAACAAGGAGAAGCGCGAGCAGCTGGTCGAGCTGCTCAAGAAGGCGTACTGGATGGAGATCGAGACGGTGATGAGCTACATCGCCAACACGATCAACCCCGACGGCATCCGCGCGCGCGAGGTCGTCGAGAACCTCGAGCAGGACATCCAGGAGGAGCTCGGGCACGCGCAGCAGTTCGGCGCCCGGATCAAGGAGCTGTACGGGGTCGTGCCCGGCAGCCTCGACTTCACGGCGGAGCAGAGCTACCTCCAGCCCCCGGCCGAGCAGACCGACATCGTGCACGTGATCCGCGGGGTGATCGAGGCCGAGAACGGCGCGATCGAGCACTACCAGCAGATCATCGAGTTCTGCGACGGCGTCGACTTCGTCACCCAGGACATGGTGATCGCGATCCAGCGCGACGAGCAGGGCCACAAGCGCCTGTTCGAAGGCTTCCTGCGCGAGTACGAAGCCGAGGGCCGCGCGTAGCGGCGGAACTCGTCGCCGCGCGCACGCGCCTCGCGCTCGCGTCGCCGGTCGAGCTCCCATGCGTGACGGGAATGGTGGTAGCGATTCTCAAAGCCGCCACGTCCTGGCATTCGGCCGGCGGGCGAGAACCGCCTCGACCGCCGCCGGCGAAGCGCGGTGCACGATCTCGGCCTGGTGGCACGCGCGCGCCAGATCGTCCGCCTCCAGCCGCCAGACGGTCGCATCCAGTGGATCAAGGCAGCGCGAGCGCCGCACCGTCACGCCCCCGACGCGCCGCTGCCCCGCCGAGGAGGCCCAGCAGGTGCCCTGCCGCCCGTCCGCTCAAAATGGCGCGCCCTCCGCATGCCCACACGGCGGCGAGGTATCGAGCCTCGAGGCTAGGCGCCCGGTGCCCGACCCGATAGACGCCCCGATACTCGCGCAGCAACGCCCCGGAACGAGTGCGGGTTTGTATCTCTGCAACGCTGATGCCAGCGTCGATCAGCTGAGTCCGGGTCACGACCCCGTGCTGCGCGGTGGCGATCCGCGCGATCTCCCGCTCCACCGTCCTGTCCCGATGCCGCATAACGACCATAAGTCAGGGCGGCGCTGAAACTTCCTGCTGGGTCGGGAAGTCGACACATAAAAGACCGACGGGCCCCGTTTGACGGGGGCCCGACGGCTGAGGGAGGAGAGGTTGCTTTGTTGCTTTCTGCCGGCGTGACCCATTGGGTCATATGTGGCCGACAGAAACTGGGTCGGCTGCTAGGCAGCCGAAAGTCTTAAACGAACTGCTGCACGCGGTCCCTTGCCTGCTTGGTCTGCTGCTGCAGCTCCTTCTGCACGCGGTCAACCTGCGGCTTGACCGTCTTCTCCAGCTCGGTGCGGAGTCGATCCGCACGGGCCTGGGCGTGCTTGCCGTTCTGCTTGAACGAGCGCTCCGCGCCGTTGCGGCGCAGGCGCAGGAACCGCGCTGCCTCGTTGCGGCGCTTGCGCACCACGCGCGCGGTCGTGTTGCGGCGCTTGCGCAGCTCGCGCACGACGCGGTTGCGGGCGACGGTGCCGCGGCGCTCGTAGCGGCGGACGTCCCGGCGGACGCGAGTCAGCTCGCGCTCGGCGCTCGGGCGGCTGGTCCACGGCTGGATCGCACCGACAACCCGGTCGCGCACCTCGAGGGCGACGCCGACGGGCACCAGGACTGCGCTCTCCGCCACGCCCGTGACCTGCGTGACGATGCTCTCCGCCTGCTTCTTCTCGGCGGACGCGCGCTGGGACGCCGCTGCGACCACCGTGCGCTGGGCCGCGGTCGTGCGGCGGCGCGCGGTCTGTCGCCTGCGGGTCGCCTGGCCGCGCTTCGCGGCGGCGCTGCGCTGGCTGCGCTCCGCGGCGGTGTTGCCGGTCTGTCGGCTGCGCGCAGTGGTGGTCCTGCGCTTGGTCGGCGCGCTGCGCTTCGAGGTGGTGCTGCGCGAGGATCGCGAAGCGGAATTGTTGTTCGTGGTTGCCATTCGGGTTGCGCCTCCTAGGAGCCTAGGGTAACAAGCTTACATCTAAGTTACCCAGAATCTAACATATCGAACACATGTTTGTCTGAGGCACCCGGTTTGTTACAGATAGCAGGCTCTTTATTTGAGGGTCCCGCAGCGGATACCGCTCTAACAAGCCAAAACAGCCCATTGCCGGAAACTCCGGCGTCTATCATCGATCGGCATGCCCGAGGGAGACACGATCCTGTCGATCGCCGGCCGATTGCGCCCGATCCTGGTCGGTGAGCTCTTGGAGAAGATAGAGACGCCGCAGCGCCGGCACGCTCTCGATCGCTGGCCGGAGAAGCTCGCCGGGGCCCGGATCCGCTCGATCGACACGCACGGCAAGCACCTCTTCCTGCGCTGGGACAACAGCCTCACGATCCACTCGCACCTGCGCATGTCGGGACGGTGGCGGATCTTCGAGCGCGGCTTCGACCAGGGCAGGCGAGCGCGAGCCGCGTGGCTGGTGCTCCAAACCGCCACCCATGCGGTCGTCCAGTTCCGCGGGCCGATCCTCGAGCTGATCCGGGACAGCCGGCTCGGCTACGACCCCTACCTGCGCCGCCTCGGCCCGGACATCCTCGCCGCCGAGCTCGACTGGCCGGCGATCCTCACGCGCCTGCGCTCCGACGATCCGACGCGCCCGGTCGCGGACGCCCTGCTCGACCAGCGGACCCTCGCCGGGATCGGGAACCTCTGGAAGAACGAGAGCCTCTACGACTGCCGCATCGATCCCTGGCGGCGGTTGTCCGAGGTGAGCGACGAGGACCTCGAGCGGGTGGTCCGCACCGCGCGCGACATGATGCGCCGCGAGGTGCGCCACGGCGGGCGGCTCTCGGGTGGCGAGGTCTTCGAGCAGGGCGGAAAGGGATGCAAGCGCTGCGGCGCGCGCATCCTCGTGAAAGGCCAGTGGGACGAGAACCGCATGACCTACTGGTGCCCCGCCTGCCAGACCTAGATTGCCCGCTACGCTAGCTCGATGCCCGGCGCTGCCTCGCTTTCGTACTTCTCTCCTCCGGTCCGGCAGTGGTTCGAGCGCGCCTTCGGTGAGCCCACGCCACCGCAGGTCGAGGGCTGGCCGCCGATCGCGCGCGGCGAGAGCACCCTGATCTCGGCTCCCACCGGATCGGGCAAGACGCTTACCGCCTTCCTGTGGGCGATCGATCGCCTGATATGCGAGAAGTCCCCGAACGAGGACGAGCGCACGCGCGTGATCTACGTCTCGCCGTTGAAGGCACTCGGCTACGACATCGACCGCAACCTCCGGGTGCCGCTCACCGCGATCCGCGGCGCCGAGCGGATCCGCGTGGGCATCCGCACCGGCGACACGCCCCAGAAGGAGCGCGCGCAGTTGCTGCGCCGCCCGCCAGACATCCTGATCACCACGCCGGAGTCGCTCTACCTGATGCTGACCTCGCGCGCGCGAGAGACGCTCGCCCAGGCGGACTGCGTGATCCTCGACGAGATCCACGCCGTCGCCGCGAGCAAGCGCGGGTCGCACCTGATGCTGACGCTCGAGCGCCTCGAGGAGCTGGCGCGCGCATCCCGCCGCGAACCCGGCCGGCCGCTTGCGGACGGCCGGCCGTTTCTCCAGCGCATCGGCCTTTCGGCGACCCAGCGGCCGATCGAGGAGATCGGCCGGTTCCTCGGCGGCTTCGACCATCTGACCAGCCAGCCGCGACCCGTGACGATCGTGGAGGCGGCCGCCGACAAGGCGCTCGACCTCCAGGTGGTCGTCCCGGTCGCCGACCTGCGTGACCCGGAGACGGATCCCGCCGCCGACCAGTCCGATCCGGCGATGGCCGTGCAGGGCGACTCGGCGTCGCGGCGCTCGATCTGGCCGAGCATCTACCCGCGCGTGCTCGAGCTGGTGGCCGAGCACTCCTCGACGATCGTGTTCGTCAACAACCGCCGCCTGGCCGAGCGGCTCGCCCTGCGGCTGAACGACCTCGCGGAGGAGGAGGTCGCGCGCTCGCATCACGGCTCGCTCTCGCGCGAGGCACGCACGGAGATCGAGGAGGAGCTGAAGTCGGGAAGGCTGAAGTGCCTTGTCGCGACGAGCTCGCTCGAGCTGGGCATCGACATGGGCGCCGTCGACCTCGTCGTGCAGATCGAGTCCCCGAAGTCCGTCGCGCGGGGTCTCCAGCGCGTCGGGCGCGCCGGCCACACCCTGTCCCAGGTCTCCAAGGGCCGGATCTTCCCGAAGTTCCGGGCAGACCTCGTCGAGTGCGCGGTCGTCACCAAGCTGATGCGCGAGCGCGCGATCGAGGAGACCGCGATCCCGCGGTCGCCGCTCGACGTGCTCGCCCAGCAGATCGTCGCGATGGTCGCGATCGAGGACTGGACGGTCGACGACGTGCATCGCGTCGTGGCCTGCGCGCATCCCTACCACGACCTCTCGGTGACGCAGCTCGAGAACGTGCTCGACATGCTCGACGGGCGCTACCCGTCGGAGGAGTTCGCGGAGCTGCGGCCGCGTCTGGTGTGGGACCGGATCGAGGGCACGCTGCGCTCCCGCCGCGGGTCGCAGAAGCTCGCGGTCACGAACGCCGGCACGATCCCGGACCGCGGCCTCTACGGAGTGCACCTGCCCGACGGCCGCCGCGTGGGCGAGCTCGACGAGGAGATGGTCTACGAGGCGCGCACCGGCCAGGCCTTCCGGCTCGGCTCGACGACCTGGCGCATCGAGGAGATCACCCGCGACCGCGTGATCGTCACTCCCGCTCCGGAGATCCCCGGGGCGATCCCCTTCTGGCACGGGGACGGGATCGGGCGCACGTTCGAGCTCGGCGCGGCGGTCGGGGCGTTCCAGCGCGAGGTCTCCGAGCTGCCCGAGCAGCGCGCGCTGACGGCACTTCGAAGCGAGTACGACCTCGACGAGTTCGCGGCCGACAACGTCTACCGCTATCTGAGCGAGCAGCGCGAGGCGACGCGCGCCGTCCCCTCCGATCGGACGATCGTGATCGAGCGCTTCCGCGATGAGATCGGCGACTGGCGCCTCTGCGTGCTGACGCCGTTCGGCGGGCGTGTGCACTCCGCCTGGGCGATGGCGATCTCGGCGCGGCTGCGCGCCGAGCGCGACCTCGACGCGGACGCGATCTGGTCGGACGACGGGGTGATCCTGCACCTCCCCGACGCCGACGAGCCCCCGCCCTCCGACCTCGCGATGGTCGCCCCCGAGGAGGTCGAGGAGCTGATCACCTCGGAGCTCGCCAACACGGCGCTGTTCGGCTCGCGCTTCCGCGAGGCGGCGGCGCGGTCGCTGCTGATCCCGCGCCGCATGCCGGGCCGCCGCACGCCCCTGTGGCAGCAGCGCCTGAAGGCCCAGGGGCTGCTCCAGGTCGCGCGGCGCTTCGGCGAGTTCCCGGTGGTGCTGGAGACCTACCGGGAGTGCCTGCGCGACTGGCTCGACCTGCCCGCGCTGAAGGGGCTGCTCGAGCGCCTCGAACGGCGCGAGATCTCGCTCGTGGAGGTCGAGACTCCGACCGCCTCGCCGTTCGCCCAGAGCCTGCTGTTCGACTACATCGCCACGTACATGTACGAGGGGGACACACCCCGCGCGGAGCAACGCGCCGCGGCGCTCGCGCTCGACCGCGACCTACTGCGCGAGCTCCTCGGCGCCGAGGAGCTGCGCGAGCTGATCGACCCCGACGCGCTCGCCTCCGTCGAGGAGGAGTTGCAGCGGCTCGCGCCCGAGCGCGCCGCCGCGGACGCCGACCAGCTGCACGACATGCTGCGCACGCTCGGCGATCTCTCGGACGCGGAGCTCGAGGCGCGCGTCGTGCCGGGCGTCGACGCACAGCACCTTGCCGCGCGGCTCGTGAGCGAGCGACGCGCGGTAAAGGTGCGGCTCGCGTCAGAGCAGCGATGGATCGACGCCGGCGACGCGGCCCTTTACCGCGACGCGCTCGGCGTCGTGCCGCCCGCAGGGCTGCCGGAGCAGTTCCTCGAGCCGCTGGACGGCGCCCTCGAGAAGCTGCTGCGGCGCTTTGCGCGCACCCACGGCCCGTTCACGACCGGCGAGGTGTGCGAGCGCTACGCGATCGAGGCGCAGGTCGCGACCGCGGCCCTTGCCACCCTCGAACGCGCCGAGGAGCTGGTACGCGGCGAGATCCGGCCCGCATCGGACCCGCGCACCGGCCGCGAGCGCGAGTGGTGCGACCCCGACGTCCTGCGGCGGCTGCGGCGTGCCAGCATCGCGGCCCTGCGACGCGAGATCGAGCCGACCGACCAGGCGGCGCTCGCCCGCTTCGCGGTCTCGTGGCACGGGATCGATCGATATGCGCGAAGCGGCGCGAAGGCGGAGGGGGAGCGCATGCCGCTCGACGCCGCGCCCGACCGCCTGCGCGAGGTGCTCGCGCCCTTGCAGGGTCTCGCGCTCACTCCCGAGACCTGGGAGCGCGACGTGCTGCCTCGCCGGCTCGGCAGCTACGACCGCACGTGGCTCGACCGCCTGTGCTCCGCGGGCGAGGTGGTGTGGACGGGCGCCGGGAGCGGCTCGGGCCGTGGCGGCCGCGTCGCGCTCTACTTCCGGGAGGACGCCCCCTTCCTCGGCCCGCCCCAGGACCTCCCCGAGCAGGGCCCGCGCGGCCGCGCCCACGAGGCCCTGCGCGAGCGCCTCGAAGCGGGCGCCGCCTTCTGGTCCGACCTGCTCGTCGACCTCGGCGTCTCCCCGGCGGAGCTGCGCGACGTGCTGTGGGACCTCGTGTGGGCCGGTGAGGTGACCAACGACGCCTTCGCCCCGCTGAGGGCGCGCCGCCTGTCGCTCGCGCCGCCCGTCCAGCACGGTGCCCGCCGGCGTCGCTTCGGGGCGCGTCGCACCGGAGCGCAGCCTCAGCTGCAGGGGCGCTGGAGCCTCACGCGCGGCCTGTTCGAGCCACGCGCGTCGGAGAAGGAGCGCGCCCAGGCGCGCGCCGAGCTGCTGCTCGAGCGTCACGGTCTCGTGGCGCGTGAGACCGTCGTGGGCGAGCGCATCCCGGGCGGCTTCGCGAGCGTGTATGCCGAGCTGGCGGCGCTCGAGACGCTCGGATCGGCGCGGCGCGGCTACTTCGTCGAAGGGCTCGGCGGCGCGCAGTTCGCGCTGTCCGCCGCGGTCGAGCGACTGCGCACGTATCGGGACAGCGCGGGCGACGCCGTCGTGCTCGCCGCGCAGGACCCGGCCAACCTATATGGCGCGGTGCTGCCCTGGCCGCGGCGCGCGGATCAGGCGCGGCGCCCCGCACGCGTTCCCGGAGCCTACGTCGTGCTGCTCGGCGGTCGCGCGGTCCTCTATATAGAGGCGGGTGGCCGCGGTCTCGTGTCGCTGGCCGACCACCACGAGGAATGGCTGCCCGCGGCGCTCGACGCGGCCGCGGACTTCGTGCGATCGGGCGGCCCGCTGCGGCGCCTCGCGATCGAGCGGTGGGACGGGGAGCCGGTGCTCGGCTCGGCGGTCGAGGACTTGCTCGTCGAACGCGGCTTCCGCTCCGGGCCGCGGCGCCTGACGCTGACCGCATGAGCGACGCCGCCGTCGATTTACCCCCTATATGGGGGTCAAGTGACCGAAGCGCCCGCTAGCGCCGCCGGGCCGGCGACTCAGTCCTCCAGCGGCCTTCCCGCAGTGAGCGCGCGCACGAGCGTCTCGAGATGCTCGGGCGAGCGCGCCGCCACCAGCCGGTAGCGCGCGTCGAGGTCGAGCGGCGCGTCGATCCCGCCGTGGCGCAAGAAGTCGACGAACGCGCCCGCCTCGCGCGCGATCAGCTGGGCCGCGGCGGCGTCGACCGAGCGGCAGACGTCGGTCGTCACCATCCCGTCGAACCGGCCGGCCGCCACGTAGCAGAGCGTCACGGCGATCGTGCCCACGACCCGCACGCGGAACACCTCCCCGGCGAGCGCCGCGGCGACCGGAGCGATCCACTCGGGACGGGCGGACTCGAAGCCGACGACCTCGAGCTTCTCGCCGCCGAGCTCGGTGTCCAGCGTCTCCCCGTTGAGCGTGGCGCCCGCGTCCCGCCGCGCGGCGAACTCCTCGCCGGTGCCGAAGTCGTGGACGTATCCGAACTCGACGTCCTCCATCGTCTCGCCGGAGGCGACTGCGATGCTGAGCGCGTAGGTGGGGATCAAGCGCTTCGCGTTCAGTGACCCGTCGATCGGGTCGATCACCACGCGCACCCCGCTGGAGCCGTCGCCGTAGGTGACCGTGCCGCGCTCCTCGGAGATCGCCGTGAAGTCATACCCTTGCGCGTGGAGCGCCTCGAGCTCCACGAACACGACCTCCTCGGCTCCGCTGTCGATCACGAGCGTACGGTCGCCCCCTGCCCCCCGGGTCGTGCCGATCTCACGATCGACCGTCGCCGGATGGGCGCCGAACACACCGCGCAGACCCTCCGTGGCACGTCGGCAGAGTCCGATCCAGTCCGCACCGAGCGCTTTTTCCTTGTCCTGCGACACGGCGCCGCACTATAGACCCGGCTTGGCGCGGGGCTACCATCCACCAATGCCCGAACGGTTGCTCGAAGGCCTCAACGCCGCACAGCGCGAGGCGGTCACCCACCCGGGCGGCGCACTCCTCGTGCTCGCCGGCGCCGGGTCGGGCAAGACCCGCGTGATCACGCGCCGGATCGCCTGGCTGGCGGCAAACGGCGTACCACCGGAGCACGTCCTCGCGCTCACGTTCTCGGCGAAGGCCGCCGAGGAGATGCGCTCGCGCGCGGAGGAGCTGCTCGAGGACCCCTATGAGGAGCTGGCCTGCACGACCTTCCACGCGTTCTGCGTGCGGCTGCTCCAGGAGGAGGCGCTCGAGGCCGGCTTCGACCCGTTCTTCCACGTCGCCACCCCTGCGGACCGGCTCGCCCTGATGATGGAGCAGATCGACGCCCTCGACGTGAGGCACCACGACATGCGCGGGAATCCGGCGCCCTTCCTCGCGAAGGTGATCGAGCGGATCGACCGCCTCAAGGACGAGATGGTGCCCTCCGACGAGTACCTCGCCTGGGCCGAGTCGCTCGCCGCGAGCGACTCCGAGTCCGAGCGCGACGCGAGCCCGCGCGAGGCGGAGTTCGCCCGGTTGTACGCGGCCCACGACCGGCTCCTCGACGAGTCGGGGGCGATGGACTTCGGCGAGATGATCGTGCGGGCGATCCGGCTGCTCGGCGAGCGCCCCGCCGTGCGCCGCCGCGTGTCGGAGCGCTACCGCGCGGTGCTCGTGGACGAGTACCAGGACACCAACTACGCCCAGCAGGAGCTGCTGAAGCTGCTTGTCGCCGAGCACGGCAACGTGGTCGTGGTCGGCGACGACGACCAGTCGATCTACCGCTTCCGGGGAGCGTCGCGCAAGAACATCCTGGAGTTCCCCGACATCTTCCCGGGCGCGGCGACGATCCGCCTGGAGTCGAACTACCGCTCCAACCAGAAGATCCTGGCGGCCGCGCACGCGGTCGTCGAGCCCAACGAGCACCGCCTGCCCAAGAAGCTGCGGGCGGCGCGCAACCGCACGGCCTTCGGCCTCGACCCGGTTTCCTTCTGGCGGTGCGAGAACGAGCGCGCGCAGGCACAGGCCGTCTCGGGAGAGATCGAGCGGTTGATCGCCGACGGCGTCGACCCGGCGCAGACGGCGGTGCTCGTGCGATCGGTCCGCAACGAGGGCCAGCTGATGGCGACCGCGCTCGAGGAGCGGGGGATTCCCTACCGCCTCGTCGGCGGCGCGGGCTTCTTCGAGCGCTCCGAGGTGCGCGACCTGCTCGCGTGGCTGCGGCTGCTCGCCGACCCGCAGGACTCGCGCGCGGTCGTGCGCGCACTGATGCGGCCGCCGGTCGAGCTCGGCCCGGTCGACCTCGCCCGCTGCACGACGATCGCGCGCCGGCGCAAGACCGACATGATCTCGGCGCTGCGCGCCGCGCTCCAGTCGCCCGACGTCCCCCCGGAGGCGCGGGGCCGGATCGAGAACTTCCTGAAGCTGCACCGCAGCGCTTGCCGCGCGTTCGACGAGATGCGGCCCGACCTGTTCGTGCACCGGCTGATCGAGCGCATCGGGATGCGCAAGCAGCACCTCTTCAACACCAGCACGGAGTCCCTCGAGCGGCTCGTCAACATCGCGAAGTTCGCCGACCTCGCCGCCGCCTGGGTGCGCCCCCGCCCCGGCCGCACCTCGCGCGACTTCGCCGAGTACGTGAGCGCGGTGTCCGCGGCCGGGCTGCGCGAGGACGACGCGGTCGTGCACGGCCACCCGAGCGCGGTGCAGGTCATGACCATGCACGGCGCCAAGGGCCTCGAGTTCGACTGCGTGTACGTGCTCGGCGTCCAGCAGGGGCGGATGCCCGGCCGCCGCCGCACCGCTGAGCTCGTCCCCGACACCCTCCTCAAGGAAGACCTGCCGGAGACGAGCGCCGAGGCGCACGTCGCGGAGATGCGGCGCCTGCTGTACGTCGCGATGACGCGCGCGCGCAAGCGGCTCGTGCTCTCGTGGCCGCGGATGAGCGGGGCCGGCGACCAGACCGAGCAGAAGCCTTCCGCCTTCTACGAGGAGGCGCGCGCCGCGATCGGCGCCGAGGAGGAGGAGCTCGGCGAAGAGCTGCTCGGGATCCACGAGGACCTCTACGCGGCGTTCCGCATGCTGCGCGACGACGTAATGGGCGGTGTCCAGCAGGTGGGCGCGCGAATGGGCGAGATGCGCCTCGACGCGCACCTCGACGCAGCGACCGCGATCGCGCGCTACATGGAGCTGCTCAAACTCGCGTCGCTGATCGAGCGTCACCCCCGGCCGGAGGAGCTGCCCGCCGCGATCGCGGAGATCAACTCGCTCATGACGCAGACCGCGAGCCCCGAGCAGCGCCAGCTCTACGAGGACTCCAACCTCGACGAGCTCCTGCTCGAGACCGAGCGCGAGAACCTGCGGCGGCGGCGGATCGTGGGCGAGCACTCCGACATCTCGCTGGAGGCATACCTGCCGATCCGCGGCGGCGGCCTGATGCTCTCGGCGACCGACATCGACGTCTACCGGACCTGCCCGCTGCGCTACAAGTTCGCCCGGGTCTACAACATCCCGAAGGAGCAGACCCTCCAGCAGCGCTTCGGGATCCTCATGCACCAGGTGCTCGAGCGCTACCACACGCAGCTCACCAACGAAGAGATAACCGCCGGCGTCGAGACGCTGCGCGAGCCCACGCCCGACAAGCTGATGATGCTCTTCGAGACCGGCTGGCGGCGGTCCGGCTTCAGCGACTCGAACGAGGAGCGCCAGCTCCACGAGAAGGCCGTCACGGCCCTCGAGCGCTACCACGAGCGCTTCGCCGGCGAACACGGGTCGCCCGTGTGGTTCGAGCGCAGCTTCTCGTTTCGCATCGGCCCGCACATGCTGCGCGGGCGAGTCGACCGCGTGGACCGTCACCCGGACGGCTCCTACGAGCTGATCGACTACAAGACCGGCCGCGCGCGCACCCAGTCGCAGCTGAAGGACGATGTCCAGCTATCGCTCTACCAGATCGGCGCGCGCGAGTCGTGGAAGCTCGAGTCGTCGAAGCAGAGCTACTACTACCTGCTGGACGACGAGCGGGTCCCGCTCTCGCCCACCCAGGAGGACGTGATCCGCATCACCGACACCGCGACCGAGGTGGCGACCGGCATCCTCAACCAGGAGTTCGAGGCCAAGCCGTCGTTCAGCGCCTGCTCGATCTGCGATTTCCAGCTGATCTGCCCCGCCGCAGAGCGCTAAGGCAAACTGCCTACTTCTCGTCGCCCTGCTCCTTCAGAAAGCGCTCGAACTCCCTGGCGATCGAGTCGCCCGAGGGCAGATCGCGGAACGTTGTGTCGTCGTCATCGACCTGCTGCTCGAGGCGCTCGACGAGCATCCGCACCTCGGGCTCGCTCGCGACCGCCTCGTCGAGCCGGCGCTCATAGTCCACCGCGGCCTCCTCGAGGTCGGTCACGTCGATCGGCACCTCGATCAGGTCCTCGAGGCGCGCGAGCAACGCAAGGGTCGCCTTCGGGCTCGGCACCGTCGCAACGTAGTGCGGCACCGGGGCCCACAGGCTGGCGGCCAGCAGCCCCGCCTTCGTGCACGCGTCCTGGACGACGCCGACGATGCCGGTCGGGCCCTCGTAGCGGGTCTCCGTGAAGCCGAGTCGCTCCGCGAGCGCCGCGTCCGCCGCGATCCCCGTGATCTGCACGGGTCGCGTGTGCGGCACGTCCGCGAGCAACGCCCCGAGTGAGACCACCATCTCGCAGCCCAGCTCCTGGGCCGCTGCGACGACTGTCTCGGAGAACGTCCGCCAGCGCAGGTTCGGCTCCGCCCCTGTCAGGAAGACGACGTCGCGATCGCCATCGTGCGGGCGCGCGCTCGAGAACTCGAGCTCCGGCCATTCGATCACGCGGGTGATCCCCTCGGCGAGCTTCACGGTCGGCCGCGTCACCTGGAAGTCGTAGAAGTCCTCGGGGTCGATCGAGCCGATGCGCTCCGCGCCCCAGCGCGAGGCGACGAACGACAGGGCCGTGGTGGCCGACTCCGCGGCGTCGTTCCAGCCCTTGAACGAACAGACCAGCGCCGGCCTTCGCAGGTCCGGGCGGGTGTCCCAGCGCATCACCTCCATTGACGAAACCTAGCCGATCGGCGACGTCATCCCGGCCACTTTCAGGCTTGAGCACCACGCGAGGCGGGTAGGAGCCCGAAGCGTCGGTCAACTTACTCTGGGGAGGGTTCAACTTGGCAGCTTCACGGGCGTACCGCCTGCTCGCAAAGTTCATCACGATCGCGGCGCTCGCGCTGCCCTCGCAGGCGCTCGCCGCGCCGGCCGAGGTCGGATGCGACCCGCTCGACGGAGCGGTCTGCCTGCAGCCGTGGCCGAACGACTACTTCACGGTCGCCGATCCCAGCGCCGACACCGGCCGGCGGCTGAACCTCAACCCCCTCGCAATGCCACGCAACGTTGCCGGAAACCCGATCCGGCCGGACGAGTGGAACCGCAACGACGGCTTCAGCCCAGGCCAGAAGATCGTCACGAAGGTTCCCGGCCTCGACAACCCCACGGCGTTCGCCAACACCGGCGCCGTCCCGATCACCGACATGGCGCAGTCCTTCCGGGAGAACCAGCCGGTCGTAGTGGTGAACGCGGACACGCGGCAACGCCACCTGATCTGGGCCGAGCTGGACGCAAACCCCGCAAACCCCGGCGACGTCAATCTGATCATCCGTCCCGGGGTCAACTTCCAGGAGGGTGCGCGCTACGTCGTGGCGCTGCGAAAGCTGCGCGACGCGCAGGGCACGATCATCCAGCCCCAAGAGGCGTTTCGGACGTACCGCGACGAGATCCCGAGCAGCGACCCCGAGGTCGAGGCACGCCGCCCGCACATGGAGTCCCTCTTCACGACGCTCGACCGGGCCGGGATCGCGCGCGACGACCTCTTCCTCGCCTGGGACTTCACGGTCGCGAGCACACGCAACATCAGCGAGCGCGCTCTCAGCATTCGCGACGACGCCTTCGCCCAGCTCGGCGACACGCAACTCCGCGACCTGCAGGTGGCCGGCACGGCCCCGCAGTTCAGCGTCAACTCGGTGACCGACTACGCGGCGGCGGAGGACAGTCGCATCGCGCGCAAGGTCGAGGGCACCGTGGTGGTTCCGTGCTACCTCAACGCACCCGGCTGCCCGCCCGGCTCGCGCTTCGCCTACGCACCTGGATCGTCGGTGCCGCTGCGCACGCCGGGGAACGTGCAGGCCGCGAACTTCGTGTGCCTGATCCCGCGCGTGGCCGTCGACGGCCCGAGCGTGATCCCCGCGCGCGCGTCCCTGTACGGGCACGGCCTGCTGGGCAGCGCCTCGGAGATCACGGCAGGGAACATCAAGGCGATGGCCCAGGAGCACAACTTCGTCTTCTGCGCCACCGACTGGTCGGGCATGTCGACGCAGGACCTGCCGAACATCGCCGCGATCCTGGGCGACCTGTCGAACTTCTCCTCCCTGCCCGACCGGGCTCAGCAGGGGTTCGTGAACTTCATGTACCTCGGCCGCCTGATGATCCACCCGCAGGGATTCAGCAGCAACCCCGCGTTCCAGTACACGAAGAGCGCGGGCACGCAGCCCGTGCTGGACACGCGGCGCCTCTTCTACGACGGCAACAGCCAGGGCGGGATCATGGGCGGCTCGCTCACGGCGCTCGCGCCGGACTTCAACCGCGCGGTGCTCGGCGTGCCGGGGATGAACTACTCCACCCTGCTGCGCCGCAGCGTCGACTTCGACGAGTACGCGCAGGTGTTGTACGCGAACTACCCGAACGAGCTCGAGCGGCCGCTGATCCTCTCGCTGATCCAGACGCTCTGGGACCGGGGCGAGGCGAACGGCTACGCGCACCACATGACGAGGGCGCCGTACGCCAACACGCCCTTCCATACCGTCCTGCTCCACTCGGCGTTCGGCGACCATCAGGTGGCAAACGTGAGCGCCGAGGTCATGGCCCGCACGATCAAGGCGCAGGTCCGCATGCCCGCGCTCGATCCCGGCCGCCACAGCGACCTCAACCCGTTCTATCGCGTGGGCAAGTTCAGCACCTACCCGTACAGCGGCTCGTCGCTGGTGGTGTGGGACAGCGGCTCGCCGACCCCACCGACGACGAACACGCCGCCGCGAGCGGGCGCCGATCCGCACAGCCACCCGCGCAGCACGACGGCGGCCCGGCTCCAGAAGGCAGAGTTCCTGAAGCTCGGCGGGAGGGTCCAGAACGTGTGCGGGGCCGGTCCCTGCTACGCCAACGGCTACAACGGCAGCGCCCCGTAACGGACCTGGATCGGGTCGCGGCCGGGCCCGGTTGGGGTCGCGCTGGGATCGAGTGAGGGGCACGAACCGCCGATAGAGAGCCGCATGGCAGTAGTCGACGATCTCGTTTTCCTTCAAGGAGTCGGCGCCACCAAGGAGACCCTGCACCGCTGGAGGCAGAGCCCATGGCGCGTCGTGCGGCCCTGGATCGCCTGGAGCGCCGCGGTTGCCGCGGCGCTGCTCGCCGGCACCTACGCGGTCGCGACGATCTCGACCCCCGACCCGAGCGGCATCTACATCCCAGGACTGCGCCACGGCCCCCGGGCGGAGGACATCGGACTGATCCTGTTCCGCAACTCGCTCGTCCTCGCGCTGCACGCGTTTGCCTGCGTGGCCGGGTTCATCGCGCTCAATTCACTGCCCTACTCGGCCTCGCGGCGCAGCGGTATCTCGCGGATCGTGCACGAGAAGGCCGGGCCTTACGCGATGCTGTTCGTCGCCGGGGCGACGATCTTCTCGCTCGCAACCCAGGCGCATTTCATCGGCGGCATCATGGCGACTGCCGCGGCCCAGTTCGGCCTCTCGAACCTCCAGCTGCTGGCGCTCCTGATGCCGCACGCGATGATCGAGCTGACCGCCCTCTTCCTCCCGCTGGCCGCGTGGCTCGTCGCGAGCCGTCGTGGTGACTGGGACCAGCTGCTCGCCGCCACCTTCGTGACCGTCGCCGTCGCGATCCCCGCCCTGCTCGTGTCCGTGTCGCTCGAGGTCTATGTCTTCCCTGAGCTGATCCGGGCGACGCTCTCTTCCTGACGCGGGCGGTCCCGTACGAGGGATGGTCAAATGAGCTCACCGGCGACGACCGCGAGACAGCGGTCGGATGGGCCTTCGAGATCCGCGAGAACAAGGTCGCCGCGGTGCATGGGTACCCATCCCACCCGGCCGCGACGGTCGCGGCGCGCAACCGGTCCTGAGCGCTGCGCCGGCGCGCGCGGCGCGGTTACGCTCGTCGCGGAGCGGCAGGGGTCTGGTGGCCCGTCCGGTCTTCAAAACCGGCAGGGCGTGGCAACCCCACGCTTGGATGGTTCGATTCCATCGCCGCTCCGTGGCAGGCTCCGCAGCACGAGAGGGGTACGCAGGTGGCGGCTCGCCCAGGGTTCAGGCGACCGCGCCAGGAGGGTTCGCCGCAGCCCAGGCCACGATTTCTCCCGACTCCTTGACTACGGTGCCGTCTTCGAGCAGGAGCACCGGAACGAAGCTTTCGCCTGTCAGCCGCTTGACCTCCCTCCGACCGCGCGTGACATCGGGCAGACCGCCGAAGCCGTACACCCTTACGACCTCGGGGTAGTGTCCGGCCGTCTTCAATGCGTCGCAGGCCCTCTTACAGGGATGCGCGCCGGGACGCCACGAGGCAGACTTTCGCGGCCAGGGAACGGCGAACGTTCCCCAGCACACATAGAGCTTCACCGTTCTTCCCGCTGCGCAATTTCGACGGCACTCCTGACACCGTGCGGCCACGGTTCCCCGTGGCCGGGCAGGACGGTGGCGGCGTTGGTGGCGGCGAGCACGTCGAGCGACTCCAGCGCGAGGTCGATGTCCTCGCTGTGTGGTCCTCGGACTACCTGCGGTCCCGCTCGGCCGCGCGGGCCACGAGCAACGTCGAGAGTGACGAGCGCGTCGCCGGTGAACAGAAGCGATTGGTCTTCGACCAAGAGCGCGCAGCTGCCGGCCGTGTGGCCGGGCGCGTGGACAACGCGGGGAGACCCGGGCACGTCGAGGACTTCTCCGTCGGCAAGCTCGTCGAGGCGAGCAACCGGAGGCGTCCGAGTGATCCCCTTTACCACGTAGCTCAGCATGTAGGCGGCGTACCAGGGCCGCCACAGGAAACGCGCCATGCCGATGTTGCTCAGGTGCTTCTCACCGCGCAGGTAGGGCGTGTCCGCGGGGTGCGAGAAAACCCGCGCCCCGGACGAACGGAGCTGCTCCGCGTTGCCGACGTGGTCGCGATGATGGTGCGTGATTAGCACAGCGTCGATGTCGGCGGGCGTGTGCCCGAGCCGCGACAGGGCCGAGGTGAAATCGCGCCAGTCTCCCGGCAACCCCGCGTCGAGCACGGTGAGCCGGCCGCCCTGGGCGAGCAGATACCAGTTCGTGTAGACGCTCTCCAGACGATGGACGCTCTCGGAGACCTGGGTCAGAGTCAGTGGCATGAGTGCGGTCCTGCCGCGGTTGGGTGCGCTGCGCGAGCTATGGCGGCGATCTGAATATCGATCATTATCCGATAGCAGATGTTATCCTAATCGGACGTGTCAGACCGGGAGCGAGTGCGGCGGCGTCCGCGCGAAGAGATCCGCGAGGAGCTGCTCGCGGCCGCCGCACGCGTCTTCGCCCGTCGCGGCTTCCATGGGGCTTCCGTCGAGGCGATCTCAGAGGACGCCGGGCTCTCCACCGGAGCGATCTACTCCAACTTCAAGGGCAAGGAGGATCTTTTCCTCAGCCTCTATGAGGAGCGGATCGAGAGGCGCCGAGGGGAGCTGAGGTCGGCCGTCGAGCGGGCCGGTGGCGGTCAGGCCGGGCTCGCCGCGGCCGGCGCCAACGTCGCAGAGGCGCTCGGAAGCGAGCGGGAGTGGTTCCTCCTCTACTTCGAGTTCGCGCTCCACGCCGCGCGCGACCCGGCTTTCGCGCGTCGCTTCCGCAAGGTCCGCAAGGAGGGCCTCCGAGAACTGCGGGGAGGCTTGAGCGACGGGCTCGAGCACGCCGGGCTCGACCCCACGCTTCCCGTGAACCAGCTGGCCCGGGGGCTGCGCGCGCTGAGCTATGGGCTCGCGCTCGACCGCCTCGTGGGCAACGACCGGGGGTCGGAGATGCTGTTCGGACGCGTCACCGAGCTGATCTTCCAGGGGCTGGCAGGGGAGTCCAAAACCTGCCAGGCCCCGCAGTGCGCGAAGGGATGACGTTGCGCCGGAGTAGCGGCGCAGGTGTTCCCAAAGATGTTCCCACGACGCTTATGAACAAACGGGAAGTAAGGCCGATTCTCCATCCCGTCGCTTGAATTGGTTCGATTCCATCGCCGCTCCGTTGCGGGATCGACGACGTGACCCGAACCGCTGAGCGGTCCTCGGGTGCTCAGTCGATCGGGCCGCCGCGCAGGGGCAGCCCGTCGACCGCGCGCTGCTCGTTGTCGCGCAGCCGCGGCTCGTAGTGCGAGAAGAAGACCTTCCCGACGAGGTCTCGGCGGCTGCGCACGCCGGCCTTCTCGAACACGTTCTTCAGATGCTCCTGGACGGTGTGGGGTGAGACGACCAGGCGCTCTGCGATCTGGGCCGTGGAGTCGCCTTGCAGCACGAGCCGGGTCACGTCCTGCTCGCGCTCCGTCAGTCCGTACGCAGCCATCAGCAACGGCGTGATGCGCGCGGGGTGCGCCGGCTCGACGATCACCGCCACGCGCGCCGGCCCTTCGCCGACGAGCGTCGCACCGTGGAGCACGACCCACGTGCCCGAGTGGGAGAGCACGCGCGCAAGGGCCACTTCCCCGGGCGCGTCCGGGCTCGCCCGCGTGCGCAGCGCACGCTCTGCGACCGAAAGGGCTGCGGTGGGCAGGCGGCCGGCGTCCCAGTCGCCGCCCGGCAAATCCGAAACCCAGCGTTCGACCCCCGGCGTGGAGGACTCGACCTCCCCCCTTGCCGAGAGTACGAGCAGGCCGGGTGCGTCCGGCCCGTCCGGATCGCGCGCCTCGCCGAGCAGCAGGGCGCGCTGCGCTCCTTCCCCCAGGGACGGCGCCGCGGAGCGGATCAGCTCGATCTCGTCGTCGCTGAACAGCAGCTCGCCGGGCTCGCGGTAGAGGCCGAGGCTCGCCCACGGGTCGCCCGCGCGGGTGCGTAGGGCGACCAGCATCTCCTGGTCGCCGCCCATCTCCATGTTGGCCTGCCAGCGTAGGCTGCGGCTGGGATCGCCGCCCGTCGCCTCGTGCAGCGTCGAGACTCCCGAGGCGCTGCGCGCCACGCTTGCGAGGTCATGTACGTCTTCCGCGTAGTACTCGAGCTCGAGCCACTCGGGCGGGAGCTCGGGCATCGCCGGGTTGAAGTGGCTGGTGACCAGCAGCGACGCGGGGTCCACCGTGTACCAGCAGGGTGCCATGTAGTGCGGGACCAGCGGTGTCAAGACCTCGGTCACTTCGCACCAGAAGGTCACGACGTCGTGACCGTGGCCGGCTAGATCGGCGATCTGGTCCAGGGCGCGCTCCCTGGCGTACGCGCTCATCGGGCGAATCGTACGCCCATGTGCGCCGCCGGCGAATACCAGCTTTCTGGAATGGTCGGGGGAGGTCTCGGCCTCTAGCTTTGCGGCATGCAGCGAACGCGTAACACGCCGCCGGGCGGGCGCACACCCGAGGAACTGGAGGAACTGCTGGAGGACGCCTTCATGGTCCGCGACGGGGCGGCCCTCACGCAGTTGTTTGAGAAGGGGGCTGTGCTCGGCGCGGCGCCGGGCGAGGCCCGGGGCGGCGAGCAGATCGGTCACTTGGCCGCGGCGATGTGGCGATCCGAGTACAGCTACCGCGCGGATCCGCATCGCATCGTCCAGGCGCGGGATACGGCGCTCGTGGTCGCACGCCAAGGCCTCAACGTCGTACGCCGCCGCAGCGACGGAAACTGGCTTTATGCGATCTCGCTGCTCGACACGCACCCAATCGAAGGAGGAGCACGATGACGCAGGCAACGGCAATTCGGGCGGGGCAGGGCGAAGCGCGCTGGTGGTTCGCAGGACTCGCGGAGATCAAGGCCACGGCGGAGGACACCGGAGGCCTCCTGACGATCATCGAGGTGACCGAGCCGCCCGGAGCGGAGGCTCCGCTGCACGTCCACCACCGCGAGGACGAAGGGTTCTGGATCCTCGAGGGCGACGTCACCCTGTATGTCGGTGACGAGAAGATCGACGCGAGCGCCGGCGATTTCGCCTGGGGACCCCGCGACGTTCCACACCGCTACTCAGTGGGTCCGACTGGCTGCCGGATGCTGTTCATCTGCACCCCGGGAGGGTTCGAGGGCCTCGTGCGCGACATGAGCGTGCCGGCCGAGACGCGCACGCTGCCGCCCGCATCCGACGAGGAGCCGGACATGGAGATGGTCGCGGCCGTCGCACAGAAGTACGGCGCGGAGCTGCTGGTATGAGGCTCGCTCTCTTCGGCGGGACCGGCACGGTCGGCGGCGAGCTGCTTTCCCAGACGATCGCGGCCGGCCATGAGGTGCGCGCGCTTGTGCGTGATCCAGCGAAGGTGGAAAGCCCGGCGATGACGCTGAGCCTCTTGCAAGGCGATGTGAGGGATACGGCGGCGGTCACGGAGACGATCTCGGGCTGCGAGGCGGTGCTCAGCGCGCTGGGAGCAAACAGCAAGGATGCCGCGGACACGCGCCGCACGGGGACCGCGAACATCATGTCGGCGATGCGCAGTAGAGGCATCCGGCGCTTCGTGGTCGTGGGTGGCTTTCATCTCCACGTCCCCGGCGACCCGGACAACCTCGGGCAACGGCTGATCCTGCCCATCCTGCGACTCAGCAAGAACCTTGTCGAGGACACGACCGCCATGGGTGCTCTGGTGCTTAAGAGCGACCTTGACTGGACGCTCGTCCGGATCCCGCGAGTCGTCAACGGCGAGTCCACGACACGGCCGCGGACGGGCGCCCTCAAGCTCGGGCCGTGGAGCAAGGTCACACGCCGAGACGCGGCCGATTTCATGCTTCGATGCCTCGGCGACAACTCCCACGTCCGCCAGGCCCCGATGGTCTGCAGCTGACATGCCGTACTCGAAGCCGGCGAACCCCGCCGACGACGAGATCGTCACGACGTGTCCGGAGCGCTGCTTGCGCATGACGGGCAGGACGGCGCGGGTGACATTCATCGGCCCGACGAGGCTCGTCGCAAGCTGCCGCTCCATCTGCTCGGACGTCAACTCCTCGAAGTAGCCCGCATAGAAGCTCGCGGCGTTGTTGACCAAAACGTCGATGCCGCCGAAGCGGTCGACGGCTGCCTTGACCGCCGCCTCGGCCTCCTGCCGACTGGTGACGTCGAGCCGGACGACCAGCAGGTCCTCGGCCTCGCCAACGGCCTTGGTGACAGCGTCGGGGTTGCGGCCTGTGGCGACGACTTTGTGGCCGGCGGCGAGCGCAGCCTTGGCGAAGTCGACGCCCATGCCGCGCCCCGCGCCGGTGATGAACCAGGTCTTCTTGTCGGTCACGTTTCGGAATCCGTCGGTAGGTAAGAGGAACGGGCGTGCCGTGCCTGATCTACCCCGGTTCCGCCGCAGTCGGCGCTCCGAACCAAGTGGTTAGCGCGTCTGCGAGCCCCGGCTGGGTCAGGTCTCCCGCCCAGGCCACATATCCGTCGGGCCGAATCAAAACGGCGGCGGGAGCAGTGACCGCCCCGAGTGCCGGAAGCTCCCACGTACCGGCGTACTCGGCGTCGGTCAGCTGAACCCGATCTGCCCACGGAGCAATGTCGAAGCTGCCGGGCGCGCCGAAGTTGAGTAGCACCGGCCGGGCATCGTGCAGGAGCGTGAAGACCCGCAGCGGGCCGTGGGCGGTGACCAGGTCGAGATCGGGCATGCGGCGTCCCAGCAGCGGGTGTCCCTCGCCGAGGTCGTAATGAATGCCCAGACCGGACATCATCGCGGCGAATCGTCTGCGGGGCTCGTCCATGCCGAGGAGCTCGGAGATCGTGTCGCCCAATGTCTTGATGCGGTCGTCTGGGCGGAAGAGCGCGACTTGCGCGATCGTGTTGCGCAGCACGCGGGCAGCAATCGGGTGGCGCTCGGCGTGGTAGGTGTCCAGGAGGCTGTCTGGCGATGTCCGGTTGACGACCTGGGCCAGCTTCCATCCCAGATTCACGGCATCCTGCACACCGGTGTTGAGGCCCTGTCCACCCACCGGGCTGTGCACATGTGCGGCGTCGCCGGCCAGCAGCACCCGTCGGTCGCGATAGGCGGAGGCCTGACGAGCCATGTCGGTGAACCTGGAGATCCATGTGGGACTGTGGACCCCGTAGTCGGTACCCCATACGGCGATGAGCGCCTCGCTGAGATCGCGCAGGGTGGGTTCGGTCGCGGGTCCGATGTGCCGTTCGGTCACCATCACCCGCATCGGTCCCTCATCCATGTAGACCACCTCGCCGTCGCGGACCTCGTACGCCACCCTGCCGAAGGAATGGACGCCGAGGGCGTCGCGGTGGGTGCCCAATTCCGGCTCTTCGGCCAGCTCGACCTCGGCGATCAGGTTGCTGGTTGTCGGATCCCACCCGGGGAACTCGATCCCGGCTGCCTTGCGGATCAGACTGCGTCCTCCGTCGCAGCCGACGAGATAGTCGGCCCGTAGCGAGCGACCGTCGGACAGCTCGACGTCGACGCCGGTGTCGTCCTGCGCGAAACCGGTGACCTCGATGCCGTAGTAGATCGGCACCCTCAGCTCGCCGGCCCAGCCGGCCAGGATGCGCTCGATGTGGTTCTGCCACAGCCCGAGCCCGTAGGGGTGCCTGGTGGGAAAGTCGCTGATGTCCAGAGGGGTACCGGCGAATGCCGCGACCTGCACTACCTGCCCCTCGGACAGGAACCGATCGGCGATTCCACGTTGATCGAGAACCTCGATCGTGCGTGAGTGCAGACCGCCCGCACGCGAGCCGGCGAGGTCCGGGCCGGCGCGCCGCTCGACGATCGCAACGTCGACGCCCGCCAACGCCAGCTCTCCCGCCAACATCAGCCCCGTCGGACCTCCTCCGGCGATCACCACCGCATGATCGGTCATCGCCACCCTCCGGCCGGCATCACGCCGGTGGCGACCAGCGCAGCACATCCCTCCGCGACGAGTGCCCGCAACTGCACCGCGAGTCCCACCCTCGGTTCGACGTCCCCGCGCGACAAACACGTCGACGACAACACACGCATCTTCGCTCCTCTCAGTTCGGTAGGTCGCTGTCCCGCATGTTGTAACGGGGCCGAGCTGCACGGTGATATCAGCGGAGGGCGGCACCCTGGTCGGCGGGGAGCGAACGCGGATAGCGATCAGCGCGCTCCGCCCACGGCTCCGTTCGCCCCGGGACTTCGCCAAGATAGGCCACGATGCTCAAGGCCATCCCCATCGACTTCGAGTTCGAGAACGCGGGCGAGCCGCGGATCTCCTACCTGATCTGCTCGGTCCCGCGCTGCGGGAGCAACCTGCTGTGCGACATCCTGTTCGGCACCGGCGTCGCCGGTGCACCCACCGAGCTGTTCCATCCCGACTTCATGCGAACGCTCAAGCGGCGGTGGAAGGCCGAAACCTTCGAGGAGTACGTGGGCCAGCTCCTCGCCCGCAAGACGGGGCCCAATGGCGTGTTCGGGGTGAAAGCGCACCTGGGCCAATACGAGCCGGCCTTCGGGGACGCCGACCCCCGCACGGTGCTGCCGAACCTGCGGGTCATCTCGATGCGCAGACGCGATCGCCTCCGGCAGGCTGTTTCCTGGGTGCGCGCGCTCCAGTCCGCGCGCTGGCTGTCCCTCGATCAGGACGGCTCGCAGGAGGCACCCGAGTTCGACTCCGAGCACATCACTCGAAAGCTTCATCGCATCGGCCGCGAAGAGGATGCCTGGCGCGCTCTGCTCGACCGCTACGGGATCGAGCCGCACGCGATCGAGTACGAGGACCTCGTCGCCGACCGCGACGGAACCCTACGCGAGGCTCTCGCCTTCATCGGCGTCGAACCACCCGCGGATCTCTACATAGCGCAGCCTACGCTCGAGCGCCAAGCCGACGCCCTGTCGGAGCAGTGGGTGCAGCGGTACCAGGCGGAAACCGGCCAGTAGCACCACGCGGCCGCGCTCGGCCGATCCTCTCGCGCCCGTAGTCTGAGTCCCATGGACGACTTTCGCTCGCGCGCGCTGGCGCTGGCGCAGCGCATCAAGGCCGACCGCTCCGCCCCGGTGGACGGGGAGCTGGAGGAGTTGCGGGCGCTCTGGCGCTCGCTGGACGAGCCGGCTCGCGCCGATGCCGCCGGTGCAGCGCAGGCGCTCGCGGCCGCCCGCAGCAGGCTGCGCGACGACGAGCGCGACGCCCAGATGGCGCTCAGGGGCCTCGATCGGATCGCGGTCGAGGCGCGGCCCGCGCGGGCCTACGACGGCGCCCGCGATCCGGATGCGCTGCTCGCGCACTTTGGGCACGACGCGTTCCGCCCCGGCCAGCGCGAGGCGGTCCAGGCCGCGCTCGAGGGGCGCGACAGCCTCGTCGTGATGCCCACCGGCGGGGGGAAGAGCCTCTGCTACCAGTTGCCCGGCATCGCGTCGGAGGAGTTGACCGTCGTCGTCTCGCCCCTGATCGCGCTGATGGCAGACCAGTACCGCAGGCTGCTGCTCGGCGGCCACCCCTCGGCGATGATCGCGTCGGGAATGGACGAGGGGGCGGTCGCGGCCGCACTGAACGCAGTGCGCAGCGGCGAGGCGCGGATCGTGTTCTGCTCGCCCGAGCGGTTCGCGTCGCCAGTCTTCCTGTCCGCGCTCCAGGCGCGGGCGGTCGATCTCTTCGTCGTCGACGAGGCCCACTGCGTGTCCGAGTGGGGCCATGACTTCCGGCCCGACTACCTGCGCCTGCGCGGAGTGATCGACAGGCTGGGCTCGCCCGTCGTGATGGCGTGCACCGCGACCGCGACCGAGCAGGTGGCCGAGGAGATCCGCACGCGGCTGGGTCTTCGCGATCCGTTCGTCGTGCGCTCGGGCTTCGACCGGCCGAACCTGTCGCTCGACGTGGTCCCACTCGAGGGCAAGGGCTCGAAGGCGCGCAAGCACGGGCTACTCTCGGCCGCGCTTGTTGATCCCGCGAGCCGGCCTTCGATCGTCTATTGCGGCACCCGCCGCGATGTCGAGGAGGTGACGGAGCGCCTGCGCGCCCAGGGCCTCCAGGCCGTCGGCTACCACGCGGGCATGGCCGCAGACGAGCGTGCGTCCGCGCAGCATCGCTTCATGGAAGGTGACGCCGACGTGGTGGTCGCGACCAACGCGTTCGGGATGGGCGTGGACAAGGCCGACGTGCGCTCGGTGATCCACTGGGCCATCCCCAAGAGCGTCGAGGCCTACTACCAGGAGGCCGGGCGGGCAGGCCGCGACGGCGGGCACTCGCGCGCCATCCTGCTCGCGATGCGCGCGGACCTCGGGCGCCTGATCAACTTCATCGAGCGCGACCGCATCGAGCCCGACGAGGTGATGGCTTACGTGCGCCGGCTCGAGTCGTGGTGCGACGACGGCAGCCGCGACGATCGACATCCCCCGCGACGATCGCGAGCGCATTTGCCTGGGCATCGCCGAGCGCGCCGGCATGTGCACGCTCGAGCCCGCTCCCGCCGGGCGCGTGCAGGTCACGCTTCAGGACGCGCGCGACATCGGGCGCGTCACGGCCGTCTGCCGCCTCACGCGCGACCGCGGCTGGCGCGCGTACCGCGCGGTGGAGGCGTTCGTCGCGCCCGACGGAGGCTGCCGGCGCCGCGCGCTGCTCGATCACTTCGGCGACTCGCGGCCGGGCGCGCCTACCGGGCGCTGCTGCGACGTATGCGATCCCGGCACGCTCGGGCTGCCCGACCCGGAGACGATCGCCGTCGCATCGCCCAAGCGGCAGCGCAAGCACGACGGGCCGCCGGTCGCGCCCGCGGACGCCGGCCTATTCGAGGAGCTGAAGGGGTGGCGCATGCGCGCGAGCGACGGCAAGCCCGCCTACACCGTCGCGCACAACAGCACCCTCGAGCTGATCGCCGCGCTGAAGCCGGCAACGGTCGACGAGCTCGCCGCGATCCGCGGGGTCGGGCCCACGTTCGTCGAGCGCCATGGCGGCGAGGTCCTCGCCCTCGTCGCCGGGCATCAGCCCTCTTCCTCGTAGCTCACGAGCGCATGCACGTCGTACCCGGCGAGCAGCTCGCGCGGGCTCAGGAACGCGAGCTCGACCACGAACGCGCAACCGGCGATGCTCCCGCCGAGCTGCTCCACCAGTTGGATCTTCGCCTTCGCGGTCCCGCCCGTTGCGAGCACGTCGTCATGGATCAGCACCCGTGTGCCGCCACGCAACGCGTCCGCGTGCAGCTGAAGCTCGTCGAGGCCGTACTCGAGCCCGTACTGGACACTGACCGTCTCGTGCGGGAGCTTGCCGGGCTTGCGCGCCGGGACGAACCCGACGCCCAGCTCACGCGCGAGCGCGCCGCCGAAGATGAATCCGCGCGCCTCGGCGGCGACGATCAGCTCGACGCCGAGCGGCCGTGCGTAGACCGCGAGCCGCGTGACCGCCTCGTCGAACGCGGCGGGCTCCACGAGCAGCGGCGTGATGTCCTTGAAGACGATGCCGGGCTTCGGGAAGTCTGCGACGTCGCGGATGTGGTCGCGCAGGTCCACCCCGACGCTACCGCTCGAAGCGGTAGACCGTGCCAGGCGGCGTGAGCGGGCGGCCGGGCAACGCACTCGCGGCAGCCGCGAGCACCTGCGCGAACACCTCTGCGCTCGCACCGATCAAGCGCACCAGCTCCGCGACGGGAGTGGCGGTCGCGTATCCGAGCAGCGCATAGGGAAGCTGCGCCTCGCCGCACAGCACGGCCTCGGGGCCGGCGGTCTGGCTCACGGCCGTGACCCCCGCCAGCGCCAGCGCGGATCTCCGCGCGGGTGTTGAAGCGCGGGCCGTCCACGTGCCCGTAGCACCCCCCGTCGCGCACGGGCGTGCCCACATCCCGGCCCGCCTCGAGCAGCACCGACCGAAGCTCGGCCGAGAACGGCCCCTCGAAGATCCAGTGACCGCGCCGGTTGCCGGTGTGACCCTGGGCATCTGCTCTCCCCTCGTCGGACAACGCTCGCGCGCGGCGGCGCCGAGCATAACGAACCCTTAACGAGCGCTACATCCCAGCTTCCGCGGGCCGGGGTACGCCTTGATGAACGGCGGCTCCCGTCCTGTGACGGACGGCCCGCAACATCGCCAAGAGGAGGATTTATGCGAAGAAGGCTGATCTCAACGCTGGTCGCTTGTGCCGGTGTGATGGCGCTCGCGGGCGCTGCCTACGCGGCCGTTCAGGTCTCGTTCACCGCGACTATGAGCCCGAGCAAGGCCAACAAGCCCACCGGCCTGTCCGTGAACGTCAAGTCGAGCGACCCGGCAGCGGAGCAGCCACCGATCATGAACCGCATCGTGATCAAGTTCAACAAGGGCGGCAAGTTCGATGCCAGGAGGTTCAAGCGGTGCAAGCTCGCGTCCCTCCAGGCCAAGGGGACGAAGGGGTGTCCGTCCGGCTCCAAGATCGGGACCGGCAAAGGCGTGGGCATGGCCAAGCCCGTGGTGATAGACCCGGTGAACGGCAAGCTGACGCTGTTCAACGGTTCCAGGGTCGGCGGCAGGGACACGGTGCTCGTGTACGTGTTCCCGGACCTCGGGCCGACGTTCGTGTCAGTCGGCAAGATCAAGAAGTCGGGGGGCCGCTACACGCTCGATTTCAACATCCCGCCGATCAAGACGCTGCCGAACGCGCCCGACGCCTCGGTCGTCTCGGTGAAGACGAAGACGCCGGTGAAGAGGGTGAAGAAGGGCAAGCGCCGCTTCTACCTGATCACCTCCCCGAAGGTCTGCAAGGGCTCCTGGAAGGGCACAGGGACCTTCTACTTCACAACCGGTGAGAAGAAGACGGTTCCGTTCTCGCAGAAGTGCAAGAAGCGGTAAGACAGCCGGCTCCTTGCGTTGGATCCGACTCGGCCCGCCACCCGGCGGGCCGATGTCGTTCAACGGTCTAGTCGTCCGAGCCCGAGTCGTCGGAGCCGGAGCCCGAGTCCTCCGAGCCCGAGTCCTCCGAGCCCGAGTCGTCGGAGCCGGAGTCGTCGGAGCCGGAGTCATCGGAGCCCCGCCCGCGCCCGCGACGCTTCCCGCTGTCGCCGCCGTTGTCGTCGCCGGTCGCGCTCGTGACCGTCGGGGGCGCCGGCGCTGCCACGACGGGCGCCGCCGTCGTTGCCTCGCGGCGTTGCTTGCGCTCGCGACGCGCGCGCGCCTCGCGGCGGCGGTCCGCGGCGCGCCGGCGCTCGGCTCGCCTGCGGGCGGCGGCACTGTCGCGAGCCGCGGCCGGCGCGAGCGCGTCGCCCGCGCGGACAGGCTGCGCGGACAGTCCGATCGAATTCTCGGAGACGGCGTTCGCTGCGAGCCCGACCGCGACGGCCACCAAGAGGCCGGCGAGCGCGAGCAGGACGGTCAGTGTCTTTCTCTGCTGAGGCACGATTCGATGCTAGCCGGGGCCTGGTAAAGCTTCGTCCAGCTCTCGGTCATCACTGGGTAAAGGGGGCGTCGTGGCCGCTGGGAGCCGCACCACGGCGCCGGCGCCGCCTCCTTCGCGGTTGCAGAGCTCGGCCGTTCCTCCCCAGCGCTCCGCGAGCGTGCGGACGATCGCGAGACCGAGCCCGGTGCCCGCGCCGTGCGCAGCCGCGGCGCTACCACGGTAGAAGCGCTCGAAGGCCCGCTCCTCCTCGCCGGCCGGCAGGCCGGGACCGCGGTCCGCGATCGTGACCTGCGCCTCGCCGCGCTCGACTCGCGACTCGACGTCGATTCGCGTATCGGGAGGTGCGTACGCGATCGCGTTCTCGAGCAGGTTGTCGAACACGATCGCGAGGTCCTGCGGTGAGGTCCTGACGAGCGCGGCCGGATCGGTGTCGAGGCCGATCCGCTGACCCTTGCGGGCAGCGAGACCCTTCCAGCGCTCGACGGCGGCGGCCAGCTCGGGCGCGAGGGCGAGAGGTGCGGCAGCGGGGGGCGGCGTGCGCTCGCGCGCGAGCGCGAGCAATCCGTTCAGCAAGCTCGCAAGCCGCTCGGTCTCGCGCTCCGCCGCCTCGAGCTCGTGGCGAACGGCCGGGTCCTCGGACTTCAGAGCCGCCGCCTCGATCCGCAGCCGCATGCCCGTCAGGGGTGTGCGCAGCTGATGCGAGGCGTTGGCCACGAAGTCACGCTGCGAGACGACCGCGTGGGCCAGCCGGCCGGTCATGTCGTTGAAGGCCTCGGCCACCTCACGCTGCTCACTCGATCCCTCCGGGCGGGCCCGCTCGTCCAGATCGCCGCCGGCGATCCGGCGCGCGGTGTCCGCGAGCGCCCGCAGCGGCCGCGCGATCGAACCCGCCAGGATCCACGCGAGGCCCAGGCCGAGGAGCAGCACCACGCCGCCGATCACGACCAGCGCCGCGATGTCGCTGCGCACCTCGGACTGCACCTCCGCGACGCTCTGGGTCACGCGCACGGTCCCTTCGGTGCGGCCCGCGCGCACGATCGGCACGGCGGTGAAGAGCAGGTCCTCGCCGAGCGAGTCGCTGTGGCGCGTCCCCTGGGCCTGCCGACCCGTGAGAGCAGCCGCCACCTCGGGCCGGCTGCCGTAGGCCGAGCCGCGTAGGCCTGTTCCGGCGGAGTCGGCGACGAGCCGCCCTTGGAGGTCGGTCACGATCACCCGGCCGCCAAGGTCGCTCCCGGCCGTGCGCAGCAGGGTCTCGAGCGCGCCAACCCGGTCGAGCCGGCCGGCCGCGCTTGCCGCCACGAGCTGGGCGCCGGACGCGGCCTCCCCCTTGACCTCGGCGTCGACGCGGCGGGAGAGGTTCAAAGCGAGTGGGATCTCGAGTGCGACGATCGCGAGCACGAGCACGTACGCGAAAGCGGCCAGCAGCCGCACGCGCAGGCTCATGCCGGATCCGCGGCGCCGAGCTCGTCGGCGCTCGCGAAGCGGAAGCCCACGCCGCGCACGGTGTGCAGGTAGCGCGGGGCGGCGGGATCGTCGCCGAGCTTCTTCCTGAGACCGCTCACGTGGACGTCCAGCGTCTTGGTCGGGCCGAACCAGTTGACGTCCCAGACCTCGTCGATCAGCTGGTCGCGTGACACCACGGCCCCCGCATTTCGCATCAGCATCCGGAGCAGCTCGAACTCCTTGCGGGTCAGGTCGAGGGGCTCGCCGCCGAGGGTCGTCTCGTGGCGCGCTTGGTCGAGGCGCAGGGGCCCGACCTCGAGCGCGTCGTCCTCGTCCGGCTGCTCGCGGCGTGTGCGCCGCAGCACCGCCCGGATGCGCGCGACGAGCTCCCGCGCGCTGAACGGCTTGACGACGTAGTCGTCGGCACCCACCTCGAGGCCGACGATGCGATCGGTCTCCTCGCCCCTCGCGGTCAGCATGATGATCGGGACGTCCGAGCGCCGCCGCAGCTCGCGGCAAACGTCATAGCCCGAGCCGTCCGGCAGCATCACGTCGAGGAGCACGAGCTCCGGCCGCAACTGCTCGGCAAGGTCGAGGCCATGTGCCGCAGTCCCGGCGACCGCACTGTCCCACCCCTCCCGGGCGAGGGCATCCGCGAGTGGCTCCGTGATTGCGGCCTCGTCCTCGACCATCAAGATCGTGCGCCGTCCTGAGGCCATGCCGCAATCCTAGAGAGGGGTGCAGGCGCCTGGCGCAGGCGCCTGCCCCTCGGACGGATCAGTCGTCGTCGCCACCGCCGGGACCGGAGTTCTCCCCGCCGTGGTCGTCGTCGTCCTCGCCGCCCTCGTCGTCGTCCTGCTCGCCCTCGTCGTCGTCTTCATCGCCGCCGTCGTCGTTCGGGCCGTCGTCGTCCCCGTGCTCCTTGTCACCCTGATCGTCGTCATCGGTCGAGACCGGTGCGGCCGGCGCCGGCTGCACGGGGGCCGCAGGCGTCGTCGTGGTCTGGGTGCGCACCTGGCCGTCGTCACCCGAACGGCCGCTAGTCGCGCCGCGCTTGTGATCGCCGCGCCGGCGATCGCCGCCGTTGTCGTCGCCGCGCTCGGTCGTCGTGGTCTCGGTGGTGGTCGTCTCCGTGCTGGTCGTCGCGTCGCCGGACGTCGAGGACCCTCCGACCTGGGCTGATACGACCGCGGCGCCGAAGCCCAGCAGGGCCACAGTCGCGGCCATGATCCAGAACTTCTTCATTGCAAGCCTCCTTGAGTGCCGATTCACTTCGCCGGCGCTGTGCGCGCCGCACCATCAGCATCGGACCGGGCCCCCCATGCGCGGGCCAGCGTCGGGCAAGGAACGGGCAGGCCGCGGTTAAGGCTTGGTAAAGCCGCGCGTCAGGAAGCGCAGCCGGCCGGTCCGTCGGGCAGCGACGTCGTGCCGGGCGCCCGCAGCCCGTCGAGAATGATCGCGAGGTATCGCTGCCAGCTCACCCACGGCTCCCCGGTCTGCGTCCGCATGGCGCGCCCGAGCCCACACATCAACATCGGGACGTCACCGGGGACGACATCCGCGCGGAGCTTGCCGGCCGCCTGTGCGCGCGCCACCAGCTCGGCGACGGCCTCGTGGAGGTCGGCACGGTTCATGGCCGCCTCCCGCATGACGTCGGGCTGCGCGGCCATCACCTCGGACAGCGCACGGTCACCCGCCTGCTGCTCGGCCGCACGGCGCATGAACTCGCTGAAGCCCTCCCATGGATCGTCGTGATCGAGCGCCGCGCGGGCGCGCGTCGCGAGCCGCCGGAAATGATCCGCCGCAAGCGCGGTCGAGAGCGCCTCCTTTGTCGGGAAGTGGCGGTACACGGTGCCCACGCCGACGCCGGCGCAGTGCGCGATCTCGTCGACCTGCGCATCGAGCCCGGAGCGGGCGTAGCACTCGCGTGCAGACTCGAGCACACGCTCACGGTTGCGGCGCGCGTCCGCGCGCTGCGTGGGCAGCTCCGCGGCCACCTCAGGCATGTGGCCTCCATGGGAGGCGCAAACGGAACCAATCCTCCGTGCGATAGTCTGCCGAGGCCAAACTGGAACCGGAGTTCATGTTCCGATTCTAACCGAACCCGCCGACCGGAGGTCGACCCGCATGAGTGACCAGGCAATCTACGAGCGCCGCCGCTGGCTCGGCTTGGCGCTGCTCGCCGTGGCTCAGTTCGTGGTGGTGCTCGACGCCTCGATCGTGAACGTCGCACTCCCGTCGATCGGCGACGCGCTCGACTTCTCGCAGAGCAACCTGGCGTGGGTGGTCAATGCCTACGTGCTCACCTTCGGAGGCTTCCTGCTGCTCGGCGGGCGCATGGCCGACCTGCTGGGGCGCCGGCGCGTGTTCATGGGCGGCCTCGTGCTGTTCGCGCTCGCATCGCTTGCCGGCGGGTTCGCCGACACGGAGGGTCAGCTGATCGCCGCGCGGGCCGTCCAGGGCCTCGGCGCCGCGATCCTGTCGCCCGCGGCGCTTTCGATCGTGACGACGATGTTCCGCGACGGCGCCGAGCGCAACAAGGCGCTGGGCGTGTGGGGCGCGGTCGCCGGGAGCGGCGGCGCTGCCGGCGTGCTGCTCGGCGGGGTGCTGACCGACACGCTCGGCTGGGAGTGGGTGCTGTGGGTGAACGTCCCGATCGGCATCGTCGCGGCGGCCCTCGCCCCGTCGCTGATCCCGGAAAGCCGCTCGACGTCGCAGACGCGGCACTTCGACACCTGGGGCGCCGTCACGGTGACGGCGGGCCTGTCGATCCTCGTCTATGCGCTGGTCGACGCGACCGACGCCGGCTGGGGCTCGTCGCAGACGATCGGCCTGCTCGTCCTGTCCGTCGCGCTGCTCGCGAGCTTCGTCGCGATCGAGTTGCGCTCTCGCGCACCGCTCGTCCCGTTCCGCATCTTCCGGATGCGGACGCTCACCGGGGCGAACGCCGTGGGCCTACTGGTCGGAGCGTCGCTCTTCTCGATGTTCTTCTTCATCTCGCTCTACATGCAGCAGGTGCTCGGCTACAGCGCAATCAAGAGCGGCTTCTCGTATCTCCCGCTCGCACTGACGATCATCGCCTCCGCGGGCATCGCTTCCCAGCTCGTCACGCGGATCGGATTCAAGCCGGTGATGGTGACGGGCATGGCGTTCGTCGCGGCGGGGCTGTTGTGGTTCTCGCAGGTCTCCTTGGGCGGCGGCTACGTGTCGGACGTGCTCGGGCCGTCGCTGCTCGCCGCCGTGGGGCTCGGGTTCTCCTTCGTCACCACGACGATCGCTGCCGTGTCCGGCGTCGAGGAGCGCGAGTCCGGCCTCGCGAGCGGGCTCATCAACACTTCCCAGCAGGTCGGCGGTGCGCTCGGCCTCGCCGTGCTGGCGACCGTCGCGAACACGCGCACGGAGAACGTCTTGGGGCAGGGCGGCGGCCCGGGCGCGCTCCCCGAGGCGCTGACCGAGGGCTTCCAGGCGGCGTTCCTCGGAGGCGCCGGGTTCGCGCTGCTGGGGATCGCGGTCGCGCTGATCCTGATCAGGTCGAGCGACAGCCGCGCCCACGTGGCGATCGAGCAAGGAGAGCGCCCCGCCGAGGCACGTGCTTAGTCCGGGGCCGTTCTTGGTTTCAAGTCCGCTTTCGCGAGGAACAATTCGCCAAACCGGACAGGGGTTCGGAAAATCGGTCTAAGATCGTGGCACTTGGCCCACGAATAGCGATTCGCAGCAACCGGGAATGCCGGGCCAAGGGCAGGGGTAGCCGAGCAGCACCGCACGGGGACGTCCTCGGGACGAGGGCTGCCGCCGCGTAGCGGGGCAAAGAGCGTCCCACCGATCGCCGCAATGGGAGGCGCAATGGCTTCAGGCCGCAGCATGCCGTGTTTACGCACCGTCAACGGAGTCCTCTTCGCGATCGCACTCGCGCTCGCGGTCGCGAGCCCGTCGGCGCACGCGGCCGTCGATGCCGGGTGCGACCGCGTCGCCGCGCCATCCGGGTCGGACCTCGCCGCGGGGACCTCCGCGCAGCCGTTCCGGACGGTCGCGGCCCTCACGAGCTCGCTGACACAAGGACAGACCGGATGCCTGCGCGCAGGGCGCTACGTGGAGTCCCTGAACGTGACGCGGGGGGGCAGCGCCACGGCGCCCGTGCGGCTCCAGAGCTTCCCGGGCGAGCGCGCGGAGCTGGTCGGCCGGCTCGTCGTGTCGGCGCCATACGTCGAGATCGCCGGCCTGCGGCTGGTCGGCCTCAACCCGGCGGCCGCGCCGAGTCCGCTGGTCGCCGCCTCCAACGTGTTGATCGAGGGCAACGAGATCACGAACGACCACACCGCCGACTGCCTCATGATCGGTAGCGCATCGCGCGAGGTGACGGACGTCACCGCGCGCGCGAACCGGATCCACGACTGCGGCGTGCTGCCGTCCCTGAATCGCCAGAACGGCGTGAGCGTCACGCGCGCGTCCGGGACGCGGATCATCGCCAACTGGATCTACGACAACGCCGATCGCGGCGTGCAGCTCTACCCGGACGCGGATGGCTCGCGCATCGCGTCGAACGTGATCGACGGCAACGGCGTCGGTGTGATGATCGCCGGCGACGGCGCGGCGGCCTCGGACGAGAACACGATCGAGAGCAACATCATCACCAACTCGCTGATCCACGACAACGTGGAGGCGAACTGGGGGTCGCAGTCGTTCATCGGGCACGACAACGTCGTGCGTGGCAACTGCGTATACGGCGGCGCGCGCGACGACGGCGACGGCGGGATCGCGGACGTGCGGGCCGGATTCGTCGCGGACCGCAACCTGATCGCGGATCCGCTCTACGTGAACCGCGCGGCGAAGGACTTCCGCCTCGCCGAGACGAGCCCGTGCCGGGTGCTGTTCGGGCAAGAGCCGCCCGTCAGCTGCGCGAAGGTCGCGGCCACGACCGGCTCCGACGGCTCGGCGGGGACGCCTGCGAGCCCGTACCGCACCGTCGAGCGCCTCGCCGACTCCCTGGAGCCCGGGCAGACGGGGTGCCTGCGCGCAGGCACATTCGCCGGCAACGTGCGCCTCGATCGCGGTGGCGAGGCCGGCGCGCCCGTCACGCTCACCAGCTATCCAGGGGAGCGCGCCACGATCGAGGGCCGGGTGGTGGTCGCGTCGACCGCCGACTTCGTGACCCTGTCGCGGCTCGACCTCAACGGCAAGAACGCGGGCAACCTGCCGAGCCCGACAGTCAATGCCGACGACGTGACGTTCACGCGCAATGACGTCACGAACGATCACACGGCGATCTGCTTCATCCTCGGCTCAGACGAGTACGGGCGTGCGCGCCGCACGCTGATCCAGTTCAACCGCATCCACGACTGCGGCGTGCTGCCGGCCAACAACCACGAGCACGGGATCTACGTGGAGGCGGCCGACGAACCGACGATCGTCGACAACTGGATCTACAAGAACGCGGACCGCGGCGTGCAGCTTTACCCCGACTCGCAGGGTGGCTACGTCGCGCGCAACGTGCTCGACCGGAACGGGCAGGGCATCATCATCTCGCGGGAGTCCGCCCGCAACATCGTCGAGCACAACGTCATCTCGAACTCACGCCTGCGCTGGAACGTCGAGGAGTGGGAGCTGACCGGCCCGCTCAACGTGGTGCGCCGCAATTGCGTGTGGACCGAGCGCGACGACAACTACGGCCGCTACGGCGGCATCCAGCCGGCGAGCGCGTTCCTCGCTCTGAACAACACCATCGCGGACCCCGGGTTCGTGGACCGCCCGAGCGGTGATTACCGGGTGCGCCTCGGGAGCGGGTGCCTCGGCGCCTACACGTCCTCCTTCGTTCTTCCCGGCTCATAGCCTCGTAGGATTGCGAGCGAGCGGCTACGGCGCTCGCCCCATGAGCAAGCCATACCTGTCCATCTGCGCGATCTACCGTGGCGAGGGCCGCTACTTGCGAGAGTGGGTCGCGTTCCACAAGGTCGTGGGAGTCGAGCGGTTCCACCTGTATGACAACCGCTCCGACGACGAGCATCGTGAGGCGCTCGCGCCCTACATCGCGGAGGGGACGGTCGCGCCGGTCGACTGGCCGCTGTTCCCCGGTCAGGTGCAGGCGTACGACGACTGCCTCGAGCGGCATCGCGAGGACTCCCGCTGGATCGCGTTCGTCGACATCGACGAGTTCCTGTTCTCACCGGCCGGGCGGCCGCTGCCGGAGGTCCTCGAGCGCTACGAGCGCTGGTCGGGCGTCGGGGTGAACCGGGTCACGTTCGGCACCTCGGGGCACGAGACGCCCCCCGCCGGCCTCGCGGTCGAGAGCTTCACCCGACGACTCGACTTCCCGGACGCGCGCCTGCCCGCGGTCAAGAGCATCGTCGACCCGCGCAGGGCCGTGCGGGCGCTCGGCCCACACCACTTCGAGTACGAGGAGGGGCACGCTGTGGACGAGGCCGAGGTCCCCCTCGAGTTTCAGCGCGCCGTCACGGAAACGTGCGACAGGCTCCGGGTCAACCACTACTTCACGCGCTCGGAGCAGGAGCGCTACGCGAAGCTGCACCGGCTGCGCGCCGGCGGCGGCGGCTTGCGCCCGGAGGTGATCCGGGCCGGACAGGGCATCCGGGAGGACGTGCGCTTCGGGGCGCCCGACGACGCGATCCTCCGGTACCTCCCCGCGCTGCGCGCCGAGCTCGAGCGCGTCGGCGCTTAGTACGCGCGGCCGTACCAGCTCTCAGCCGGCCGCGAGCGCGGCGTCCGCATCAGCGTAGAAACGCATCCGGGCCACCTTGCCGCGGTCCATCTCGCAGACCCAGGCGGCCGGCTGGTCGAGCATCACGCCGCTCGATCGCCCCCGCGCATGGAAGCGCCCCACCACCAGCACGCGGTGCTCGTCGAGGTCGCGAGCCTCGTAGGCGTCGATCCGGAAGTCGTCCCAGTCCTCGCCCATGTCCTCGAGCCACCGGCGCAGGCCCTCGTGACCGCGGTAGACGGAGCCTTCGAGCACGGCCCGGGCAGGCACCAGCTCGACGTCCGCGCGGAGCGTCGCGAGCATGGCCTCGACATCGCGCCGGTTGAGGGCTGCGAGGCCTGCCCGGATGGTCTCGACGTCTGCCTGCGACATGCCTGCCAGGGAGGAGTATCGCGCTTGGGGGCGGTCGGCGAGCGATGCCCGGGAGCCGGCCGCAACGGCCCTCGAAGCCGCATCGCAATGCGGCTTGACGGGTAGCGCAGGGGGCGCTTCATCGCTACGATGAAAGCTGTGCGGTCCCCGGACCGTGCGGAGCAGGCTTACAGCAGGGAGACGGCGCCGCCGGCGATTCGGTGAGGCGCTTGGACAAAATTCGCAATTGGTACCCTAGCCAGGCCCCTCCGAGCGAGATTCCGGGGACTCGGTTACACGGGGCTGCGGGAGGGACGCAGGGATTTTCAACCTCGAGAGTCATCGAGTGACGCGCGCGGGCCGAAGGGACTCCGGTATCCCGGCGCCAGCCTCCGCTGATCGGCTCAAAGCCCATGGCAAAGCGGTTTTTCTGGGTGATCAGAAGATCCACGTGCGAGGCGTCACGTACGGAACGTTCCGTCCCGACGAGGATGGCGGCGACTTCCCCGCCGTAGAGGCGGTCGCCGAGGACTTCGCCGGCATGGCCGCGCACGGGGTGAACTCGGTGCGCACTTATACCGTCCCCCCGCGGTGGCTGCTCGACCTCGCCCACGCGAACGGCCTCTGGGTGATGGTCGGCATCCCCTGGGAGCAGCACATCACCTTCCTGAACGACCGCCGGCGGGTGGCGGCGATCGAGCGGGGCGTGAGCGAGGCGGTGCGCTCCTGTGCGGGCCATCCCGCGGTGCTCTGCTACGCGATCGGCAACGAGGTTCCCGCGTCGATCGTGCGCTGGCACGGCCGGCAGCGGACGGAGCGGTTCCTCAAGCGCCTCTACGACGCCGCGAAGCGCGAGGACCCCGAGGCGCTCGTCACGTACGTCAACTACCCCAGCACGGAGTACCTCCAACTGCCGTTCATCGACCTCGTCTGCTTCAACGTCTTCCTCGAGTCGGGCCCCCAGTTCGAGTCTTACCTCGCGCGCCTCCAGAACATCGCCGGCGACCGGCCGCTGCTCGTCACGGAGGCCGGCCTCGACTCCCTGCGTAACTCGGAGGAGGCCCAGGCCAAGGCGCTCGACTGGCAGGTACGTACAGCCTTCTCGGGGGGATGCTCCGGGATGTTCGTCTTCTCGTGGACCGACGAATGGCATCGCGGCGGCGCCGACATCGACGACTGGGCCTTCGGTCTCGTGGACCGCGACCGCTCCCCGAAGCAGGCGCTCGCGACGGTCGGGAAGGCGTTTTCCGAGACGCCTTTCAGGGCGGACCCGGCCTGGCCGCGGATCTCGGTGGTGGTGTGTGCCTACAACAGCGAGGGCACGCTGAACAGCTGCTTCGACGGGCTGCAGGCGCTCGAGTACCCGGACTACGAGGTGATCGTCGTCAACGACGGGTCGACCGACCGCACGGACGAGATCACCGAGGAGTACGGCTTCCGCCTGATCAGCACGGAGAACCAGGGCCTCGCGAACGCGCGCAACGAGGGACTGCACGCCGCTTCGGGCGAGATCGTCGCGTACATGGACGCCGACGCGCGGCCGGACCCGCACTGGCTCGCGCATCTCGCGACCGCCTTCCTCAAGAGCTCCCACGCCGGGATCGGCGGCCCGAACATCCCGCCCCCCAACGACGGAGAGGTCGCCGAGTGCGTCGCGAACGCCCCGGGCGGGCCCATCCACGTGCTGCTCTCCGACGAGATCGCAGAGCACATCCCCGGCTGCAACATGGCCTTCTGGAAGTCGAGCCTGCTGGCGATCGGCGGCTTCGACTCGCAGTTCTGCATCGCCGGCGACGACGTCGACATCTGCTGGCGGCTCCAGCAGCAGGGCTGGACCGTCGGATTCAGCCCCGGCGCCGTGGTCTGGCACCACCGCCGCGACCACATGCGTGCCTACTACAAGCAGCAGTTCGAGTACGGCAAGGCCGAGGCCCTGCTCGAGCGCAAGTGGCCCGAGCGCTACAACCGCGTCGGGCACCTCGCCTGGGCCGGCCGGGTCTACGGCGCGCCCCCCTCGAAGCTCTTCACCAGCCGTTGGAAGATCTACTACGGCACCTGGGGAACGGGCCTTTTCCAGTCCGTCTACCAACCGGCGCCCGGCATCCTCGGATCGCTGCCGCTGATGCCCGAGTGGTACCTGATCATCGCTGGGCTCGCGGGCATCTCGGCGCTCGGCGCACTGTGGTCTCCGCTGTTGCTCGCGCTCCCGTTCCTGATCGCCGCGATCCTCGCGCTCGTATACAAGGCGACGCTCGGCGGCATGCACGGCTCGGTCTGCGCTGCGGGCCACTCACGTTTGGGACGCTGGCGAATGCGCCTGCGCACGGGTCTGCTCTACATGCTCCAGCCCGCCGCGCGACTCGGCGGTCGCCTGCGGTTCGGCCTGTCGCCCTGGCGGCGGCGCTCGGCCCCCCGGCTCGGCCTTCCTGTCCCGCGGACCCGGAGCATCTGGAGCGAGACCTGGCACGCGCCGGACGAGCGCATCGCGCGGCTCGACAAGGCGCTGCGCCGCGTCGGCGGGGTGGTCTTCTCCGGCGGCGACTACGAGCGCTGGGATCTCTACGTGCGAGGCGGCATGCTCGGCTCGATGCGCCTGCGTGTCGCGGTCGAGGAGCACGGTGCCGGCCGCCAACTGGTGCGCATCCGCTCCTGGCCGCGGTTCTCGCGGATCGGAGCAGGTGTCGCGCTCGGCTTCGCGGCGCTCGCCGTGGGGGCCGCGCTCGACGGCGTCTGGGTCGCGGCCGCAGTCCTCGGCGTCGCGGTGGTGGCGATCCTCGGATCGACGATCCAGGACTGCGCCACGGCTGCCGGGGTGCTGCGCATCGCGCTCGCCGAGGAAGAGGAGCACGCCGGCCGCGACCTCGCCCCGCGCTCCCCGGAGCCGGTCGTGCGACCCGAGCCGCGCGTCGCGGGCAACGCCCTCGTCCCCGCCGTCGACGTGAACCACGCCCACAACGGCGGCCCGGCGAACGGCGTCACCGACCTGGGATGGCGCAACGGCAACGCGGTTCCATCACCTCTGGGCCTTGCTGATCGAGGTCTTGACGTGACGAACCGGGAGGAGTGAGACCGCAGTAGTGAGAGTCCCGTTCCTGCGACGACGCAAGCGGAACGAGGTCGGGGCCTGGGACCAGTGGAAGATCTTTCCTCGGGCTCTTCCCTACCTCAAGCCCTACCGCCGGCTCGTCATCGTCTCCCTGATATTGACGGTCACCGGCGCCGCCGTGGGCCTCGCGGGCCCATGGCCGCTGGCGATCGTGATCGACGACGTGATCCTCGGCGGCGAGCCCGACGCCTCCCCACCCGGCATCCTCCAGCCGCTCTTCGGGAGCGACCCGAATCCGTACAAGCTGCTCGTCTTCATCGTCGCGCTCGGGTTCCTGATCTCGACGGTGGACCATGGCGTGCGCGTATTCAGCGACTACGTGAACGCCAAGATCGAGCAGAACATGGTGCTCGACCTGCGCAGCGACCTCTTCGAGCATGTGACGAAGCTGTCGCTGACGTATCACGACGAGCGCCACACGGGAATGCTGATGAGCCTGATCAACAACCAGGCCTCCGCGCTCGGCGCGATCATGATGTCGTTCCCCCCGATCGCCGAGAGCGTCCTGATGCTGATCGGCATGCTGATCATCGCGCTGCTGATCGACTGGCAGGTGACGCTCGTATCGCTGATCTGCATCCCGTTCCTCTACTGGGCGATCGGCCTCTACGGGACACGCATCGTGCCGCGCATCCAACGGGTGCAGAGCCTCGAGCTGCGGTCTCTCGCGATCGTGTTCGAGGCCATGACGATGCTGCGGGTGATCGTCTCCTTCGGCCGTCGCCGGCTCGAGCACTACCGCTTCACGACCCAGGGCAAGACGGCCGTCGACGCGCGCGTGCGGCTCACCGTCCACCAGACGATGTTCTCGCTCGGGGTCTCGACGGCGATTGCGCTCGGCACCGCGATCGTGCTGGGCTTCGGCGCCTACCACGTGCTCCAGAACAAGATCACCCTCGGTCAGATGACGATCCTGATCTCCTACATCGCGGCGGTCTACCAGCCGCTCACCTCGATCAGCGAGACGATCGGCAACCTGCACCAGAGCTTCGTGTTCCTGAACGCCTCGATGTCGATCCTCGCCGAGAAGCCGGAGGTCGTCGAGCGACCGGGCGCGCTCGACATCGGGCGCTCCGGCGGGGCCGTCGCGTTCGAGAATGCGAGCTTCTCCTACAAGGGCCGCGAGGGCACCCTGAAGGACATCACGTTCAGTTGCAAGGGTGGCGACCGCGTGGCGATCGTCGGTCCTACGGGGGCCGGCAAGACGACGCTCATGAACCTGCTGGTGCGCTTCTACGATCCAAAGACGGGGATCATCAGGATCGACGGGCACGACACCCGTGACCTGACGCTCGACTGCCTGCGCGACCAGTTCAGCCTCGTGATGCAGACGCCGCTCCTGTTCTCGGGCTCGATCGCCGACAACATCCGCTACGGCAAGCTGGACGCGACGATGGACGAGATCGTCGCGGCCGCCGAGTCGGCGAACTGCCACGAGTTCATCTCGAGCTTCCCGCGGGGCTACGACACCGAGCTCGGCGAGGGCGGCGCGCAGCTGTCCGGCGGCGAGCGACAGCGGATCGCCGTCGCGCGCGCGTTCATCCGCGGCGCGCCGATCCTGATCCTCGACGAGCCGACGTCGGCAATCGACTCCAAGACCGAGGAGGTGATCCTCGACGCGATCGAGAACCTGATGGTCGGGCGGACGTCGTTCATGATCGCCCACCGCCTCTCGACCGTGCGCGACGCCAACCTGATCCTGGTTTTGAACCACGGCGAGCTGGTGGAGCATGGCTCCCACGAAGCGCTGCTCGCCCGCAAGGGCCTCTACTACCAGCTCTACGAAGCGCAGACGGGGCGCGCAGCCGCGATCGAGGCGGAGTACGCGCAGGCCGCGCTCGCGGGCGGCGACGCCGAGCGCGGTGTCTCGGACATCATCGCGGAGGTCGCCACGGCCGAAGCGCTGGCGCGCTACGAGGGCATCGCTCCGGCCGAGCCGGCCGAGCCGCCGGGCGACGGGAACGGCGCCGCCGTCGACTCCGGCGACGGGGATCACGAGCCCGACGCCCCGCCGGCGCGCGGCCCGGGCCTGTGGGCGCCGCTCGTGCCACAGCCCGGCGGGCACGCCGCCCCCGGAGTGCCACCGGCTGCGGCGCCAAACGGAGAGTCGAGCCCCAACGGCGGTCATGCAAACGGTGATCAGGCCGAGATGACCGAGAAGGTGATCGAGACGCTCACGGACGCGGTCCGCCAGCGCATCCGGGGAGCGCTCGACCCCGGCACGTCCGGCGGCACCGAGGCAGACCGGCGCCAGCATCCGGGCGTCGACACGGGCAAGACCGTGCCCCCCGAGAGCACCGAGGAAGACGGAGGCGACGGTGCGACCGGGCCTCCTCCGCATCCGGCGGGCGATTGACCGCGAGGCCCGACAACCCCTCCAAGAAGGTCGTCCTGCTCGGCATGATGACCAGGATCCCGGTGGCGGGAGTGGTCTGGCAGACCATCCACTACCTGCTCGGCCTCGAGCGCCTCGGTTATGAGGCGTACTACGTCGAGACCCATGCGCGCACACCGGGAATGCTGATGGAGCGCGAGGAAGACGACAGCTCCGTGCAAGCGGCCACGTTCGTAGACGGGATCATGCGCCGCTTCGGGTTCAGCGACCGCTGGGCATTCGTCGCGCTGCACGACGACGACCGCTGCTTCGGCATGAGCGAGGTCCAGTTGCGGCGCCTCTACGGAGAGGCGCTGTGCATGATCAACCTGCACGGTGGGACCGAGCCGCGGCCGGAGCTCTACGCGACGGACCGCCTCGTCTATCTGGAGACGGACCCGGTCCAGTTGCAGACGGAGTTGCACCACGGCCTTCAGGCGTCGTTCGACTTCCTCGAGCCGCACTGCTCCTTTTTCACGTATGCGGAGAACTACGGCAGCCCCGACTGCAAGCTGCCAAAGCAGGACCGGTTCCCGTTCCATCCCACCCGCCAGCCCGTGATCATGGATTTCTGGCGCGGGCGCGGGCGAGCGGGCGAGCGGTTCACCACCGTCGGCAACTGGCGCCAGCCGTGGCGCGAGATCGAGCTCGACGGCGAGCGCTACAGCTGGAGCAAGCACCACGAGTTCATGAAGGTGCTCGACCTGCCGCAGCGCACGTCGCAGCCGTTCGAGCTGGCGCTCTCGAGCTACGAGCCGGAGGACAAGCACATGCTCGAGGACCACGGCTGGCAAGTGCGGCATGCGCTCGACTTCTCCGTCGACCCGGACGACTACCGCGACTACGTGACCAACTCGCGCGGCGAGTTCACCGTCGCGAAGGACCAAAACGTGCGCCTGCGCACCGGCTGGTTCAGCGACCGCAGCATCACCTACCTCGCGGCCGGGCGCCCCGTGATCAGCCAGGACACCGGCTTCTCCAACGTCTTCCCGACCGGAGAGGGACTGTTCGGCTTCTCGACGACGGACGAGGCCCTGGCCGCAGTCGAGGCGATCAACTCCGACTACGAGCGTCACAGCCGCGCGGCGGAAGAGATCGCGCGCGAGTACTTCGCGCACGACGTGGTCCTCGGCCGCCTGCTCGAGGACGTCGGCGTGGACCTCTGTAGCGGAGGTGGCTACAGCATCACGCGCGCGGGCACCGCTCCCTTCCCGCCGGACCTCGTGCTCGAGCCGGTGTCGCGGCGCCCGACGCGGCTCGCCCCCGAGACGGAGGCCCTGATCTCGGCGCGCCCGATCCCCGCGCACGCGCCCCGGCCGTGGCCCGGGTGCCCGCCCGCAAGCATCGTGATGACCTCACACGACAACCTGCTGTTCACGCGTATGTGCGTCGAGAGCGTGCTCGCGTGCACCGAGTACCCGGACCACGAGCTGATCGTCGTCGACAACGGCTCGACGGACGGCACACGGGAGTACCTCACGGACCTGACGCGCCGCAATCCCCACGTGCGGGTCGTGCTGAACCCGGGCAACGCCGGCTTCGCGCGCGCGTGCAACCAGGGGCTCGCGCTCGCCGACGGCGACCTGCTGATACTGCTCAACGACGACACGCTCGTGACGCCCGGCTGGTTGCCGCGCCTGACAGCTCCGCTGCGTGACCGCGCGATCGGACTCGCCGGCGCTGTGACGAACCGCATCGGCAACGAGGCGCAGGTCCCGGCGACCTACCGGACCTGGGGGGAGCTGCGGGATTTCGCCGCGACGCGCGCACACTCCCATGCCGGCGCGGTGTTCGACATCGGCACGCTGACGATGTTCTGCCTGGCGATGCGGCGGGATGCCTGGGAGCGCATCGGCCCGCTCGACCAGCGCTTCGAGATCGGCATGCTGGAGGACGACGACTACTCCCGGCGTGCACGCGAAGCCGGCTACCGCCTGGTGTGCGCGGAGGACGCCTTCGTGCACCACTTCGGGGAGACCTCCTTCGGCAAGCTGGTCCCCACCGGCCGCTACGGCGAGATCCTCGACGAGAACAAGCGACGCTTCGAGGAGAAGTGGGGCGAGCCGTGGCAACCGTACGAGCGGCGCCCGAACCCGGAATACGAGGCCCTGCGCGACCGCATCCAGCAGATCGTCGCCGGGTCGGTGCCCGCGGACGCGACCGTGCTCGTGGTCAGCAAGGGCGACCCCGCGATGCTGGAGCTCGGGGGGCGGCGCGGGCGCCACTTCCCTGCGGCGGCGGACGGCACCTGGGCAGGTCACCACCCCGCCGACAGCGGGGAGGCGGTCGCGAGCCTGGAGGCGATGCGCGAGGCGGGCGGAGAGTTCATCGTCTTCCCGCGGACCGGCATGTGGTGGCTCGAGCACTACGAGGGCCTCCAGCAGCACCTCGAGAGCCGTTATGACGCCGTCGTGCGAGACGACGTTTGCGTCATCTTCGCGCTCAACGGGCACCGGCCGTGACGAACCCGCGATGCTCCATCGTGATCCCCGTGCGGGACCGCGCGGGGCTGACGGCGCGGTGCCTCGAGACGATCCTCGCGGACCCGCCGCGCACGACGTTCGAGGTCGTGGTCGTGGACGACGCGTCCGAGGACGCGACGCCCGAACTGCTCGCGCGCCAGCCGGCCCTGGTGCGCGCGTTGCGCCGCGACCGCAACGGCGGCTTCGCGGTTGCGTGCAACGAGGGTGCAGCGACCGCGCACGGAGAGCTGCTGGTCTTCCTCAACAACGACACCCAGCCGCGGGCCGGCTGGCTCGATGCCCTGGTCGCCTACGCGGACGCCCATCCCGCCGCGGGCGTCGTCGGTGCCCGGCTGCTCTATCCGGACGAGACAGTGCAGCACGCCGGTGTGGTGATCTGCCAGGACGGGCGGCCGCGTCACCTCTACGCCGGCTTCCCGGCCGGCCATCCGGCCGTCACCCGCGCGCGGGTGCTGCAGGCCGTGACGGCCGCATGCATGCTCGTGCGGCGCCGGGCGTTCGAGGACGCGGGTGGCTTCGACCCCGGCTTCCGCAATTCGCTCGAGGACGTCGACCTCTGCCTGAGGCTGCGCGAAGCCGGGGCCGAGGTGCACTACTGCCCCGAGAGCGTCGTCACGCACCTCGAATCCGTGTCGCGTGGCCGGGGCTCACAGGACGTCCAGCACAACTTCGACCTCTTCCGCGACCGCTGGGAGGGCCGCGTCCGGCGCGACGACGTCGATCGCTACCTCGAAGACGGGCTGCTGAAGCTGCGCTACCGCGATCGCTATCCCCTGGGCCTGGACGCGGCGCCCGAGCTGGCGGGCGGGCTCGCCGACTCCGGCGAGGCGAAGCTGCTGGCCGAGCGCCAGCAGCGGCACATATCGGATCTGTTGCAGGAGGTCGTGAGGCTCACTGCCCACGTGGCCGAGCTGGAGCTTGGAAGTTCGCGGCTCGCGGATCGCGGCTCGCAGAAACCGCCTGAGGACCTTCGGGCGGTCGAGGAGGTCGAGATGCTCATCCTCGCGCTTCAGCAGCGGCTGGCGGCCGCGGCCAACGGCTTCGAGCCGAGCGAGACGCTCGGCTATCGCAAGCAGCTTGCCGACATCCATGCCGTCGTCGACGAGCGCGTGCCGGAGGGCGCCGTCGTGCTCGTGATCAGCCGCGGGGACGAGGACGCCCTGGACCTGGGCCGGCGGCGCGCGTGGCACTTCCCCCAGGAGGGCGACGGCACGTACGCCGGGAGCTACCCGCGGGACTCCGCGGAGGCGGTCGCGCAGCTCGAGCGCCTGCGCGAGCGCGGCGCGCAGTATCTGCTCGTGCCGGGCACGTCGGCATGGTGGCTCGACCACTACGACGGCTTCGCGCGGCACCTGCGCGAGCGCTACCGCCCGCTCGCGGAGCGCGAGGAGTGTGCGCTGTTCGCGCTGGAGGCCGGAGGCCGATGACCGGCCTGGACGGTCCGGGGGGGCCACGGCTACGCTCTGCGGGACGACTGCGGCCGCGGGGCACCCCCGCCGATCGGAGGAGAGGTCCCCGATGACCATCACCAGCATCGCAGGCGGCCACCCCGACTACTTCGGGCTGGTCGACAAGGTCACGACGACGGTGACCGCGACCGTGCCGCCGTCGAAGACCGTGCTCGTGGTGAGCAAGGGTGACGAGAACCTGCTGCGGCTCGGGTCGCGCAGCGGTTGGCACTTCCCGCGGCTGAACGACGGCCGCTACGCCGGCTACTACCCGGCGGACGGGGCCGACGCGATCGAGCAGCTCGAGGCGCTGCGCGAACGTGGAGCCGATTACCTCGTATTCCCCGCCACGTCCATGTGGTGGCTCGACAGTTACCCCGAGCTGGGCGACCACCTGCAGGCGAGCTACACCTCGGTCCTGAATGACGCGAACACGTGCGCGATCTACGACCTCACCGGCAATCACCCCGACGCGGGCGTCGCCGCCCCGGCCTCGGCGGCTGCCGCGATCGCGCCCAAGCTCCGCACGGTGGATCCAGGCGGCGCTGAGCCCGCCCTCCGCCTCGAGGTCAACCCGGCGCAGGTCACCTCGTTTCTCGACGTCATCCTCCCGGACGAGGCAATCGTGGGAATGGTGAGCTCCGGCGACGAGCGCCTGATGCGACTCGAGGGAAGGGAGATGTGGCACTTCCCGCGGGATCCATCCGGCCGGCACGCCGGCCACGGGCCTGCGGACACCAACATGGCGCTCGACCAGCTCGAGGGGCTGCGCGGCCGTGGGCTGATGTTCCTCGTAGTTCCGCGCGAGGCGCCCTGGTTGAATCACTATCCTGGGTTCATCGACCAGGTCGAGCAGCGTTACCGGTGTGTCGGAAGGCAGCGGTACCTCTGCTCGGTCTACGACCTGACCGGTTCGCGACAGGTCCAACCGGATCCCACCATCCGTGAGGCCAAGGGCCCGTGGCGCCGCTGGTTTCGGGCGCGGTCGCGGGCGGGCGAGTCCGATCGAGGCTGACCTGAGGATGCAGAAGACGAAGGTCCTATACGTGCTTCACAACCACCCGGTGCTCCATCCCGGAGGAGCCGAGGCGTACGCGCTCGAGCTCTACGACGCGTTGCGCGACTCGGATGAGTTCGAGCCGGTCCTGACGGCGCGGATCGGGCCGAACGTGGCGTCCGCCCGCACCGCTCATCCCGGAGCCCCCTTCAGCGCGATCGGCGACGACCCGAACCAGTACTTCGTGTTCACGGAGACGGACAACTTCGACTTCTTCACGATGACGTCGAGGGACAAGAGCCTCTATACCGACTACTTCGCCGACTTCCTCGACGCGATCAAGCCCGACGTCGTCCACTTCCAGCACACGCTCTTCATCGGGTATGACCTCGTGTCGACCGTGCGGCGGATGCTGCCTGAAGTGCCGATCTTCTACACGCTTCACGAGTATCTGCCGATCTGCCACCGCGACGGTCAGATGCTGCGCACCAACGGCGAGCTTTGCACGCACGCCTCCCCACGGCGTTGCAACGAGTGCTTCCCGGCGATCCCGCCCCAGGAGTTCTTTCTCCGGGAGCGCTTCATCAAGTCTCATCTGGAGAACGTCGACGTGTTCCTCGCGCCGAGCCAGTTCCTGCTCGAGCGTTACGTGCAGTGGGGCATCCCGCGTGACCGCATCCGCTTCGAGGACTACGGGCGCATCCGCGAGCACCACATCGTCCCGGACGTCCCGCCCCCGGGCGGCGCGCGCAATCGGATCGGGTTCTTCGGACAGCTGAACTACTTCAAGGGCGTCGACGTGCTCATGAAGGCGATGGCACTGCTCGGTGAACGCGACATCGACGCGCACCTGTGGCTGCACGGCGCCAACCTCGAGCTCCAGCCCGAGGGCTTCAAGGACGCCTTCGCGACTCTCGTCGACGAGATCAAGGAGGGGCCCGACAACGTCACCCTGTCCGGCAAGTACGACCACGACCACCTACCGCGATTGATGGCCGAGATCGACTGGGTCGTCGTGCCCTCGCGTTGGTGGGAGAACTCCCCACTCGTGATCCAGGAGGCGTTCCTGCACGGGCGACCGGTGATATGCAGCGACATCGGCGGGATGGCGGAGAAGGTCGGCGACGGCGTCAGCGGCATGCATTTTCGGGCGGGCGATGCGCGCGGCCTCGCGCGCGCCCTCGAAACCGCGGTCAGCTCTCCGGATCTGTGGGAGACGCTGCGCTCCCAAGCCCCGCCGATCTACGACATGGACAGTCACATCGAGAGCCTGCGCGCTCTCTATGTGGAACAGCTCGAGCGGCGTTCGCTCGGCGCCCCGGAGCTGAGCGCATGACCGTCGCCGGCTCTGCACGCAGCCTGGCTCGGCAACCGGACGATCGTGGTCGCCGGCCGTCTGGGCCGGTCCGGCGCGGACCCGGCCCGCGCGACGGTGGAGATCGACGGGCGCGCGATCCCGCTCGAGCTCGACGTGCGCAGCTACGGTGACGAGAGCCGCCCCGGCCGCCTCATGATCGGCCATCTCCCTTCGGGAGTGGGCACCGCGCGCCGCGAGGCGACCGTGACGGTGCACATCGGCGAGCAGACCGCCTCGGCCACGGCGCCGGAGTTCATGCTCGGCGCACCCGGCCTGCGCGCGCTGCTGCGAAACGAGCTCAGCGGACTGGAGTCCGGGGAGCGCGAGGAGCTGCTCGAGTTCGTCCTCGCTGCGACCGGCGGCGACCTGCGCGAAGCGGGCGGTCTGACGCTCGCACGGCGGCTCGGGCGAGTGCGCGAGGCGCTACGGGAGCAGCTGCCGCAGACCGGCGTCAGCGGCGACCAGCCCTACGCGGCGCACGTCGACAGCATCTACGCCATCGACCACGAGTCGTTCTTGGTGAAGGGGTGGGTACACGACGAGGATCGCATGCTCGACTCGCTCATCGCCGTGTCACCGGAGGGCGGTCGGGCCGACGTGCTGGCAGGGGCGTACCGGCATGCCCGGATCGACATCGAGGAGCTCTTCGGCCAGCCCGACGGAGACGTGGACGCCGACCGGCACGGGCTGATCAAGTTCATGCGACTGGGGTCGACGAGCCGCCTCCCGGAGGGCTGGCTGCTCGAGCTGCGCACAGAGAGCGGAGTGGCGCTCGAGATCGAGGTCCCGCCTGTCGAGCGCTCGATCAAGTCGGTCAGGGCCAGGCTGCTAGGCGACATGGCCGCCGAGCGCCCGGGCGAGGACGAGCTGCTGCGCGAGCACATCCATCCCGCCTTGGAGAGGATCCAGAGCCGCCTCGAGAAGTCGGTGTCGATCGACGCCGTCGTGGAGGTCGGGGAGGGGCATCCCCGCTCTCCCCAGCTGTCCGTGATCGTTCCGCTGTACAAGCGCATCGACTTCCTGGAGCACCAGCTCGCCCATTTCGCGCACGATCCCGAGCTGCGCGCCGTCGACCTGATCTACGTGCTCGACTCTCCCGAGCTCGCGGACAACCTGCTCGATGCCGCACACGCGCTCAGCGCTCTGCACCAGATTCCGCTGCGGATCGTCCTGATGAAGCAGAACGCGGGCTTCTCGGGAGCAAACAACGCGGCCGTCTCGGTCGCACGCGGGGCCCGGGTCCTGCTGCTCAACTCCGACGTGATCCCGGACCGGCCCGGCTGGCTCGGAAAGATGTCGGCGTTCTACGACGCGACGCCCGACATCGGCGCGCTCGGCCCCAAGCTGCTCTACGAGGACGACTCCCTCCAGCACGCGGGCCTGCACTTCTACCGCGTGCCCGGCTCGGGCCTGTGGGGCAACCAGCACTACTACAAGGGCCTCCACCGGAGCTTCCCCGCCGTAAACGTCGCCGGCACGGTGCCCGCCGTCACGGCCGCCTGCATGCTGGTCGACCGGGACCTGTACGAACAGGCCGGTGGCCTTTCCCATGCATACGTGCAGGGCGGCTACGAAGATTCGGATCTGTGCCTGCGCCTGATCGAGCTGGGCAGGCACAACTGGTACATGCCCGGCGCGGAGCTCTACCACCTCGAGGCGCAGTCCTACCCCTCCGAGATGCGCAAGCTGGCCACGCATTACAACATGTGGCTGCACACGCGCCGATGGGACGACCGCATCGAGGAGATCTGCAAGGAGTACGCGGTGCAGACGCGAGCCGGGGACGGCTCGGCGGTCGCCGAGCCTGCCCGATGAGTTCGCCGGCCGCCGGCGAGATGACCGGGACGGACCGCTTCGCGATCGATGCATCGGCGTCCGCCGAGACCGGCTCGGGCGTGGCCGGCGCGGACCTCGAGACTCCGCGCACGGGCGCGCTCGGGGACACGTGGACGCTGCCCATCAGCGGCTGGGTCGTCGGCAGCCGGGCACCGGCCGTTCGGGTGACCGTCGCCCAAGCGGGAGAGGCCTCGTGGGATCTGCCCGTCCACGACCGGCGACCGGATGTCGCGCACCTGCACCCCGAGATCCCGTGGGCCCGCCACGCGGGCTTCTCGGGCGCCGTCGGAGCCTTGCGCCTGCCGCTGCGGTTCGAGCTCGAGGTGTCCGCCGACGTGCCCGACGTGGGCCGCGTGCCGATCGGCTCCGCCACGGGGCGCCGCGCGCCGCTCGAGTCCGCGTACGAGCCCGAGCTGCGCCCGTTGATGGTCACGACGCTCGGCCGCACGGGCAGCACGTGGCTGGTCCACCTGCTCGCCCAGCATCCGGACGTGGTGGCCTATCGCCCGTTCTCGTTCGAGCCCCGCGCGGCGACGTATTGGATCGACATCCTCACGAGCCTCGCCGAGCCGTCCTCCTACACGCAGCAGGTCGATGGCGAGGTGCGCTATCCGGACCCCTGGTGGCTCGGCACGCAGACCCGCATGACCTCAGAGCGCCTCCCGGACGAGGAGCTCTCGCGGTGGCTCGGATCGGACAACGTCAGCGACCTTGCGGGCGTCGCGCAGCAGCGCATCGACGCGCTCTACACGCGGGTCGCATCGCTTTCGGAACGGCGACCGGAGTTCTTTGCCGAGAAGTGCTTGCCGCAGGGCAACGTCCCGGGGCTTCTGTGGGAGCTCTACCCCGATGCGCGTGAGATCTTCCTGGTCCGCGACTTCCGCGACATGCTCTGCTCGATCCGCTCTTTCAACGCCAAGCGTGCCGCTTCCGACTTCGGGCTCGACGGCGCGCAGAGTGATCAGGTCTATGTGGAGCAGGTGCTCTCCCCGTCGGTGAAGAGCCTGGTCCGCGAATGGCGCCGCCGCGCGGACAGGGCACATCTGGTCAGGTACGAGGACCTCGTGAGGGACCCCCGCAGCGCGCTCAGCGGCATGCTGGAGTACCTCGGCCGGGACGCCGCGCCGCAGCTCGTTGAGTCCATGGTCGCTGCGGCCGCCCGCGAGATCCCGGAGATGGAGGCCCACCGCACTTCGGGGTCGGCGCTGGACTCGATCGGCCGATGGCGCCGCGAGCTGCCGGAGGAGCTGGTGCGCCTGTGCGAGGAGAGCTACGGCGAGGAGCTCGAAGAACTGGGGTACGAATGAAGCCCGGGCGACTCGCCGCGATCGAGCGACCGCCCCTGGTGATGGTCTCGAAGGTCGTCAAGCTCGACATCCCCCCCGAGCTGGCCGGCGCCGAGCTCGACCTTCCGCTGTCCGGCATGCCGAGCGACGTGTACTCGATGACGCTGGAGGGCTGGGCCGTCGGGCGCGACTCGCCCGCGATCGCGATCGTCGTCACGGGGGAGGGCTACCAGGAGCGCTCGCTGCCCTTCGCGGTGCGCCGCCCCGACCTGCCGGCCCAGTATCCGCACATCGAGTGGGCCTGCAACGGCGGCTTCCGCGCCGGGATCAGCTCACTGCTGTTGCCGGAGACGTTCGACCTCGCGGTCTCCGTGCTGCTCGCCGACGGGACGTCGATCCCGCTGGCGCGCGTCAGTGGACGGCGCCGCCGGCTCGACCGGATCGCCGACGACGTGATGAAGCCCATCATCGTCACGACCCTCGGGCGCACGGGCTCGACGATGGTCACGAGCATGCTGGGCGCGCACGCGCAGATCGTCGCCTTCCGCCCGTTCACCTACGAGCCGCGGGTGGCGAGCTACTGGGCCGAGATCCTCGCCACCCTGGCCGAGCCCCAGAGCTACCTCCAGGCGATGGCCGGGGAGGTATACGGCTGGGATTGGTGGGCCGGGCAACGACGGATGAGCCCGCAGGAGGAGATGGTCAAGGATCCCGACGTCGAGCTCTTCCTCGGCCGCGATCAGGTCGAGGAGATGAGCGCTTTCTGCCGCAACCGCATCGCGGCCTTCTACGAGCACGTGGGGCGGGCCAAGGGCGGATTCCCACGGTACTTCGTCGAGAAGTGCTGGCCGGGAGCGTCCGCGCCGACTGTGCTGCGCCAGTTCTACCCGGGGACCAAGGAGATCTTCCTCATGCGTGACCCCCGGGACATCGCGGCCTCGACGCTCGCCTACAACCACAAGCGCGGCTTTCCCTCCTTCGGCCGGGAGACGGTCGAGACCGACGAGGACTACATCCGCATCCCGCTGGCCCGGGCCTCCCGCGATCTGCTCGAGGCCTGGCGGGAGCGCCCCGACTCCTACCTGCTGCGCTACGAGGACCTGATCGAGTGGCCGCGCGAGACGCTCACGGACCTGCTGGAGCACCTCGGACTCGACAGCGACCCCGCCACGGTGGACACCACCCTACGAGGCTCGCACCCGGCTGGGCTCGAGGCGGAGCATCAGACGAGCCCGTCGGCGGCCGCGTCGATCGGCCGGTGGCGCCAGCTTCCCGATGACCTGCGCGTAGCGTGCGACGAGGCCCTCGGCGACACGCTCGTCCAGTTCGGCTACCAGCGTTGAGACGGATACGGGGTTAGGCAGCCGTGAAAGTCAGCGACACCATGCGCGCCGAAGCGAACCCCGTGCGCGCCGACCAACCGATCATCGCGGCGGTCGAGCGCATGGCGGGATCGCAATATCCGTCGATCCCGGTCGTGGAGGACGACGGCCGGCTCAAGGGCATCCTGCGCGCGTGGGACGTGGTCGCCCTGCTGGCCTCGGGCGTGGACATCCACACCGCCCGCACGGGCGACGTCGCTACGGGCTTCGCCGCGGTGGAGGCCGACCAGAGCATGGAGGCCGCGCTCAGAGTCGCCCTGGCCGAGCAGGCCGATCTGTTGCCGGTCGTGCGAGACGGCAGGCTGGTCGGCTCGTTGACCTCCTATGCGTTCAGAGCCCAGGACGTGCTCACCGACCTGCTGGGCGCGAGGACGCCCGGCCTGGTCACCGACATCTCGCCTGACGATCGGTCGTTCGGCGGCGACCGGGGGTCGTACCTGCTCGCGGGCGCATCGGCCGTCGAGGCCGTATCCAGGATGCTGAAGGCCGCCGGCCGGGAGAAGCCCGACCCGATCCTCGTTCTGCCTTGCGATCACGGCCGGGTGCTGCGGGTGCTGAAGGCCTTTGCGCCGGATGCCGAGATCACCGCGGGCGACTTCGACCGCGCGGCGGTCGACTACTGCGTCGAGGCCTTTGGCGCAACGCCCGCCCATGTCGACCCCGACCCCTCCAAGATCGAGCTGCCGCGCCACTACGACCTGATCTGGGTTGGCGCCCTGCTCCCGGGCATCGACCCGGACGACTGGCCCGCCTTTCTGACCATGTTCAGGGACCACCTTGCCGCGGACGGCGTGCTCGTGTTCTCGACGCTCGCCTGGCAGAACTCGTCTGCGCTGCGCAGCCTCGGCGTGCCGGAGTCGGCAATGGAGGGTCTCCAGACCGACTACGACGACCGCGGCTTCGCGCGTTGCTCCGAGCTCGTCGACGGGGGCGGCGACCTGAGCCTGACGTCGGCCGGCTGGGTGCGCTGGCTCGTTAGCCGGCTGCCGGGCCTGCGGCTCGTCAAGCACCTTTCGTCGATCTGGGAGACGCCCTATCCGCGGCAGGACGTGGTGGCGTGCGTGCGCAATGACGACTGAGGGCCTCACACGCATCTCCGCCGTCGAGGCGCATCCCGCTGCCGGCGACGATCTCTGGGGCTTCCACCTCGACGCCCCGGAGGCCGGCGCGGCGGGTGGAGCGTTCGCGTTCGATCTGCGCGGATGGGTGCTCGGGCGGCGGGAGCGCGTGACGTCGGTCGAGGTGAAGGACGGAGAGCGCCTGCTGTGGCGGGTGCCGGTGGCGATCCCGCGGCCCGAGCTGCGCGAGGTGTATCCCGACGCGGAGGGGGCCGACGACGCAGGGTTCTTCACGGTGGTGAACTCCCTCAACGTCGGGCGGGAGTTCGAGATCCTCATCCGGGCGCGCATGGAGGACCGCACCCGCGTGAACATGGTGACGCTGCGCGGGACTCGCGAGCCGCTGCGCACCGGGTTCGACCCGGCGATCGAGCCGCTGATGGTCACGACGCTCGGGCGCACGGGCTCGACGATCCTGATGAAGGTGCTCGCGACCCATCCCACGATCACCGCCTACCGGCCGTTCGAGCACGAGCCGCGCGCCATGAGCTATTGGCTCGGCGTGATGACGACGCTCACCGACCCGATCAGCTACCGGCGGCAGATCAACCCCTCCGGGCCGATCGACGGCACGTGGTGGGTCGGAGCCGAGCAGCCGCTGCCCAGGCGGTTTCGCGACCCGGCCCTGACGCGCTGGTTGGATCACGACGCGGTGCGCCAGGTCGGCGCGTTCTGCCAGAGCCGCATCGAGGCGCTCTACGCCCAGGTGGCCGCCGATGCCGGCCGCGCCGACCCGCGCTTCTTCGCCGAGAAGTACCGTCCGGATCGCATCCCGGAGATGGTTTGGGAGCTCTACCCGCGCGCGCGCGAGGTCGTGCTCGTGCGTGACTTCCGGGACATGGTCGCCTCGATGTTCGCCTACAACGCCAAGCGCGGGCGCGAGGGCTTCCGCCGCGACGCGTTCGACGACGACGCGCAGTACGTCCTGAGCGAGATCAAGAACGGCGTGACGGCGCTCGCGGGCGCATGGGAGAAGCGACGCGACCGCGCGCACCTCGTGCGCTACGAGGACCTCGTGCTGCGCCCGGAGGAGACGATCGCCGCGCTGCTCGGCTATCTCGGCCTGGACGCCACCGGCGCGCAGGCGGGCGCGATGGCCGACGCGCTCACCGCACGCGACGAGGAGACGGAGTTCCACCGCACCACCGCGGACCCGCGAGCGTCGATCGGCCGCTGGAAGCGGGACCTCGGCGACGACGCGCGCCGCGCGTGCGAGCAGGCGCTGGCCGGCGGCCTGGAGACCTTCGGCTACGCGCTCGAGGAGGCCACCGCCTGATGGTCATCGGAGAGGGATTCGCATGGGCGCACCTCCCCAAGACGGGAGGCGATGCGACGCTCGCGATGTTCAGGCTCTTCCCCGACCTGATCGAGTTCTCCGACCCGGATGACTCGAACGACAAGCATGCGGCGTTCGGGTCGCGCGCGCAGCTGATCCGCGGAAAGGTGCTCGCGATGAACTTCCGGCGCCTGCCATCGTGGGTGCTGAGCCGCGCGCAACACGTCTCCCGGCGCGGCGTCCACCCTGATTACGAGCCTCTGCCGATGGGCACGCCGGAGGAGCTGGCCGACAGCGACTTCCCGGACAGCAGGATCGACCTGTACACGAGCGATGGGCGCTTCCACCCGGACCGCTGGCTGCGAATGGAGTCCCTCGCCGATGACTTCCACGACTTCGTCTCCGGGTTCCGTGACGTGAGCGACGCCGAGCGTCGCGGCGTCGATGCGCTGGGGGCCGTCAACATGGCGCAGTACGACCACGAGGTCGCCAACTGGTTCTCGCCCGAGCAGATCCGGCGCATGTACCTGAACAACCCGTCCTGGGCGACCATCGAGCAGGAGCTCTACGGAGCGCTCTACGAACCGGCCGCCGCGGGGACGGTGACCTGATGCCCAAGTGGCAGGTGCTCGAGCTGATCGAGCCCGCCGAGTCCGAGGAGCATCTGCGCGGATGGTTCATCGAGGTCCCGCGCGGCGGCGACACCGGTGAGGACTACACCCAGGGCGACCTCTACACGATGGACATCAAGGGCTGGGTGATCGGGCGCCACGCGCGCGCCACGGCGATCGAGCTCGTCTATCACGATCACGTGATCCGCACCGACCCGGTGCGCGGTACGCGAGCCGACATCGCGCCGGCGTTCCCCGACCTCGACCCCGAGACGGACATGCACTTCCATGCGATGGTGGGCGTCGTCGGCCTGCGGCCGGAGTTCAAGATCGGCGTCCGCGTGGTCCTGGAGAACGGTCAGCGCGTGTCCTTGGGGCGCATCCGGGCTCGCCACGAGCCGCTGCGGACCGGCTACGCGCCGCAGATCCGCCCGATCGTCGTGACGTGCCTCGGGCGCAGCGGCACCACGTGGCTGATGCGGATGCTCCGGCATCACCCGCAGGTCGTCGTCTACGAGAAGCACCCCTACGAGCAGACCTTCGCCAAGTACTGGATGCACATGCTGCGCGTCCTCTCGCAGCCCGCCGACTCGATCAACTCGTACGAGCCCGAGCGGTTCCACAACCAGATCTGGGAGCTCGGGTACAACCCCTTCTACGACATCCAGGTCCAGCATGAGCCGGCCTCGCGCGAGTGGTTCGGGCGCACGCACATCGAGCGACTCGCGAGCTTTGCGCAGTCGAATGTCGACGAGTGGTACGCGACCGTCGCGCGGGCACAGGGGCAGGACCCGCCGAAGTACTTCGCGGAGAAGCACCAGTGGCCGAACTACATCCCCGTGCTGATCTGGGAGCTGTACCCCGACGCGAAGGAGATCTTCCTCGTGCGCGACTTCCGCGACATGGTCTTCTCGATCCTCGCGTTCGACCGCAAGCGCGGGTATCCGGGCTTCGGCCGGCCCGAGGGACGAAGCGACGAGGACTACGTGCGCATGGAGCTGCGGGAGATGGCCCTGAACCTGCGTAAGAGCTGGGTCACGCGCCGGGACCGGGCCCATCTGGTCCGCTACGAGGAGCTCGTGCAACGCCCGCACGAGACCGCGAAGGGCATGCTCGACTACCTCGAGCTCGACTCATCGCCGGCCCGGGTCGAGCAACTGCTCGCGGCCGGCTCCGCGGAGTCCGACGAGTTGCGGCTGCACCGCACCTCCCAGCGGACCGAGGAGTCGATCGGGCGCTGGCGGCGCGAGGGGGACGAGCCGTTTCGCGAGCTGTGCAACGAGGTCTTCGGCGACATCCTGGGCGACTTCGGATACACCGAAGCCGGCTACGTGGGCTAGTGGTCCTTCCGGGAACGTTCGCCAGTAAACGGCGTGGCTCCGGGGCCGCCAGGCAAGGACGCAGGTCATCCCACGTACCGGTGGGTACGTGGGTGACCGAGGACGCCGCATGGTGGTCCCGGAGTCCGCCGTTTGCGGCGAGACGTTTACGGGAGGGCCACTAGACCCGTGGCGACGATCCTCGTCGGCGGCTCGGTCGCCCAGCGCCCCGGCAGTGGCGGCCACACGTGGGTCTTCCTCCAGTACCTGCTCGGCTTGCAGCGGCTCGGCCACGAGGTCATGCTCGTCGACCGCCTCGAGCCCGACATGTGCCTCGACGCGGCGGGCCGCCCGTGTGACGTGGAGCGCTCGGAGAACCTCCGCTACCTCGCGGCCGTGATGGAGCGGTTCGGGCTCGGGGAGCGATGGACCGTGCTCTACGACGGCGGCGCCCGCGCGCTCGGGGCGAGCCGCGCCGCCCTCGAGCGCGCGGCCGGCGAGTCCGCGGTGATCCTCAACGTCAACGGCTTCGTCGACGATCCCGAGGTCATGGGGCGTGCCGGCTTGCGCGCATACCTCGACATCGATCCGGGATTCGGGCAGATGTGGCGCGCGCTGGGACTGCACGACATGTTCGAAGGCCACGACGCGTTCGTGACGATCGGGGAGCGCATCGGCGCGCCGGACTGCACCGTGCCCACCTGCGGCCTGGACTGGATCACGACCCCCCAACCGGTGGTGCTCGATGAGTGGCCCGCGAGCGACGGCCGGCCGCGGGGGCCGTTCACCTCGGTGGCGAGCTGGCGCGGTCCGTTTGCGCCGATCGAGTACGAGGGCGTCACGTACGGCCTGCGCGTGCACGAGTTCCGGCGCTTCGCCGAGCTGCCGCGGCGCAGCGCGGAGCGCTTCGAGGTCGCGCTCGACATCCACGAGGCGGAGACCGCGGACCTCGAGCTGCTGGACGCGAACGGTTGGCGGCTCGCCGACCCCACCGTCGAGGCCGCCGACCCATGGGCCTACAGGAAGTACGTCCAGAGGTCGAAGGCAGAGCTGATGGTCGCCAAGGGCATGTACGTCGCGAGCCGCAGTGGGTGGGTCAGCGATCGGAGCATCTGCTACCTCGCGAGCGGGAGGCCGGTCGTGGCGCAGGAGACCGGGTTCTCGGAGCTGTACCCGAGCGGGTCGGGGCTGCTCCCCTTTGCGGACCTCGACGGCGCGGTCTCCGCCGTCGAGTCGGTCGCCGGCGACTACGAGCGCCATGCGAAGGCGGCACGCGGCCTCGCCGAGGAGCACTTCGACTCCGACAGGGTTCTGCGGCGGCTCCTCGGGGAGCTTGGGATACCCTAGATCCGGATGGTCCGGAATCTCCGATGAGCCACGAGCAGACACAGACCGAAAGCCCGGAGGGCGGGCGCGACGGGTTGCGCCGCCTCAACTGGGGCTGCGGCGACTGGACGATCGCGGGCTGGATCAACGCCGACATCAAAGAGGGCGATGGAATCGACCTCGTCGGTGACATCCGCGAGGGCCTGCCGCTCGACTCGGACAGCATCGACTACGCGGTGTCGATCCATTCCCTGCCGGAGATCCCTTACACCGAGCTGATCCCCACCCTCGTGGAGCTGCGACGCGTGCTCAAGCCCGGCGGGCTGGTGCGCATCGCGCTCCCCGACCTCGACAAGGGCATCGAGGCCTACCACCGCAGGGACGAGAGCTACTTCAAGGTCCCGGACGAGGATGCCACGAGCGTGGGCGCAAAGTTCGTCACGCAGATGGTCTGGTACGGCTACTCGCGAAGCCTCTTCACGCACGAGTTCATCGAGGAGCAGCTGCTGAGGGCCGGGTTCACGAGCGTGCACCACTGCAGCTTCAAGCAGACCTCGAGCGCCTATCCCGAGATCGTGGCCCTCGACAACCGCGAGCTGGAGAGCCTCTTCGTGGAGGCGGTCAAATAGCGCGGGTCCTGTTCTACCGGGACTTCAAGCGCTTCACCGGCGGAGACCTCAAGGTCTGGGACTACTTCAACCACGTGCGCTCGTCGCCGCGCCACGCGGCATTCGTGCGCTTCAGCGCGGACTCCGTGTGGGATGCGACGAACCCCTGGAACGCAGCGAGAGACAGCATCGTCACGGATGAGACGGCCGCCGACTTCGACGTCGTGTTCCTGTCGGGCACCGATTGGCGGCGCCTGATCCCCGAGGACCAGCGGCCGGCGTATGCGAAACCGGTCGTCAACCTGATCCAGCACGTCAAGCACGCGTGCGAAAACGACACCCTCGGCCGGCACATGCTGCTGCGCCACAAGGCGATCCGGATCTGCGTCAGCGCCGAGGTCGAGCGCGCGATCCTCGCGACGGGGCGCGTGCGCGGCCCGGTCTTCACGATCCCCGACGCGATCGACGTGGCGGAGGTCGAGCGGCTCGCCGGCACGGCGCGGCGCGACATCGACGTCCTGGTCGTCGCCGGCAAGCGTCCGGAGCTGGGAGCGTCGATCGCGTCCGCGCTGCGAGCACCCGAGCGCACGGTCCACCTCACGGACACGCGCATCCCGCGACCGGAGCTGATCGGGCTGATGGGAAGGGCGCGCGTGTCGGTCCTGCTGCCCAATCCCAAGGAGGGCTTCTACCTCCCGGCCGTGGAGGCGATGGCGGCGCAGACGCTCGTGGTGTGCCCCGACTGCGTCGGCAACCGCTCGTTCTGCGTCGACGGCGAGAACTGCTTCCGCCCGCCGTACGAGGAGCAATCGATCCTCGCGGCTGCCGAGCGCGCGACCGGCGACGACGCCGGGCACCGCGCGATGGTCGCCGCGGCGGCCGAGACGGCGCGCGCACACGATCTCGCTCTCGAGCGCCGCGCCTTCCTCGAGATACTCGACCGCGCCGCGGAGCTGTGGGCCGGCGCAGTGGATCTATAGGCGGTTCTGAGTTCGCCGATCTGGAATATGGGCGAGCTGGCCTGGGACTTTCGATGCAACCATGACCAGCCGGTTCACGCCTTCGGACAGGGGGCGGTAGCCGGCCACGATCCACTCGGTGAATCCTGCCCATGCGAAGATCCGCTCCATCACGTCGGGCCCTGTGGGCAGCCAGTTCAACCCATAGACACCCGACACGAGTAGCTCCGTGCTTTCGTTCTCAACCGCCAGGTAACCGTCGGGCATGCCAGCTCTTGCCGAGGTGTCCACGAACATCACCTCCCGAGTCAGATCAGCGGCAAGCTTCAATCCCCGCATCGGGTCGGGCAGGTGGTAGAAGAGCCCGTTGAAGAACGTCACGTCGAACGACTCCAGTTCGAGGTCATAGAGATCAAGGGCCTCAAATGCCATGTCGTCGTATTGACGACACTCCGCGATGAAGCGAGCCTGGTCGATCCAGTGCTGACGAACGTCGAAGCCGAAGCAACGGCCTGCGCCGAGCTCCCGGGCCAGGAACAGGTAGCCGCCGGCGTTGCAGCCGCAATCGAGCACTGAACGGCTCTCGAGGTCCCGCTTGAACAAGTGCGGCAACGTCTTGCCGACTACCGTGACCTTCGGGTCGACGAACGGGACATCCGACTCTGGGTTGCGCTCATGCCACTCGCGCGTGCTGACGCCCTCGACTATGTCGATTTCGTGGCACCACGGGCCAAGCGCGTCTAACGCCTTGCGAACCGAGGCTTTGCTTCGCGCGGTGCCCATCAACCAACCCTTCTGGCGCGATCCATGATGTCGCGTGGCCTCCGAAACAGGACGGCGTCCTGCTGTATATCGAGCGCGCCCGCCGGAGAGTAGTCCACGATCTCGAGATTTCGCGCGAGCACCTCGCGTATGTAGCGCTCCGGGTGGTAGACAGCGCAGCCGCTGCCGCCGGATTGCCCGGAGTCGATCACGACGAGCTCACCGGCCTCGAACCCCGGCGCAATCCGCTCGTGCTCCCCCTCGTGAGCGCGCATGTACTCGACGCGGCTGCGGCCGTGAAATGTGTGGAGCATCAAGCCCCCGGGCCTCACGACCCTGGTCAGCTCCTCCATCCAGGGGACCTGAAGGTCAGCTTCGAGGTGGGTGAAGATCGAGAGCGAGTAGACGCAGTCGAAGAAGTCGTCCTCGTAGGGCAACGGCGGCTCGAGCCCGTTGACGCGAAATTCGCCGGAGTCGAGGTGTGCGGAGCACCACCGGACGAGGTACGGGTTGTAGTCGCAGCCGTGAACCTCCGCGCCCGTGAAGGCGGGCCAGTGGCGAGCTACACGTCCGCAGCCGCAGCCGAAGTCGAGCATCCGGCCGAGCTCCTTGGGCTGCACGCCGTTGCGGGAGAGCATCTCGGCGATCCATGTCGCGGCGTAGCGGCCGTAGCGATGGAACTCCTCGGGCTTGGCGAGGCCGGCGACCAGCGCGATCATCTCGGGCGGCGGGAGTGGCAGGCCGTCCTCGGCCTCGGCGAGTGCCTCAACCGGGCCGAGCGCGTAGATCCGGCAGACGTCTTCGTCGGCATCGACGCGACGGAACTGTGTACGCAGAAATCGGGGCAATTCGGGGTGGCGCCCGAGCCACGGATACACGTCCGCCGGGACGATCAGGTACTCGACGCCGTTGTTCTTGAAGCGCTCGATGCGGGCGCCGACATGTGCGCTCGTGAGCTCTCCGGGCTGGGTACTCAGAACAACCTTGCGAGCTGGCCTACCCTCGAGGTCCGGCATGTCGCCGGGATCATTGACGAGCACCCCGACCCGTGCCCAATAGGGCAGCGTGAAGCGGACCTCGCGCTCCACGGGCCGCAAATGCTCCAGTGTTCTCTGTGCCCCCATTCCCCGGCATCCCGATCCGATACGGCGTGCCGCTCATACGATACGTCGACTGGGGCGCGGGCGCCGGTTGCGATAATGCCGCCAATGCAACGGCGCCACCTCCAGTCTGCATGCCCACCGTCCTAGTCGGCGGCGCCGTAGCCAACAAGCTGCGCAACGGCGGCGAGGCGTGGGTGCGGTTGAGCTGGATCCGGGGACTCCAGAGACTCGGCCTCGACGTTTGGTTCGTGGAGCAGATCGGGGCCTCCACCTGCGTCGACGAGGCCGGCGAGCCGGCGTCCTTCGAGGACTCCGAGAACCGCCGCTACTTCGACGCCGTGATGGCGGAGTTCGGGCTCTCCGAGCGTGCCACGCTGCTCTACGAGGGTGGCCGCGAGTCGAGCGGGGCGTCGCTCGAGGAGCTGGCCGATGTGGCGGCCGAGGCCGAGCTGCTCGTCAACATCAGCGGGCACCTCCAGATCGGTGAGCTCATGCGCCGCCCCCGGCGCCGCGCGTACGTCGACCTCGATCCCGGCTTCACCCAGTTCTGGCACGTGGACGGCTGGAACGGCCTCGCGGGCCACGACACCTACTTCACGGTCGGGGAGAACATCGGGACGCCGGCTTGCGACATCCCCACCGGCGGGATTCGCTGGCAGCCGGTCCCTCCTCCGGTGGTGCTGGAGGACTGGCCGGTGCCGGGAGGCGACCACCTCGACCGGTTCACGACCGTCGGCTCGTGGCGCGGGTCGTTCGGGACGATCGTCCGCGACGGTCATACCTACGGGCTCAAGGTGCACGAGTTCCGCAAGGTGATCGAGCTTCCCGGGCGCGTCCCGGCGCCTTTCGAGATCGCGCTCGACATCTATCCCGGGGACGACCGGGACCGCGAGGCGCTTGAGGCGAACGGGTGGCGGCTGGTGCGGCCCGCCGAGACAGTGCGCGGCCCGCGCGCGTTCCACGACTACGTCCAGGCATCGGGCGCCGAGTTCTCCGTGGCGCAGGGGATCTATGTCGACACGAGCAGCGGGTGGTTCAGCGACCGCAGCGTGCGCTACCTCGCGTCGGGACGCCCCACCCTGCTCCAGGACACGGGCTTCAGCCGCAACTACCCGGTCGGCGAGGGCCTCGTCGCGTTCACGACGCTCGACGAGGCGGCGGCCGGCGCGCAGCGGATCGCGTCGGACTACGAGGCCCATCGCGCCGCGGCACGCGCGCTCGCGGAAGACCGGTTCGACTCGGACAAGGTGCTTCCCCGCTTCCTCGCCGAAGCCGGGATGGAGGGGTGAGCGGGTCCGCTCCCCGCGGGGGGGATCGCGCGCCGCTCCCGCGTGGGCGCACGTCGCGCCTCGGCATGGGGCTGCTCGGTGCGGGCCTGACCGCGGCCGTGGCCGTGTTCGCGGCCGCGATCGTGCTCTCGTTCAGCCTGCTCAACGGTGACGATGCAAAGGACCGCGCCCCGTCCTCCGCGGCGCTCCTGCTGACCGGCGACGAGCAGACGGTGTTCAACTGGCGCCGCGACGCCTGCGAGGAGGAGGACATTCCCGACCTCCCGGCGCGGGCGTTCACCTCCGGCGACCAGGTGCAGCTGATCGCACCGCATTACGTCAACCGCCGGTTCACGGGGCCGGATCTGGGCCGCCTCGATCACCAGTGCGCCGTGTTGATGGACTCGGCGCGAGACGCCGACCCCGCGCGCTTCGCCGACCGGGAATGGATCGCCGCGCCGTACACCGAGGACGGCCGCACCGTATACGCGCTTGTCCACCAGGAGTACCAGGGGCAACAGCACCCGGGCGTCTGCGCGTCGGGCAACTACCTGAAGTGCTGGTACAACTCGGTCACGCTGGCCGTCTCGCGCGACGGTGGGCGCACGTACCGGCATGCCGCGCCGCCTCCCGGCCACCGCGTGGCAAGCCTGCCCTACACCTACGAACCGGAGGCCGGGCCGTATGGCTACTTCGCCCCCAGCAACATCGTGCGAAGCCCCGATGACGGTTATCACTACGCGATGATCAGGGCCGAGCGCTACGGCGCGCAGCGCTACGGCACGTGCGTGATGCGCACCAAGTCGCTCGCCGATCCCACCTCCTGGCGGGCATGGGACGGGTCGGGATACAACGTGCGCTTCATCGATCCCTACCGCGCGGGGGGCGTCGACCCGGCCGAGCACGTCTGCGCGCCCGTCTCCACGCCCGCGATCGGCGCGCTGGTCGAGAGCCTCACCTACAACGAGTACCTCGGCAGGTGGGTCCTGGTCGGGTCCGGGCAGGACACCATCCCCGGCAGGGGCAAGGTCGTCGGCCTGTTCTGGTCCGCCTCGGACGACCTCGTCAACTGGAGCCACCGCAAGCTGATCCGCGAGGTCGAGCTGCCGTGGTCCTACGAGTGCGGCGACCCGAGCGCGGTCGCCTATCCGTCCGTGATCGACCACGGGTCGACGACGCGCAACTTCACGACGACGGGCCGCGACGCCTATCTCTACTTCACCCGCCTGCACTACCGCGGTTGCGTGCAGAGCCTAAACCGCGACCTCGTGCGGGTCCCCGTCCGGTTCACCAAGTGAGCGGGGCCGAGGTGCGGATCGTGGTCAGCGGCATGATCGCCGCGGTCCCCTTCCACGGCGGGGCGACCTGGGCGGTGCTCCAGTACCTGCTCGGCTTCCGCGACCTCGGCCACGACGTGACCTTCGTCGAGCAGATCGACGCCGGCGCGCTGCGGCCCTCCGGGTCGCCGGTCGAGGGCTCCGTCAACGCCGCCTACATGCGAGCCGTCGCAACGAGGTTCGGGTTCGAGGAGCACTGGGCGCTGCTCGTCGCCGGGACCCGGGACACCGCCGGCCTGTCGTACGACGCGTTGCGAGGCGCCACCCGCGAGGCCGAGGTGCTCATCAACATCTCGGGGATCCTGACCGACGAGACCCTCATGTCGGCGCCGCGCACACGGGTCTACATGGACCTCGACCCGGCCTTCAACCAGCTCTGGCATGCGCAGGGGATCGACATGCACTTCGCCGGGCACGACCGCTTCGTCACGGTCGGCCAGGCGATCGGGACGCCGGCGTGCAGCGTGCCGACCTCCGGCATCGACTGGATCCCGACCGTGCCGCCCGTCGTGCTGGAGCACTGGCCGGCCGCGGATGGCGGCGAGCACTTCACGACGATCGGCAACTGGCGCGGCTACGGGTCCGTCGAGCACGATGGGGTCCACTACGGGCAGAAGGCCCATTCGATGCGCGAGCTGCTGGGGATCGCGCGGCGCACCGATGTTTCGCTGGAACTGGCGCTCGACATCCACTCGGGCGAGACCCCCGACCTCGAGGCGCTCGACCGGGGCGGCTGGCGGATCGTCGACCCGGCAGCCGTGGCCGCCAACCCCGATTCATATCGGTCCTTCATCGCCGGCTCCCTGGGTGAGCTCGGCATCGCGAAGAGCGGCTACGTGCTTTCGCGCTGCGCCTGGTTCAGCGACCGCAGCGCGTGCTACCTCGCATCCGGCAAGCCGGTGCTCGCCCAGGACACGGGTTTCGGCGACTTCCTTCCGGCCGGCGACGGGCTGCTGTCCTTCGCGACCGAGGATGACGCCGTCGCCGGGCTCGCCGAGATCAGCTCCCGCTACGCGCACCACGCGCGCGCGGCGCGCGGCGTCGCTGAAGAGCACCTCGATTCGCGCGCGGTCCTGCCACGGTTGCTCGAGCGCATCGGTGGTGCCGCATGAGCGCCACGGAGGCGGCCTCGCTGCGGACAGCGCTCGAGCAGGCGCTCACCGAGCATGCGGGAGCACGCGTGAGCGTCGCGGGACTCGTGCGCCGCCCCTGCGAGTACCGCACGAGCTTTGCGCTCGAGGAGCTCGACGTGACGCTCGCCGATGGAACGGTGCTCCGCGCGATGTTCAAGGATCTGTCGCGCGCCTGCCTGAGCGAGGGGGCACAGCGCGCGAAGCCCGAGTTCCTCCACGACCCGCTGCGCGAGATCGAGGTCTACCGTGACCTGCTCGACGGCGCCGGGCTCGGCACGCCGGCGTACCACGGATCCGCCGTTGACCCCGGACGCGACCGTTACTGGCTCTTCATCGAGAACGTCCGGGGTCCGGTGCTGTGGCAGGTCGGCGAGTTCGCCGTGTACGAGGAGACGGCGCGCTGGCTCGCGGGAATGCATGCGTCGCTCGCGGCGACGGCGCCCTCGGCCCCGGCGTCGCTGCTGCACTACGACACGGACCTATACGGCACCTGGATCCGCAGGGCCCGTGAGTTCGCCGAGCGGGCCGCGACCCCATGGGACGACTCCACGCGCGCCCTCGTGATCGATCTCGCCGAACGCTACGAGCCCGTGATCGAGCGGCTCGCGTCGCTGCCCGTGACCGTCATCCACGGCGAGTTCTATCCGTCGAACGTGATCGTCGGCCAACGCGCGGGGGGAGTCCGGATCGCGCCGATCGACTGGGAGATCGCCGCGGTCGGCCCCGGCCTGCTGGACCTGGCGGCGCTCACGATCGGCAAGTGGACCCCCCCGCAGCGAGAGGCGCTCGCGCGCGCTTACCGGGAGAGCGCCGAGGCGGGTCCCGGCGCCGGCGCGCTGCCGCAGGACTTCGACGCGGCACTCGACTTCTGCCGCCTGCACCTGGCGGTCCAGTGGATCGGATGGGATCCGGACTGGCGGCCTCCGGCCGAGCACCAGCACGACTGGCTCGCCGAGGCCGTCGCCTCGATGCAGCGCTTGGGCCTATGACCGCGGGTCGCAGCCTGATCGTCAACGCCGACGACTTCGGCCTGACCGCCGGCGTGAACGCCGGCATCGTGCAGGCGCACGAGCAGGGCATCCTCACGAGCGCGAGCCTGATGGTCCGACCGTCGTCGGCCGCCGACGCCGCGCGCTATGCCGAGCGAAACGACCGGCTCGGCGTAGGCCTGCACGCCGACCTCGGGGAGTGGGAGTTCAGGGACGATCAGTGGGTGCAGATCTACGATGTGGTGGACACCAGCGACCTCGATGCGATCGAGCGCGAGGTGCGGGCTCAGCTTGACCGGTTCCGCGACCTGATGGGGCGCGAGCCGACGCACATCGATTCACATCAGCACTTCCACAACTACGAGTCGAAGCACATCTTCCGGCGCCTCGCCGATGAGGTCGGCGTGCCGTTGCGCGGACACACCGACGGGATCCACTACCGCAACTTCTACGCGCGCACCCGCCGCGGCACCCCCCTCGCGGGTGAGTTCTCCGCCGAGCACCTGATCGAGGTCATCGCCGGCCTGCTCCCGGGCGTGACCGAGCTCGGGTGCCACCCCGGCCTCGGCGGGGACACCGGGTCGATCTACGAGACCGAGCGTGCGGTCGAGGTCGAGATCCTCTGTGACCCGCGCGTCCGCGACGCCCTCGTGCGCGAGGGCGTGCAGCTGCTGTCCTTCGCGGACGTCGGCTCAGGCGGCGCGGGGTAACGGTAGGCTTCCGCCCCTCATGGATCACCCAGGCTTCACACTCTGGCTCACAGGCCTGCCACGGTCGGGCAAGAGCACCGTCGCGGGCATCGTCGCCGGTCGCCTGCGCGCGCTCGGCGCCGAGCGGATCGAGGTCCTCGACGGCGACATCGTCCGCGAAGGCCTGTGCAAGGACCTCGGCTTCTCACGCGAGGACCGCACGGAGAACATCCGGCGCATCGCGCTCGTCAGCAAGCTGCTCACGCGCAACGGGGTGGCGGTGATCGTGGCCGCGATCTCCCCCTATCGCGAGGACCGCGAGCTCGCCCGCGAGGAGATCCAGTCGTTCATCGAGGTCTGGTGCCACGCGTCCGCGGACGACTGCGCCGCGCGCGACTACAAGGGCCTATACGAGAAGGCCCGCCGCGGCGAGATCACGAACCTCACGGGGGTCAACGACCCCTACGAGGAGCCCGAGAACGCCGACCTCGTGCTCGACACGGTCAACGAGCCGCCCGAGGACAGCGCCGAGAAGGTCATGGCGCTGCTGCGCGAGCGCGGCTACCTGCCGGGCTAGCGGCGCTTCGGGCCGACCAGCGTGACGCGGCCCTTGCGCGGGGTTGCGTCGCCGATCTGGAGAGACGCCGTCGTGCCGAGCCGGCGTGCCTTGCGAATCCGCTTGACCTCGCCCTTGGAGAACCTCATCTTGACCGCCTTCGTCTTCTTGCCGGCGATCTTGAACTTCGCGGCCCCGGTGACGCCCTTGGCCTTCAGCGTGAGGCGGCCTCTGCACGCCTTCGAGCGCTTGCAGCGGATCTTGACCTTGGCCACGCCCTTCGAGGAGACCTTCACCGCCCCGCCGAGCAGCGACGCCGCGCGCAGGTCCGACTCCTCGCAGCCCTGGATCTTGAGCCGTGGCTGAGTCGTGGTGACCTTGCCGCTGTGCGCGTTGAAAGTTGCGTCGAAGCGGCGGTCGGAGTCGGTCGCCTGGCAGAGGTCCTCGAAGTTGTTGAGGATCCCGTTCGGGCCGCCCTGGAGGTTCAGCTCGAAGTAGGACTGCGGCAGGTCGGGCAGACCTTCGAACGTGTTGATGATGCGGCGGCCCTGGAGGAAGCTGTTGCGCGCCTTCAGCAGCACCTCGAGGCCGGTCGGCCCGCGCAGGAACACGTAGACCTTGGGCAGCACGTTCCCGATCTCCTGGACGATGTGCACCGGCCCCGCGATCGGATACGGCAGCAGCGGTGAGAATGCGCGCGCGTTGCCGACCCGTGACTTGGCGGGGCAGGTATCGCTCGCGGCCTGGGCGTCGTTGCAGAGCGCCCCCGGCTCGTTGAAGAAGGGCACGTTCGGCCGCAGGATCAACGGCAGGATCACCTTGGCCTGCGAGATGTCGGCCTCGCCGGCCTTCTGCACGACCTGCGCCTGGAACGGCGGGTGGTCGAACTGATCGGTGTACCCGGGGGCACCGGCGGTCAGCGTGATCTGCGGGCCGAACGGGAGCGCGGCGCAGTTGGTCGCGTCGAGCTGGATGCTCGAGGTCGACGTCGCGCCCTCGTCGCCGTTGAAGCTCGCGGTGAGAGTCCGTGGCTCGCACCCGGTCGGATTGAGGAAGAAGCCGGGGCGGTCGACCAAAATCTCGATCCGGCGGATCGGCAGCGGCACTCCCTCGAGCGACGCCGGGATCTCGGTGGAGGTCACGACCAGCGCATTGTCTGACTCGCGTATCTGCACGCGGTTCATCAGCACGACCTGCCCGAGGTCGATGGGCCCGACCTTGGCGGGCACCCGCACCGCGATCGACGCGGCGTCGCCCGGTTCGATGGCCTCAGAGAGGTAGAGCTCGCCGGGGACCGTGAGGAGCGCATTCCCCGAGCCCACGGTGTTGCGGATCGTGCCGATCCGGGTCGAGTCGGGACAGCTGCCGGCCCGCGCATCGGCTAGCGGACAGGCGGGTGCGGCCGCGAGGCTGCCCGCCGCGCCCGGGGGCAGGACCAGCTGAAGGCTCTTCAAGTTCTGCTCGCCGTCCTTGCGTGAGACCACAATCTTCGAGATCGAGTTCGCGCCGGCGAACTTGGGTGTGCCCGAGGCCTCCTCGACGACCGGGGCGAACGGCCGCGGGACAGCGCATTCCTCGGGGGTACCCGTGGTCGTGATGCTCGGGGTGCTGGGGTTGGTCGCACCGGACCAGCCGACCAGGTTCGCCGAGCCGTCGTGCACGCCACACTCGACCGGGTTCTGGAGGATCGCCTTGGATCCGCCGCGAAGGTTCACGTCGAGACTCGTGAACGGCACCTCGGGCTGGTTCGTGAAGACGTTCTTGATCTGGTACTTGCCGCTGCCCGCCGGAATTTCCTCGAGGCTCACGTCACCGGCCAGCTTGATGCGCAGGCCCGCGCCCTCGATCAGAAGGAAGAGCTTCCACGGCTGGGTCGCGGTGGGCCGCCCAGGGGCCGTCACCGGGCCGAAGAACACCTTGCCGCCGAGCGGTGAGTCGAGCACCGGGCTCGTCACCTCCAGCGTACCGATCTGCGACCCCTCCGGACACGCGACCGGAGCGTCGCTGACCTGCTTGCCCGCGGAGTTCACGCCGAACTGCGCGAAGCTACAGTCCTTGAGGCCGACGCCCCCCGCCGCGGCGAGCGTAAGGCCCTCCGGCAGGGTGAGGTCGACGTCCTTCAGCTGGGACTGCCAGATGTCAGCCTCGTCGTAATCCGGATACGCCAGCGACACCTGGTGAGCGCTCGCGGTGCCGACCTTCGTGGTCTCGGTCGGCGTGTCCGACACGGCGAGGTCGAACGGGACCGCGTCACAGCCGGTGGGCGTGAAGGAGTCGCTCTTCGTCTTGGTGATCGCATTGGGCGCCCAGGATCTCGCCTCGAGGACTGACAGTGGCCGGCTCGCACGATGTCGGGTTGCGGAAGAAGGGCCTTGTCGGCGCCAGCGGCATAACCGAGGTTGTTTCAGCTGGATCCGTCGCCTTGCATGGCACTTGTGCGCAGAGCACGGTCTCGATCTGGGTCACGACGCGCCTGCGGCCCGCCTAGATTCTTCGGGATGTCGATCAGTGCCGAGTTGATCCCGTAGTCATCGGTCGTGCGCAGGCTGATCTCGATCGGGAAAGGTCCCGTCGGCTCGGAAGGAAGCTGAGTGGTCCCGAGCCGCGCGGGCTCCAGGCCCATCGTTTGGACGTTGTAGATAGCCGTCGGGATGCGGTTTGGACTGGGCGAAGCGTTCGCGCCCTCGACGAGCGTCTCGGTGACCGAGTGGCCGAGGATCGAGCGGTCGGAGCAGGACGATGCGATGAAGAGGAAGGTTGGACAAGCCTCCGCCGAAGTCGGGTCGCCGAGGAACCCAGGCGGGAGCTTGAGCTTGAACGCGGCCAGCAGGCCTGCCCTTGCGGAGCCGAGCAGCCGAAGTCTTGTGTGGGTCGGTGTAGGGGAGCTGGGCGAACGCCCGTGGCGAAGGTCTCGGCGAGTCCGGAGGGCGCCCCCGGAGGTCCAGGCCAGTATCAAAGGTGTTGATGTCGATAGCGGCCCCCACTGTCCAGAGCCCGTTGGCCCCGGGCAGATTGCGGACGCCTGCGATCTTCACCCGACCTGCGGCCGGGCACCGTGCGGGTTCCGCGGTGCTCACTCGGAACTCGGGCTGCCGCCGGCGGGCGTTACGTCCTCCACACTCGTGATCGTCGAGTCCCTGGTCACAGAACCGCCAGTACAGAGCGGCATCGGAATTGCCTCCCGCTTGCGTGGGCTGATACCCGTGCGGTGTGCTGACCGGGCCATGCTGAACTGCGTAATCTCAAGGTTCGTGTCTATTGACTGCGCACGTGCGACGGCGCCCCACATCGCCGTGAGGAACATGGCCCCCACGAGCACCGTTGTAAGAACCCGGGTCCTCATCGCTTGGCCCTCACTTCCCCGACGTCTTCACGGTGAACTTGGCCCGGTTGGTGCGCATCGCAGCGTTTGCGGCGTCGCGCCGGACGCGCAGCACAGCCTGGACGCGCAGGGTCTTGCGCTTTCTGATGATCGAGCGGGTCTTCTTGGAGACCCTTACGGTCACCGTCAGGGGCTTGCCCACCTTCCCGGTGAACGACTTGCTGCCGAGCGCCAGCTTGCGCTTCGACTTGCCCTTTCCGGTCCTGATTCGGCTCGCGCTCTCGAGGCGGACGGTGCCCCTGGCGCTGAACGCGCAGGTCATCCGCACCCCGATCCGGCCGCTGCTGCTCATCTTCACCGAGCGGCTTGTGGCCACGCAGATGCCGGCCTGACGGACGTTGGCCTGCTCGCAGCCACTGCCGACGTCGTCCAACGAATCGGCCGACACGGAGTCGGTGCCGCTGCCGCACGTCGCTAGCCCCGCAGCGCCGTCCGCGATGTCGATCGCGTCGTCGCCGGAGCCAGTCGTCACGCTCTCCACGTCGATCCGGACCTGATCGTTCTCGCCCTTCTCTCCGTCGTCCGGTGTGCCCTGCGTGTCGACGGTGACGTCGGCGCTGCGGCTGGCGTAGGTGACCGTGTCGATGCCTTCGCCACCGGACATCGTGTCAGCGCCCGCGCCGCCGTCGAGCACGTCGTTGCCCGTGAAGCCGCGCAGCGTGTCGGCGCCGGCCGTGCCGTTCAGAGTGTCGTTGCCCTCGGCTCCGTCGAGAATGTCGTTACCCACGTCGCCGTTGAGCGTGTCGTTGCCCAGGCCGCCGGACAGGAAGTCGTCGCCCTCGGCGCCCGATATGCGGTCGTTGCCAGGGCCACCGTCGATGTAGTTGACGTCGCCGCTACCGCTGAGGACGTCGTCGAACGGGGAGCCGCCGATATTCTCGACGTCGAGCGTGACGTCGTCGCCTTCGTCGGGCAACCCGTCGCCACCCGCGACCGCGAGGTTCACGTTGACCGGACCGGGGTGTGAGCTGTAGATCGCCGCGTCGCGCCCGGTGCCGCCGATCAGCAAGTCCGCGCCGAGCCCGCCGTCAAGATTGTCGTTGCCGCCGTTGCCCTGAAGGACGCCGTTGCCGGCGTTCGCGGTGAGGACGTCGTCGTCGATCCCGCCGATCAGGCTCTCGATGTCGCCGGCGACGAGGTCCCCCTCACCGGCGCGGCCGTCGTCTGCTTGGCCGTTGAGTGTGACACTGACCGGAACCGTGGCGTCCGAGAAATCCGCCGTGTCGACGCCGGCGCCGCCGCTGATCGCGTCATTGCCGAAGTCGCCGTGGATGAAGTCGTTGTCCTCGCCACCGTCGAGCAGGTCACCGTCCTCGCCGCCCTCGAGCGTGTCATCGCCCTCGTCACCGCTCAGGTCATCGTTGCCGCCGTGTCCCTGAAGCAGGTCGTCGCCGGGGCCGCCGAGCAAGATGTTCGGACCCGCGTCGCCCTTCAGCACGTCGCCTCCATTCCCGCCGATCAGGTCTTCGACGTTGTCGACGATCTCGTCGCCCTGATCAGTCTCGGGGTTGAAGTCGCTCGCCCCCCCGTCGTTGGCCGCCCCGTCGATCGAAGCCGCGACCGCCTCGGCGCGTCCCTCATAGGAGACCGCGTCGCCGCCGTCCCCACCGTCGTAGGTGTCCGGGCCCGTGCCGCCGTCCATCAGGTCGTCGCCGCCGCCGCCCTCGATCACGTTCTGGCCCGAGGGCTCCACGCGCGGCCCGTCGCCGTAGAGCGGGTCGGTGTCATTGCCGATCAGGAAGTCGTTCTGTGGCGAGCCGATGATGTTCTCGACGTCCTCGCCCACGCAGTCGTTCTCGCCCGCGACCCCGTCGTCAGGCGTGCAGTCGAACCGCCGCTCGGGCTCGATGACGTCAGGATCCTCACGGCAAGATTCATACGTCAGATAAGAATCTGGCCCACACGGAAGTCCGTTCTCGACAGTCGCCGACTTGATGTTTGGGCGGCAGTCAGAGCGCGCCCCGACCGAGGTGGGCCCATCCTTGAGGATGTCGGGATCGGTCGGCAGCACGCCGTCAAGCGTGACCGTCACCGGGGCGGTCTTGTCCGAATAGTCGACAGTGTCCCTGCCGAGCGCACCACAGATCCTGTCGGGAGCGTTCCCGGGGCCTCCATTCAATGTCTCACCGAAGATCCCGCCGATGATCTCGTCGCTGCCCATACCGCCGATGATGCTTTCGGTGTTGCCGATGCTCTCCTGCGCGCCGTCGTCATCCTGCCCGGCGCGACCGGGACGCAGGTCGGTGCGAATCGGACCCGTCCGGGTGGCGAACGTGACGGTGTCGAAGCCCTGTCCGGCATCGATGGTGTCGGCACAGTCACGAGAATCGGGAGTGTCCTGGCAGTAGGTGGGGCTAAGGGGGTCGAGGTCAATGCCACCCCGGCCGCTGTCTATGACGTCGGAGCCCGAACCCCCGAAAATAGTGTCGGCGATCTGGCTGCCGTTCAAAGTGTCGTCGCCGTCGCCGCCGTCGATCTCCGTGTGCGCGATGTCTAGCGCAGCGCAGGTGGCAGTGTTGGGGCCGGCCGCCGCGCATCCGGCCCCCGGGGTCACGCCCGCGGGATCGGTCACCGTGAAGACGCCGCCCGCGAGCGACACCGTGATGACGTTGACCTCGGGCCCGCCGGTCACGTCGAGCCTCGTGACGTCGACCTCGCTGAACGGGTCGAGCTCCGTGACGACGGTCGCCGTCGTCGCGCCCATCGCTGTCGCCGGCAACGCCACCACAACGGCGAGCGCCGCTATAAAAGCAATCCGGAGCGACATTGCGCGCCGGCTCAGGCCCACGGATACCTCAAAACTCTCCACTCTCCCAAGAACTCTCCCGCGCCCCTCGCGGAGCGCCCTGCTCAAACATACCCAATTGGAGGAGTTTCATGTCGGGCGCCGACGCCCCTACTAGAACATTCGTCCAATCCGGTACTTGACACGACTATAGAACCTGGTTTCAAGAGCTGCGCAACTAATTCTCCTGATGCAATCCCGGTCGCTCCCCGGCGAGCCGAGCTGCTGCCCAGTCGAAGATAGACAACGTGCGAGGGTCGTGCGCCGGTTCGTGCAGATCCGTTTCTGGATCGAAATGCACGTCCGCCGCGGCCCCTCCGAGCGCTCCCCGAAGACATCTCGAACGGTCGGCCAGGGGTCCGCCGCGACGTCGCGCGACGAACCTTTTTGTGCCTGCAAAACCGCCCTTAGCTATGGTGGATTCGGGCCTCGGGGAGGCCCCGGAAATTACCAACCAGAGCCAAGTATCTGTGCTAGAGTCGGCCGCGGTTCGCCCCTAGGTTGACAGCGTTAGGGCGAGCCGGGTAAGTGCAACCAAGAGCATGGATGCTCGAACCAACCCCTGTAAGGGGAGGGAGGCGTTATATGACCATCAGGAAGAGGATGGTGTTGCCGCTGGCGCTTGCCCTTGGAGCAGTTGGAGTGATGGTGATGGCCTCGATGGCCTCCGCCACGCACCCTCGGCCCAAGGGAGCAACGCCGCTGCGCGTATCGCTCGTGCCCGCGTACAACGCGTGCACGGCACCGAACCGGACCCACGGGCCGCCGCTGGCGTTCCCGTCGTGTAACCCGCCGGTTCAGTCGTCCACCGCAATCACGATCGGATCGCCCGACGCCAACGGCGCCGCGGCGAACTCCGAGGGCAACGTGAAGCTCTCAGTATTCGTTGGAGTTCCGGGTCCGCCCGATGACTCCGACGTATTGATCACGGCAAGCATCACGGACGTGCGCTGCAAGGCCGGCACGACCGCATGCGGCAGCGCGAACGCTGCTGACGGTGCGGACTACACCGGTGAGGTGCAGGGCAACGCGACGATCCGGATCACCGACCACTTCAACGCAGTTGTTGCAGGTGGCGGAACGGACCCGGGAACCGTCGTGGACATCCCGTTCCCGGTCGCGGCGAGCTGTGCCGCAACCGGAAGCACCGCGATCGGAGGCACATGCACGGCGACCACGTCGGCAAACGCCACCGTTCCGGGCGCAGTGAAGGACGCGAAGCGCGCAATCGTCGAGGTCGGTCAGATCACCATCACCGATGGTGGCTCTGACGGCGTCAACGGCACGCTGCCGAACACCCTCTTCGAGGTCCAGGGAATCTTCATTCCTTAGTCCGCGAAGTTGAGCGCTCGCCTCGGTGAGCGCGACGGCAAAGGCCGGGAGTGGGGCCACCGCTCCCGGCCTTTCGCTATTTTTGAGCGGCTTTGATCCGCATACATCGACCTTCCGTAGGAGTCACCTGATGAAGCTGTTGCTCGATCGGAGCCGGATTTCCCGGCTGACTGTGGTCATTTTCCTGGCGCTGGGCGCTGCCGTCGTGAGCGGATGCGGCGACGATGAGAAGGGCGGCGGCAACGGCCGGTTCAACGTGTCGGGGAAGGTGGACCACTTCGCCGGCCCGACGCCACTGATCGCGCGGCTCAGCGCGTCTTCGCGCAACGCGGATGGCGACGTCATCTATCGCTGGCGCTTCGACGACGGCACCTCGAGCACCAAGCCCGAGGTCACGCACTCGTTCCCGCGGGCGGGCTACTACCAGGTGATCCTCGACGCTCGTGACGAGAGCGGCAACAACGACCGCGAGACCTTCCTATTCGGCGCGTGGCCTCCCAAGCAGTGGTCGGAGGCGCAGAAGACGCCCCTCACGAAGACCGGCGCGCTCTCGGCGCAGAAGGTGCAGCAGGCCCGCACCGACAAGCGCCGCAAGGAGCTCCGCGAGGAGCTTCGCCGCCGCGCACGCGAGCAGATCGAGGGCTAGTTCTGCTGCTGGATCGCGGCTTCGAGGACGCCGGCCTGCTGGCGGCCGTCCTTACCGCACCTGCGTAGCGCCTTGCTCTGCTCCCGCATGAGCTGCTCGAGCGTGTAGTTCTTCTTCTCGACGGGGATCTCGATGCTCGCGTCGGCGTTCTCGCGATAGACGCTCGACAGTTCGCTGACCGCCGTGAGCATCGCCTCGAAGCTGCGGTCGAACAGGTCGCTCGGCTCGGTCTGGTGGAGCGAGCAGAAGTCGGCGATGTCGCCGCGCGCCTGGATGACGGAAAGCTTCTCGCTGCTCGAGAGCCCGCCGCCGCCGCTGTCGTCGCCGCAACCGCCCACGAGCAGCGCGCCGGCGACTGCCGCGGAGATGATCCATGTCCGTGTCGGCCTCATGCGGTCGGTAACTGTACAGAACCCCCAAGGCGGCGGTGCTAGTGTCGCGCCGATGAGTGCCGCAGAGCAGGCGCAGATTCTCGGGGCTGCTCGGATGGAGGCCTTCGAGCGCGACGGGTACCTGGTGTTGGACTCGGTCGACGGCGGCCCGCTCGATCTCGACGCGATCGTCGAGGACCTCGCCGGCCTCTACGGCGCCCCGATGCGCAACGAGGGGGGTGTCATCTACTACCGCAACCGCATCATGGATGCGTGGCGGATCAACGATCGCGTAAAGCGGCTTGCGCTCGCCCCGGACGTGCTGAGCGTCCTGGAGGGGCTCTACGGCCGGCGGCCGCTTCCGTTCCAGACGCTCAACTTCCGGACCGGCACACAGCAGGCGACGCACTCCGACGCGATGCATTTCAGCTCCGACCCCGGCGGCTACATGTGCGGCGTCTGGGTCGCGCTCGAAGACGTCGACATGGACAACGGGCCACTCGTCTACTACCCCGGCAGCCACCGGCTGCCGCAAGTCACGATGCAGGATCTGGGCCTGCGCTCGGAGCGCGACGACTACCCCGAGTACGAGCGTCACGTCGCGGAGGTGATCGAGCGCGAGGGCCTCGAGCCCCGGTACGGGGTCATGGCCAAGGGCCAGGCCATCGTGTGGGCCGCCAACCTCCTGCACGGCGGCGCTCCGCAGGCCGACCGCAGCCGCAGCCGGCACAGTCAGGTCACACACGTGTTCTTCGAGGGATGCCGCTACTACACGCCGATGCTGAGCGACTCGGAGCGGATTCACTGGCGCGACCCGACGTGGATCGCCTGACACTCGCGTGCGCTTGAAGCGCAAGCGCATCCTGTTCGTCTTCACGCGCGAGTCGAGCTTCATCGCGATCGACCGCGCGCTGCTGGGCGAGCGATGGGACGTCGCCGAGTGGCGCCAGCAGGGACCCGTCGTGAACGTCTTCAAGCTCCTGCGCGAGGTGGCGCGCAGCGACCTCGTGTTCGGGTGGTTCGCGTCGTGGCACACCTTCCTGCCGGTGCTGCTCGCGCGACTGATGCGCAAGCCGGCGGTGATCGTGATCGGGGGCTACGACACGGCGCGGATGCCCGAGATCGGATACGGGCTCCAGCAGCGCGGTGCGATGCGCGCGATCAGCCGCTGGGTGATGCGCCACGCGAGCCGGCTCGTGACCAACTCCGGCTACAGCCGCGCCGAGGCGGCACGCAACGTGGGCCTCGATCCGGACAGCGTGACGCTGGTCTACCACGGCGTGCCCGACCCCTTCGGGGAGCTCCCGACCCCGGATCGCGAGCGGCTCGCGCTCACGGTCGGCATCGTCGAGCGGCGCAACCTCGAGCGCAAGGGGCTGCGGCCGTTCGTGGAGGCGGCCGCCCGGCTCCCGGACGTCGCGTTCCTGCTCGCGGGTCGCTGGGACGACGAATCCGCCGACGCACTGCGTGACCAGGCGCCGCCCAACGTGACGCTCACGGGGTGGGTCGAGCAGGAGGTGCTGAACGAGCAGATGCGGCGTGCCTCCGTGTACGTGCAGGCCTCCGCGCACGAGGGCTTCGGCCTCTCCGTGGCCGAGGCGATGCTCGCGGGCTGCATCCCCGTCACGACGCGCGCGGGGGCGCTGCCCGAGGTCGTCGGCGACGCCGGGGTACTGGTCGACGATGCGCATCCGCAGCGTCTCGCCGACGCAATCACCGAGGCCCTCGGGATGGACGCCGGCGCGCGCCGGCGCGCGCGCGAGCGCATCCTCCAGAACTTCGGGCTGGACGTGCGGCGCAGCGGCTTGCATCGCGTCGTCCAGGAGGAGCTCGGCGAGTCGTGACCCTCAGCTGAGCGTGTCCAGCCGGTCGGGCGGGTCGCCCTGGAACGAGCGGCGCACCAGTTGCGCCGCGAAGAACAGCGCAAGGCATGCGAAGCCCACCTCGAGTGCGCGCTCCGCGATGTTGTTGGCGACCACCGTCCCGACCACCACGCCGAACGGCGAGAGGATGCCGATCACCAATGCGTCACGGACGGCCACGTTGCCGTAGCCGTACTGGCGCCAGGTGCCGGCGAGCGCGACCATCACGATCGCGACGAGCGAGGTCGCCTCCGCCTCGAGCTGTGACAGGCCGATGAAGAGCACGAGCGCGGGGACGAACAGGATGCCTCCGCCGACTCCCACGAGTCCCCCTACGGCGCCGGCCAGGAAGCCCACCAGGACGGCGGCGAGCTCGCTCAACGGACCAGCAGCTCGATCGCGACGATCACGAGCAGAGCGGCGAACAGGAGCGACACGGCCCTGCCCGGGAGCCGCTGCTGGACCGCGGTGCCGGCGACCACGCCCGCGACGGCGGGCACGCCGACGAGGAAGCCTTCCGCGAGCTCGACGTTGCCGTAGGTCCCGTGCGCGATCGCGGCGAGCGTCGCGACGATCACGATCGCGGCGAGGGACGTCCCGGTCGCGATGTGCTCCGTGTATCCGAACCACATGATCAGGAGGGGCACGATCACCGTGCCGCCGCCGACGCCGAACAGCCCGCTGAAGGCCCCGGCCGCGGTCGCGATCACGGCCAGCTTCAACACGCGTGGCCCCGACATGGTCGGGGATACTAGAGCGGCATGACCCCGCTCCCCCGTACGGTCCCGCCCGAGCACCTGCTCGCGCCGCTGCGCGAGCGCCCCGGGTTCTCCGCGATCCTCTGTGACATCGACGGCACGCTTGCTCCGATCGTCGCGCGGCCCGGCGACGCTGCCGTGCCGCAGCGCACGCGGGAGGTCCTGGAAGCGCTCGCCGAGCGGTACGGCCTGGTTGCCTGCGTCTCGGGCCGCCGTGCAGCCGAGGCACGACGGATCGTCGGCCTCGACTCGCTCCCCTACTTCGGCAACCACGGCCTCGAGCGGCTCGCGCCCGGCGCTGAGAACCCGGAGATCGACGCGGCGATCCGGCCGCTGGCCGACCACGTGCGGCGCTTTGCCGACGAGCACTCGGCGAGCGCGCTCGAGCGGCTCGGCATCCGGTTCGAGGACAAGGACGCGATCCGTTCGTTCCACTACCGCGAAGCCTCCGACGAGGAGGCCGCGCGGGCGGCGTTGGAGCGTGTCGCAAGGGCCGCTGAGCGAGAGGGCCTCCATCCGCACTGGGGACGGAAGGTGCTCGAGATCCGCCCCACGGACGCCGTCGACAAGGGCACGGCAGTCGAAGCCGCGCTCGAGGGTCGCGGCCTCGCGCTGGCACTGTTCGGCGGCGACGACGCCACCGACCTCGATGCATTCGGCCGTCTGCGCGAGCTCACCGACCGGGGCGCACTCGACGCAGCGGTCTGCGTGGGTGTCGCATCGACCGAGGGGCCCGCGGCGATCGTCCAGGGCGCAGACGTGGTCGTCGAGGGCACCGGCGGGTTCTGCGAGCTGCTCGAGTGGCTGGCCGCACCGGGCGAGCGTTGATCGTTTGAGGTACACCGACTTCCTCAAGTCGACCGTCCTGCTGGCCGGAGCCGAGGGCACAGCTCTCGCCGCGGTGACCGTCGCCGTCGCGGGTGCACAGGCCGAAACCGCCACCATCATCTTCGCGGTGTCGTGGTGGGCGATCGCGGTCGTGATCGGCGGGTGGCTCGGCCGGCGCGCCGAGACGACGACCGCGATCGGGCGGCTGCTCGCGGACGCGCGCATGTCGAGCACGCTGCCCGAAGTTCGCCCCGGTGCGACGCTTCTGAACCGCCTGTGGCTGCTCGCTCTGTCAGCGCTGCTGGGAGCGGGCATCGCCTGGCTGTTCCCGCAGGTCGCCGCGGTGGTCGCCGGCGGCGCGATCCTGGTGGCGCTCGCATGGCGCAAGCAGGAGCGCGCCGTGACCGCGATCGAAGAGCGCGACGGGGTGCGCTTCTACGTGCTGCCCTCGTCCCCGTTCGGCGCGATCGAGCTCGTTCGCACGCCCGGTCTGCGGCGTCTCGACGCCGTCAACGGGTCACACTCCTAGCGACCCTTCGAGGCGGCCCGCGTGCGCTTCCTGAGCTTGTCGAGCTGGCGCCAGGTCCGCGTGTTCGCAACGTCTTTCTTCGTCAGCCAGGCACGGCGCGCGGTCGCGATCCCGTAGCGGACGATCCCGAGCGTGCGGGTGCTGTGCGCGTCGGAGTCGACCACGATCAGCACTCCCGCCTCGGCCGCAAGGCGCGCGTTGAGGTCGTTGAGGTCGCGGCGGTCCGGGTTCGCGTTGATCTCGAGAAAGGTGCCGGTCTCGGCAGCGTGCTCGACGAGGCGCTCCACGTTCACCGCGTAGGGCTCGCGTCGCAGGATCTTGCGACCCGTGGGATGCCCGATCACGTCCACCAGCGGGTGGTCCATCGCGGCCATCATGCGCTTGGTCATCTTTTCCTCGCCCATGCGGAACGACGTGTGCACCGAGGCCACTATCCAATCCAGCTCGTCCAGCACGTCGTCCGCATAGTCGAGCGAGCCGTCGACGTTGATGTTCACCTCCGAGCCGGCAAGGACCTCGAAGCCGTCGAGCGTCGCGTTCAGCTCGCGCACGCGCTCGACCTGCCGCAGCAGCTCGTCGGCCTGCACGTCGTTGCCGAAGCCGTGGGTGGCGGAGTGGTCGGTGATCGCGAGGTACTTGTACCCGCGCTCCTGCGCCGCCTTGGCCATGTCCGCCAGCGAGCTGCGCCCGTCCGAAAGGGTCGTGTGCGAGTGCAGGTCCCCCTTCAGGTCGGCGAGCGTGACGAGGTCTGGCAGCCTGCCCTCGAGCGCCGCGCGCAGCTCGCCGCGCCCTTCGCGCAGTTCCGGGTGAATGTAGGGGAGCCCGAGCGCCTCGTAGACGCCCTCCTCCGCCGGACAGCGATGGGTCTTCCCCGTCTCGTCCTCCTCGACCCCGTACTCGCTGACGTGCATCCCGCGTCGTACCGCGTACTCGCGCAGCTCGACGTTGTGCCGCTTCGAGCCGGTGAGGTGCTGGAGCACGTTCCCGAACTGGTCGGGCGCGACCACGCGGAAGTCGATGCGCAGGCCGTTGTGGGTGACTCCACGCGCGCCGGCCTCGCCACTCGACCCGGTCTCGGAGAGCAGCTCCATCTCCGTGAACGCGCGCGTCAACGCCTTCGGGTCGTGGGATGTCGCGATGATGTCGAGGTCCTTGCAGGTGTCCGTCATGCGACGGGCGCTTCCGGCGATCTCGACGCGGTCGGCGGAGGGCTGCGCGCGCAGGTGGTCGGCGATCTGCTCGCCGAGCGTGAGCACGGCGGACAGGAGGACGCGTTGCGCGGGACCCTCCTCATCGTGCTTGGCGAGCGCTTTGGCGATGTTCGTCTCGGCCTTGGGACCGAGTCCCGGGATCGCGCGCAAGCGCTCCGCCTCGGCCGCCGCGCGCAGGTCCTCGAGGGTCGAGATGCCGAGCTCCTCATAGATCTTCTTCGCCGTCTTCGGCCCGAGGCCGGGGATCTGCGTGAAGCGCACGAGCTCGCCCGGAAACTTGGCGCGCAGCTTCTGGGCGGCGGGAATCTCGCCGGTCTCGAGGAGCGCGCGGATCTTCTCCTGAAGCGTCTTGCCGACGTTGCGGACCTCCGTGGCGCGATCCTCCAGGGCAAGCTGCGCGACCGAGACGGGCGAGTCGCGGATCGACTTGGCGGCCTCGCGATACGCGACGACGCGGTAGACGACCGCTCCGTCGAGCTCGTAGAGGTCAGCCAGCTCGTCCATCGCGGCGGCGATCTCGGCGTTCTTCATCGCAGACAATTTAGAGAGTGGCGATACTGCCTCGATGCCGCGAGACTGGCCGCCGGGCCCGGTGTGGGTCGTCCTGCCCACCTACAACGAGCGCGAGAACCTCGAGCCGGTCGTCAGCGGGGTCCGCGCCGCGCTCGAGCCGGTCGCGCCGGACCACCGCATCCTGGTGGTCGACGATTCCTCGCCCGACGGGACAGGCGACCTCGCCGACGAGCTGGCCGCACGCGACCGGGCGGTGCAGGTCCTCCACCGGCCGCGCAAGCAGGGCCTGGGCCAGGCCTACATCGCCGGGTTCGCCTTGGCGCTGGCGCAGGGCGCGGCGCTCGTGGTCGAGATGGATGCCGACCTGTCCCACGATCCCGCCCACCTCCCGGCGATGATCGAGGCGGCGCGCGATGCCGACCTCGTGATCGGATCCCGTTACGTAGTGGGCGGCGCGGTCCGCAACTGGGGCGCGACGCGACGCCTGGTGAGCCGCGGCGGGTGCTGGTACGCACGTGTCGTGCTGGGCCTCGACGTGAGAGACCTGACCGGGGGGTTCAAGTGCTTTCGCCGCGCGGTGCTCGAAGCCATCGACCTCGAGGGGGTCCGATCGCAGGGCTATGCATTCCAGGTGGAGCTCACCTACAGGGCGATCCAGAGGGGCTTCCGCGTGAAGGAGGTGCCGATCACCTTCACGGACCGCACCGTCGGCCAGAGCAAGATGTCGAGGCGGATCGTGCTCGAGGCGATCTGGATGGTCCCCATCCTCAGGGCGGGCCGGAGGCACTATACGTAATGAAGTATTGAGTCTCTAGACTGTGTGGCAAGTGTCGATTTCGAACGGAAGGGGCAATGTGGCTGGTGAAATCGCCGACGTGACCGACGCCAACTTCGGCGTCGAGGTGCTGGAGTCGGAAACTGCCGTGCTGGTGGACTTCTGGGCGCCGTGGTGCGGCCCATGCCGGGTCGTCTCCCCGGTGCTGGAGCAGATCCACGCCGAGCGTGACGACCTGCGGGTCGTGAAGCTCAACGTGGACGACAACCAGCAGACCGCCGTGAAGTACGAGGTGCTGTCGATCCCCACGATGATCCTGTTCAAGCACGGGACCATGGTGAAGAAGCTGATCGGCGCACAGCCGAAGGCACGCATCGAGGCTGAGCTGGAGCTGGAGCCCGCTTAGTTCGCAGTGCGCGGTTCGCAGAAGATGCTTCTGCGTAACCGGGCCTTTTTCCGGGCATCCTTCTGAACGTGCCCGAGACCCAACAAGTGCCGGTCGCCTACAAGGCAGTCGTGCTGGCGGCGGTGCTGTTGGTGCTCGGCATGCTGTTCCGGCAGCTCGCGACCCTTGTGCTCGCCGTCGTCATGACGGTGATCATCGCGATCCCCCTCTCGGCCGGCGCGACACGTCTCGAGCGGCGCGGCATCCCCCGGCCCGTGGGGGCGTTTGCCACATTGATCTCGGGCCTCGCGGTGGTGGCCGGGGTGCTGGCGCTGGTGATCCCGACCTTCATCGACCAGGTGAACGCCTTCGTCGACGACGTCCCCACGATCGTCCACGACCTCGAGTCCACGGTCGGCGACATCACCGGCAACCGGCCGAGCGAGGTCGGGGACAGCATCCAGGAGTTCCTCCAGCGCTACACGGACAATCCTGAGCGGCTGATCGGGCCGATCACCTCGATCGGCGTGAGCGTGGCGGGCGTCTTCGGGGCGCTCACCGTGATGCTGCTCACCGCGTACTTCATGGCGGTGCGCCCGGCGCCGCTGGTCGACGGCCTCCTGCGCCTCGTCCCGCCCTCCCGCCGGCGCCACGCACGCCACGTGATGGAGCGGCTCAGGGAGGCGTGGATCGGGTGGATGAGGGGAGTCGCGGTCGACATGGTCGTGTCGGGCACCCTGCTCTACATCGGGCTCACGATCGTCGGGCTCGACTTCGCGATCCTGTTCGCGGTCATCACGGCCTTGCTGGTGGTGGTCCCTTACTTCGGCGCGATCGTCGGCGGGATCCTGCCCGTGCTGTTCGCGTTCACGGACTCTCCCGGCAAGGCGCTCGCGGTCCTGGCCGTCTACGTGATCGTGCAGCAGATCGAGAGCAACGTGATCGTGCCCGTCGTGATGTCGCGCACCACCCGCCTGCACCCGGCCCTGATCGCGATCGGGGTCGTGGTCGTCGGCCAGCTGTTCGGCGTCGTGGGGCTGTTCGTCGCGGTGCCGATCATCTCGGCCGCGGTGATCCTCACCGAGGAGGTCTGGGTCCGGGAGATCGAGGCTGCGCACGATAACCGCACCACCTCGGACATCGTGATCCCGCCGGGCGACGAGTTACCCGAGCGCGGCCCACGCGAGCTGACGGCCGAGCGCGAGGGGACGTAGCCCATTCCCGCCGAACGTCCCGGACTGCGCGCTATCGGGGGTAGCGCGGGACGTTCGGTGGGGGTTAGCCGGCGCGGCGCAGGGAGATCCCCAGCTCAGCCCCGTCGATGCTCGCGGTCTCCGTGTGGGTGCCGGCCGGTTGCGCCCCGTCAAACCCGAGGTTGGCGGCGAGCGTCTCGTCGGCGACGTAGTCCGCGTGCTGACGCACGGCGTCGAGCAGCGTGGCGTCCCCACTGAGCGTCAGCTCGATGCGGTCCTCGACGCGCAGCCCGGCGCCTTTGCGGGCGTTCTGGACCGCGTGGACGATCTCGCGCGCGGCGCCCTCGCGGACCAGCTCGTCGTCGAGGTCGAGCTGGAGCGCGACCGCGTAGTTGGCCTGGCGCTCGAGCTGGTAGCCCTCACGCGGGAGCATCACGAGCGACAGGTCGTCCGGCCCGAGGCGCTCCTGCGCTCCCCCCACCACGATCGTGACCTCGTCGCCCCGGTCGAGCGCGGCCGCTGTCGCCGCCGCGTCGAGCTGCGCGATCGCGCGAGCGACGTCAGGCATGCGCGAGCCGAACCGCGGCCCACACTCGCGGAAGTTCGGCTTGACCTCGTACGAGGCAAGCTCCTCGGCCTCGTCCACGTACGAGATGCGCTTCACGTTCAGCTCCTCGAGCACCTGGTCCTCGAGGCGCTCGATCGCGGCCCGCTCGCGCGGGTCGGCGACGACGACGGCCTCGCGCAGGGGCTGGCGAACCTTCGCCTTCGCCTGGCTACGGGCCGCCCGGCCGAGCTCGACCGTGCGGCGCGCGACGGCCATGTCGAACTCGAGCTCCCTGTCGACCAGACCCTCGTCGGGATCGGGAAAGTCGCAGAGGTGAACGGAGGTCTCCGTCCCGTCGAGGTTGCCGTAGATCTCGTCCGCGACGAACGGGGTGAAGGGCGCGAGCAGCTTCGCGACCGTGACCAGCGACTCGTGAAGCGTCAGGTACGCGCTGCGCTTGTCCTGGGCGTCCCCCTCGTCGCCGCGCCAGAAGCGGCGCCGGCTGCGGCGCACATACCAGTTCGAGAGATCGTCCACGAACGTCGCGATCGACCGGCCCGCGGACGTGGTGTCGTAGGCGTCGAGGCCCTGCCGCACAGCCGCGATCGTGCCCTGTAGGCGCGAGAGCACCCAGCGGTCGAGCGCCGGGCGCGCGTCCGGGTCGAGCGCGGCGGCGGCGTGGTCGAACCCGTCGACGTTGGCGTATAGGACGTAGAAGCTGTAGGTGTTCCACAGCGTCAGCAGGAACTTGCGCACGCTCTCGCCGACCGCCTCGACCGAGAAGCGATACCCGGACCACGGCTGCTGCGAGGTGAAGTAGTACCAGCGAAAGGCGTCCGCGCCGTGCGTGTCGAGCACGTCCCACGGCGCGACCACGTTGCCGCGGCTCTTGGACATCTTCTGGCCATCTGGATCGAGGATCAGGCCGAGGCAGAGCACGTTGCGATAGCTCGCCTGCCCCGTGAGCAATGTCGACTCCGCAAGCAATGAGTAGAACCAGCCGCGCGTCTGGTCGAGCGCCTCGCAGATGAAGTCCGCCGGGAAGCGCTCCTTGAAGAGCTCCTCGTTCTCGAACGGGTAGTGGAACTGGGCGAACGGCATCGCCCCCGAGTCGAACCACGCATCGATCACCTCGGGCACGCGGCGCATCGTCGCGTCGCACTCGGCGCAGTCGAACGTGACTTCGTCGATGTAGGGGCGGTGGAGGTCGTCCGGGACCTCGGCGGCCAGCTCCTTCAGCTCGGCAATCGATCCGATGCAGCGCACGTGCCCCTCCTCGCAGCGCCAGACCGGGAGCGGCGTGCCCCAATAGCGCTCGCGGGAGAGCGCCCAGTCGACGTTGTTCTCGAGCCACTTGCCGAAGCGCCCGTGCTTGATGTGGAACGGGTACCACTCGATCGACTCGTTCGCGGCAATCAGCTCGTCCCGGCGCGCCGTGGTGCGGATGTACCACTCAGCCTTCGCGTAATAAAGGAGCGGCGTGTCGCAGCGCCAGCAGTGCGGGTACGCGTGCTCGTACTGCTCGGCGCGGTAGATGCGGCCGCGCCCCCGGAGGTCGTCGATCAGGTCAGGATCGGCGTCCTTCACGAAGCGCCCGGCGTACGGACCGATGCGCTCGTCGTAGGTCCCGTCCGGCTGCACCGGGTTGATGACGGCCAACCCGTGCTGCTCGCCGAGGCGGAAGTCGTCCTCGCCGAAGGCGATCGCGGCGTGCACGAGGCCCGTTCCGTCGTCGGCCGAGACGAAGTCGGCCGCGAGCACGGTGTGACCACGCTCGCCGTACTCGGAGCCCGGGATGTAGTCGAACGGCGGGTCGTACGCGGTGCCCTCCATCTCGCGGCCGGGGAAGCGGTCCAGTATCTCCGCCGTCTCGCCGAGCACCGTCGCGACCCTGGCCTCCGCGAGCACGTAGACGTGCTCCCCCTCCCGCGCGCGCACATAGGTGAGGTCCGGGTCCATCGCGACGGCGGCGTTCGAGACGAGCGTCCACGGGGTCGTCGTCCACACGAGCAGCTCGTCGGAGTCGGTCAGCGGCCCGCGCGGGTGCGTGACCGCGAAGCGCACGTAGACCGACGGGTCGACGATGTCGTGATAGCCGAGCGCCACCTCGTGCGACGACAGCGCGGTGCCGCAGCGCGGGCAGTACGGCACGACCTTGTGCCCTTCGTAGAGCAGGTCCTCGTCCCAGATCTTGCGCAGCGCCCACCAGACCGACTCGATGTAGTCGTTGTCGAGCGTGACGTACGCGTCGTCGAGGTCGATCCAGAAGGCGATCCGCTCGGTGAGCCGGTTCCACTCCTCGACGTATGAGAACACTGACTCGCGGCAGCGACGGTTGAACTCCTCGATCCCGAGCGCCTCGATCTCGTGCTTGGAATGAATCCCGAGCTGCCGCTCGACCTCGAGCTCGACCGGCAGGCCGTGGCAGTCCCAGCCGGCCTTGCGCGGTACGTAGTGGCCCGTCATCGTCATGTAGCGGGGGAAGATGTCCTTGAACACGCGCGAGAGCACGTGGTGGGAGCCGGGCTTGCCGTTTGCGGTCGGCGGTCCCTCGTAGAAGACGTAGAGTGGCCCGCCCTCGCGCCGGCGCAGGCTCTCGTGGAACACGTCGTCGCGCTTCCAACGCGCGAGGATCTGCTCCTCGAGCTCGGGAAAGCTCTGGCGGGTGTCCACCGGGCGGTAGCGGGCCATGGCGGAGGATTCTAGGTGGGGTGAGCGCGGCTCCCGGTGGGGATGTGCGTCCGAGGTGGTCGAGCCGTGGATGCCAAGGGCCGCACGAGCCGTGAAGGCGCACCGGTGGTGCGGCGAGCGGATCGGGTGGCTCTTGGCGCCGCGGATCGGCTGCCTCGGGCGTGCATCCCTGTCGGGAGACGCGCTTACGCGGCGCGTTCGAGCTTGCGGCACAGGCGGGCCAGCTCGCGCTTCTCACCGTCGTCGAGGACGGTGAACGTGTCCCGCACGCGCCGGGCGTGCCCGGGGAACAGCTCCTCGACCAGCGCCCGGCCGGAGGGCGTCACGCCGATGTTGAGCGCGCGCCGGTCGCGCAGGTCGGTCTCGCGCCGGATCAGCCCGCGCTGCTCGAGCGCCGAGGTGACCTCGCTCGCGTTCGCCTTGCTGAGCCCGAGGCGCTGACGCAGCGCCCGCAGGCCGAGCTCGCCGCCGGCGGACTCGATCACGACGAGCATCGCGAAGGCGGTCGGGGAGAGGCCACGGCGCTCGAGCTCGTGGCCGAGCCGGCGGGTGACCCGGGTCTCGGCACGCACGAGCGCATCGAGCGCGCGGTGCGCGAGCGGGTCCTGCAGCAGGGTCGAGAGGTCGCCCACGTCACTACTGACGCTAAGCACCGGCCCGGACCGAAAGGCGCTACCCCAGGTTCCCCTTCGCCATCTTGGAGAGGTCGAGCGCCTCGTCGAGGATCGCCTCGTCCACGCCTTTCTCGCGTGCGACCTCGCGGATCGTGCGCCCGCTCGCAGCGGCCTCCTTGACGATCTCGCCGGCGCGGTCGTAGCCGATGTGCGGGTTGAGCGCCGTGGCCGTGATCAAGTTCGACTCGGCGTGCCGCGTCGTCATCTCGCGATTCGCCTCGATGCCCGCGATGCACTTGTCCGCGAACAGCGCGACGGAGTTCGACAGCAGGCCGATCTGGCCGAGCAGATTGCGGGCGATCAGCGGCACCCGCACGTTCAGCTCGAAGTTGCCCTGCGTGCCCGCCACCGTGATCGCAGCGTCGTTGCCGATCACCTGCGCGCCCACCTGGAGCACGACCTCGGGTATCACGGGGTTGACCTTGCCGGGCATGATCGAGCTGCCCTTCTGCAACTCGGGCAGGAACAGCTCGGCGAGGCCGGCGCGCGGGCCCGACCCCATCCAGGCGATGTCGTTCGCGATCTTGGTGAGCGACACGGCGAGCACCTTCAGCGCGCCGGAGAGCTCGACCAGCGCGTCCCGGTTGCCCTGCGCCTCGAAGGGATGCTCCGGCGGGCGGATCTCGAGCCCGGTGTCGCGGGCGAGGCGCTCGCGCACGCGCTGCGCGAACTGGGGATGGGTGTTGAGGCCCGTGCCGGTCGCCGTCCCGCCGAGCGGGATCTGCGCGACGCGCGGCAGGGCGTCCTCGATCCGCTGCCGGCCGAGGCGAATCTGGGCCGCGTAGCCGCCGAACTCGTGGCCGAGCGTCACGGGGACCGCGTCCATCAGATGCGTGCGGCCCGTCTTCACGACGTCGGCGAACTCGCTCGCCTTCGACTGGAGCGCCTCCTCCAGGTGCTCGAGCGCCGGGAGCAGGTGCGTGCGCACCTCACCGAGTGCCGCGAGGTGCACGGCGGACGGGAACACGTCGTTCGAGGACTGGCCCATGTTGACGTGGTCGTTGGGATGGACGCCGCCCTCGGCGATTGCGGCGATCACCTCGTTGGCGTTCATGTTCGAGGACGTGCCCGAGCCCGTCTGGAACACGTCGACCGGGAACTGCTCGTCGTGGTCGCCGGCCGCGACCTCGTCGCCCGCCGACGCGACGCGCTCCGCGATGTCGGCCTCGAGCAGGCCGAGCTCCCCGTTCACCCGCGCGGCGGCTGCCTTGATGCGCCCGAGCCAGCGGATCACCGGAGCGGGCACCGGTTCGCCCGACACGGGAAAGTTGTCGACGGCCTTGCGCGTCTCGGCGCCCCACAGCTCGTGTGCCACGGTCATGCTTCCCTCCTGTCGCGGGTCATTGACCAAGACTATTGACCCGCCGCGCTCGTGGAGGCCCTCCGCGCGGTGCGCGTTGATGGATCAGTAGGGTCAGACGACGTCTACCGAAGGAGCCGCCACGAACGACCAAGTAACACCTGCATCCGACCGTCGCCTCGACTTCCACCCCGGAATGGGGATGCGCTGGGAGATCACGCGCAGCACCGACGACACGGCCGGGGAGTTGTTCGAGGCGACGAACTGGATCGACCCGCACATGCCCGGCCCCCCCGTACACGTCCACCCGACCGCCGAGGAGAGCTACGAGGTCATCGAAGGGTCACTGGAGGTGTGCGTCGACGGCGAATGGAGGACGGTGCGGGCGGGAGAGACGGCAACCGTGCCCGCCGGTGTCCCTCACACGCTTCGAAACGCCAGCGGCGAGCCCGCTCGAATCGTCAACGTCCACCGGCCGGCGCAGCAGTTCGAGTCGTTCTTCCGCGGCATGCACACGTTGATAAAGCAGGGCAAGATCAAACGCCTCCCGCCGAAGGAGCCTCGCTCGGCCATCTACGCCGCAATGCTGTTCGGCAAGTACCCGAACGAGATCCGCACGACGAAGCCTCCGAACGCGGTCTTCAAGGGCCTGGCGCTCGTCGGGAGAGCGCTTCGATTCAAGCTCTGAGGGCTGTCGGCGGTCCCGGTCAGTACGAGATCGCGCAGTACTTCGTCTCGAGGTACTCCTGGATGCCCTCGTAGCCGCCCTCGCGGCCCACGCCTGAGTGCTTGATGCCGCCGAACGGCGCTGCCGGATTGGACACCATGCCCTGGTTGAGGCCGACCATCCCGTACTCGAGCTGCTCCATCACCCGCATCGCGCGGCCGAGATCGCGGGTGTACAGGTAGGCGACCAGGCCGTACTCGGTGTCGTTCGCCCAGCGGACGGCCTGCTCCTCGCCGGCGAAGCGCTTCACGGGAGCGACCGGACCGAAGATCTCCTCCTTCAGCAGGCGCGCGTCGTCCGGCACGTCACCGAGCACGGTCGGCGGATAGAAGTAGCCGGGACCGTCCGGAACATCGCCGGCGGCCACCTTGGTGGCGCCCTTCGACAGCGCGTCCTCGACGAGCTCGGTGACCTTTCCGCGCTGCTCCGCGTTGATCAACGGCCCGACCTTCACGCCGTCCTCCGTGCCGCGGCCGACCTTCAGCGAGGCCATGCGCTGCGCCAGTCCCTCGGTGAACCGCTCGGCCACCGACTCGGCGACGTAGAACCGGTTCGCCGCCGTGCAGGCCTCCCCGATGTTGCGCATCTTCGCGACCATCGCCCCCTCGATCGCGGCGTCCATGTCGGCGTCCTCGAAGACGATGAAGGGCGCGTTGCCGCCGAGCTCCATCGACACGCGCAGGATCTGCCGCGCTGACTGCTCCATGAGGCTGCGGCCCACCTCGGTCGATCCCGTGAAGCTGAGCTTGCGCAGCCGGAAGTCGGAGAGGATCGGCTTCGACACGTCGCCCGAGCTGGAGCTGGTGAGCACGTTCAGCACGCCGCCCGGCAGGCCGGCCTGCTCGAGGATCTGCGCGACCGCGAGCGCGCTGAGGGGGGTCGCGCCGGCGGGCTTGAGGATCATCGTGCAGCCGGCCGCGACCGCCGGCCCGATCTTGCGGGTCGCCATCGCCGCGGGGAAGTTCCACGGCGTGATCAGGTACGCGGGGCCGACTGGCTGCTTCATCACGAGCAGCCGCCCCTGACCGTTGGGAGCGACCTGATAGCGGCCGTCGATCCTCACCGCCTGCTCCGCGAACCAGCGGAAGAACTCGGCGGCGTAGGTGACCTCGGCCTTGGACTCCGCGATCGGCTTGCCCATCTCGAGCGTCATCAGGAGCGCGAGGTCGTCGGCGCGCGCGATCATCGCCTCGTAGGCGCGCTGCAGGATCTCGCCGCGCTCGCGCGGGGGGTGCTCGCGCCACTGCGCCTGGCGCTCGTGCGCCGCCGCGAGCGCCGCGCGCGCGTCGTCGGGAGTCGCGTCCGCGACCTCCGCGATCGTCGCGCCGGTCGAGGGGTCCTCCACCGGGAGGACGGCGCCGCCGGTCGCGTCGACCCAGCGACCCCCGATGTAGAGCTGTTTCGGGACGCCCGCGACGATCTCCCGCTCGTGCGACTGCGCCGCTGCGGCCGTCATGCGGCCTCTGGGCGCGGGCTCAAGGGTTGGGCGAGCATGTCGATGCAATCTAGACGAGGATCGGCGCGGGGCGCCCGCATGGCAGCGATACTGGCCCTATCCTGGGCTCCGAGCGCGACTTTGGGGGCCCCACTCGCGTTAGTAGTGCTCGAACACCGATGTTCAAGCGTGTCGTCACATTCACAGTCCTGATCGCGGCAGCGGCCTGGCCGGCGGGAGCCGGAGCGGCCGAGCGCTGGTCCGTGCGCGGCGCCGGATGGGGGCATGGGATCGGGATGAGCCAGTGGGGCGCCTACGGGTACGCCAAGCACGGCGCGGGATACCGCGAGATCATCGATCACTACTACCGCGACACCAAGATCGGCTCGGTCGGCGCAGGTGGCGTGCGTGTTCTGCTCCAGCCCAACCGCTCGACCGTCTACTTCCGCCACGCGACGCAGGCAGGCGAGCGCGGCCTCACGGAGGACGCGGTCTACAAGGCGACGCGCGAGGGCAACAACGTCGTGCTGCGCAGCGCCTCCGGCCGCCGGCTCGAGGTGTTTGCCGACGTGATGCGAGTGGTCGGCGGCAAGCACGTGCGGCTGCTCGGCCGCGCGGACAACGGCGTGCGCGACGGCCTCTACCGTGACCAGCTCGAGATCCGCGTGGCATCCGGGTCGGGCCTCAACGCCGTCAACGCGATCGGCCTCGAGAGCTACCTGATGGGAGTCGTGCCAGGCGAGAGCCCGGCCTCCTGGCCCGCCGCCGCGCTCCAGGCGCAAGCGCTCGCCGCGCGCTCGTACGCACTCGCGTCTAACGTGAATGGCAAGGGCTTCGACCAGTACGCGGACACGCGCAGCCAGGTGTACCGCGGCTACCTCGCCGAGACGCCGGCGACGAACGCCGCGGTGGAATCGACCAAGGGTGAGGTCGTCACATACGCCGGCAACGTCGCGACCACCTTCTTCTTCTCGACGTCCGGCGGTGAGACCGAGAACGTGGAGAACGTGTTCACGGGCGGCTCTCCGAAGCCGTGGCTGAAGGGTGTGAAGGACCCGTACGACGACTCCTCGCCGTATCACCGCTGGGGCCCCTACTCGTTCTCCCGGTCCGCGCTCGCGGGCAAGCTCGGGGGCTGGGTCAAGGGCCGGCTGCGCAGCTTCAAGGTGCTGGAGCGCGGCGTTTCCCCGCGCGTGGTCAAGGCGCGCATCAAGGGCTCGCGCGGGACCACCGTCGTCACCGGAGCGCAGATCCGCGCGCGCCTCGGGCTACGCGACACCTGGTTCTACGTGCGCCGAGTGCGCACGAAGCGATCCAACGGCGCGGAGGCCCGCACGTTGCGGGGCGTGCGCCCGCTCGTGGCGCTGCACGGCACGGTCGACGGGACGAAGCTCGAATCCGTGACGCTCGAGCGCCGCACCAAGGACGGCTGGCACAACGGCGGCAAATTCCCCGTGGTCGGCGGCGCCTACCGCATCCACGTCGGCACCGCCGGGATCTACCGCGTGAAGGCGGGCTGGGCGGCCGGTCCGGCGATGCGCGTCGTGCCGCCTGCCATCGGCTGACGGTACCGATCCCTCACGGGCTGAACCTGATCGTGATCACGTCGCCGTCGGCGACGACGTAGTCGCGGCCCTCCGTCCGCAGGCGTCCCGCATCGCGCGCCGCGGGGAAGGAACCGGCCTCGATCAGCTGCTCCCACGGGATCACCTCCGCGCGCACGAAGCCGCGCTGCATGTCCGTGTGGACACGTCCCGCCGCGGTGTGGGCCGTACTTCCCGCGCGCAGGCTGCGGGCGCGGATCTCGCTGCCTCCGACGGCCGTGAAGAACGTGAGCAGCCCGAGCAGCCGGTACGCCTCGCGCACGATCTGCTGGAGCGCGCCCTCCGCGACCCCCAGCTCGGCTCGCATCGTGGCGGCTTCGCCGGCGTCCATCTCGGCCAGCTCCGCCTCGTCGCGGGCGACAACCGCGACGGCCCCGCGCGCCGCAAGAGCCTCCGGCATCTGTTCTCCCTCCCCGACGTTGGCGACGACCAGCACGGGCTTCGAGGTGAGCAGGCCGGCCTCGGGCGGGGCCGGCCTTCCGGCGGAAAGCTCCGCGATCGCGCGCTCGAGCGCCTCGCGGTCGGCGATCGCCTCCTTGTCGCCGCCCCGGGCGCCCTTCGTGGCGGATTCCAGGCGGCGCTCGGCGCTCTCGAGGTCGGCGAGCATCAGCTCGGCCTCGACGGTCGCGAGGTCGTCCGCCGGGTCCAGCACTCCGTGCGGGTGTGCGACGAGCGGATGCTCGAAGGCGCGGACGACGTGGACGATCGCGTCGACGTCGCGGATGTGCCCGAGGAACCGGTTTCCGAGGCCCTCGCCCTTGTGGGCGCCACGCACCAGGCCGGCGATGTCGACGACCTCGAGGTGCTCCGGCACGCGGCGCGCAATCCCGAGCAGGTCGGCGAGGCGCTCGAGTCGCTCGTCAGGCACGGGGACGACCGCAACGTTGGGCTCGACGGTGGTGAAGGGATACTCGGCCGCCTCGGCGCCGGCCTCCCCGAGCGCGTTGAACAGGGTCGACTTGCCCGCGTTCGGCAGGCCGACGATCCCAACCTTCAAGACAGAGCCTCCGCGGTGGCGGAAACCGCCGCGCCGAAGGCCGCACCCGCGAGGATGTCGCCCGGGTAGTGCACGCCGAGATAGGGACGCGTGAGCGCCATCAGCCCAGCCGCGACGAGCAACGGGACGCGCGCACGAGGAACGAGCACGGCGATCCGCAGGGCGCCCGCAAACGAGGTCGCCGCGTGCGCAGACGGAAAGGACATCGACCGCGGCACGCGGCCGACCGGGTCGAGACCGGCGATCCGCGGGCGCTCCCGGCCCACCGCCCGCTTCACGAGGTAGTTGAGGACGAGCGTCAGCGGAACGATCGCCGCCGCGGCGAGCCAGCGCCCACGCCGGCGCGAGTCGACGACGGCGCCTGCGAGTGCGAGCGCGATCCAGAGACCGCCCGACTCGCCGGTACGCGCATACGCCACCGCGGCGCGGTCCAGCGCGGGGGCGCTGAGCCGCGTGCGCAGCAGCGACAGCAGCCTGTGGTCGAGTTCAGCCAGGGCGGACAGGCGAACGGAAAGGCAGCGCGGCGTCAGACGCTCGACTCGGTGGGTGGCGTCTCGAAGCGCTCGAAGAAGGCGAGCGGGTTGCCGACTCGCCGCTCGAACCCGAGGCCGGCCCCCCGTGCGCGATCGCGCAGCTTGCCGGACGTCACCATGTGCGGGTCGCCGAACATCTCGCCGACGACGAGTCGACCGCCCGGTCGCAGGACCCTCGCGACCTCGCTCAGAGCCTGCTCCTGGTCGGGGATCTCCCCGAGCACCGTGACCAGCACGGCCGCGTCGAAGCTGTCGTCGCCGAAGGGAAGCCGGCGGGCATCGCCGAGGGTCGGCCGCACGTTCGTGAAGCCGCGCCGGTTTGCCTCGCGCATCACGTGGTCGAGCATCTCCTGCTGGATGTCGAAGACGTCGACCTGGCCCTGCGAAAGCGCGGACGCGATCTCGAACGTGTAGTAACCGGTGCCCGGGCCGATCTCGAGCACTCGTTCATCAGGCGCGGGCGAAAGAGCCTCGAGCAGGCGCCTGCGCGTGATGCCCGGGTGGGGCGCCTGGACCCAGAAGCGCTGGTTGTACGGGCAAGCCGAAGGGTTGCGCCGCCACCACATCGCCGCACCCAGGAGCCCGAGCGCGCCCAGCAGAAGGGCTGTCCGCGGCGGGCGCACGATCTACAGCCCCGAGAAGCCGACCCTGTGCTCGGAGGCCTCGAGCTTCAGGAAGGAGACCTGCCCGAGGTCGAGCCCGACGATCCCGTCAACGGTCTCGGCCTCGTACCAGCGCTGCTTGCCGTCCTGAACCGCGCGCCGCAGTTGCTCGTGCGAGCGATCGCTGAGGCGCATGAGGATCACCTGGCCTCCGGTGAAGCCGACCTCGACGCGGCGCGCATCGCCCTCGTCGCGAGCCATCAGTGCGCTCCCTCGGCGGGCTGCACCAGCTCGGTCAGCACGCCGCCCGTGGAGGCGGGATGGATGAAGGCCACGAGGCTGTCGCGGATGCCGCGCCGCGGGCGCTCGTCGATCAGCCGCAGGCCGCGAGAGCGGCACTCCTCGATCGCGCTCGCGACGTCCGCGCAGCGATAGGCCGTGTGGTGGATACCCGGGCCCTTCCTGGCGAGGTACTTGCCGACCGGCGTGTCGTCGCCGAGCGGAGCGAGCAGCTCGACGTGCGAATCGCCCACGCCGAGGAGCACCGCCTCGACGCCCTGCTCGTCGACGGTCTCGCGGTGTTGCACCGGCATCCCGAAGGTGTCGGAATACAGGGTCACCGCTGCGTCGAGGTCGTCGACGGCGACGCCGACGTGATCGATCGACTCGAACATCCGGGGCAGTCTAGTACGCCCTGGCCGGGTTACTGACGCGCGGCTGGCTACCGGGGCCGGCACCGGGCCGACCGGCGGCGCCACACTGCGGCGGTCGCGCTCCTTGCGCCGGTTCGGCGGCGGGATGCTCTCCCCGACGGGCGCCGGCTGCGCCTCCGGCTCGGGATGCTGATCCACTGCGATCGACGGCAGGGTGACGATCGGCTCGGGCGCCGCGGCCTCGCCGCGGCTGACGTTGACCGCGGCGACGATCTCTTCGATCTCGTTGCGCTCGATCGACTCCTTGGCGAGCAACGCCTCGGCGATGCACTCGACGAGGTCCCGGTTGTCGGCGATCAGCATGCGCGCCTCGAACTGCGCCTCATCGATCAGCGTCTGCTGCTCGATGTCGCGCGCCTCGAGCATCGCCTGCGAGGTCTTCTCGCTGCCGGTTCCGTCGAGGTGGGCGAGCAGCTTGCTGCCCATCCCGTACTGCTCGATCATCGAGCGGCTGATCTCGGCGACCCGGCGCAGGTCGTCCGACGCGCCGGTCGTCACGCGCTCGAAGACGAGCTGCTCGGTGACGTATCCGCCCAGCAGCATCTTCATGTAGTCGAGCAGGTCCTGCCTGGACATCAGGTAGCGGTCCTCATCGGGCAGGTTGAGCGTGTAGCCCAGGGCCTGGCCACGAGGGACGATCGAGATCTTGTGCGCCCTCGCAACCGACGGCAGCAGCTCGGCGATCAGCGCATGACCGGCCTCGTGGTAGGCGATCACCTTCTTCTCGTGAGGCGTGATCACGCGGCGCGTCTGGAGCCCGGCGACGACGCGCTCGAGCGCGTCGTCGAAGTCGACCTGCAGAATCGTCTCGCGTGCCTGGCGCCCGGCGAAGATCGCGGCCTCGTTGCAGAGGTTTGCCAGGTCCGCGCCGGTCAGTCCAGAGGTGCGCCGCGCGACCATCGAGAGGTCCACGTCGGCGACCGGCATCTTGCTGCTGTGCACCTTCAGGATCTCCTCACGGCCGTTGAGGTCCGGCGGCGAGACCAGCACCTGACGGTCGAAGCGGCCGGGTCGCATGAGCGCCGGGTCGAGCCCGTCGACACGGTTGGAGGCCGCGATCACGATCAGGTCACCGCGCTCCGCGAAGCCGTCCATCTCGACCAGCAACTGGTTGAGCGTCTGGTCCTTCTCGCGTGAGAGGTCGAAGCCGCGCTTGAGGCCGATCGCGTCGATCTCGTCGATGAAGATGATCGCCGGCGTGTGCTTCTTGGCGATCGCGAAGAGGCGCCTGATGCGTGCCGCGCCGAGCCCCGCGAACATCTCCACGAACGAGCTGGCGGACTGGCTGAAGAAGTGTGCGCCGGACTCATGAGCGACTGCCTTCGCGAGCAGCGTCTTGCCGGTGCCGGGCGGGCCGTGGAGGAGGATCCCCTTCGGGACGTGCGCTCCGAGCTTCTTGAAGCGGCGAGAGTCGCGCAGGAACTCGATGACCTCGCGGAGCTCGTGCTTGGCCTCGTCGCATCCCGCGACGTCGTCCCAGCCGACCCCGCCCGAGGACTCCGGCTTGATCTGCTGCGGCTTGGTCCGCGGCATCATCTTGAGGCTGCGCCAGATCAGGTAGACCAGCGCGAGCATCAGGATGATGGGCATCCACGTGAGAGTCCACGTCTCGACCTTGTCCATCAACGTGATTGCCAGCGGAAGCATCCGTGCTCCTATCCGTCCGGCACCCGGGAGTCGGGTGCAAATCCACCTGCACCCGGAGGTGGGTGCGTGGCCCGCAATCAGATTAATCGCGCTGCGCGGGGATTGCGCGGCGAATTTCGGACGTTTGTTCTAGGGCCCCTAGGCGAGTGCGGGCGTCTCGCGGCGCAGTATCTCGGTGAGCGCGGCGCGCCCCACCTCGAGCTGCTCCGTGGTCGGCTCGCGCGTGGCGAACAAGCGCTGCATCTCGTACCCGGGCCTGCGGAAGGCCCGCGCGAGAGCCGTCTCGCGGTTGCGCTCCGACCAGGCGAACATCTCGACTGAGACGGCGACTCCGGCGAGGGTCGCCGTAGCGCTGGCGAGCGGCCCGCGCAGACCGAGCACGGAGCGCAGGAGCACGTTGCCGGCCGCGGTCGAGACGATCAGCGGAGCTACCAGGTTGGAGCCGCACCGGTCGTGCTCCTTCGCGGCGAGCGCGGCGTCGGTGTCCTGCTCGTAGGCCGCGATCGCCTTGTGCTCCACGCCGTGGTAGGCGGCGAGCTGCGAGTCGCGCAGGGCGAGCGCCGTGGGCACCAGGCCAAGCGCAGCGCCGAACAGCTCGTTGCCCGTCGTGCGGGGCCGGCCGCGTCGCGCGGCCGCGGACAGCGCGGAGGAGCCGAGCATCGCGGCGAGCACCCTGGCGTCCTCGAAGGGAAGCTGCACCCCCGGCACGCGCCGCTTGATCACCGGCAGGAGGGCGAACGCCTCGCCGAGGCGCGCCAGCCCGCGCAGTCCCGGGACGTCGGCGATCCTGCCGCGAAACCGCGGCTTGTCCCCGGACTCGACGTGCAGGCTCCCGTCAGCAGCCCGAAAGGCGACGGCCCAGTGATCGGGCCCGTGGACGAGCAAGCCATTGCGCAACGCCATGCCGCCGAGGCGCACCTTCGGTGTGTCGCCGTTCGAGCTCACCCGGCAGATGCTACGTGAGGGCCTTCATGACCATCGCGGCACCGGCGATCAGGAGGACCACCCCGATCGCGCGCAGCAGTGCCTCGTCCGAGAGCTTCCCCGTCAAACGCGAGCCAAGCAGCGCGCCGGGGATCGAGGCGGCCGAGCCGACCGCGAGGACGCGCCAGTCGGGCGGGTCGGATGGCAGATGCCCGATCACCCCGGCGACCCCGACGCAGAAGCCGATCGTGACGTTCGTGCCGACGGCACGGGCCGGCGCCTCGCCGACGAGCCGCACCAGCGCGGGCACCCGCAGCGACCCGAGGATCAGCCCGACGATCCCGCCGAGGACCCCGATCGCCGCGCCACTCGCGACGGCGGCGGGTATGTCGAGCGCCCGATCGCGATCGGGCTTCGGCTTGGGAGGGGGCTTGCGCAGCAGGTCGAAGGCGCTGTAGAGCAGGACCGCCGCGATCGAGAACAGCAGAGGGTCCTCGGGCAGCACCCCGGAGACGTAGCCGCCGATCAGCGCTCCCACGATCGAGGGCGGCGCCATCCACGCAAACAGGCGCCAGTTGACGCGTCCTGCGCGCAGATGTGCGATCGATGCGCTCGCGGCGGCCACCGCGCTGATCCCGATGTTCGCCCCGGTCCCCGCCCCCGGGGAGGAGACGAGCACCAGCACCAAGGGCAGGCGGATGTTGCCCAGTACGAGGCCCACGAGGCCACCGGCCAAGGCGACGAGAAAGCACCAGACGGCGAGCAGGACGTATTCCATTGGGGATACTGAGCGCGTTGGAGAGGCTTTTCGACACGGACGACAGCGCGCAGCGCCGCTCTTCGGTCCCGCCCGAGGACGAGCCGCTGGCCGCCCGCATGCGCCCGCGGGACCTCGGCGACTTTATCGGGCAGGAGCACGTGCTGGCGGCGGGCTCGGCGCTGCGCACCGCGATCGAGACCGGAGAGCTGCACTCGATGATCCTCTACGGGCCACCCGGCAGCGGCAAGACGACGCTCGCGCGGATCGCCGCCACGCACGCCGGCGCCGCCTTCGAGGAGGCAAGCGCGGTGAACGCCGGTCGCGCGGAGGTGCGGGCCATGATCGAGCGCGCCACGGAGCGGCGGCGAGGAACGGGCGCTGGGACGATCTTCTTCCTGGACGAGATCCATCGTTTCAACAAGGCCCAGCAGGACGCACTGCTGCCGGCCGTCGAGGAGGGCCTCGTCGTCCTGATCGGGGCCACCACGGAGAACCCGTACTTCGAGGTGAACTCGGCGCTGCTGTCGCGCTCTCAGATCTACGAGCTGCGGCCGCTCGACGCGGAGCGCGTGACGGACCTGCTGCGCCGTGCCCTGGAGGACCCCGAGCGCGGCGTTCCCGAGCCTCCACTGGTGCCCGTTGAGGCGCTCGAGTTCCTCGCAGCGCGCTCGGGAGGCGACGCGCGCGCCGCGTACAACGCGCTCGAGCTGGCGACCGACACGGCGCGGCGCCTCGGTCGCGCCGTCGACGTGCAGCTCGCCGAGGACGCGATGCAGAAGAAGGCCGTTCTCTACGACAAGGCCGGGGACAAGCACTACGACTACATCTCCGCGTGGATCAAGGCGACGCGCGGCTCGGACGTCGACGCCTCGGTGTACTACCTGGCCGTGATGCTCGAGGGCGGGGAGGACGCGCGCTTCATCGCGCGCCGCATGATCGTGCTCGCGTCCGAGGACATCGGGAACGCCGACCCGCGGGCGCTCGTCGTCGCGGTCGCGGCCGCGCAGGCCGTCGAGCACGTGGGCCTGCCCGAGGCTGCGCTGAACCTCAGCCAAGCCGCCGCGTACCTAGCCCTGGCGCCAAAGTCGAATGCCAGCTACGGTCGCGCTGTCCCGCGCACGCGGCGACGTGCGACGCGACGGAGCGGCGGATCCTCCGCCCTACCTCCAGGACGCCCACTATCCCGGCGCCAAGGAGCTGGGCCGTGGCGTTGGCTACGAGTATCCGCACGGCCTGCCGGAGGGGGTGTCGGACCAGACGCTGCTGCCCGAGGGCATGGAGGACCGCCGCTACTACGAGCCCACGCAGCGCGGATTCGAAGCCACGCTGCGCGAGCGACTCGCCCAGATCCGTGGTAAACAGCGCAAATCGGGCGAATAGTCATTACCCTGGTCGGGCCGATGGGAAGGACTAGTAGCAGGCAGGGATCGGCCGCGCTTTCGTACGTTCCGGGGAGGGCATCGCGCCTGGCGTTGACCACGGCAGCCGCTCTTCTCCTGGTGCTGCTCGCGGCGGCTCCCGCGATGGCTTCGAATGTCTCCGTCTTGAACGGACAGCTTCGCTATGCCGCCGCTTCCGGTGAGACCAACGTCGTCACGGTGACCCAGGCGGGCGACACGTTCACTGTCACCGACAGCGTGGAGCTGACTGCGATCGGCCCGGACTGCACCAGCGTTTCCCCTGAATCGGCGACCTGCACGGGAGCTTCCTCGATCCAGGTGTACGTCAGTGACGGTGACGACGCTGTCGTCGTGGCTGGCACTCCGCGCCCGCCGAAATCTTCGGGGGCGTCGGAAACGACATGCTGACCGGCGGGACGGGAGCGGATCTGGTCGAGGGATTCACGGGCGACGACAACATCAACGTTCAGGACGGAGTCCGGGACACCGTGCGGTGCGGCGATGGATCCGACAGCGTCACCTCGGACCGGGCCGACGTGGTGCCGAGGCCGGAGTGCGAGATCAACGACGACGGCGTGGCTCCGACGACCACGATCCTCGCCGGCCCTCTCGGGCCGCAGGGCAACACCGCTCCTCACTTCAACTTCGAAGCCGACGAGGCACTTGTCCAGTTCTACTGCTCGATCGCGCCGGTCAACGCGCCGCAGGACCAGTTCACGCAGTGCGCTCCGAACCAGACGCTCGCTGCGCCGACCGAGGGCGAGTGGGTGTTCAGGGTGTACGCGCAGGACGGCACCGGGGAGGTCGGTGGCATCGCCGAACTGAGGTTCGTCGTCGACACGACCGCGCCCGTCGTGACGATCTCCGGGCCCGCGAGCCCGATTGCCACGTCGATGCCCACATTCGACATCACCGCCAGCGAGCCGAGCGTGCGGTTCGAGTGCTCGATCGACGGCGGCGCATCCTCGCTTTGCGACCATCCCTACACGACGCTGCCCCTTCCCGACGGCGACCACGTGCTCGAGGTGCGTGCGACGGACCTCGGCGCGCAACGAGATGATCGCCACGTTCCCGTTCAGGATTTCGACGTCCGCGGGAAGCGGCGTCGTCCCGGCAGCGCCGGTGGCGCCCGTGGCTCCGCGACGCATCATCATCGACTCACTCGTCTTGATCTCAGGTAACGGCGTCAAGATGTCGCGGCGGGGCGTCGTCGGCATTCGCCTCACCTGTGCCGGCACCCGCGGTTGCAAGGGGCGCATGCGGATCACCACCGCAGAGCCCGTGAGCCGCAAGAGCAGAAAGCTCGTGACGCTCGGGTCGAAGCGGTTCACGATCGCAGCGAACAAGAAGCGCAAGGTGAATGTCCGCTTCTCCAAGAGCAAGCGACGTCTCGCGAAGCGGCTCAAGCGCTTCAAGGCGAAGGTCGTGATCAGCGAGGTCGACCAGCGCGGAAACCCGCGCATCTCGAGCCGCATATTCATCCTGCGGGCTCGTTGAGCCTCATCTGAGCCGTTCGGGCGCGAAGTAGAATCGGCCGCGACCGCTCACGAGGAGGACAGCTGATGGCCGTAAGGACAGACACGACCGACGCGGACGTCTCCGGCAACGGCGCATCCACAGGCCTGCTGGCATCTCACAGCCCGGCGACCGGCGAGCTGGTGGGGTCGGCCGCGACGATCACGCCAGACCAAGTGCAGGCGGTCGTGGACGACGTCGCGGGCGTTCAGCCGCTCTGGGCCCAGTTGTCACTTGCGGATCGCGCGCGCTATCTGCGCCGTGCTGCCCAGGTCCTGCTCGACCACTCCGACGACATCGCGGAGCTGATCTCGCGCGAGCAGGGAAAGCCCCGCCTCGAGTCCTACACGATGGAGCTGCTCCCCACGATCGACGCACTGCACTGGTGCGCCTCACAGGGACCGCGAATCCTCGCCGACGAGTCGATCCCGCACCCGCAGCTCATGCTCAAGCAGAAGAAGAGCAAGTTCGTATACGAGCCCATCGGCGTCGTCGGCGTGATCGCTCCGTGGAACTACCCGTGGTCGATTCCCTTGGGTGAGGTCGCGATCGCGCTGATGGCAGGGAACGGGGTCGTCCTCAAGCCAGCGTCACTCACACCGCTCATCGGCCAGCGCATCCAGGAAGTGTTCGAGCGCGCCGGGTTCCCGGAAGGTCTCCTCCAAACCGTCCATGGCGGCGGAGCCGTGGGACAGGCGCTCGTGGAGTCGACCGCCGGAAAGATCTTCTTCACCGGATCGGTCGAGGTCGGCCACCGGGTCGGCGAGGAATGCGCGCGGCGCATGAAGGGATGCGTGCTGGAGCTTGGCGGGAAGGACCCGCAGATCGTCTGCGCGGACGCGAACCTTCCCCATGCCATATCGGGAGCCGTGTGGGGCGGCTTCGCGAACGCCGGCCAGACCTGCTCGGGGATCGAGCGCACATACGTGGTGGCCGATGTGGCCGAGCAGTTCGTCGACGGCGTCGTCCGGGAGGCGAGCCGCCTGCGGGTCGGCAACCCACTCGACTGGAAGACGGAGATCGGCCCGATGGTTTCGAAAGAGCAGTTCGATCTGGTGATGGAGCTCGTCGATGACGCGGTCGCGTCGGGCGCGCGGTTGAGGTGCGGTGGGCCCACCGAGGTGGATGGGCTGACGGGTCACTTCATCGCGCCGATCGTCCTCACGGACGTCACGCACGAGATGCGGATCATGCGCGAGGAGATCTTCGGACCGGTCCTCCCGATCGTCACCGTGGCCGGCGAGGAAGAGGCGATCGCGCTCTCCAACGACTCGCAGTTCGGCCTCGGCGCGTCCGTCTGGACGCGGGACCGCGACAAGGGCGAGCGGATCGCGCGCCAGATTCAATCGGGGATGGTCTGGATCAACGACCACTCGTATTCGCACGGCGCGTGCCAGTGCTCGTGGGGAGGAGTCAAGGAGTCGGGACTCGGCCGCTCACACTCCAAGTTCGGGTTCTACGAGTGCGTCAACATCAAGCTCGTGGCATGGGAGCCGTCGCGCATGCGCGACACATGGTGGCATCCATACGACGAGGTGCTCGGGAAGGCAATCCGCTCGTCCGCACGCATCCTCTACGGCCGCGACGGCCAACGCGCGGAAGCGATGCGGGAGGGTGCGATCCCGTTGCTGCGAGTGATGCGGCGGTCGTTGCGGCGGTAGTCAGCCGCTGACTGTCTGCGAAACCGCTGAGCCAACCTGGAGGAGCTCAAGGTAGGCGCTGCTCGCCGTAGGAGCCGTGCCCGTCAGCGACACCCGGTAGCACTTCAGCTGGGCCGTTCCGCTTGAAGCCAGATTGACGTTGAACGTGACCATGGCCACATCGTGCACGACATTGCCTGCGTTCGTTCCTATGTTGGCGACAGCCTGGGTGGACTTACTACCCAGAGACGCCTCACAGACGATCTCCGAGGCCGTGGTGGGCGCTGAGTTGAGCTGTGTCCTACCCACCAGGAGGTAGTTACCTGCTGGCACCGCCGAGATGGTGACGAGGGAATTTGCTGAGCCACTGTCTACGCCGGTGATCGAAACAGGACCAGGGTTCTGTGCCTCCGTTGAGGTGGATGGGCCTATCGGCCCAGTAGCTCCCGCAGGGCCTGTCGCTCCCGCAGGGCCCGTCGCACCTGCACTACCAGTTGGTCCCGCCGCCCCGACTGCACCCGCGGCCCCTTGCGTTGCCGTTCCTGTTTGACCAGCACCGGCCGGACCGATGGGGCCGTCCGGACCTGGCGGGCCTTTTAGACCACGGGCCCCTCGACTACCGCGTCGGCCCAGGAAGATTCGACGCTCTCCCGGCTTGCAAGACTTGCGTCCCGTAGTCACCCGAACAGCTCCCGTCTTCTTCTTGTAACACGCTTTGACCGATCGGCCAGGGGACGCTGCCCCAACAACTGATTCCGATCCGGCCGTGACAGTGAGCGCCACTGCTGCGAAAATGACCAAGCTTCTTCGGTTCACTTACTTGAGGATGACCTCGGGGTGGATCCGGCTAACACGATGTCACGACATCGGACAGATGTACTAACCAACCACTCTGTCTAGATTGGCCCTGCGCGGACGGGTGGCCGCAGAAGCGAAGCGCGTCCCGCGCGCGCGGTGACACCTCGGGGTCAGGACGACCCATAGCTCGTGGCCGAACGTCCCGCGATACCGCCTCGTGCACGCAGTCCGGGACGTTCGGTCGGGGTGTGGGAGCCCGAAACGATGGCGACGGTCAGATCAGCGCGAGTTGCGTGACAACTCGGGGTTAGGACGCGCTAGATCGGCTTCAACTCGATCCACAGGCCGGCTGCGTATGCCAGCAGTTCGCCGTCGATCGTGAAGATTGCCGAGCCGCCTTCGTGCTTTCGGCCCTCCTTCTCTATGGGCCAGCCGATCACGATGTGTGGAGCTCCGATCCTGGCGGACTTCGCGACATGACCTCTCAGCCTCGCGAGCACGGCCGGCTTCGCGTCGCTGAAGAATTGGCACCCAAACGCGGTGGGGCAGTCAAGTGCTGCCCACAACACCTCGGTCGAGACCAACCCGTCTTCGGCAGGCAGCGAGGGATCGGGGACCCACGGCGTCGCCACCATGGTCATGCCGTGCACCGTCCCAGGGAAGATGTGCAGGCCGTCGTGGTGGTCGCGGTGCGGGCCGCATGTGAAGCATTCGGGGAACGGGTGCTCGCGAAAGCCGGTGAACTGATCGACGGCCGAGCGGGCGTCGGCCATCGACGGCGGGTCCGGCACCGAGATGCTCATTTCGCACGCGGTACCCTCGGCGACCGTTTCCCCGGCGTCGAGGAGCTTCACGACCGAATCCTCGGCCTCCAGCTCCAGCGTCCGGTCGAGCGGGGGCGGCTTTCGGAGGTTGACCTCCGCGGTCGCGCCGATCCGCCGCGCGAGCACCCCACAGGCGTAACCGCCGTTCGCCGACGCCGCCGGGCCGCGGAAGCGGGCTGGGATGACAACCTGGTCTCCCACGCCCGGCAACTTATCGCCAAGCGCTACGTTTCGCGCGTGGCGGAAGAACCCAAGCTGTCCCATCTGGATGACGCCGGCCGCGCCCGGATGGTGGACGTCGGGGGCAAGCGGGAGACCGACCGCCGCGCGCGGGCACGGGCCACGGTGCGCATGAGTCCCGAGACCGCCGCCGTCGTCCAGCGCGGTGACGCCCCCAAGGGGGACGTCCTCGGGACAGCCAGGATCGCGGGCATCCAGGCCGCCAAGCGGACCCACGAGCTGATCCCGCTGGCGCACCCGCTCCCGCTCTCGTTCGTCGACGTGGACGCCACGATCGACGCCGCGGCGGGAACCATCACGCTTGAAGCGGAAGCGCGCACGACGGCGCGGACCGGGGTCGAGATGGAGGCGCTCACGGCTTGCGCGGTTGCCGCCCTGACGGCTTACGACATGGTCAAGGGCATCGAGCGGGGAGTCGTGATCGAGGAGGTGGTCCTCTTGCAGAAGACGGGGGGCAAGGAAGACTGGACGCGGGAACCGTAGTCTTTGGCCGCGCATGCGCGCCGCGATCATCACCATCAGCACATCCCTGAGTGAGGGGCGGGGAGCGGACGAGAGCGGCCCCGCGCTGGTCGAGTTCGCGCGCGGGCTCGGCGCCGAGATCGCGGTCAGAGGAATGCGTATTTCAGGTAAGACTAGATTGCTGTGTCGCCTGACCAGCCCAGGAGTGAGCGAGCCTTGACCCGAGTCGCGGTCGTCGGCGCCGGCGCTGCCGGTACGATGGCAGCCATCTTTGCCGCCAACGCCGGCGCGGAAACCATGTTGCTGGAGCGCACCCGGGACGGGGGACGTAAGATCCTCATTAGCGGGGGCGGCCGCTGCAACATTCTTCCCGCTAGAGTGAACGAGCGCCGGTTCGTGACCGATTCGTCCCCCCATACATTGCGAAAGATGCTCCGGTCCTGGCCGTTGGCCGAGCAGATCGCCTTCTTCGAGGGCGAGCTTGGCCTGACCCTGGTCGAGGAGGAGGAGTCGGCCAAGCTGTTCCCTGCGTCGAATCGCGCGCGTGACGTGCGGGACGGGCTGTTGGCGCTTGCGGCACGTCGCGGCGCACAGTTCCTCCCCGGCACCACGGTCACCGGCCTCGTGCCATCGCCCGTCGGATGGAAGGTGGAGCGCGACGGTGCCCCGCCCCTGACCGCGGACGCGGTGATAGTAGCCAGCGGGGGCCTGTCGGTGCCGAACACGGGAAGCGACGGGCGCGGGCTCGCGATGCTGGGGGCGCTGGGACATACCATCCATACCACGTACCCCGCGCTCACTCCGGTGGTCGCAGAGCCACCGGTGTTGAGCACGCTGGCTGGAGTCTCGCTTCCGGTGACGATCACCGCCCGCGACAGCCTTCGCCAGGCGACCGCCACCGGTGGATTCCTGTTTACCCACCGGGGTTACAGCGGGCCTTCGGTCCTGGACATCTCGCATGTCGTGGCCCGCTCCCGAATAGAGGGGAAAGGCCAGGCACGCCTCTCGGTTCGGTGGACCCGGCTCGACGAGGCAGGATGGGAAGCGGCGCTGAAGCCGGAGGGAACTCGCACGGTGGCCGGCGTGGTACGGCGAGAGCTGCCCGAGCGGTTGGCCGACGCGCTGGTCGAGATGGCTCGCGTGCCCCAGTCGAGGTCACTGGCGCAGCTGGGGCGGGAGGAGCGGCTCCGGCTGATCGACGTGCTGGTGCGTGGCGAGCTCCCCTGGACTGGGGATGAGGGCTATAAAAAGGCAGAGGTGACTGGAGGCGGTGTGAGTCTGGCCGAGATCGATCCACGAACCATGGAGAGCCGGCGGCACCCCGGCCTTTTCCTGTGTGGCGAGGTCCTGGACGCGTTCGGACCGATCGGCGGGTACAACTTCCTCTGGGCCTGGGCTACCGGCCGGGCAGCGGGGCTGGGCGCGGCGGCTTAGGTCCACCCACGTGCCGACCAGCGATCCCTAGCCCGGGAAGAGGTCTGGCCCTGACCTGCGGACAGCCACCAGATTGTAGCCCTGAGCTGGACGCCGACTTTCGGCAGGAGATCGAGTTCATGAAAGACCTGGAGCGGGTGCCCGAGATCCGCGGCACGACCATTCGTCTTGTCGGGACCGATGGCCGACCAAAAGGCAAGACGCACGAGCAGGTGTTCCACGGATGGTACCTGACCTGAGCTTCGTGTCGAGTGCGAAGGATTGGCACCCGCTGCGAGGCACCTTCCACGTGAGGTAACCTGCGTGCTCATGCGCTATCTCCTCGAGCTGCTCGGCGTGGCGGTCTTTGCTGTCAGCGGCGTACTCGCGGCCGGGCGGAAAGGCCTGGACGTCCTCGGCGTCGCGGTGATTGCCATCGTGACGGCGATCGGGGGCGGCACGCTTCGCGACCTCCTCCTCGACCGGCATCCCATCTTCTGGATCGCCAACACCACCCACATCTGGGTCATCCTCGGTGCCACCGCGGTCACGCTGGCGTACGTCCGCTTCTGGATCGCAACCCGCCGCGCGCTGTTGGTGGCTGATGCGCTGGGTCTGGCCTTCTTTACGATCGCCGGGGTCCAGATCACGGAGCAGGCGGGGTACTCCGACCTCATCGCCGTCCTGATGGGAACTATCACCGGGGTTGCGGGAGGGGTGTTCCGCGACGTGCTCACCGCCGAGATCCCGTTGGTGATGCGGCCCGGCCGTCTCTACGCCACCGCTGCGATCATCGGCGCCACGAGCTATCTGCTGCTCGAGGGCCTGGGGATTCTCCCGGGGGCGGCGGCCCTGGCCGGGATGGGGGTGATTGCCGGGCTGCGGCTGGCCGCCATCCTCTGGCGGTTGGAACTGCCCGCGGTCCAGCTGCCGCAGGACGACCAGGGTTGACGGACTCGCCAATCGCCTGTACATCAGGGGTTTGGGGCCGGTGCCAACCCATACCGAGAGGGCTTTCATGGCAAAGCAACTCCGCTGCCGCGATGTCGGCCTGAACTGTGATTTCGAGGTACGCGGAACCACGGATGAAGAGGTGCTCCAGAAAGCGGTGGTTCATGCCCGGATCGTGCACGAGCTGCCCGACGTGCCGCCCGAGCTGGCCACCAAGGTTCGCGCAGCCATTCGCACCATCTAAGCCCATGACCATGCGACCCGGACTGGTCGTGGCCGGGCTGCTTCATCTCGGAGTAGCCTCGCTGCCTGCCCAGCAGCGCGCGGATCCATTTCTCCGCTGGGAGCCCGCTGTTCTCTCGCCCGTACCCGCACCAGCAGGGCAAAGGAATTCAGACGAATCTGAGGATCTGGGGGACTATCGTTACGAGGGTCTGGCGTTCGGTGGCCTCGTATTCGGGGTGGCGGGCGCCTGGGCGGGGTCACGAATTTCTGCGGGTTGCCTGCTGGAGCCCGGGGTACCCTGCCCCTCGAACAAGGCGGAGAATGCCGTCGCCCTGGGTCTGGCTGGTGCGGTCCTCGGCGGGGGCCTCGGGTACCTGGTGGGCCGGTTCTCACCCAAGAGGCCACCCCGAGTCGAGACAGCTCTTCCAGCTGCGGACCTGGCCGGCATTCCCGACAGCGTGCGGATACGGACCGGCTACCAGCATTGGCGAGGCGGAGCCATCGGCCTCGCGGTCGGTGGCGCGGTGGGTGCGCTGAGCGGAGTTCTCATCGGAGACGACGCGTGCAGCGATTGCGGCCAACAGCCCAACTTTCCGGTCGCTCTCGGTCTCATGGGCGGAGCAACCGGCGGCGTGCTTGGTTTTCTGGCCGGACTGGCGTCACCGAGGTACGCCTGGATTCCGAGGGGCGCGCCCTAGCTTCCTCCTTCCTTCCCGCCTTCCCTCTTTCCGTTCCTTGCATTCCGGATGACGCGGGCCCAAGCTTGAAAGACGAGCGCAGCATTTCGCTCGCAGGCGCCCTTGGAGTGGACGGAACGATGGCTCTGACCCGGGAACAGCGGCACCGCGTGGAGGAACGACTGCTCGAGGAGCGGGCACAAGTGCTCAGGGTCCTCCGCCGTTTCGATGACGACAGCTCAACCACTGTGACCGCCGCATCGGGTGATCTGTCCGACTATCCCTTCCACGTGGCCGACCACGGCACCGACAGCTACGACCAGGAGATGGACACCGTCCAGGCCGAACGAGCGAGCCGCGAGCTGGAGGAAATCAACGAAGCGCTCCGCCGGCTTTATGAGGAGCCGGACCGCTTTGGTATCTGTGAGAACACCGGTCAACCGATCCCGCTGGAGCGGCTCGAGATCATACCTTGGGCCCGCACCTGCGTGGCGGTCGACGCTATCTGAAACGTTTCGAGGCGGCTCGCGCTATTTGCGGGCTGCTGTTTCTCGTGGCGGGCGTACTCCACTTCATCGTGCCCGGCTATTACGAGAAGCTGGTCCCCTCGTACCTGCCCGCTCCTTCGGTGCTGGTGGTCTTGAGCGGGGTGGCGGAGATTGCGGGTGGAATCGGCCTATTGGTGCCCCGTTTGCGCCGGCCAGCCGGTATCGGATTGATGCTGCTCCTGGTAGCCGTCTTTCCCGCCAACGTGGAGATGCTGCGCCTCGCCATAGCCGGTGGAAGCGCGCCCTGGGGCGAAGCGATGTTATGGATGCGTCTCCCATTGCAGGCACTCTTGATCTTGTGGGTGTGGATGGTCAGCCGGCCGAACCGGCATCCCAGAGGCGTCTAAGCCGCCCTGCGCGAATGGAACCATCATGCTCCCGATGTTCGATCCCCGCGCCGAAGCCGACGTCCGCCGCCGTTACCCAGGTGACCTTTCGTTTGTGCGCGCTTTCGTGATTGGTTTGCTTTTTCTAACGACTGCGGGAGTTGAAATGACGCCAAGCTCGATCCCCCGCCCTGCGGCCGATGAGGCCGCGCCCTATTATCAGAGCTACATCTCCAGGGTGACTGGTGACAACATCGGCGAGCAGCTGATCGACCAGCTGGCCGAGGTCGAGCGGCTCTTTGGACCCCTCGATGACACCGCGTCGCTGGCCCGGTACGCACCGGGTAAGTGGAGCGTCAAGGAGATCCTCGGGCACCTTGCCGACGTCGAGCGGATCTTCAGCTACCGGCTTCTCTGCATCAGTCGGGGGGACGCCACACCGCTTCCCGGATTCGATGAGAATGCCTATGTGCCGGTTGCGGAATTCGATGAAAGACCGCTGCGAGACCTGGCCGCGGAGTTTCGCTCAGTGCGGCTGAGCACAATAGCGCTGCTCAAAGGCCTCCCCCCGGCGTCCTGGTCCCGACGTGGCAGCGCCAGCGGTTATCCGGTCAGTGCGCGGGCGCTGGCATACATAATCGTGGGGCACGTGACCCATCACCTTGGCGTCCTGCGCGACCGCTACGGGCTCGGCAGCGCGGCCGCCACCGAATCCTACGCGGAGAACCGGTGACCATGCTGAGAGCACCGCATACGGTGATGGCCGTCGCCGTGGCCCTCGTCGCTGTCACGCCATCGGTCGAGGCGCAAGGCACCCAGTCGGACAGCGCCGCCATCCTCCAAGCGGGCCGTCGGTTCTCCGCCGCATACATGCGGGGCGATGTTGCCGCCCTGAGCGCTCTCTACACCTCGGATGCGGTGATTTTCCCCGAACGCTCCGATGCCATCGCCGGGCAGGAAGCGATCAACCGCTATTGGACGCCGCGTAAGGGAGGGAGCGTCACCAAGCACCAGCTCACCCCCACCCGGGTGGTGGTCGACGGCAAGCACGCCTACGACTACGGGACCTATGAAATCGCGGGCGAGCGGGACGGAAAAGCCTGGGGCCCGTACCGAGGGAAGTACCTGGTCGTCTGGCGGCACGAGCCTGCAGGGTGGCGGATGCAGTTGGACATGTGGAACAGCGGGCCTGAGCCAGGCTCATAGGCTGGACCGGCCGAACCATGGCGCTCGTCGTCTTCATGCGCGGCGTGAACGTCGGGGGCGCCAAGCGTTTTCAGCCCAGCCTCCTCGCCCGCGAGCTTGAGCACCTCGGCGTATCGAACCTGGGAGCAGCCGGGACCTTCGTGATTCGCGCGAGGGTCGGGCAGGCCGCGCTCCGAGCCGAGTTTCTCCGGCGGCTCCCGTTTACTTGCGAACTGATGGTCTGCGAGGGGCGTGACGTTTAGACGTCGCAGCCGAGCCGTTTCCAGATTGTCCAGTGACCGACCCTGCGCCGGTTCGTCACTATCCTCGCCAAGCGACCCCGGCGCCGCCCACGTTGCCTGGAGTTATCGGGGGGACAGGGCAGGTGAGCCTGGTTGGCCTCTCGGGAAGGTTCATCCTGTGTCATTGGCGGCGGCTCGGAACCTCCTCGCTGGAGCCGAATACGCTGATCGAGAAGCAGTTTGGAGTGAGCGCCACCACGCGCAACTGGAATACCATCCTCAGAGTCTGCCAGCTGCTCAAACCTTAGGAGGCCGCATGCTCGTGGTCACAACGCCGACGATTGCCGGTTACCGGATTGTGCAGCATCTCGGCATCGTCAGCGGTGAAGCGATCCTCGGCGCCAACATCTTCAAGGACTTCTTTGCCGGCATCCGGGACATCGTCGGAGGCCGGTCGGCGGCGTACGAGAAGGAGCTCCGCAACGCCAAGGCGATCGCGTTGCAGGAAATGACCGAGCAGGCCGAAGAGCTGGGTGCCGGTGCTATCGTGGGTGTAGACCTGGACTATGAGACGATTCAGAGCGGGTCCGGCGGTGGGATGCTGATGGTCAGCGCCAGCGGTACGGCGGTCGTCGTCCAGGCCGGGGAGTAGGCTGGTCGCGCCCTGGCGGGTCGCGTGGCCCTTGGGCCTGTTGCCGCTCATCGGCTGTCCTGCGGTCAACCGCACGGACCCATCGCCCAGTCTGGCGCTGACCCATGCTACGCTGATAGATGGCCGAGGCGGCCCGCCGGTATCCGACGTGACGATCATCGTTCGGAGCGGGCGCATCGCCGCGGTCGGGGCCTCCCCGCAGATCCCGGTGCCGTCCGGCGCCCGTGTCCTCAACCTCAAGAATCACTTCGTCACGCCCGGCTTCATCGACATGCATTACCACGTCACCACGGGGGCGATGCGGTACCGCCGGGACCCGGGCGGGGTGCTCGACAGCACCTATGATCGTGCCCTCGGGGAACGCCTCCTTCGGATTGCTCTCTCGAGAGGCATCACCACCATTCGTGATCCGGGCGCGTCACCAGTTGGCGCCGCGGTGGCCCTGCGAGACGCTGTCGCGGGCGGCCGGGTATTGGGGCCCCGGATCTTCACCGCCGGGCCGATCCTGTCGAGTCCCCGGCTGACCGAGGCGGAGATCCGGGACGCAATTCGCAGCCAGGCGGCAGCGGGCGTTGACTTTATCAAGCTGTACGCCGGCATCACCCCGCCTCAGCTCCGGATTGCCGTCGAAGAGGCCCACCGCCACGGGCTCAAGGTGATCGGACACCTGCAGCGAACCTCATGGACGGACGCAGCACACGCCGGCATCGACTTCATCACGCATGCCGGCAACTGGCACGAGGCCTATATCCCAGAATCGCGGCGGGGCGCCTTCACTGCGCTCGGTGGAGGCATGCGGGCACGCATAGCCTGGCTGGAATGGCTACGGCTCGATGCTCCGGCCATCGATTCCATGGTGAGTGCACTGGCGCAGCGTGGTGTTTCCGTTGACCCGACGCTGGTGGCCTACCACACGAAGTTCTGGTGGAGGGATTCGGTCTATCAGAGGGACCCTGACAGCGCCCTGGTGCCGGAGGTGCTCTCGAACTGGCGTGTGCTGGGGATGCCCACAGCCGACTGGACCGCTGGGGAGTTCGACAGGGTACAGGCTGTCTGGCCCAAACAGCTTGGCTTGATTCGGCGGCTGCACCAGGGCGGCGTGTTGCTCACGGTTGGATCCGACCTGGCGAGCCCCTGGGTCATTCCGGGCGTAGCGTTCCATCAGGAGCTTGGGCTGCTGGAGAGCGCGGGGCTATCTCGGGGCGAGGTTCTCAAGATGGCCACCAGCAACGGGGCTCAGGCCCTCGGCATCGCGAGTGACGTCGGGACCGTCGAAGCCGGGAAGCGTGCCGACCTCGTGGTCCTGGAAGCGGACCCCCTAGCGACGCTCGCCAGCACGAGGCGTATCCGGTATGTGGTGTTGGGTGGTGTCGCCCATACGCCGGCGGACCTGCTGGAAGGGTCAGGCAACTCGCAGCGTAAAGAGCGGTAGCTCGGCGGGACAGCGGAACCGGGCCGGAATCCCCGTCGTGCCCACTCCTCGTGACACATACAGCGGTGCGAGAGTATCGTAATACCACCCCTCGAGAAACCGGCCCGCGCCGGTCGGCTTTACCGGGGGGAGGAACGGAATTCGGATCTGGCCACCGTGGGTGTGGCCGGCAAGGACCAAGGCAGGCGGAATCTGATCGCTGTCGGACATTTTATCGACGATGCCGGGAGCGTGGACCAGCCAGATCTCGGTGGAACCCCGGACCACACCCTGCCGCGCCTCTGACAACCGGGGAGACCCGCCGACCGGGTCATCCAGACCTATCAGGGCCAGGGGAGCTCCTCCGACGTCGACGGTCTTCGACTGGTTGACCAGCAGCTCCACACCGGCGGAACGGTAGGTATCAATGGCCGGCTGGCCCACGGCGCCCGCCCGGTGTTCCCAGTTCCCCAGCAGGGCGACCGTAGCAAGGCTGCCGCGCGCCTGGGCGGCGAAGTCCCGGACATCACCCATCGCACCCATCGACTCCGTCATGTCGCCGGTCAGGATCACGATGTCCGGTCGCTCCTGATGGAGCAGGTCGAGCGCGGCCCGTGCGGCAAGCTGATTTCCGGGGAAATGGACATCAGAGATCTGGGCGATTCGAAGGCCGTCCAACCCGGACGGCAGGCCGCTGATGCGGACCTCGTGGCGGCTGAGCAGTACCCGGTGGGCCTCGAACCCGAATGCATCGGCCGCGACGGCCGCCCCGGCGGCGCCGACGCCTGCCAGGAACTGCCGGCGGCTGAATTTCATCCCGGGAAGCTAGCCCACCAGGGCGCGTTCCATCGCCACCTCGGCCTCCAGGCTCTGCCGGTCGCGATAGATAGTGGCCACAGCAAGGGCTCGACCACCGCGCACGAAACGCACGGCGCAATCCTTGGCCGTGATGCTCCCTTCGACTTCGATCGAATCCCAGCCCTCGGCGTGCCCCACGTAGTTGATGGGCACATCGTAGTGCTGGCTCCAGAAGAAGGGGATCGCGCGAAACCGGTCGCTCTCGCCCAGGATGTTTCGTGCCGCCGCCTGACCCTGACGCTGGGCTACCACCCAGTGCTCGACCCGAATTCGCTCCCCGGTATGGGGATCCGGCCACCGCGCGATATCGCCCGCGGCATAGACCCCGGGAGCGCTGGCCTGCAGCCGCTCGTCGACCAGCACGCCGCGGTCCATGCTCAAGCCGGCGGCTTCAGCCAGCTCAAGGTGAGGCCGGACGCCGATGCCCGCTACGACCAGGTCCGCCGGCAGCCGGGTCCCGTTCTCCAGTGTGACGAAGCCACCACCGATCCCGCTTGCCCTCTGGCTCAGGTGAAACTTCACCCCATGCTCCTCATGGAGTCGCCGGATGAAGTCTCCCAGGTCCGGGCCCATCACCCGCTCCAGCGGGCGCGGGTCCGGCGCCACGACGTGCACCTCCAGCTCGCGCGTGCGCAGTGAGGCGGCTACCTCGAGGCCGATGAAGCTCGCACCCAATACCACCGCTCGCCGAGCCTTGCCCGCGGCTGCCACGATCGCCTTACTGTCGGCGAAGCTGCGGAGATAGCGGACAGCCGGATTACCCCGCTCCATCTCCGGAGGCAGGCGTATCGGGCTGGCCCCGGTGGCGAGGAGGAGCGCCCCGAACTCCACCGTGGCGCCATCGTCCAGGCGAATGCGACGGGCCTTTGGCTCGATCGCGGCCACCTTGCGATCATGGATGATGTCGATTCCCCGCTCCCGGTAGAACTCCGGGGGATGCAGCGGAATCCAGTCCTCGGAGGCCGTGCCCGCGAGATAATCCTTGGAGAGGTTGGGCCGGTCATAGGGCGCATCGGGATCGGGATCATATAAAGTCACCCGACCCTCATACCCCTCACGCCTCAGGGTCTCGGCGGCGGCATTGCCCGCTGCACCCGCGCCGACGATGACCACAGAACTCGGGGCACCGGCCCGCTTCGCCGGGCGCGCGCCGGGCCTGGGCTTGGGGTCCTTTCCAGTGACATAGACCTTCCCCGCCCGCTGCTCTACCCGCCAGCAGGGCAGATCGTTGAGCGCTGGCGGGCGGAGCGCCTCGCCGGTGCGGAGGCTGAAACAGGCGTGGTGCCACGGGCACCGTACCGTATCACCGACGACGAGCCCCTCCGGCAGCGGCCCGCTGTAGTGGCTGCACACGGCGCCGATGGCAAACCACTCGTCGCCCTGATGGACCAGGAAGACCGGCTTCCCGCCCGCGTGACCGGCCAGCGTTCCTCCATCCGGTACCTGGCCGATCGGAATGCCGGCTTCCAGGTCCGGCCCAGTCAGTGCTGGCGCTTCACTCACAACCCCCCCGCTGTCTTACAGAAGGTTTACCACAGAGGCAGAGAGGGACACAGATTGTCAGGTGCCGGACTGACAGCCAAGAATTCCAAGAACGCAAAACGATCGGGCGAGGAAGCATCACTTCAGCTCGGAGGTACACTGAGGGCAGCGGACCGCGGTCACCGGGATCGGCATACGGCAGTAAGGGCAATCCTTGGTGTTCGGGGCGTCGGCCGCCTGGGGTGGACGCAACCGGTTGGCGGCCCGGACCACCAGGAAGATCACCAACGCCACGATGAGGAAGGTCACGATGTTGTTAATGAACCTGCCGTAGTTCAGGGTGACCGCTCCCGCGGCCTGCGCATCGGCCAGCGTCGCATAGGGCGGCGGCCCCTTGGCTCCCTCCTTCAGCAGCAGGAACATGTTGGAGAAATCGACGTTGCCCAGCGCGAGTCCAATGGGAGGCATGACCACATCATCGACCAGTGATTTGACGATGGCCCCGAATGCCGCCCCAATGATGATGCCCACGGCAAGGTCGAGCACGTTGCCGCGCATGATGAACGCCTTGAATTCCTTGAGCATGTCGAATCCTTTCGGGAGGTCAGCTGGGCCCAATCGCTCCTATCTCGTTTCCACCTCAACCGGTCACGTGGCGACCGTCAGCCTCTCGGCATCGGCCGCCCGGAGGCAGGGATCGATGTCGTCGAAGAAGCGTCTTCAACAGCATTGTCCGGCGTCAGGAGTCGGGGTCGGGACTGGGCAGCCTGCGGCCACTCGAAGATACCGACCATCACCGGTGCTCTCGACTTCCGACTCCCGACTAGCCACGATTCTCGACCCCTGCGGGAGGACGGATCGGCCGCCGTCCCCGCGCCAGAACCGGCCAGCTGGTTTCTATCCTGCCTCCGCGTATTCCATAGATCACTTCGTGCAGGTGGACGACGATGCAGGCATGGTTGGGCACGACCCGGACCAGGTCGCCCACGGCGGGGCGCCAGTCACTCTCTCCGAGGTCGAGGATGCCATGCTCCTCGGACAGCCGCTGCACGGTGACCTCCGGCCGATCCAAGAGGGCACCGAATCCGTCCCCGTCTCCCTGACTCGGCTCCCGGCCTAATGCCTTGCTGCCGGCATCGATCACCGCCTGGCCGGGTACGGCTGTGCTCACCACGGTGGCCAGCACGGTGAGGGCACAATCGCTCCATTCGCAGGCGCCGATCTGGGCCGTGGTCCGGTCGTTATAAACGTAGGTGCCGGGCCTGAGCTCGGTCACGCCATCGATCTCATGGGTTCGCCAGGCCGTGGGCGTCGAGCCGCCGCTCACGATCTTTGGCTCGAGCCCCGCCTGACGTAATTTTACGATCACGGCCTGGAGTGCCGTGCGGAGCCGCTCGAGCTCGGCACTGTGCTCGCTGACGGGACCACGGATGTGTCCCGGGTAGAAGATGATGCCACGGTACTCCAGGGGTGACGTCGCTGCCACCGCCCGGGCCAGCGCCAGGACCTCCTCGATTGCGGAAAGACCGACTCGGCGCAGGCCGAGATCCAGCTCCAGGTAAACCCCGATTGCCCGGCCCCGCTGCCGCGCTGCTGCCGCCAGCTCCGTCGCCACCGCGAGGGAGTCGAGCGCCACCGTGAGATCGAGCCTTGCTGGGAGGTCCATGAGGCGTTCGAGTTTCGAAGCCCCAACCGGGGGGTAGGCGAGGAGAATATTGTCGGCAACCTCGGCCATGACCTCCACCTCCAGCAGCGTCGCGCAGGTCAGCCCTGCGGCGCCTCGGCGGAGCTGTTTGGCGCCGACCAGCGGGGACTTGTGCGTCTTGGCGTGAGGCCGGAGTGCCAGCCGGTGCGACCGGGCGTATGCCGCCATCCGGTCGAGGTTGGCGTCGAGCCGATCGAGGTCCACCAGTGGAACCGGCGTCTCGAGGGCCCGTCCGCCTTGCATAGATCCGTTCATAGCTCCATGATCTCCCCGCCTCCGAGGGTATGCAAGCGTTGCGGGGGCTGTGCGCCCGCCGGCCAGGTGGGCGTCCCCCTGTGAATTACGTGCCTTTCTGTCACACCAATGACACAAGGACATGCGCTAGCGGTGAACCCCGACCTCCAAAACCCGCGGCTTCTGCTGCTTCTGCTCCCGCTCCTGGGATGCGGACACTCGGAGCCATTCGGCACGCCCTCCACCGGAACCGACCAGCCGTTCGATGCCGGACCTCCAGTTCAATTGACCTACAACCTGGGACCCGATCGCGGTGCCGCCTGGCTCTCCGACGGCTCCGGCATTCTCTACTCGACGCAGCAGCTGGGACGGCGCGACAATGACGTCTGCCTCGCCCTGCTCCCGCCCGGCGGAGGCAGTCAACGGCAGCTGACCTGCGATCTGTCGCCCACCGGGGCTGATACTGTAGACGCTATCGAGTCTCCCGCACCGGCGCCGGATGGGCGGTTGGCTTTCGTCGGATACAGCTCTCGGTTCGGCACCATTCCACCCGGCAGCACCGGTATCTACCTCGGCTCGCGTTCCAATCCCGCCGGCAGGACCACGCTTCGTTCGCTGCCGTACACCATACCGGGAGGACCGCTGCACACGGCCGCCTCTCAGCTCCGCTGGCTGACAACGACACGACTGGTGTATCTCGGGGAGCGAGCGGACTTCGCGCCGCACTGCGACCGGTGTGCCGAGTGGGATACCGTGACCACAGGCCTGAACGTGGTCGCCCTCGATGTGACTCAGCCTGGAGGGATACCGCAGCTCATTCCCGGCACCGACAACGCTTCCGGTCTCTCGCGGGGAGCTGACGAGGATGAGATCTACTTCACCTTGAGCGGCGACGCCCGAGTGTACCGTCAGAGACTTTCCACCGGCGCCATCAGTGTGGCGTATGACTTCGGCGCCGCGGGCATGGCACGGGATGTCCACGTCGTCGGAAGCCGGATGGCGGCGGTCGTCGGGGGGCGGGTGGCGTACGGGGTCGATCCGCGGTTCGGACCCACGCAATGGGACAGCGGAGGCGTGCTGCACCTGGTGGATCTCTCCTCCGGCCAGGACAGGGTTCTCGGCGGACCGGGATTGTTCCGGCGACCGCAGATTTCTCCGTCGGGTTCGGCCGTTGTTGTCGAGGTGTATCCCCTCGACATCGGGTTCGGGGACCCACCCGACACCCTGGTAAGCCGGCGAGGTGATCTGTTTCTCTACGGGCTGCCGTGACCCCCCGGGGCGTGACCGCACTGGCCGCGATGGTTCTTGCCGCGGCGCTGCCGCGGGCCGCCATGGGGCAGGCGGAAGGCTCTATGGCCGGCCGAGTGCTGGATGCGCGCTCCGGCACCGGACTCCCCCAGGCCCAGGTACTGGTGGACGGCCGACTCCGGGCCGTCACCGATACAGCCGGCACCTATCGGGCCCGTGGCATCCGGAGCGGCTGGCACCGAATCTCGGCGCGTCTCATCGGTTATCGCAGCGTGGTGCAGGACAGCGTTTTCGTCCGCGCGGGCGCAACCACGATGCTGGACTTTTCGCTGGAGACCAACCCGCTCGAGCTGGCCCCTCTGGTGGTGACGGCCCCGGTGGATCCGGTGCTCGACCCGCTCGCGACCGCGACGGAGCAGAAGATCAGCGCGGAAGACCTCCGCGAGCTGCCGGTGAGCTCACTGGAGGAAGCGCTGGCGTTGTCGGCCGGAAGCGTGGGCCAGAGCTACCGGGGCGGCAGGTTGGGCGAAGAGTCCTTCATCCTAGATGGGCTCGGCGTGAAGAACCAGCTCGACGCGGCCAACGGCGGACTCGGCCTCCGGATACCTCCCGACGTGCTGAGTGAGGCGTCGCTCGTCACCAACGGCTTCTCCGCGCGATACGGACAGGCGCTCTCCGGCCTGGTGAACGTGGTGACCAAGGAGCCCGGAAACCGCTGGGAAGGCCGCCTCGGGTACGAGACTGATAGACCATTGGGCGGCCGCTGGGACCTGGGACTGGACCGCTTTGTTGCCCAGGCGGATGGTCCACTCATCGGGCGAGTCGGCGCGGTGGCCGCCATCGATGTGGCCGGCAGACTCGACGCCGATCCGGTGAACGCGCCGGCACCCACTGACCCTCGCGATCCGCGAACCTCTGCTCCCGCTATGCTGCCCCACAACAGCGGCGAGCAGTGGACCGCGCTGGGCAAGATCACGTTACCACTGACCGATCAGCTCACCCTGCGCACGCTCGGGGTCCACACCGAAGACCAGAGCCTGCTCTACGACCAGGCCTACAAGTACGACCTGGCCCTTGCTCCGGCACAGCGCCTTCGCGGCGACCTGTTCACCGGCCACGTGCAGTACGCCACCAGTCCGCGCAGCGGCAAGCCGCTGATAGCGGATCTCCGGGTGGGCCGGTTCACGCGGGAGTTTATCCGCGGGACGCTGGATGCCGAGGTGAGCTACGCCCTGGGGGCGCTCACCGGGCGCCGGTTCCACTTCCTGGGCGAAGACATCGCGCGCGCGCAAGAGACCGCCGGCGGTCCAATCGATGGCCTTTTCGTGCCGCAACCGAGCACCACATCGCCCTGGGGAGTGCCGGCCTTCTTCCTGGGGGGAGGTTCGAGCGGTGAGCTCGGCTGGAGCCACTTCGGTGAGACCAGGGGCCAGCTCGACGTGACCTTCGGAGCCAGCGAGAGTGTGGACCTCTATGCCGGGGCCGAGCTGACACGGCAGCAGGTGCGGACCTTTCAACGTGCGCTGGGCTATCTGCCGGTGGGCGACAGTGTGCCGCCGGTAGCGGTGTCCAGCTTCTCGCCCCGGAGCGCGGCCGGGTACCTCGAGGGACAAATTCGCCTGGCCGATCTGGCGTTCACGGCGGGCCTCCGCTACGACCAGTTCAACGCCGGCAGCACGCTGGCGGCCGAGTCGCGCGGCTCCCGGCGCCGCCTCAGTCCTCGCTTTGCGGTGTCGACCATCCTCGCCAAGGCCACCTTCGTGGCCAGCTACGGCCGGTTCGCACAGGCACCCGATTACCAATACCTGGCCGACGCGGCCTTCGACGATACCACGAGAACCGGCCGGTTCCGCCGCGGCAATCCCAACATCGGCTTCGAAGACGCCACCCAGTACGAGTTCAGCCTCCGGCTCCGGCCCACGCCCATCACGTCGCTTCGGCTCGGGGTATACGTCAAGCGGCTCGACGGGCTGGTGGCCTCCGTGCCGCTCGGCCTGGATCCGGATTCCACCATCTTCGGGAATGCGGACGCTGGCAGCGTCAAAGGCGCCGAACTGCTCTTCGAGCGCGAGCTGCGAGGAGGATTCGGCATGCGGGTGGCGTACACGCTCCAACGCGCCACCGCCACGGCCACCGACGCGTTTCTCCTCAATCGACTGATCTCGATCGATCCGGTGACCGGTGACACGATCCGGCCGGCACGGGCCGAGTTTGCGCTGGACTATGACCGCCGGCATACCGGCACGGTGATTCTCCGCAGCCGGATACCGCACGAGTCCAGTCCCAAACTGCTGGGGGTGCGCCCTCTGGGAGGACTCGAGAGCGCCGCAATCATCCGGTTGAGCTCCGGGTTGCCGTTCTCCCGCACCAACACCGCCGGTGACTCGCTGTTGGGTCTGCCGAACGACTCACGACTGCCGGCCACGATGACCGTGGATCTGCTGGTGCGCCGGCCTCTGCGACTGGGCGGCGCCCGGGGCGGTGTGTACCTGGATGTGAGGAACCTGCTGAACCGGCGAAACGTCGTGGCGGTACGAAGGGATACGGGGCAGCCGGCCCCGGATATCGCGGGCGTCGAAGCCCTGGCGGAGGCGGCCTACCAGGCCCATCCGGAGGAGATTCCGTTCGAGTCGGCGCGCTATAGGGCCTTCGCCGACACCGATGGCAATGGTTATATCGAGGGAAGGGAGGAGCTGTTTCCGCTGTACCTGGCAGCGGCCCGGGACTTTACTCAGCCCCTGTTTGCGTACGGCCCGCCCCGCTTGCTGCGGCTGGGGGTCGAGTTCCTTTTCTGAGCCAGGTCTTCCTTGAGCAGAACTTTGTTGATGGCCATGCCGGCTTCGCTCCCCTCGGCGGCGGCCACGACCACGAACTGAACATCCTTCGAGGCATCGCCCGCCACGTACAGCCCGGAGACGTTGGTCACCTCACAGCTCCCCGTGTCCACCGTGCCCTTCGCGTTGAACCGGGCGCCCAGCTGTTCGGCAAGCCGGGAGCGTTGATGCTGACCGGAGCAGAAAAAGAGGGCCCGCCGGGAGAGCGGCTCGCCCTGGCCGAAAACGATCCGGTCCAGGAGCCCGTCCCTGCCCTCGAGCCGCACAACCGGGTCGTCGCGCACCTCGATTCCGGCCTGGTTGAGCTGCTCTTCTTCCTCCTCTGACAAACCGGCGGGCCCATCGGTGCAAAGCACCACGTCGTCGCTCCACACGGTCAGCCCCAGGGCCAGCGCGGTGCCGGCCTCGGCGCGGCCATAGACTGCGAGCGGCTGATCGCGCCACTCCCATGCGTCGCAATAGGGGCAGTGGTGGACACTCTTGCCGTACAGCTCCGGGAATCCCTCGATCTGGGGAACTTCATCCACCACGCCCGTGGCCAGGAGCAGCTTGCGGGCGCTGAGCTGGAGGCCGCCGGCGCAGACGACGCTGAAGCCGCCCGAGGTTCTGCGGGCTCCGGTTATCTCACCACGATGGAACTCGACCGTGGGATACCGCTCCAGGTCCTGGCGGGCCAGGCGGAGAAACTCGCCCGGGTGCATGCCGTCCCGCGTGAGATACCCATGCAGTCCATCCGACTGCGCGTTCCTCGGCTCGCCGGCATCGCACACCAGCACGCTGCGCCGGCACCGCGCCAGCATGAGCGCCCCGCTCAGGCCGGCCGGGCCAGCGCCAACGACGATGCAGTCGTACGTCACCGAGCGGGTTGACTCGGCCTGCGCGCGCGAGAGCCGGTTGCCACCTCACCCGAGTCCATGACCTGCTTGAGCCGGCGCAGATCCTCCGCCACCTGCTTGGAGGGCTCCTCACCGAGCAGCTTGGCCACGGCGACGCCCACCTGGCCGGCCGGAGGCTCGTAGCTCAATACCACGCGAACTTCGGTGGCCGCCCCGTCGTCCGACGGCGTAAAGTGTACCGAGCCGGCGTTGCTGATCTCGGATCCAGGAAGCGAACGCCATGCGATCAGCTCATCGTCGATCTCGTTGTGGATGACGGCATCCCACTCCACTCGGGTGCCGGCCGGACCCTTGGCCACCCAGCGGGAGCGGTTCTCATCGATCACGGTGACCGCTTCCAGATGATCCATGAAGCGGGGCAGGTTCTCGAAATTTCGCCAGAAGCGATAGACCTCGAGCACGGGGCGATTGATGGTCACACTTTCTTCCACCTTGGTTCCCTGCCCCCGGCCAACGCTCGCCACCGGACCATCGCGGTTCTCCCGGCGGGTGAGTCCCGCCAGGACGCGCTTTGCCGGACCACGTCCGGTGAGCGCGCGAGCGATCAACCCGGTCGCCACCGGAAACAGGATGGGCCGAAGCCGGCGCTTTCGAAAGCTCAACGCTACCAAGGCCACGCCGGCAATACCGGAGACCAGGCGCTCGGTCTTCCCCACGTCCGTCTCTTTCACGTCCTTGTGCCGCCGGAGGTTCTCCCACCGTTCGCTCGAGCCATTGTATGTCGATGCCATGGAGCCTTCCTATGCGATTTGGTTGTATTTTTTCGCCGCCCGATCCCCGAGACGGCTGAGCCATGAAGGAGAAAACCGAGACTGGCTATCTGCGCCTTTGCGACGCCCGCCGGAGACGCCGTGCGAACCCGGCAGCAGGCGATCCACCGCGGACAGCACGCTGGCGGTGAACCCGGGCGCAACCGCATTCACTACCGCGGCAATGCGGGCTGGAATCGGGAACAGGACCTCTGCGCTTCCCCGCCGGCAGGCGGCCGCGATTCGGCGAGCGGCAGATTCGGCGCTGATCGAAAGGCCCGGCAACGCGTCACTTATGCTGAACCAGGCGTATTCGGCGCGGTGCTGGCCCCGAAAGATGGCATTCCGAGGGCTCCCGGTGCGCATGAGCCCGGGGCAGACGGTCACGACCTTGATGCCATCAGCCGCAAGCTCAGCACGCAGCCCCTGCGAGAAGCCCACCGCGGCGAACTTGCTGGCGCTGTAGGGCAAGAGATGAGGGATACCGAGTTTGCCGCCGATGGACGTGATGTTCACGATGCGTCCGGCCCGGCGGGCGCGCATCTCGGGCAGCAGCGCGAGCGTGGGGTAGAGCATTCCCCAGAAATTCGTGGCCATCGCCTCCTCGTAGTCGGCCACCGACATCGTAACGGCAGGCCCAACCTCGATCACACCTGCGTTGTTGATGAGCACATCTATCGGTCCCAGTTGCCGCCATACCTCATCGAGCAGTCTCCCGACTGAGGCCGGGTCGGTGACGTCGGCCTGGACGGCCACGACCGCCGCCCCGGTCTTGGCGAGCGATTGATTCGCCCGCTCGAGCGATTCCGCGTCCCGGCCGCAGATCGCGACCCGGGCGCCCTCGTCCCGCATCTGCTTTGCGAGCGCCAGTCCGAGCCCGCGAGAGCCGCCAGTAATCAGAACGGTCCTTCCCCGCAGACTGTACCCGTACTTTCTCAGTCTGCGCGCTGCCCACAGCGACACGCCTGCGGCCACGGCTAACGACCTCTGGGAGACCTTTCGCTTGAAGGCCCTTCGCGCCAGTCGCTTCACCCCTCGCCCCCCGATCTCGGCTCCGACGCCTTCCGCTTGCGGCCGGCATTCTTGACCGCGCGATCATGGGCGTCATCATCCAGCAAGGCGGCCATGCCATCCCGGTGCCCCGGATCGGCGATCTCTTCCTTGGGATTGGGATAATGAGCTCCCATCCGTTCCGGGTCACGCGGTTCCTCGAAGTCCAGCTCCACCGGCCGGTCCCGGGTTCCCTCGCTCTCCTCCAGCTCGAAGCGGGTGCGGTCGTCCTCCGACATGGTGGCGAACTTACGGCTGAGATTCCTTGCCATGTGTTCCACTCCTCGTGGTGGCCTCGAGTAGTGACTTCATGCGCCCGAGGTCCTCGTTCAGTTTGGCTCTGGGATCGGAGCCGAGCAGCTGAGCCACCGCTTCGCCGGCACCCCCCGCGGGTGGATGGTAGCAGAACCGCAAGTTCACCCGAGTCCCGTTTCCGGCCTGGGCAAAGCGAATGATGCCCGCATTCTCCAGCATGGAACCCGCCTCACTCCTCCAGGCAATCACTTCCTCGGATACCTGCTGGGTCAGCACCGCGCTCCACTCGATGGGCAGGCCGCCAGGTCCACTCACGCTCCAATGGGATCGGCCGGCCCCCAGGTCTTGCACCTTCCGCACATGAGACATGAAGAGCGGGAAATTCTCGTAGTTACTCCAGAACGCGTACACCTGGTCGATCGGTGCGTCGATATAGAGCGTTTTCTGGATATCCACGGCGCGCCGCCGGTCAGAAGCAACGCCGGGCAGGGCAAGGCGTCCTCGACGTGCTGAATCGAGCAACAGACCGGTGCCGAGGGTTCGGAGGATGGTGGCCACCTTGCCCCGGCGGGTGAGTCCGTACAGGGCAAGCAGGCCGCCCGCCACTTTCAGGGCGGTGGCGCGGGAGTCCGATAAGGGTTCACCACCGCCTCCGATGGTTCCCAGCGTTGCCTCCCCCAGGCCCTCCAGGTCGCCGATGCGGGAGCCGTAGATTTGGGTGCGAAACCCGAGGATCTCGGAGTCGCTGGCCCCGAGAGCGTGGCGAACCTCGTCTACGATCGGCCGGAGTCTTTCGCTCAGGCGCTGCCGGCGGATCGGCCCTCGCTCCGGATCCAGCAGGTACACCATGCCTGCGCCGAAGGTCATGCCGCTAATGAACATTTTGGTGCCCATGGTTCCCACCTCCCGGAAGAGCCGGGAGCGAGGAGTCGGGAGTCAGGATTCGAGGGAGTTACCGGGCAGGCCCACGACTGAACGGTGGGGACCTGACCAATGACTTCCTGACCCAGCTCACGCCTCCCGACTCCGGACTGTAATACTGTGAAACTGACCATTTGCCGTCAGTCTTCTGTGACGGCACTCACACGGTTTAGGAGGCGCGGAACCCGGAAAAGGGTACGGTAGAGGTCAAAATTGGCCGCGCTGGCAATTCATCTACGATAGAGTCGATCTACTTGTAAATACGAACGAGCTTTTCAATGCCTTCGCAGTACACCGTTGTCGCGTTTTCGCACCTTCGCTGGAACTTTGTTTATCAACGCCCGCAGCATCTGCTCTCCCGTCTGGCCGCCAGGCACCGGGTGGTGTTCATCGAGGAACCCGAGCTCGACCCCGATGGCCCGCCCCGGTGGGAGAAGAGCTCACCAGCCCCGAACCTTACAGTATACCGGCCCCGGACCCCGGTGCGCGCCCCCGGGTTCCATGCCGACCAGCTCCCCGTCCTGGAGCCACTGATCGCGGAGTTGGCTGCCGAACTGGGCACCGCCACCCTTTTGGCCTGGCTGTACACGCCGATGGCGCTGCCGCTGGTCCGCGCCCTCGACCCGAATGCGGTCGTCTACGACTGCATGGACGAGCTGTCCCCGTTCCTGGGCGCCCCGCCCGAGCTCCTGTCCCACGAGGCCGCGCTGCTGGGGTATGCCGACGTCTGATGTTCACCGGCGGCCCCAGCCTTTATCGGGCCAAACAGGTCGCGCCATCCAAACGTGCACTGCTTTCCCAGCAGCGTCGACGCGGCGCACTTTTGCCTGACCGCTGAGACGGCATCCCGGTCAGCGAAGCCGACGGATCAGGCCGAGCTTCCGCATCCCCGGCTGGGTTTCTACGGCGTCATCGACGAACGGTTGGACCTGGAAATCGTAGACCGGCGTGGCTCAGGCTGCACCCCGACTGGCAGATCGTGCTGGTCGGGCCCGGTGGTGAAGATCGATCCGCTACGCTGCTGCCGCGCCGGCCCAATATCCATTACTTCGGCCTGCGCAGCTATGACGAGCTGCCGCCGCTACCTGGTCGGGCTGGGACGTCTGCCTGCTGCCCTTCGCCAGGAACGAGGCCACCCGCTTCATCAGCCCGACCAAGACGCTGGAGTACATGGCGGCCGAGCTTCCGATCGTGAGCACGCCGATCGCCGACGTGGCGGAGCCCTACGGCCACATCGTCTACCTCGGCACCACAGCAGATGAATTCCTGGCGGCGTGCGAGGCGGCTCTGGCCTCCAGCCCCGCGGAGCGGGATCGCCGTGCAACCCAGATGAGGAAAGTCCTGGCGCGCACATCCTGGGACGTGACGGTCGATGCCATGGACACGCTCCTCGACCAGGCGATAGCAAGAAGTGTGGACGCTCGCGTACCCGTCTGAGGAGGAGTATCGCAATACGAGGTCGTTTAGCTCGACACCCTGAAAGGATTCAAGGCCCTCACATGCCACCTAAACATATGGATTCGTCTGAAGCAGCCGCTCCCGTCGTCGTCGTCGGCGCGGGACCTACCGGACTCAGTGCGGCGTACCACCTCGGCCAGGACGCTCTGCTGGTCGAGGGGGCCGACCGTGTCGGAGGCTGGTGCAGGTCGATCGAAGACAATGGCTTCACCTTCGATATGGCCGGTCACATCATGTTTTCCAACGACCCCTACGTCCACGAGCTGTATCAGATGCTATTGGGCGACAACGTCCACTGGCAGGATCGTGAGGCATGGATCTACAGCAAGCATGTCTATACCCGCTACCCCTTTCAGGGTGCGCTGTACGGCCTTTCGCCCGAGGTGATCTCGGAGTGCATCGTCGGCGCCATCGAGGCTCGCTTCGGCAGTCTCACGGCCAGGAAACCGGTGCGATGACCAGGGCGCCAATGGGGACTACACCGGTCCGGAGCGCCGCGGCATGTTCGAGCCGCTGATGAGGACCGGTGCGGCCCCGAGGAAGGCCGCCTACGACGGGCGCGAGCGGCGGCTCGGCGTGGGGCACAAAGGCGAGCCCAGGAACTTCGAGGAGTTCATCTACAAGGTATGGGGAACGGGAATCGCAAAGCATTTCGCCATCCCGTACAACCGGAAGCTCTGGGCGGTGCCGCTGGATGAAATGGAGACCTCGTGGCTGGGCGGCCGGGTGCCGCTCCCCAATCTGGAAGAGATGGTCGCACGGCGCGCTCTCACCGGTCCCCAAGCCGATGGGACCCAACGCCCGGTTCGGCTATCCGCTGCGAGGCGGTTTTCAGGCCCTCATGGACGGGTTCCTGCCTCACCTGAAGGGTGATCTGCTGCTCAACACGACGGTGACCTCGGTTTCGCCCCAGCGCCACAACCTCATCCTGTCCGATGGCAGCGTGGTGCCCTACGAGTACCTCATCAGCACCATGCCGCTCCCGGCCCTGATCGGCCTCATCGGGCAGGAGGCGCCGGCCGACGTGCGCAAGGCCGCCGCCGGTCTCCGTCATGTGTCGGTCCGCTGCGTCAATATCGGCATCGGCCGCGAGAATCTCACCGATAAGCACTGGATCTACTACCCCGAGGACACTGTATTCCACCGCATCTTCGTGCAGGGTAACGCCTCTCCCCACTGCAATGCGCCGGGCGGTTTCGGCATCACCTGCGAAATCACCTATTCCGACGCCAAGCCGCTGCCGGTGGATGGCGACGAGCTGATCCAGCGCTGCATCGAAGACTGCCACAAGGTGGGCTTCTTCACGCCCGACGACCCGATCTGGGCCGCCAACCAGGTGGACCTGCCGGTGGCATACGTCGTCTATGACCACGATCGGGCCAAGAATGTGGACCTGATTCGCGGGTGGTTGTCGGCCCAGGACATCGTGCTGGCAGGCCGCTACGCGGAGTGGGAGTATTACAACTCGGACCACGCCTTCATCGCGGGCAAGAAGGCCGCCGAACAGGTGAAGGAGCTGCGGGACGAGCCTGATACGATGATGCTGTCCGCCACGTGAGGAGAAGGTGAGCAGGAAGAGGTGAGAAGTGAGAAGCGCACTGGCCCGGCCAGGAGCACTCTCTCACTTCTTACCGCTCACCCTTACTCTTTCATCATGTCCAACGCCTTCCCGCGCCGCCGGCCCGAAGATTTCCTCTGGGCCACCGGCATCGAGAATACGTTCGTCCCGCAAACCCGGCCGGGGCATCGGGCCCTCGATGAGTATGAGCTCATGGGGCACTATGAGAACTGGCGCGGCGACCTGGCCCTGGCCCGGGATCTCGGGCTCCGCATGATCCGCTGGGGTGTGCCGTGGTACCGGGTCGAGCCGTTTCAGTCCGGCGACTACGACTGGGGCTGGACCGACCAGGTGATTCCCTACATGGTCGAGGAGCTGGGCATCACCCCCATCATCGATCTGATGCACTACGGCTGCCCCTTCTGGCTCGGCCGGGAATTCGCCAGCGCCGAATACCCCGCCGCGGTCTCCCGCTATGCCGAGGCGTTCGCCCGAAGGTACGAGAAGCTGGTCCAGTGGTATACGCCGCTGAATGAGCCGATCGTTACTGCCCTCTATTGCGGGCAGCGGGGCCTCTGGCCTCCGTATCTCCGGAGCGAGAGCGGCTACGTGCATATCCTGCTCCAGGCCATCGAGGGGATCATCGAGACTTCGGCGGTTCTCAAGTCGGTCAATCCGGACATGGTGCTGGTGCACGTGGAGGCCACGGGACTCAGCCGCACCGCCCGGGAGGATCTCCATGCGGTGGCGCAGGAAGAGCAGTCGCGCACCTTCCTCCCCTTCGATCTCCTGACCGGCCGGGTCACGCCCTCGCACCCGATGTTCTCCTGGCTGGTGCGGAGCGGCGCCTCACCCGACCGTCTCGCCTCCATCGCGGCGCGTCCGGTGGCGTTCGGTCTGATGGGCCTCAACTTCTACCCCCAATGGTCTACCACCCAGCTTTATATCGACCGGAAAGGGCGTCTGGCGTATCAACCGGTGGAGCAGGACGGCGCCGGCTTTACCAGTCTCATCGAGAGCTATTACGACCGGTATCGGCTCCCCCTCATGGTCACCGAAACCAGCGCCAAAGGGGACGAGAGCATTCGCGCCCGCTGGCTGGAGGCATCGGTCACAGCCATTCGCGCGCTGCGTGGCCGCGGCATCCCGGTGCTTGGCTACACCTGGTTTCCGTTGTTCACCATGATCGATTGGCGCTACCGCTTCGGGAGGGGACCACTACACGAGTACCGGCTCGAGCTGGGCTTGTACTCCCTGGATGGCGAGGGACAGCGCTGGAGGCCGACGCCACTGGTGGAGCAGTTCCGGAGCTATGTGGCCGACTCGGAGACCGCCGTCGGGAACCTGGTCATGGGAGAACCCTCAAGCACCTCCGGCGTGTGACTCGCGACTCGCGACGGTCCCCCGACTCCCAACTGTTTCGCTCCTACTGGATGGGCGGATTCGAGTCGTCCTGCCAGATCAACGGCGGCGGTATCCGGCTCGACCTCGTGGCTGCCACCCAGCACGACCAGCTGATCGATGAGGACTACGGGCGACTGCAGGAGATGGGCATCGCCACCGCGCGAGAAGGAATGCGGTGGCACCTGATCGACCGGGGCCGCCGGCTGGATTTCTCGTCGGTGCTGCCGATGGTCGAGGCCGCCGAGCGGCACGGGATCCAGCTGCTCTGGAACCTGTGCCACTACGGGTGGCCGGGGGATGTAAACCTCTATACCCCCGGCTTCGTGGAGCGCTTCGCCCGTTACTGCGGCGCGGCGGCGCGCTTCATCTCCGATCACACCGAGGCCGTGCCCTCCTACGTGCCGATCAACGAGATCTCGTTCTTCGCCTGGGCCGCGGGTGAGGTGGGATACATCTATCCTCACGGACACGGCCGGGGACATGAGGTCAAGAAGCAGCTGGTGCGGGCGACGATCGCGGGCATGGAAGCGATCTGGGAGGTGGACCCCCGGGCGCGCATGGTTCAGGTGGATCCGTTGATTCACGTGGTCCCGCCCCGGGGCCGGCCTGACCTTGCCCGCGCCGCCGCCGACCAGCGAGCCAGGCAGTTCGAGGCCTGGGACATGCTGGCCGGCGGGCTGGACCCCGCACTGGGCGGTCACCCGCGCTACCTCGACATCATCGGGGTCAACTTCTACCATGCTAATCAGTGGGAGTATCCTGACCAGCGCCTCCGCTGGGAGGACACCCCGCGGGACCGGCGCTGGGTGCCGCTGCGGTATCTGCTGTCGGAGGTCTACGATCGCTACGACCGTCCGATGATCCTGTCGGAGACCAGTCACTTCGGCACGGGACGGGGTCGCTGGATCCGGGAGGTGGCGGACGAAGTGCAGCACGCCCGAGCTATGGGGGTGCCGATGGAAGGGATCTGCATCTACCCGATCATCGATCGGCCCGACTGGGACGACCAGGATCATTGGCACCACAGCGGGCTCTGGGATCTCCGGCGCGATGCTGCCAACCGGCTCCAGCGGGTGCTGTGCCAGGAATACGCGGGGGAGCTTCGGATAGCGATGACGCAAAGCCCGCCCTGTAGCCCGGCCGGTCAGGGCCGGTAAGGCCTATGCCCCTTCACTGCGCTCAGGGTGACATCCTTGCCACCCGACCGCACCTCTGCAGCCGGCGCCTTCGCGATCCGCGCGATCATGTCGCGCATCATGAGCGTGGCGACCGGATGGCCGCCGAGGTGGTCACGCAGGCGGTAGGTGCAGATCAGAACTCGCCCCCGGTCAATCGGCCGTTCGGCCACCAGCGCCACGATGTGATGGGCCCAGCCCACGAATAATCCGGAGTGCACGTTGGCCGCGAAGTCTCGCGGCGTCAGCCCGACGATCACCGTCTCCGGCGTCAGATCGGCAAAGGCGAAGTCCACCGTCCCACCGGTCGGGATCCCGCCGAAGATCTTGTCCTGCCGGATCCAGCTCATGCTGCTGGCCCAGTCGCCCTGCCAGCTGCGGCCCTGGCGCTGCGCGATGCTGAGCGAGCCCAGGTGCGCCTGCTGTGACTCGGGCTCCTCCGCCAGCCAGAGCACCCGGCCGCCGTTCTGCACGTACCAGCGGAGCTCGTCCGTCATCCGCTCCACCACGACCAGGTCGGCCGACTCCTGATCGGTGATCTCGTACCCCATCCCGGCCAGACGTGCGGCCAGCCGGGGCAGCCCCGGCACCGTAAGCTTGATGTGCCGCTGGTGCGACTCGGCCCGGGGAAAAAAGTACAGTTCGTGGTGGTTGTGGGTCACGACGTCGCCCGCCGCGCTGGTCAGCCTCATCTCCAACCGGGCACGGGTCGCCTGCTCCAGCGGCGGCACATCGAAGATCACCGTCCCCAGGTTGGTCAGCTGGGCGCGCTCAGGGGTGACCCCGGTGAACTGGCCCCGGATCTCGGGCCACTGGTCCAGCTGCCATTCCAGCCGAGAGTTCCGGAGATCGGCGGAGGAGAAGTGGGAGAGGCCCAACCTGACCTCGCAACGTTCTCCCTCCCAGAATGCAATCCGCTCCCAGTCGGTCGGCACGATGGCGTCGGGACAGTTCACCTGCCCGATCACGTCATAGTACGCCTTGGGGTTCCGGCACATGTCGAGCAGACCGTTGCTCTCCCAGTGTACGTCGGTGAACTCGGTGATCACGTACCCCACGATGCTGGGATGCCGCCGCATCTGTTCGATCTGGTACTTGAGGGCGGTGAACTGCATCCGCTGGCTGGCCGCGGAAAGATCTGAGAGGGTGGGAAACACCTTGTCGAGATGGTACGCCTTGTACCGCTGCTCGATGCCGTGAGGGTAGACCACCCCATCGCCCCATTCGATGCCGGTCTCGAACCACCACGGCTCCCGGCCATAGTGGGCCCGGAGCTTGGCGACGTCCGGCAGTCCCCAGTTGCCGAATTCCGACACTACCATCGGCTCGCTTCCCCGGCGCTTCACCTCCGCAGCCGGCGCCCGTGGCACCGGGTTCCAGGGATCGCGGATGTACTCCCGCCACGACTCGATGCTCTCGTATTCATGGGCGAAGGTCCACGGCGGCCGGCTGGCGAAGGTCTGGACCCAGTCCTTCCATTTGCGATAGTGGTCCGGCATCGCGTAGTAGTTGTGAAAATCCTCGATGTCGGTGACCACGTGGAAATTGGTGAAGCATGGCGAGTTCCCCACCACCAGGCGATGCGGGTCAAGCTCCTTGAGCTGGTTATACATGTCCGCCAGCCAGGCCCGGTGGCCCGCGTTCACCGCCAGGTCCACACCCCAGTTCTCGTTGACGATGGTCCAGATGATGATGGATGGGTGGTTCCAGTCCCGTTCCACCATGCCGAAGAGAGTCTCCTTGGCCCGCCGCTTCGCGGTCTCGGTCAGATCCTGCCAGTTGGGAAGCTCGGTCCAGATCAGGATCCCGGCCCGGTCCGCCGCGTCATAGTAGCGCGGGTCGGTGATCTTGATATGGGTCCGGAGGAGGTTGAGCCCCATGTGCTTCGCCTTGGCGAACTGGGCGTCCAGCTCCTCATCGCTGAACGGGGTGTAGATCAGGTCGGGGTAGTAGTCCTGATCCAGAGCGCCCCGCAGGTACAGCACCTGGCCGTTGAGCAGGAGGTGCCCGCTGGGCGAGGTGGCGATGGTCCGCATCCCGAAGGGCGACGAGATAGTATCGAGAGGCTCGGCCCGGTCGTCGCTGCCGTCGAGCAGCACCGCCTGGAGCTGGTAGAGGTGCGGCGTGGTGGTGTCCCAGAGCAGCGGCTCCGGGATGGGGATAGTCAGCTCCTCGCTCTCGCCGCCGGCGGGCAGGAGCACGCGATGCCGCTGGACCTGTCCCAGCGGGTCGGTGACGTTGAGCCAGAGTCCCAGCGGTCGGTTGCTCGCCTGGCTGAGCGAGACCCGTATCCCGGCCTGCCGCTCCGCCACATCCGGCGTGATCCTGAGACCGGTGAGATGGACCGGCGCGCGATGCTCGAGATAGATGGTCTGCCAGATGCCACCGATCGGTCCGTACCAGCTCTGCTTGCCGTGGGGGATTTCGGCGAAGGGGAATTCGGGAAGGTAGTCTGCGTCGTTGCCTGGATCGATGACCCGGACAACGAGCTCGTTACTACCCGGGTGAAGCCCATCGGTGATGTCCAGCTCGAAGGGCAGATACCCGCCCTCGTGCTCGCCCACCTGCCGGCCGTTGAGCCACACGGTGGTGTGGTAGTCCACCGCGCCGAAGTGGAGGAAGGCGGTACGGCGGTACGGCGGTACGGCGGTAGCGTCGTCGCTGGCTACGAGTTGTTCCCCAGTATCCGGGGAGGTTACCGCCGCACCGGCGTTCCCCCGTTCCGCCCCTTCAAACTGGCGCCGATACCACGCCACCCCACTGTAATCCCGGAGGTCGTCGAACTGGGCTTGCCACGGGCCGGGGACCTGGATCGCCCGGGCGTCCGCTGTGCGGAGTGTCTGGTAGGTCAGCTGCTGCTGCGGATCCGGGTAGAACTCCCACTGCCCATCCAGGCTGATACGCGTACGACTCACGAGACGATTCCAGGGCCACGGAGGGCTCGGCGGCGCTCGAGCCAGCTGCCGGCAGCCGCGCCGACCAGGCCGGCGACCAGTGCGGTGCCGGTTCCGACCGTGATCGCGTAGGCAAAAATACGCGGCTCGGTGAAGGCCTGGTCCAGCGAACCCGGGCCCGCGAGCCAGGAGGCGAGCGGACCGACGGTCGCATCGAGGAAGCCCACGCATGCAGCCGCCAGCACACCCGCGGCGAGGCTCGCGCGCCAGGCACCCACGAAGCCCACCAGGACGTACACCAGCAGCGATACCACTCCGAGCGGCGAGTAGGGGAAGCCGAGCGGCTTGCCCGCCAGCGCGCCGACCACGTCGATCCCGACCAGCAATGCGGCGGCTACCACCACGACCGGCGTGACCCGTCGCACCTGTCTCCTCTCGATCATCGTCGTCTCCGGGAGGGCTACTGGATATTGGCCATTGGCTGCTGGCTACTGGGGGCTGCTGGCTTTTGTTTTTTGGTTGTGATCGGGCATCGACCGGCACTGGAGCTGCAAACTACATGCTAATAGCTATTGGCCAATAGCCAATAGCCAAGAGCCAATAGTACTTTCCTCACGCCTGCCACCCTTACGGAGTCGCTGCCCATGGAGCCCCTGTTCCTCGCCATCGGTCTGGCCGCTGGAGTACTGTCGGGACTCTTCGGGATCGGAGGCGGGATCCTGATCGTCCCAGCCCTGATCTTGTTTGCCAAGTTTCCCACCAAGCTGGCGCTCGGCACCTCCCTCGGCGCTCTCCTGCTCCCGGTCGGGCTGCTCGGCGCCCTTACCTATTACAAGACTGGCAACCTCGAGATCCGAGCCTCGCTCCTCCTCGCCCTCGGCCTCTTCCTCGGCGCCTGGGGGGGGGCCAGGCTGGCGCAGGTGCTGCCGACCGCCACGCTACAACGAATGTTCGCCGTGTTCATCGCCCTCATGGCGGTGCGGCTTTGGATCGATGCGGGGAAGAACGGATGAGTACCGACAGCAGCCCCGGCCAGATCCAGCTCAGCTCGCCGGCGTTTGCCTATGGTGCGAAGATCCCGTTCCGATTCACCTGCGAGGGCGACGACATCTCCCCGCCACTCGAGTGGTCCGGCGCGCCGGTCGAGGCCCGCAGCTTTGCGCTCATCTGCGAAGACCCCGACGCGCCCCGGGGAACCTGGGTCCACTGGCTGCTGTACAACGTGCCGGCCGGAGCGGTGGAGCTGAATCAGGCAGTCCCAACCCTGCCCGAGACACCGTCGGGGGCCCGCCACGGTCGCAATACCGCGGGCGACATGGCCTATGCCGGCCCCTGCCCTCCTCCCGGCAAACCCCACCGATATTTCTTCCGGCTCTACGCCCTTGATATCATGCTGAATCTTCCGCCCGGCGCCAACCGAGAGGAGCTGGAACAAGCCATGGAGCAGCACATCCTGGGACAGGGAACGCTGATGGGGACGTATGAACACAGGCGGTAAGGCGGTACGGCGGTAAGGGCGGTAGGCTCCGTCCTCTCCGCCTTCTCCGTCCTCTCCATCTTATTTTTCCAGCATGTCCCTCCTGACCCTCACCCCACAGGGCCTCTACTGCGAGGCCGGCGACTTCTTCGTCGATCCCTGGGAGCCGGTCGACCGCGCCATCATCACCCACGCCCACGGCGATCATGCGACCTGGGGCTCCTATTCCTACCTGACTTCCATGCCGGGCGTCGGGGTGCTGCGCGCGCGGCTGGAGATGGGGGCAAGGATCCGCGGCGTCGAGTATGGTGAGACCGTCGCCCTCAACGGCACCACTGTCTCGCTCCATCCCGCGGGCCACATCCTGGGCTCGTCCCAGGTCCGGATCGAGCATGCAGGCGAGATCTGGGCAGTCTCGGGCGACTACAAGACCGACCCCGATCCCACCTGCACCCCGTTCGAGCCGGTTCGCTGCCACACCTTCGTGTCCGAGTCCACCTTCGGACTCCCGATCTACCGCTGGCCCAGTCAGGCCGAGGTGTTCGCCGAGATCAATGCCTGGTGGCGGACCAACGCCGCGGCCGGCCGGACCAGCCTCCTCCTGGGCTACGCGCTCGGCAAGGCGCAGCGGCTCCTGGCCGGCCTCGATCCCTCCATCGGACCCATCCTGACCCATGGCGCGGTTGAGCGGATGACCGGCGTGTATCGCCAGGGAGGCATCGAGCTGCCGGCAACCCGATACGCGGGGGCGGCCCAGAGCCGGGTCGATGCGACCGGGGCCATCGTTATCGCACCACCGTATGCCGACGCCTCGATCTGGTCCCGCCGGTTTGGCGATCACTCCACCGGGTTTGCCTCAGGCTGGATGATGGTCCGGGGCGCTCGGCGACAGCGCTCCGGGCTTGACCGAGGCTTTGCTCTCTCGGATCACGTGGATTGGCCCAGCCTCTTGGCAGCCATCGATGCCACTGGAGCGGGAGAGGTGTGGGTGACCCACGGGTACACCGGCCCGGTGGTGCGCTGGCTCCAGGAGCGGGGCGTGGACGCCAAGGCAGTGGCGACCAGGTTCGAGGGTGAGAGGGATGAGGTGGTGGAGGAGGCGGACGGGCTGACAGACGGACGGGCGGACAATCGAGTATGAGAGAGTTTGCTTGGCTGTACACGGCACTCGATGAGACGACGGCCACCAACGAAAAGGTCGCCGCGCTGGTCAAGTACTTCGAGAGTGCTCCCCCGGCCGATGCGGCGTGGGCAGTCCACTTCCTCAGCGGCCGCCGGCCCAAGCGCCTGGTCTCATCGGGCAAGCTGCGCGCCTGGGCCGCGCAGGAAGCCGGCATTCCTTCCTGGCTGTTCGAGGAGAGCTATCAGGCCGTGGGCGATCTCGCCGAGACGATCACTCTGGTCCTCCCAGCGGGCGGCGACTCCAGCGAGCTATCCCTGTCCCACTGGGTCGAGGAGCGGCTGCTGCGCCTCCGGGGCGAGGACGACGACGTGCAGCGCGAGGTCATGGTCTCCTCCTGGCGCGAGCTCGACACCCGGGAGCGCCTCGTCTGGAACAAGCTGATCACCGGCAGCTTCCGGGTCGGCGCATCCCAGCAGCTGGTGACTCGCGCCCTGGCTGAGGTAAGTGGCGTGCCCCAAGGCGCCATCGCGCACCGGCTCATGGGGGCCTGGGATCCCACCGCCGAGTTTTTTCAGCGGCTCATCGCGCCGGACACCAGCGATGCCGACGTGAGCCGTCCCTACCCGTTCTTTCTTGCCCATCCACTGGAGGGAGACCCTGACGCCCTCGGCGACCCCGGCGAATGGATCGCGGAGTGGAAGTGGGATGGCATCCGTGCTCAGCTCATCCGCCGCGCGGGCAAGACCTTTCTCTGGTCCCGGGGAGAAGAGCTGCTTGCCGGCCGGTTTCCCGAAGTAGAGGAGAGCGGCGCGCTCCTGCCCGACGGAACCGTGCTCGACGGGGAGCTGCTCCCCTGGCTCGACGGCATGCCGCTGCCCTTCGCCCAGCTCCAGCGCCGGATCGGACGCAAGAACCTGAGCCCGAAGATTCTGGACGAGGTGCCCGTGGTGCTGGTCGCCTACGATCTGCTGGAGGAGGCCGCCGCCGACATCCGCTCTCTGCCGCTTTCTGAGCGACGGGTCAGGCTCGCCGCCCTGGTCGAGTCGATCCCGTCCCGCCGGCTGCTGCTCTCCACCGCGGTGCCGGCGCCGGACTGGCTTGCCGCCACCAACGCCCGGCGAGAGGCGCGTGAGGTCGGCGCCGAGGGGCTCATGCTCAAGCGGCTGTCCTCCGGGTACGGAGTTGGACGCCGCCGGGGCGACTGGTGGAAATGGAAGGTGGATCCGCTGACCGTGGATGCGGTGCTGATCTATGCCCAGCCGGGCAGCGGCAAGCGGGCCGGACTCTTTACCGACTACACCTTCGGCATCTGGGAGGGAAGCCACCTGGTGCCGTTCGCCAAGGCTTATTCGGGGCTGACCGATGAGGAGATCCGAAAGGTGGACGCCTTTGTGCGGCGGAACACCCTGGAAAAGTTCGGACCGGTCCGGACCGTGAAACCGGAGCTGGTCTTCGAGCTCCACTTTGAGGGCATCCAGCGCTCCAGCCGGCACAAGAGCGGGATCGCGGTACGGTTTCCCCGCATGGCGAGGTGGAGGACGGACAAGAAGGCGGATGAGGCGGACACGATCGAAAGGGTCCGCGCTCTGCTACAGCAGGAATAGCCGGAAATGGGACAGAAACGTGACACGATCGCCCTGGCGTTTCCACGCTCGGGGCGGTTTACCTTCGATCAGCGTGCTTGTGGCCTCCGGTGCCTCCGGGATGCCTCCGGTTACCGGGGCTGAGAAATTGGGTCAGACAATTACAGGGAGCCGACTATGACCACCGTCAAGGAAATGCAGAGGAAGCCGGATTCGGCGCCGCCGAAGCGGATGGCCGCGTTGGGATATGCCGCCAGGAGCGCCACCACACCGCTTGCGCCCTTCAAGTTCGAGCGCCGGGAACCGGGACCCCGCGACGTCCAGATCGAGATCCAGTATTGCGGCGTCTGCCACTCCGACCTGCACGCGGTCAAGAGCGAGTGGCAGGGTACGACCTACCCGATCGTACCCGGGCACGAGATCATCGGGCGGGTGACCAAAGTCGGGAGCGAGGTGAAGGGCTTCAAGGAAGGAGACCTCGCCGGTGTGGGCTGCCTGGTGGACTCGTGTCGCACCTGCGCCTCCTGCCAGGAGAATCTCGAGCAGTACTGCAACACCGGCTTCACCCTCACCTATAACGGCCCCGACAAGCACCTCGGCGGCGTCACCTACGGCGGCTACTCCAACCGGATCGTGGTGGACGAGCACTTCGTGCTCCACATCCCCGGCAAGCTCGACCCGGCCGCGGCCGCTCCCCTGCTCTGCGCCGGCATCACGACCTATTCGCCGCTGCGCCATTGGGAGGTCGGCCCTGGCCAGAAAGTGGGCATCGTCGGGCTCGGCGGCCTGGGCCACATGGGGGTGAAGTTCGCCCGCGCGTTCGGCGCCGAGGTGGTGCTGTTCACGACGTCTCCCGGGAAGACGGAGGACGCCAAGCGCCTCGGCGCTCATGAGGTCGTCATCTCCCGCGATCCTGAGGCGATGGCGGCACAGGCCCACAGCTTCGACTTCATCCTCAATACCGTCGCGGCCTCCCACAACCTGGACCCGTTCATCGCCATGCTGAAGCGGGACGGCACCCTTTGCCTGGTCGGCGCGCCGGAGCACCCCCATCCCTCCCCCGATGTGACCGGCCTGATCTTCCGGCGCCGCGGGATCGCCGGGTCACTTATCGGCGGCCTGGCCGAGACCCAGGAGATGCTCGACTTCTGCGCCAAGCACGGGATTGTGTCCGACATCGAGCTGATCCCGATCCAGAAGATCAACGAGGCGTACGAGCGGATGCTCAAGAGCGACGTGAAGTACCGGTTCGTGATCGACCTGGCGTCTCTAGGCAAGGACGAGCGGTAGGGCGAGGAGGCCTGGTACAGCGCCTACCTTTCAGCCGTGCCCAACTACATCTGCGCTACCTGCGGGGTGCAATACGCCGACACCGTCCTGCCGCCGGAGCGCTGCACGATCTGCGAAGACGAGCGGCAGTACGTCGCGCGGGACGGCCAGCGCTGGACCACGCTGAACGAGCTGCAGGCCGGCCACAAGAATCAGCTCGACGTCGAGGGGCCGGAGCTCATCAGCATCGGCACCGAGCCCAGGTTCGCCATCGGCCAGCGGGCCCTGCACGTCCGAGCCTCCGGCGGCAACATCCTCTGGGATTCCATCAGCCTGATCGATGACCGGAGCGTGAACGCGGTGCAGGCTCTGGGCGGCGTGTCGGCGATCGCAATATCCCACCCGCATTACTACTCGGCCATGGTGGAATGGAGTCGCGCCCTCGGCGACGTGCCGGTGTATCTCCACGCGGCCGACGGCGAGTGGGTGATGCGTCCCCATCCCACCCTGGTCTTCTGGCAGGGCGACAGCTATCAGCTGGCGCCCGGGCTCACCCTGATCCGGGTCGGCGGCCACTTTCCCGGCGGAACGGTGCTGCACTGGGCCGGGGGAGCCCAGGGAAAAGGCGCCCTGCTCACCGGCGATGTGATCCAGGTTGGAAAGGACCGGAAGACGGTGAGCTTCATGTACAGTTACCCGAACTACATCCCGCTCAACGCCTCCGCTGTTCGCCGTATCGTGGACGCGGTCGAGCCGTTTGCCTTCGACCAGTTGTATGGGGCCTGGTTCGGTCAGAACATTCTGGGCGACGCGAAGCAGGTGCTCCACCGGTCGGCCGAACGATACATGGCCGCCATCACCGATGGATAACCGCGTCATAGGACAACGCGCCCGACATGACGGATGATCAGAGCATAACCGCCTTACCCCACCGCGGTGGATCGGCATTGGCGGTGGACCTCCGGCGCGCGCGTGCCGCCAAGCGACGTGATGAGAGAGCGGCCCAGCCGGTCCAGCCGGCGCCGGCGCGCAGGCAGTCGCCCATCATTAACTGCGCCAACCGCGAGCCGGTCGATTGCGTCCGCGAATGGTTCGCCACCGAGGGCTGGACACCGTTCGAGTTCCAGGAGGAGGTCTGGCAGTCCTACCTCGCCGGCGAGAGCGGACTGATCCACGCGGCGACGGGTACGGGTAAAACCTACGCGGCCTTGATGGGGCCGATCCTGGAATGGATCAGGGACTATCCAGCGGCGAAGCGGGGAAGCGGGGAGGCGGGTAAGCAACGCGCTTCAGCACCCCTCCGCGTGCTCTGGGTAACTCCTCTCAGGGCCTTGGCTGCGGACACCGAGGACGCCCTCCGCGCACCGATCGAAGACCTTGGCCTCCCCTGGACCGTCGAGACCCGCACCGGCGATACGGCCCCGGCAATTCGAGCGCGCCAGAGCAGGCGCCTTCCCACCGCACTCGTCACCACCCCCGAAAGCCTGGCCCTGCTCCTCTCCCGGGGGGACGCGGCCGGCGTCTTCGACCACCTCGAGCTGGTGGTGGTGGACGAGTGGCATGAGCTGATGGCCTCGAAGCGGGGCGTGCAGGTGGAGCTGGCGTTGGCCCGGCTTCGTCGCTGGCGCCCCGCCCTCCGCACCTGGGGGCTCTCCGCCACGCTGGGGAATCTCGACGTCGCGCGCGACACCCTTCTGGGTGTAGGCCCGCACCCTTCGGCAAGCTCAGGGCAGGCTAGGGCGGGCCCCGGCCGCATCATCCGGGGATTGGTCCCCAAGGCCCTGAAGATCGATTCCCTCATTCCCGAGACCGTCGAGCGGTTCCCCTGGTCGGGCCAGATCGGCCTCCGCATGGTGCCCGACGTGGTCCGCGCGATCGAGGAAGGCAAGACGACGCTGGTGTTCACCAACACCCGCGCCACGGCGGAGCTCTGGTTCCAGGCCCTGCTCGCCGCCTGCCCCGACTGGGCCGGCGTGATCGCCCTGCACCACGGCTCCATGGACCGCAATACCCGCGAATGGGTGGAAGACGGCATTCGCGATGGCCGGCTTCGCTGCGTGGTCTGCACCTCCACCCTCGACCTCGGCGTAGACTTCACGCCGGTGGACCGGGTGCTCCAGGTCGGAAGCCCGAAAGCAGTGGGACGGCTGATTCAGCGCGCCGGGCGGAGCGGGCACCAGCCGGGCGCGGTCAGCCGGCTCACCTGCGTTCCGGTCAACGCGCTGGAGCTACTGGACGTGGCCGCCGCCCGCGACGCGCTGGACGCCGGCGCGATCGAGTCCCGGCCACCGGTCGAGCAGGCTCTGGATCTGCTGGCACAGCACGCGGTCACCATCGCGGTGGGAGGCGGCTTCCGTCCCGAGGAGCTGCTGGCCGAGGTGCGCACCACGCGCGCGTTCCGGAATCTCACCGACGCCGAGTGGCGCTGGGTCATGGATTTCGTCTCCCGCGGCGGCCAGGCGCTCGGCGCGTACCCGGAGTACAACAAGGTGGTCGAGCGCGACGGGCTCTACGTCATTCGAGACCGGATGGCCGCCATGCGGCACCGGATGTCCATCGGCACTATCGTCAGCGAAGCGGCGATGACGGTGAAGTTCGTCCGGGGGAAGACCATCGGCACGGTGGAGGAGGCCTTCATCGCCCGCCTTCGCCCCGGGGATGTCTTCACCTTCGCGGGGCGACGGCTGAAATTCGTCCGGGTGCGGGACATGACGGCGTGGGTCCGGACGTCCAACGAGACGACGTCGGTCGTCCCCCATTGGACCGGAGCCCGGCTGGCGCTCTCGCCCGAGCTCGCGGCCGCGGTGCGGGGGAAGCTGGACCAGGCGCGCTGCGGTGTGTTCGAGGGCGCGGAAATGGAGGCAGTGCGGCCGATCCTGGAGCTCCAGGCCAAGTGGTCGCGGCTGCCGGCGCCGGACGAGCTGCTGGTCGAGCGGGTCCGCACCCGCGAGGGGCACCACCTCTTCTTTTATCCGGTGGAAGGAAGGCTGGTCCACGAGGGTCTGGCCGCGCTCTTTGCCTACCGGCTGGCCCAGCTCGGACCCATCACGTTCACGCTGGCGGCCAACGACTATGGCTTCGAGCTGCTGTCGTCCGACCCGGCTCGCCTGGAGGAAGCGCTGGAGGCGGGGCTGGTCTCGCCGGAGAACCTCCTGCACGATATCCCTGCCAGCCTGAACGCGGCCGAGCTGGCTCGGCGCCAGTTCCGGGAGATCGCGCGGGTCGCCGGGCTTATCTTCCAGGGGTATCCCGGCAGCAACAAGAGTGTGAAGCAGGTCCAGGCCTCGAGCGGGTTGCTCTACGACGTGTTCGCCCGGTACGATCCGGAGAACCTCCTCCTGTTCCAGGCCCACCGTGAGGTGTTGGAGCGCCAGCTGGAACGGAGCCGGCTGGGCCGGACCCTGGAGCGGCTCGCCGGCGGAAGAGTGGTGGTCAGCGACGTCGAGCGCCCCACCCCGCTTGCGTTTGCGCTGCTGGTGGACCGGGCCCGGGAGCAGGTCAGCTCGGAGAAGTTCCTCGATCGGGTGCGGCGGCTGGCGGCGCCGCTGGAGCGGGCGGCGGACAGGGGTAACGGCAGCATTCGATTCGGACGCGGAGGCGGCAGGGGTTTTCGATGAGCGATGTGAGTCTGACACTGGCGGGCGAGCAGGTGCGCCTGATGAGCGAGCGGGCGCTCTATTGGCCCGGCACCAGCACGCTGGTGGTGGCCGACCTGCACTGGGGCAAGGCCTCCACCTTCCGCGCGGCGGGGATCCCTATCCCCATCGGCACCACCAGCGACGACCTGGCCCGGCTCGACAGCGCGCTGCAAAGGACTGGTGCCCGCCGGATGGTGGTGCTGGGCGACCTCTTTCACGCCAAGGCCGGACGAGTCGCCTCCCATACGCTTGCCGAGCTCCGGCGGTGGCGGAGCATGGCCGGCACGTTCGAGATTCTTCTTGTCCGCGGCAACCATGACCGGCACGCCGGCGACCCGCCGAAGGATCTCCAGATCAACTGCGTGAACGCCCCGGCCTTCGTCCCGCCGTTTGTCTTCCGCCACGAGCCGGTGGACGAGGAGGGGGCGTACGGACTCGCGGGACATGTGCACCCGGCCATCACGCTCGTCGGCCGAGGGCTTCAGCGCGAGAGCCTGCCCTGCTTTCTCGTCGGCCAGCACCGCATGATCCTGCCCGCTTTCGGCAGCTTCACCGGATCCGGCGTCGTGCATCCGGCTCCCGGCGAGCGGACGTTCGTGCTGGCGGAGGACGAGGTGCTGGAGGTGACGGAGCCGGTGGACCTGGGGCCGACCGCGTATCCGACGATGCTGCACGAGCTGTCGGAGACGGACCGGCGCTAGGACCGAGCCCCTACCGTCGAGCTCTCGAGGTTTCGCCTGTGCGACACCTGCCCCATATTCAACTGTTCCGAATACGATCTTCTGGAGCTCCTCCACAGACCGGCCCCGACCTGACCCTGCGGTTCGCGATCGTTCCTGATCGAGGGGAGGTAACATGGCGCGCCTGTTCTGGTTTTGCTCATGGCGGCCTTTGTGGCACTGATAGTGACCGGGGCATCCTGGGCGATGGCGTATAGCAGCGTCGGCACTTTGCTGGGCGCCCCCCCTCCCCATATGGGAACCCAGCACACCAGCATCCAGTGGCACGGTCTGTCCCGGCTCCGGGAGGAGCCCCCCGTATGGCGGTTTGCCTTTGGTCCGACCCGGATCCCAGGGGCCGAGTCCGTCCGCATTTACGTCAACCCCCTGGGGAAGGTCGCGCAGCATCACCAACGACGAGTTCCAGCTCCAGCGGCAGGGCTATGCCAAGGCGATCGCCAATCCCGACGTCGTGCATGCGATCCAGGCCGGCACCAACGGCGCGATCGCGCTGACCTTCGTCGAATGGGCCGACGCCGACCAGCAGCAAATCGTCGTCGATTGGCAGATCATCAAGGATCCCGCGTCGGCCAAAGCTTTCACCGATACGCTCCTCGCCGCACCGCGCGCTTTCTTCGGCCGTACCTCGATCAGCGCCGCGCTCGATTTCGCCATGGCACGGCTCAAAGTGAGCAATGTCAAAGCCGAGCGCCAGGTGATCGATGTTTCCGGCGACGGCACAAACAATGCCGGCCGCTCGCTCGACAATTCGCGCACCGAGGCGCTGGTGCGAGTCACGCGGATGATCGGCACGCATTTCCATCCCGACCATATCGGGCTCGCCGGCTGGATGTGCGACCATCACGCCGCGCCGCTATGGATGACGCGCGGCGAGTGGCTGACCGCGCAGATGCTGGTCGCCGACGCGCGGGCCGAAACGCCCGCGCGAGGTCAGCGACTATCGCCACGCCGCGGGCTGGTCGGCCGAGCAGATCGAGATCGCGGCGCAGCATGGCTGGGCCAATTTCGGGCGGATCGTGCGGCCGATGCCGATGTCGTACCGCCGGATGATCGACGGCGAGACGATCGAGATCGGCGGGCGCGGCTGGCGCGTGATCGTCGGGTCGGGGCACAGCCCGGAACATGCCTGCCTGCTCGACGAGGCGCGCGGGCGTGTTCATCGCGGGCGACCAGGTGTTGCCGCGGATCAGCCCCAACGTGTCGGTCGGGATCACCGAGCCGGAGGCCGACGCGCTGGGCGAATGGTTCGCCTCGATCGCCAAGCTGAAGCGCGAGGTGCCGCGCCGACGTGCTGACGCTGCCCGGGCATGGCGACCCGTTCACCGGGCTGCACACGCGGCTCGACGCGATGGACCGCGAGCATCGCGAACGGCTCGACGAGCTCGAAGCGTTCGTCGCGGCCGAACCGCGCCGCGTCGTCGATTGCTTCGGCCGCCTGTTCCGCCGCGCGATCGGGCAGGACATGCTCGGCATGGCGACCGGCGAGGCGATGGCGCATTTGCGGCGGCTAGAGGTCGAGGGCCGCGCGGTGCGCGAGACGGGCGAGGATGGCGTTTGGCGGTGGCGGGGCGGCTCTAGACTAGGTTTCGATTCTAGAATCGCCGGGGGGCGACTCGCATGGGAGAGACACCGATGTGCGACGAACAGACCGCCGACGATAACGACCGCTTCCTCGCCAGCGTGCATCCCTCGCGGCGGCAGTTCGGGACGCTGGCGGGCGTCGCCGGGCTGATGGCGATGATGCCGGTCCCGGCCAACGCCGCGACGATCAAGGGGCGCGACGTTGCGATCAAGACCGCCGACGGCACTTGCGACGCCTATTTCGTCGCGCCGGCCGACGGGCAAGCATCCCGGCGTGCTGATCTGGCCCGACATCATGGGGCTGCGCCCCGCGTTCCGGCAGATGGCCGACCGGCTGGCGCAGTCGGGCTATGCCGTGCTGGTGGTCAATCAATTCTACCGCTCGATCAAATCGCCGTTCCTCACCACCGGCGAGTCGTTCGACCAGCCCGCGGTGCGCGCGCGGATCATGCCGTGGACCAAGCTGCTGAGCGCCGACAGGACGTTGCGCGACGCGACTGCGCTTCACGACGTGCTCGATAAGCAGAAGGAGGTCGACACCAAGCGCGGGCATGGCGACGACCGGCTATTGCATGGGCGGGCCGATGGTGTTCCGCACCGCCGACCGTGCGTCGCGGGCGGGTGCGCGCGGGGGCGACCTTCCACGGCGGCGGCCTGGTCGGCGACAAGCCCGACAGCCCGCAACAAGCTGATCCCACAGATGAAGGCGAGCTACCTGATCGCGATCGCCGAGAACGACGATGCGCGCGCGCCGGGCGACAAGGACGTGCTCAAGGCCGCGTTCGCCGCCGCCAAGCTGCCCGCCGAGATCGAGGTCTATGCGGGCACGATGCACGGCTGGTGCCCGCCCGACAGCCGGGTCTACAACGCCGCGCAGGCGGAGAAGGCGTGGGCGCCGGATGCTCGCGCTGTTCCAAAAGGCGCTCTGACTCAACGTGTTAGCATCGCGGCGTTGATTGCGCTTGCATTGTTGGATTAAGTTTGTTCCCTATTTGTTCAGGAGAGAGATCATGAGCGACCTGATCCTTTACACCAATCCGCAATCGCGCGGCCGGATCGTGCGCTGGGCGCTGGAGGAAGTCGGCGCGGACTATGAGGTCCGCGTGATGAACTATGCCGACAGCATGAAGGCGGACGACTATCTCGCGGTCAATCCGATGGGCAAGGTTCCGGCGATCGAGCACAAGGGCAAGGTCGTGACCGAATGCGCGGCGATCTGCGCGTATCTGGGCGATGCGTTTCCCGATGCCGGCCTCGCGCCCGCGCCCGCCGACCGCGCCGATTATTACCGCTGGCTGTTCTTCGCCGCGGGGCCGGTCGAGGCGGCGGTGACCAACAACAATGCGGGGTTCATTCCGTCGGCGGATCAGGGCCGGATGTTCGGATACGGCAGCTACGATCAGGCGATCGACGTGCTCGAACAAGCGGTGTCGCGCAACGACTACATCGCCGGCGACGCGTTCACGATGGCCGACGTCTATGTCGGCAGCCAGGTGATCTGGGGCACGCAGTTCGGGACGATCCCGAAGCGCGACGCCTTCGCGGCCTATGCCGAGCGGTTGACAGGCGCGTGACGCCTACAAGCGCGGCAACGAACTCGACGACCAGTTGCAGGCGACCAACCAGATCGCGTGAGCGGAGCCGGGAGGGGGCATGGGATTCTACAAGGACGATGCGACGCTGAAGGCCGCGGCGCTGGCGCCGAAGAAAGCCGATCAAGGCCTTGCCGCCGGCGGGCACGACGCTGGGCAGCGTCGCGCGCAGCTACAATGCGATCGGCGGGTTGGTCGACCGGCTGGGCGCGGTGACGGGGATCGAGACGATTGCCGCGCTGGCGGTGTGGATGGTCGAAAGCGGCGGGCGGCCGTTCACTCCGGGCAAGCCGGTGATGCGGTTCGAGAACCATGTGTTCTGGGATCGCTGGGGGTGTGACCATCGTGTGACCTTCGACGCGCATTTCGTGTTCGGCGGGCACGGCGCCGGCGGCAAGCGCTGGGAAAACCACAAGTGGCGCGAGAAGGCCGGGGACGCCTGGGCGAGCTTCCACGGCGACCAGGCCAAGGAATACGACACCTATCATTTCGCCCGGACGCTGTCGGGGGTCGAGCTCGCCGCGCAATCGGCGAGTTGGGGCGGGACGCAGGTGATGGGGTTCAACCATGCGCTGATCGGCTATGCCTCGGCGTTCGACATGGTCAACGCGTTCGCCCGCGACTTGCGCTGGCAAGTGCTGGGGTTCTTCGACTTCTGCCGCTCGGCGGGGCTGGTCGACGAGATCAAGGCGCACGACTGGGTCAAGTTCGGCGACGGCTATAACGGCGCGGGCGGCGGCGCGGCCTATGGGCCGAAGCTCAAGGCGATCTACGATCTGAAGAAGGCGTTCGACGCGCTGCCGCGCTGAGCTTGCGAGCGTCAGCCGCGATTCATCCTGATCACAGGGAATGTCGCGATACGTGTGATCGCTTGCGTGCGCGACTGTCGCGCCGATCCGCGTTCGGCCGGATGGCGTCCGAATAGCGGTAGCGCGTCCGGCAAATCCGCCATCACCGCGTCGCGTTCGGCCGGCGTCATGCTCGTCCAGCGCGCGATCTCGTCGATGTGCGGCGGCAGCCCTCGCAATGCCGGTCCTTGCCGATCGGCAGATGTTGACGCACGGGCTGGCGATCGCCTGCACCGGGACGATGCTGATGAAATCGGGCAGCGACACGCGCGAAATCAGTCGGTGCGTGAGCGTCGCGCTGAGGAAGCCGGGCATCGGGCCGTTCCAGCCGCCATCGTCGGGGCCGTCGTCCTGTCGTCGCGCGGCGCGCGTGGTGCGCGCTCGGGGCGGGGCGGGCGGGCGTCGCGGGCCGGGCGTTCGGCGCGGCGGTTCGCGCGGCGCGCGCTCTTCGCGCGGCAGGCGCGTTCTCGCGCGCCGGCGCTCTGCGCGGGGTTCGCGCGGCGCGCGTGCGGGCGCTTCGCGCCGGCGCGGCTTCGGCTTTCTTCGCCGCCGGCTTGCGCCCGCGCGGCGCTGCGCGCCGCCGGTTCCTCATCGGCCGCGCCTTCGTAGCGGTCGATCTTCAGGCCGGTCAGCTTCTCGATATTGGCGATGTTCTCGGCGTCTTCCGACGTCGCGAGCGTGAACGCGACCCCGGTCGCTCCCGCGCGGCCGGTGCGGCCGATGCGGTGGACGTAATCGTCGGGATGCCACGGCGCGTCGAAGTTGAAGACGTGGCTGACGCCCTTGATGTCGAGCCCGCGCGCCGCGACGTCGCTGGCGACCAGGATGTTGACGTCGCCCGCCTTGAACCGGTCGAGCTCGGCGATGCGCTGCGATTGCTCCATGTCGCCATGGATCTCGCTCGAGCGGAAGCCCTGGCGCTGCAGCGCCTTGTTGAGCTCGCGCACCGTGGTCTTGCGGTTGGAGAAGATGATCGCGGTCTTGACGTCTTCGTGGCCGCAGCAATTCGGTCAGCTTGTCGCGCTTCTTCGACGACGACACCGGCACCAGCCATTGCTTGATGTTGACGTTGGCGGTGGCGGGGCGCGCGACTTCGATCGTCTTGGGGTTCGACGAGGAACTTGTCGGCCAGCTTCTTGATCGGCGGCGGCATCGTCGCCGAGAACAGCAAGGTCTGGCGCTGCTTGGGCAGCTTGGTGCAGATTTCCTCGATATCGGGGATGAACCCCATGTCGAGCATGCGGTCGGCCTCGTCGATCACCAGCAAGTTGCAGCCGGTGAGCAGGATCTTGCCGCGCCCGAACAGGTCCATCAGCCGCCCCGGCGTCGCGATCAGCACGTCGACGCCCTTTTCGAGCGCCTTCATCTGATCGCCCATCGACACGCCGCCGATCAGCAGCGCCATCGATAGCTTGTGATACTTGCCGTATTTGTCGAAATTCTCCGCGACCTGCGCGGCGAGCTCGCGCGTCGGCTCGAGGATCAGGCTGCGCGGCATCCGCGCGCGGCTGCGGCCTTCGCCCAAAATGTCGATCATCGGCAGCACGAACGCGGCGGTCTTGCCGGTGCCGGTCTGCGCGATGCCGATGATGTCGCGCATCATCAGCACGCTGGGGACGGTCGCCGCCTGGATCGGGGTCGGCTCGGTATAGCCCGACTCCTCGACGGCGCGGAGCAATTCGTCAGAGAGGCCGAGGTCGGCAAAGGGCATGTGAATTCCGGAAAAAAATGGGCGCGCGCAGGTGCACCGCGCACAGCGTCAGCGCGCTTGCCGATCAGGGCCGAATTGTCAAGGTTTGCGCGTTGTTTGCAGATGCGCAGAAGGGCGCATCTGACGCGGTGCCGGCCCGCTCCCCCACCCGACCGCCCGGTCATTGTACCCTATGGGCGGTAGGGTGGGGGAGCGGGCCGGTACCGCCTATCGGCGTGAGACGATCAAATCAGGCCGTTTGGCGGGCTTGGCGACGAGCCGCTTGAACTTGCCGATCGAGCAGCTGTCGCCCGACCGCGTGCGGATCGTGTCGCGCCGCGCGCAGACCTGACCGTCGGCCGCGGTCTTCAGATAGAAACCGCCATAATAGCCGAGCGCCTGCGCAATCGTCGTCGAGCTGTGCGCGCATCCGCGCGCCGCCCTTCAGCACCAGGTCGACGCTGTCGGTGCCGTTGACGATCGCGCCGGCGAGCTGGTTGGCGCGACGCATTTCGGGCCGTCCTTTTCGACCCAGCGCACCGCACAGCGGCGCACGGCGCGGCAGAGGCGCGACGCGGTTCGACCCGGACCACGACTCGTCCGGTGATCGACACCTGGCCCTACTGTCGGGCTGTGCGAACGCCGCGGCCGGCACCGGTGTGCTCGCGGCGGCGGCGGAGGCGAGCAGGATCGCGAGGGGGAGGGACGGGTGCGGCATCGAAGCGCGCCTTGGTAAGCCCGAATGTTGAACGGTCGAATGAATTGGCCGTGGCGGCGCGCCATGCTAGCCGCTGCCGGCATGACGCCCGCCCAGACCGCGCTGATCGACGCCGTCCGCGCCCAATCGGGCGACAAGGCGGTGATCACCGATGCCAACGACATCGCGCCGTGGCTGACCGACTGGCGCGGGCGGTTTCATGGCGCGGCGCCGCAATTCTCGCGCCCGACACCGCCGACGGTGTGCAGTTCGCGGTCGGGCGCGCGCACGAACTCGGCGTCGCGCTGGTGCCGCAGGGCGGCAATACCTCGATGGTCGGCGGCGCGACCCCGCCCGCCGACGGATCGGCGCTGATCCTGTCGCTCGGCGGATGAACCGGATCCGCTCGATCGACGCTGCAAGCCGGGCTGGCGGTCGCCGAGGCGGGTGTGATCCTCGCCAATCTGCACGAGGCGGCGGAGGCGCAAGGCGATGCGCTTTCCGTTGACGCTCGGCGCGCGCGGGAGTGCGACGATCGGCGGGCTGGTCTCGACCAATGCCGGGGGCACGCAAGTGCTGCGGTTCGGGACGATGCGGTCGCTGGTCGCGGGGGTCGAGGCGGTACTGCCCGACGGATCGCGCCACGACGGGCTCGCGGCGCTCAAGAAGGACAATCGCGGCTACGACCTCGATCATCTGCTGGTCGGGGCGGAGGGGACGCTGGGCGTCATTACCGCCGCGACGCTGCGGCTGGTGCCGGCGGCTGCCGACCGCGCGACCGGCTGGCTCGGCGTCGAATCGCCCGCCGTCGCGCTCAAGCTGCTGCGCGCGATGGAACGCCGCTCGGGCAGCGCGATCGAAAGTTTCGAGCTCGTCCCCAAGCTCGCGCTCGATCTGGTGCTCAAGCATATTCCGGGCACGCGCCCGCCGCTCGCGGGTCAGCATCCGTGGCTCGTGCTGGTCGATTACGTCGCGACGGCGCCGGACAGCGCGAAGCCCGCGCTCGAACGATTGATGCAGGCCGCGCTCGAAGACGGGCTTGGCGCAGGATGCGGTGGTCGCGGCCAACGAAGCGCAGGCCGAAGCGTTCTGGCGGCTGCGCGATTCGATCTCGGAGGCCGAGCGCGCCGAAGGGCCGACGATGGCGCACGACATTTCGGTCCCGGTCGATGCGATGCCCGCCTTCATGGAGAGCGCGTCGGCGCAGGTCGAGGCGAGCGTTTCCCGGCGTGCATTGCAGCGCGTTCGGGCATCTCGGCGACGGCAATGTCCATTTCCACGTCAACGCGCCTGCCGGGGCCGACGGCGAGCGCTGGCGCACCGAAGTCGGCGAGGCGGCAAGCCACATGGTCTATGACCTGGTCGTCGCGGCGGGCGGCTCGATCTCCGCCGAGCACGGCATCGGCCAGATGAAGCGGGGCGAACTCGAACGCCTGTCGCCGCCCGCGCGCATGGCGGCGCTGCGTGCGATCAAGCGTGCGTTCGATCCGCACGAGCTGATGAACCCCGGCAAGCTCGTCACACTTGCACCCGCGCGCGCCAGTCCATAAGGCGCTCGCCAATTGGCGGCGGCGCCGCCCGCGCTCACGAGATTCGATGGAGTTAAGGTAATGGCCAGCGCGCCGCAGTCGCTTCCCCTGTTCTACAACACGCTCGAGCCGCTTTCGAGCGAGGCCCATGCCAAGTTCAAGGTCCGTCCCGCCGAGGGCGCGGATTTCCTGATCAACCAGCATGCGATCCCGCTGACGGTCGACGAATTCCCGCTGGTCCAGCGCCAGATGCCGATCATCTTCTCGCAGGGCGACGATTCGGTGCCGCTCGCGCTGATGGGGCTGAACGAGGGCATCAACGTCTTCATCGACGAGAAGGGTCAGCTGCGCGACCCCTACACCTATGTCCCGGCCTATATCCGCCGCTATCCCTATCTGCTCGCCAAGCTGAGCCCCGAAGCCGAGGAGCTGACGCTGTGCTTCGACCCGACCTCGCCGACGATCGGCGATTTCGAGGAAGGCGAGCCGCTGTTCGAGAATGGCGAGGCGACCCCGATCGTCAAGAACATCCTCGATTTCAGCCAGCAGTTCGAGGAAGCCGGCGCGCGCACCGGCGCGTTCATGAACGAGATCAAGGAACTCGATCTGCTGATGGACGGCGAAGTGTCGATCCAGCCCGAGGGCGCCGAAAAGCCGTTCATCTATTCGGGCTTCAAGATGATCAACGAGGAAAAGCTGATCGCGCTGCGCGGCGACCAGCTGCGCAAGATCGTCCAGTCGGGGCTGCTCCCGCTGATCTACGCGCACCTGTTCTCGTTGTCGGTGATGCGCGAGATCTTCGCGCGCCAGGTGCAGCTCGGGCTGATGCCGGCGCCGCAGCTCGAACCTCAGGCCTAACGCTCAACCCGTCTTTTGCGAGCGTAGCGAAGCTGCGCTCGCAAAAGCGGCTTGGGTGGCCGCCCGCACTTGAAACCAAACGACCCGCTTCTTAGTTAATACTTTGCACGGCTTCGTGTTCCCCCCTTTCGCGGGTCGTGCGGCGCATCTTCGGATGCGCCTCCTCCCTGAACCTAGGCCGCCTCGGGTAATTGCCCGGGGCGGTTTTTTATTCGGCGCAGCGTATTCGGCCGCGCCAGTTCGCCACCGAGCAATTCGTCGGCCGCGGCGTCGAACAGGCGGCGGAGCAATGCCGCGGTCGCGCTCAGTCCCTTGCCCGGGGCGTTGAACCCCGCATCGAGGTAGAGCGTGCGGTCGATTTCGACCTGGATCGCGTGAATGCCGCCATGCGGGCGGCCGTGCCGGCCCAGGATATGCCCGCCAGGATAGGGCGTGTTGAGCGCTGCGGCGTGCCCCGCGGCGGCGACCTCCGCCTCCAGCCGATGCACCAATCGCCCGCCCGCGCTGCGCCCGAAGCGGTCGCCGAGCACGACGCGCGCCGATGAGCGGGCCGGGCAGCGGCGGCATCGAGTGCAGGTCGATCAGCAACGCCGCGCCGAACCGGTCGCGCGCCGCGGCCAGCGCTTCGGCCAGCGCGGCGTGATACGGGCGGTGATCCTCGACGATGCGCGCGCGCACCTCTTCGTCGGCCAGGCGGCGCCGCCATAAGGTCACGCCCGGCGCGGCACGGCGCGGGATCAGGCCCAGCCCGCTGCGCAGCTTGGTCGCGGCCGCGCCCGCCGGGATCGGTCGCGCGCCGTCGTCGATCAGCGGGTCGCGCTCGTCCTCGGCGCGGTTGAGGTCGATCCAGGCGCGCGCGCGGCGCTGGACGAACAACGTCTCGTCGCCGCGCGCCGCGAGCGCCAGCGTGTCGGCATGGCGATCCTCGAGCGCGAGCATCGACGCGACCGGCACCGCGGCGGCGGCGCGCAACTGCAGCGGATAATCGCGCCCCGCATGCGGCACCGACACGACCACCGGGCTCAGCGGCGGGATCGGTCCGAAGCGGTCGAAGGAGGGAGCGGCCATGCCGCCACTTTATGCGCCGCAACGGGACGCGGCAATCATTGGCGAACGCTGGAATTTCTTAAGTCCTTGGCGCATAAAATGGCGCAGACCACACAAAGCGGGACGGCGATGATCAGGATTCTCTTGGCCGAAGACGATTCGGTGATGCGCGAATATCTCACGCGCGCGCTCGAACGCTCGGGCTATGCCGTGACCGCGGTCGACCGCGGCACCGCCGCGCTGCCGCTGATCGAGACCGAGCATTTCGACTTGCTGCTGACCGATATCGTCATGCCCGAAATGGACGGGATCGAGCTGGCGCAGAAGGTCGCCGAGATGGCGCCCGACATGCGCGTGATGTTCATCACCGGCTTCGCCGCGGTGACGCTGCGCGCGGGCAAGCAGATGCCGCAGGCGCGCGTGCTGTCCAAGCCGTTCCACCTGCGCGACCTGGTGCTGGAGGTCGATCGCCTGTTCGAGACCGAAAGCGCGAGCGGGGGGTTGTAGCTGCCCGCACCCTTCGCTAGAGGCCGCTTCCTCGTGGGCGTATAGCTCAGTGGTAGAGCACTGTGTTGACATCGCAGGGGTCCCAAGTTCAATCCTTGGTACGCCCACCATAGAAAGCCGTGGAAACTCAATGAGTTACCGCGGCTTTTTTGTGCCCGGCTTCGCCGGTAATCGGCGGCCTGATTGGGCACAGAGTGGGCACGGAATGCCCCTTTTTGCCAGTTCCGTTGGGCACCCAGTGGGCACGGGGTGGGCACGGCGCGCCCTTACGGTCGCAACATGCATCAGTCTGGGGCGTGTGTTGTCTCCTGGCGGGGGAGCAGTGATATGCTCACCATCAGAAGGCGCGGAAGCGCGGGCAAATGGTATGTCCGGGGCACGGTTACCTTGGGCGATCAATTCATCGATGTTGCGGAATTCAGCACCGGAACCACGCACGAGGATGCGGCGCGGCATGTGATGGGTGAGCGCGAGCGTGAGCTTCGCGAGGAGCTGATGTTCGGTCCGCGGGTGGTGGCTGTTCGGGCGGTGATCGCGGACGCGTTCGATGCATATCTGTCGAAGCCCAGGCGGCCCAACTCGAGCGACGTGCTGCGGGTGGGCGTGATGAACGAACGGATCGGGGCGATGGCGCTAACCGATCCGAAGGCAGCATGGCGGGCGTTCCAGGATGCGCATCTTATGGGTCACGCGCCGGCTGGGCAGGACCGCTACCGCTCGCTCTTACAGGCGTGCATCAACGTGTGGGCCGAGCGGCACGATCTGCCGCCGGTCAAGCTCAAGGCGATCCCGTTCGACAACCAGCGCATACGCTTCCTGAGCCGTGCCGAGCGCGACCGGCTGATCGGGTGTTACGTGCCGCACGTCCAGCCGATCGCGACGATGTTCGCATTCCAGGGGCCGCGCACGCAGGAAGCGTTCCAGCTGCACTGGGGGGCAGGGGGTGTCGATCTGACCCGCGGCACGATCTTCTTTGCCCGCACCAAGACCGGCAACCCGCGGAGCGTCGCGATCCATCCGCGGGTCGAAGCGTTGCTCAAGCCGCTATGGGAGAAACACGGCCGCCCCGACGCGGGCCATGTGTTCCTCAACCGGCTCGGCCAGCCCTATACCGACACGCGCGATCTCGCGGTGCAGGGCGGCAACCCGCTCAAGCGCGCGCACACCAGCGCGTGCAGCCGCGCCGGGGTCGCCGACTTCACCGTCCATGACTGGCGCCATCACTGGGCGAGCCACTGCGTCATGGCCGGGATCGACCTCATCACCATCATGCGCATGGGCGGATGGCGGTCGCTGCGCATGGTCCAGCGCTACGCCGCCGTCGATACCACCCACATGCACGAAGCCGTCGGTAAAGCTCAGGTAGCGATGCACGCGCGATTGCGAGCCATCTCTTCCTGGCCGACCGGCAGCTCACAACCTTCATAACGGCGCTAGCAGCGTATCCCGCTTGGCGATAAGCTCGTCAAAATCGTCCTGCGACGCAGCGTCTCTGATCGTCGCCATCGCGCGGTCTAACCGCTCGAGCGACTTCCGCGGCATGTCGCCGAGCAACCCCGCAATGTCGGCCATTTCATCCATCCGCCCCCAACAATCGAGCACCAGGTCGCACCCCGCCGCGATCGCGCCCGCCGCCTTCTCGCCCGCGGTGCCCGACAGCGCCTTCATGTCGATATCGTCGGTCATCAGCAGCCCATCGAACCCGATCTTCCTGCGGATCACCTGATCGACGATGATCGGCGACAAGGTCGCGGGGCGTTCCTTGTCCCACGCCTCGAACACGATGTGGCTGGTCATCCCCATTGGTGCATCGGCTAGGCTGCGGAACGGTTCGATATCGATATCGAGCTCGGCGTCAGAGGCGGTGACGGTCGGCAGATGATGGTGCGTATCGACGATCGCGCGGCCATGCCCCGGCATGTGCTTGACCACGCCGACCACGCCACCCGAGCGCAAGCCGTCGAGGATCGCGCGGCCCATCGCCGCGACGCGCATCGGCTCGTGCCCGAGCGCGCGGATCGCAATCGCTTCGGTCGTGTCGGGCTGGACGACGTCGAGCAACGGCCAACAATCGACATTGATCCCGACCTCGGACAGCATCAGCGCGGTCGCCTGGGCGTGCGCGCGCGCCGCCTCTATCGCCGACACGGGTGCGACGTCGTAGAGCGCGTCGAACGCTGGGCCGGCGGGGAAATCGGGCCATTCGGGCGGCCCCAACCGCTGCACCTTGCCGCCTTCCTGATCGATCAGGATCGGCACGTCGTCGCGGCCCGACAGATCCCTCAGCGAGTCGGTCAGCGCACGGAGTTGCGCACGATCCTGCACATTGCGCTTGAACAGGATGTAACCGCACGGGTCGGCATCCTTGTAGAACGTGCGTTCGTCGTCGGTGAGGGCAAGGCCGGACAGGCCATAAATGACGGGCTTCATGGCGCGTTTCTACTCTATTGCGCCCTCGTGCGAATCACCGGCAGGGTTACCCGCGATCCGGCACAAACCCGCTGGGTTGCCTTGACGTAATCCGAAGGCTGGGCGCGGCCGATGTTCGGCACGAAGCGCTGCGGGTTGCGATCGATAACTGGGAACCAGCTCGATTGGACTTGCACCATAATCCGATGGCCGATCTTGAAAACATGGTCGTGATCGCGCAGTGGCACGTCCCAGACGGTGACTCTGCCAGGCACAAGAGGTTGTGGAGTGCTGTCGCTCTCAAGGAAGCGTCCGCGGCGAATCTCCATCGCGATCGGCAGCTGATAACCGTTGAGCGATTGCGTGTAGTTCCCGCGCACGCGCGGATCATTCTCATAATTATCGGGGAAGACATCGATCAGTTTGACCACAAAGTCGCTATCGGTGCCGCTGCTGGATGCCATTAGCGTCGCCGCGACCTTGCCGGTAACGGTCAAATCCTGTTCGAGCGGTGCCGAGATGTAGCTTAGCACGTCGGGACGGTGATCGACGAAGCGCTGGTCCTCGGCTTCCCACCATTGCCACTCCGCGCCTGGATAAGTCGGCGAGATAGGCCGCGGGCGGAAAGGCACCGGATTCGCGGGATCGCTAATATATTCACGGCATCCGCTGTCGGCCGGCGGTGGGCTAAAGCTGAGCGTGCCGTCAGGCTGGAGATAGAGGCTCGTAAGCTTCGCATTTGGTACCGGCCATTGCTTATAGGTCCTCCACTGCCACGACCCGCTCTGGAAGCTCTTAAGCGCGAAATCGGGCCGCTCACCCTTCCCGTGCAGCCAATACGCGAAGAACGGTGCCTGTACTTGCTCAAGGAATTGGGTCGTACTGTCGACGCCATAGACGATACGGCCGACATTATTGACCCCCGGCCGTAACCATAGGCCATGCGACCAGGGCCCTGCGACCATCAGCGAGAGATGGTGCGGGTCGTTCTGTCGCTGCTTGGCGAAAACTTGCCACGAGCCCCAAGGATCTTCCTGATCCCAATAGCCGGCGACGTTGAGCGTCGGGATGGTCGTTTTGCCGAGCGCATCCGACCAGCGCTGACTTGTGTAAAAGGCATCGTGGTTGGGATGGTCTAGAAGTGCCGTGAACATTGGCACGCGGCCTTTGAAGAATTTCCTATCTACGGCCTCTGCCGATCCCAACTTGAGAAACCAATCATAACTGTCGAAACCGTCGTACGTGAAAACCGAGTCCTTATCCCGGTCGATTTGTAGCGAATAAAGCCATTCGGTAGCATAGCTCAACCGAAGCGCGCCGTTGCGGTGCAGGTCGTCATTTTCCCAAAAGTCGATCCAAGGCGCTTGAGGACTAACCGCCTTCAAAGCAGGATGTGGTGCCACCAGCGAGACGCCCGCAGCGAACCCTGGATAGGAAGCTCCCCACATTCCAACCTTGCCGTTGTTGTTCGGAACGTTCTTTACGAGCCAGTCGATCAAGTCATAGGCGTCAGACGCCTCGTCGGTCTTGCCCGCCTGGCCGCGATGGACGGCGGTCGAAAGCGTAAACGTACCGCCCGATTTGAACCGTCCTCGCATCCATTGCTGGACGAAGATATAGCCGTCCCGAGCGAGCGCCGCCCAACCTGGGGGCATCGTCGAAGGCACCTGTGGCCCGTACGGCCTTCGGCTGAACAGGATAGGTAACGGCCCTTTTTGATCCTTCGGGATCAAGATCAGCGTTTGGAGCCGGATGCCGTCACGCATCGGCACCATCTCTTCCCGTGCGAGAAATGGTGACGTTTCGTTTTTTGCCTGCTGATCGCCGGGAGCGGTCGAGGCGCGTTGTGGAAGTGAGAGAGCTAAAACTGCCGCGACGACAGCTAGGCGCGCGAAACCCTTACGCATCGAGCCTATCCTCCGAATTGACTGAGTTGATCGCGTGGCGCGTCAGTCGCAAACGCGCCACGGCTGGCTCGGCTGCGGATGCCGGATAGCACAATGGCCGGGCGGCAGCCTCGAAACGTCACCTTCGAGCAATGCCTGCGCGGGCACCCGGCGCGCCAGGAAGGGTGCGGATGACACCTAATTGATTGTAGATACACAACAAGTTCAACCTTTGAAGAGGTTAAGACCAAGAGGCTATGCTGATCGGCTCTCACAACCCGTGTCGTCGGTCACCCTGGGAACCCTTCGTCCAAGACCGGTCAATATTTCATATTGCGACGTCGAAGAACGCCTGGATAGTTCTGCGACGTCGAAGTCCAACGTCACCCAGTCGCCTTCTTCGAGTTCGGGCGCCTGTGATATGTCGATAGCGGTCAAATCCATCGATGCCCGCCCCACCACGGGCAAGCGCTTCCCGTTTTTTGTCGCGGAACTAAATTCTCCGATACGGCGCGTTAGACCGTCCGCGTAGCCCAGATTGATAAGCGCAACGTCCAGGTCGCATTCGGCGACAAACGCGGCATTATAGCCAACAATTTGTCCGGCCCTGACTTTGCGTCGCTGTAATATTTGCGCCTCTGGGAACACTACCTGGCGAAGATACGGCGCGAGGTCCGGCCGCGGTGCGCCGCCGTAGATCGCCAATCCCGGACGAGTCATGTCAAAGTGGTAATGCCGGCCTAAGGCGATGCCAGCCGAATTGGCCAGGCTGAACCTGCGCGCACTGACTCGTCCGCGAAGAGCTCTGAACACGGCTAGCTGTTTGTCGTTGATCGGCGAGTCTTGATCGGCGCAGGCGAGGTGACTCATAACCGTATCCACGTCCAAGCCATCGAGTAACCCGTGCGTAACATCTCGGATCGAAACGCCGAGCCGATTCATGCCGGTGTCCACCATTACATCGCACGGCCCGCCAGCCGCCTCTCGCCACCTCACCACCTGCGCAGCGGTGTTGAGAACCGGTTTAGCAAAGCCACGGCGCGCGAGATCCATCTCCTCACGGCGCACCCCATGAAATACCGATAGGGATTGGCCAAATTTTGCGAGGGCTGCCGCCTCCTGCCAGGTAGCAACGAAGAAGTCCCGGCACCCTGCTCGGGAAAGCGTTAGCACCGTGATTTTCGCGCCCACCCCGTAACCATCCGCTTTTACCGCCGCCCCGCAAACAGCAGGACGGCTAAGGCGCGCCAATGACCGCCAGTTTTCTGCCAGCGCTCCAGCATCGATACGAAGCCTATGGGGGGGCTCAATATCTCTGGCGAGATCCGCGATGTCGGCGCCGTCATCCGTTGCTAAGACAGATGACGGCGCGAACATTCAGAACTTCACCTCGGCAGACACAGTGAAGGAGCGGCCGCGGGGATCGGCGACGCGGGACTCCCACGAGCTTCCAGCACCGGTATTTGTATCATAGGTGATGGCGAACGGCGGATCGGTGTTGAGAATGTTCTTCACACCAGCAACCAAGGTCAGCCGTTTTCCGAACGACTGCGCGACCGACGCGTTATAGATAATGTACGGCTTCACACGCGGATTGAAGTCCGGCCGATCAAGGCTGCCCGGAAGAACCTGGTTTTCAAAGCCATCGCGAAAGATTTGCGAAAACGTCGCCGCGAAGTCACCCTTGGAGTAGCTAATAAATGCATTGTGCTTCCATTTCAGGCCCAGGTCTCCGGCGTAACTGAATACCCCTCTGAGATTTGAGTAGGGCAAATTGGGCTGCAGCTTCTCTCGTTTGACTAGGAGGAGGGTGCCATCAAAGCCGCCGGTCAACACCCCGCCCGCAACCGGAACACCGACACGGCCCGAAAAATCGATACCCTGTGTCAAACGCGACCCGAAATTCCCGGTACGCAGGTCAACGAGCGTGATCACGCCGTTGGTCCGCGTGATGCGGTTCGGAAAAGCACCGATGTTGGCGAATAGTTGTTGAAGCGTGATATCGCCGATTACGTTATCGACAGCGATCGACCAATAGTCGGCTGTAAAGCTAATGCGTGGCGATGGCTGAACCACTACGCCTACCGTATACTCCCTGGCGGTTTCCGGCCCTAGCTTGAGATTGCCGCCGCTAAGTGAGTCCGGCGTGATCGGCGCGCAGCCGGGGTTGGTCGCGGAAACCACGCCGGAGGGACACGTGGTCGGATCGACCAGCGTGCTGCCCGGATTGTCGAGCCGCGTCACTCCATTGTAGATCTGGTTGAAATTAGGCACCCGAAACGCGGTATTGTACGAGCCGCGGAACATCAGCCAATGTACCGGTCGGTACTTCGCGCTGACCTTTGGATTTGTCGTGCGACCAAAGCCAGTATAATCGTCGATGCGGCCGGCGAGCGAGAGTTCGAAGCCCTTGAAGATCGGGAACAAGGCTTCGACATACGCAGCCTTCACGTCTCGCGTGACCTTGCTGAGCATGTTCACGTTATCGAACGCAACGTTGTAGATGTCCGGCGACGACAGCGCGCCTGCCGACGAGCCGTCGAATCTGTAGCCCTCGCGACGGTAATCGATTCCAGCGGCGACCTTCGCTACGCCCCCAGGAAGGTTGAATAGGTTGCCCGAAACCGACGCGTCGAACTGTCGCGTTTCGTACTTACCGCTATAGAGCTTGGTCCCCCTCGCCGACACCGCTTCTAGCGCGGCGAGCGCTTGGGGTGTCTGCGTCATTGTGAACGGATTGAGGATACCGCTGTTAAAGAGGCCAGTGATGCCGGGCGCGGACGCGCCCGGGGCGGTCGGCGCTCGCGGATCGGCGGTGCCGACGGCTGCGCCGGCAACACCCGAGGCCGCGGCCTGATCCGGGTTCGCAAAGACGCCGCGATAATAGTAACCGGAGCCCAGCACCGAGACGGCGCTGCTGCTGGCATAGCTCGCGCCGACCCGATAATCCCACCCGGCGAAAAGCGGCCCATCGGCACCCAATGCCGCGCGGAACGTCTTGGTATCGGTCTGATATTCGCGCGGACCGCACGCTATACAACGCCACCGGAACGCGATCGGTTTGCCGTAATTGCTGGCGACGGCCGGAAGCACGGCGACGATGCTGTTGTAGACGGCGTTATAGGTCGGCGCCGTCAGCGCATTGAGCGGGTAGGCGAATCGGATTGCCGAAATTGTTCGAGACGTATTGATTGTCGGAAAAGATCTTGCTCGAATTCGCGTCCGACCCCGTCACCTCCAGGCTATATTTGGTGGCCGCCGAACTTCGCCGTGGCGCGCCCATAGTAGGTCAGCGTGTCGATCGGCTGCTGTAGCGTCGCGGCACGGCCGGTATCCCATGAACAAGCCAGCGCTGTGGTGGGGTCCTGCCACAAGACGGAATCGTAGTTCATTCCGCCGTCCACCGACTCGCATCCCGCGCCACCTGGCAGGCGCAGAACATTGACGCCACCGACCGCGGGGATGTTAGTGCCGGGAATGTTGAATCCTGGGTTTCCGGCCAGCGCGGTTGGACCGCCATTTCCTCCCAATAACGTGCCGTTCTGTGTGTTGCCCACGCCCGGCCGATGTCGGGTTTGCGGGAACGACGGTCGCGATCGGCGTGCCACGCGTATCGATCGACAGGCCGCGATTGGGCTGGTTGCCGTTGACGAAGCTGCGGTCCCGCCCGAACAGCGCCTTGTTCCAGCTTTTGCTGACCGAGCGCCATGACGTTGAAGCCCTGCTCGTCGAGCTTGCCCCAGCCGATCGTACCCGACAGGCGATAGATCTGCGCGTCGCCCGCTTCGGGCGTATCGACGAAGCCGGTGACGTCGACGCCGGTGAAATTGGTCTTGGTGATGAAGTTGATCACGCCGCCGACCGCGTCGGTGCCGTAGATCGCCGAGGCGCCGTCCTTGAGGACTTCGATCCGGTCGATCGCCGCGAACGGGATCTGATTGACGTCGACCGCGGAGCCCTGAAGCCCGTGTGCGGCGACGCGGCGGCCATTGAGCAGGACCAGTGTCGAGGCGCTGCCCTGGCCGCGCAGGTTCGCCGACGATAAGCCATTGGTGCCGCGCGCGGCTCCGCTCGATGACGTCCGAGTTCGACGCCAGATTGTCCGCGCCATTGCCGTTGTCGGTCAGGAACGAGATCAGTTGCTCGGGACTGGAGATGCCTTCGCGCGCCAAGTCGCGCGTTGTGATGATCGTCAGCGGCAGCGCCGAATTGTTTGGATCCTGCTTGATGCGCGAGCCGGTGACGATGATGTCACGATCCTCAACGGGCCCTCGAACGGCAGCAGGATCCTGATCGGGGGTGGCAGCTCCCGTTGGCGTGGCCGCAGGCGGTGTCGAGCCGCTGCTGGTCACCTGCGCAAACGCGATATCAGGCATAAACGCCAAAGCTGCCATTGCAGCTCCGCTCAGCAGAACGCCTTTATAGCGCTTGGAATCCGTCATCACATAACCTCCCCTTTGATGACCCGATTCTGTCGCGAGAATCGGGCTAGTTGACCGTCGAAAAGCGTGCCTCATGGCGTTATTCGCTTTACGGTCGTATCATAAAGGTATTAGCTATGCCAGCCCATTATGATACCAGATGGAGCGGCGCGATTTGGTCGATGGTCGCGGAGCAAGAATGATGTTGTGGGAGGGTTTGTGAAGGCGAGAGCACCTCCGGCAGTTGGTCATGATGTGGTTAGGAAGACCGGCCGCAAATCCGCGCGACGGCGGCCTTCTACCGCTCTATCTGCTGCTAGGCTTTTCGGCGGGGCTGCCGTTCTACATGTTCTCGACCGTGTTGTCGGCGCGGCTGGCCAAGCACGGCATCGATCTGGTGATCATCGGTTTTTTCGGCTGGGTGTCGCTGTTGCCGACCTTCAAGTTCGCCTGGGCGCCGCTGCTCGACCGCTTTTCGGTGCCGGGGTTCGGGCGGTTCTTCGGCAAAAGGCTCGGCTGGATCATGCTCGCGCAGATCGGGATTTTCCTGTCGATGGTGGCGATGGCGTTCACCTCGGCCGACACCAATCTGCCGGTGGTCGCGTTGTTCGCCGTGCTGCTCGCGTTCTGGACGACGACGCTGGAAGTATCCGCCGACGCGTGGCGGATCGAGCTCGCGCCGACCGCCGAGGAGCAGGGGCCGCTGACCGCGGCGAACCTGTGGGGCTATCGCACCGCGATGGCGGTGTCGTCGCTGGCGGCGCTGGCGGTCGCCGACCATGCCGGCTGGGTATTGGGGCTATCTGGCGGTCGCGGTCGTGGCGTTCGCTGCCGTTGCCGATCCTCGCGACGATGCGCCGCGCCGATGCCGATGGCGGCGGGCGCGGCGGCGCGCTGGCGACCGGGCTGGCCGCCAGCGCGGTCGTGCTGTTCGGGTCGCTGGTGGTCACCGCGGCGATCGGCTGGCTGGTGCTGCAAGGCGCGTTGGCGATCGGGATCGGGCCCAAGACCGACGTCAAGAGCGCGGTGTTGGTGCTGTGCCTGTTGCCGTTCGTGATCATGGGCGCGGCGCTGCCGTGGATCGTGCGGATGCCGTCGAGCCACTGGGCGCGGCAATCGACCTGGCTGGGGCCGTATATCGATATCTTCTGGCGGTTCCGCTACACCGTGCTGCCGCTGCTTGGGTTCGTCACCTTCTACCGGATGGGCGACGTGCTGACGCTGTGGGGGGTCAAGCCGCTCGAGATCGCCGCCAAATACGATCTGACGACGATGGGCATCGCCGACGGCTTCATCACCACACCGTCGAGCATGGCGGGGGTCGCGATCGGCGCGATCCTGGCGGTGCGGTTGCGGATGGTGTGGGCGCTGGCATTGGGCGCGATCGGGTCGGCGCTGGGCAACTGGATTTTCGTATGGCTGTGGTTCGCGCCGCCGAGCCCGCTGGTGATCTATACCGCGACCGCGATGGACCAGTTCGCGCACGGGATGGAGGGGGCGATATTCGTCGTCTACCTCTCGTTGCTGGTGAACCCCAAATATCCCGGCGCACAATATGCGTTCCTGTCGGGCTTCGCGTTCCTGCTGCCGCGGCTGTTGCAGGGCGCGGGCGGCAACATCGTCGAGGCGATCGGCTATGACGGCTTCTTCTGGCTGTCGGGGTCGCTGAGCCTGGCGGCGGTGGTGTTCCTGCCGTTCATCGCCGGCGCGAAGCCGCGCGCGGACGATACATGATCGACATCGACGCCGCGTTCGCGCCCGCCGCCGCTTATGTCGCGGACGGGCGGATTCCCGGGGCGACGCTGGGGGTCGTCACCGCGAGCGGCGAGCGCGCGGTGCGTGTGTGCGGGGCACGCGGCGATCGTGCCCGAGCGCGAGGCGCTGACCGAGGATCACTGGTTCGACCTCGCCTCGGTGTCGAAGGTGATCGCGACGACGACGATGATCCTGCGGCTGGCGGACGAAGGGCGGCTCGACCTCGACGCGCCGCTCACCACCGCGATCCCCGATCTGCGCCAATACGACGTCGCGAACGCGCCCGAGCGGCGGCTGACGTTTCGCGATTGTCTGGCGCACCGCACCTTCCTGCCCGCGGTCGAGCCGATCTACACCTATGGCGACGATCCCGACCGGCTGCGCGCGTTCGTGCTGCAGCGCGAATGGCGGCACGGCCCGCCGGTCTATTCGGACATCAACTTCATCCTGCTCGGCATCGCGATCGAGCGGATCACCGGGCAGCCGCTCATCGGCTTGGCCGCTCGGCGAGGGGCTGAGCTACGGCCCGCCGCCCGGCCCGGCGGTCGCGACCGAGCATTGCCCGTGGCGCGGGCGCGTGCTGAAGGGCGAGGTGCACGACGAGAATTGCTCCGCGCTGGGCGGCGCGACGGGGCATGCCGGGCTGTTCGGGACGGTCGCGGGCGTGCTCGATTTCGCGGCTGGATTGCTCGACGGCAGCGGCGCGTCGCCGGCGATGCTCGATGCGATCCGTACGCCGCCAGTTCGAACATCGCACCTGCGGGTGGGACAGCCGTTATCCCGGCTGGCCCGGCGGCGACGCCTGCTCGGCGAGCACGATCGGGCATACCGGATTTACCGGCACCGGGCTGTGGGTCGATTTCGACCGCGGCGTGGCGTGGACGCTACTGACCAACCGCGTCCATCCGACCCGGCACAGCGACGGCGCGGCGAGCATCTTCACGCTGCGCCCCGCAACCGGCGATGCGGTGATGCGCAGTTTCAAGACTGCCGCAGGTCGCTGACCTCAGGGCAGCACCCGGCCGAGAAGGCGAACATTGTTCGCTCGCGGTTGATCGGGGCGCGGCGGACGTCGTGGGCTAATAGCAAGGCTTTCCTACCCCATAACCGCCGCGCATCCTCGCGTTGCTCTCGGCGCGCGCGCCATTAAGCCCGCGTGCTATGCGTTGGCTGCTTCTGATTCTCATGACGGCGGAAATGACGCTCCTCGGTGCGTCTCCTTCGCACGAACCTGAGGCAACGTTGATCCGTAGTGCCCGTGTCTTTGACGGAACCGGCAGCCCAGCGGTGATCGAGGATGTGCTGATCGAGGGCGACCGCATCGTCGCTGTAGGCCGCGACCTCGCCGTTCCGCGTGGTGTGCGGATAGTGAACGCGCGGGGGCTGACGCTCATACCCGGACTCCACGACCTTCACACGCATCTGCGCTCGCCGGCGTTCAACGCCCCGGAGGATATGGCAAAGTCCTATGCGAGTTATCTTTTGCGCGGCGTGACGACGGTGAATGACTATTCAGTATCGGGCGAGATGCTGCAGCCTATTCGCGAGATGGTTTCGAACGGTGCGGTCTCTGCGCCGCACCTCCAGCTTGCAATCCGATTGGGCGTGCCGGGCGGACATGGGACCGAGTTCGGTTCGGGTAATTTCTTTACATTCGAGGCCGCAACGCCCCGCGCGGCCCACCTGATGATGCTGCAGGCGCTTTCCTATAAGCCCGACGTCATCAAAGTCTTCGCGGACGGTTGGCGCTACGGCCGCGATGCAGATTTGAACTCGATGAACGAGCCTACTCTAGCCGCCATCGTCGAGGACGCTCATGCCGCGCACCTGCCGGTTCTGACGCATACGGTGACGCTCGGCGGCGCCAAGATCGGGGCGGCGGCGGGGATCGACGCGCTCGGCCACGGCGTGAGCGATGCGCCAGTTGACGCCGACCTGATCGCAAAAATGAAATCGCTCAATACGGGATACGTCGCGACGATGGTGGTGTTCGAGCCACAAGAGAACCGGACCTTCCTGCCCGGCGAATGGAGCAGCCTTCGCCCCGGCGAAAAGGCGCGCGAGAAGGCGCGTCTTGCCAAGCCGATCAAGCCGATTCCGGCTTATGAGGCTAAGCGCTGGGCGACGCTTCAGGATAATATGCGTCGGCTGCACGCGGCCGGTATCCGCATCGGCATCGGCACCGATTCCGGAATTGGCGGCGTCTATCACGGGTCGGGCACGATCCGCGAGATCACGATCCTGACCAAGCTCGGATTCACGCCAGCGCAGGCGCTTGTCGCCGCTACGTGGACGAGTGCCGACATCCTGGGGCAAGCCGATGACCATGGCACCATCGTTGCTGGCAAGCGTGCCGATCTGGTGCTGGTTGGCGGCAAGCCCGACGAGCGGATCGACGACCTGTGGAATGTGCGACGGGTGTGGGTGTCGGGCAGTGAGGTCGACCTGCCCAAGCTGCGTTCGCTGGTCGAGAGTAACGTGCCGACGCCGCTGCCCGTACATAAAATGGCAGGCCCGATTGATACCGGCGCGCGCGCTGACGGACGTACCGATCTGGACACGCTGCCGGTTGAGAGCACCGAGCCGGGCGTCGATCACAGCCGCCTCGATATGGCGCGCGACGATGAAGGACCGGCGAAGCGCATGTTCCTCGTCGCTCGTCTCGGTGCCGCGCCGGAGCCATTCGCACAGTTGATACTGCCTCTGACCCGAGGCGCGATCCAACTCGCCGATGCGCGCGGTTTCACCGGGGTGGCGTTTACTGCGAAGGGTGCGGGGAAGTATGGACTCACGCTAGAGAGCTACGGACTGACTGACGACGCCTGGTTCCGTGCGCCATTCCGGGCAGGCGAGGGGCGCGCCGAGCTCCGTATCCCCTTCGCACAGTTCGCGAGCCCCGAGAAAGGCGCAAAACTCGACCTTTCGAAGTTGCGCTCGCTGATCGTGCGGCTCGAAGGGCAGCCAGGCGCGGCCGCGTGGTTGCAGCTTTCGGATGTGCGCTTCTACCGTTAGCTTTTATGGCGGTGTCTCGGTGCCGTTATTGCGCGGCCGACACCGTCACCCCCACGTTCGTAAGGTGCCGGACCAGACGAGCGCCGGCGCGAAGGTACCGCCACCCGCTCTCCAAAGGGATGCGACATTAGGTCACAGGCAGCTGCCCTTCGTTGGCGTATGGGGCAGCGCGCGGCCGGCGGCCTTGCCGGTCAGCGCGCCATTGTCAACCGCGACCACGCCGTTGACGATCACCGTGCGGACACCGGCGGCGGGCAGGGTAGGCTGTTCGTAGGTCGCACGCGCGGCGTAGGTCTTGGGATCGAACACGACAACATCGGCAAACTCGCCCGGCTTCAGTTCGCCGCGCCCGGTCAGTCCGAACCATTTCGCCGTCACGCTGGAGGAGCGCTCGATGAACTCGCGCAGAGTGATGACCTTATCCGCCACGACATATTTCGCATATTTGCGCGCGAACGTGCCCCACACGCGCGGATGCCCGCCCGACGCGTCGCTGTCGGTCATCACCCAGGGCTGCGCATGAACGCGGCGATATCGGCCTCGCTCATGTTGAAGCTGACGGTCGCGGAATCGTGGACGCGGATCATCGCGATCGCGGCGGAGATCGGATCGGTCTTCATCGCCGCCGCGATCTGGCTGAGATACTTGCCGCGATATTGCCCCTCGGTGACCAGCAGGGTCGCCGGCCCGCCGCGCTTGCGCATATTCTCGGCCATGTCGGCGCGCAGCTTGGGTTGGAGCGCGGGCGTGTCGAAGCGCTTGATCAGCGCCGCCGTCCCGCCGTCCTGCGCCCAGAGCGGGACGAGGCTGGCGACCAGGCTCGTGCCCGACGCGCTCCACGGATATTGGCTCGCGGTGATGTTGACGCCCGCCGCGCGCGCCGCGTCGATCTTGGCGATGATCGCGGGCGCCATGCCCTGCACGTCGACGCCGAGCGCCTTGATGTGGCTGATATGGATCGGCATCCCGGTCGCGCGGCCGATCGCGATCGCCTCGTCGATCGCCGCCGCCAGCCCGACCGTGTACGAGGATTCGTCGCGGATATGGCTGTCGTAATAGCCGCCGCGCTTGGCCGCTTCGGCCGACAGCGCGATCACCTCGTCGGTCTTCGAAAAGCTCTGCGGCGCGTAGAACAGCCCGGTCGAAAAACCGATCGCGCCCTCGCACATGCCCTTCGCGACCAACGCCTTTTCCCGGTCGAGCTCGGCCGCGGTCGGCGCGCGGTTTGCGCCGCCGATCACCTGGCCGCGGATCGTGCCGAAGCCGACATAGGTCGCGAAATTGATCCCGACCGGCTTGGTCTTCGGGCTCGCCAGCACGCTCGCGAATCGGTCGATCCCCCGCCGTCATTGCCGATGAACGCGGTGGTCACGCCTTGTCGCTGCTTGCGCCGCCGTTCAGCACATCGGCACCCGCGCCGCCAACCATCGTGTCGTTGCCACCGTTACCGATGAGTGTGTCATCGCCGGATAATCCCCATAGGCTGTCGGAACTGCAGCTGCCAATCACCGTGTCCATTCCGGCGCCGGCGTAGACAAACACGCTATCGAATCCCGCGAGTCCAGAGGCATCGATGGTGTCGTTGCCTCCTGCAAAATCGGTAACGTGCTCGAGGTGGGTGGCCGCCATGTTCAAAGAAATGCCGGTGCCGGTCGCGATGTAAGCAACGTCAGTACCGTCACCGCCGTCGATAAAAGTGTCTTCATCGTCGATGTACAGGACGTCGAATCCGCCCCGCCCGAGAGGCTGTCCGCACCCAGGTCGCCAATCAAGACGTCGTTGCCGTTGTTTCCGACGAGGGTGTCATTGCCGACGCCGCCCCAGAGTCGGTCGTTGCCGGAGCCGCCTGTGACGGAATCGTTACGCCACTCGCGTAGACCTCGACCGCGGTCGAAGTGGAGGTCGCCGTGTAGATGTCATCGCCAAAGCCTGACAGGACGTACTCGATCCCGACAATGGCGAGATCGAGATTGAAGGCGTAGTCGTTGATCGCCTGGAGGACATCAAAGCCGGCCCCGCCGCTAAGAGTGTCGAAGCCATCTCCATAAAGCGTGTCGTTGCCGTTACCCCCGTTGAGGGTGTCCTGGTCTGGGACAAATACATTCGCTTCGGTATGAGCTACAAGAACGTCATTGCCATCCCCGCCGTCGAGCGTGTCCGACCCGTCGCCGGCAAACATCGTATCCGCTTGGGATGATCCGATGATCGTGTCCCCGCCCGCGCTGCCATTCACAGTGATTGTATCCGCGCTATCCCGGCGAGAACGTCCAACCTGCCATGGTGAACGATCCCGACATATTGACGAATAGGCCGTTAGCGCCAGGGTTGCCGGTGATTGACACATTGGGAAGATAACACCGGGAGTGAATTGACTGCTTGCGAAAATCGCGACCGCCATGTTCGCGAACAAGATATCATCGATGTTAGACAGCGCATCGTCGCTATAATCGTGCGGCGTGGAAATCGTCAGTGTCGCCAAGGCGCCCTCCTCGGTGAATGAGCGCTGCAAACTATCGCATCACGGTGCCTCAGCAAAAGGGCCTGCAAACCGGAACACCCGGACACCTAGACTCTTGGGGCCTGGCTCACAGGTGCCAGTCGATCTGGCCGAAGATGACGTGCGCGGCGAGCTGCTCCTGCCCGTTGCCGACAAGGATATCGTCGATGCCGTCTCCGTTGACATCGCCTGCGGGGGCTATCGCGAGCGATCCGACCGGCGGATCCACGTGAATCTTGACGCCGCCGTTCCCGGCGGCGACGGCATCGAGCGAGATCACGCCCGCAGGGTTCGCGCTGCCGAGAACCACGTAAATGTCGCCCGAGCCCAAGTGCGTCAATGCGATATCGCCGAAACCGACATCATACGTCGCCGATCGCGCCGGCGCGGTAGCTGGTGAGGGCACCAAGGGGTAGGGGCATCGGGTCGTTCCGCCCGGATCCTGGTGACGTCCGCGAGAGGGTCGGACGGATCGCCGCTAAACACGATGGTGGCGACGAAGTCCGGCGGCGGTGTCGTAGAACCCGGCTTGAATGCGCCGACAATGTCGTCCAACCCGTCTCCGTTGAAATCTCCGGCGGTCTGGAAATCCGTCACATCGGCGAAGGGGAAGGTGTAGGCGGCATTTGGATGATCGATCTCCACCGGATCGGTGCTGCCATAGATGACATAGAGAAGGTCTTCAGTCGTGCCTTCAAAGCCATTCGAGCTCAAGAAAATCAGATCGGCGAGACCGTCATCGTTGATGTCGCCCGCCGCTTTCGTTATTCCGGAAAGGTTTCCGCTGGGGGTATGATACTGCCGCCCGTCCCGGGCGTGCCATAGATGAGATAGCTCGAAAACCGAGCGGGTCGGTCCCGCGTCAGCAAGACATCGTCGAGGCCATCGCCGTTGACGTCGCCGGCCGTAGTCAACGTGCGGAAACCATCGCTGAAGCCTAAATCGATCGTGTAGACTTGCGGGTCTGTTGCGACATCGAGCGATGCACCGAAACCGCCCGGCCGGCCAAGCACAAAATAGGCCGTCCCCTCATCGTTCGTGATCAGCAGATCGTCCAGCGCGTCGCCGTTGAAATCTCCGACTTTGGCAACCTGGCTGCCGAACCCGGTCTCCCCTGAGGCGGTAAGCACAGTCACGTTTGCGCCCGGCGAGGACAGGTCGACGTTGCCGTGGGCGTGCCCGTACACGATGTAAACCGCGCCGCTTCCACTTCCGGCTTCGGGCGCGCCGACGATCACATCGTCGAAACCGTCGTTATTGATATCGCCGGCAGCCGCGACCGATGCCCCAACTCCACCGCTGTTCAACACATCCGGCGCGAGTACCGCAAATGAGTCGAACACGAAATCATTCGCGGTGATCTGACCCGCCCGCCCTGCTACAGAGATAACGTTTCCGCCGAAGCTGATGATGGCGTTGCCGCTGTTGCTCGTGATCGTCAGATCAGTTGCGGTGAAGACGCTCGACACGCCCGTCATATCGAGCTTGTCGGTGCCGACTTCGAAGTCGAACACGAAGTCGGTGCCCCAGTTGTTCGTGAATGCGAACGTGTCGACCGCGCCATCCGCGCCGCCGCCGCTGTTGCCGTACAGTGCGTCGGTCCCTTGACCGCCGGTCAGCGGACCCACCGAGGCCGCCGACAAGCGTGTCGTTGCCGCCGTTGCCCGTCACCGGTCGTCGCCCGCTTCTCCCCAAAGGAATCTACACCGCCGCCGCCGATCACCGTGTCCGTACCGCCAGCGGCGTAGACCTCCAGGTTCCCGCTCACTCCGGAGCCATCGATCGTGTCGTTGCCGCCCACGAAGTCGGCCGCCCATTCGAGATGGGCGCAGCCATGTTCAGATTGATGCCGGTCCCTGTCGCAATGAGGCCGCGTCGAAGCCATCCCCGCCGTCGATGAACGTGTCCTCGCTGCCGACATAAAGCTGATCGTTGCCTATCCCGCCCGACAAACTGTCCGCGCCGAAGTCGCCGACCAGGACGTCATTGCCGTTGTTCCCGACCAACGTGTCGTTGCCGACGCCGCCCCACAGCCGGTCATCGCCTGAGCCGCCCGTAACTGAATCGCTGCCGCCGCCCGCGTAGACCTCGACGGCTGTGGAGGTGGAAGCCGCCGTGTAGATGTCATCGCCGAAGCCTGACAGCACGTACTCGATGCTCGCGGCGGCGAGATCGAGGTTGATGGCGAAGTCGTTGATGGCCTGCAGAACGTCGAAACCCGTGCCACCGTTCAGCGTATCCGCGGCCTCGCCGTAGAGCGTGTCGTTACCGGCGCCACCGTTAAAGTGTCATGCTCCTGGGAAAAGATATTTGCGGCCGTGTGCGCCACGAGGGTGTCGTTTCCGTCACCGCCGTTGACCGTGTCCTGCCCGTCATCGGCAAATATAGCGTCGGCTTGAGAAGAACCGGTGATCGTGTTCCCGATGGCGCTGCCGCCTACCGTGATCGTATCCGTTGCGTCCCAAGTCGAAAAAGTCCAACCCGCCATTGAGAAAGACGCACCAGCTGCGTTGACGAACAGCCCGTTCGGCGCCGACGTTACCGGTGATTGACACATTGGGAGAGATGACACCGGGGAGTGAATTGACTGCTTGCGAAAATCGCGACCGCGATGTTGGCGAACAATATGGCATCGATGTTCGATAGCGCATCGCCGCTATAATCGTGTGGCGCAGAGATCGTCAGCGTCGCCAAGGTGCCCTCCTCGATGAATGAGCGCCGCAAAACTATCGCATCACGGTGCCTCAACAAAAGAGCCCCGCAAACGGAACAGCGGCAAAATTTCATGCCGCTCGTCAGATGACGTCACGGTTAACGTGCGTTGTTTCGGTCAGGTTGGGCGCGACCATCGCGCCTTGACGTTCTATCTTGCGTCAAGAAGGACACGCATTGCATGGCGCGTGAGAAGCGCCGACGACCGACGCGAGGTAGCAATCGCCTCGAGCGTCGCAACGACTTGGGCGGGTTTCCAAAGCACGAACGCAACCAGTCACACGCGGCGATGCATTCGACGCACAACGCGACATGCACGAAGATTGATAGATATTGTAATTAGTTACGTGGTCATGACCCGCAGAGCGCGGAGGACAGACGCGCGATTTAGCCCGACTCGACGACGGCCTCGCCCAATATCTCGCCGTTGAATAATGGCCGCCCCGCCACCGGGCAGGCCTTCCCGCAGTCGTGTGCCCGCCGCTATCCCAAGTCTATCTATCACTGCACCGATCGCAGCCAAGACGGAAAGATCATCGCATCGCACCGACATCACCGATGATCACCTGCGCGGCGTTGTATCCCGGAAGTCCGGTGACGTTGCCGCCCGGGTGGCTGCTCGATCCGCAGAGATAGAGTCCGGGAATGTGC